>NZ_PDJJ01000001.1:2400000-3600000 GCF_002563715.1 Isoptericola jiangsuensis
TCCGCAGCGAGAGCTTCGCCGAGGCGCGCGGCGCGATCGTGTTCGACGCGTGCGCGACGCTGGTCGCGTCGATGCCGATGACGGCCAGCGCCGGCTTGGTCCACAGCCGCCCGGCGAGGCTGCCCTCGCCGGACAGCCTGACGCCGTCCAGCACCGAGGAGTCGGCGCGGAAGTCGGCCTCCGCGTAGTCGACCTCGGGCTCCGGGCCCGTCACCAGACCGTCGACCGCCACGTTGCCGACCTCGTCGTGCAGGGTCGCCACCAGCCGCGCCAGCAGCGTGTTCGCGTCCAGCAGCGGACCCCCGAACATCCCGGAGTGCACGGCGTGGCCGAGCGCCTCGACGGTCACGACGCCGTCGACCAGCCCGCGCAGCGACGTCGTCAGCGCGGGCACCCCGACCTTCCAGTTCGTGGAGTCCGCGACGACGATGACGTCCGCGGCGAGCAGCTCGTGGTGGTCGGCCAGGAAGCGGGAGAAGCTCGGCGAGCCGGACTCCTCCTCCCCCTCGACGAACACCGTCACGCCGACGCCCGGGTCGGCGTCGGCCGCCGCCAGGACGCGCAGCGCCCCGACGTGCGCCATGACGCCCGCCTTGTCGTCCGCCGCGCCGCGGCCGAACAGGCGCTCGCCGACCTGCGTCGGGGTGAACGGGTCCGTGTCCCAGGTCGTCGCGTCGCCGGGCGGCTGGACGTCGTGGTGGGCGTAGAGCAGGACGGTCGGCGCGCCCGGCGCCGCGGGGCGACGGGCCACGACGGCCGGCGCGCCGGGCGTGCCGTCGGGACGCGGCGAGCGCAGGACCTGCACCTCGGGCAGCCCGGCGCCCCGCAGGAGTTCGGCGACGGCCTCGGCGCTGGCCGCGACGTGCGTCTGGTCGAAGGCCGCGGCCGACACGCTCGGGATGCGCACCAGCGCCTCGAGGTCGGCCTGGACGGCGGGGAAGTGCGCGTCGACGTGGTCCCGCAGGGCGGCCACGTCCGGGTCGGTGTGCTTCACGCCCCCACGCTAACCCGGCGTTCCCGGGCACTCGCGCGCTCGACTACCCTGGTGTGGTGTTCTCCCGCAAGCGCGACATCGCCGAGGCGTCCTCCTCCAGCACGCCCGACACCGCCGTCGACCCCGTCAAGGCCGCCGCCGACCTCGAGCTCGCGGGCCGCCCCGCGACCAAGGGCCGCCCGACGCCGAAGCGGAGCGAGGCCGAGGCGCGCAACAAGCGCCCCCTCGTGCCGAACGACCGCAAGGCCGCCCGCAAGGCGTCCCGGGAGAAGATGCGCGAGGAGCGCAACCGCGAGTACGTCGCGATGCAGACCGGCGACGAGCGGCACCTGCCCGCCCGTGACAAGGGTCCGGTGCGCCGCTACGTGCGCGACCACGTGGACGCCCGCTGGAACCTCGGCGAGTTCTTCCTGCCGGTGGCGTTCGTCTTCATCTTCCTCAACATCCTCGTCATGCAGAACCCGACGCTCAGCGCCCTGGTGCTCGTCGCGCTGTACGCGGTGGTGCTGGTGACCCTGCTCGACGCGACGATCATGTGGCAGCGCCTCAAGCGCCGCCTGCGCGACAAGTTCGGCTCCGTCGACGCGAGCGGCGCGAAGGTGTACGACGTACCGCGCGGCACGATGATGTACGCCGTCATGCGCGCCTTCCAGATCCGTCGATCGCGCCTGCCCAAGCCGATGCACAAGAAGCACGGCGTCTGGCCGGAGTGACGGCACGGCCCGGGCAGGAGGACCTCCCGGGCCGACATAGGCTGGTGCCATGGTCAACTACCGTTACCTCGGCAACAGCGGTCTCAAGATCTCGGAGATCACCTACGGCAACTGGCTCACCCACGGTTCGCAGGTCGAGAACGACGTCGCGACGCAGTGCGTGCACGCCGCCCTCGACGCCGGCATCACGTCCTTCGACACCGCCGACGTCTACGCCAACACCAAGGCGGAGCAGGTCCTCGGCGACGCGCTGAAGGGCCAGCGCCGCGAGTCCCTCGAGATCTTCACGAAGGTCTACTGGCCGACCGGCCCCGGCGGCCCCAACGACACGGGCCTGTCCCGCAAGCACGTCATGGAGTCCATCAACGGCTCCCTGCAGCGCCTCGGCACCGACTACGTCGACCTCTACCAGGCGCACCGGTACGACGTCGAGACGCCGCTCGAGGAGACGATGCAGGCGTTCGCCGACATCGTCCGCCAGGGCAAGGCGCTCTACATCGGCGTCAGCGAGTGGACCGCCGACCAGATCCGCGCGGGTGCGGCCCTGGCGAAGGAGCTCGGCTTCCAGCTCATCAGCTCCCAGCCGCAGTACTCGATGCTGTGGCGCGTCATCGAGGACGAGGTCGTCCCGACGTCGGCCGAGCTCGGCCTGTCGCAGATCGTCTGGTCACCCTTGGCCCAGGGCGTCCTGTCCGGCAAGTACGTGCCCGGCAAGGAGCTCCCCGCGGGCTCCCGCGCCACCGACACCAAGGGCGGCGCCCGCATGATCGAGCGGTTCATGCGCGACGAGGTCCTCGAGCGCGTCCAGGGCCTGCGCCCCGTCGCCGACGAGCTCGGCCTGTCCATGGCCCAGCTCTCGGTCGCGTGGGTGCTGCAGAACGACAACGTCGCGGCCGCGCTGGTCGGCGCGTCGCGGCCCGAACAGGTCGCGGAGAACGTCAAGGCCTCGGGCGTGACGATCCCCGCCGAGCTCATGGCGAAGATCGACGAGGTGCTCGGCGACGTCGTCGAGCGCGACGCAGGCAAGACCCTCGAGGGCATGCCCAAGACGCGCGTCGCCTGACGACGCCCGTCCCGACCGGCCCGGTCGCCGCACCCGCGGCGGCCGGGCCGTCGTCGTCCCCGCGCTCAGGCGCCGTGCTCGGCCCGGACCACGTCGAGGGCTCGGGCGATCTCCGCCGCCCGCCGGGCGACCCGGTCCGGGGCGTCGGCGTCGGGGCGGGGCAGGTCGGCGCCGGAGGCCCCGGGGACGTCGCCCTGCTGCCGGGTCGTCGTCCGCGGCGACGGCGCGGCTCCCGCGGCCCTGGGGGGTCGCGCGGCCGTCAGCGAGCCCGAGGGCACGAGCAGCCGGGAGCGGACCGCGAGCTGCACCACGGGCCCGACCCCGAGCGCGAAAGCGACCGTCGCCCAGCCGACGGTGCCCCCGAGCGCCCAGCCGGCCGCGACGACCGCGACCTCGATGCCGGTCTTGACGAGGCGGACCGACCAGCCGGTGCGGGCGACGACGCCGGTGAGGAGGCCGTCGCGCGGGCCGGGGCCGAGGTGCGCACCGACGTACGCGGCGGTCGCGACGCCGTTGAGGACGATCGCGCCGGCGGCGAGCGCGACGGCGCCGGCGGGCCCGGGGTGCGGCGCCACCGCCTCCAGGAGGCGCAGGAACGGCTCGATCGTCAGGGAGATGACGGCGACGTTGGCGAGCGTGCCGACGCCGGGACGCTGCCGCAACGGGATCCACGCGGCGAGCACGAGCACCGAGGAGGCGGCGACGACCACGCCCAGGGACCAGCCGGTCGTGCGGGCGAGGCCCTGGTGCAGCACGTCCCAGGGCATGGCGCCCTGCCCGGCGTGCAGGAGCATCGCCATCGAGGCGGTGAAGGCGAGCAGGCCGAGCAGGAGCTGCACGCCGCGGCGCACCGGACCGGCGGCCGTCGTCGCCCCCGGGGTCGTGGCCGGCGTGGTCGTGGCCGGCGCCGAGGGAACGGCAGGGGCGATCGGGAAGGGGGCCTCCGCCGGGTCGCAGGACCCGGACACGGGCACCGTGGTCGTCGTCATGGCCCCATCCTGCGGAGGATTGGCCTCGTCATCCATAGCCAATCGTGGGAGAGTGGCCCGGTGACGATCACGACCCCGGCCCGGGCGACCGCCGTCCGGCACCTGTCGGCCCCCGCCACCGCACGGCTCCTGGGTTCCTGGCGGGCCACCGGCCCCGCCTACGCGTCCCTGGCCGACGCCCTGCGGGCCGCCGTCCTGGCGGGCTCCCTGCCCGCGCTCACCCGGCTGCCGAGCGAGCGCGACCTCGCGAGCGCCCTGCACGTCTCCCGCACCACCACGTCCGCCGCCTACGCCCGGCTGCGCGAGCTCGGGTTCGCCACGAGCCACGTCGGGTCCGGCACGGTCACCGTGCTCCCCCGGGGCGGCCGCCACGCGGGGAGCACCCGTCCGTCCGCCGGCGACGCCCCCGTCACCGACCTCGCCGACGAGCACGCCGTCGACCTCGCCCAGGCGACCCCCGACGCGGTCGACGCCCTCCACGGCGCCTACGCGCGCGCCCTGGAGGCCCTGCCCGCCTACCTCGGCACCGGCGGCTACGCGCACCTCGGCCTCGACACGCTGCGGCGGGCCGTCGCCCGCCGGTACTCCGCCCGCGGCGTGCCGACCACCGCCGACCAGGTCCTCGTCACCACGGGCGCCCAGCAGGCGCTCGCCGTGCTCGCCACCACCCTGGTCCGGCGCGGCGAGACCGCCGTCGTGGAGTCGCCCACCTACTTCCACGGCATCGAGGTGCTGCAGCGCGCCGGGGCACGCGTGGTCGGCGTGCCGCCGGGCGACGTGGAGTCGCTGGAGTCCGCGGTGCGGGCCACCGGCGCGCGGCTCGTCTACCTCGTGCCGGACCACCACAACCCCACCGGGACGTCCCTCGACCACGACGCCCGCCGCGCCGTCGCCGACCTCGCCGCCCGGCTCGACGTCACCGTCGTCGGCGACGAGACGCTCACGGACCTCGACCTCGACGGCGTGGGTCCGTTGCCGCCGCTGGCCGGGCCGGGCACGCACCCGCGGCTCGTCAGCGTCGGGTCGGCCTCCAAGTCGTTCTGGGGCGGTCTGCGCGTCGGGTGGGTGCGGGCGGACCGGCAGCTCGTGCACCGGCTCGGCGCCGCCCGGCAGGTGCTCGACATCGCCACACCGGTGCTGGAACAGCTCGCCGTGGCCGAGCTCCTCGAGGTGGAGCACGAGATCCTGCCCGGTCGCCGGGCCGCCCTGCGCGCGCGGCGCGACCTCCTCGTCGACGAGGTGCGGGAACGGTTCCCGGACTGGGACGTCCCGCGACCGTCCGGCGGGCTCTGCCTGTGGGTCGGGCTGGGCCGGCCCGTGGCCCAGCCGCTCGCGGCCGCCGCCGTCGCCGAGGGCCTCCAGCTCTCCCCCGGTCCCCGGTTCACGCCCGACGGGACCGCGAAGGACCGCGTCCGCCTCACCTACACCCGGTCCCCCGCCGTCCTGGCGGACGCCGTGGACCGGCTGGAACGCGCGTGGCGGCGGGTCACCGGTTGACGCTACGGCGCGCGGAACACGATCGTCGGGGTGACCTGCTGTCCCTCGCCCAGGAGCCGCGCCTGCGCGGCACCCGCCGCCCGCAGGCTCCGCCAGTGCTCACCGAGCCACTGCTCGGCGTCGAACTGGGTGGTGAACACCGGGCTCAGCGACGCGTCCAGCCGCACGCCCTCGTCGGTCTCCAGCGCCCACTCCCAGCGGGGCCGGATCACGCGATGCTCCCCGCGCTGATCGAGCCGGCGGACCGCGTCAGCGCCCGGTTGATGCGCGACGGCCACAACGGGCCCTCGTAGACGAACGACGTGTAACCCTGCACCAGGTCCGCGCCGGCCCGCAGGTACCCGCGCACGTCGTCGGCCGTGCGCACCCCGCCCACGCCGATGACGACCGGGTCCGGGCCCAGGCGATCGCGCAGCCGGCGCACCACCTGCACGCCGCGCGGCAGCAGCATCGGCCCGGACAGCCCGCCCGGGCCGAGGTCGTGGCCGATGGTCGTGTTGACCGCGACCACGCCGTCGAGCCCCAGCTCGAGCGCCAGGTCGGCGACCGCGTCGACGTCCTCGTCCGCCAGGTCGGGCGCGATCTTCACCAGCAGCGGGGTGCGTCGCACCCCCGCCGCGGCGGTCGCGGCGTCCGCGGCCTCGCGCGCCGCCGACAGGATCGGCCGCAGCTCCTCGGTGGTCTGCAGGTCGCGCAGGCCCGGCGTGTTCGGGGACGACACGTTGACGACCAGGTAGTCGGCGTGCGGGGCCAGGAGCCGCGCGCACGCCGCGTAGTCGGACGCGGCGTCGGCGGCCGACGTCGTCTTGTTCTTGCCGATGTTGACGCCGACGACGGCGGCCCGGCCCGCCGGGGTACGGCGCAGCGCACGCAGCCGCTCCGCCATCTCCGCGGCGCCGTCGTTGTTGAAGCCCATCCGGTTGCGCACCCCGCGCAGGTCGAGCTCCCGCCACATGCGCGGCGTCTCGTTGCCGGGCTGCGGCCGCGGCGTCACCGTGCCGACCTCGACGAACCCGAACCCGAGCATCGTCAGGCCGCGCACCGCCCGGGCGTTCTTGTCGAAACCGCCCGCGAGACCGAACGGCGCCGGCACCGTGCGCCCGAACACCTCGACGCTGCCCGGACCGCCCGCGCCCCGACCCAGGTACGGGGCGAGCGCACCCTGGACGACGTCGCGCAGCACCGGCACCCGACCCGCGGTCTCGATCGCCCGGAACGCCAGCTCGTGCGCCCGTTCCGGGTCCATGCCCTTGAAGACGGCGTCGAACAGCAGGGAGTACGGGGTCATCGGTCCTCCGTGGATCGGGACGGCACGGGAGCGTCGGGGTTCCGGGGCCGAGTGTGCCAGAGCCACCAGAGCCCGACGAAGGGCAGGACGAACGGCACGTACCCGTAGCCCTGCCCCAGGTGCGACCACACCGTCGCCTCGGGGAACAGCTCGGGGTGCCAGAAGGACAGGGTGCCCACGACGACCACCCCGACGGCCTCCACCACGACCGCGACCCATGCGGTCCGCCGCCACGCGGGCCGTGCCCCCAGCGCCAGGGCGAGGGTGGCCACCACGTACACCGCGGCGGCGAGCAGCGACAGCAGGTACGCCAGGGGCGCCTCGTCCAGCTTGGTGGTCACCTGGTAGAGCGACCGGCCGAGCGCCGCGAACGCCAGCACCCCGTACACCGTGACGAGCAGGCGACCGAAGCCCTGCCCCGTCGACACCGCGCGTCCCGTCATGCGCCACCCTCCCAGATGATCCAGAGCCGCCACTGCAGGAACGCGACCGTCAGCGCCGCCACCAGCAGCACGACCGACGACCAGCGGGTCCGCTCCGCGAACGCCCATGCCGCCGCGATCGGCAGCAGCAGCGCCGACGTCAGCAGGTACCCCCAGAACAGCGGGCCGTCGACCGCGTGCCCGCCGGCCTGCAGAACGCCCGCGACCACCGCCTGCACCAGCAGCACGGCCTCGACGGCGGCGGCGCCGAACAGCTGGCGCAGCACCACGGCCCGGTCACGCAGGACGAACCACGCCGCCCACCCGGCGAGCGCGACGCACAACGCCAGCGCGAGGACGTAGAGGGGAAGCACCACGCCCGCAGACTACCGGGCGCGCGCGACGGCCCGACCCACCGGGCCGCGTTAGCCTGTGGTGCGTGGCTGACCTCACCCTGACTGCGAAGAACCCCGCCCGCATCGCCGCCGACGCCCTCGTCGTCGGGACGTGCCTCACGTCCGACGGCGTCGCCGTCGTCGCCGACCAGCTCCCCGCACCCCTGGTGGAGCAGATCGAGACCCTCGCCCCCCGGCTCGGCGTCACCGGCGCCCGCCAGGAGATCCGCACCCTGCCCGCCGGCCCGGACGTCGCCGCCGACGTCCTCGTCCTGACCGGCCTCGGCGAGCGCGAGCCCGACGGCACCTTCGACCGCGAGGTGCTGCGCGAGTCCGCCGGCGCCGCGGTGCGCTCGCTCGCCGGCTCCGCCTCCGTCGTCGTCGCGCTCCCCGCCGTGGACGAGGCCGAGCTGGGCGCCGTCGTCGAGGGCGCCCTCTACGGCGCCTACGCCTACACCACCTACCGGGACGCGAAGGCCGCCGCCAAGCAGGCGCCCGTCGGCACCCTCCAGGTGGCGACGACGTTCGCGCGCTCCGCCGCCGCGAAGGCCGCCGTCGAGCGTGCCGAGATCCTCGCCGCGGCCGTGCACGGCACCCGCGACCTCGTCAACACCGCCCCGAACGACCTCTACCCGGCCTCGTTCGCCGACGCCGCCAAGACCGCCGTCAAGGAGCTCGGCGCCAAGGGCGTGAAGGTGACGGTCCTGGACGACAAGCAGCTCGCCGCGGGCGGCTACGGCGGCCTCACGGGCGTCGGCCAGGGCTCCGCCCGCGGCCCCCGCCTGGTCAAGGTCGCCTACACGCCCGCGAAGGCCACCTCGAAGGTCGCGCTCGTCGGCAAGGGCATCACCTTCGACACCGGCGGCATCTCGATCAAGCCCGCGGCCGGCATGGACGCCATGAAGTCCGACATGGCCGGCGCCGCCGCCGTCCTGCACACGGTCGTGGCCGCCGCGCGCCTGGGCCTGCCCGTCGCCGTCACCGGCTACCTCTGCCTCGCCGAGAACATGCCCGGCGGCAACGCGCAGCGCCCCGGCGACGTCGTCGCGATCCGCGGCGGCAAGACCGTCGAGATCCTCAACACCGACGCCGAGGGCCGTCTCGTCATGGCCGACGGTCTCGTGTCCGCCGTCGAGGACGGCCACGACGTCGTCCTCGACATCGCCACGCTGACCGGCGCCCAGATGGTCGCGCTCGGCCGCCGCGTGTCGGGCGTCATGGGCTCCGACGACGTGCGCGACCAGGTCAAGGCCGCCGCCGACACCGTGGGCGAGCAGTTCTGGCCGATGCCGCTGCCCGACGAGCTGGCCGAGGGCCTCAAGTCGAAGGTCGCCGACATCGCGAACGTCGGGGAGCGCTGGGGCGGCATGCTCGCCGCCGGCATCTTCCTGCGCTCGTTCGTCGGTGACACCCCGTGGGCCCACCTCGACATCGCCGGCCCGGCGTTCAACGAGAAGGGCGCCTACGGCTACACGCCCGCGGGCGGCACGGGCACCGGTGTGCGCACCATGCTCGGGTTCCTCGAGAGCCGCGCCGGGGTCTGACGGCCTGGACCCGGCCGGCGGCGCCGGTCGGATCCGTGCCCGGACCGGGCCCCGGTCCTCGCGACGCGACGTCCGCACGCCCCCCACGGGGCGGTCCCCTCGGGGGGACGACGCGCCCGGCGACCGGGGCTCGTCGCGTCAGCGGCGGGTGGCGCGCCTCTTCTGCTCGGCGCGCTGGGCGGTGTTCCAGTCGCGCATGCGCTGGGGGTAGCCCGTGAAGCGGACGTTGTAGACGGGGATGCCGAGCGAGCGTGCGACCTCGAAGCCGGTCCGCTCGTCGGGGACCCGGCGTCGCGTCCACTCCCCCGTGGTCGCCACCAGCAGGACCGTGGCGGGCGTCTGCGCGTTGGGCGGCTCCACGTAGGCCTCGACGCCGACGCGGGAGGACACGAACTCCTGCAGGTGCGCGACGGCCGCGCTCCTGCCCCCGCCGGTCGCGGCGGGGGTCGCCGTCGACGACGGTGCGGGGCGGCCGAGCAGTCGGTCCAGGGCTGACCTCAGGGACATGTCGAGAGACTACCGCCGTGTCCCGGCGGTGAGCACGGTCACCGACGTTCTGACGACGACAGGCACGACCGCCAGCAAATCGTCCCGTACCGGGCACTGTGTACCGAGCATCACATTTCTCGGAGGGGGACCTCGATTGGGGCGGGGCACCAGGAAGTGACAAGATGACTCGGAGTGACCCAGGAAAGCGGCAACCCACACCCATCGGCCGACCACAGAGGTCGGCCGGTCACGGCACGTCGCCTGACCCACTGATCGAAGGAGACTCCACAGGTCATGTCTGAGAACGTGCAGCTGCCTGCACTCGGCGAGTCCGTCACCGAGGGCACCGTCACCCGCTGGCTCAAGTCGGTCGGTGACACCGTCGAGGTCGACGAGCCCTTGCTCGAGGTCTCCACCGACAAGGTCGACACGGAGATCCCGTCCCCGGTCGCCGGTGTGCTCGAGCAGATCCTCGCGGAGGAGGACGAGACCGTCGAGGTCGGTGCCGTGCTGGCCGTCATCGGCGACGGCTCCGGCGCCGGCTCCGCGGGTGCCGCCGAGCAGTCCGCCCCCGCCGAGCCCGAGGCCCCCGCCGAGCCCGAGGCCCCCGCCGAGCCCGAGCAGTCCGCCCCCGCCGAGGCCACCCCGGCCGAGGCGCCCGCCGCCGAGTCCGCCCCGGCGTCGTCCGGCCCCGCCGAGGGCACCGAGGTGACCCTCCCGGCGCTCGGCGAGTCCGTCACCGAGGGCACCGTCACCCGCTGGCTCAAGGAGGTCGGTGACGAGGTCGCCGTCGACGAGCCGCTCCTGGAGGTCTCCACCGACAAGGTGGACACCGAGGTGCCGTCCCCCGTGGCGGGCACCCTCCTGGAGGTGCGCGCCGCCGAGGACGAGACCGTCGAGGTCGGCGCCGTCCTGGCGATCATCGGCTCGGGCTCCGCGCCCGCGCCGGCGAAGACCGAGGAGAAGCCGGCTCCCGCCCCGGAGCCCGTCGGCGTCCCGGAGCCCGCCCCGGCCCCCGCCGCCGAGGAGAAGGCGCCCGCGCCCGCCCCGGCGAAGGAGTCGTCGCCCGCACCGGCGCCCGCCTCCGCGCCTGCCGCCCCGGCGCCGGCCGCGGAGTCCGCCCCGGCTGCCGGCCGTGGCTCCTACCTGACCCCGCTCGTGCGCAAGCTCGCCGCGGAGAAGGGTGTCGACGTCTCGACCCTCCAGGGCACCGGCGTCGGTGGTCGCGTCCGCAAGGAGGACGTGCTCGCCGCGGCCGAGAAGGCCGCCGCCCCGGCTCCCGCCGCTGCCGCCCCCGCGGCCCCGGCGCCGAAGAAGGCCTCGGTCCCCGAGGTCTCCCCGCTGCGCGGCACGACCGAGAAGATGTCGCGTCTGCGCAAGGTCGTCGCCGAGCGCATGCTCGAGGCGATGCAGACCCAGGCCCAGCTCACCACCGTGGTCGAGGTCGACGTCACCAAGGTCGCGAAGCTCCGCGCCCGGGCGAAGGCGGACTTCAAGGCGCGCGAGGGTGCGAACCTCACGTTCCTGCCGTTCTACACGCTGGCCGCCGTCGAGGCGCTCAAGGCCTTCCCGAAGGTCAACGCGTCGATCGACACCGACAAGGGCGAGATCACGTACCACTCCTCGGAGAACATCGGCCTCGCGGTCGACACCGAGCGTGGCCTGATCGTGCCGGTCATCAAGAACGCCGGTGACCTCAACCTGGCGGGCATCGCCCGCCAGATCGGCGACCTCGCCTCGCGCACGCGGGACAACAAGGTCGGCCCGGACGACCTGAGCGGCGCCACCTTCACCATCACCAACACCGGTTCGGGCGGGGCGCTCATCGACACCCCGATCGTCCCGGTCGGCCAGGTCGCGATCCTCGGCACCGGCACGATCACGAAGAAGCCCGTCGTGGTCACCGGTCCGGACGGTGAGGAGACCATCGCGATCCGTCAGATGGCGTACCTCTTCCTGTCGTACGACCACCGCCTGGTCGACGGCGCGGACGCCGCGCGCTTCCTCGCCGCGGTCAAGAACCGCATCGAGGAGGGCGCGTTCGAGGCCGAGCTCGGCCTCTGACGCCTCGCACGTCCCGCAGGGCGGGCACCCGCCACCCCGGTCCACGGACCGTCGGTGGCCGGGTGCCCGCCCTGCGGCGTCCCCGGCCCCGGTCGGTCCGTCCGGGCCGCGGGACGGGCTGGGACGGGGTGGGACGGGATCCTCAGCCGACGTCCGTGACCCGCCAGCCCGCGTCGGTCCAGGTCAGGTGGAGGACGGCGGTGCGCCGTGGACCGGCGGGCACCCGTGTCGTCGTGCCGTCCGCCGCGACCTGGTCGTGCGCCTCGACGACGTAGTCCACGCGCACCACGGCGGTCCCGGGCGGGGCATCCTGCTCGACCCGGGTCCCGTGCAGCGTGACGACCGGGTCGAGCACCCGCACCCCGCTCCCGACGGCGTCGGCGAGGAGCGCCGTGGTCTCGGTCTCGGCGGGCGACCCGGCGAGCACGAGGTCCCGCACGTCGCCGTCGCCCGCGAGCAGCGCGACCCGACGCAGGGTCAGGGCCTCGGCGGCGCCACCCGGGTCGGCGGGGTCGCGCACGGCCTGCGCGCCGGGCCCACCCGTCGCGGCCGAGGTCGCGGACGATCCCGTTCCCTCGGCGGCGGGCGCCGTGCCAGGACCGGTGAGGTGCAGCCCGACGGCGACGAGCAGGCCGACCACCACGACGACGCCGCCCGCCCCGACGAGCACCCGCCCCCGGTCGGTGGGGGCGGGGCCGCGTCCGGCCCGCGTGGCCGCCCTGCGGCGCGCCGTCCGGCCGGCGGGGGACGCCGGTCGCCCACGGGCCGCCCGACGAGCCCGCCGGTGCCGCACCCCGGCGCGCCCGGGGACGTCGGCCCTCCGGGCCGCGGGGCGTCCCAGCGCGGCGGCGGCGAGCGTGGCCGGTTCGGGCACCCGGACCGGCCGCGGCGGCACCGCGTCGTGCACGCGGGCCGCGAAGGTCCCGGCCTCGGGTCGCACCCGCGGCTCCGGCGCCAGGGCGGGAGCGAGCGCGGCACGCAGCGCCACGAGCTCGTCGCCGTCGCCGTCCGCGGTGAGCCCGGCGACGAGACCGGCGAGCGCGTGCACGTCGTCCGCCTCCTGCCACCGCTCCCCCGGCGGGTCGAGGCGGGGTCGCATCCGCGGGCGGCCCTCGGCGTCGACCACGACGTCCGCGGCGGTGAGCGGGCCGTGCACCAGCCCGGCGTCGTGCAGCGCGGCCAGCCCCTGGGCGAGCGTCACGAGGACGCCGGCGGCCTCGTCGGGCGCGCAGCGGCCCCGCACGGTCAGGAGGGTCGCCATGTCGGTGACGACTCCCCCGGCCCGACGCACGCGCAGCGAGCCGTCCGGGTCGGCGCGGGCGGGGCCGACGGGTTCGACCCCGTCGTGGTCGACGGCGGCGAGCCGCGTCAGCCGGTCGAGGAGCGCCTCGCGGGCGGCGGCGTCGGCGGGGACGGTGAGGACGACGTCGGTGCGCACGGCACCCATCGAACACCGCCGGGCCCCTGGCGCGCTCCGGCCGTCCACAGGCCCCCGGTGGCGGGTGCCGCGGGGCCGGCCGCCGACCGGGTCAGAGGTCGACGCGGCGGCCGTCTCGCGCCGACGCCCTCGCGGCGTCCAGCACCTCGGCCGTACGCACGGCGTCGGCGGGGTCGACGGGCGCGGGGGTGCGGCCGGCCAGCCACGGTCCGAGCTCACGGTAGAAGTCGGCGTGCCCGCCGGGCGCGACGGGCACCGGCTCACGGTCGCGGCCCCGGGTGAGCCAGCCGAGCGTCCCGGTCGGTGCGGCGTCGTCGAACACCTCCAGCGGGGAGGCGTCCTGCTCGAACGTCGTCACGAGGTAGGCGCCGGCGGTGCCCAGGACGCGGGTCCGTGGCCCCGGGGCCCCCACGACCGACCCCGCCCAGAGGCGCGAGACGACGGCGTGCGGGGAGGCCGCGACGCCGCCGCCGGGCTCGTGGGTGAGCACGAGGAAGACGTCGTCCTCCGTGGGGGTGGTCAGGGCGCGGGTCTGCGCCCACACGCTCGTGACCGGACCGAACAGGCGGGTCGCGGAGTCCACGAGGTGCGGCCCGAGGTCGAGCAGGAGCCCGCCGCCGGCGCGGTCGTTCTCCTTCCACCGCTTGCGGGGCACCGGGCGCCAACGCTCCCAGCGGCGCTCGAACGTGTGCACGTCCCCCAGGCCGCCCTGTTCCAGCAGCGCGGTCAGGGTGAGCTGCTCGGGGTCCCAGCGACGGTTGTGGAACACCGTGAACGGGGTGCCCGTGGCGGCTGCCTCGGCGACCACCGCCCGCGCCTCGTGCGCGTCCACGCCGATGGGCTTGTCGAGCACGAACGGCACCCCCGCCCGGGCCAGCGCGGCGGCCTGCTCGGCGTGCAGCGCGGTCGGGCTGGCCACGACGACGAGGTCGTAGGTCGCCCGCGCCGCCAGCAGGGAGTCGAGGTCGGGGTGCAGGCGCGCGCCGGGCCAGTCCCCCGCCGCCTGGGTGCGCCGACCGGGGTCACGGGTGACCACGGCCGTGACGGGCACCCCGGCCTCCGCCGCGAGCCGGGCGTGGATCTCCCGCCCGGCGCCGCCGTACCCGACGATCGCGACCCGTGGCGGGCGCGGCGGTGCCGCGTCCGCGGTCTGCTCGTCCGTCGTCTCGTTGCCCGTCTGCTGCGCCATGGGCTCCATGGTGCCCGACGGGCCGCAGGACGGCCCCTCGGGACACCGGGCCTCAGCGGTGCCGCGCGACCCCGCGGGCGAGCCGGGACGGCCACCACACGCGGTCGCCGACGTCGTGGACGAGCGCCGGGACGAGCAGGCTGCGCACCACGAGCGTGTCGACCAGCACGCCGAACGCGACGATGAACGCGAGCTGCGCGAGGAAGAGCAGCGGGATGACGCCGAGCGCCGCGAACGTGGCGGCCAGGACGACGCCCGCGGACGTGATGACGGAGCCCGTGACGGCGAGACCGCGCAGCACCCCGGCCCGCGTGCCGTGCACCAGGGACTCCTCACGGACGCGGGTCATGAGGAAGATCGAGTAGTCGACGCCGAGCGCCACGAGGAAGCAGAACGCGTAGAGCGGCACGGCAGGGTCGGCGCCCGGGAAGCCGAAGACGTGCTCGAACAGGATCGCGGCGACACCGAGCGCGGCACCGAAGGACAGCACGTTCGCCGCCATGAGCAGGACCGCGGCGAGGACGGAGCGCAGCAGGAGCACGAGGATCACGAGGATCACCGCCAGGACGACCGGCACGATGACGCGCAGGTCGCGCTGCCCGGCGAGCTGGGTGTCGAGGCGCTCGGCGGCGGCCCCGCCGATCAGCGTGTCGGGCGAGACGTCGTGGACGGACGCGCGCAGGGCCTCGACGGTCTCGACGGCGGCCTGGCTGTCCGACGGCGCCTCGGTGGTGACGTCGACGCGCACGCGGTCGTCGACGACGAGCGGCTCGCCCTGGGCGGGCGCCCCCGGCGCCGCGGCGGGCTGGTCGGTGACGGGCGTGGCGGCGGCGACGCCGTCGGTGCCCTCGGCGGCCGCGACGACGGCGTCGAGGTCCTCGGCGGGCGCGATGACGACCGCCGGCTGGGCGGAGACACCCTCGAAGTGCGCCGTGAGGACCTCCTCGCCGTCGACCGAGTCGACCTGCGTGAGGAAGACGTCGGAGTCGCCGGTGCCGTTCGCGTCGAGCGTCGGGACGAACGCGGCCGCGGCGGCGAGGACGAGGGCGGTGACGATCCAGGTGGCACGGTCGTGGCGGCCGACGAACGACGCGACGCGGGACCAGACGCCGTGCCCCGCGACGTCGACGGAGTCGTCGGTGCCGGTCGTCGGGGCGGCGGGCGCGGCCTCGGCGTCACCGGTGCCGGCGGCGGCCTCGACGGGGCGCGGGACCCGCGGCCAGAACACCCAGCGGGCGCGGCGGCCGCCGATGAGCAGCAGGGCGGGCAGGAGCGTGAACGCGGCGACGAACGCCGCGACGATGCCGATGGCCGCGACGGGGCCGAGGGAGCGGTTCGAGGACAGGTCGGACAGCAGCAGGCACAGCAGGCCGGCGACGACGGTGCCCGCGCTGGCCGCGATCGGCTCCCAGGACGCCTTGATCGCGCGACGCATGGCCGTCCACGGCGACGCGAGCGCCGTCAGCTCCTCGCGGTAGCGGGCGACGACGAGCAGCGCGTAGTCGACGGAGGCCCCGACCACGAGGATCGACAGGATGCCCTGCGACTGTCCGTTGAGGGTCAGTGTGCCGTTGGCGGCGAGGTGGTAGACGACCAGCCCGGCGAGGCAGAGCGCGAGCACGGCGTTGATGATGACCATGAACGGCAGGACGGGCGAGCGGTAGACGAGCCCGAGGATGACGAGGACGGCGCCGAGCGCGACGAGCAGCAGGACGGTGTCGATGGCACCGAAGGCGCCGGTGAGATCCGCGATGAAGCCGGCCGGGCCGGTGACCCAGGCCTGGAGCCCGGTGTCCGCGAGACCGCCGTCGGCCGCGGGGGCCTCGACGAGGTCGCGCAGCGCCTGGATGGACAGCCCGGCGACGCTGGACTCGTCCGCGCCGACGTCCTCGCTCGCGAGGTCGGCGTCGAGGGAGACGACGACGAGGGCCGCCTCGCCGTCCTGCGAGGGCACGACGACGGGGTCGGCGACGCTGGCGTCCCCGACGGTGCGGGGCTCGTCGCCGGAGGTGCCCTCCAGGGGGGCGTCGGGCAGGGCGTCGGCGTAGGCCTGCACGGCGGCGAGGTCGTCGCCGTCGAGGCTGCCGCCGTCGGCTCGTTCCACGACGACGAGCGCCGGGAGGGTCTCGGAGTCGGTGAACTCGGCGGCGAGCTCGGCGGCGCGCGTGGACTCGGCGCTCTCGGGCAGGAACGCGGCGGCCTCGTTGGTCTGGACGCTGCTCAGGTTGCCCTGGGCCTGACCACCGAGCGCGCCGACCGCGAGCCACACGCCGATGGCTGCCAGAATGACCAGACCACGGACGACACCCGTCCACCTATTCCTCAGCATGCTGAGTATGATGACCGACAGGAGGAACGCACGCAAGTGACCGACGCCCCGCGCTGGCCCGGCGACGCCGCACCGGCACCCACGAGCGAGGATCCCGCCCACTGGCCGACGGGCAGGCTCCTCTTCACGGTCGCGCGCCGGATCGAGCGCGAGTGGAACGCCCACCTCGCCGGGTGGGACCTCAACCACGCCGGCTTCCCCGTCCTCCTGCACCTGCTCGGCGGGCCCCGCACCCAGCGCGAGCTCGCCGACCTCAACGGCGTCACCGAGCAGACCATGAGCCGGATCGTGGCCCGCCTGGAACGGTCCGGCTACGTCACGCGCGACGACGACCCGCGCGACCGCCGCCGCCGCGCCGTCACCCTCGCCGACGCCGGACGCGCCGCCGCGATGGAGGCCGGCCGCTACCGACCCGCCGAGGACCTCGCCTCCCGCGGCCTCGACGACGACCAGGTCACCGAGCTGCGCACGCTCCTCGTCGCCATGGTCCGCGCCGGACGCGAGACCCCACAGACCCCCGACGGCGCCGTCCCGCCCGAGGGCTAGGCTGGCGCGATGGACGTGCGCAGACTGCCCGGTCTCACCGACTACCACGAGGCGTGGGCGCTCCAGCGCGACGTCCACGAGGCCGTGCGCACCGGCGCCGCCGAGGACACCCTGCTGCTCGTCGAGCACACCGACGTCTACACCGCCGGGCGCCGCACCCGCCGCGACGAGCGTCCCGACGACGGCACGCCGGTCGTCGACGTCGACCGCGGCGGCAAGATCACCTGGCACGGGCCCGGCCAGCAGGTCGTCTACCCGATCGTCCGCCTCGCCGAGCCCGTCGACGTCGTCGACTACGTCCGCGCGCTGGAGGAGGCGGTCATGGCCACCTGCGCCCGGCTCGGGCTCGACACCGTGCGCGTCGAGGGCCGCAGCGGCGTGTGGCTGCCCGCCGACCCCGGCGACACCGCCGCGGGCCGCCTTCCCCGGCGCGAGCGCAAGGTGTGCGCCATCGGCGTCCGCGTCGCCAAGGGCGTCACGATGCACGGCCTCGCCCTCAACTGCGCGGTCGACCTCGACCGGTTCGGGCACATCGTGCCGTGCGGCATCACCGACGCCGACGTCACCTCCTTGAGCGCCGAGCTCGGCCGCACCGTCACGCCCGCCGACGTCGCGGACGACCTGGTCGCCGACCTGGAGCGCGCCCTCGCCACCCGGACCGCGCCCCGCGACCCCGGCACCGGTGTTGCCGACGTCACGTCCGACGACCGGGAAGCCCGACCCCAGGGTGAACCTGCTCACGTAGGCTGACCAGGTCCGGCCGGGTCGCTCGACCCGCCCGGCGACCACCCGCTCGACGACGGAGAGAGCCGTGACGATCGCACCCGAGGGCCGCCGCATGCTGCGCATCGAGGCCCGCAACGCCACCACCCCGATCGAGAAGAAGCCCGAGTGGATCAAGACCCGGGCGGTGATGGGCCCCGAGTACCGGGAGCTCAAGGGCCTGGTGAAGGGCGGTGGCCTGCACACCGTGTGCGAGGAGGCGGGCTGCCCCAACATCTTCGAGTGCTGGGAGGACCGCGAGGCCACGTTCCTCATCGGCGGCGACCAGTGCACCCGCCGCTGCGACTTCTGCCAGATCGACACCGGCAAGCCCGCGGACTTCGACGCCGACGAGCCGCGGCGCGTCGCCGAGTCCGTCCAGCAGATGGGCCTGAAGTACTCCACCGTCACCGGCGTCGCCCGCGACGACCTGCCCGACGGCGGCGCCTGGCTGTACGCGGAGACGGTCCGCCAGATCCACGCCCTCAACCCTGGCACCGGCGTCGAGCTCCTCATCCCGGACTTCAACGCCATCCCGGAGCTGCTCGACCAGGTCAACGAGTCGCGGCCCGAGGTCATGGCGCACAACGTGGAGACCGTGCCGCGCATCTTCAAGCAGATCCGGCCCGCGTTCCGCTACGACCGGTCGCTGTCCGTCCTGACCCGCGCCCGCGAGGCCGGGCTCGTCACCAAGTCGAACCTCATCCTCGGCATGGGCGAGACCATCGACGAGGTCAAGCAGGCGCTCGTCGACCTGCGCGACGCCGGGTGCGACCTCATCACCATCACCCAGTACCTGCGCCCCTCGCTGCGCCACCATCCCGTCGAGCGGTGGGTCCGCCCCGAGGAGTTCGTCGAGCTCAGCGAGTTCGCGGAGTCCACCGGGTTCCTCGGCGTCATGGCCGGGCCGCTCGTGCGGTCCTCCTACCGCGCCGGGCGCCTGTGGGGCCAGGCGATGACGAAGCGCGGCCAGGCCGTGCCCGCCGCGCTCGCGCACCTCACCGAACCGACCACCTCGCGCCAGGAGGCGGCGAGCCTCGTCGCCCCCCGCGCCCAGTAGAATCAGGCACCATGGCCCGCACCAAGTCCGACGCCGGCGAGCCGGCGTCCACCCCGAAGCAGAAGAAGCCCAAGAAGCAGCGCTGGTACCACCAGGTGTGGTCCGCCTACCAGATGACCCGGCGGCAGGACCCGCTCATCACCTGGGTGATGCTCGCGGTGTTCTGCGGGGTCCTGGCGGTCGCGCTCCTCATCGGCTTCCTCACCGGCCACCCGATCTACGCCACGGTCGTCGGCCTGCCGTTCGCGCTGCTCGCCGCGATGTTCATCCTCACCCGCCGCGCCGAGCGCGCCGCGTACACGCAGATCGAGGGGCAGCCGGGCGCCGTCCGCGCCGCTCTCGGCACCGTGCGCGGCGGCTGGACGTTCGACGACGAGCCCGTCGCGGTGAACCGGCACCAGGACCTCGTGTTCCGCGGCGTCGGTCGCCCCGGCGTCGTCCTCGTCTCCGAGGGCCCGTCGTACCGGGTGCAGCGCATGCTCGACGACGAGCGCCGCCGCACCGCGCGCGTGCTGCAGAACGTGCCCGTCGCCACCATCCAGGTGGGCAATGAGGACGGCCAGGTGCCGCTGCCCAAGGTGGCGCGCCAGGTCCAGAAGATGAAGAAGCAGCTGACCAGCGCCGAGGCCGGCGAGGTCGGCAAGCGCCTCAAGGCGCTCGGCGGCGTGCGGCTGCCCGTGCCCAAGGGCGTCGACCCGATGAAGGCGCGCCCCGACCGCAAGGGCATGCGCGGGCGCTGAGCCCGCGCGGCACGGCCTCGGGGATCACGACCTGGCGGCCGGGACGGTCATCGACGCACGATGACGGTCCCGGCCGCCTTGTCGTGCAGCCCGCGACCGTCCGTGTCCCACACGACGGCGGGGATGACGAGGCACAGCAGCAGCGCCCGCACGGCGCTGCGGCCCAGCCCCACGAGGTGCGGGACGGACACGTCGAGGCGCCGGACCTGCAGCCGCAGCAGCGCGTGACCGAGGGTCGAGCCGACCGTCCCGACGAGGATCAGGTTCATGACGGCGAAGATGCCGAGCGTCGCCCAGGAGTCGAGGTCGAAGAACGCGTAGCTGATGGCGCTGGCCGCCGCCCAGTCGACGCACAGGGCCACCACGCGGCGCCCCAGACCCGCCCGCGAACCCGGTCCCGAGGCCGGCAGACCGAGGCTGTCCCGGTCCGTCGTCTCACCTGTCGGGACGTCGGGACCGCTCAGCCAGGACCCGAATTCTCTGCGTGTGGCCATGTTCCCCAGGGTACGCGGGGCCATCAGGGTCTACGTAACGTGGACGAAACTTCCGAGCCACGCGGGGGTAACGGTACGGTCCTAGCGTCATGGTCGCCGAGCCACGTGACCCCTTCCCCATCAAGGAGCGCATGCATGTTCACCAATGCCGAGGAGGCAATCGCCTTCACCCGTAACGAAGGGGTGGAGTTCATCGACATCCGGTTCATCGACCTGCCGGGCGTCATGCAGCACTTCAACATCCCCGTCGACCAGTTCTCGGAGGACTCCTTCACCGAGGGCCTCATGTTCGACGGCTCCTCGATCCGTGGCTTCCAGGCGATCCACGAGTCGGACATGAAGCTGGTCCCGGACGTCAAGACCGCCTTCATCGACCCGTTCCGCAAGCGCAAGACGCTCGTCATGAACTTCTCGATCGTGGACCCGTTCACGGACGAGCCGTACTCCCGCGACCCGCGCAACATCGCCGCCAAGGCCGAGGCCTACCTCGCCTCCACCGGCATCGCGGACACCGCGTTCTTCGCCCCCGAGGCCGAGTTCTACGTCTTCGACGAGGCGCGCTTCGAGACCAACTCGCACTCCTCGTTCTACTCCATCGACTCCGTCGAGGCGGCGTGGAACACCGGTCGTGAGGAGGAGGGCGGCAACAAGGCGTACAAGACGCGCTACAAGGGCGGCTACTTCCCCACCTCCCCGTCGGACCGCTTCGCGGACCTCCGCGACGACATGGTCGCCACCCTCGGCGAGGTCGGCCTGAGCGTCGAGCGCGCGCACCACGAGGTGGGCACCGCCGGCCAGCAGGAGATCAACTACCGCTTCAACACGCTGCTGCACGCGGCCGACGACCTGATGAAGTTCAAGTACGTCATCAAGAACGTCGGCTTCAACGCCGGCAAGTCGGTCACGTTCATGCCGAAGCCGATCTTCGGCGACAACGGCTCGGGCATGCACTCCCACCAGTCCCTGTGGCTGAACGGCGAGCCGCTGTTCTACGACGAGAAGGGCTACGGCGGCCTCTCGGACATCGCCCGCTGGTACATCGGCGGTCTGCTCAAGCACGCCCCCTCGCTGCTGGCCTTCACCAACCCGTCGGTGAACTCCTACCACCGCCTGGTCCCCGGCTACGAGGCCCCGGTCAACCTGGTCTACTCGGCCCGCAACCGCTCCGCCTGCATCCGCATCCCGATCACGGGCAACTCCCCGAAGGCGAAGCGCGTCGAGTTCCGCGTGCCCGACCCCTCGGCCAACCCGTACCTGGCCTTCTCGGCCCAGCTCCTCGCGGGCATCGACGGCATCAAGAACCGCATCGAGCCCCCGGCGCCGGTCGACAAGGACCTGTACGAGCTGCCCCCCGAGGAGCACGCGCAGATCGCCCAGGTGCCGTCCTCGCTCGGCGAGACCCTCGACACCCTCGAGGCCGACCACGAGTACCTGACCCAGGGTGACGTCTTCACCGAGGACCTCATCGCCACCTGGATCGACTACAAGCGCACCAACGAGATCGACCCCGTGCGTCTGCGCCCGCACCCCCACGAGTTCGAGCTCTACTACGACATCTGATCGGTGGCCCTCCTGAGGGCCTGCTGAGTCGTCACGAACGGCGGCCGTCCTGCACTCGTGTGCAGGACGGCCGCCGTTTCGCTTGCCGCAAGGAGTGGTTGGCGTACCACCCCAAAGGCAGCGCTACCCGCGCTTCGGAACCCACGCTTCCCGGCTGAGGAATGGACTCCCTCCACATCGAGCGAGACTTTCGTCCTCGGTGCATCATTTCTGTCATGCTGCCAGCCTGGATCGAAGTAGTCGCGGTCGTCGGGAGCATCGCCACTCCTTTGATCGTCGCGGGGTTCGGCGTCGTCTTCACACGACGACAGGGAAGAAACGACGAGTTGCTACGATTTCGCATTGAGTGCTACCAGCAACTCGTGCCCGACATGAACATGCTCATGTGCTACCTGACTTTCATCGGCACGTGGCGCGACACCTCCCCGCCTGCGGTTCTCGAGCTCAAGCGGCGACTTGACCGCAACTTCTACTGCGCAGCGCCCCTCTTCAGCGACTCCATCTATGACAGGTACGCAGCCTTCATGGACGCGTGCTTCCAAACCTTCGGTACCTGGGGAGAAGACGCCAAGATCCGGAGCAGCACGTTTCGCCGCCGCCCGGCCTGGAGGGGCGACTGGGACCCAGGGTGGGAGACGATGTTCGCGAAGAGCGAGTCCGAAGCAATTCCGGCCCTCGAACTTGGTGAGATCCGAAAGAAGCACGACCATCTTGTCGCTGCCCTCGTGGCTGACCTACGGTTGACGAGTACCCGGGACGCGTACACGACCAACCAGGTGTCGCTCAACGCGCATGCCCCCACTCCTCGGGACATCGGCGCGACCAACTCAGGGCTGAGCGAAAGGTGAGCGAGACACAAAGGTTGCCCCTGGCCGAGTGGTCATTGACGTCCGCACGGAGAGGGTCTTGGCCTCGCGAGGTAGCACCCTCGCAGAGTTCTCTGACCCTGAGGAAAATCGCTACGCGGGCATCGCACCTACGGGCCGTCCGCGGGCGCGAAGCCCGTGAACCACACGTGCAGCGCCTGCGAGTTGTCGTCGCGTCGCAGTCCGAAGACGCCAGGAGTCACCGACCAAGAGCACAAGCAAGTTCGGTACTGGAGATCATCGCTGACACATTGACGAGCCTAGATCCCATCGCCCCGCAGCACCGTACTGCTGCAACGTCACGCCGTGAGGATGCGGAGCGCGACCTGACCGTCGGCCTGCCGTTCAGCGGGGAGCGACCGCCACGCTCTGGCTCCGTCAGGGAGCAGCGCCTTCGCCAGCACGGCGAGACGCGCCCGGTCCGATCCGGCGAAGTGTTCGCGTTCGACGTAGGGGTCCTCGATGACGGACAACAGCAGCGCCGCGTCCTGGAGATGGCGTTCCTTGTCACGGAGTCCGTCTGGAAGGCAGGGGCCTTGAGGATCAGGGCACCGAAGGGCGACGGGACACTGACGGTGGTCGTCCGCTCGTCGACGATCCGCAGTCGCGCATGGATCGTTCGCCGGAGCGCCTGGGTTCCGCCTTCGATCGCCATCATCCGCTTGCCGCGCAGCCTCTCGATCACCCGGGGGGCGGCGTGATCGGCGACGAGGACGTCGATGACATCCGTGGCGCCGGTGACGAGATCGACCCGCGACGTGCCACGGGTGAAGCGGTGGGCGATGTCGTTGCGGTCGTCGATCGAGGGCATGAACTGGTACCCGATCGACTCCAGGGCGTTCGCGGCGACTGCTGCGACACCTCGGGTGGTCTCGACGTGGAGCACGATGTCCACGTCGTTCGTCGGACGGATCACGCCGACGCCCCGATGGATCGCGTGCAGCTGCGTCATGAGTCCCCCGACGAGCGTCCACGTGGCGTGCGGCAGCACAGCCTCGATCTCGGCGACGTTCGGCCACGGCGCGCCCCAGCCTCCGGCGGGAGCGGGCACGTCGATCACCCGGCGGTCAGCCACGGAAGCCCTCCAGGACGTCGCCGATCGCGTCCAGGCCGGCCCGTCGCTCCCTGACGTCGAGCGACTCCGCCAGGTCCAGCGCGGCGAGAACCGTCCCGCGGTCGATCAGGTCATGCACGATGTCGAGGTCCACGGTCGTCGCGCGGAGCGTGACCCGACCTTCGTCGTCACGCATCAGGCCATGGCGCCGCACGACACCGGAGACGTCCTTCGCAGCGAGATAGCCGTCGACGGCGTTCGTCTCGGCAAGGCCGAGCCGCCCGGCCAAGCCCGCCGCGTGGACGATCTCGGCCCGGAGGTGCCTTCCTGAACTCGGATGGGCTCGATACCGAGCCACGACCGCACGATTGCGGGCCCGCTCCACCAGATCGCCGGCCGTGATCGTCCGTAGCCGGGCTCGGAGGCGAGCGCGCTGCCGCTCCCCCATCCAGTCGGCCTCCGCCCCTGACAGGATCGCGACCGCGCCCCACGCCGTGAGCTCGGACCACGCTCGGACGTGCGAGGCGCCGCGCACAGCGAGCAGACGCTCGACCGACGCCTCGTCGACGACACCGCGCGCCACCTGACGCAGGTGGCCGCTCGCGACCAGGTGCTGCACACGCCGCGTGGAGACCCCCAGCCGCTCGGCGGCCTCGGACACACCGAGAAGAGTCATGACAGACAGTTTCGCATATGCGAACATGTCTGACCAGCCTCGGTCGAATCAGGCCTCACGACGCGCGGCTGACATCGTCGCCGGCGTAGAGCAGGTGGACGACCTCGTCGAACCGGCAGGTGGCCACAGGCTCCTGCAGGGGATATCCGCGGTAGAGCAGCGAGTTGGTCTCGCCGTTGACCTGGGACACGGCCGTGCGGTCCACCGTGACCCCGGCCAGGCCCCTTGCGGAACTCGACGGCGTCCATGATCACTCCTTCGTGACTGGCGGCCCGGGCGCTATCTGCTGGTGACCGTCCCGAGGCGTCGCGCCACGGGTGCGACGAGGACGGGTCGCAGGGCGGCGGCGGCGCCGACGACCACGACGACGGCCAGGGCGAAGACGCCGAGGCCGACCCAGCCGGTGTCGTCGCGGCCGGCGAACATGTGGTTGAGGTTGCGCAGGGCGCCGGTGGCGAGGACGAGGCCGACGTGGGTGACGACGAACGCGACGAAGTAGACCATCACCGGGAAGTGGACCCGGCGGGCGACGTGGACGGGCAGCACGCGGTCGAGCGTGGCCGTGGACCGCCAGTACCGGCTCATGCGGACGCCGGTCGCGACGGCGAGGGGCGCGGCGACGAACACGGTGACGAAGTAGGTGAGCTGCTGGAGGCCGTTGTAGTGGATCCAGCCGTTCTCGGTGGGCCAGTCGAGGGCCAGGTATTGCAGCGCGGCGGACGCCGCCTCGGGGACGACCGACCAGCTCGTGGGGACGATGCGCACCCACTGCCCGGTGGCGAACAGCAGGACGACGTAGACCACGCCGTTGGCGACCCAGAGGACGTCGAGGCTCTGGTGGGTCCACGACGACAGCCCGATCTTGGCGGACGGGTCGGACCGGGGTGCCCAGTAGGCCGCAGGCTGCCGTTCCCGACGCACCTGGAGGCCCGTGCGGACCACGAGGACGAGGAGGAACAGGTTGAAGAAGTGCTGCCAGGCGAGCCAGGCGGGGATGCCGACGGGGGCGTCGGCCGGCATCGGCGCGGTGCCGTCGTAGGTCGCGAGGAAGTCCCGCACGGGCGCGAGGCCGACGAGCCATCGGGCCAGGATCACGGCGACGACGAGGACCGCGAGCGCCGTGGCGGCGGGCCGGACGGTGCGCAGGACCCAGGCGGGCAGCGCCGGCACGGCGGGCCGGTCCTGCCGGGGGGCGCCCGCGTCGGTCGGCGCGATCGGCGCGCTCTCGGGATCCGTCGGGGCGGAGGCGCCCCCGGCGGGTTCGACGACGGTCGGTGCGGACGCCGCGGCGGTCAGGTCCGCTCCGGCCACGGGCTCGACGCCGCTCTCGGGGCCCGGGGCGGCGACGGGCTCGGTCGCCGGCGGGACGACGCGGGCGGGTGCGAGGCCGGCGGGCGGCCAGGGCTCGCCGCCGGCCACGCGCGGCAGACCCCGCCGCAGCGCGATCGCGCCGACCGTCGCCGCGACCGCGACCTGGTCCGTCACGGGCGCGGCGGCCGGGTCGTCGGGCTCGTCCGACGACGCCTCAGGTCTGCCGGTCACGGTGGTGGCGGGCGGCCAGGGCTCGCCACCGGGGACGCGCGGGAGACCGCGCCGCACGACCCTGGTCACGCGTCCTTCCTCTCGGCGAGGGCCTCGATGAGCTGCGGGACGACGTCGAACACGTCGCCGACGACGCCGAAGTCCGCGATCTCGAAGATCTTGGCGTCCTCGTCGGTGTTGACGGCGACGATGGTGGACGAGGTCTGCATGCCGGAGAGGTGCTGGACGGCACCGGAGATGCCGAGCGCGACGTAGAGCCGCGGCGACACGACGGCACCGGTCTGCCCGATCTGGTGGGAGGCGGGCACGTAGCCGAGGTCGACGGCGTCACGGGTGGCGCCGACGGCTGCCTCGAGGGCGTCGGCGAGCCTGCCGACGAGCGCGAAGCCCTCGGCGGAGCCGAGGCCGCGGCCGCCCGCGACGACCGTCGCGGCGCTGCGCAGGTCGGGGCCCGACGACTCCTCGACCACGGGCTCGACCGCGAGGACGGTGGCGGCGGGCAGCCCGGAGGCGACGACGTCGATCTT
Organism: Isoptericola jiangsuensis; assembly: GCF_002563715.1. Taxonomy (NCBI): domain Bacteria; kingdom Bacillati; phylum Actinomycetota; class Actinomycetes; order Micrococcales; family Promicromonosporaceae; genus Isoptericola; species Isoptericola jiangsuensis. Next base: position 2,426,242 of record NZ_PDJJ01000001.1, read on the forward strand.
CTCGACGCGCGCGTCGGGGACGGCGTCGGCGCGAGTGTCGACGGCGCCCGGACGCAGGGTCACGACGAGCGCACCGAATGTCGCGGCGGACTCGACGCGGTAGCTGCCGCCGTAGGCGGCGTGGTGCGCGACGACGCCCTCGGCGTCCCGGGCGACGCCCACGGCGTCGACGGCGAGCGCGGAGCGGGTGCGCACGGCGTACCGGGCGGCGGTCTCGCGGCCGTCGACGGAGTGCGGGAGCAGGACGGCGGCGGGGCGGACGTGCTCGGCGGCGGCGGCGAGGGCGTCGACGTGGGGCACGCCCAGGGCGTCCGAGGCGGTGGGGGCGAGCAGGACGCGTCGCGCGCCGAGCGCGGCGGCACGGTCGGCCTGCTCGGCGGCGCCGTCCCCCACGAGGAGCGCGACGGGGACGCCGATGCCGGCGGCCGCGGCGAGGAGGCCCGCGCTCGACGACGCGAGGGCGCCGTCGGGGTCGCGGTCGAGGAGGACGAGGACGGGCTCGTGGGTGTCGTTCATCGGGTTTCCTCTCACGCCAGCCGGTTCTCGACGAGGAACTCGGCCAGGCGTCGCCCGGCGTCGCCGTCGTCGACGATGGTGGTGCCGGCGGTGCGGGGCGGGCGGGCTGCGATCGCGGTCATGATCGACCGGGCGGCGTCCGGGTCCTCGGGGTCGATGCCGAGGTCGGCGGTGGTGAGGGTCTCGATCGTCTTCTTCTTCGCGGCGATGATCCCCTTGAAGCCGGGCATCCGGGCGGCGGGCAGCGCCTCGGTGATCGACACGACGGCGGGCAGCGGCGCGGAGACCTGGACGTCTGCGCCGTCGGCGGCCCGGACGCCGGCGACCTCCGTGCCGGTGATCCGGACCTCGCGCAGGCTGGTGGCGGCGGGCACGCCGAGCACCTCGGCGAGCGCGGCGGGCACCGCTCCCCCTCCGCCGTCGGTCGAGATGTCCCCGGCCACGACCAGGTCGAACCCGAGGTGGTGGACGGCCGCGGCGAGCACCTCGGCGGTGAGGACGACGTCGGCACCGACGAGGCGTTCGTCGACGACGAGGCACGCGTCGGTCGCGCCGGTGGCAAGAGCCTTGCGCAGCCCGGTGAGGGCGAGCTCGGGGGCCATGGCGAGGGCGACGACCTCGGTGTCGGGGTGCTCGTCGGCGTACGCGAGGGCGACCTCGAGGGCGCGCTCGCCGATCTCGTCGAGGACGGCGTCGCTCGGGGTCCGGTCCGCGAGCCCCGTCTCCAGGGACAGGGTGCGTTCCCCGTACGTGTCGGGGACGACCTTCAACGGGACGACGATCCTCATCGGTTTCCTTCCTGGGTGCGGTCCGAGCCCACCACGTCTCTCCACCCACGATGCCGCGCGAGGCGAGCACCGCGGGGCGGACGCCCGGCTCGGCGGCATCGTCGCACACGGCGCACCGCCGCGGCAGCCGTGTCCTGGGAGGGCTCCTGCTCGTGGGAGGCGTCCGGGTCACCCTCGTGCAGCACCGCCGCGCCGGCCTCGGCGGCGACTGAGGCGCGGTCGGCCCGTCGGATCCGACCCTCAGCGGCCTTCGGCGGATCCCCTGCCACCCGGACCACCGTCCGGGTCGCTGCCGGTGCCGGTCGGGTCCTGCGTCCCGCCGTCCGCGCCGGTCGCGGCGAGCCCGGCGCCCGGTGCGCTCTCGCCCTGCGGGGCCGCGTCGTGCGCGTCGCCGTGACCGCCGCCGTGGCCCTTGCCGAACGGCAGGACGTGCATGATCGCCACCACCACGGCACCGACGAGCAGACCGATGATCGCCGAGCACAGCGTGTTGAAGCACCAGGCGAGGAACCCGCCGATGCCGGGCACGGCGTGCGCGATGGCCTCCTCGGCGTGGTGCACGAGGTCGTAGGGGGCGTGCCACCCGAGCTCGTCGACGCCGACGAGCAGGATGTGCCCGCCGACCCAGAGCATCGCGACCGTGCCGACCGTCGAGATGACGGCGAGCACCTTCGGCATGCCGGACACCAGGGACCGGCCGAGCCGCTGGCTGGTGGGCGACTCGCGGCCGGCGAGCGCGAGCCCCGCGTCGTCCATCTTCACGATGAGCGCGACCACCCCGTACACGATGACGGTGATGACCACGGCGACGACCAGCAGGATCGCGAGGCGGGCGAAGAACGGCTCCTCGGCGACCTCGTTGAGCGCGATGACCATGATCTCGGCGGACAGGATGAGGTCCGTGCGGATCGCGCCGGCGACGAGCTTCTTCTCCGCCTCCGGCCCCTCGGTCGCGGCCGGCGTCTTGTGGTCGGTGTGCCCGCGGAGCTTGCCCCAGATCTTCTCGGCGCCCTCGAAGGCGAGGTAGGTGCCGCCCAGCATGAGGATCGGCGTGAGGAGCCACGGCGCCCACTGGCTGAGGATCAGGGCCACCGGCAGGATGATGAGGACCTTGTTGCGGATCGAGCCGACGGCGATCTTCTTGACGATCGGGATCTCGCGGTCGGCCGCGACGCCGTGCACGTACTGCGGCGTGACGGCGGTGTCGTCCACGACGACGCCCGCGGCCTTGGCGGTCGCCTTGGCAGCCGCCGCGCCGACGTCGTCGATGGACGCGGCGGCCAGGCGCGCGATCGCGGCGACGTCGTCGAGCAGCCCGAGCAGGCCGGCGCTCACGCGGTCACCGCCGCGGGTCGGGCCGGGGTCAGGAGGGTCGCCCGCGCGTGGCGGGGTCCGCAGGTCAGCATGAGCACATCCTGCCGCACGGACGGCGCCCTGCGGGAGCGGTCCGCCCCGGCGGTCGCGCTCGTCGGCCCGCCGGGCGGGCCACAAGAGGTCCGGTCGCGGAGGTCGCCGGGTCAGTCCTCGCCGTAGACGAGACGCTCGACGACGGTCCGGGCCCGCCGGGACGTCCGCAGGTAGAGGTCCTCGAGCTCGACGCCGGTGCCGACGTCCCCGAGGAGCCGGGCCAGCGCGGACAGGGAGCGGGCGTCGGCGGGGAGCACGTCGGCGCGGGGCCCGCCCGTCTTGCCGGACCAGAGCACGAGCGCGGAGCGCAGGCGGGACGCGAGGTGCCAGGCCGTGCGGAGCTGGTCGGCGTCGTCGGCGTCCACGAGGTCGGCGTCCACCGCCGCGTCGAGCGCCGCGACCGTGCGCGTGGTGCGCAGCCCCTCGACCTCGTGGCCGTGCTGGAGCTGGAGGAGCTGCACGGCCCACTCGACGTCGGACACCCCGCCGCGGCCCAGCTTGAGGTGACGGGTCGGGTCGACGCCGCGCGGCAGCCGCTCGGACTCGACGCGCGCCTTGATGCGGCGCACCTCGCGCAGCGCGGCCTCCGGCAGACCGCCGACCGGATAGCGCAGCGGGTCGACCATGGCGTCGAACCGGCGGGCGAGGTCCGTCTCGCCGCCGATGGCTCCCGCCACGGGACGGGCTCGCAGCAGCGCCTGCTGCTCCCACACGCTGGCCCACCGCTCGTAGTACTCGGCGTACGAGTCGAGGGTCCGCACCAGCGCGCCCTGGCGTCCCTCGGGGCGCAGGTCGGCGTCGACGGGAAGGTTCGGCTCCGGGCCGACGGCGGACAGCAGCTTCTGCATGGTGCGCGCGGTGGCCAGCGCGAAGTCCTGGGCGAGCCGGGCGTCGGCGCCGGGGTCGGGCTGATGGGCGAACATGACGTCCGCGTCGGACCCGTAGCCCATCTCCTGCCCACCCAGCCGACCCATCGCGACCACGAGCATGCGGGTCGGGTTGGCCGTCGGGTCCGGGCCGAGCCCGAGCTCGGTGCGCGCCGCGTACTCGGCGACCCGCAGCCCGCCGACCAGCACCACGTCGGCGGCGTCGGAGATCGCGGCCTGCGCGGTCACCGGGTCGAGCACGCCCAGGGCCTCGCCGGCACCGGTGCGGGCCAGCTCCCGGCGTCGCAGCGCCCGCAGCCGGGTGGCGGCCGGGCCGGCCTCGTCCGCGCGGGTGAGCACGGCGTCGGCCTCCGCCGCGAGGCGTTCCGGGCCGCGCGGTTCCAGACGGGACGTGTCCGCCAGCCACTGGACGGCCTCGGGCGAGCGGGCGAGCGCGTCCGACAGGTAGCGCGACGACGCCAGCAGCTGCGCCAGGTGGTAGGCGGCGTTGCCGGAGTCGCGCAGCAGCCGCAGGTACCAGGGGGTGGAGCCGAGGTCGTCGGACAGCTTGCGGAACGCGAGCAGCCCGCCGTCCGGGTCGGCCCCCTCCGCGAACCAGCCGAGCATGACCGGCAGCAGCTGCCGCTGGAGCGCAGCCCGCCGCGACGTGCCCCCGGTGAGGGCCACCACGTGCCGCATCGCCCCCTCCGGGTCGCGGTAGCCGATCGCCGCGAACCGGGCACGCGCGGCGGCCGCGTCCAGCGAGATCTCGTCGTCGGACAGCTGCGCCCAGGCCGGCAGCAGCGGCCGGTAGAACACCGCCTCGTGCAGGGAACGGACCTCGCGCCGGGTGTCCCGCCACCGCTTGAGCAGGCCGTCCGCGCCGCCGGCCGCGAGCCCGAGCGACCGGGCCAGGCGTCGCAGCTCGTCCTCGCCGGTGGGCAGCAGGTGGGTACGGCGCAGCCGGTAGAGCTGCACGCGGTGCTCCAGCGCCCGCAGGAACCGGTAGCAGTCCCCCATGCGCACCGCGTGCTCGCGACCCACGAACCCCTCGGCCGCCAGCGCGGCCAGCGCGTCCAGGGTGTTGGCCTGGTGGATGCCGTCGTCCGTGCGGCCGTGCACGAGCTGCAGGAGCTGCACCGTGAACTCGACGTCCCGCAGCCCGCCCTTGCCGAGCTTGATCTGCCGGTCCGCCTCCGCGCTGGGCACGTGGTCCTCCACGCGGCGGCGCATCGCCTGGGCGTCCTCGACGAAGTGGTCCCGGTTGACGGCGGACCACACGAACGGCGCGGTCACCTCGCGGTACGCCTCGCCGAGCGCGACGTCGCCCGCGACGGGCCGGGCCTTGAGGAGCGCCTGGAACTCCCAGGTCTCCGCCCACCGCTCGTAGTAGGCGACGTGGCTGGCCAGCGTCCGCACCAGAGGGCCCTGCTTGCCCTCGGGCCGCAGCGCCGCGTCCACCTCCCACAGCGCGGGCTCGATCGACGTGCCGCCGCACACCTTCTGCAGCCGGGAGGCGAGCTGGGTGCCGATCCGCAGCGCCGTCGGCTCGTCGACGACGGGCTCGTCGTCGACCAGAGCGGGCTCGCACACGTAGACGACGTCGACGTCGGAGAGGTAGTTGAGCTCCCGGCCGCCCGTCTTGCCCATCCCCAGCACGGCGAGGCGGACCTCGCGGCCGTGCCCGGGGAGCTGGGCGCGCGCGACGGCCAGCGCGGCGTCCAGCGCGGCCGCCGCCAGGTCGGCCAGCGCGGCCGCGACACCCGGCAGGACGGCCAGGGGGTCGCTCGCCGTCAGGTCGGTCGCCGCGATGCGCAGCAGCCGCGCCCGGTAGGCGCGCCGCAGGGCGTCCGTCGCGGTGCGGGCGTCCGGGTCCGGCCACGCCGGCGCGTCGTCCCGGGCGGGGTCCGGCGCCGCGACGGGGACGTCCGCGTCCGGGTCCGCGCCGACGGCGCGCAACAGCTCGGCCCGCACGGCGCCCGGGTCGACGCCGATGCCGCGGTCGCCCTCGCCGAGGACGTCCAGCACCTCCGGCCGCCGGACGAGCTCGTCGCCCAGCGCGCTCGACGCGCCGAGCACGGCGAGCAGCCGGGCGCGGGTGGCGGCGGCGTCGGCGTGGCGCAGCGCCTGCAGACGGTCCTGGGCACGCTCCACCCCGGCGAGCCGCACGATCTGCAGCAGCGCCAGGTCCGGGTCGGCCGTGGCCGCGAGCTCCAGGAGCAGGACGTCGTCGTCCTCGCCGACCAGGGCCCGCAGCGCCGGGTCCTCCCAGAGCCCCGCGGACCGCGTGAGGTCCGCGAACCCCGCCCGCAGCAGCCTGCGGGTCGGGGTCTCGCGGCGGCCCCGTCCCGACGTGGTCGAGCTCACCGCGACGACGCCCCCGACCTGCTCACAGGAACTGCAGCGACGTCTGCAGCTCGTACGGCGTGACCTGCGAGCGGTACGCGGCCCACTCGTTGCGCTTGTTGCGCAGCACGAAGTCGAAGACGTGCTCGCCGAGTGTCTCGGCCACGAGCTCGGACGACTCCATGAGCTCGACCGCCTCGTCGAGCGACTCGGGCAGCGGGGCGATCCCCAGCGCGCGACGCTCGGCGTCGGTCAGCTCCCACACGTCGTCCTCGGTGGCCTCGGGCAGGTCGTAGCCCTCCTCGATGCCCTTCATGCCCGCGGCGAGCAGCACCGCGAACGCGAGGTACGGGTTCGCGGCCGAGTCGAGCGCGCGGTACTCGATGCGCGACGAGTTGCCCTTGCCCGGCTTGTACATGGGCACGCGCACCAGCGCGGAGCGGTTGTTGTGGCCCCAGCAGATGTAGCTGGGCGCCTCGGCGCCGCCCCACAGCCGCTTGTACGAGTTGACGTGCTGGTTCGTCACCGCGGTGATCTCGCCCGCGTGGACGAGCAGGCCGGCGATGAACTGGCGGGCCGTCTTGGACAGCTCGAACTGCGCGCCGGGCTCGTGGAACGCGTTGCGGTCGCCCTCGAACAGCGACATGTGGGTGTGCATGCCCGAGCCCGGCTGGTTCGCCAGCGGCTTCGGCATGAAGGACGCGAACACGCCCTGCTCGAGCGCGACCTCCTTGACGACCGTGCGGAACGTCATGAGGTTGTCGGCCGTGGCGAGGGCGTCCGCGTACCGCAGGTCGATCTCGTTCTGGCCCGGGCCGGCCTCGTGGTGGGAGAACTCCACCGAGATGCCCATCGACTCCAGCATGGTGATCGCCGCGCGACGGAAGTCGTGCGTGCTGCCGCGCGCCAGGTGGTCGAAGTACCCGCCGTTGTCGACCGGCACGAGCGGGGCGTCCGGCGAGGTGACCTGGTTGAACAGGTAGAACTCGACCTCGGGGTGCGTGTAGAAGGTGAAGCCCTTGTCGCTCGCCTTCGCGAGCGCCCGCTTGAGGACGTTGCGGGAGTCCGCCAGGGACGGCGAGCCGTCCGGCGTGAGGATGTCGCAGAACATGCGACCCGTGCCGTGCCGTTCCCCGCGCCACGGCAGGACCTGGAACGTCGTCGGGTCGGGCTTGGCGATCATGTCGGCCTCGTAGACGCGGGTCAGCCCCTCGATGGAGCTCCCGTCGAACCCGATGCCCTCGACGAACGCCTGCTCGAGCTCGGCGGGCGCCACCGCGACCGACTTCAGCACCCCGAGCACGTCGGTGAACCAGAGTCGGATGAAGCGGATGTCGCGCTCCTCGACCGTGCGGAGCACGAACTCCTGCTGCCTGTCCATGTGCCCATCCTGCCCGATACGTGTGAACCGTGGGTGACGCGCCACGACGGCGGCGTCGATCCGGCCGGGACCGAGGTCCCGGACCGCCGTCGCCTACGCTAGCGACCATGGCAGCATCGGGCCACAACCCCTCCCCCCAGACCGAGCCGACCGCCGGTGTGAGGTCCGTCACGCCGGACCCCGCCGTCCCGGGCGGCATCGCCCCTGGTGCGCGCCGCGTGCGCGTCCACCACCTGCGGCAGGCGAAGGAGCGCGGCGAGAAGATCACCATGCTCACCGCCTACGACGCCGCCACGGCGGCGCTGTTCGACGCCGCGGGCGTCGACACCCTGCTCGTGGGCGACTCGATCGGCAACACCATGCTCGGCCACGCGACGACGCTCCCCGTGACGCTCGACGACATGGTCCGCGCAGGTCGCGCCGTCGCGTCCGCGGCGCGGCGCGCGTTCGTCGTCGTCGACCTCCCCTTCGGCACGTACGAGGAGGGACCCGCCCAGGCCCTCGCCTCGGCCGTGCGGATCATGAAGGAGACCGGCGCGTCCGCCGTGAAGCTCGAGGGCGGACGGCGCAGCGCCGCGCAGATCCAGGCCCTCACCGAGGCCGGCATCCCCGTCGTCGGGCACCTCGGGTACACGCCGCAGTCGGAGAACGCGCTCGGCGGACCGCGCGTCCAGGGCCGCGGCGACGAGGCCGCCGAGGACCTCAGCCAGGACGCCCTCGCCGTCCAGGAGGCCGGGGCGTGCGGCGTGGTGCTGGAGATGGTGCCGCGCGAGCTCGCGGCCCGCATCACCGAGTTCCTCGCCATCCCCACGATCGGGATCGGTGCGGGCCCCGACGTCGACGGCCAGGTCCTGGTGTGGACCGACATGGCCGGGATGACCGGCTGGTCGCCGCGGTTCGCGCGCCGGTTCGCCGAGGCCGGCGCGCTCCTGCGCGAGGCCGCGCAGGAGTACGCCGACGCCGTCCGCTCCGGCGAGTTCCCGACGGCGGAGCACACGTTCGAGCAGTGACGCCCGCGCCGGGGCGGGCCCTGCGGTCAGCCCCGGCGCCAGTCCTCGTCCTCGGACTCCCAGTCGTCGTTGCGCTGCGACGCCGTGTCCAGGGCCTTGGCCGCCTCCTCGCGGGTCGGGTACGGGCCCATGAGGTGCGACCACGACGACTTCTCGTCCGCGGTCTCCACCTGACCGGTCTTCGTGTTGAACCAGAACTGCCCACCGCCGTTGTTCTTCTCGCTCATGACCCGAGCATGCACCAGGATGGGTGCCATGGCTGAGCAGAGCACGCAGCAGGTGGCCTTCGGCATCGACATCGGCGGGTCCGGGATCAAGGGCGCCCCGGTCGACCTCGCCACCGGCGAGTTCGCCGCGGAGCGGCAGCGGATCCCCACCCCGCACAGGTCGACGCCCGACGCCGTGGCGGACGTCGTCGCCGAGCTGGTCGCCGGGTTCGACCTGCCGGACGACTCACCGGTCGGCGTGGCGTTCCCCGCGCCCCTCGACCACGGCGTCATCCGTTTCATCGCGAACCTGCACAAGTCGTGGAAGAGCGTCGACCTGCCCGCGCTGCTGCACGACCGGACCGGTCGCGAGGTGGTGGCGGTCAACGACGCCGACGCCGCCGGCGTGGGTGAGCACCGGTACGGCGCGGCCGCCGGACACGACGGCGTCGTCCTCGTGGTGACCCTCGGCACCGGCATCGGGTCGGCGCTGCTGGTCGACGGCGTCCTGGTCCCGAACACCGAGCTCGGGCACCTGGAGATCGACGGGCACGACGCCGAGTCGCGGGCCGCCGACTCGGCCCGGCAGCGCGAGGAGCTGTCGTACGAGAAGTGGGCCAAGCGGCTCCAGCGGTACTTCGAGACCGTCGAGATGCTGCTGTCGCCCGACCTGATCGTCGTCGGCGGCGGCGTGAGCAAGCACCACGAGAAGTTCCTGCCGCTGCTGGACCTGCGCGCCGAGATCATCCCCGCCACCCTGCGCAACAAGGCGGGGATCGTCGGCGCGGCGTCCCTGGCGGCGCGCCCGCACTGACGCCGGACCGCACCCACGGACGACCGTGGAGCCCTCGCCCGCACCGGGCGGGGGCTCCACCGGCGTCAGCCCGCGACCAGCGCGTCCAGGTGCAGGGTGCGCAGCACGTCGCGGACCTCCGGCGGCGGGCCGTGCACCGACACCTGCAGACCCTCGTCGCGCCCGATGCGGCAGAGCTGGACGAGGAACGCGATCCCCGCCGAGTCGATGAACGTCACGCGGGCGACGTCCACGACGACGGGCAGGTCACGCTGGAAAGCGCCGGCGAGCGCCGCCGACGCCTGGTTCCGCAGGGCGCTGTCGATCTCGCCCCACAGGGTCACCCTGCTCACGGTCGGCTCCTGCGCGAGCAGGATGCCCCCGGACCTGACCTCACTGGTGAGTGTCACCGTCGCACCTTCGTCCTCGGAGTCCACGCCCCCTGCGTGCCACGGCGCGGCACCGGCGTGCTCGGACTCGTGACCTCGTCGTCACGATGCGGCCACCGTACTCCCGGGCGACGCTCAGGTAAAGCGCCCCTTGGCCTTTCTTGACCGAATTTTCACCCTCGTCACCGGGACGAAACCTCGTCGAAGTCGATGCGCAGGACGCGGCGCCGCGAAGTCGGCGCCGACACCTCGGTCAGCCCCGCCGCCGCGAACACCTGCGGCGTCCCCACGCTCGCCTCGTCCCACACCACCTCCCCGCCGTCCGCCGCCACGATCGGGTACCCCTCCAGCGCCGCCGCACCCCGCGACCGGGCGAACTCCACCGCCGCGGCCGCCAGCTCGTACGTCAGCCCCTCGCCCCGGAACCCCGCGCGCACGACGAAGCACGCCGCCACCCACACGTCCGCGTCGTCCCGGTCCTCGTGCCGGCCGCGCCACGCCACCGGACTGCGACCGAAGTAGCGCCGGTACGTCGGTCGCGGCGCCACCGCCACCCACCCCACCGGCTCGCCGTCGTCGTACGCCACCAGACCGCTCGTCGACGACGCCGCCGGGTCGCCCGCGCACGACTGCTCCGCCAGCCGCATCCGCCGCTCCCCCACCGGCATGTCCCACCACAGCCGGTCCCCCAGCACCTGCCGCTGGCACTGGCAGCGGCCCGCCTGCGACGTGCCCAGCACCGTCTGCACGTCGTCGAACGGGACCTCGTTCGCGGGACGGAACTCCAGGGCGGCCATGCGCGGCAGGCTACGCACCCCTGCCGACCCCGGCACGCGGGGGCCTCCCGCGCGCCGGGACCTGCTGGACGCCGACCTCGAGCACCACCCCGTGCACCTCGTCGCCGTGGTCGTCGGCGCCGCCGCCGGCTACGCGTTCGGTGCCTACCGGGCGCGCACGACGTACGTGCGGGCCGTACCGCAGCATCGCGGGCTCGTGCTCCGCTACGGCGTCGAGTCGTTCGTCGCCCTGGGGATCCTCGTCGTCATCAAGATCGTCGCCGAGCAGGACCTCCTGCCGGACGGTGACGTGTTCCGCGGCGTCGTCGCCGCGCTGCTCGGCTTCCTCGTCGTCGAATCCTTCGCCCGCGTCCTGACGCTGCTGCGCCGCTACCCGGGCGACCGCGCCGGGTCCCCGGCCCCGGAGGCCGGCTCGTGACGGCGGGCAGCGCCGACCTGGGGAAACACGCTGCAACGGACGGGCGCGGTCCGGCATGATGCAGGCGTGCTCCTGACCCTGACGACCACGCACCGCCCCGCCACCGACCTGGGCCACCTGCTGCACAAGCACCCCGACCGGGTCCAGGAGTTCGCGCAGTCCTTCGGGACCGCCACGGTGCTCTACCCGGAGGCGTCGGACGAACGCTGCACCGTCGCGCTGCTGGTCGAGATCGACCCGGTGCGCCTCGCCCGCACCGCCGGCCGCGGCACGCCCGACTTCTCGCTGTCCCAGTACGTCAACGACCGCTCGTACGCGGCGTCGTCGCTGCTCGGCGTGGCGCTGGCCGACGTGTTCAGCACGGCGCGCCGCGGACGGTCGGACTCCCGCCAGCACCTCGCCGACGCCCCGCTGCCGCTGGAGGTGCACGTCCCCGTGCTGCCGTGCCGCGGCGGGCCGGAGATCGCCCACCGGCTGTTCGGGCCGCTGGGCTGGAGCGTCACCGCGACCCCGGTCCCGTTGGACGACCGCTTCCCGGCCTGGGGCGACTCGCGGTACGTCTCCCTCACCCTGACCGGCGACGTCCGCCTCGCCGACGCCCTCAACCAGCTCCACGTGCTCCTGCCCGTGCTGGACGAGGCCAAGCACTACTGGCAGGGCGACGACGAGGTCGACAAGCTGCTCCGCTCCGGGGAGACCTGGCTGGCCGGGCACCCCGAACGCGAGCTCGTCACCCGCAGGTACCTCGGCCGCCGCACCACGCTCGCGCATACCGCCCTGACCCGCCTGGCAGAGCTGGACGGCAGCACGGGGAGCAGCCTCGCCCCGGCCGAGGACGAGGAGGTCGCGCAGCCGCCGGAGCAGCGTGTCTCGCTCAACGCCCAGCGGCACGAGGCCGTCCTCGCGACCCTGCTGGAGCTGGGGGCGGGTTCCGTCGTCGACCTGGGCTGCGGTCCGGGACAGTTCCTCGCACGACTCGTCGACGAGCCGTCGTTCACGCGGGTCGCGGGCGTCGACGTCTCGACCCGTTCCCTGCGCACCGCGGCCCGCCGCCTGCACCTCGACACCCTCAGCGAGCGCCAGGCCGCCCGCGTCAACCTGTTCCAGGGTGCGCTGACCTACACCGACGCCCGGTTCGCGGGTTTCGACGCCGCCGTGCTGATGGAGGTGATCGAGCACGTCGACCCGCCCCGGCTGGCCGCGCTCGAACGCGTCGTGCTGGGCACGGCCCGGCCCGGCGTCGTCCTGGTGACCACCCCCAACGCCGAGTACAACGCGAACTACGAGGGCCTGACCGGGATGCGTCACCCCGACCACCGGTTCGAGTGGGACCGTGCCACGTTCCAGCGGTGGGCCGAGCGCGCCGCCGCCGAGCACGGTTACGAGGTCACGTTCCGCGGGATCGGCGACGTCGACCCCGCACGCGGCACCCCCACGCAGATGGCGGTGTTCCGCCGTGGCTGAGCGCACCACCCCCGAGGAAGGCAGGACCCCCCGCATGGAGCAGACGCGGCAGATCGGCGTGCCCGCCACCGGGCTGGTGCTGCTCGTCGGCGTGTCCGGCAGCGGCAAGTCCACGTTCGGCGCCCGCCACTTCGGGCCCCACCAGGTGATCTCCTCCGACTTCTGCCGGGCGCTGGTCTCCGACGACGAGAACGACCAGGACGCCACCCCGGACGCCTTCGACGTCCTGCACTACATCGTCGGCACGCGGCTGCGGCGGGGACTGCTCACCGTCGTCGACGCCACGAATGTGCAGGCCGCGGCCCGCGCCTCCCTCGTGCGGCTCGCCAAGGAGCACCACGTCCTCGTCGACGCGATCGTGCTCGACGTCCCCGAGTCGGTCGCGATCGAGCGCAACGCCGCCCGGCCGGACCGGTCGTTCGGCGCGCACGTCGTCACCCGCCAGCAGCGCGACCTCAAGCGCTCCCTGAAGCACCTGCGCAAGGAAGGATTCCGGCGCGTCCATGTGCTGCGCGGCGACGACGTCGAGCACGCCGTCGTCACCCCCGAGAAGCCGTGGAACGACCGGTCCGACCTGCACGGACCGTTCGACGTCGTCGGTGACGTGCACGGCTGCGCCGCCGAGCTGGTGCTGCTGCTGGGACGGCTCGGCTACGACGTCGAACGCGACACCGCAGGGCGGGCCGTCGGCGCGGTGCACCCCGCCGGCCGGACGGCGGTGTTCGTCGGCGACCTCGTCGACCGCGGCCCCGACACCCCCGGCGTGCTGCGCCTCGTCATGGGGATGGTCGCGGCCGGGACCGCGCTGTGCGTCGCCGGCAACCACGAGGCCAAGCTCGTCCGGGCGCTCAGGGGCGCCAAGGTGCAGGTGCGGCACGGCCTCGCCGAGTCCCTCGCCCAGCTCGCCGCCGAGGACGAGGTGTTCACCCGCGACGCGACCACGTTCATGGACCGCCTCATCAGCCACTACGTGCTCGACGACGGGCGCCTCGTCGTCGCGCACGCCGGGCTCAAGGAGGCCTACCACGGGCGCGCGTCGGCGCGGGTGCGGTCGTTCGCCCTGTACGGCGACACCACCGGCGAGACCGACGAGTACGGCCTGCCCGTGCGCCACCCCTGGGCCCGCGAGTACCGGGGCGCCGCCGTGGTCGTCTACGGGCACACCCCCGTGGTGGAGCCCGAGTGGGTCAACAACACGATCTGCCTCGACACCGGCGTCGTGTTCGGCGGGAAGCTCACCGCGCTGCGCTACCCCGAGAAGGAGATCGTCCAGGTCGCCGCGCTGGAGCAGCACTTCGAGCCGGTCCGACCGCTCGCCCCGCCGACCGGCACCGAGGAGCGCGAGCCGACCGCGCTGGCCGTCACGGACGTCACCGGCACCCGCTGGCTCACCACCGAGCACTCCGGCAAGGTCAAGGTCCCCGAGGAGAACGCGGCCGCCGCGCTGGAGGTCATGAGCCGGTTCGCCGTCGACCCGCGCTGGCTGGTGTACCTCCCGCCCACGATGGCGCCCGCGCCCGCGTCCCGTCTCGACGGGTTCCTGGAGCATCCCGAGCAGGCGTTCGAGGAGTACGCCCGCGCGGGCGTCACCGAGGTCGTGTGCGAGGAGAAGCACATGGGCTCGCGCGCGGTGGCCGTGCTCGCCCGCGACGCCGACGCCGCCCGCCGCCGGTTCGCCGTCGCCGACGGCCGCACCGGCACCGTGTACACGCGCACGGGGCGTGCGTTCTTCGGCGACGACGCGATCGTGGCCCGCCTCACCACGGCGGTCGCGCCCCTGTTCGACGCCCTCGACACCGACTGGCTCGCCCTCGACTGCGAGCTGCTGCCCTGGTCCGCCAAGGCGGAAGGGCTCATCAAGGAGCAGTACGCGTCCGTCGGAGCTGCGGCCACCACCGCGCTGCCCGCCGTCTCCGCGGCCCTGACGCGCGCCACCGCCCGCGGCCTCGACGTCGCCGACCTCGCCGAGCGGACCGACCGGCGTGCCGCCAACGCGGCCTCCTACCGCGCCGCCTACGGCTCCTACGTGCGCCCCACCGACGGGCTCGACGGCGTCACCGTCGCCCCGTTCCAGGTGCTCGCCGCACAGGGCCGCAACCTCGCCGCGACCGAGAGCCACCGCTGGCACCTGGAGCAGATCGCCCGGCTCACCGACCCGCTCGTCACGCACACCCGGCACCGCTACGTCGACCTCGCCTCGCCCGAGCAGCGTGACGCCGCCACCCGCTGGTGGCTCGACCTCACCGCGTCCGGCGGCGAAGGCATGGTCGTCAAGCCCGTCACGCCCGGCCGGCGCCTCCAGCCCGGTCTCAAGGTCCGCGGACGCGAGTACCTACGCATCGTCTACGGCCCCGACTACACCGACTCCCTCGACCTGCTGCGCGACCGTCGCCTCGGCCGCAAGCGCGCCCTCGCGCTCCACGAGCACGGCCTCGGCCTCGAAGCGCTCAGCAGGTTCGTCGCCGGAGAACCCCTGTGGCGGGTGCACGAGACCGTCTTCGCCGTCCTCGCCCTGGAGTCGGAGCCCGTCGACCCACGGCTCTGAACGGAGCGCGCACCCCTCGGCACAGACCCTGTTCTCGGCCCGCAAGCACTGCCTTGACATGCTCGGACCGGGAGAGGTGCGGACGAGTCGGTCTGTACGCCGGGTTCTGTCCCCGTGCCCGGTTGCCCCGGCACGGGTGACGGTCATCCATCTAGGCCCTGCGTTGCCGCAGGGCTCGAGCGGTCTACCCGGCTGCGCTTCTCGCGAGGAGAATCGGGCGGGCCGCCCTCGATCACAGCCTGTCTGACCTTGCTCCAGGTGGGGTTTACCGAGCCACGACCGTCACCGGCCGTGCTGGTGGTCTCTTACACCACCGTTTCACCCTTACCCGCACGCCGAGGCGAGCGGGCGGTCTGTTCTCTGTGGCACTGTCCCGCGGGTCACCCCGGGTGGCCGTTAGCCACCACCTTGCCCTTCGGAGCCCGGACGTTCCTCGGCACCGCCGAAGCGGTGACGCGACCGTCCGACCGACTCGTCCGCCCGGCAAGGATACCCGCTGGTGGGCGGGCGCTCAGACGTCGACGCGGTACCCGAGGGCGAGCTCGTCCCCGGCGAGGCCGCGGATGCCCCAGTTCTCGCGGGGGCTCTCCAGGACGACCAGCTCCAGGTCGTCGGTGCTCAGCCCGAGCGCGGGGGCGACGTCGTCGAACATCGCCCGGACGAGCGCACGCTTGGCCTCCGGGGAGCGCCCTGCGAAGCACACGACCTCCACGACGAGGTACGCGTCCGAGCGCGGCGCGACGAGGTCGCCGTCGTCCAGCAGGAAGAAGCGGTGGAACCGCTTGTCCGCCGGGATCTGCCACGCCCCGACGAGGGCGGCGTGCAGGACGTCGGACACCTCGCCGCGGCGCTCGCCCCACACGGACCGGTTGCCGGAGATCTTCACCTGGACCATGCCCCCGACCCTAGGGCGCGCCGTGTGCGTCCGGCCACACCGCCCCCGGCGCCCCGCACTCGCGATGCCGCTCACCTCTAGGCTGTCGGGGTGCTGATCTGCCTGCCGCCCTCCGAGGGCAAGACCCCCGCTCCCGAGGGCGCGGCCCCGGTGGACCTCGCGGCGCTGCCGGCGCCCGCGCTGACGCCGCGCCGCGAGAAGGTGCTGGACGCCCTCGCCGAGGTGAGCGCCCGCACCGACGCCACGGACGTGCTCAAGGTGAGCGCCGGGCTGGCGGACGAGGTCGCCCGCAACACGACCCTGCGCACCGCCCCCGCGGCGCCCGCCACCGACGTCTACACGGGCGTGCTGTACGCGGCGGCCGGGCTCGGCACCCTCGACGGCGCCGCGGCCGTGCGTGCCGCGGAGTCCGTCCTGGTGTTCTCCGGTCTCTGGGGCGTCGTCGCGCCGGGCGACCGCATCCCCGCCTACCGCCTGTCGATGGGCGTCGACCTGCCGGGCGTCGGCAGGCTCGGCACCGCCTGGCGCGACGACCTCGCCGCCGCCCTCGACGCGCGGGCCGCGGGCGACGTCGTCGTGGACTGCCGCTCGGCCGCCTACGTCGCCGCGTGGAAGCCCCGCACCACGGGCGCGGACGCGACCGACTGGGTCGCCGTGCGCGTCGTGCGCGAGCACGACGGGCAGCGCACCGTGGTGTCCCACAACGCGAAGCACACCCGCGGCGTCCTGGCCGGCCACCTGCTGCGCCGCGCGGCCGAGCCGCCCACGTCGGCGGACACCCTGCTCGCCGCCGCACGCGAGCTCGACGGTCAGGTCATCGGCACCGAGGTCGGCACCGGCCTGAGCTACCGCATGGTGGAGGCGACCCTCCACGACGCCACCACCCGCACCGGCCCCCGCACGCTGGAGATCGTCATCGCCTGAGGCGGGCCCCGCCCGCGCCGACGACCTCCGCCCGGCGCACACTGGCCCCATGGCCTTCGACGAGGAGCTCGCCGCCCGCGTCCGGGACGCCGTCGGCGAGCACGCCGCGTACGACGAGAAGCGCATGTTCGGCGGCGTCGCGTTCCTGGTGAACACCCACATGGCCGTCGGGATCACCCGCGACGTCCTCATGGTGCGCGTCGGGGTGGACGGCCACGACGCGGCCCTCGCCGACGGCGCGCACGAGATCACCATGGGCGAGCGGACGATGCACGGCACGGTCGGGGTGGACGCCGCCACCACGGCCGACGACGACGCCCTGCACGCCTGGGTCGCTCGCGGCGTGGAGCGGGCCCTGGCCCTCGACCCGAAGCGCTGACCCGGCCCGAGGCCGCGGCGGTCAGGCGTCGGTCGGGAACCCGACGACGGAGACCTCGCGCTCGCCGTCGGGCCACAGCCGCACGATCGACAGGGAGCACGGCGGGATGCGGAGGCGTCCCCACGCCGTGGGCGGGGCCTGGAGGGTGAGACCGACGAGGGCGCGGATGACCGCCGCGTGCGCCACGACGACGCTCGTGCCGGTCGCGTGGGCGGCGGCGACGTCGTCGAGGGCGGGCAGGACACGCTCGCCGAGAGCGGCGTAGGACTCGCCGCCCGGCGGCGCGAACGTGCCCTCGCGCACCCAGCGGGACAGGTCGCCGGGCCAGCGCTCGTCGACCTCGACGGGCGTGAGGCCCTCCCAGTCGCCGAACCGCACCTCCGTGAACCGGTCGTCGGTGCGCACGTGCGCGCCGAGGCGCCGCCCGATCGCGGCGGCGGTCTCCTGGGCGCGGGTCATCGGCGAGGCGACGACGACCTCGGGGCGCGGCAGGTCCGTCCAGCGGTCCTTGCCGACGCGGAACACGGCGTCGGCGGCCTGCGCGGCTTGGCGTCGCCCGAGCGTGGTCAGGGACGGTCCGACGACGTCACCGCCGGACAGCGCCCCCGCCTCCGTCAGCGGGGTGACGCCGTGCCGGACGAGGACGACGGTGGCAGGGACGGCGCCGTCGTAGCGGGCGAGCGCCCCCGACGCGGGGGCCGCCATCAGGCGTCGTCGGCGCCGCGGACGAGGATGCGCCCGCACTCCTCGCAGCGCACGACCTGGTCGGGGGCGGCGTTCCGTGCGGCGGCCAGGTCGCCCGGGTTGAGCTCGAGGCGGCAGCCGTCGCACCGGTTGCCGCGCAGCGCGGCGGCACCGAGGCCGCCGAGCTGGTTGCGCAGCTTGTCGTACAGCGTCACCAGGGCGGCGTCGAGACCGGCGACGGCCTCGGCGCGCTCGGCCTGCACCTGACGGCCGGCGGCGTTGACCTCGGCGAACGCGGCGTCCCGCTCGGCGGTCGCGGCGTCCTTCGCCGCGACGAGCTCGGCGTGCGCGGACTCGACCTCCGCGAGGGACTTCTGGTGCGCCTCCAGGCGCTCCATGACCTCGATCTCGGCGTCCTCCAGGACGGACTGCCGCCGCGCCAGGGACTCCAGCTCGGAGACCACGGCCTGCGCGTCCTTCGCGGACAGCGAGCCGCCGTCGAGACGCTGCTGGTCGCGGGTCGCGCGGGCACGCACCTGCTCGACGTCGGCCTCCGCCTTGGTGACCTCGCGCTCCAGGTCCGCGACGGCGGTGCGGGAGTCCACGAGGGAGCCGTGCAGGTCGGCCAGGCGCGACTCGAGCTCGGTGATGGTGGCGAGCGTCGGGTGGGTGCGCTTCTGGTGCGCGAGCTGCTGCAGGCGCGTGTCGAGCGCCTGCACGTCGAGGAGTCGGCGCTGGTCCTCAGCGGGGGCGGTGGCCATGGTGGGTCCTCTCGACGTGCGGGTGGGTGGGCTCAGCGGTCACCGGCACCGATCCGGGTCGTCCACGGGTCGGTCACCAGGGTGCTCACCCTGGTGGTCACCGTACCGCCTGGCAGCCGTGCGGAGAGATCCGCGGCGGCGTACGCGAGCCACGGCCACTCGGAGGCGAAGTGGGCGACGTCGACGAGGAACGGCGTGCCCGCCGCAGCCCGGTCCGGGTCGACGGCCTCGAAGCGTGCCCGCTCGCGCAGCTCGGAGGCCGGGTGGTGGCGCAGGTCGGCGGTGACGTACGCGTCGACGCCCGCGCCGCGCACGGCGTCGAACAGGGAGTCCCCGGACCCGCCCACGACGGCCGCCGTCGCGACCGGCGCGTCGAGGTCGCCCGCCACCCGCACCCCCTGCGCCGTGGCGGGGAGCACACCGGCGACGTGCCGCGCGAACTCCCCCAGCGTCGTCGGCGTCTCCAGGCGGCCCACACGCCCGATGCCGCGCTCGGCGTCGTCGGTCCGCGCCACCAGCGGCGTGCGGTCCACCAGGCCCACGAGGTCGGCGAGCGCGTCCGCGACGCCCCGCGGCGCGGAGTCCGCGTTGGTGTGCGCCACGTACAGCCCGCACCCGGCGGTCAGCAGCCGGTGCACCACCGAGCCCTTGAACGTGGTGGCGGCCACCGAGTGCACGCCCTGGAGGAACAGCGGGTGGTGCGTCACCACGAGGTCGGCCCCCCACGCCAGGGCCTCGTCCACGACGGCCTCGACCGGGTCGACGGCGAGCAGCACCCTGCGTACCTCGCGGCGCGGGTCGCCCGCGACCAGCCCGACGGCGTCCCACCCCTCCGCGGTCGACGGCGGGTACAGGTCCTCCAGGACGGCGACGACGTCGGCCAGGGTGGGGGTGCTCATGGCGCTGACACTACCGACCGGCCGACGCCGTCACTTGGCGTCCGCGTAGGAGTCGACGGTGGCGACCGTCAGCGGGAACTCGACGGGGAAGTCGCCGAACAGCAGCCGGCCTGCCTCCGCGGCGGCCTCCCGCACGACCCGGGCGACGTCGTCCGCCATCGCGGCGGGCGCGTGCACCACGACCTCGTCGTGGAGGAAGAACGCGAGGTGCGGCCGGTCGGCGAACGGCGCCGGACCGAGACCCGGCGACGACGACGTGCCGAGCTCCCACAGCCCGCGCCGGATCGACGCGAGCCAGCACAGCGCCCACTCCGCGGCCGTGCCCTGCACGACGAAGTTGCGCGTGAACCGGCCCCAGGACCGGGCCGACGACCGCGCCGTCGAGGCCGCGTCCGCCGCCGCGCCGTCGTCCAGCGCACCGGCCTGCACGGCCTCCCACGCCTGGCCGGGCGGCGGCGAGCTGCGGCCGAGCCACGTCGTCACCACCCCGCCGCGCTCACCGGTCCGCGCGGCGTCCTCCACGAGACCCATCGCGCGCGGGAAGGCACGCGTCAGGCGGGGCAGCACGATGCCGCTCACCCCGGTGGTGCCGCCGTACATCGCGCCCAGCATCCCCACCTTGGCGTGCTCGCGGGACTCCACGGCGCCGCTGGCGACGATGCCCGCGTACAGGTCGCCGTGCTGGCCCGCGGCGGCCATCGCCTCGTCCCGGGACATCGCGGTCAGGACACGGGGCTCGAGCTGGGCGGCGTCCGCCACGACGAGCACCCACCCGGGGTCCGCCTGCGCGGCCCGACGCACCGCCTTGGGCAGCTGGAGCGCTCCCCCGCCGGTGGACGACCACCGCCCGGTGACGACGCCGCCCACCACGTAGTCGGTGCGGAACCGCCCGTCGGTGACCCACTGGTCCAGCCAGTGCCAGCCGTTGGCCGTCCACAGCCGGTACAGGTTCTTGTACTCCAGCAGCGGTGCGACCACGGGGTGGTCGAGCCGTTCGAGCTCCCACTTGCGCAGGCTGCGCGCCCCGACGCCCGCGTACTCCATGGCGCGCAGCAGGTCGGGGTGGGAGTCGGGGTTGAGGGTCGGCGGGGCATCGAGCGCCGCCCGGATCTCCCCGACGAGCGACTCCAGGCGGGCCGGGCGGGCACCCTCGGGCGGGCGCGGGCCGAGGGTGTCGGTGAGGATCTGGTCGTGCACGTCGGCCCGCCACGGGAACCCGGCGTGCCGCATCTCGGCGGCCACGAGGGCGCCGGCGGACTCCGCCGCCACGAGGAGCCGGAGCCGCCCCGGTGCTGCGGCGCCCTCGACGGCGTCCTGCTGGGCGGCCAGCTCGGCGACCGGGTCCGGCCGGGAGGCGGGCTCCGCCTCGTGCCGGGTGCGCGGCCGCTCCGGACCGAGGTCGAACAGCGACTCCGACTGCGGCCGGCGCACCGTCCCCACGGGGACCTCGGGGTCGACGGCCGCGGGCGGCGCATCCCACGGCCCCGGCGGTGCGGCCGCGAGCGCCGACCCCGCCGCCAGGGCGGAGGAGCGCAGGATGCGGTGGGCGAGACGCAGGTCGTGGGCGCGGTCCACGCGCACCCCCGCCGCCAGCAGGCCCGGGTACCAGGCGGTGGTGTCGTCCCACGTCCACCGGGGCTGCTCGGCCACGTCGAGAGCGGCGACGGTGGCGGGGAGGTCGGCCACGGCGGTGGGCGACGACGCCTCGGGGCCGGGGGTGGCGGTCCGGGTCAGGACGGGGACGCCGTCGGGGCCGCGGGACAGGACGGCATGCACGTGCCCATCATCGCCGTCGGCTCCGACACGACGGGTGCGGACCGGGCCGTCGAGCGGTAGGTGGTTGTCACACCCGGGCACTATCCCTTTCTCATGGTTCTCGACCCCAACGTCCCGCATGTCGCCTACTTCGTCGGGCTGGCGCAGACCGACGGCCATCACAGCGGCGACCTCAGGGGGAAGGGCCGGCTCGAGATCGAGCTCTCGGCTCGGGACGCGGCGGTGCTGGAACGGCTCGCGGCTCTGCTCCCGTGCTACGCATCCGTGGGTCGCCGGACGCGCACCACGAACTTCAGCCGCAGCCGAGTCCATGAGACGGCGATCCTACGGATCTACGACCGGACGGTCCGCCGGGAGCTGGCGGCGCTCGGCGTCGTGGTCGGGCCCAAGTCCGACAAGGTCGCGCCACCGCCGGTCCCGTGCTCGCGCACCGACTACTGGCGAGGTGTCGTCGACGGGGACGGCTCGTTGGGCTTCACTGCTGCCGGGAGGCCGTTCGTGTCGTTGGTGAGCGCGAGCCCCGCTCTTACGCAGGGGTTCGCGGACCTCCTCCACGACGTCACGGGCGCCGTGCGGACGCCTCGTCCGAACACACGGGACGGCGTCGTCAACCTCATGGTCCAGAGCAACGAGGCCGCCGCCCTGGCGCGGTGGCTCTACCCTGACGGCTGCGAACTGGCACTCACGCGCAAGCGCGACCAGGCCGCGCGCGTCCGGGCGTGGCGGCCCCCGGCGGGCAGCGAGCACCGTTACGGCGTTCGGCAGAGGGCCTGGACGCCGCAGGACGACTCGGTCGTCCTGGATCCCGGCCTGACCCAGGCGGAGGCCGCGCGCCGGCTCGATCGGACCATGTCCTCGGTCAGCATGAGGCGTTGGCGCCTGCGACAGATCGAGCAGGGCTGAGCCTCAGCACCCGAGGGGGTCGTCTGGCTCCGGCACGACGAGGGCGGCGGACCCGGACGACACGGGCGACACGACGCCGTCAGGCCCGCACTTTTGCGGGCGAGGCCCTATGGTCGTCGCCAAGGCCGTCGACGTCCGGTCCTCGACCGGCGCCACGGCGCCGGCACGGCACCGCACGGACGGAGGCCAGGGTGCAGGACGAGGTCACGACGCAGGACGCGGGTCCGTCGGACGGACCGGGCATGGACGCGGCCGGGCGCGCCACGCCGGATCGGGCGGCCGAGGACGTGCCGGGCACGCCGGACCGGCACGACGACGTCCCCGAGCTCCCGGCCCGCGAGCCGGGGCTGCGCCGGGTGGTGCTGCTCGTCAACGACGTCCCGCCGGGTGTCGTGCGCGGTCTGCTGGAGCCGTACCGCGGCGCGGAGATCTTCGTCGTCGCACCCCGGTCCTACGACGAGTGGCGCCTGGACGGGCTGCACGAGCGGTTCCTGCGGTCGGAGAAGCCGTCGAACGCCTCGTGGTACCTCAAGCTGTGGGGGCCGGTGGACGTCCTGGTGAACGCACGTGCCGCGCTCCCGCGGCAGCACGCGGAGATGATGGCGGAACTGCTGTTCCACCTGGCCCCGGGCGGGATGTACGTCCTGCCGCGCACGGCGCTGACGGCGTACCGGCCGGGGAACCCGTTGGAGAAGCTCCTGCACCGGCTGGACGGGGCGCTGGTGCGCGGGTTCCCCGACGACGCGCCGGTCCGGGACCGGGAGCTGGCCGAGGCGGTCACCGGGGTCGACGTGTCCCGCGACGAGATCCGGCTGGTCAAGCGCGGCCGACATCACCTCAAGCTGTCCGACCGGTGGGCGAACCGCATGCTCGGCACGCGCAACCCCGACCTGCGGCTGCACGAGCTGCGGACGCTGCCGGCGCAGACCTTCGTCTCGGGCACCGAGATCGTCTCCCACGGGGCGTCCCGGGAGATGCGGGGCCTGGACACGACCGTCGAGGTGCCGCCCCTGCACCTGCGCCACTACGAGGGTCGGGTGGGGCTGGTGAGCAACGCGCTGGCCTTCACGCGCAACGAGATCCTGCCCGACTCGTTCCGGCACCACCTGCAGGAGAACCTCACCAACCCGCGCGTGATCGACGTCGACCGGAGCTTCGCGCGGATCCCGCGGCACGTCATGCCCACCGAGGAGGTGGCGGGCTCCTACTACCTGCTGGACGCGGAGAACTCCGGGCACTTCGGCCACCTCATGACGGAGGTCGTGTCCCGGCTGTGGGGCTGGGACGCCGCCAAGGCGGACGACCCGGACCTGCGCGCGGTGTTCCGCATCCGGCACCCGAACGAGCGCGACCCGCGGCTGGAGAAGCTGTTGCTCACGGCGTTCGGCATCGCCGAGGAGGACATCGTCTGGATCGACCACGCCGTCTACGTCGAGTCGCTCTACGCGGCCACGCCGATGTTCCACAACGCGCGACCGCACTACGTGCACCCGCAGATCCGCGAGACCTGGCAGCGGATCCGCGCTGGCCTGCCCGCCGACCCCGGCCCCACGTGGGACAAGGTGTTCGTGTCCCGGCCCGACGCGTTCGGCAACCGCCGCTGCCTCAACCGGCCCGAGGTGGAGCGCCGGTTCGCGGACGCGGGCTTCCACGTGGTCTACCCGGAGCAGCACTCCCTGGGCCGGCAGGCCGAGATCTTCGCCCGGGCCCGCGTCGTGGCCGGGTTCGCCGGGTCGGCGCTGTTCAACACCCTGTTCGCCGACCGCCTCGAACGGCTCGTCGTGATCGGGCAGGAGGCGTACACGGCGCGCAACGAGATCCTCATCGCGCTGCCTCTGGACGTGCGGGTCGACTACTTCTGGAACCGTCCGGAGGTCGAGCACCCCGAGGGGCGCTGGTCGCGGGCGGCGTACAAGTCGGACTGGACCTTCGACCTGCACCGCCACCGGCACGACCTCGACCGGGTGCTGCACGAGGTGCGTTGACCGGGGCCTGAGGGGTCCCCGCCGGGAGCGACCTGCGCCGTCGTCGGGGGCGGCGCGACCGCGGGGGTGACTCGTGCGACCTCGCGGGTGCGGGTGAAATCTCCCGTTGTGTCACGTTCCGGTCACGGCCGTAGATCCGCAGGATCACGCGGATCCCGGACGATTCTGTCCGGTCTTGCCGGCCCTGACCGTCCGCAGGCTCGCCAGGAGGCTTTTCCGAGCCTTGAAGGTGCCGTGACCGCGCGGCTAGCGTGCGTCGCGCCGCCGGTACCGCGGCACGAGGTCGGTCCCCGGCCTCGGTCCGGCGTCCCCGTCGCGGGGACGCGCCAGCACTCGTCATGGAGACCGCTCCGCATGACTCCCCCGTCTGTCCGTCGCCCGCTCGCCGCTCTGCTCTCCACCGCCCTCGTGGCGCTCGGCACGGCCGTCGCCGTGCCCGCCGTCGCCGACGCCGGTGACACCGCCGGCCCGACCGTCACCGTGAAGCCTGGCGCCCAGGGCGCCGACGGCCGCTACCGCTCCCTCAGCGTCAAGCTGCAGGACCCCTCGAAGGTCGACAAGGTCGAGATCAACGGCACCGTCAAGGACCTCACCGACGCCGTCTACTCGGACGTCAACGGCATCAAGCCGGGCACGTTCGGCGCCGTCGAGGGCAAGAACGTCCTCGTGGCCCACGACGTCCTCGGCAACACCTCCACGCTGGAGTTCGTCCTCGACACCACCGGCCCCGAGGTCACCGTCAAGCCCGGCTCGCAGGGTGCCGACGGTCGCTACCGCTCGGTGAGCCTCAAGCTGCACGACGGGTCCAAGGTCGACAAGGTCGAGATCAACGGCACCGTCAAGGACCTCACCGACAACGTCTGGTCGGACGTCAACGGCATCAAGCCGGGCACGTTCGGCGCCGTCGAGGGCAAGAACGTCCTCGTGGCCCACGACGTCCTCGGCAACACCTCCACGCTGGAGTTCGTCCTCGACACCACCGGCCCCGAGGTCACCGTCAAGCCCGGCTCGCAGGGTGCCGACGGTCGCTACCGCTCGGTGAGCTTGAAGCTCCACGACCCGTCCAAGGTCGACGGCCTCACCCTCAACGGCGTCGACAAGGACCTCACCGACAACGTCTGGTCGGACCTGAACGGCGTCAAGCCCGGCGCGTTCGGAGCGGTCGAGGGCGCGAACACCCTCGTCGTGCGCGACACGCTCGGCAACACCACCACGCTCGAGCTCGTCCTCGACACCAGCGGCCCGCAGATCACGGTCAAGCCGGAGTCGCAGGGTGCCGACGGACGCTACCGCTCGCTGAGCGTCAAGCTGCACGACCCGTCCAAGGTCGACAAGGTCGAGATCAACGGCACCGTCAAGGACCTCACCGACAACGCCTGGTCGGACGTCAACGGCATCGTGCCCGGAACGTTCGGCGCCGTCGAGGGCGCCAACACGCTCGTCGCGTTCGACGTCCTCGGCAACACCACCGGCCTGGAGTTCGTCCTCGACACCACGGGCCCGCAGGTCTCCACCAAGGACGACACCGTCGGCGGCGACGGGCACTACCGCTCCGTGAGCTTCAAGCTGCACGACCCGTCCAAGGTCGACGGCCTCACCCTCAACGGCGTCGACAAGGACCTCACCGACAACGTCTGGTCCGACCTGAACGGCGTCAAGCCCGGCGCGTTCGGTGCCGTCGAGGGCACCAACACCCTCGTCGTGCGCGACGTCCTCGGCAACACCACGACGGTCGAGTTCGTGCTGGACACCGTCCGCCCCGTCGTGACCATCGAGTCGCCGGCGGCCGGCGCGACGACCCCGGCCGCCGAGGTCGGCGACGTCGTCGTGACCGTCACCGACGACACCCTGCTGCGCCGCGTCGGCGCCAACCTGTACCGGGACGGCGCGTTCTACGGTCCGATCGGCTCGACGCCCGCCGCCACCGCGCTCGGCGGGTCCACCTGGACCGGCACCTGGTCGCTGCCCGCGGACCTGCCGGCCGGCACCTGGACCGTGCGGGTCGGCGCGTTCGACCTCGCCGGCAACTGGGGCGGCGCGAACGTCGACGTCGTCGTCGCCGAGCCCGCGGTGACCGAGCCCACCGTCGAGCCCAGCGAGCCCGCCGGCGGGAACGAGGACGTCGAGCCCTCCCTCGACGGCTCGACCGTGGGCGCGACCAGCGTCGACGGCGTCCCGTGGATCACCTACGACGTGCGACTCACCGACCCGGCGGGCAAGGCCACGGGCCACACCGCGCGCCTCGTCCTGACCGACGGCACGCACACCACCACCCTGGAGCTCGGCGACCTCGTCGACGGCCGCCTCGAGGGCGCCGTCCTGTGGCCGGGCGCCCAGGTCGCCGCGGACGGCACCCCGACCGCGTTCCCCGGCTGGGCGTTCGCCGACGGCACCTGGACCCGCGCCGAGGGCGAGTACTCCTGGACCCTCGGGGACGTCACCGCGACCCTCGTCGTCAACCCGGAGCTCGTCGTCGAACTCGCCTACCCCGAGGGTGCGGGCCCGCAGGTCACCGACGGCGTCGAGACGCTGGAGCCCGTGGAGACGGACCGGACCGACACCCAGGCCGTCGCGGTCCCCGCCGCGCCGACCTCCGCCACCCCGGCCGCGACCACGGACGCGGTCGCGGCGTCCACGACGGCCGAGCTCGCCCTGACCGGCGCGTCGACGCTGTGGCTCGCCCTCGGCGCCGCGCTGCTCGTCGCCGCCGGTGCGAGCGTCCTGGTGCTGCGCCGCCGCCGCGCCTGACCCCCGTCCGGCCGGGCCCCGACCCGACCGGCGCCGTCGCCCCGGTCCCGCCCGCGCGGGGCCGGGGCGACGTGTCTCACAGGGCACCTGGTGCCGTGCGGCGGCGGCTGCCACCGCCTATCCTGTGAGACGCTCATGACTGAAATGACCGAGTTCCCCCCGCCGACAGCGCGGCCGTGCGCGGCCGCTCCCTCCGACGTCCGGGCCTCGGTCCGATGAGCGCGGCGACGCCGCCCGACCAGCCCGAGCAGCTGGCCGCGGGCCACGTGGTGATCGGCGGCCGCTACGTCCTCGGCGACATCCTCGGTACCGGCGGCACGTACACCGTCTACGAGGCGTCCCGGCTCGCGCCGGATGCCGACGCGCCGGACGTCGACGCGGCGGACCCGGACGCAGCGGCGGGCGACGAGCCCACCCCCGCGGACGGCGGCGCGGCCGACGAGGCGCCGCTGCTGGTCAAGGTCCTGCACCCGCACCTGGTGGACGACTCCATGGCCCGCGCGGCCCTGGCCCGCGAGATCGCGGCGTCGGAGCAGGTGGACCACCCGGGCGTGGTGAAGGTCCTCGACTCCGGCGAGGACGAGGTCGCGGGCGCGACCGTCCCCTGGATCCTCACGCGGCGCCTGCCCGGCCCCCTCCTGTCCGACCTCGCGGCCGGCACCGGCCTGGCGTGGCCGACGGCCCTCGCGGTGGTCGCGGGCCTGCTCGACGCGCTGGCCGCCGTCCACACCGCGGGCCTGGTGCACCGTGACGTGGGGCCGCGCAACGTCGTCGTGGACCAGCACGACGACGGCACGATGACGGTCGGGCTGCTCGACCTCGGCCTGACCGCGCCGGGCGGTGGCGACGGCGACGGCGAGCTCGTCACGGGCTCGGCGGCGTACATGTCGCCCGAGCAGGCGCAGGGCAGACCGCTGGACGCCCGCAGCGACCTGTACTCCGCGGGCGCCCTG
Organism: Isoptericola jiangsuensis; assembly: GCF_002563715.1. Taxonomy (NCBI): domain Bacteria; kingdom Bacillati; phylum Actinomycetota; class Actinomycetes; order Micrococcales; family Promicromonosporaceae; genus Isoptericola; species Isoptericola jiangsuensis. The sequence continues at coordinate 2,454,075 of NZ_PDJJ01000001.1, forward strand.
GCGTACTTCGCCCTCACCGGGCACGCGCCGTACGAGCGCGCGACGCCGTCGGACGTCCTGCGGGCGCACGTCGAGGCGCCCGTGCCGGCGCCGTCGGCCCGCCGCGCCGCCGTCCCCACCTCCGTGGACCGGTTCGTTGCCCGCGCGATGGCGAAGAACCCCGCCCGGCGGTTCGCGACCGCCGGCGCGATGCTGTCGAGCCTCACGCCCCTGCTCGGCGTCGGCGCCGCGTCCGCGACCACGCTCACGCCGGACGTGCCCGAGCCGACCCTGCCGGGCGAGCCGACCCAGACGCTCGACCAGATCGCGGAGAACGACCCGCACCGCACCGCCGCCCTCGGCATGGCCGCCGCGGCGGCGGCCGCCGGGGCCGTCGCCGCGGCCGCGGCGACGGGCGACCAGGCGGAGCTCCAGCGCACCCGCCAGCTCGGTGCGGTGCCCGCCGAGGGCGCCGCCGCCGCGACCGCACCCCTGGACAGCCCCGTCAGCGACGAGGCGGCCGCCACCGCCGTCGGAGCCACCGCCGTCGGAGCCACCGTCGCGGGGGCCGCCGCCGGGGCCACGCTCCCCGACGGTGCGGACGGCGCGGACGGCACCCCCGGGCGGGGTCGCCTGTCGCGTCGGAGCCGGATCCTGCTCGTCGTGCTCGCGGTGCTCGTGGCGGCCGCGGCCACGGCCGCCGTGTTCTGGCCCCGCCAGGACGTCGACGACACCCCGCCGGTCCCGCCGGCCACGCACAGTCCCTCCCCGACGCCGTCCCGCTCGACCTCCCCGACGCCGACCGTCGCACCGGTGGAGCCCACCACGCCGACGACGCGACCCACGGAGACGGCCACGCCGTCCCCGTCGCCGACGCCGTCCGAGACGCCGAGCCCGACGGCGTCGCCGACGCCGAGCCCGACCCCGACGGAGACGTCGGAGCCGACCTCGACGCCCACCCCCACCCGGACCGCCGAGCCGGAACCCACCCCCACCGACACCGAGACCGCCGAGCCGGAGCCGACGCCCACCGACACCGAGACCACCGAGCCGCAGCCGTCCCCGTCGTCCGGCGACGCCTCCGGCGAGGACCCGGGCACCACGCCCTGAGCAGGCGCGGCGGCCGTACGCCACGCGGAGGATCACATGTTCTCGTCGCCCCTGAGCGCCGACGCCACCCTCGCCCCGCTGGAGGTCTGGCACGCGGAGGAGCTCGCCCGGCACATGGACCGGGCGCGCGAGCACATCCGGCCGTGGGTCGGGCCGTCGTTCGTCACCGACGACGTCGACGGCGCTCACGCGACCCTCGCCCGGTACGCCGGACGTCAGGCGCTCGACGGCGCGCGGCTGTTCGGCATCCGGCGCGACGGGCTGCTGGTGGGTGGGGCGATGTTCGTCTCGTTCGACGCCGCCGCCGGGACCTGCGAGGTGGGCTGCTGGCTGGAGCCCGCCGCGGAGGGCCACGGCCTGGTCACGCGGGCCTGCACCACGCTGCTGGACTGGGCGTTCACCACCCGGGGCCTGCACCGCGCCGAGTGGCAGTGCCGCGCCGACAACGTGCGCAGCGCCGCCGTCGCCGCGCGGCTCGGCATGACGCTCGAGGGGGTGCGCCGCGAGGCCTGGCCCTACCGGGGTCGGCGGTACGACCAGCAGGTGTGGGCCGTCCTCGCGCGGGAGTGGCGGGCCACGGGCCGCTGACCGCGACGGGCCGCCCGGCACGCTCGCCCGGTCCGGCCCGGGGGGCCGTCTCACCAGGTCGAGTCGCCCCGCAGCACCACGTCCGAGCCCCCGTCGACGAACACCACCTGCCCGCACAGGTGCGAGTTCTCCACGCCGACGAGCCAGGCGAGCAGCCGCGCCGGGGTCTCGGGCGTCATGAACCCGTGGAGCGGCATCGGCACCATCGCCGCGAGCGCCTGCCGCTTCTGCGGGGTGTCGATCATCGGGGCGACCATCGGCGTCTCCACCACCCCGGGGGCGATGGCGTTCAGGGGGATGCCCGCGCCCGCCCACCGGGGGCCGGCCGCGGCGCGGCGCACCCACCGGCACAGGGCGACCTTGCTGCTCGGGTAGAGCAGACCGCCCTGGCCGGCGTCGACGAGCCGCGTCGCCCGGACGACGGCGGCGGGCTCGTCCCCGGCCAGGCAGAGGTCGACGAGCTCGGCGTCCGACGGCAGGAGGCTCGCCATGGAGGCCGTGACGACGGCGCGGGGCGTCGCCGACCGTTCCAGGAGCGGCCGGAGCCGTTCGAGGGTGGCGACCGCACCGAAGAAGTTCACGGTGACGACGTCGGGGGTCTCGCCCGCGACGCCCGCGTTCGCGACGACGCCGTCGATCTGGCCGTTGGTCCGTGCCGTCACGGCGTCGGCGAGCTCGCCGCGTCCCGCCAGGGTGGACAGGTCGGCCCGGAGGTCGGCGTCGTGGCGGTCGACGCCGATCACCCGGTTGCCGTGGTCGTGGAGGATCTGCTGCGTGGCTCGGCCGATGCCGGAGGCGGAGCCGGTGACGACGATGGTGCGCATGGTGGGTCCTTCGTCCGGACGACGGGTGTCCGGCGGAGCGCCGGACGTCTCCACGCTAGGCACGCCGGTGCGCCGCCGTCCGCGGACCTTGGTCGGTCCCCGGACGGGACGAAGGTCCCTGCCGCCGGTCGCCTGCCGCGACGCATGCTGGGAGCAGCGAAGAGGCTTGCGGTCGAAGGAGGTTTGTCATGCGACACGACGGTCCCGTGGTCATCGCGCTGGACGGTTCGCCCCACAGCGAGCAGACGCTGGAGTGGGGGCTCGCCGAGGCGGAGCACCGGGCGGCGGAGGCGGTGCTTGCCCGCGCGTTCCAGGTGCCTCGTGACCCCTCCGCGTGGAACTGGTACCTGGTGGTGCCGGAGCCCGCGCTGCTGGCGGAGGTCAAGGAGTACCTGGTGGAGAGGCTGGAGCACGCGACCGTGCGGAGCCCGGGCATCGTCATCTCGACGCGGGCGCTGGACGGGCCGGAGGTGCCGGCGCTGCAGGCGCTGACCACGGACGCCCAGCTGCTCGTCGTCGGCGCGCAGGGCCAGGTCGGACGCACGCGCGTCGGCCGGGTCGGCGCCCACCTGGCGGCGCACAGCCGCTGCCCGGTGGCGGTGGTCCGTGGCGCGTCGCAGGGCGGGTCGGTCGTGGTCGGGGTGGACGGTTCGCCGACGTCCCTCGCGGCGGCCGCCGCGGCCGCCCGCGAGGCGGTCTGGCGGGGCGTGCCGCTCGTCGTGCTGCACGCCCGGCCGCCGCTGCTGGACCCGCACGTCACGGTCCGCGAGGTCCCGCCGCTGGCCACGTCGGACGCGGACGACCCCACGCACCAGGCGGCGGAGCGGACCGCCGCGACGCTGCGCGAGGAGAACCCCGGGCTGGAGGTGCGGCTCGAGCTGCTCGACGACGAGCCGGTGCACGCGCTGCTCGCCCGGTCGGGACCGGACGACCTCGTCGTCGTCGGGTCGCGCGGCATGGGCGCCTTCCGCGGCATGCTGCTCGGCTCGGTGAGCAACGAGGTGGTGCGGCACGCGTCGGGCACCGTCCTGGTGGTCCACGACGACGAGGACCGCTGACGGTCCGACGTCGGCGGCACGGAGAGGAGAGCACGGTGGACGAGCACGAGATCACCCTCATCGACCATCCCGAGCAGGCGGCCGTCGGCGTCCGGCGGATCGCCCGCACGGACGAGCTCGCGGACGTGTTCGCGACGCTCGTCCCCCGTGTCGCCGGGCTGCTGGAGCAGCTCGGCCTCCGGCCGGCGGGACCCCCCTTCGCGCGCTACCACGACCGCACGGGCGACGACCTCGACGTCGAGGTCGGGTTCCCCGTCGACGACGCCGTCGACCTGCCTGCGCTCCCGGCCACGGTCGGGAACGAGCCGGGCGGCGGTGTCGTCGTCGCCGAACCGCTGCCGGCCGTGCGCGTCGTCGAGACGATCCACGCGGGCCCGTACGACGGCCTCCGGGCGACCCGTGGCCGGATGGAGGCCTGGGTCGCCGCGCACGACCTCCGCCTCCTCGGCGTGTCCTGGGAGTCCTACGAGGCCGGGCCGGAGTCCGACCCCGACCCCGCGACGTGGCGCACCCGGGTCGTGCTCGCCGTCAGCGGCCCCGCCGTGGAGCCGTCCCACCCGCGGTCCCCCGCGCAGCAGCCCCGTGACCCGGAAGGATCGTGATCCCCATGTCCGCCCTCGTCGTGTACGAGACCAGCTTCGGCAACACCGAGTCCGTCGCCCGGGCGATCGCCGACGGCATCGCGCAGCACATGCCCGTCCGCGTCGTCTCCGTCGCGGACCCCGAGGCCGCGGAACCGGTCGACGAGTCCCTGGTGGTCGTCGGCGGTCCCACCCACGCGTTCGGCATGAGCCGCGCCAGCACGCGGCGCGACGCGCAGGGCCGCCTCGACGTCATGCCCCACGACGTGCCCGGCATCCGCGACTGGATCGCCGGTCTGCCGCCCGACCCGACCGACCGGCTCTACGCCACGTTCGACACCCGTGCGAAGACCGTGCAGCACCTGCCCGGGTCCGCCGCACGCGCCGCGGCACGAGCCCTGCACCGCAGCGGCCACCACGCCCTCGGCCACCCCGAGTCGTTCTACGTCACGGACGTCGAGGGCCCGCTCGTCCCCGACGAGCTCGACCGGGCCCGGGACTGGGGCGCGGCGATCGCGCAGGCCGCCGACGAGGCCGGGGCCCGGACGTAGCACCCCGACCACCCGAGGAGCGGAGCACACCATGGGCACCACCGCGGATCGTCCGATCGTCGTCGGGATCGACGGGTCGCCGGAGGCGTCCGGCGCGCTCGCGTACGCCGTCCGCGAGGCGGAGCGCGAGGGCTGCTCGCTGTGGCTGGTCAACGCGGTCCACGAGATCGTCCCGGTCGGCCCGATGCTCCCCCTGATCAGCGGGGAGCCGCTCGTCGAGGTCGGGCGCCAGCTGCTCGCCGACGCGCAGGCCGTGGTGGACGACCTCTCCGACGGCCGGGTCGCCGTCCGGCGCCAGGAGACGCTCGGCCCCGCGACCGAGGTCCTCGCCGCCGCCGGCGAGCAGGCCCGCCTCGTCGTGCTCGGGCACCGCGCGGCCTCCCTCGTCGAGCGGATGTTCACCGGCAGCACCACGTTCGGCGTCGTCGCGCGCGCCGCCTGCCCCGTGGTGAGCGTGCCCCGCGGCTGGTCACCCGAGGCCGACGCCCGCCGCGTCGTCGTCGCCGTCGACGGCTCGCCCGGCTCGCCCGAGGTCCTTGCCGCCGGGTTCGCCGCCGCCGCCCGCCGCTCCGCCCGGCTCGAGGTCCTGCACTGCTGGCGCCTCGACCCGTTCTACAGCTACCTGGTCGACGAGTGGTCCGTGCAGGAGCAGTGGGGCGCCCAGGCGCACGGCATCATCGACGGACTCGTGGCGGCGGCCGCGCAGGAGCAGCCCGGCGTGCCGTACGAGAGCCACGTGGAGTACGCGAACGTCGCCGACACCCTCGTCCGGCGCTCCTCCGGCGCCGACCTGCTGGTCATGGGCCGCCACGGGCACGGCGCCGTGCGACCCCGGATGGTCGCGGCCGTCCTCGGCAGCGTCACCCGCACCGTGCTGCAGCACGCGCACTGCCCGGTCGAGGTCGTCCCCGCGCCCTCGCCCGTCCCACCCGACGCCGCCGAACCCGTCGGCGGCCCGACCGCAGGAGGCACGTCATCATGAGCACCTACCAGAGCCACCACGAGACCCCGGCCGTACCGGGCACCGCGTCGGGCGACACCGACGTCGGGACCTCCCCCGGTGCGCGGCAGGCGCTGCGCTACGTCGGGGCCGTCATCAGGATCTGCCTCGGCTGGGTGTTCCTGTGGGCCTTCCTCGACAAGGCCTTCGGGCTAGGCCACGAGACCCCCGCCGAGGGCGCCTGGATCGACGGCGGTCAACCCACCGCCGGGTTCCTCGGCCACGCCACCGCCGGCCCGTTCGCCGACTTCTACCAGGGGCTCGCAGGCCAGGCCTGGGCCGACTGGGTCTTCATGATCGGCCTCCTCGGGATCGGGGTGGCCCTGCTGCTCGGCATCGGCATGCGGATCGCGGCCACGGCCGGGGCGCTGATGCTCGTCCTCATGTGGACGGCGGTGCTGCCCCCGGCGAACAACCCGTTCATGGACGACCACCTGATCTACGCGCTGGTGCTGGTCGCCCTCGCCCTGGGCGACGCCGGACGCACGCTCGGGCTCGGCGGATGGTGGCAGCAGACGCCGTGGGTGCGACGCTGGCCCGTCCTGGTGTGACAGGGACCGCCCGGAGCCGTCGCCCCGCCGCGGCGCGGGCCCCGACGCCGGGCGACCCCGACGCCCGCGGACGTGCCGGGCGGACTCCCCCGGCATACGCTCCCCGGATGGAGAGGACCTCGGCCGAGGTGCAGGACGCCATCCTGCACGCGGTCAACGGCCTGTCGTCCGACTTCGACCTGCGCGACCTGCTCGTCGGTGTCGTGCGGGCCGCGTGCGACCTGTCCGGGGCCCGCTACGGGGCCCTCGGCGTCATCGGCAGCTCCCGCCGGCACCTCGTCGAGTTCGTCGCCGAGGGCGTCGACGACGCGGACCGCACGCGGATCGGGCACCCGCCGGCCGGACGCGGCCTCCTCGGCCACCTGATCGTCCACCAGGAGTCCCTGCGCCTCGAGGACCTCACGAAGCACCCGTCGGCCGTCGGCTTCCCGCCCGGGCACCCACCGATGACGACCTTCCTCGGGGTCCCGGTCCGGGTGCGCGGGCGCGTGTTCGGCAACCTCTACCTCACCGACAAGACGACCGGCCCGACGTTCACCGCCGAGGACGAGAGCTCCGTGACGGCGCTCGCCGACCTCGCGGGCCTGGCCATCGACCACGCCCGGCTCCTCATGACCGCGGAGCTGCGGACGCGGTGGCTCGAGGCCGCGGCCACCATCCCCCCGGGGATCCTGCGCGCGTCGGGCACGGACGAGGCCGTCGACGTCGTCCTGCGCGAGTGCCTGCGAGCGTCGGGCGGGCTCACCGCGATGGCGATCGCGCCGGAGCCGGGCACGCCCGGGTCCTTCACGGTCCGCGCCGCGGTCGGCGACCTCACGCGCCCGCCCGGACGCACCCTGGCCGACCTGCGGCCCGCCCTGCTGCTCGCCATGGCCAGCAGCGCCACCCGGTGGGCCGACCTCCCCGACGGCGGCGGCGCCGTCATGACCCGCCTGTCGATCGACACGCTCACCCGGGGTGCGCTCGTCATCGTGCTCCCGCGGCGCGGCGAGGCGGCGAACCTCGCCGAGGACTCCGACTTCGTCGCCGACTTCGCGAGCCAGGCGTCGCTCCTGCTCGAACGGCGCCACTCCCGGGCCATGCAGCAGGAGATCGCCGTGCTCGCGGAACGCAACCGCATCGCCCGCGAGCTGCACGACGGCGTCACCCAGCGGCTGTTCGCCCTCGGCCTGCAGCTCGGCGCGGTCGAGCGGCAGGCACCCCCCGACGTGCAGGAGCTCCTGCGGACCGTGGCCCAGGACCTCGAGGCCACGATCCGCGAGGTGCGCCGGTCGGTCGTCCACCTGCGACCGCCCGACCGGCAGCGACACTCCCTGCGCGCCAAGGTCCAGGCGCTCGTCGCGGAGTACGCCCACGTGCTGGACCCCGCCCCGGAGCTGCGGATCGACGGACCCGTCGACATCCTCGTGGACCCCGCGCTGCACCACCACGTGGTCGCCGTGCTGCGCGAGGGGCTGTCGAACGCGGCCCGGCACGCCGCCGCGACCAGCGTCCGGGTGGACGTCGTCGCCACCGTCGACGAGCTGACCTGCACGGTCGGCGACGACGGGATCGGGTTCGACCCGGCGGCGGCCCGCAGCGGGCTCGTCAACCTCGCCGAGCGCGCGGCCGAGCTTGGCGGCACCCTCACGATCGCTGCGCGGGAGCCGCACGGCAGCGAGGTGACCTGGCGTGTGCCGGTCGACGGCGGCGGGGCCGGTCGCCGGGAGGCCTAACGTCCGTCGTGCCAGGAGCCGGTCGCGTCGTCGTCCGTCACGCCGAGCAGCCGCGCCGCCATCACCGCCGCCTGCGTCCTCGACTCCAGGTCCAGCTTCGTCAGGATGTTCGAGACGTAGTTCTTCACCGTCTTCTCCGACAGGGACATCTGCGAGCCGATCTGCCGGTTCGTCAGCCCGTGCGTGATGAGCACCAGGACCCGGTGCTCCTGCTCGCTCAGCGCCGCGAGCGCCGGATCGTGCGCGGGACCCGCACGCAGGCGCTCCAGCACGCGCGACGTCAGCGCGGGGTCGATCAACGACTGGCCCGCCGCGACGCGACGGATCGCGGCGACCACCTCCGGCCCCGTGATCAGCTTCAGCAGGTACCCCGACGCCCCCGCCATGATCGCCGAGAACAGCGCCTCGTCGTCGTCGTAGGACGTGAGCATCAGCGCCCGCAGCCCCGGCATCGACGAGTGCAGGGCCCGGAACACCTCGATGCCCGACCCGTCCTGCAGCCGCACGTCGAGCAGCGCCACGTCGGGGCGCGTGCGGCCGATGTCGCGCACCGCCTGGGCCGCCGAGCCCGACTCCCCCACCACCTCGAGATCGTCCTCGGCGTCGAGGAGTCCGCGCAGCCCACGGCGCACCAGCTCGTGGTCGTCGAGGAGGTACACCCGCACCCGCTCCATGCCCCCGTTCTATCCCCGCCCCGCACCGGCCACCACCGGGACGGCGCCCCGGGGCGGGAACCCGGCGGGCGCGTCAGTCCACGAGGACGCGCTCGCCCGGTCGGGGAGCGACGGCGACGCACCCGATCTCGGCCCGGATCCGGTCGGCCAGCGCGACGGAGGCGTGCGCCTCCCCGTGCACGACGTACACCGCCTCGGGCGGCTCGGGCATCTGCCCCAACCACCCGACGAGCTCGCTCGCGTCCGCGTGGACCGAGAACTCCTCGTCGTCGACGACCTCCGCCGCGACCGGCACGTACCGGCCCATCATCTTCAGCTCGCGCGCGCCGTCCTGCAGCATCCGCCCGCGCGTGCCGATCGCCTGGTAGCCGGTCAGCACGACACAGTTGCGCCGGTCCGGGAGCAGGTGGCGCAGGTGGTGGACCACCCGGCCTCCCGACGCCATGCCCGACGCGGAGACGATGACGCACGGCCGCGCCGGGCTGTTGAGGGCCATCGACTCTTCAGGCGTGCGCGCCGCGTGCAGGGACGGCAGGTCGACCAGCGTCGTCAGGTCGGGCCGCAGCTCCCCGGCGGTCCCCGCGCGGCCGTACACGTCCAGGGCCGCGAGCGCCATGGGGCTGTCGACGAACACCGGGACGGCGGGGATCCGCCCCTCGCGGAGCATCGTGGACAGGGCGTGCAGGACGAGCTCGGTGCGGTCGACCGCGAAGGCCGGCACCAGGACCGTCCCGCCCCGCCGGATCGTGCGCCGCACGGCGTCGGCGAACGGCTCGTGGGACAGCTCCGGCTCGACGTGCTCCCGGTCGCCGTACGTGGACTCGATGACCACGGTGCGGGCGGACGGCGGGGCGGCGCGCGGACGCAGCACCGGGTGCTCGGTGCGGCCGAGGTCCCCGGAGAACAGGACGCGGGCCGGTCCGGCGTCGACGAGGACGCTGGCCGAGCCGAGCACGTGGCCGGCGCGGACCAGCCGGACGCCGAGCTCCTCGCCGAGGTCGACGCGGACGTCGAACGGCACCGTCTCGAACCGGCGGATCGCGCGCTCGGCGTCCGCGACCGTGTACAGCGGCAGGGGCGGGTCGTGCCGGGACCAGCCCGCCGACCGTGCCAGATCGGCGTCCCGCTCGTTGAGGTGCCCGCTGTCCCGCAGGACGATCGCGGTGAGCCCGGCCGTCCCCTCCGTCATCCACACCGGCCCGTCGTACCCGTCCCGCACCAGCACGGGCAGGAAGCCGCTGTGGTCCAGGTGGCAGTGCGTGAGGACGACGTCGTCGATCGTGTCCGCCGGGACGGGGAACGGCTCCCAGTTCTTGCGCCGCCACGCCCGCTCCCCCTGGTAGAGGCCGCAGTCCACGAGGAGGCGACGCCCGGCGCGCTCCAGCAGGAACCGGCTGCCCGTCACGGTGCCCGTGGCACCCATGAACGTCAGGGCGACGGACGGGTCCCCGCTCATGCGACCTCCTCGGGCAGCGCCGGTCACACCATCGTCCGTCGCGGCGACCGCGCCCGGTAGGGCCGAAGGGCCCTGGCCCCCGGCGCCGATCAGCGCATCCTCACCCGTGCGCGCCGACGAGGCGGACCCGTTCGCCGAGGCGGCGCACGACGTCCGACTCCGGGTCCGCGTCGGTGACGACCCCGGCGACGGCGTCGAACCCGAGCACGTCGTAGGCCGACGCCGCTCCGACCTTCTCCGACGATCCGAGCACGTAGGTCTCGGCGGCACGGGAGGCCAGGACGCGCTTCATCGCGGCCTCGTCGGCGTCGCCCGTGGTGAGGCCCGTGTCCGGGTGGATGCCGGTGACGCCGAGGAGGAACAGGTCCGCGGAGACCCGTTGCGCGGCCTCGACGGCGGCCGCGCCGCTCGCCACGGCGGAGTGCTTGAAGAGCCGGCCGCCGAGGATGAACACCTCGACGGTCGGGTGCTCGACCAGGGCGGCCGCGACGGTCGGGCTGTGCGTGATCACCGTGCACCGCAGGTCGGCCGGCAGGGCTGCGGCGACGGCCAGGGCGGTGGTGCCGCCGTCGAGGATGACGGTGCTGCCCGGGTCGACGAGCCGCACGGCCGCGGCGGCGACCCGCTCCTTGCCGGCGACCTCGACCCGGCGGCGGCCGTCGTAGTCGGCGACCGCCGGGGACACGGGCAGCGCTCCCCCGTAGACGCGCTGGCACAGCCCCTCGGCGGCCATCTCCCGCAGGTCCCGGCGGATGCTGTCCTCGGAGAGCCCGAGCTCGGCCGCGGCCGTCTTCGCCACGATCTTGCCGTCGCGGTGCAGGGTGTGCAGGAGGAGGTCGCGTCTCTCGGCAGCCAGCATGGTCGGCCCTCGTTTCTTCGTAGTAGTGCACGTTTATGCTTAGTATACGGACCATGACGAGACCGCTGCTCATCCTCATCGCCGGCCCCTACCGGTCCGGCACCGACGGCGACCCGGCCGCGATGGAGGCCAACCTGCGACGTCTGGAGGAGGCCGCCTGGCCGGTCTTCGAGGCCGGGCACGTCCCGATGATCGGCGAGTGGGTCGCGCTGCCCGTCCTGCGGTCCGCCGGCGCGAGTATCGACGACGCCCTCGCCGACGACGTGCTCTACCCGACGGCGCAGCGGCTCCTGGAGCACTGCGACGCCGTGCTCCGGCTGCCCGGCGAGTCGACGGGGGCCGACCAGGACGTCGCGATCGCCACCAGCCGCGGCCTGCCCGTCTACCACGACGTGACCGAGGTGCCGCGCCGCCCGGTGACGTTCCCGTGAGCGGGCGGCCCGGCGTCGACGTCCCCGACCACCGCGGCCGCACGGGCCTCGACCGGGCAGGTCGGGACCTCGACCGGAACCCGGACGTGGTCGTCCGCGACGTCGAGCTCACGTCCCAGGGGTGGCACGTGCTGCGCCGCACGACCTTCGACCACCGGCGTCGTGACGGGACCTGGCACACGCTCCAGCGCGAGACCTACGACCGCGGCGACGGCGCGACCATCCTCCTGCACGATGCTGCACGTTCCACCGTGCTGCTGACCCGGCAGTTCCGGTTCCCCGCGTACGTCAACGACCACCCCGACGGCATGCTCCTCGAGACGGCCGCCGGCCTGCTGGACGACGACGACCCCGAGACGGCCGTGCGGCGCGAGGTCGCCGAGGAGCTGGGCGTCACCGTCGGGCCGGTGGAGCACGTGTTCACGGCGTACATGAGCCCGGGCTCCGTCACCGAACGGGTGCACTTCTACGCCGCGCCGTACACCGCGCGCGACCGCACCGGGACGGGCGGCGGCGTCGCCGCCGAGGGCGAGGACATCGAGGTCGTCGAGCTGCCCCTCGACGACGCCCTCGCGATGATCCGCGACGGCCGCATCGTCGACGGCAAGACCATCATGCTGCTGCAGTGGTGGGCGCTCGGGCGGTGACGCCACGGCGCCGAGCGCCCCGCCGTCACCGACGACGGACCTACGATCCGGACATGCCGTCCTTCACGCTCGTCACCGAGATCCCCGCGCCGCCGGAGAGGTGCTTCGCTGCGAGCCTGTCGGTGGACGCCCACACCGCCTCGATGGGAGCCTCCGGTGAACGCGCGGTCGCGGGCGTCACCTCCGGCGTGCTGCGGCCGGGCGACACCGTCACCTGGCAGGCGCGGCACTTCGGGCTGCCGTTCCGGATGACGGCACGCGTCACCGCGCACGACGCCCCGCACCGGTTCGTCGACGAACAGGTCTCCGGGCCGTTCCGGCGCTGGTGGCACGAGCACCGGTTCGATGATCGCCGCTCTGGTCGATGACGCTCAGGCGTCCGGGCTGGGCATCAACGGGGAGAACGGGCTGCTGGCTCAGCTGACGAAGCTGGTGCTGGAGTCCGCGCTCGAGGGTGAGATCACCGCGTACCTGGGCTACGACAAGCACGAGAAGGGCGCCTCGAGGGACGGCAATGCCCGTAACGGCACCCGGGCCAAGACGGTGCTGACCAAGGGCGGCCCGGTGCAGATCGAGGTGCCTCGGGATCGTGCGGGGACGTTCGAGCCTGCGGTGGCATCGAGGACATCGTGCTGTCGCTGTCGGCGCGCGGGATGACCCACGGTGACATCTCGGCGCACCTGGCAGACGTGTACGGGTCCGAGGTGTCCAAGACGACGATCTCCACGATCACGGACAAGGTCCTGGACGGCATGGCCGAATGGCAGTCCCGTCCGTTGGACCCGGTCTACCCGGTGGTGTTCATCGACTGCATCCACGTCAAGGTTCGCGACGGGCAGGTCGCCAACCGGCCCATCTACGTCGCACTCGCGGTGACCGTCGACGGGAACCGCGACATCCTCGGATTGTGGGCCGGCGACGGTGGCGAGGGCGCGAAGTACTGGCTCCAGGTCTGGACCGAGATCAAGAACCGCGGGGTCGAGGACATCTTGACGGTGGTGTGCGACGGCCTCAAGGGGCTGCCCGACTCGGTGAACACCGTCTGGACCGACACGATCGTGCAGACCTGCATCGTGCACCTGACGCGCACCAGCTTCCGGTACGCCTCCCGGGCGCACTGGGACGCGATCTCCCGCGCCCTGAAGCCCGTGTCCAGGGCCAGGTGGACCCCATGCGGTGGAAGCAGGCCCTGAACGCGTTCGACATCACCTTCGACGGGCGCCTCAGCGCGCACCGCCGCTGACCCTTTCAAGACACCCGGTTTCACCGAAAACCGGACAGCCCCTCAGGTTGCGGAGCCGACCAGGTCAGCGATCAGGGATGCGACGTCGTCGGGCCGTTCGAGCATGGGCCAGTGGCCGCTCTCGAGGACACGGACGTGCCAGGTCTCTGCATGCAGGGCTGCGAGCGCACCGGGCACATTGCCGGGTGAGGAGGCGATGTAGGTTCCGCGCTGGGTTTCGACCGGCTGCTGCATGGTGGCGGGATCCAGCACCGTGTGACCGGGGTGCGGCGTGAGTCTCTCGGCCAGGTATCGACGATTCTCCGGGCTCAGTCCGGGCTCGACGCTCAGTGCGGCGGCGGGCGGAGGGGCCCACTGGTAGTGGGCGTCGAGGATGTCGGTCCTCTCCTGGGCACGGGCCGTGTCATCAGGTCCCCATCCGTCGATGAGGCTTCGGCCGTTCACGGGCAGGAAGCTGTCGAAGTGGATGGAGGTGACGGTTCGCTCGCCCCTGCGGTCGGCGACCTGGGCCGCCACCATGCCGGAGTAGGAGTGTCCGACCAGGACGGCCGGACGGTCCACCCTGCGGAGGAGGCGATCGGTCACTTGCTCGACATGGTCGGCCAGGCGGATCTCCGCGATGCGGCTGGCAGAGGCACCAGACTCCAATCCGGCCAGGGTGAGAGAGTCGGCGTCGATACCACGGCTGCGGAGCCGGTCCACGGTCGGATCCCAGATCCAGGCGCCCATCCAGGCTCCAGGGATGAACAGGACGTAGGGCGTGTCGAGATTCGTTCTCATGGTTAGTCCTTCTGCTGTGAGTGGGAGGCGTGAGGCATGGGGCGAGAGATTCCGGCCATCTGCCCGTCTGTGGGTGCTGTGCTCAGCGGGCGTAAGGCGTGGATGGTCACCAGGGCCAGCACGGCAAGGAGGCCGGCTGCGATGGCGGCGACCCACCCGAAGGCGCTGGCGTATGCGGACTCCGCGGCCCACGCCAGTCCGGGCACTACTGTCTCAGTGGCGATGACGCCGTCAAGGGCGCTTTCCAAGGCCGGGGTGCCGGCTTCGTGAGGAAGGGTCGCGTTCAGGTTCTGCCGATAGAGCACCGCGCCGAGGCTGCCCAGGATGGCGACGCCGAGCGCAGAGCCCAGTTCCGTCCCGGTTTCCGAAAGTGCCGAGGCGGATCCGACCTCCTCTGCCCGTGCCGAGCCCACGACAAGATCGGTGCCCAGCGCTGCTCCAGGCCCGAAGCCGAGGAAGGCCAGCGAGAAGCCGAGCACGGCCAGAAGCAGATCATCGCCGCTGCGCACGACTGCGGCAGTTCCCAGACCGATCGCGGCCACGACGAGTCCGCCGGCCAGGACGTAGTGCATCGGCACCCTGGCTGTCAGCAGCGGTCCGAGGACAGCGCCCGCGGCGAAGGCAACGGCAGGGGCGACGAGCACGACGCCGGCATGCAGAGCCGAGAGATTCGCGACGAGCTGCAGGTACTGGGTGAAGAAGAAGTACGATCCGCCGATGGCCACCGCGCTGACCATCATGACGCACAGCGCGGCCGTGAAGCGACGATTGGCGAACAGCGCGATGGGCACCAGCGGTTCCGGATGCCTGCACAGTCGGGCGATGAAGGCACCTGCACAGGCGAGCCCCGCCACCATGATCGCGACCGCCATGACCGGAGGGATGTCACCCGCCGTCACGGACTTGATGCCGAAGACGAGCGCCAAGACTGCCAGCGCCGACAGTGCTGCCCCGCCGAGATCGGTCCGAGTTGTGCTCCGCGCGTTCCCCCTGGGAAGAAGCGAGGGTCCCAGCAGGATGAGCGCGAGCATCACCGGGATCCCCAGCAGGAAGACCGAACCCCACCAGAACCACCTCAGCAGGAGTCCACCGACGATCGGGCCGGCGGCCATGCCCACCATGAAGCATGTCATCCAGAGACCGACCGCCTTGGCCCGTTCGCCGGCATCCGAGAACAGTGCGGTGATCAGCGCCAGCGCAGACGGCGCGAGCATCGCACCGGCCACCCCCAGTAGGGCCCGTGCCGCGATGAGCAGCTCGCTGGTCGGTGCGAAGGCTGCGAGCACGGAGCATCCCGCAAACGCCGCCGCGCCAAGGAGCAGCACTCGTCGGTGTCCCCACCGGTCCGACACCGCCCCGAGGGGGATCAGGAACATGGCGACCATCAGGCCGTAGACGTCCGTCATCCACAGTTGCTCGACCAGGGTCGGAGTCAGCTCCCGCGAAAGCTCCGGCAGCGCCAGGTAGAGAACGTTCTGGTCCATCGAGACGATCAGGGCCGGCAGAGCCAGCACGAGCAGCCCCCACCACCGTCGCTTCGGGCTCAGCGGAACATTGCCCGTGGGATGTGTATCCATGAGTCACCTCGTTCTCGTGATGACGGCTCGCCAACCGTGTGCGCAGCAGCTGGCTCTCACCCATGACAAACCGATTGCAGGTTGCAACCAGTTGGACGGTAGCGTAAACTGCCTGCATGACGCAACCGGAAGTCGTAGAGGATCTGCCGGTGCCGGCAGGACGGTCGGGATGTCCGATCAACCTGGCCACCGAGCTGCTGGGCGATCGCTGGAGCTTCGTGATCCTGCGGGACCTGATGTTCGGCGGTCCGCGGCATTACCGTGATCTCCTTGCCGGGTCCAGGGAAGGCATCGCCTCCAACATCCTCACCAGCCGACTGGAGAAGCTCACCGCAGTCGGGCTGCTGACGCGGCACACCGACCCGGGCCACCGTCAGAAGGTGCGGTATCGGCTCGCCGAACCGGCCATCGAGCTGTTGCCGGTACTCGTTGCCCTCGGCGTCTGGGGCAACCGCTGGCTGCCCGCGGACCCCGAGATCGGCTCCACCGCTGCGGCTCTCCACGAGGGGGGAGAACGCCTGCAGCAGTGCTTCATGGAGGAGCTGCGTGCCGAGCACCTCGAAGGCCGCGAGCCCGACCCCGCCGGTCTGCGCGCCGGATTCGCCACACCCGCGCACGCGTCGCGGAGTTCTGATCGCCGGTAGCGCTGTGCAGGGCGGGGATCATGACCATGATGAAGAACTGCCCTCGCGACCAGGCGTGGGCCCGGGGCGCGAGCACACTCGACTCCGAACTCGGGTGGCACGGAGCTCAGATCAACTCCAGCCCCGGTCCTTCGTGCACGGCTCGGTAGATGGTGTTGCGGATCGTGTTGGCCACGTCCGAGGTAAGTGTGCGGTCCAGGGGACGAATGATGGTGTGGCAGCGCAGCATCACGGTCGGGCTGATGTCGCGGGTCTAGCGACGCGCGCGGGTGACGTCGCCCGGGTCGCAGCCGAGGCGGTCGTAGTTCTCGCACACCGGCACGATCGGCGAGTGGCGCACGTACCGGACCGTGCTGCCTGTCCACTGGGGTTGCAGCGCGGTCACCACGGCGTCGAGCAGGGCTTGAACAGCATGTGCGCCTTGGGTGGGGTCGGTGTGGTCGCGCATGGTGAGCGCGCGAGTCAGCCGGTCGGCACTCAGGTAGTCGGTGTGTGCCATGAGGGGGCCTCCGAAGGTTGCGAACTGGCGAGGAGTGAGAACTTCCCCCCGGCCGCGCCTGCGGATCCTGGTGCGCTAGCTGTGCACGTCGAAGGCCGCGCGGCCATGTCCCGGCCGGGGGTGACGACATGGCTGCTGCCCCTGCATGGCATCAGAATCCCGGTTGTCGCAGTTGCCGGCAGGCGACGTCAGTCCGGCGGGAGCAGGTCTCATCAGCGAGGAGAGCAATGGGCCATCATCAGCGCAGCTGCCTCAGGAGGTGATACCTGAGCATCTCGTCCTTCGCTTCTCGATACTCCGGGATCTGCTGGCTGCGCTCCGTGACGTCGTCGCGAGGGGCGGCGTCGATGCAGGCGTGCAGGAAGCGGGCGACTGCCCGAGCCGTTGTTCGTCGGCGCTGAGTGGCGGTGGGTCGCGCTGCAGCCTGCGGGCAGAGCTCTGCCACCAGACTCCTGCCCGAAGTGCTGTAGACCGTTGTCTGAGCGTGTCGTTGCGCGCCGACCAGGTCGTCATCACGGGCGGTCTCCGTCGTGCTCATGCCTCTTCCTTCTCGGCCGTCGTGGACCGACCGGTGGTGTTCGGCTATCTGGATAGATCCCGGTGGGGAGTGGGTGGTGGCACCCGCTGGAGTCCAGACAACGCGGGGAGCAAGTCAAGCACTAATGTACGAGTAGTTCGCTATACTAGCTCGTACCTGAACGTTTGACATAGGGGGTCGACCAGATTGAGCGATACCGACCGATCAGATCCGCGACGACCGCAGGTGGACGCCTGGTGACCCAGCGTGCCGATGCCCCGCCAATCGGATCGCCGCCACAGCCGGCGTCGGGTGGATGACCCTCTGTGGGCACTTCAGCACCTGTGCTGAGCTGATCGAGACGGTCGCGGTCGAGAGCCTGGACCGTGGCGACGTCTTGGACTCGGAGGTGCGACTCGACGGCGAGCCCGGTCATGCGCTTGGCGAACCTCGTCGAGTCGAGTCGAGTCGGGATCTCGTCGATCAGGCGCGTGGACTGCTCGCAGCAGTCCGAACTCGCGAGATGGCACGGGCCGATGCTCCGCTGTTCGGCCGGGTGACCTACCAGCGCCGATCCCGGCTACATCACGCCAACACCTTGGAGGCTCCCATGAGCGACATGCACGAGGCAGTGGCCCTGCCCGATCCGGCTGTGAAACGGCTCCTACATCCCACCGACCTGCCCGAGGCACGATCGCTGTACCTGCGCGGGTGGTGGTTCGGACGGCTGTGTTCCCTTCCGGTCGTCGCCGCCATCGCAGCGGTCGCCTGGATGCTCAGCGGCAACCTCCTCGCTACGGTGGCGGCAACGTCGAGCACTTTCGTGATCGCGCTCATCGCGAGCCGCTGGCACCATGCACGGGCGTGGGATTTCATCCCACGCAAGCGACAAGACACGGAGGGCGCGGCCTCCTGGAGGCTCCTGGCCTCGGTGATCGACGCCATGGCCCTGGTGGTGACCGCCCTCGCCGTCCTCGTTGCCACGGGTTCCCGGCCGCTCCCCGAGGGCGTCATCGCGTTCGCCGTCGGCGCGGGTGCCGGTGTGGCGCTCGTGCAGATCATCGAGCTGATGGTGGCGATCGCCGGCAGGAGGCACCCGGTTGCCCTGGCCCAACGCCTCGTCATGCTCGCGGCCGTCGCAGTATCGGCAGTGGTCGTCGCCACGGTGGGCCTGGGCGGTCAGTGGGCCTCGGAGCACTCGACGAGCGCGACCATGGGCGCGGCCACGATCCTCATAGCACAGTCACTGTGGTGGATCTACGACGTTGTCCGGAACCGCCGTGAGCGGTCGAGATAGCGCCAGGTCGACGGAGGGGGTGACCATGAGCGATCGTGGACCTGCGCCTCGTCGAGCCGGTCCTCGGCTTGTGGTGCTGGGCGTTCTGATGGCCTGCTTCGCCTGGGCTGTGATCGTGCCGATATCGCTGACGGCACCGCCGAGCGCAGTCCTCGGTGCGGTCTTCCTGATCGAGATGGCGGGGTTCGGTGCCGCTCTCGTGCTGGTCCTCTGGACGGCGGTGAATCCGCGGCCGTCCCCCGCCACCACATGGGGCACAACAGCATTGCTTCTGGCCGTCTCGTTGGTGCTGTGGGCACCGGCTCATCTGTGGGCCGAGCGCGGTGAGCAGCCGTGGGCATGGTTGGCCGGCTTCGCGATCGCCGCGTGTGCACTGGTGAGTTGGCAGTCGGGGGTCGTCATGGCCCTCGTCCTGGCGGCGGCCGCCTGGATCGGCGGCATCGTGTTCGACGGTGAGATCGTCGCCGGCGTCCTGACACTGCTCGGTTGCGGGGTCGTGGTGTGGGCGATGTGCCAGGCCCTCGTGTGGCTGCTGCGGCTGCTCTGGACGGCACAGGACGTGAGGGAAGCCCAGACCGCACTGGCGATCGCCGAAGAGCGCCTCCGGGCCGGGCGCGAGCTCCATGATGTGCTCGGGCACCGCCTCGGCATCATCGCACTGAAGGCGGAACTCGCCGCGGGCCTCACTGCCCGCGACCCCGGCCGCGCGACCACCGAATGCGAGGCCATCTGCGGGCTCGCCTCCGAGACGCTCATCGATGTCCGGCGGGCCGTGCACGGCCAGACGGTCGCCGACCTCGGAGCCCAGCTCCAGGCCGCAGACCTGGTGCTCCGCTCGGCCGGCATCGAGGCGAGCGTCGAGGCCGACCCGGACCTGCTTCCACGCTTGTCCCGGGAACTGTCACACCTGCTGGCCACCGTCATCCGGGAGGCCGTGACGAACCTCCTGCGGCACAGTCGGGCACGGCAGGTGTCGATCACGGTCGCGGCCACCGGACGAGCTCCCACGTTGGTCATCGTCAACGACGGGGTCCGCGAGCCAGAGCGCAACGAGATCTTCGGGGGGACCGGTCTGGCTGCGCTCTCGGATCGTTGCGCAGCGGTCGGTGCGTACCTGAGCGTGGACCGGAGCACCGAGGACCGTTTCGAGCTGCGCGTGGAATGCCCGCATGATGCGGGCCGGTCATGAGGGGCGCGCCCATCCGGGTCTTGTTGGCCGAGGACGACGAGCTGATCCGAGAGGCACTGGTGGGGCTCCTGGAGCGCGAGTCGGACATCGAGGTCGTGAGCGCAGTCCGTGACGGCAGGCAGGCAACGGAACAGGCCTTGCTGTGCCGCCCTGACGTCGCCGTCATCGACCTGCAGATGCCCAAACTCGACGGCCTGGGCGTCATCGAAGAACTCGGCCGGGCACTGCCCGACTGCGCCGGGGTGATCCTCACGGCCCACGGCCGCCCCTACGTACTCCGCCAGGCGCTGACGTCCGGGGCGAGGGGTTTCCTCGCCAAGGGAGCTCCGGGCACGGCGCTGGCCGACGTCGTGCGGCGCGTGCACGAAGGACAGCGCTACGTCGACCCCGTGCTCGCCGCCGATGCGCTCACCACGCCGCCCTCACCACTGACGCACCGGGAGACCGAGGTGCTCCTGGCCGCCCGGGCAGACCGGCCGGTCCGGGAGGTCGCCCGGGAACTCTTCCTCTCACCCGGGACGGTCCGCAACTACCTGGCTGCTATCACGCACAAGCTCGGAGCCGAGACCCGCTCGGAGGCGTACCGGATCGCGCGCGAGAACGGCTGGGTCTGAGACAACCCGTCGGGTCGGGGTGCATGGAGTTTCCGTGCCGGATGCACGGGTCGACCACGCGGGAGCTCAGCAGAAACTGTCGAGCGTGAACAACAACACGACGAACCTCGATACCCACGTACACACTCATCCCTCCGGCCGCGCTGCGGCCTTCGGACACCACCTCCTGGCACGCTGGCCCTCGGTCCTCGGCGTGCTCGCGCTACTCCTCAACAACGCCGACGGTCCCGACCCGCATGTCACCGGGATGATCATCATCATCGCCTCGACGTGCTACCTCGCCGCCGCTGCCATCGGCTCCCGGCGAAGCGTCTGGGTCATGGTCGTCGTCGCAAGCGTCGCCGTCGTCCTCGCCGGCCTCACCGGGCTCGATCCGACCGTCACCATGCTCGTCATGGGAACAGGATTCGCGATCTTCGGGTTCCTGCGCGGCACCGACCGCCGAGAGGTCGGCCTGCAAGCTCTGGCGTTCGTCGGCTTCAGCGCCATCGCACTGACCGCCATGATGTCCAGCCCCACGGTGGCCCTCTACCTGGCCGCAGCGGCTGCGCTCGGCCACACCGTATGGGACGTGGTCCACTTCATCCGCGACAAGGTAGTCAGCCGCTCGCTCACCGAAGCCTGCTTCGTCCTCGACCTCGGTCTGGGGGCTGTGCTGCTGCTCGCGGCCTGGACCATGCCCCCGCTGTGAACACCACTCACCCCACGGCTCCGGCAACCATCGCAGGCATTCGCTCCCCCGGTCGCGGTCAATGGTCGATCAAGCCGAGAGGCCGGGTCCGGGGAGCACATCGATTTCGCGCGCGTGCATCGCCCGCCGCAGTGCGCGCAGCGGGGGCACGACGTGGCTGACCTCGCCGCAGGTGCGGTGCCGGTAGAGCACGGGCGGTCCGGCCTCTCCGGCGAGCCCGGCATCGCCGAACGTCACCATGACCATCAACAAGTCGACCACGGCCTGTTCCGGTTCGAGCAGGCCGATGACCACCTCTCTACTGACCAGTGCCCGGTTGTAGGTCGACTCGCTCGTGCGGTCAGGAGGTCGATCGCGACGTCAACACCTCAGTGACGCAGGGTCGTGGCGGCCGAGGTTCCTGCCACACATGCGCCGATGCTACCCACCAGTGGCGAGTTCATCGCGACCCTCTTTGGGCGGCGCGGTGCTCGCGAAGGCCGGCAGCAGGATCGCGTCGATGAACCAGGAGGCATCCTCGGCGTCGAGCCGCCCGGCTCGGACTTCCTCGGCTGCCCCGTTCATCACCACATGGGTGGTGGCCAACAGCCAGCTGACCGGAAGGTCGGCGCGAAAAGCACCTTCGCGCTGGCCACGCTCCAGCAAGGCTCGCATACGGGCTTCAGCCTTCTCGTGCAACTCCCGGATGCGCGCTGCAGAAAGTTCCTTCTGCGCCGCGGCCAGAACGGCCCGCGCCTGGTCCACGAGCACCCAACTGGATGCAACAAGCCGCCGGAATGCCTCACGGGCATCACCGTCCAGTGGCACCTCGCGCAGAGCCTCCTCGCCACGGTCGAGACTCTCGACAAGGGCAGCCTCAATAAGTTCGGGACGCGTCTTGAAGTGCCCGTAGAGGGTCATCCGGCCCACCCCGGCCTCGGCAGCGATGTCGGCCACCGAGGCGTCGGGGTCGTTGCGGATCGCGGTGACGACCGCCGCCAGGATCTTCGCTCGATTGCGCTGCGCGTCGGCCCGCTGGTTGACCGCGCGACGATCACCTGCTGCGGAGACCTGCTGGAGACCACCGTTCGCCATGGCCTTCTTGGTCGCCATGCTCCACCTCATTAGTCGTACGGAAATGCATGAGATATTCTATGCGTTACAACTCACACATCAGCGATTGAGTTCATCCTGGCGGTGAAGCGCAGAGCCCGTAGGCACGGCGAGCAAGACGAGATCGACCATGACTGCGACACAACGCGAGCAAGTAGACGCGGGAGCGCACCCCAAGCGCTGGCTGGCGCTGGGCCTGTTGGGCACGGCGCAGTTCATGCCGATCCTCGACATCACGGTCGTGGCGATCGCGCTGCCGCAGATGGGACCGGACCTGTACCTGTCGCGCGACTCGTCGTCACCGGCGACGACACCATCCACGGCGAGCCCGACGTCCCGTTCAAAGTGTTCCTCGACGGCGACGCCCAGACCCTCGCCATCCGCCAACAAGGACGGACGGCGGAACTCAAACCGGCGATGTCGTTGGTTTGAACAACGACCTTCTTGTGGGCCCGGAGGGATTCGAACCCCCGACATCCACGGTGTAAGCGTGGCGCTCTAACCAGCTGAGCTACAGGCCCCGGCAGCGCACGCAAGGATACCTGCAGCGGCGGTGGTGCTCGCCCGCGGGCCCACCGGCCGGACGGTGCGCGGCGCGATCAGATCTCGGCGAGCGCCTGGAGGTAGCCGTCCAGGTCACGGCGCTGACCGCGCGGGTGGACGACGGACCAGCGGACGATGCCGTCGGCGTCGACGAGGAACGAGCCGCGCAGCGCGTGCCCGGAGCGCTCGTCGAACACGCCGAACGCGCGGGCGGCGGCGCCGTGGGGCCAGAAGTCGCTGAGGAGGTCGAACCCGAACCCCTCGATCTCCTGCCACGCCTTGAGGGTGAAGACGGGGTCGGTGGACACGGCGAGGAGCCGCACCCCGGCGGACTCGAAGTCCTCGATGTTGTCCCGCAGCTCGCACAGCTCCCCGGTGCAGATCCCGGAGAACGCGAACGGGTAGAACACGACGAGCACGGGCTCGCCACGCAGGTCGGCGAGCTGCGTGGGAGTCCCGTGCGTGTCGGGGAGGGTGAAGTCGGGCGCCGGGTCCCCGGCGACCGGCGGTGTCACCGCGTCGATGGCCGGATCAGCGGCCACGGTTCGCGAGCCGCGTCGCGGACCAGTCGTCGCCGGCGGCGAACGTGCTGGTGGCGTGCAGTCCGGCCGTGGTCGCGGCCTCCTGGATCTCGTCGTGGCCGACGTGGCCGTCTCGTCCCGGCTTGCGGGTGAGGAGCCAGACCTTCCCGCCGTCCTCGAGCGCCGTCTGCGCGTCCACGAGCATGTCGGTGAGGTCACCGTCCTCGTCGCGCCACCACACCAGGACGGCGTCCGTGACGTCGTCGTAGTCCTCGTCGACGAGCTCACCGCCGAGCGCGGCCTCCAGCGCAGCGCGCAGGGGCTCGTCGACGTCGTCGTCCCACCCGAACTCCTGCACGACCTGACCGGTGGTGAACCCGAAGCGTGCCGCCTGGGTGTCCGCCTGCTGTCCCACGGGTGTGCTCTTTCCTTCCGTCGTCGGTGGGCACGACGTCGCGCGCGCCTCGAGCGCCAAGGTAGTGCACTCGAGGCCCCGACGCCCGCCCAGTCCGGTGGCGACGGCCTGCGAGGACGCCTCCTGAGGTGCAGGCATGACGTAGATCACGGATTCTTGACTCCCTGCTGGTGTTCCACGGGGCAAAGTCGAGACACAATGACTGATGACCACCCGTGGGTGGACCGCGCCGTCGCGACCCCGACGACACGGGTCCGCAGACGGGAACCCTTGCACGAGCGGCCGCCACCCTTGGCGGCAGCCCGCAGAAGAGAGAGGTTGCTGGTGGCTTCCAACGAGACCGGACCGCTGATCGACGGTCTGCTCAGCGCTGTGCCGGACATCGACCCTTCCGAGACCTCGGAGTGGGTGGAGTCCTTCGACGGGCTCATCGACGACAAGGGCGGACCCCGTGCCCGGTACGTCATGCTCAACCTGATGCGCCGCGCCCGTGAGCGCAACGTCCAGATCCCGACGTCGGTCGCGACGCCGTACGTGAACACCATCGGTGTCCACGAGGAGCCGTACTTCCCTGGCGACGAGGCCGTGGAGCGGCGCTACCGCTCGTGGATCCGCTGGAACGCCGCCGTCATGGTGACGCGCGCCCAGCGCCCCGAGGTGTCGGTCGGCGGGCACATCTCGTCCTACGCGTCCGTCGCGACCCTCACCGAGGTGGGTCTCAACCACTTCTTCCGCGGCAAGGACCACCCGGGCGGCGGCGACCAGGTCTACTTCCAGGGCCACTCCTCCCCCGGCCAGTACGCGCGCGCCTTCCTCGAGGGCCGCCTCTCCAGCGACCGTCTCGACGGGTTCCGCCAGGAGAAGTCGCACGCCGGCGGCGGCCTGCCGTCCTACCCGCACCCGCGCCTCCTGCAGGACTTCTGGGAGTTCCCGACCGTCTCGATGGGCCTCGGCCCGGCGTCGGCCATCTACCAGGCCTGGACCAACAAGTACCTGCACAACCGCGGCATCAAGGACACCAGCCAGCAGGACGTCTGGGCGTTCCTCGGCGACGGCGAGATGGACGAGCCCGAGTCGCGCGGCATGCTGCAGCTCGCCGCCCACCAGGGCCTCGACAACCTGACGTTCGTCGTGAACTGCAACCTGCAGCGCCTCGACGGCCCCGTGCGCGGCAACGGCAAGATCATCCAGGAGCTGGAGTCGCAGTTCCGCGGCGCCGGCTGGAACGTCATCAAGGTCGTCTGGGGCCGCGAGTGGGACGCCCTGCTCAACGCGGACAAGGACCGCGCCCTGGTCAACCTGATGAACATCACGCCCGACGGCGACTACCAGACGTACCGTGCGGAGTCCGGCGCGTTCATCCGCGAGCACTTCTTCGGCCGGGACCCCCGGACCAAGGCGCTCGTGCAGAACATGACCGACGAGGACATCTGGAACATGAAGCGCGGTGGCCACGACTACCGCAAGATCTACGCCGCGTACGCCGCCGCCCGCGCCCACACGGGCCAGCCGACGGTCATCCTGGCGCAGACGGTCAAGGGCTACGCCCTCGGCTCCAGCTTCGCGGGCCGCAACGCCACGCACCAGATGAAGAAGGTCAAGAACGAGGACCTCAAGGCGCTGCGCGACAACCTGCGGATCCCGCTGACGGACGAGCAGATCGACGCCGACCCGTACCTGCCCCCGTACTTCCACCCGGGCATGGAGGACGAGACCATCCAGTACATGCTGGACCGTCGTCGTCACCTCGGCGGGTTCGTGCCGGAGCGTCGCTCGACGCCGAAGCCGCTCACGCTGCCCCCGGCGAAGACCTACGAGCTCCTCAAGAAGGGGTCGGGCACCCAACAGGTCGCCACCACCATGGCGTTCGTGCGTCTGCTCAAGGACCTCATCAAGGACAAGGAGTTCGGCAAGCGCATCGTGCCGATCATCCCCGACGAGGCCCGCACGTTCGGTCTGGACTCGATCTTCCCCAGCGCGAAGATCTTCAACACGAACGGCCAGAACTACCTCGCCGTGGACCGCGAGCTCATGCTGAGCTACAAGGAGTCCGAGGCCGGGCAGATCATGCACACCGGCATCAACGAGGCCGGTTCCGCGGCCGCGTTCCAGTCGGTCGGCACGTCGTACGCCACGCACGGCGAGCACATGGTGCCCGTCTACATCTTCTACTCGATGTTCGGGTTCCAGCGCACCGGCGACCAGTTCTGGGCCGCCGGCGACCAGATGACGCGCGGCTTCATCATCGGCGCCACCGCCGGTCGCACCACCCTGACCGGTGAGGGCCTGCAGCACGCCGACGGCCACTCGCCGCTCATCGCGGGCACCAACAGCGCCATCGTCCAGTACGACCCGGCGTACGGCTACGAGATCCGCCACATCGTGCGCGACGGCATCGAGCGCATGTACGGCGAGGGCTCCGACGGCCACGACGCCCAGGGCCGCCCCCAGGACGTCATGTACTACCTCACGGTGTACAACGAGCCGATGGTCCAGCCGGCCGAGCCGGAGGACGTCGACGTCGAGGGCATCCTGCGCGGCATCCACCGCGTCGCGACCGACGAGGGTGAGGGTCCCAAGGCCCAGCTCCTCGCGTCCGGCGTCGGCCTGCCGTGGGCGCTCGAGGCGCAGCAGCTGCTGCGCGACGACTGGGGCGTGTCCGCCGACGTCTGGTCGGTGACCTCCTGGAACGAGCTGCGTCGTGACGCGCTCGCCGCGGAGAAGGACGCCCTGGTGGACCCGTCCGCCGAGCCGCGCGTGCCCTACGTGACGCAGAAGCTGTCGGGGGCGCAGGGTCCGTTCGTCGCCACCAGCGACTACGACCACCTCGTGCCGGACCAGATCCGCGCCTGGGTGCCCGGCGACTACGCGGTGCTCGGCGCCGACGGCTTCGGGTTCTCCGACACCCGCGCCGCCGCCCGCCGGTTCTTCCTCATCGACGGCC
This sequence comes from Isoptericola jiangsuensis, assembly GCF_002563715.1. Classification (NCBI taxonomy): domain Bacteria; kingdom Bacillati; phylum Actinomycetota; class Actinomycetes; order Micrococcales; family Promicromonosporaceae; genus Isoptericola; species Isoptericola jiangsuensis. The sequence continues at coordinate 2,480,665 of NZ_PDJJ01000001.1, forward strand.
CGTCGCTCGTCGTCAAGACCCTGCAGCAGCTCGCCCGCCGCGGCGAGGTGTCCCGCGAGGTCGTGGCGCAGGCCGTGGAGAAGTACCGCCTGACCGACGTCAACGCCGGCACCTCCGGCGTCGCCGGCGGCGACAGCTGACGCCACCCGGCTGAGGCAAGGGCCCGGTCACCCCGCGGGGTGACCGGGCCCTTCGTCGTCCGCGCCGGCTCGCGGGATCCCGCGCCGACTCGCGCCGTCCTGCGCTGCGTCGCGAAGGACGGCCGCGTCAGGCGGTCGTGCCCGCGACCTCCGCGGCCTCGATGGCGGCGACCAGCTCCGGGCGCATCGCCGCGACCGCGCGGGTGTCCTCGTGGGCGTCCAGCGCCTCCAGGTGGCGGCGGGCCTCGTCGATCCGGTCCGCCTCCAACGCCGCCAGCACGAGCTGGCGTCCCACCTCCGCGACGTGCTCGCGCACCCGCCAGTGCCCGATACCGAGGCCGAGCGCCTCGACTGGCATCCCCGCGTCGCGCAGCACCTCCAGCCCCTCGGCGAGGGCGTTCCCGTCGGCGTCCCGCTCCGCGGCGGTCGTGAAGCGGCGCATCGCGCCCTCCGGGTCGTCCGCCACCGAGAGGCGGCCCAGCTCCAGCAGCGGCCGCCACGCGCGCGGGTGCCCGGCCAGCTCCTCGGCCAGGGACCACACCGCCAGGTCGGCGGCCTCCACCCGCTCCTCCTCCGGAAGCGCGGCGAGCGGGTCGTCGGGGCTGGTCGGCTCGGCGGCGTGCCGGCGCACCAGCTCGGCGAGCGCCGCGAAGGCGCGGCGGTCGTTCGGGTCGTCGTGGAGCATCGCGCGCAGCGCGTCCTCGTGCACAGCATCTCCTCGGCGTCGGTCTCCCGTCGGGCGCCGCGCGCCGACCCTCGACGAGGTGCGCGGGCGTCGCAGAAGCTGACGCAGACGGGGCATCAGGGCCATGCACCTGACCCTAACCCCTGGGGGTCGCGCCGGGCCGGGCGAACTGCCGCCCGCGCCCCACCGGCCGGGTCTTTGTGCGTTCCCCACAAGGCAGGCCCTATCCTCGGACCATGTCCACCTCGACCGTCGCGCGCGACGAGAACGTCCGCCGGGTCCGTGACGGGCTGGGCCTGCTCACCGCGGCGGCGATGCGCCGCCTCGACGAGGAGGTCCACTGGTACCGCCAGCTCCCCGCCGAGGACCGCTCGTACGTCGCGCTGGTCGCCCAGTCCGGCATCAACGCGTTCGCCACCTGGTTCGCGGACCCCAGCCAGACCCCGCACGGCGTCGGCGAGATGTTCGCCGCCGCGCCGCCGGAGCTCACCCGGTCCATCTCGCTGCAGCACACGCTGCAGCTCGTGCGCCTCATGGTCGACGTCGTCGAGTCCTACTCCGACCAGATCGCCGTGCCCGGCTTCGAGCGGGAGCTGCGCGAGGCCGTGCTGCGCTACTCGCGCGAGGTCGCGTTCTCCGCCGCGGAGGTCTACGCCCGGGCCGCCGAGGTCCGGGGGGCCTGGGACGCCCGCCTGGAGGCCCTCGTCGTCGACGCAATCGTGCGCGGCGACACCGACGACGCGCTGCGCTCGCGCATCTCCGCGCTCGGCTGGAGCGGGCGGGGCCAGGTCCTGGTCGTGGTGGGCGGGACGACGGACAGCCTCGACGACGTCGCCACGGCCGAGCTGCGTCGGGCGGCCCGGCGCGCCGCCGGGGACACCCTGGTCGGCATCCACGGCGACCGGCTCGTGCTCGTGCTCGGCGGGGAGGGCGACCTCGTGGCCGCCGCGACCGGGCTGGTGGGGCGGTTCGGCCCGGGCCCGGTGGTGTTCGGCGGGGTCGTGCCGTCGATGGGCGAGGCGACGGCGTCGGCCCGGTCGGCGCTGGCGGGGCTGGCGGCGGCTCCCGCCTGGCCGCAGGCGCCCCGGCCCGTGCTCGCCGACGACCTCCTGCCCGAGCGGGTGCTCACCGGCGACGTCACCGCGCGCCGCACGCTGGTCGCGCAGGCCTACCGGCCGTTGCAGGAGGCCACGGGGTCGGTGCTGGAGACCTTGTCCGCCTACCTCGGCACGGGCCGTTCCCTGGAGGCCGCGGCCCGGCGCCTGTACGTGCACCCCAACACGGTCCGGTACCGGCTGCGCAAGGTCTCGGAGATCACCGGCTGGGACCCGCTGGACGCCCGCGAGTCGTTCGTGCTGCAGGTCGCGCTCGCGCTCGGCCAGCTCGGCACCGACGGCTGACCCAGCCCTTCCCCACCCGGGGCGATTGAGGATTCCCACAACCGCCTTGGGTGAGGTTGGTGCGCGTCGCGACGCTCCGGTGTCCCCGCCAGGTGGCACCGTGGACCCGTGCTCGCCGTCGTCTGCCCTGGACAGGGCTCTCAGACCCCCGGGATGCTCGCGCCTTGGCTCGAGCTGCCCGGCACCTCCGACCTGCTCGACTCCTTCTCGGCCGCCGCCGGGACGGACCTCGTCCAGCACGGGACCACGTCCGACGCCGAGACGATCCGGGACACCGCGGTGGCCCAGCCGCTCATCGTCTCCGCGTCGCTGCTCGCGCTGCGGGCGATCCTCGACGGACGCCCCACCACGGACGTCGTCGACGTCACCGCGGGCCACTCCGTCGGCGAGCTGGCCGCCGCCGCGGTCGCGGGCGCCCTCGACGACGCCGGGGCCGTCGGCCTCGTGTCCCACCGGGCGCGCGCCATGGCGGAGGCCGCCGCGGCCACCCCGTCCGGCATGAGCGCCGTCGTCGGCGGCGACCCGGACGACGTGCTCGCCGCCATCGAGGCCGCCGGGCTGTTCCCCGCCAACGTCAACGGGGGCGGGCAGGTCGTCGCCGCCGGCTCGCCGGAGGCGCTCGCCGCCCTGGCCGAGCAGCCGCCGACGCGTGCCCGCGTCATCCCGCTGCAGGTCGCCGGCGCGTTCCACACGCCCTACATGGAGTCCGCGCGGGCCGCGTTCGAGAACGTCGCCACGACGTGGCTCGCCACCGACCCGCGCCTGCCGCTGCTGAGCAACGCGGACGGCGCCGCCTACTCCACCCTCGGCGAGGGCGCGCACGGTCACGGCCGCTCCACGGACGTCCTCGCGCGCCTCTCCGCGCAGGTCACCGCCCCGGTCCGCTGGGACCTGTGCCAGGCCACGCTCGCCGAGCTCGGCGTCACCGCGATCCTCGAGCTCGCCCCCGGCGGCGTCCTCGCCGGGCTCGCCAAGCGCTCCCTCAAGGGCGTCGAGCTCGTCGCCGTGAAGTCCCCGGACGACGTCTCGGCCGCGCGCGACCTCGTCGCCCGCCACTCCGTGGCCGCCGGCGCGGGGGCCACGGGCGGGGACGTCGCCCAGGACGAGCAGTGACCGTTCGCAAGGCGCTGCGCCAGGCCGAGCCCGTCCGGTACTCCCGGATCCTCGCGCTCGGTGCGGAGCGCGGCACGGCCACGGTGACGAACGACGACGTCGCCGGACCGATCGACTCCTCCGACGAGTGGATCCGCCAGCGCACGGGCATCGTCACCCGCCGCCGCGCCACGGCCGACGTCGACGTCATCGACCTCGCCGAGGCCGCCGCCCGCCGGGCGCTCGACGCGGCCGGGCTCACCGGCGCCGACGTCGACGTCGTCATCCTGTCGACCATCACCTGGTTCCACCAGACGCCGGCCGGCGCGGCCGTGCTCGCCGACCGGCTCGGGGCCACCCCGGCCGCCGCCTACGACGTCTCCGCCGCCTGCGCGGGCTACTCGTACGGCATCGCCCAGGCCGACGCCCTCGTGCGCTCGGGCGCCGCACGCCACGTGCTCGTCGTCGGCGCGGAGAAGCTCAGCGACTTCGTCGACCCGACCGACCGCACCATCTCGTTCCTCCTCGGGGACGGGGCCGGCGCGGCCGTCGTCGGCCCGTCGGACACCCCCGGCATCGGCCCGACCGTGTGGGGCTCCGACGGCTCCCGCGCCCAGGCGATCCGGCAGACCCACCCCTGGTCCGACCTGCGCGGCGACCCGGACGCAGGGTTCGCCACCATGCGCCAGGACGGCCAGACCGTCTTCAAGTGGGCCAGCTTCCAGATGGCACCCATCGCCGCGAAGGCGATGGCGGACGCCGGGGTGGAGCCCGAGGACATCCAGGCGTTCGTCCCGCACCAGGCGAACATGCGCATCATCGACCAGATGATCAAGCAGCTCCGGCTGCCCGAGTCGGTGGTCGTGGCCCGCGACATCGCGGACACCGGCAACACGTCGGCCGCGTCCATCCCGCTGGCCGCGCACCGCCTCCTCGCCGAGGGACAGGTGTCCTCCGGCGACCTCGCGCTGCAGATCGGCTTCGGTGCCGGTCTGGTCTACGCGGCCCAGGTGGTCGTCCTGCCGTGACGAAGGCCCCGTAGAGTCCGAACCCGGTGGTGCGCGAGAATCGCACTGCCAGCCCGACCCGGTGCCGGACGCCCGGCACCCAGTTCAAGGAGAGAGCAACCCCATGGCTTACACCGCAACCGAGATCCTCGAGGGCCTCGCCGAGATCGTCGCCGAGGAGACCGGCCTGCCCACCGACGCCGTCGCGTCGGAGAAGTCGTTCACGGACGACCTCGACATCGACTCGCTGTCGATGATGACGATCGTCACCCACGCCGAGGACAAGTTCGGCGTCCGCATCCCGGACGACGAGGTCAAGAACCTCACCACCGTCGGCGACGCCGTCTCCTTCATCGAGGGCGCCCAGGCCTGACCCGGCCTGCCCGGTGCGGGGGCGAACCGGGCCGTCCGGCCCCGCCCCCGCACCGCCGGGTCCGTCCCGGTCGTCCGCCGTCCTTCCGCACCCCCCAGGAGCACCACCATGACTGCCTCGCGCGACGTCGTCGTCACCGGCCTCGGAGCCACCACCCCGCTCGCCGGGGACGCCCCCTCGACGTGGGCGGCCGCGCTCGCCGGTGAGTCCGGCGCGCGCACGATGGACAACGACTGGTCGGAGAAGTACGGCATCCCCGTCACCTTCGCGGCGACGATCAAGGTCGACCCGTCCGAGGTGCTGGCGCGCCCCGAGATCAAGCGGATGGACCCCTCCGCCCAGTACGCGATGATCGCCGCCCGGGAGGCCTGGCAGGACGCCGGCGCCCCCGAGGTCGACGGCGAGCGGCTCGGCGCCGTCGTGTCGTCCGGCATCGGCGGCATCTGGACCACCCTGGACGGCTGGGACGTGCTGCGCGAGCGGGGCGCCCGCCGCGTGCTGCCCATGACCGTCCCCATGCTGATGCCGAACTCCCCCGTCGCGTACGTCTCCCTGGAGTTCGGTGCGCAGGCCGGCGCCCACTCCCTGGTCAGCGCCTGCGCGTCGGGCGCCGAGGCCATCGGCTACGGCATCGACATGATCCGCAACGGCCGCGCCGACGTCGTCGTGTGCGGCGGCACCGAGGCGACCATCCACCCGATGCCGATCGCCGCGTTCTGCGCGTCGCGCACCCTGTCGCTGCGCAACGACGACCCGGCGGGCGCGTCGCGCCCCTACGACGTCGACCGTGACGGGTTCGTCATCGGCGAGGGCGCCGCCGTGCTCGTCCTGGAGTCCGCCGAGCACGCCGCCGCCCGCGGCGCCCGCGTGTACGCCAAGCTCTCCGGCCTCGGACTGTCGTCCGACGCCTACCACATCACGTCCCCCGACCCGGACGGCAAGGGGCAGGTCGCCGCGATGCGCCGCGCGCTCGCCGACGCCGGGGTGGAGGGCCGCGACGTCGTGCACGTCAACGCCCACGCCACGTCCACGAAGGTCGGCGACCTCACCGAGACGCGCTCCATCCGCACCGTCCTCGGCTCGGAGACCGACCACGTCCGGCTCTCCGCCACGAAGTCGATGACCGGCCACCTCCTCGGCGGGGCGGGTGCCCTGGAGACGCTGTTCGCGGTCAAGGCCGTGCACGAGCGCCTCGCGCCCCCGACGATCAACGTCGCCAACCCCGACCCGGAGCTGCAGGTGCCGCTCGTGCGCGACACCCCCGAGAAGCTGCCCGACGGCGACATCGCCGCGATCAACAACTCGTTCGGGTTCGGCGGGCACAACGTGGCCCTGGTCGTCACCAACGCCTGACGCCCCCCGCACGACGGCGCCCCACCGGCCGCGAGAGATCGCGGCCGGTGGGGCGCCGTCGTCGTACCCCAGGAAGGACGGGGACCGGGCTACCCGACCCGGTGGAGCCAGCGCACGGGGGCGCCCGCCCCCGCGTACCGGAAGGGCTCGAGCTCGTCGTCCCACGCCGTGCCGAGCGCCAGGTCCATGGCGTCCCGCAGGGCGCGCGGGTCGTGCGTCTGCTCCATGGCCGCGCGCACGCGGTCCTCGGGCACGACGACGTTCCCGTGCACGTCCGTCATGGCGTGGAAGATGCCGAGGTCGGGGGTGTGGGACCAGCGGGCGCCGTCGGCTCCGTGGCTGGCCTCCTCGGTGACCTCGTAGCGCAGGTGGTCCCACCCGCGCAGGGCCGAGGCGAGCCGCGCGCCCGTGCCCTGAGCGCCCTGCCACGAGTGCTCGGCACGGTACAGGCCCCGTGCCGCGGGCTGGGGCGTCCAGTCCAGCGCGACGTCTCCGCCCAGCACTCCTGCGGCCGCCCACTCGAGGTGGGGGCACAGCGCGCGCGGGGCGGAGTGCACGAAGAGCACACCGCGTGTGATGGCACCGGCCATGTTGTCCTCCCTGGGTGTCGAGGTCCGTCTTCCCCTACGTCCTCGAGCTCCACGAAGTTCCAGGTCAGCGCGTCGCAGCGGCGTGTCGTCTTGCGTCCTGGGTCACATACTCCACGAAGACACCGACACGCGCGACAGCGATTCGGACATTTGAGCCTCCTCAGAGGCGCTCGCGCAGCTCCCGCATCGCCTTCTTGCGCACCGAGCGCTCCAGCCGGTCCAGGTACAGCCTGCCGTCCAGGTGGTCGCACTCGTGCTGCAGGCAGCGCGCCATGAGGTCCGTACCCTCCACCACCACGGGCTTGCCGTCGAGGTCGATCCCCTCCACGCGGGCGTACCAGGACCGCACCGTCGGGTAGAACAGGCCCGGCACCGACAGGCAGCCCTCGTCGCCGTCCTGCGTCTCCTCGGACAGGTCCACGATCCGCGGGTTCAGCACGTACCCGATCTCGTCGTCCACGTTCCAGGAGAACGCCCGCAGGTTCACGCCGATCTGGTTGGCGGCGAGCCCGGCCCGACCGTCCGCGTCGACGGTCTCCAGCAGGTCCTCGACCAGACCCTTGACCTTGTCGTCGATTCGGACGATCTCGTCGCAGGCCGTCCGCAGGACGGGATCGGGCACCACTCGGATCTCTCGCATCGCCATGCCCGGCATTCTTCCACGCCGCGACCCTGACCTGCGGACCGGCAGGTCACTCCGGGCGTGACGCTGCGCACGACACCCGTTCCGGTAGGCTCGCGCCGCGCCCCGTTAGCTCAGCTGGTCAGAGCAGTCGACTCATAATCGATCGGTCGCGGGTTCAAGTCCTGCACGGGGCACCACCGCGCGCCACCACGCGGACGAGCGCGTCAGCGCTCCCCCACGGGGCCGGCGTCCGGGACCGCGCGCTCCCGGCCGATCCGCCCCAGGTGTGTGTGGGTGAAGTCCTCCATCTTGAGCCCGTAGCCCAGCGCCCGGTCGACGGCGACGTGGAACGCCCAGCACGCCGCGAGGAGCGCGACCCAGCCGACGTCGTGGCCTGCGAGCAGCAGGGCGAGGTAGACCGTCACCACCACGGCCGGGCCCGTGTAGCTGTGCACGGCGTTGTAGCCGATCGCCCCGGCGCGCGGCCCGCGCAGGTAGCCGAGCGCGGAGAGGTCGAACAGCAGGAACGCCGCCAGCAGCGCCCACCAGGGCTGGTCGGCGGCGACCGTGGCGACGACGACCGCCACGGCGACCGCCCCGTTCTCGACACGCTGGATCGTGGTGACCGTCATGGCTCCCATGCTGCCCGCCGCGCGGTCCCGGCGGAACCCCGGGTCGGCGGCCCTCCTGCGGCACGGCACCCCCGCCGAGGTGCGGTCCGGGCCGCGGCACGGCCGGACCCGACCTGACACGCGTCGGACTCGACCACGACGGCCGCGTGCGTAGCCTGAGGGCATGGCGCCGCCCGTCGACCCGCACGACACCGGTGACGCGCGCCCGCCCACCGCCGACGTCGTGCACACGTGGCGGCCCGACCACCCGACCGACGTGGTCACGACGCTCGCGCCCCTGCGGCGGGGCCGCCGCGACCCGACGCACCAGGTGGCGGGCCGCGCGGTGTGGCGGACCACCCTCACCGACGCCGGGCCCGCGACGACGCTCCTGACGCCGGGCGACGACGGCACGATCACGTGCCGCGCCTGGGGCGAGGGTGCGCGCGCCGCCGTCGGGCTCGCGCCGGACCTGTGCGGCGCGAGCGACGACCCGACGGGGTTCGCCCCGGACCTGCCGCTGCTCGCCGACCTGCACCGTCGGTACCCCGCCGTCCGGGTGCCGCGCAGCGGGCGGGTGCTGGAGGCGCTGGTGCCCGCGATCATCGAGCAGCGCGTCATCGGCGTCCAGGCGCAGGCCGGGTGGCGGCAGCTGGTGGCACGGTTCGGCACCCCGGCCCCGGGCCCGACGCCCGTCCCGATGCGGGTGGTGCCGTCGGCGCGCCAGTGGGCCCGGCTGCCGGTGTGGGAGTGGCACCGGGCCGGGATCGACCCGGGCCGGGCCCGCACGGTGACGCGGTGCGCCGAGGTCGCGCCGAGCCTCGAGCGGCTGGCCGCGCTGGCGCCACCGGAGGCCGCCGTGCGGATGATGTCGCTGCCCGGCGTGGGCGTCTGGACGGCGGCCGAGGTCGGTCAGCGGGCCCTGGGCGACGCCGACGCCCTGTCCGTCGGGGACTTCCACCTGGCACGCGTGGTCGGGCAGGTGCTCGCGGGTCGTCCGTTCGACGACGCGGAGATGGTCGCGACGCTGGAACCGTACCGCCCGCACCGCGGCCGGGTCGTGCGGCTGCTGGAGGTGGGCGGCCTGTGGGACGCCGTGCCGCGCCGGTCGCCGCGGCCCACGTTCGTCGACCACCGGCGCCACTGAGCCGAACTCGGCGACGCTGCCCGGGCGCACGACGGGGCGGCACCGTCGCGCGGTGCCGCCCCGTGATCGTGGCTGCTACTTCTTGAAGGCGTCCCGGACGTCGTCGCCGGCCTGCTTGATGTTGGCGGCCGACTGGTCGGCCTGACCTTCGGCCTCGAGCCGCTCGTTGTCGGTCGCCTTGCCGGTGGTCTCCTTGACCTTGCCGACGGCCTCCTCGGCCTTGTGCTTGGCCTTGTCACCGATGCTCATGGGCAACCTCCTCGTTCTCGGGTACCTGTCGACGCTATCCCCGGGCAACCCTGCACGCATCTGCAAGGGGGTCCCGCCGGTACGGTGGGCTGCATGCCCGCCCGTCGTACCCCCCGCGTCGTCCGCAGCGCCGTGCCGGTCACCGGCCCGGAGAAGATCCTCGCGGGCGCCGAGCTCGCCGACGGCCGCTGGGCCGTCGCCACCACCGCTGACCTCGCGGTCGTCCTCGCACCGCCCGGCAACGGCCTCACGCTGCGCCGCCCGTGGTGCGACGTCGACCGGGCGGCGTTCGACCCGCACCGGTCGGTGGTCGTCGTCGAGTGGGTGGACGCGACGCCCGCCCTGACGCTCCCGCTGGCCGACGCGACCGCGACGAACCTGCCCGCCGTCGTGCACGAGCGGGTCCTGCGCTCCGTCGTCCTGGCCGAGACCGTGACGGTCCCCACGGGCACCGTGAAGGTCGCCGTGCGGCGTGACCGTGACGGCTCGCTGTTCTCGCAGGCGGTCGCCGGGCAGGGCGTGGACCTGGCAGATCACGCCGTCGCGGACGTGGTGGACGCCACGGAGTCGAGGCTCCGGGAGGCGTGCGGACTACCCCTGTAGACCTGGTACTGTTATCTCCGGTTCGAGGCGCGCAGAGCGCAGCGAAACGATCCCGCGTAGCTCAGCTGGCAGAGCATCCGACTGTTAATCGGACGGTCGTTGGTTCAAGTCCAACCGCGGGAGCTCTACCCGGAGGCCCGGTGACTCGCTCGAGTCACCGGGCCTTCGTCGTGCGGTGGAGGGACGTCCCGGGCGAGGCCGGTCCTGCGCCAGAATCCTCCCGTGACGCACGTGACCCCGAGCACCGTCGCGCGGCTGGAGGGCAGCCCGACGAACGCGGCACTGCTCGCGGGCGCCGCCGTCGACGGCTCGCTGTGGGAGCCGCCGGCCGACCCCGCGCTCCACCCGTCGAGCAACCGCTGGGCCGAGGCCGTCGCCCGGCGGGCGGTGCGCCAGGAGCCCCTCGGCACGCGGTGGGGTCGTCAGCCCGGCGTGCTCATCCGGCCTCGCGCGCCGCGCGGGCGGCGTCGACCTCGGTCGTGGCGCCCGACGTCGACAGCTCGCCGGCCGACGACTCCAGGTGGGCGCGCACGAACCAGTGGAACTGCTCCAGCTCGCGCAGGTTGCCGATGAGCAGGTCGTTGGTGACGTCGTCGAGCTCCGCCGTGGCGTCGGCGGCGGCGCGGTGCGCCGTGATGACGCCCTGGTAGACCTCGTCGAGCGCGCCCAGGTGCTCGATGGTGGTGGCGCGTCCCAGGCTGTAGTCCTCCCAGGTGCGGGCCGCGACCAGCGCTCCGGGGGTGCCGACCGGCTCGCCGCCGAGCGTCGCGATGCGCTCGGCGACGTCGTCGGCCATGAGGCGCACGGCGTCGACCTGCGGGTCGAGCATCTCGTGGACGGCGATGAAGTGCGGTCCGACGACGTTCCAGTGCACGTGCTTGAGGGTGAGGTGCAGGTCCGTCAGCGAGTTGAGCCGGTCCTGGAGGATGGCGGCGACCTTCGCGCCGTCCTCGGGGGTGAGGGACGGGACGGTGTAGGTGGGCAGGTTCTTGCCGGTGGGCATCACGAACTCCTTCGACGGGACGTCTCCCCATCGTGTCCGTGCGCGGCGCGCACCGCGACCGGAGCGCCGCGCGGGCGACGCGGTCAGACGCTCTCGCGGAGCCGACGCCGCTCGGCCTCGATGGTGAGGAGCTCGGAGAACGCCTCCTGGTAGCCGCCCGGGTCGGCGGCAGGGTCGAGGCGCTGCACGCGGCTCTTGGCGTCGGCGATGCGACGCGTGAGGCCGAGGTCGGCGACCTTGCGCACGACGTCGGCGACGTACGCGGCGATCGCGGACTCGCGGTCCTCCGGCACGGGTGCGACCGACAGCTCGGTGACCAGCGGCGCGACGGCGTCCCCGGCCTCGGTGACGACGGCCTCCACCCAGCGCCCGCCACCGAGCCCGGCACCGGTGGTCACTCCCCCGGCGGCGCGGACGGCGGCGTGCACGGCCCGCCAGGCGGGGGTGGCGAACGCGTCGGCGCCGAGGTCGTCGAACGTGACCGGTACGTGCTGCGGGTACTGCAGGACGACGACGAGCGCGAGCCGCTCGATGCGGGCGACCGGGGCGGACGGGTCGGGCGCGGCGAGCACCGGACCGCTCGTCGCGGCCTGGTCGGACGGCGCGGGACGCTCGTCGACGCGCCGCGCCGGGGTGCCGCGCGTCGACGAGCGTCCGACCTCCCGGCGCACCTCCTCCGGGTCGAGGCCGATCCAGCGGGCGAGGTTGCGCGTGTACCCGAGCTGCATCGACCGGTCGCGGATGCCCGCCACCAGCGGCGCGGCCGAGCGCAGCGCGCCGACGCGTCCCTCGACGGTGTCGAGGTCGAACTCGCGCAGGGTGGTGCGGATGACGAACTCGAACAGCGGCACGCGGCCGTCGACCAGCGCGCGCACCGCCTCGGGTCCGCGGGCCATGCGCAGGTCGCACGGGTCCATGCCGCTCGGCTCCACCGCGACGAACGTCTGCGCGTGGAACCGCTGGTCCTCGCCGAAGGCGCGGATCGCGGCCTTCTGCCCGGCGGCGTCGCCGTCGAACGTGAAGATGACCTCGCCGCCGAGCGACGCCCCGGACGCGAGCTGGAGCCCGCCCCCGGCGGTGGTGTCACCGAGGAGCCGGCGCACCACCTTCGCGTGGTCACCGCCGAACGCGGTACCGCACGTCGCCACGGCGACGTCCACGCCCGACAGGTGCGCGGCCATCACGTCGGTGTACCCCTCGACGATGACGACCCGCTTCGACTGCGCGATCGCACGCTTGGCGAGGTCGATGCCGTAGAGCACCTGCGCCTTCTTGTAGAGCGTGGTCTCGGGGGTGTTGAGGTACTTGGGGCCCTGGTCGGACTCGAACAGGCGACGCGCGCCGAACCCGATGACGGCACCCGTCACGTCGCGGATCGGCCACACGAGACGCCCGCGGAACCGGTCGTAGACGCCGCGCTGCCCCTGGCTGACCAGCCCGGACGCGATGAGCTCCGGCTGCGTGAAGCCCCGGCCCTGGAGGTGCCGCATGAGCGAATCCCACCCGGTGGGCGCGAACCCGACGCCGAACGTCTCCGCGTCGGCGCGCTCGAAGCTGCGCTCCGCGAGGAACGCCCGCGCGGCCGGGGCGTCCGGCCCGAACAGCTGCTCGGCGTAGAACTCCGCGGCGACCCGGTGCGCCTCCAGCAGCCGCTGGCGGCGGCCCGGCTCCTCGCGCGGACCACGCTGCGCCGCCGCGCCCGTGCGGGAGTCCTCGTAGCGGAGCTGGATGCCGACCTGCGCCGCCAGGTGCTCCACGGCGTCCGTGAAGCCCATGCCGTCGATCTTCTGCACGAACGAGATGACGTCGCCGCCCTCGCCGCAGCCGAAGCAGTGCCAGCGCCCCACACCGGGACGGACGTGGAACGACGGGGACCGCTCGTCGTGGAACGGGCACAGACCCTTGAGCGAACCCACCCCGGCGGGCTTCAGCGTGACGTGCGCCCCGACGACCTCGTCGATCCGCGCGCGCTCACGGACCGCCTCCACGTCCTCCCGCTTGATGAGCCCAGCCACGTGCGCAGTCTAGATCCCGACGGGCCCCTCCGGACGCGCCCCGGAAGGGCGCGAGGAGTCAGTCGCGGCCGAGCAGGCGGGCGTGCAGCTGGGTGGCCGACACGTCCGTGAGGGACGCCACCTGGTCCACCACGACACGCAGCCGCGCCGCGTCGTCGGCGGCCTCGCGCCAGTCCGCCGCGAACTGCGGCTCCAGCGCCACCGGCGCCCGGTCGCTCAGCACGTCGACGAGGTCCGCGACGATCTCCCGCTGCGCCGTGTACAGCGGCTCCGCCTCGCGCGGCGCCATGACGTACGCCACCGCGACGCCCTTGAGGGCCAGGATCTCCTCGGCCGTCTCGTCCGGCACCACGAGCCGCGCCGAGTACCGGGTGAGCGGCCCGTCGCCGTACCGCTCCCGCGTCGCGCGCTGGGCGGCGCCGCTGAACCGGCCGATGAGCTGGCTGGTGGCGTCCTTGAGGGCCGCGAGCGCCCGGCGCGACCCGTCGTACTCGGTGACGAGGTAGCCGGTGTCCCGCAGCCGGCACAGGGCGGCGTCGAGGGCGTCGGGGTCGTGCCAGTCGCCGTACCAGGCGCGCACATGCTCGACGACGCGGGACCGCTCCTCGGCGTCGTCGAGGACCCGCAGGTCGAGGCGGCTGCCCACGACGGCGTCCTCCACGTCGTGCACGGAGTAGCTGATGTCGTCGGCGAGGTCCATGACCTGCGCCTCCATGCACCGCACTCCCCCGGCGGGCGCGCCCTCGCGCAGCCAGGTGTACACCTCGGTGTCGTCCGGGTAGACGCCGAACTTGTGGGTGGGGCGGCCGTCGGGGCGGGCGGGGCCGTCGCCGAGCCGCCACGGGTACTTCACGCTGGCGTCGAGGGAGGCGCGGGTGAGGTTGAGGCCGCGGGGTGCGCCGTCGTCGGCGACGATCTTGGGTTCGAGGCGGGTGAGCAGGCGCAGGGTCTGCGCGTTGCCCTCGAAGCCGCCGATGTCGCCCGCGAGCTCGGCGAGCGCCCGTTCGCCGTTGTGGCCGAACGGCGGGTGGCCGATGTCGTGGGTGAGGCAGGCGGTGTCGACGAGGTCGGGGTCGCAGCCGAGCGCGCGGCCCATCTCGCGGCCGACCTGCGCGACCTCGAGGGAGTGCGTGAGGCGGGTGCGGACGAAGTCGTCGCTGCCCGGGGTGAGGACCTGCGTCTTCGCGCCGAGGCGGCGCAGCCCGGACGAGTGGACCACGCGGGCCCGGTCCCGCTCGAACGGGGTGCGGTCCTTCGACTTCGGGGGCTCGAAGTGCCAACGTTCGACGTCGTGGTCGCCGTAGGACGGGGTGCCCCGCTCGCCGGGGGCGGGGCGCGGACCGGTGCCGACCACGGTGGGGTCGAACGCGTCCTGCGAGAACGTCTGCACGGGCGAAGCCTAGCGGCGCGGTCCGACGCCGCGGTGCGCGGGCCCACGGTCGTCGGCGGCTCGGCCCACGCGGTCCCGCCGGCTCAGCCTGCGGGGTCGGACGCCTGCTGCAGCCCGCGGTACACGGCGGTGCGCAGCTCCCCCTCCCACGGGGCGTACTGCGGCATCCCGACGGCGCGGGCGGCGGCGAGCTCCGCCTCGACGTCGTAGGGGACGCGCACGTGCGTGATGCCGAACGGTGCCGGGTCCGCGGAGCCCGGCACGCCCTCGAGGACCGCGTACGACGGCGTCGGCTCGTCGAGCGGGTTGCCGACGCTGCCCGTGTTGAACAGGGTGCGGCCGCGGAACGTCTCCAGGTAGGCGTCGTGCACGTCGCCGTACCCGACGACGTCCGGGGCCGGGCCGGGACCGGTCAGCTCCGTGGTGGCGAACATCCCCGCGAACTCCTCCGGGGTGTGGTGGAAGAACACCCGGGTGTGCACGCTCGCCGCCGAGGCGTGGAACAGCCGCACCCGTCGTCCGGAGAGCAGCAGGTCGTGGCACAGCGGCTTGCCGGCCAGCCAGTCCCGCTGGTCGGGGCGGAGCTCGTCGCGCCACCACACCATCTCGGCGGGGCCGTCGTCGCGGATCTGCGGCAGGAAGTCGTCCCAGTTGCCACGCACGTCGACCTCGCACACCTCGCGCAGCCGGTCGACCACGGCGCTGCCGCGCGGCCCCTTGCCCGCGTCGTCGCCGAGGTTGAGCACGCGGGAGATGCCGCGCTCACGGATGTCCGCCAGGACGGCCTCCAGCGCGGTGAGGTTGCCGTGGACGTCGGAGATGACGGCGATCCGTTCGGTGGCCACGGGCCGATGCTCCCACAGCGGCGCCCGGTCCGGCCGCACCGCCGTCAGCGGCGATCGACCAGGCCGCGCAGGTAGGCGGCCTGCGCCGCGTGCTCCAGCGCGTCCACCGCGGCACTGACGAGCCGCACCCCGAGCGTGACCGGCGGGTCCCAGCGGCGGTCCACCACGACGTCGAGGTCGGCATCGTCCAGGCCGTCCAGCGCCCCGGTCACGGCGTCCCCGACGGCATCGACGTAGCCCAGCAGCAGCTCGCCGGGCACCCGGACCCGGGCCACGTCCTCGGGCGCGTGCCCGTAGCCGGAGTCGTCGGGGCCGAACGGCAGCCCGAACCGGTCGGCCCACCCGTCGGTCCACACCTGGTCGCGGCCGACGGCGGCCGCCACCTGGAGGTCGGTCCCCCGGGCCAGGTGCCAGACGAGCCACGCGACGGAGTTCGCGCCGGGGTCGGGCCGCCACGCGAGCGCGTCGTCGTCCAGGCCGCGCACGGCCCGGTGCACCGTGGGCCCGATGCGGGAGTACAGGTCCTGCAGCACCGCGACGCCGTCCATCGTCACCTCCGTCCGCGGTCGGCCGGGCGCCGCCGCCGTCCCACCATCGCCCGCGCCCCGAGCGACCGCGACCCGACGCCGGCGGCTCCGCCCCAGCGTGGCCAAGCCCTCGGGGCCGTCGCAGCGGGTCAGGCGAGCCGGACCACCGCGACGCCCGGGCCGTCCCCGGCGACCCGCAGGCCGTCGGCACCGGCGGTGACGGGGAGGTCCCCGTACAGCGTCTCGGGCTGGGCGCCGGGCGCGAGGAGCCGCCCGGGCAGGGTGATCCCCGCCCACGGGGCGCGGGCCACCACGACGAGCACCCGCTCGCCCGGCGACTCGCGCAGGAACACCACGGCGTCGTCGTCGACCACGGCCCAGCGCATCCCGCCGTCGCGCAGCGCCGAGGACCCGCGGCGCACGGCCGCGAGCCGCCGGTACACGTCCAGGGTGGCGGCGTCCCAGCGCGGCCCGCCGCCGGCGGCCTGGTCCCAGGCCATCGTGGTGCGGGCGTGCTCGCCGTTGTCCCCGGTGGCGCCGACCTCGTCGCCCGCGAACACGACGGGCGTGCCCGGGTAGGTGAGCAGCAGCGTCACGGCGGCCTCGACGGCGTCGGGCCCGACGACGGTGCGCAGCCGCGGCGTGTCGTGGGAGCCGAGCATGTTCCACTGCCGGGCCGTGACCGACCACGGCACGGCGGCGTCGAAGTCCCGCATGGCGGCGACCATCGCGGACCCGGGGCGGCGCACGCCGGTGACGGGCAGGCCGTGCGCCGCGACCGGGGAGCCGTCGACGGCGAGCCACGACCACACGGGTCGCGTGAACCCCGTGTAGTTCATGTTGGCGTGCCAGCCGCCCGCCAGGAGGTCGGTGGTGGCGTCGTGGAAGTGCTCGGCGATCAGCGCGGCGTCGGGGTTCTCGGCCGCGACGGCGGCGCGCAGGGTGCGGGCGACGGCGTGGGTGCGGTCCTCGCTCCCCCACCGGCCCGTCATGTTGGCGACGTCCACCCGCCACCCGTCGAGCCGGAACGGGGGCCGCAGGTACCGGCCGATCGGGGCGTCGGGACCGCTGACCATGCGGTGCCACGTCTCGTCCGCGGACCAGTCCAGCTTGGGCAGCGACCCGTACCCCAGCCAGGACGCGTACCCCTGGCCGTCGGGCGAGGTCGACACGTCCGCGCGGCCGGGCTCGGCCCACACGTACAGGTCGCGCTCCGGGGCGGCCCGGTCCGCGAGCGCCCGCGTGAACCACTCGTGGCCGGCGCCGGTGTGGTTGGTGGTGATGTCGCCCATGAGCCGCATCCCGCGGGCGTGGACGGCCGCGGCGAGGCGCGCGTAGGCGTCGTCGCCGCCGAGCAGGGGGTCGACGGCGGCGAACGTGGAGGCGTCGTAGCGGTGGTTGGAGCGGCCCGGGAACACGGGCGTGAGGTACAGGGTGCCGACGCCGAGGTCGGCGAGGTGGTCGAGGTGCTCGACGATGCCGTCGAGGTCACCGCCGTAGTACTGGGTGCCGGCCAGGGGTCCGTCGCCGGCGGGCTCGTCGTCCCACGCGGCGGGCACCGCCCAGTCGGGCACGGGCCGGGCGTCCGCGGCGGCGGACCGGGCGAAGCGGTCGGGGAACACCTGGTAGACGAGGCCGTCGCCGAGCCAGGCGGGTGCCGGGTCGTGGGTGGTGAGCCGGAAGCTGGCGGCGTCCGGCACCTCGCGGGCGTGCACGCCGCGCCCGTCGAGCCAGCGGTAGCCGCCGGGACCGTCCAGGAGGAACCGGTAGGGCGTGACGGGGTTGTGGACCTCGACCTCGGCGACGTAGGTGTCCTCGCCGTCCGGGCCGACGCCGTCGGGCACGGCCTGCGCGAGGCGGGGCTCGCCGTCGCGCACCGTGCGCAGCCAGACACCGGCGACGCCCGCCGCCCGGGGCACGCGCACCCTCACGGGCACGCGGTCCCCGGGCGCGGGCGTCCCGGCCGGGACGTGGAGCGCGGAGCCGTCGTGGTGCGGCTGGTCGAGCAGGTGGGAGGTCATGCTGTCCTTCCGGTCGGCGGGCGGGCCGCCGCCAGGAGGTCAGCGACGGCGGCGCCCGAGCGCCCACCCGAGGGAGAGCGCGAACGCGACCCCGACGATCTGGACGCCGAGGATGGCCTTGTTGAGGTCGAGCACGGGCTGCCAGCTCGTGCCCTCGGCGGAGACCACGTACACGCCGAGCGGCTTGACCCGCAGACCGTAGCCGCCGCCCCCGCCGTTGCCCTCGCCCGAGGCGTCGCCGTGGGTCTCGCCGCGGATCTCGCCCTGGGCGTCGCCCGAGGCGTCACCGTGGTCGTCGGGGCCGCCCTCGCCGCCCTCGGCCGCCGAGCCGACGCGGAACGAGCGGGACCAGCCGCCGATCTGGCCGGTGCCCTTGCCGGCACCGGTGCCCTGGCCGGAGCCCGCGCCGGACCCGGTCCCGGCGCCGCCGCCCGAGCCCGTCCCGAGGCCTCCCCACACCTTCGCGACGGGGATGACGAGCTGGCCTTGGTGCTCGTACGGTTCGCCGTACGCGCGGCGCACGGAGAACGAGTCGTCGGCGGCGTCGGTGAGCCGCCCCAGGTCCGGGGTGTAGCTGCGCGTCTCGGTCATGCGCCCAGGCTAGGGCCAGGGTGTGAGGCCCGCCACAGGCGGGACCACCTGTTCCTCAGCCCTTCACCGAACCGGCGGTGAGGCCGCCCACGATGTACTTCTGCAGGAACAGGAACAGGGCCAGGACGGGCAGCGTCGAGATGACGGCACCCGCCGCGAACAGCCCCCAGTTGGCCTCCAGCAGGCTGGACACCCACGAGTACAGGCCGACGGCGAGCGTCCAGTTCGCCTCGGACTGCAGCAGCACGCGAGCGATGACGAATTCGCCGAACGTCGAGATGATCGACAGCAGCGCGACGACCGCCAGGATGGGGGTCACCAGGCGCAGGATGATCGTCCAGTACGTCTGGGCGTGCGTGGCGCCGTCGATCTTCGCGGCCTCGTCCAGCTCGCGCGGGATCGTGTTGAAGAACCCGTACATGAGGAACGTGTTCACGCCGAGCGCGCCGCCCAGGTAGACGCACACGAGCGCCACGTGGGAGTTCAGGCCGAGCGCGGGCACGACCTCGCCGAGGCTGATGAGCAGCAGGAAGATCGCGACGAACGCGAGCATCTGCGGGAACATCTGCAGCACGAGCAGGGTGGTCAGGCCGGCGCGGCGGCCCGCGAACCGGAACCGGCTGAACGCGTAGGCCGCGGCGGCGCCCATGAGGACCGTGCCGATCGCGGTGGCGACGGCCACCTTGACGGAGTTCGCGGTCCACTCCCAGAACCGGGTGTCGGCCAGCGCCGCGTAGTTCGCGGTGCTCACCGAGTCGAAGAGCTGGTTGGACCCCGTCAGGGTGCCGTTCTCGCTGAGGGACGCGGACAGCACGTAGACGATCGGGAAGACGGCGTACACGACGAACACGACGCCGACGACGTGCCGCCAGCCGACCTCGGCGAACCAGCGGCCGGCGGAGCGGCGGCGGCGCGGGGAGACCGGCCGCGCGGTGGTGGGGAGCGTGGTGGCGGTCATGTCAGTTGATCTCCTCGAGCGCGCGGGTCCGCCTGAAGGCGACGGCGCTGATCGTCGCGATGATCACGAAGATGACGATGGACAGCGCGCTGGCCAGGCCGAAGTTCTTCGGGGCGTTCCCGTCGAGGCCGGCCACCGAGTACACCATCGTGATGAGGATGTCGGTGTGCCCCAGCGGCACGGAGGCGTCCTCGAAGCGGGGTCCGCCGCCGGTGAGCATGTACACCAGCGCGAAGTTGTTGAAGTTGAACGCGAAGCTGGAGATGAGCAGCGGCGCGGTGGAGACCAGCAGCAGGGGCATCGTCACCGAGCGCCACGTGCGCCAGCGGCTGGCGCCGTCGATCTTCGCGGCCTCCATGACGTCGCCGGGCAGGGACTGCAGGGCACCGGTGCAGATGAGGAACATGTAGGGGAACCCGAGCCACAGGTTGACCCCGATGAGGGACAGCTTGGCGAGCCACGGGTCGGTGAGCCACGGGATCGCGGCGCCGCCGAGCAGCACCTGGTTGACGAAGCCGAAGCTGCGGTTGAGCAGGCCGGACCACAGCAGCGGCGCGACGAACCCGGGGATCGCGTACGGCAGGATCAGCAGCGTCCGGTAGACCTTGCGGCCCCGGATCGGCGTGTTGAACACCGTGGCGAGGAACATGCCGAGCAGGAACGTCGTGCCGACCGACGCGATCGCGAACACGAACGTCCAGATCACGACCTGGAGGAACGGTCCGGCGTAGCGCGAGTCGGAGAACGCCTGCGTGAAGTTGTCGAACCCGACGAACACGCGCCAGCCCACCGCGAGGGTCGAGCCGTCGGCGGCCTCGAACTGGCCGGAGTCGTTGGGGGTGTAGACGGTGCCGGTCGTCGTGTCCGTCATGGTGTCCGCGGCCTCGTCGTAGACGAGCGCCGAGGTGTACACGTACCCGGTGCGGGCGTCGGTGGTGCGCACCGAGCCGTCGGCCGCGTCGTCCGAGACGGGCACCCGCAGGTTCGTCACCTCGTCCTGACGCTCCAGCACCTGCTGGCGGTCCAGGACCTCCCAGCCGTCGACGGCGGCGACGCGCCCGTCGGTCACGGTGGCGTCCACGGTCGTCAGCGGGTCGTCGGCGTCGCCGACCGCCGTCGTACCGTCGGGCTGCACGACGGCGAACCCGAGCTGGTCACCGTCCGCGACGACGGTGAGCGGCATGGACGGCGAGCCCTCGACGCGCCGCTCGTTCTGCACGAGCAGCGCGGCGACGGCGTCCTCCTTGGTGGAGTTGTGGCCGTCGCCGTAGTTGGTGAACGCCACCCAGCCGGTGTAGGCGATGGTGAACACCTGGAACGTGAACAGGAACACCAGGCCCGGCAGCACGTACTTCAGCGGCACGGTGCGCCGCGAGAAGTACACCCAGTTGGCCACCAGGAGCATGGCGACCATCGCCCCGAGGATCACCCAGGAGCCGGCCACCCACGCGGACCACACGACGTAGACGCCGAACGCGTCCACCACGGCCATGAGGGCGAGCTTGGCGAGGAAGCCCGCGCCGTAGCGCCGGGCGGGGGACTCGTCGGGGCGGGACCGGCGCGGTCGCCGGTGGCCCTCGTCGCCGGGCGGCTCGGCGGTGACGACGGAGCCGGGTCGTGCGTCGGTGGCGGGTGCGCCGGGGCGGGGGTCGGTGCTCATCGCGGGGCCTTCCGGGGTCGCGCGACGGGCCGTGGCGGTGCCACGGCCCGTCGCGAGAGGTCAGGACGTCAGGAGCCGAGGGCGCCGTCGATGTCGGAGATCATCTTCTGCCAGGCCTTGGCCGGGTCCGCGGCGGAGCCGGACAGGATGTTCGCCTCGGTCACGCCCCAGAAGGCCCACACGGAACCCATCTCGGGGATGGACGGCATCGGCACGGCGTCGGCGCCGACCTCGCGGAAGCCCGCGACGATCGGGTCGGACGACGCGGCGTCCGCGGCGGCGGTCAGCGCCGGCGGGCGACCGCCGGCCTCGAACAGCGCGGTCTGGGCCTCCTGCGTCGACAGGAAGTTGACGAGGAAGTCGTTGGCGACGAGCGCGTTCTCGCTCTGCGCGCTGACGTAGAAGCCCTGCACGCCGACGAACGGCTGCGCGGCCTGGTCGCCGGCGGCCGGCACCGGGTCGATCGCCAGGTCGAGGTCGGCGAACTGCTCCAGCATCCAGGGGCCGCCCACGATGAACGGCGACTGGCCCTTGGCGAACGCCTCGACGGCGATGTCGTAGGTGATGTCGGTGGTCAGCGTGCCGGCCTCCCCCTGGTCGGCGAGCCACTGGGCGTAGGCCTCGCCGGCCTCGCCGCCCATGGCGAGCTCCGGGGAGTACGAGCCGTCCGCGTTCTGCTCGAACACCGGGGCGCCGAACGACGTCTGGAACGGGTAGTACGTGTAGGGGTCACCCTCGGTGCCGGTCTGGATGAGGAACGGGTACTTGGTCCCGGCGTCCTTGCCCATCGACACGGCCTCGTCCCAGGTGGCGGGCGCGGAGTCGGCGAGCTCGGTGTTGCGGATGAGCGCGATGTTCTCGATCGCGTAGGGCAGGCCGTAGACCTGGCCGTCGGCGGTGAACGCCTGGACGGCGACGCCCTCGAACTCGGCGGCCTTGTCGCCGAGCTCGACGGGGGCCACGACGCCGTTGGTGATGAGCTCGCCGAGCCAGTCGTGCGCGCCGACGGTGACGTCCGGGCCCTCGCCCGTGGGGACCTGGGCGATGAAGTCGGTGCGGATGTCCTCGAAGTTCTTCAGGACGAGCTCGACCTCGGTGCCGGTCTCGGCGGTGAAGTCCTCGGCGGCGGCCTCGACGGCGGCCTGGCGGGTCTCGTCCACCCAGACGGTGAGGGAGCCGCCGGCCCCCTCGGCCTCGGTGGTGGCGGCGTCGGTGGACTCCTCGGCCGGCGTCGCGGGCTCCTCGGACGTCCCGCAGGCGCTCAGCGCGAGGGTCGTGACGAGGGCGGAGGCGAGCAGGATGCTCCGTCGCATCGGGGTTCTCCCAGCGTTCGATGGTGGCCCGGTGGCGTGAGGACGCCTGGGCCCGGCTGAGCGTGAATCTAGATCCGTTCCGTCATTTCTTGCAACATCTTGCAATAACGTTTCGGCAACGAACTGCCGAAACGCGTCTCGACTGGGAACAGTCACAGGCCGGTGACCTGGTTGTCCCCTACGATCGACCGCGTGCGTACCCGACTGAGCGACCTGGCCGAGCAGGCCGGCGTCTCCACGGCCACGGTCTCGCGCGTGCTCAACGGCAAGCCCGGCGTGGCGAGCTCCACGCGCCAGGCCGTCCTGGCCGCCCTCGACGTGCTCGGCTACGAGCGGCCCTCCACGCTGCGCGGCCGGTCCGCGGGGCTCGTCGGGCTCGTCGTGCCCGAGCTCACCAACCCCGTCTTCCCGGCCTTCGCCCAGGCGGTCGAGTCCGTCCTGGCCCAGCGCGGGTACACGCCGCTGCTGTGCACCCAGGCCCCGGGCGGCACCACGGAGGACGAGTACGTCTCCACACTGGTCGACCACTCGGTCGCCGGGATCATCTTCATCTCCGGGCTGCACGCCGACACCCGCGCCAAGCACGGGCGCTACGAGCTACTGCGCAGCCAGGGCGTGCCCATCGTGCTCGTCAACGGCCACGCCCCGGGGATCGACGCCCCGTTCGTGTCGCCGGACGACGCCGAGGCCGTCGACGTCTCCGTCCAGCACCTGGTCACGCTGGGCCACACCCGGATCGGACTCGCGGTCGGACCGGAGCGCTACGTGCCCGCCCGGCGCAAGGTCGAGGCGTTCACCGCGGCGCTGGTGCGCCACGGCGTCGCCCCCGACCTCGCCGCCGCGCAGCGGCACGTGATCAGCACGCTGTACACGCTGGAGGGCGGCCAGGTGGCCGCCGGCGAGCTGTTCGACTCCGGGCACACCGCGGTGGTGTGCGGGTCGGACATCATGGCGCTCGGCGCGGTCCGCGCGGCTCGCGCCCGCGGCCTGTCGGTTCCGGGCGACGTCTCCGTCGTCGGCTACGACGACGCCCCGCTCATCGCGTTCACCGAGCCGCCGCTGACCACGGTGCGCCAGCCCGTCGAGGCGATGGCGCACGCCGCGGTGAGCGCCCTGCTCACGGAGATCTCGGGCGACCGGGCACCGCGCACGGAGCTGCTCTTCTCCCCCGAGCTCGTGGTGCGCGGCTCGACGGGCCCCGTCCGCCGCTGACCCCTTGCGCAGCCCGCCCGGGACGCGCAGCCTGGGACGACCGGACCGGACCTCGTCCGGCGTTGCAAGATTTTTCAGTACGCTTGCACACGACCCCGCACCCGTCCCGATCGTGAGGACCCCCATGGCCACCACCGAGCCGACCACCCCGACGACCGCGCTGCCGCTCGGCGCGACCGTGCACGTCGGGTCCGACGCCGCCCGCGAGTGGTGGCGCGACGCCGTCATCTACCAGGTCTACCCCCGCTCCTTCGCGGACGGCGACGGCGACGGCATCGGTGACATCCCCGGCATCACCTCGAAGCTCGACCACCTCAAGACCCTCGGCGTCGACGCCGTCTGGCTCTCGCCCTTCTACCGGTCCCCCCAGAAGGACGCCGGCTACGACGTCGCCGACTACCGCGACGTCGACCCCCTGTTCGGCACCCTCGACGACTTCGACGCCATGCTCGCCGGCGCCCACGACCGCGGCATGCGCGTCATCGTCGACCTCGTGCCCAACCACACCTCCGACCAGCACGCCTGGTTCCAGGAGGCGCTCGCCGCCGCCCCCGGATCGCCCGAGCGCGCGCGCTACGTCTTCCGCGACGGCCGCGGCCCGGCCGGGGACGAGCCGCCGAACAACTGGCAGTCGATCTTCGGCGGCCCCGCGTGGACGCGCCTCGCCCCCTCGAGCACGGCCGACGGCGCCTCTTTCGACGAGCCCAGCCCGCAGTGGTACCTGCACCTGTTCGACTCCTCCCAGCCCGACCTCGACTGGACGCAGCCCGAGGTGCGCTCCGAGTTCGAGGACGTCCTGCGGTTCTGGCTCGACCGGGGCGTCGACGGGTTCCGCGTCGACGTCGCCCACGGCATGATCAAGGCCGACGGCCTGCCCGACTGGCACGGGCACGTCGCCATGGTGGACGGCTCCACGGACGACGACGCGCAGGCCACCGACCCGGGCGCCCCCGAGGACGGCTCCACCGGCGCCGGCAACCAGGGCCCCATGTTCGACCAGGACGGCGTCCACGAGATCTACCGCGACTGGCACCGCGTGCTCGCCGCCTACGACGGCGACCGCTGCCTCGTGGCCGAGGCCTGGGTCGAGCCGCTGTCCCGCCTCGCCCGCTACGTCCGCCCGGACGAGATGCACCAGGCGTTCAACTTCTCGTTCCTCACCACCGGCTGGGACGCCGCCGCGCTGCGACGGGTCGTCGCGGCGTCGTACCGCGCGAACGACGAGGTCGGGGCGCCCACCACCTGGGTGCTGTCCAACCACGACGTCGTGCGCCACGCCACGCGCCTCGGCCTGCCCGACCCGGGCGTGCGCCCGAACGGCGTGTTCGCCACCGACCCGCAGCCCGACGAGGAGCTCGGCCTGCGCCGCGCCCGCGCCGCGTCGCTGCTCATGCTCGGTCTGCCCGGCTCCGCGTACCTCTACCAGGGCGAGGAGCTCGGCCTGCCCGAGCACACCACGCTGCCGAACGACGTCCGCCAGGACCCGGGCCACTTCCGCACCGACGGCGCCGAGGCCGGCCGCGACGGCTGCCGCGTCCCGCTGCCCTGGCAGGCCGACGCCCCCGGTCTCGGGTTCGGCCCCACCGGTGCCACCTGGCTCCCGCAGCCGGAGTCGTACGGCCGCTACGCCGCCGACGTCCAGTACGGCGACCCGACCTCCACGTTCGAGCTGTACCGGGCGGCGCTGGACACCCGTCGCGCCGAGGGCCTCGGCCACGGCGGCCTGACCTGGCTCGAGGGCTGGGCGGACTCCGCCGACGTCGTCGCGCTGCGCAACCGCGACGTCGTCGTCCTGGCGAACCTCGGCAGCACCCCCGTCGAGCTCCCCGCCGGCCACGAGGTCCTGCTGTCGTCCGGCCCCGTGGACGGCACGCTGCCCGCCGACACCACCGTCTGGCTGCGCGCCTGACGCTCCTCCGTCCGCCCCGCCCCCTCGCTGCGGGGAGGCGGGGCGGCGACGGCCGGTCCGGACCGTTCGTCTCGCACGCGGTCGTCGCCGGCGCGGACGGACCGACGACACGACTGCCCTAGGATCGTCCCGATGAGGTCCCCCGACGGTCGCACCCGCTCCGCCCGCGCGCTGCGCGGCGGCGTCGCGGCGACCGTCGCGACGGGCGTCGCCCTCGCCTCCCACGTGGCCGCCGGCGGGGCCGTCCCCGGACTGCTGGGCGTCCTCGCCCCCTGGGTCGTGTCGCTGTGGGTGTCCACCCTCGTCGGCGCGCGGCCCGCCCGCTGGCGCACGATCGTGTCGGTGGGCGCCGGCCAGGCCGCGTTCCACACCCTGTTCGTGCTCGGCACCCCGACCGGCGCCACCGCGCCGACCGGCGGGCACGCCCACCACGCCGCGGCGCCGATGCTGCCCGCCGGCGGCACGGACCTCCCCGCCCTCGCGCCCGCCGACCTGACGATGGGGGTCTGGCACGCCGCCGCGGCCGCCGCCACCGCCGCGCTGCTGTTCCACGGCGAGGCCCTGATCGGCCACCTGCGGCGCCTCGCCGGGACCGTCGCGGACCGCCTGCTCCCTCGCGCCGTGCTGGTGCCCGCCGTCGTGCCCCGCACGCCGCGCCCCGCACCCGTGGCCGCCGCCGTCCCCCGCGCCCGCTACGGGCCCGAGCTCTCCCCGCTGCGGCGACGCGGCCCCCCTGCCTCCACGGTCTGAGCCCTCACGGGTCGGCGTCGCCGACCCGTGCGCCGCCGCGCGTCCCCGACGTCGCGGCGTGCGTCCGCCCACCGTGCTGACGCCCCCGGGGCGTCGGAGAGGTACCCCCATCCCATGCATCGCACCCGCGCTCTCGCGGGCGTCGTCGCCGGGGTCGTCGCGCTGCTCGCGACGGCCGCCCCCGCGTCCGCCCACGACGAGCTGATCTCCAGCGACCCGTCCGCCGACACCGTCCTCGACGCCGCCCCGGACGAGGTCTCCCTCACGTTCTCCGACGAGCTGCTCGACCTCGGCGCCGTGGTCGTCGTCGCCGACGCCGCCGGCGACGACTGGGCCGCCGGCCCGCCCGTCCTCGACGGCGACCAGGTGACCGTCCCGGTCACCGACGGCATGCCCGACGCAGGCTACGAGGTCCGGTGGCGCATCGTCTCCGCCGACGGGCACCCGATCTCCGGCGTGGTCCCGTTCGTCGTCGGTGACAGCACCCCACTCGACCGAGCCGGTGCGCCACCCGCCGGCGACGACGCGTCGCCCTCGTCCGGCACGGCGGCACCGTCCGACAGCGAGGACGACACCATCGCCGACGCCGTGCCGGCCGACGACGCTGCGGCCACGACCACCCAGGACGACGGGCCCGGTCGGGTCCTGCTCGTCGGGGCCGGCGGCGCGCTGCTCGCGCTCGCCGTGCTGCTCCTCGTCTCCCGTTCCCGCCGCCGCGACGCCGCGGCCGGCCCCGACGCCACGCCCGCGGACGCCTCGTCCGCCGCGCCGTCGGACTCCCCTGAAAGGCACTGACATGACGTCGCACCTGCACCGCACCGCCCCGGCCGTCACCCTGCTCACGCTCGGCGCGCTCGCCCTCGCCGCCTGCGCGCCCGCCGACGACCCCGCGGCCGTCCCCGCGGCCGCCGCGGCCGCCGCGTCGTCCGTCACGATGGCCGACCCGTGGGTCAAGGCCGCCGACGAGGGGATGTCCGCGGCGTTCGGCCGGATCACGAACGACGGGACCACCGACGTCACCGTCGTCGGCGCCGCGTCGCCCGCCGCCACGGCGATCGAGCTGCACGAGACCGTCGACGACGGCTCGGGCGCGATGACGATGCGGGAGGTCGACGGCGGGTTCGTCGTGCCCGCCGGTGAGAGCGTCGCGCTGGAGCCGGGCGGCGACCACCTCATGCTCATGGGGCTGACCGGCCCGCTGGAGACCGGCGCGGAGGTCACGATCACGCTGACCTTCTCCGACGACTCCACGACCGAGATCAGCGCCCCGGTCAAGGACTACTCGGGCGCCAACGAGAGCTACTATGGCGACGACACCGACACCGACACCGACATGGACATGGACATGGACGGCGGCGACCACGGCGACCTGGAGTCCGACCACGAGCACACGGTGGACGAGGACTCCTGATGGCCGCCCCGGACCGGAGCCCTCGCACCGGCCGGGCGGGCTCGACCCGTCGGCAGTTCCTCCTGTCAGGGGCTGTCGCCGGTGTCGGCGCCGCCGCGGCGATCGGTGCCGACCAGCTCCTGCGCCCACCCGCCACGGCCGACCCGCCGCCCGCCGCCCCGCACGGGCAGGAGTCGGTCCCGTTCCACGGCGAGCACCAGGCGGGGATCGCGACGCCCGCCCAGGCGCACGCCACGTTCCTCGGCCTGGACCTGCGCGACGACGTCGACCGGGAAGCCCTCGCCCGGCTGATGCGCATCGTGTCCGACGACGCGGCCCGGCTCACCCGGGGCGAGCCGGCGCTCGCCGACTCCGAGCCCGAGCTGGCCCTCTCCCCCGCCCGGCTGACCGTGACGTTCGCGTTCGGACCTCGCCTGGTGGCCCGGGCGAGCGGTGTGGCGCCTGCGTGGCTGCGCCCGCTGCCGGAGTTCACCGTCGACCGGCTCCTGCCGGAGCTGAGCGACGGCGACCTGCTGGTGCAGGTGGCCGCCGACGACCCGCTGACGGTGGCGCACGCCGTCCGCATGATCCTCAAGGACACGCGCAGCTTCACCACCGTCCGGTGGGTGCAGCACGGGTTCCGCCGCGCGTACGGCACGGAACGGCCGGGGACGACGATGCGGAACCTGTTCGGCCAGGTCGACGGCACGGTCAACCCCGAGCCCGGCACCACCGACTTCGACGAGGTCGTGTGGTGCACCGACGGGTGGCTCGCGGGCGGCACGAGCATGGTGCTGCGCCGCATCGCCATGCACCTGGACACGTGGGACGAGCTCGACCGGTCGGGGCGCGAGCAGTCCGTGGGCCGCTACCTGGGCAACGGCGCGCCGCTGACCGGGACCCGGGAGCGCGACGAGCCCGACTTCACCGCGACGACGCCGCTCGGGTTCCCCGTCATCGGCGAGTTCTCGCACGTCCGCCGCGCCCGCGGCGACGACCCGACCCAGCGGATCTTCCGCCGCGGGTACAGCTTCGACGGCGTCCCCGCGGGCGGCGAGGTGTCGGACTCGGGGCTGATCTTCGTCTCGTTCCAGGCGGACGTCGACCGCCAGTTCACGCCGATGCAGCAGCGCCTGGCGGACCTCGACCTGCTCAACGAGTGGACGACGCCGGTCGGGTCGGCCGTCTTCGCCGTCCCGCCGGGCTGCGCGGAGGGCGGGTTCGTCGGGGAGACCCTGCTGACCTGAGCCGGGTCAGCCGCCGGAGACGGACAGCTCGGCCTCGCGCAGCTTGGCCTCGAACTCGGCGTCGAGGTCGCGGGAGTCGAGCCATCCGTACGGCAGGTGCGGGGTCTTGGCGGACCCGGCCCGGCCGCGCGGGCCCTCGGCGTCGTCGCCCGGGTAACCGAGCGTGAGGTCGAGGGCGTCGAGGTGCTCGCGCAGCTCGGCGAGGGAGGACACCATGGCCAGCGCACGGCGGGCGTCGCCGCCGACGGCGTACCCCTTGAGGTACCAGGCCATGTGCTTGCGCAGGTCGCGCACGCCCTTGAACTCGTCGCCGTCGTAGTACTCGATCATGAGCTCGCCGTGGCGGTAGATCGCGTCGGCGACCTCGCGCAGGCCGGGACGCACGCGGGCGTCGGAGCCGTTGAACGCGGCGGCGAGGTCGGCGAACAGCCAGGGACGCCCCTGGCAGCCGCGGCCGACGACGACGCCGTCGGCGCCGGTCTCGCGGACCATGCGCACCGCGTCCTCGGCGGCCCAGACGTCGCCGTTGCCGAGCACGGGCACAGTGCGCACTTCCTCCTTGAGCCGCGCGATGGCGGTCCAGTCGGCGGTGCC
This sequence comes from Isoptericola jiangsuensis, assembly GCF_002563715.1. Taxonomy (NCBI): domain Bacteria; kingdom Bacillati; phylum Actinomycetota; class Actinomycetes; order Micrococcales; family Promicromonosporaceae; genus Isoptericola; species Isoptericola jiangsuensis. Next base: position 2,509,965 of record NZ_PDJJ01000001.1, read on the forward strand.
GGAGTAGTGCTGCGCGGCGGTGCGGGCGTGCAGCGCCACGGCGGCGGCGCCGAGCGACTCCGCGGTGCGCCCCGCCTCCAGGTAGGTGAGGTGGTCGTCGTCGATGCCCTTGCGCATCTTGACGGTCACCGGCACCCCGTAGGGCTCGGCGGCGGTGACGGCCGCACACACGATGTCGGTGAAGAGCTGCTTCTTCCAGGGCAGGGCCGCGCCGCCGCCCTTGCGGGTCACCTTCGGCACGGGGCAGCCGAAGTTGAGGTCGACGTGGTCGGCCCGGTCCTCGCTCGCGATGATCCGCACCGCGGCGCCGACGGTCGCGGGGTCCACCCCGTACACCTGGGCCGAGCGGGGCGTCTCGTCGGCGCCGAACGTGACGATGCGCAGCGCCTCGGGGTTGCGCTCCACGAGCGCGCGGGAGGTCACCATCTCGGCCACGTACAGCCCCGGGTCGAACCCGGTCGACCGGCCGGCCTCGCGGCACAGGGTGCGGAACGCGCGGTTGGTCACGCCGGCCATCGGCGCGAGCACGACGGGCGTGGCCACCGTCAGGGGACCGATCTGCAGCGGGGGGAGGACAGCACTCACCGGCCCATTCTCCCATCCGGGCCACGGGCGACCGCAGTGGCGCCGCTCACGAAAACGTTCCCCGAGATGCCGAGGAGGACAGCCGGTGGCAATCTGTCGCAATCTCGACGAAAGGAAAGAACATGGCTCTCTGGCTCGTCCTCATCATCGCCGGCCTCGTCTCGCTGGTGCTCGGCCTCATCGCCCTGGGGAACTTCTTCGTGTGGGCCGGTGTGATCGCGATGGTCGTCGGAGTCGTGCTGGTGCTGGTCAACCGCGGGAACCGCAAGGTCGGCTGATCCACAGAGGGAGAGCGCTCCCCCTTCCGGATGCGCAATGCATCGCATCGTGTAATTCTCAGACATGTCGGGCAAGACCTGTCGCGACGAACGAAGGAGATCCCATGCCTCTGTGGCTCATTCTCATCATCATCGGTGTCGTCCTCCTGGTCCTCGGCCTCGCCGGCGTCGCCAAGATCCTGCTCTGGATCGGAGTCGCCATCCTGGTCGTCAGCCTCGTGCTGGCCCTGCTGAACCGAGCCAAGAAGTAGCACTCCTCCCGCCCCGCACCGAGGGGCAGCAGACGCGAACGGGGGCCGCCCATCTCGGGCGGCCCCCGTTCGCGTGCGCGGGAGAGGTGGCGGTCAGGCGCCGAGCAGACGCTGGCCCAGGTAGCCGGCGACCTGGTCGAGCGCGACGCGCTCCTGCGACATCGTGTCGCGGTCACGGATGGTGACGGCCTGGTCCTCGAGCGTGTCGAAGTCGACCGTCACGCAGTAGGGCGTACCGATCTCGTCCTGACGGCGGTACCGCTTGCCGATGGCCTGGGTGACGTCGTAGTCGACGTTCCAGTGCTCGCGCAGCTCGGTGGCGAGCTTCTCGGCGGTCGGCAGGAGCTCGGCGCTCTTGGACAGCGGCAGCACCGCGGCCTTGACGGGCGCGAGGCGCTTGTCGAGACGCAGCACGGTGCGCTTGTCGACGCCGCCCTTGGTGTTGGGCGCCTCGTCCTCGGCGTACGCCTCGACGAGGAACGCCATGAGCGAGCGGGTCAGGCCGGCGGCCGGCTCGATGACGTACGGGAAGTACTTCTCGTTCGTCACCGGGTCGCGGTACATGAGGTCCTTGCCGGAGTGCTCCGCGTGCGTCGACAGGTCGAAGTCGGTGCGGTTCGCGATGCCCTCCAGCTCGCCCCAGTCGGACCCGGTGAAGCCGAAGCGGTACTCGATGTCCACGGTGCGGGTCGAGTAGTGCGACAGCTTCTCGGCCGGGTGCTCGTAGAGGCGCAGGTTCTCGGGGTCGATGCCGAGGCCCGTGTACCAGGCCATGCGGGTGTCGATCCAGTACTGGTGCCACTCCGCGTCCGTGCCGGGCTCGACGAAGAACTCCATCTCCATCTGCTCGAACTCGCGCGTGCGGAAGATGAAGTTGCCGGGCGTGATCTCGTTGCGGAACGACTTGCCGATCTGGGCGATGCCGAACGGCGGCTTCTGCCGCGACACCGACGCGACGTTGGCGAAGTTCACGAAGATGCCCTGCGCCGTCTCGGGGCGCAGGTAGTGGCGGCCCGACTCGTCCTCGACGGGGCCGAGGTAGGTCGAGAGCATCATGTTGAAGTCGCGCGGCTCCGTCCACTGGCCGCGGGTGCCGCAGTTCGGGCACGCGATCTCGGCGAGGCCGCCCTCGGGCGCACGGCCCTTGCGCTCGGTGAACTCCTCGATCATCTGGTCCTCGCGGAACCGCTTGTGGCAGCTCAGGCACTCCGTCAGCGGGTCGGTGAACGCGCCGAGGTGGCCCGACGCCTTCCACACCGGCGTCGGCAGGATGACGGACGAGTCGAGGCCGACGACGTCAGGGCGACGCGTCATGGCCTTCCACCACTGCTTCTTGATGTTCTCCTTGAGCTCGACGCCCAGGGGGCCGTAGTCCCACGCGGAGCGCGTTCCGCCGTAGATCTCGCCGGACTGGAAGACGAATCCCCGGCGCTTGGCGAGGGAGACGACGGCGTCGAGCTTGGCGGAGGGGGACGGTGCAGCCACGGATCACTCCTGGGTGTCGGCCCCAGCCGGTGGCTCCGGCGGGGCTGGTTCGCGATGGGCCGGTGCCCTGCGGGCACCGTCTGCCAGCCTACCGGGCCGGTGCGGCGGGACCGCGCGGGCAGGCGTAGCGTGACGATCGTCGCCCCGAACAGTTTTGACATTCATTCTCGCCTAGCCTGAGAATGGTTCTCATGCCTACCCTTCGTCGCGCCCTCGCCGCCACCGCCGCGCTCGCCCTGCCGGCGGTCGCGCTCACCGCCTGCTCCTCGGACGGCGGGTCCGGCACCGACGACGGCACCCTCCAGGTCCTCGCCTCCTTCTACCCCCTGCAGTACGTGGCCGAGCAGGTCGGCGGCGACCTCGTCAGCGTCGACAACCTCACCCCGCCGTCCGCGGAGCCCCACGACCTGGAGCTCGCCCCCGCGCAGGTGCGCGCCGTCGGCGACGCCGACCTGGTCGTCTACCAGTCCGGCTTCCAGGCCGCCGTCGACGAGGCCGTCGACGCGCGCGCGCCGGAGCACCTGGTCGACGCCGCCGAGGTCGCGGACCTCGAGGAGAGCCCCGGGACGGTCGACCACCTGGACGAGCACGCGGGCGAGACGGAGGCCGAGCACGCCGAGCACGCCGACGAGGAGTCCGCCGACGACGGCCACGACCACGGGTCGCTCGACCCGCACTTCTGGCTCGACCCGACCCGGCTGGAGCCCGTCGCCGACGCCGTGGCCGCCGAGCTCTCCGCGGTCGACCCGGACAACGCCGCCACCTACGCGGCCAACGCCGAGGCCCTCACCGCGACGCTCGACGACCTCGACGCCCGGTACGCGACCGCGCTGGAGCCCTGCGCGGGCCGGACGCTCGTGACGAGCCACACCGCGTTCGGCTACCTCGCCGAGCGGTACGACCTGGTCCAGATCGGCATCGCGTCCATCGACCCGGAGGCCGAGCCGTCCCCGGCCCGCCTGCGCGAGATCGGCGACGTCGTCACCGCGAACGACGTCTCGACGATCTTCACCGAGACCCTCACCAGCCCGAAGGTCGCCGAGACCCTCGCGTCCGACCTCGGCGTGGCCACCGCCGTCCTCGACCCGCTCGAGGGCCTGTCCACCGAGGCCGCCGACGCCGGATCGGACTACGTTGCCGTCATGGACGACAACCTCGACGCCCTCGTCACCGGTCTGGGCTGCGACGCATGACCCTCCCGGACGGCTCCACGGGCGGCTCCCCCGCCGTCGACGTCCGGGGCGTGCACGTGCACCTCGGCGCCAGCCACGTGCTGCGCGGCGTCGACCTCACCGTGGCGCCCGGCGAGGTGGTCGCGCTGCTCGGCGCCAACGGCTCCGGCAAGTCGACGCTCGTGCGGACCGTCGTCGGGGTGCTGCCCCCGAGCCGGGGCACCGTCGACCTGCTCGGGCACCGGGTGGGCGACCACGTGCCCTGGGGCCGGGTCGGCTACGTGCCGCAGCGCGTGAGCGCCGCCGCGGGTGTCCCGTCGACGGCCCGCGAGGTCGTCGCGTCGGGCCTGCTGCACGGCCGTCGGTTGCGGCTGCCGCGCGGCTGGCGGGGGCGGGCCGCCGACGCGCTCGACCAGGTGGGCCTCGCCGACCGGGCCGACGAGCCGACGAACCGCCTGTCGGGCGGGCAGCAGCAGCGGGTCCTCATCGCCCGCGCGCTGGTCCGCTCCCCCGAGCTGCTCGTCCTGGACGAGCCCGTCGCGGGCGTCGACCGCCCCAGCCAGGAGGCGTTCGCCGCGACCATGACGCGCCTCGTGGGCGACGGCCTCACCGTGCTCGTCGTGCTGCACGAGCTCGGCGAGCTCGCCGACCTCATCACCCGCGCCGTCGTGCTGCGGCACGGCCGCGTGGTGCACGACGGCGCCCCGCCGCGCCCGCACGCCGCGCACGACGCCGCCGCGCACGACCACGTCCACCCCCACACCTCGGAGCTGCCGCTGCGCTCCGACACGCGCGTCGGCCTCGGCGGCCCGCTCGACACCGACGAGGAGGCCCGGCCGTGAGCGAGATCGGCTACATGCTCACCGACCCGCTGATGCAGCGCGCCCTGCTGGCGGCCCTGCTCGTGGGCGCGTCGGCGCCCGTCGTGGGCACCTACCTCGTCCAGCGGCGCCTCGCGCTGCTCGGCGACGGCATCGGGCACGTCGCCCTGACGGGCGTGGCGCTCGGCTGGCTCGTCGGGTCCACGATGGGCCTCGTGCCCGTCGACGCCCTCGCGATCCCGGGCGCGATCGTCGCGTCCGTCGTCGGGTCGGTGCTCATCGAGGTGGTCCGCCGCCGGGGCCGCACGTCCGGCGACCTGGCGCTGGCCATCATGTTCTACGGCGGCATCGCCGGCGGCGTCCTCATCATCGGCATCGCGGGCGGGTCGTCGGGCAGCCTCATGGCGTACCTGTTCGGGTCGATCTCGACGGTCACCACCACCGACCTCGTGCTGACGGTCGTGCTGTCCGTTCTCATCCTCGCCGTCGGCGTCGGGCTGCGCGCCGCGCTGTTCTCCGTGAGCCACGACGAGGAGTTCGCCGTGTCGTCCGGCCTGCCGGTGTGGGCGCTCAACATGGCGGTGGCCGTGCTCGCGGCGCTCACCGTGACCGTCGCGATGCGCGTGGTCGGGCTCCTGCTCGTCTCCGCGCTCATGATCGTGCCGGTCGCGATCGGCCAGCTGGTCACGCACTCGTTCCGCCGCACGATGACGGTCGCCTCGGTCGTGGGCGTCACGGTGTGCGTCACCGGGCTGAGCATCACCTACTGGTACCCGGTGTCGCCGGGCGCCCTCATCGTGGTCCTCGCCATCGCCGTGTACGCGGTCGTGGCAGGCTTGCACCCGCTCCTCGACCGGCGCCGGCCCACCGGCGACCCGCACCCGGACATCCCGAACGACGTCGAGGTCGGGGCGACCACCGCGGAAGGAGACTGCGTGCGATGACCCAGCTACGCATGACGAAGCAGCGCGCCGCCGTCGCCGAGGTCCTGGAGTCGTCCGACGAGTTCCGCAGCGCGCAGCAGCTGCACGAGGCGCTGCGCGGCCGGGGGGACGCCGTCGGTCTCGCGACCGTCTACCGCACGCTCCAGGCGCTGGCCGACGGCGGTGACGTGGACGTGCTGCGGGCCGACGACGGCGAGGCCCTGTACCGGCGCTGCGCCCGCACCGAGCACCACCACCACCTGGTGTGCCGGGCGTGCGGGCGTGCGGTCGAGATCGACGGCCCGACGGTCGAGGCGTGGGCGGCCAGCGTGGGCGCGGCCCACGGGTTCGCCGACATCGAGCACACCGTCGAGCTGTGGGGCACGTGCGCGGACTGCCGGGCTGCTGACAGGACGTCATGAACTGGTGAGGGCAGCCTTGCCTTAGTGGCATGATGGGGGCGTGACGAACGCCCTCACCCTGGCCGCCGCGACGGACGACGCCGCCCGGCACGGGGTGTTCACCCTCAACGGCTTCCCCTTCTGGGCGGTCTACGCCGCCGCGTTCTGCCTCGTCATGGCCCGCGCCCAGGCCACGTACTGGCTGGGCCGCGGCGTCGCCCGCGGCCTCGGCGGGTCCCGCGTGGCCTCCGTGCTCGAAGGACCCCGCGCGGTCGTCGTCGTCGGCCGCATCCACCGGTGGGGCCCGCCCGCCGTGACGCTGTCGTTCCTCACCGTGGGCGTGCAGACCGTGGTCAACCTGTGCGCCGGCTACCTGCGCATGCCTTTCGGCCGGTACCTGGTGGCCCTGTTCTTCGGCTGCCTCATCTGGGCGGCCGTGTGGACCACGGTCGGCACCGCGGCGGTCTACGCCGCGATCTGGCTGTTCCTGCTGCACCCGGCAGCGCTCGCCGCGGCCCTGGTCCTGGTCGCGGGCGGCGCCTGGTGGTGGCTGCGCCGACGCCGCGACCGGCTCGCCACCACCACCGTCGAGCCCCTGTGACCTCGCCCACGGGAGCGCCCAGGGGCCTCGGGGCGTGTGCCAGACTTAGGCAATGCTCGCCTCACCTCACGCAACGCCGTCCCCGGCTCGCGTGACGACCGACGCGCGCAGCCAGGTGGCCCGCAGGACCCGCCGCCGGCTGCTCACCCTCACCCTGACGCTCCTCGGGCTCGGCCTCGTGGTGGTCGCCAGCCTCGCCCTCGGCGTCCGGGACATCTCCCCCGCCGTCGTCTGGGACGCCCTGACCGCACCCGTCGCCGGGAACGTCGACCACGACGTCGTCCTCGACCAGCGCGTCCCCCGCGCCCTCGTCGGGCTCGTCGCCGGGCTCGCCCTGGGCGTCTGCGGCGCCGTCATCCAGGGTGTCACCCGCAACCCCATCGCCGACCCCGGCCTCCTCGGGCTCAACTCCGGCGCCTCGTTCGCCGTCGTGTGCGCCGTATGGCTCCTCGGGCTCAGCCAGCCGTCGCAGTTCGTGTGGTTCGCGTTCCTCGGGGCCGCCGCCACCGCCACGGTGGTGTTCGCCGTCGGCGCCGGGCAGCCCGTGAAGCTCGCGCTCGTCGGCGCCACCGTCACGGCCCTCATCACCCCGCTCATCACCCTGGTGCTGCTGCGCGACCCCGCCGCGTTCAACCTCTACCGGTTCTGGGCCGTCGGGTCCCTCACCGGCCGCGGGCTCGACACGCTCGTCGCCGTCCTGCCGTTCGTCGCCGTCGGGGTCGCCGTCGCCGCCGCGCTCGCGCACCGCCTCAACATGCTCGCGCTCGGCGACGACGTCGCCCGCGGCCTCGGGCAGAACGTCGGCCTCACACGCGCCGCCGCCGGCCTCACCGTCGTGCTGCTGGCCGGCGCCGCCACGTCGCTCGCCGGACCCATCGCGCTCGTCGGGCTCGCCGTCCCCCACGCCGCCCGCCGCCTCGTGGGCACCGACTACCGGTGGGTCCTCGCCCTGAGCGCCGTCCTCGGTCCCGTCATGCTGCTCGGCGCCGACGTCATCGGCCGCCTCGTGCTCCCCCACGCCGAGCTCGAGGCGGGCGTCGTCGCCGCCGCCCTCGGCGCGCCCGTCCTCGTCGCCGTCGCCCGCGGCCGGAAGGTGGCCGGCCTGTGACCGCCCCGACCTCGTCCCCGCGACCCGCGACCGTCGACGTGGCGGACGTCCGCGCCCTGCGGGCCCGGCGCCACCGCCGGCTCGCGCTCGTCCTCGGCGTCCTCGCGGCGGCGATCCTCGCGCTCGCCACCCTGGCGCTCGTGATCGGCCCGGCCTCGCTGCCGCCGGGCAAGGCGGTGGCCGCGCTGTTCGGCGTCGGCGACGCCGGCGACCTGTTCATCGTCCAGCGGCTGCGGCTGCCCCGGATCCTCGCCGCCCTGCTCGCCGGCGCGGCGTTCGCGCTCGCCGGGGCGCTCTTCCAGTCCACGCTGCGCAACCCGCTGGCCAGCCCCGACATCCTCGGCATCTCCGGCGGCGCCTCCCTCGGCGCCGTCACCTGCCTGCTCGGCTTCGGCCTCTCGGGGCTCGGTGTGGCCGCCGGGGCGTTCGTCGGCGCGGCCACGGTCGCCCTGCTCATCTGGTTCTTCGCGTGGCGCTCCGGGCTGCACGCCATCCGGTTCGTGCTCGTCGGTGTCGGGTTCTCCTACCTCGCGTCGTCCCTGCTCGCGTTCGAGCTGGCGTCCGTCGACCAGCGGGACGCCGCCTCGGCCCTCGTGTGGACGGTGGGCAGCGTCGCCGACGTCCGCGGCGCCGAGCTGTGGGTCCTCGGCGGCGGGCTCACCGTCCTCGCGCTCGCCGTCGCGGCGACCGCCCGCTGGCAGTCCGCGCTCGCCCTCGGCGACGACCACGCCTCCGGGCTCGGCGTCCGCGCCGACCGGGCCCGCGTCGTCACCCTGGCCCTGGCGGTCGCGATCGTCGCGGTCGCGACGTCCGTCGTCGGCCCCCTCGCGTTCGTCGCCCTCGTCGCCCCCGCCATCGCCCGTCGGCTGCTCGACGACGGCGGCCCCGCGCTCGGGGTCGCCGTCGGCACGGGCGCCGCGCTCGTGCTGGCGTCCGACCTCGTCGCGCAGCACGGCCTGTTCGGCGTGAGCGCCCCCACCGGCATCGTCACCGGCCTCGTCGGCGCCCCGTATCTGCTGTGGCTGCTGGCCACCCACGACAGGAGGACCCGCTCATGATCGACACCGTGCACCGCGCGCCGCGGCTCCGCGAGCCCGGCACCGGCCCGCTGGCCGCGCACGGCGTCTCGATCGGCTACGACGGGCGCCGCGTCATCGAGGACCTCGACCTCGAGCTGCCCGCCGGCCGCGTCACCGCGATCGTCGGGCCCAACGCGTGCGGCAAGTCCACCCTGCTGCGGGGCCTCGCCCGCCTGCACCCCCTGGAGGCCGGGCGCGTCACCCTCGGGGACCAGGACGTCACACGGATGCCCCGCCGGGAGCTCGCCCGGCTCGTGGGGGTCCTGCCGCAGTCGTCCGTGGCGCCCGACGGCGTCCGGGTCGCCGAGCTGGTCGGCCGCGGCCGGTACCCGCACCAGGGCTGGTTCGGCCGGCACAGCAGCGACGACGACGCCGTGGTCATGCGCTCCCTGGAGGCGACGGGCGTCGCGGACCTCGCCGACCGTCCCGTCGACGAGCTGTCCGGCGGGCAGCGGCAGCGGGTCTGGATCGCGATGGTGCTCGCCCAGGAGACCGACGTCGTGCTGCTCGACGAGCCCACGACCTACCTGGACGTCACGCACCAGGTGGAGCTGCTGGACCTGCTGCACGACCTCAACCGGGAGCGCGGCACGACGGTCGTCATGGTGCTGCACGAGCTGAACCTCGCGGCGCGGTACGCGGACCACCTGGTCGTGATGAGCGCCGGGCGGGTCGTGGCGCAGGGCGCCCCCGGGGACGTGCTGGACGAGGCGACGGTGCTGGCCGCGTTCGGCCTGGACGCCCGGGTGGTCCCGGACCCGGTCGCGGGGACCCCGATGATCGTGCCGGTGGGCCGCCACCACCGCCCCGACGGCTCGCTCGCGCCGACCGGCTCCACCGAGCCTTCGGGTGACTGAGATCACATCACGATCCGGGCACGGGCGTGAGACGCCCGTTCCCGGCACGAATCACTGAGGTTAGGCTTTCCTCATCACGAGTCATCCCGCGTCCGCGCGGGCACACCGAGGAGTCACCTTGCGCATCCGCCGCACCCTTGCCGCCGCCGTCGGGCTCGCCGCCGCCGGCACGCTGACCCTGACCGCCTGCGCGTCCGACAGCGAGCCCGAGACCGCGGACACCGCCACCTCCGAGGCCCCCGCCGCCGAGGGCGCGACCGACGAGTTCCCCGTGACCATCACGCACGCGTTCGGCGAGACCGTCGTCGAGTCCGCGCCGGAGCGCGTCGCCACCTGGGGCTGGGGCTCCACCGAGGCCGCCCTCGCCGTCGGCGTCGCGCCCGTCGGCGTGGCCGAGCAGGTCTGGACCGTCGGCCCGCAGACCCTCCTGCCCTGGGTCGAGGAGGGCTACGCCGAGCTCGGCGCCGAGGAGCCCGTGATCTTCACCGACGCCGAGTCCGGCGCCTCCATCCCCTACGAGGAGTTCGTCGAGGCCGACCCCGACCTCATCCTCGCGCCCTACTCCGGCATCACGCAGGAGCAGTACGACGTCCTGTCCGACATCGCGCCGGTCGTCGCCTACCCCGAGGGCTCCCCCTGGACCACGCCGTGGGACGAGACCATCCGCCTGTCCGCGCAGGCGCTCGGCCGCTCCGCCGCGGGCGAGCAGGTCCTCGCCGACGTCGACACCTACTTCGCGGACCTCGCCGCCGAGCACCCCGAGCTCGAGGGCAAGACCTACGCCACGATCGTCGACTCCCCCACCGAGGGCCTCGTCTACGTCTACACCCCGGCCGACCCCCGCGTCTCCATCCTCGAGGGCCTCGGCGTCGTGTCCGCCCCGTCCGTGGACGAGCTCGACACCTCCGACGGCGGCTTCTACTACACCCTCTCCTACGAGGAGCTCGACAAGCTCGAGGCCGACTTCGTCGTCGCGTACGTCTACACCCAGGAGGAGGCCGAGACCCTCGCCGACAAGGCCGAGCTCCAGGCCATCCCCGCCGTCGCCGCCGGCAACGTCGTCCAGGTCGTCGAGCCCGTCGCCGTCTCGTCCGTGTCGCCGCCCACCGCGCTGTCCTACGACTGGAAGGACGGCGTCCCCGCGATCGTCGACCAGCTCGCCGCGCTCTACGGCGAGAGCTGACCAGCAGCAGACCGGACACCGGAGGGGCAGGGCCCCGCGCACGATCGTCTCTTCCCGAAGTGGAGCGCCCCCTGGGGCGCGTGAACGCGATCGTGCGCGGGGCCCTGCCCCTCCGGCGTCTCCTCGATCAGGCCGTCGGCACGTCCACCGCGCCGCCGTAGCGCCGGTCGCGGCGCGCGAACTCCTCGACCGCGCGCCACAGGTGCCGCCGGTCGACGTCGGGCCACGGCTCGGGCAGGAACACCATCTCCGCGTAGGCGGCCTGCCAGATCATGAAGTTGCTGGTGCGCTGCTCGCCCGAGGACCGCAGGAACAGGTCGACGTCCGGCAGGTCGGGCTCGTCGAGGTACTTCTGGATCGTCTTCTCGCCGACGCGCGCGGGGTTGATCTTCCCGGCGACCGCGTCCCGCGCGATGGCGGCGGCCGCGTCGGCGATCTCCGCCCGGCCGCCGTAGTTCACGCACATCGTGAGCGTGCAGCGGTCGTTCTCCTTGGTCATCTCCTCGGCGACCTGGAGCTCGTTGATGACCGAGCCCCACAGCTTGGGGCGGCGTCCCGCCCAGCGGATCCGCACGCCCCAGGAGGACATCTCGTCGCGGCGGCGCCGGATGACGTCGCGGTTGAAGTTCATGAGGAAGCGCACCTCCTCGGGCGACCGCTTCCAGTTCTCGGTGCTGAACGCGTACGCGGAGACGTGCTTGACGCCGATCTGCACGGCGCCCGCGACGACGTCGAGCAGCGACTTCTCGCCCTGCTTGTGGCCCTCGATGCGGGACAGGCCGCGGGCGTTGGCCCACCGGCCGTTGCCGTCCATGACGACCGCGACGTGGTTCGGCACGAACTGGGCCGGGATCGGCGGCGGGGTCGCGCCGGAGGGGTGCGGGTACGGCTCGGCGTACTGCCGGGTCTCGCGGGGCATCAGGCCTCTCTCTCGATCATGCGCAGGGAGCGCAGCGTGCGCTCCAGGTAGAACTGGGTGTAGGCGGCCACGAGGCCCGACGCCTCGGAGCGGTGCCGCGGCTCGGCGACGTCGGCGACGTCCCAGTCGCCGGCGAGCAGGGCGGCCAGCAGGGCGAACGTCTCGGGGGCGGGTGCCGCGGATCCCGGAGGTCGGCAGCGCGAGCAGACGGCGCCGCCCTGCGCGACGGCGAAGGCGCGGTGCGGTCCGGGTTCGCCGCAGCGCGCGCAGTCCGTGAACGACGCCGCCCAGCCGGCGACGGCCAGCGCGCGCAGCAGGTAGGAGTCCAGCACGAGGCCGGGGGCGTGCGTGCGCTCGGACAGGGCGCGCAGCGCTCCGACCAGCAGCCAGTACTGCTGCACGGCCGGCTCGCGTTCCTGTGCCACGAGGCGGTCGGCGGCCTCCAGCATCGCGGCGCCCGCCGTGTAGAGGGCGTAGTCCTCGCTGAGGGGGCGCGCGAACGCGCCGACGGTCTCGACCTGCGTGACGGAGTCGAGGTTGCGGCCCGCGTGGAGCTGGACGTCGACCATCATGAACGGCTCCAGGCGGGCGCCGAACCGCGACGACGTGCGCCGCACGCCGCGTCCGACGGCCCGCACCTTGCCGTGCTCCCGGGTGAGGAACGTGATGATGCGGTCCGCCTCGCCCAGCTTGTGGGTGCGCAGCACGATCGCGTCGTCTCGGTACAGGGGCACCCGGTCATTCTCTCAGCCCGGACCGACACCTCGGGCGCGTCCTCCCCCCGTGCCGACCATGCCGCCGGGCCCGTCGACCATGCGATGAGGGCCCGTCCGGTCTCCCGGACGGGCCCTCATCGCATGGTCGAGCGGAAGAGGCGGAGGATCAGCCGCGCTCGGCGCGGTTCACCGCGGACACGATCGCCTTGAGCGACGCCGTGGTGATCGACGGGTCGACGCCGACGCCCCACAGGACGTCGTCGCCCACCGCGCACTCCACGTACGCGGCGGCGGTCGCGTCGCCGCCCGCGCTCATCGCGTGCTCCGTGTAGTCCAGCACCTTGACGTCGACGTCGACGCACGCGATCGCCGCGACGAACGCGTCGAGCGGACCGTTCCCGGTCCCCGTCAGGGTCTGCTCGACGCCCTGGTCGACGACGTCCACCTCGAGGGTCGTGGCACCCTGCTCGACCGCGCGGGTGCGGATCTCGCGCAGCTTGAGCCGGCCCCACGCCTCCAGGCCGTCCGCGCCGCCGTCCTCGACGGGCAGGTACTCGTCGGTGAACATCCGCCAGATGTCCGCGCCCGTGACCTCGCTGCCCTCGGCGTCGGTGACCTTCTGCACGACGCCCGAGAACTCGATCTGCAGGCGGCGCGGCAGGTCCAGGCTGTGCTCCGTCTTGAGGAGGTAGGCGACGCCGCCCTTGCCCGACTGGCTGTTGACGCGGATCACGGCCTCGTAGGAGCGACCCAGGTCCTTGGGGTCGATCGGCAGGTAGGGCACGCCCCAGGTGAGGTCGTCGACCGTCGTGCCGTCGGACTGGGCCCGGGCGGCCATGTGCTCGAAGCCCTTCTTGATGGCGTCCTGGTGGGAGCCCGAGAAGGCCGTGAACACGAGGTCGCCCGCGTAGGGGTGCCGCTCGTGGACGGGGATCTGGTTGCAGTACTCGACCGTGCGACGGATCGCGTCGATCCCGCCGCCGACCGTGAAGTCGATCTGCGGGTCGATGCCCTGGCCGAACAGGTTCATGCCGAGCGTCACCAGGTCGACGTTGCCCGTGCGCTCGCCGTTGCCGAACAGGCAGCCCTCGATGCGGTCCGCGCCGGCCTGGTAGCCCAGCTCGGCCGCGGCCACGGCGGTGCCGCGGTCGTTGTGGGGGTGCAGGGACAGCACGACGTGCTCGCGGTACTTGAGGTTCCGGCTCATCCACTCGATCGAGTCGGCGTACACGTTGGGCGTCGCCATCTCCACCGTGGCGGGCAGGTTGACGATGACGGGCCGCTCCGCCGTCGGCTCCAGGACGTCGAGCACCTCGTTGCAGATGCGGGCGGCGAACTCCAGCTCGGTGCCCGTGTACGACTCCGGCGAGTACTCGTAGTAGACCGTCGTCTCCGGGACCGTCTCCTCGAGCTTGCGGCACAGCCGCGCGCCCTGCAGGGCGATGTCGACGATGCCGTCCATGTCGGAGCGGAACACGACCTCGCGCTGGAGGATCGACGTCGAGTTGTAGAGGTGCACGATCGCCTGCTTGGCACCGCGGATCGCGTCGTAGGTCCGCTCGATGAGGTGGTCGCGGCACTGCGTGAGGACCTGGATGACGACGTCGTCCGGGATGCGGCCCGACTCGATGAGCAGGCGCACGAAGTCGAAGTCGGTCTGGGAGGCCGACGGGAACCCGACCTCGATCTCCTTGTAGCCCATCTGCACCAGGAGCTCGAACATCCGCAGCTTGCGCTCGGCGTCCATCGGCTCGATGAGGGCCTGGTTGCCGTCACGCAGGTCGACCGCGCACCAGCGCGGGGCCTTCTCGATCCGGCGGTCCGGCCACGTGCGGTCCGGCAGGTCCACGCGGATCTGCTCGTGGAACGGCACGTAGCGGTGGTACGGCATCCCGGACGGGCGCTGGGGGTTGTGCGCGGCGATCCCGGTGGCGGGGTGGGCGGAGTTCTGCATCAGAGTTCCTTCGTGGGGAGGTCGGCGACGGCCGGCGCACCACGTTCCTCCGCGGCGAGGGAACCGGCCTCGACTAGGCCTCGCCGCGGCACGGAAGGAGGAGGCTCACCACGCGCTGCACCCTCACACCGTACACCGTCCGTGGCCCAGGTCACGGCGGCCGTCCGCCGCACCCGGGTCAGCGCCGGGAGCGCAGTGCCGCGTCGACGGCCGGGTCGCCCAGCGCGCCGAGCCAGTCGAGCAGCGCCGGGTACGTCGACGGGTTCGCGGCGACGTGCGGGCGCAGGTGCGGCGCCTCCTGGACGATCGCGGCGAGGTCCGCGAGCGGCGTCGCCGGGTCGAGCGCGACGGCGGCGGTCCAGCGGGCACCGGGCTCGTCGACGACGGGAGGCAGCACCTGGGTCGCGTCGGGTCGCGCCGCGGGCGCGGCGGCGCGCACGGGGGCGATGCCGTGGACCTGCGTGGCCGCGGGGTCGTCGGTGACGGGCGAGAGCTGCTGGGTGGCGTCGGTGCCGGCGGCCCACGTGCCGCGCCAGCGGGACGACGACGTCGCCGCGTCCTGCGCGGGCTCGGGTCGATCGACGGCGGGCTGCCGGGCCGCGGGCTGCTGCGCGACCGGCTGCTCGGCCGACGGCTGCTCGGCGACCGGCCGCTGCGGCGCGGTCCGCTCCGCCGCCGGGGCACCCTGGCCGACCGGGTGCGGGGCGGGCTGCGGTGCGGCGACCTGCTGCACCGGCACGGACGACGCGACGCCGGGCGTGACGACGGCGGTGGCAGCCGTCGCGGTGGACGACCACTCCTCCGGCCGGGGCTCGGGCTCCCCGGCCACCGCCGGGTAGCCCTGCGGGGCGGAGGCGGCCGAGGACGCGGACCCGGCGGCGACGAGCTCGCGCACGGCTCGCGGGGCGAGCAGCGCGGCGAGCACCATGCCCGGCAGGGCGAGGGCGAGGAGGAGCTCCTCGACGCGGGACGCGGTCCCGTACCCGGCGCCGGCGACCCGGGCGACGAGGATGACCAGGCCCAGCACGACGACGACGCACGCGGCACCGACGGCGGTCGCGTGCCCGGTGGCGGCGTCCCGCTGGAGCGCGCGGCGGCCGAGCAGGGAGACCAGGACGACCAGGACCCCGACGACGAGCCGCAGGACGAGCTGGACGACGCTGCTCACGCCGGCGCCGCCGACGAGCTGCACGAGCGCCGTGAGACCCACGTAGGCGGCGGTGACGGTCATGAGCTCGAACCCCTGCACGGCCACGCGCACCCACCGCTGCGCGACGAGCTCGTCGGCGTCGTCGGCGTGCCGACGGACGCGGGCGAGCACCTCGGGGACGCCGGCGGCGGCCACGACGGGCAGCAGGAGGAGGCCGTAGCGGCCGCCGTGGACCGACTCGAGCCACTGGCCCTGCTCGGCACCGCCGAACATGGCGAGCTCGAGGGCCACGGCGACACCGACGGCCACGAGGACGAGGCCCGCGGCGTCGTCACCGTCGACGAAGCGTCGGGCGGTGAGGGCCAGGACGGCCACGACGAACGCGGCGGCGACGACGGAGACGACCACGGCCGACCAGGTGGACCCGTCGACGATCCCGACGACCGGCGTCAGGACGGCTCCCGCCGCGACCACGGCGGCCGCGACGACCAGCGGCCGGGTCCCGGCGAAGGCGGCGGCGAGGGTGACGCCCGCGAGGCCGAGGGCGAGGCCGGCACCCACGGCTCCGGCACCGGCCTCGTCGCGCACGACGTCGAACACGAGGTAGAGCGCGACGACGACCGCGTAGGGGGCGAGCCCCCAGCGGCGCGCGGAGGGTTCGGCGAGCCGCACCCAGCCACCGGTCAGGACGCCGGCGCGGTGCGCGTAGGGCGCGGCGAGGACCCCGAGGGCGAGCACGGTGGCCAGGACGACCCACAGCAGGTCGCTCCCGCGGCGCAGCACGTCCCACGGCAGCGGGAGCGCCAGGAGCAGCGCGACCGCGGCGACGACGTCGCGCACGACCTCGCTCGCGGGCACCCCGTGGACGGGTGAGCGACGCTCGGCGGCTGCACCATCGGACATGTGGGGTGACTCCTCCAGTCGACGACCGTGGCCGGGTCCGGCCGGGAACGTTTCTACCCGATGTCGGGCGCCGCGTCAGGTCACCGCTCCGGGCAGGGGTCAGATGCCGAGCTGGAACACGCCCCAGTAGGCGAGGGTGACCAGCAGGGACACCGATCCGAGGCCCACGGCCCACAAGGCGGCGTGAGCGACGCCACCGCGGGCGACGGCGGCGTCGCGCCCCGCGCGCCGGTCGGCGCGCACCCGGGCGGCGCGACCCAGGAGCACGGCGCCCGCGACGGCGGCGACGAGACCGAGCACGCGGACGGTCACCCAGCCGCCCTGGACGACCAGGGCGTCCCGCTCGTAGTCCAGCGCGAGCCGGGCGACGGCCATGAGGTAGACGGCGAGGACGACGGTGGTGGCGACGGCGGCGAGGGCCAGAACGGTCAGCGGGGCGGCGATCCCGGGCGCCGTGGGGGCGGGCGCCTGCGCTCCCCGGCGCCGGGACCCGGCGCGCCACGCGGTGGTGGCGGCGAGCCCGACGAGCCCGACCAGGACGAGGACCACCCCGCCCAGGACGGCGGCGACGACGACGTCCCCGTTCGCCCACCAGCCGGGCCGGGGCACGGGGGCGGCGAGATACGGCTGGTCGGGGGTGGCGCCCGCGACGGTGGGCTCCGCCCCGGCGGTGCCGGGGAGCCCCTGGACCCAGGCGGCGAGGTCGCGGACGAAGTCGGGGTGCAGGCCCGGCAGGTGCGCGGGGTCGTTGCCCGGGTCGTCGGAGGGCGCGACGCGGATCCCGTGGTTCGCGCCGCCGTAGTAGCGGACGGTGACGGGAGCGGGATCCGGGCTGACGGCGGTGTCGGCGAGGATGATCCGGGCGCCCTGCTCGACGGGCATCGACGGGTCGGCGGTGCCGTACACCACGAGCACGGGCGCGCTCTGCCGCTCGAGCCAGGGCCGCACGTCGAAGTCCGCGTAGTCGAACCCGCCGCCGGGGAACTGCATGCCGACCGCGCGCGGGATGGCGCGGAACACCTGGTCGGGGACCTGGGTGTTGCGCAGGTAGTTGTCGACGGCGAACGCGGCCTGCTCGCGGGGCGGCACGACGGGCGCCGAGACGAGGACGGTGAACGCGATCGTGGGGTCGTCGACCTGCATCACGGGCGCGATCCACGTGCCCTCGGACTCGGCGTAGACGCCGACCCTGGCGGGGTCGACGCCGTCGACGGTGCGCAGGAGGTCCACGGACCGCTCGTAGTCGAGCGCCATGTGCTCGTAGTCGCGGTCCCGCGTCGAGTAGGTGTCGAGACGCTTGTCGGGGACGAGGGTGGCGACGCCGGCGCTGGCCAGGAGGTCGGCGAGGTCGCGGAACGCCTGCGCGGAGCTGCCGGTGCCGGCGCCGTGCACGAACACCACGCCGGGCCGGTCGGTCAGGAGCTCGCCCCGGTCGTCCAGCGGGCGGCGCAGCACGCCGTCGACGGTCGTGCCGTCGAGCGCGATCGTCACGGGGGTGGTGCGCACCGGGTGGTCGCCGACCTGCCCGATGTCGGCGACGCCGTCCTCGACGACCCCGTGCACGGTGGTGTCCGCCGTCGCGGGCACGAGGTGGTCGCTCACGGGCCGGGGCTCCCACTGGGGGCCGGCCACGGAGCCCACGACGGCGAGTCCGACCAGCAGGGCGACGCTGGTGGCGAGGGTCCGGAGCACCACCCGTCGGATGCTACTCCGCAGGTCCCGGTCGTGCCGGGGCGTCGGGACGCGGCGGCCGTGTCCCGGCCCCGGTCAGAAGCCCAGGCGCTGGAGCTGCTTGGGGTCGCGCTGCCAGTCCTTCGCGACCTTGACGTGCAGGTCGAGGTAGATGCGGGTGCCGAGCAGCTTCTCGATGCCCTCGCGGGCGGCGGAGCCGACCTCGCGCAGGCGGGCGCCGCCCTTGCCGATGATGATGCCCTTCTGGCTCTCGCGCTCCACGAACAGGTGGACGCGGACGTCGAGCAGCGGCGGGCGGCCCTTGTCGGGGTCGCCGGTGCCCTCGCGCTCGACGATCTCGTCGACGACGACGGCCAGGGAGTGCGGCAGCTCGTCGCGGACGCCCTCGAGGGCGGCCTCGCGCACGAGCTCGGCGATCATCGTCTCCTCGGGCTCGTCGGTGAGCTCGCCACCGGGGTACATGTCGGGGCCCTCGGGCAGGTGCGCCACCAGCACGTCGGTAAGCTCGTCGACCTGGAACCCGCCCTTGGCGGACACCGGGACGATGGCGGACCAGTCCCGGTCGATCGAGCGGGCGAGCTGGTCGACGGCGATGAGGTGCTCGGCGAGCGTGCCGCGGTCCACGAGGTCGGACTTCGTGACGACGGCGACGACGGGCACGGCGCGACGCCCCTCCATGAGGGGCGCGAGCTGACTGGCGATGTACTTGTCGCCGGGGCCGATCTTCTGGTCGGCCGGCAGGCAGAACGCCACGACGTCGACCTCGCTCAGGGTGTCCGCGACCAGCGCGTTGAGCCGCTCCCCCAGCAGGGTGCGGGGGCGGTGCAGGCCGGGGGTGTCGACCAGCACGAGCTGGGCGTCCTCGCGGTGCACGATGCCGCGGATCGTGTGGCGCGTCGTCTGGGGGCGGGCGGACATGATCGCCACCTTGTCCCCGACCAGCGCGTTGGTCAGGGTGGACTTGCCGACGTTGGGGCGGCCCACCAGGCAGGCGAACCCGGACCGGTGCGGGGTGTCGTCGTGGGTCATGCGTCGTCCTTCTGGTCGTGCGGAACGAGGTCGTCGTCCGCTGCTGAGCGTACGGTGCGGTGGACGAGCAGGCTCGCGAGCTGCTTGCGGCGGCCCTCGACGCGCTCCGCCTCCAGCCGCAGGGGCCCGACGTCCGCCGTCGACCCGGCGAGCGGCACCTTGCCGAGCGCCTTGGCGAGCAGGCCGCCGGCGGTGTCCACGTCGTCGTCGTCGAGGCGGAGGTCGAACAGCTCGCCGAGCTCGTCGACGGGGAGCCGGGCGGGCACCCGCCAGACGCCGTCGCCGAGCTCCTCGGGCTCCGGCTCCGGGGCGACGTCGTGCTCGTCGGTGAGCTCGCCCACGAGCTCCTCGATGATGTCCTCGACCGTCACCAGCCCCGCGACGCCGCCGTACTCGTCGACGACGACGGCGATGTGGGAGCGGCGAGTCTGCATCTCGCGGAGCAGGTCGTCGGCGGGCTTCGACTCGGGGACGAACATCGCCTCGCGCGCGATCTCCGCCACGGGCAGGTCGGCGGCCGACGGGTCGTGGTCGACGCGCCGGGCGACGTCCTTGAGGTACGCGATCCCGACGAGGTCGTCCACGGTGCGGCCCACGACCGGCACCCGGGAGAACCCGGAGCGCAGGAACAGCCGCATCGCCTTGTGCAGGGGGGTGGTCGCGGCGATGCTCACCATGTCGGTGCGGGGCACCATCACCTCGCGGGCGAGGGTGCCGCCGAGCTCGAGGGCGGAGCGGAGCAGCTCGCGCTCGGTGGCCTCGATCGCCTCGTTCTCCCGCACCCGGTCGGCCATGTCCCGCAGCTCGTCGCCCTCGGGCGCGCCGGCGTCGGCGAGGGTGCGGCGCGGCACCCAAGCGACCGCGCGGTGCACGACGGTCAGGGGGCCGGCGAGCGCGACGAGCGCCTGGGTGGGCCGGTGGTACGCCCACGTGCGGGGGCTGAGGCGGACCAGCAGCACCCCGGCGACGAGGCCGACGACGGCGGCGCCGAGCAGGGCCTCCCACCAGCCGCCGAACCAGTGCGCGAGCAGCAGCGCGACGGCCGCGACGGCGAGGGTCTCGGCGAGCACGCGCACGAGGGCGAACGACCCGGCGGACCGCGGGTCCGCCGCCAGGGCCTGCGCCTGGCGGATCCGGCGCCGACGCGCCTCGGGCACGGCGGCGCCGTCGGGGCCGTCCTCCAGGGCGAGGGCGAGCGACACGCGCGTGACGCGGGTCACGGCGGCCTCGCCGGCGCTGAGCAGCGCGGAGACGGCGAGGGCGATCACGAGCAGCGCCCAGAGCGCCGCGTCAGGAGCCTGCACGGGTCACCGCCCGGCCAGGAAGGTGAGCAGCAGCCGCCGCTGGAGCGCGAACATCTCGCGCTCCTCCTCGGAGTCGGCGTGGTCGTAGCCGAGCAGGTGCAGGATGCCGTGCGTCGTCAGGAGCAGCAGCTCCTCGACCGTGGAGTGCCCGGCGGCCTGCGCCTGGGTGACCGCGACCTCGGGGCACAGCACGATGTCGCCGAGCGTGCCGGGCGGCGTCTGCTCGCCCTCGCGGCCGGGCCGCAGCTCGTCCATGGGGAACGACATGACGTCGGTGGGGCCCGGCTCGTCCATCCAGCGCACGTGCAGGTCCGTCATCGTGGCGGTGTCGACGAACACGATCGACAGCTCGCTGGCCGGGTGGACGTGCAGGGCGTCGAGCGCGTAGCGGGCGAGGGCGGAGAACTCGGCCTCGTCGACCTCGAACCCGGACTCGTTGTTGACCTCGACGCTCACCGGTGTCCTCCACGGTCGTGCCGGGGCGCCCGGCGTCGGTCGTCGGCCGGCTGGGCGGAGTCCCAGCGGGCGTACGCGTCCACGATGTCGCTCACCAGCCGGTGGCGCACCACGTCCGAACTGTTCAGGCGGCAGAACTCGACGTCGTCGACGCCCGTGAGGATGTCCTCCACGACCTGCAGGCCGGACGCGGTGCCGCCGGGCAGGTCGACCTGCGTGGCGTCGCCCGTGATGACCATGGTGGAGCCGAACCCGAGCCGGGTGAGGAACATCTTCATCTGCTCGGCGGAGGTGTTCTGCGCCTCGTCGAGGATGACGAACGAGTCGTTGAGCGTCCGCCCGCGCATGTACGCCAGCGGCGCCACCTCGATCGTGCCGGACTCGACCAGCCGCGGGATGGCGTCCGGGTCGAGCATGTCGTGCAGCGCGTCGTACAGCGGGCGCAGGTAGGGGTCGATCTTGTCCGACAGCGAGCCGGGCAGGAACCCGAGCTTCTCCCCCGCCTCGACGGCCGGGCGGGTCAGCACGATGCGGTTGACCCGCTTGGCCTGGAGCGCCTGGACGGCCTTCGCCATCGCCAGGTACGTCTTGCCGGTACCGGCGGGACCGATCCCGAACGTGATGGTGTTGGCGTCGATGGCCTCGACGTAGTGCTTCTGCCCGACCGTCTTGGGCCGGATGGTGCGGCCGCGACTGGACAGGATGTGGTGGGTCAGCACCTCGGCGGGACGCTGCGCGGTCGCGGCGGTGAGCATCGCGACGGACCGGGACACGACCTCGGGGGTCAGGGCGGTGCCGGACTCGACGACCTGCACCAGCTCGTCGAGGAGCTGCGAGACGACGGCGACGTCGCCGGCGGGACCGCGGACGGCGATCTCGTTGCCGCGCGAGTGCACGTCGACGCCGGGGAACCCCTCCTCGACGGCGCGCAGCACGGCGTCACGGCTGCCCAGGAGCTCCACCATGGGGACGTGGGCCGGGACGACGACACGGTGCTCGGCGCGGTGCTCGGTGGGCCGCAGGCCCAGCGGGCGGTCGGAGGCGGCGGGGATCGACGGCATGCTCAGGCAGGACTCCATCCGAGCTGGGTGCCGGCCAGGACGTGGCCGTGCACGTGGAAGACGCTCTGGCCCGCGCGCGGGCCGGAGTTGAAGATGAAGCGGTACTGGCCGTCGGCCAGGTCGTGCGCGACGGTGTCGGCGACCTCGACGACCTCCGCCAGCAGGGTGGGGTCGGCGGCCGCGAGCACGGACACGTCGCCGTGGTGCTCGCGGGGCACGACCAGGACGTGCACGGGCGCCTTCGGGTCGATGTCGCGGAACGCGACGACGCGGTCGGTGGTGGCCACGACGTCGGCGGGCAGGTCCCCCGCGACGATCTGGCAGAACAGGCAGTCGGTGCCGTTGTCGCTCATGCGCTCCACGCTACCGCCACCGGCCCAGCCGGTCGCACAGGATTGCCGCGGCGACGGGACCGGCGCTGGAGGTCCGCAGCACGTGCGGGCCGAGACGGGCGGCCACGGCGCCGGCGGCGACCAGCGCGTCGAGCTCGGCGGCGGAGATGCCGCCCTCGGGCCCGACGACGACGAGCAGCTCGGGCGCCGCGGACCCGGCCGGCGCGGGGGCGGGCAGGACGACCTCCGCCAGCGGCGTCGTGGCCTCCTCGTGCAGGACGACGACGGCGCCCCCGGCGGCGACGACGTCGGCCGTGCGGGCGGCGAGGCGCGGGGTGGTCAGGTGCTCGGCGACGGGCGGCAGCCAGGCGCGCCGGGACTGCTTGACGGCGGCCCGCACCAGGGCGTCCCAGCGCGCGCGGGACTTCTCGGCGCGCGGGCCGCGCCACACGACGACCGAGCGGTCGGCCTGCCACGGCACGACGGCGTCGACGCCGACCTCGACGGCGGCCTCGACCGCCTGGTGGTCCCGGTCGCCCTTGGCGAGCGCCTGGACGAGCGTGAGGACGACCTCGGGGGCGGGCTCGACGACCACGTCGGCGACCCGCAGCCGCACCTCGCCCGGCTCGACGGCCGCGACGACGCCGCGCAGACGCGTGCCCGCGCCGTCGACGACGTCGACGCGCTCACCCACGTCGCGGCGCTGCACGACGCTCGCGTGGCGTCCCTCGGCACCGCCGAGGGCGTACAGGTCGCCGACGACGACACCCGCGAGGGTGCCGTCGTCGGCGAGGAACACCGGCGCGCTCACGTCAGCGACCGCTGAACTTGTCCCGCAGGCGGGAGAACACGCCCGGGTGGGCGGCGGCGAGCCGCGGCTCCGGCCGCTCCTCGCCGCGCAGGCGGGCGAGCGTGCGCAGCGCCTCGGCCTGCTCGTCGTCGAGGCTGGTCGGGACCTGCACCTCGACGTACACGTTGAGGTCGCCGCGGCCGTTGCCGTGCAGGTGGCCCACGCCGAGCCCCTTGAGGGTGACGACCTGGCCGGGCTGCGTGCCGGGGCGCAGGTCGATCTCCTGGGCGCCGTCGAGCGTGTCGAGCTCGAGCACGGTGCCGAGCGCGGCCGCCGTCATCGGGACCGGCAGGGTGCAGTGCAGGTCGTCGCCGCGGCGGACGAACACCTCGTGCGGCTTCTCGCGGATCTCGACGTACAGGTCGCCCGCGGGGCCGCCGCCGGGGCCGACCTCGCCCTGCGAGGTCAGCTTGATCCGGGTGCCGGTGTCGACGCCCGCCGGGACGTTGACGGTGAGGGTGCGGCGCGAGCGCACGCGGCCCTCGCCGGAGCACTCGGCGCACGGCTCGGGGATGATCGTGCCGAAGCCCTTGCAGACGTCGCAGGGCGCCGTCGTCATGACCTGGCCGAGGAACGACCGGGCGACGCGCTGCACGTTGCCGCGGCCGTGGCAGGCCACGCAGGTGCGCAGGTCGGTGCCGGGCCGGCAGCCCTTGCCGCTGCACGTGCCGCACACGACGGCCGTGTCGACCTGGAGCTCGCGCTTGGCCCCGAACGTCGCCTCGGTGAGGTCGATGTCCATGCGCACCAGGGCGTCCTGGCCGCGGCGCGCGCGCGGCACGGGGCCGGACGGCTGGCCGCCGCCGCCGAAGAACGTCTCGAAGATGTCCTGGAAGCCGAAGCCCTGGCCGAAGCCGCCGCCCGCCCCGCCGCCGGGGGCGGTGGGGTCGACGCCCATGTCGTACTGCTCGCGCTTCTCGCGGTTGGACAGCACCTCGTAGGCGCGCGCGACGTCCTTGAAGCGTTCCTCGCCCTCGGCACCCGCGACGTCCGGGTGGAGCTCGCGGGCGAGCCTGCGGTAGGCCTTCTTGATCTGTTCGGGCGTGGCGTCGCGCTCGACGCCGAGGATCTCGTAGTAGTCGGTCACAGGTCTCTCTTCGGTGACGTGCGAGGTGTGGTCAGGGACGTGCCGGGTCAGCCCGGCAGGACGCGGGAGAGGTAGCGGGCCACGGCACGCACCGACGCCATGGTGGCGGGGTAGTCCATGCGGGTCGGGCCGATGGAGCCGAGCGTGGCGACGGTGTCGCCCTCGCTGCCGTACCCGGCCGCGACGACGCTGGCCTCCGCCAGCCCGTCGAGCCGGTTCTCGTGGCCGATGCGGACCTCGACGCCGTCGCCGGACATCTCGGTGAGCAGGCCCAGCAGCACGACCTGCTCCTCGAGCGCCTCCAGCACGGGCCGCAGCCCGAGCTCGAAGGTCGTGCCGGAGCGGGCCAGGTTCGCGGTGCCCGCGAGCACGACCCGTTCCTCGGTCTCGGTCTCGAGCGTGTCGACGACGAGGTCCGCGACGGCCCGCGCGACGCCGCCCAGCTCGGGCCCGGTGGCCCGCACGAGCGCGTCGAACGCCGCCGGCAGGTCCGCGAGGCGCTTGCCCGCGGCCGCGGCGTTGAACCGGGCGCGCAGCTCGCCGAGCCCGGCCTCGTCGAGACCGGGTCCGACGCCCGCGCCGTCGGGGCCGACGGGGAGCTCGCAGAAGCGCTGCTCCACGCGACCCGTGTCCGTGATGACGACGACGAGGATGCGGCCGGCCGCGACGGGGACCAGCTCGAGGTGACGCAGGCCCGACCGCCGCAGCGACGGGTACTGCACGACGGCGACCTGGCCGGTGAGCTGGGCGATGAGCCGCCCGGCGCGGGACAGGACGTCGTCGAGGTCCACTGCCTCGGACAGGAACGTCTCGATGGCGCGCTTCTGCGGCACGTTGAGGGGCCGCACCTCGGCCAGCCGGTCGACGAACAGGCGGTACCCGGCGTCCGTGGGCACGCGCCCGGCGGACGTGTGGGGCTGGGCGATGTAGCCCGCCTCCTCCAGCGCCGCCATGTCGTTGCGGATCGTGGCGGGCGAGACGCCGAGCCGGTGCCGCTCGGTGAGCATGCGCGAACCCACGGGTTCCCGCGTCGTGACGTAGTCCTCGACGATGGCGCGCAGCACCTCGAGCCTGCGTTCCTCGCTCACCGGACGGCCTCCCCTCGTCGTTCGCCTGTCGAGCGCACCGGACTTAGCACTCTCCATCGCTGAGTGCCATCCTACGCGTCCCTCGCGTCCTCCCGGTGGAGGTCGTCGTCACCTGAGGTACCTCAGGCGCCGGTCCGGCGCGGCACGGCGCCCGAGAACCGGTGACCTGCCCGATCCCCCGCGCTACCTCACCGCACGAGGCTGGGGTCCGGCGGGCCGACCGGTCCGCCACCGCCCGGGCCGAGGAGACCTGACATGGACCGCTGGGAGCACCTGACCGACCACCGCCTGCGCGAGGCCGAGCTCGTGCGCCGCGCCGAGCAGGTGCGGCTGGCCCGCGAGCGCCTCGCCGCCGCGCCGAGCGGCCCGGTCCGCGCCGCCGTCGCCGGACCCCGCCTGACGCGGCTGCTCGCCGCGCTGCGGCCCGCCGCCCGCCGCACGGCGTGACGGTCGTCGGGGCGTCCGCGACCACGGCGCGGGCGTCGTGGTCGGCACCGGCGGGCGGTCCCGCCTGGCACGATGGCGGTATGGCACCGGACCCCGCACCGCTGGTCGGCCGCGACGACGAGCTGGCGGCGCTGCGCCGCACCGTGGACGACGCGCGGCGGGGGGACGGCGGGACGGTCGTCGTGTCCGGCGAGGCCGGGATCGGCAAGACACGGCTCGTCGCGGAGGTGCTGGGCGGCCTCGGCCCGGACGTGCTGGTCGCGCGCGGGCAGTGCGCGGACTCCGGCTCGGGCCCTGTCCCGTACGCCGGACTGTCCGGGGTGGTGCGCGACCTCGTCGACGCCCTGGGCGCGGCCGACGTGCTCGCGGCCGCGGGCCCCGCCGCGGACGCGCTCGGCGCCGTCCTGCCGGGCCTGGTCGCGCAGCGCCCGGGCGTGGCGAGCGGCCGCGGCCCCGAGGTGCTGGCCGACCTCCTGGCGACCCTCGCGGCCGAGCGGCCCGTCGTCGTCGTGCTGGAGGACCTCCACTGGTCCGACGACGCGGCCCGCAGCGTCCTGGACCGGCTCGCCCGGGCGGCGCACGGCACCTCGCTGGCCGTCCTGGCGACGTACCGCAGCGACGACGTGGGACGGCGCCACCCGCTGCGCACCACGCTCGCGGAGCTCGACCGGGCCCGGCTGGCGGCGCGGCTCGAGGTCGGTCCGCTCGACGCGGACGGCGTCGCGGCCCTCGCGCGGGCCGTCGACCCGCAGGCGGGTGCCGACGGCGTGGCGCTGGCGGAGCTGGTGGAGCGGTCGGGCGGGGTCCCGTTCTACGTCGAGGAGCTGGCCTGCTGCCTCGGCGCGGACCTGCCGCTGTCGTTGCGCGACGTGCTGCTGGTCCGCTACTCCCAGCTGTCCGCGGGCGCGCAGGAGCTGTGCCGCGCGGTGGCCGCGGCCGGGCAGCGCGCGCCCCTCGACCTGCTCGCCACGGTCCTCGGCGAGGACACGCTGGCCGCGGCGGAGCCCGCCGTGCGCGAGGCCGTGGACGCCGTGGTGCTGGTCGTCGAGGCGGACGGCTACCGGTTCCGGCACGCCCTCCTGCAGGAGGCGGTCGCCGACGAGCTGCTGCCCTCCGAGCGGCGGCGCCTGCACACCGCGTACGCGCAGGCGCTGGCGGCGCTGCCCGCGACGGTGCCGCGCCTCGCGGAGATCGCGGACCACTGGTGGCACGCGCACCTGCCCGACCGGGCGCTCGCCGCGGCGGTCGCGGGCCAGGCCGCCGCCGGGCACGACGCCGCGTCGTCGACGGCGGTGGCGCTCGGCGAGCGGGCGCTGGAGCTGTGGGACCTCGTGCCGGGCGCCGAGCAGGTCACCGGCACCACGCACCACGAGCTCCTGCTCGCCGTCGCGGAGGCCCAGCACTCCGCGAGCCGGCTCGACCGGGCGCTGGCGCTGACCCGGCAGGCGCTCGCCGAGTGGCCGGCCGACGACGCGGCCGGGCGGGCCAGCACGCTCGGCCAGGTCGCGGTCCACATGCTGCGCACCGGTGACGAGTCCGGGCGGGCGCTGCTGGACGAGGCTCTCGCGACGGCCCCGCCGGACGCCCTGGGCACCGTCGGCCCCCTGCTGCGGCTCAAGGCGCGCACGGCCATGCTCGACGGGGACCACGTGACCGCGGTCGACGCCTCCGACCGCGGGCTCGTCGCGGCCCGGGCCGCGGGCGACCGCGCCCTGGAGGCGGTGCTGTTCAACACGCGCGGCGTCGCCCGCGTGGACGGCGGCGACCTCGACGGCGTGGCCGACCTGGAGGAGTCGCGGCGCCTCGCGGGCGACGACTGGGACGCGATGAGCCGGTTCCACACCAACATGTCGGACCAGCACCTCAAGCTCGGCGAGTTCGAGCAGGCGCGGGCCCTGGCGGCGGACGGCGCGGACGGCGCCCGCGAGCGCGGCGCCGGATGGGGCATCCGCGCGATGCTCGAGGGGAACGTCGCCGAGGCCCTCATCGGGCTCGGCCGCTGGGACGAGGCCGCCGCCTGGTACGAGCGGTCGGTGCCGCTCGTGGCGCCCAGCCAGTTCGCCGTCTACCTCACCGAGCGCTGGACGTGGCTCACGCTGTGGCGCGGTGACGTCGAGGCCGCGCAGGCGATGGGCCGGCGGTACCGCACGCCGTGGATGCGCCACGACCGCATCGAGATGCAGGTCCGGTCCCGGGTGCGGACCACCCTCGCCGAGCTCGCCCTGGAGCGCGGCGACGTCGACGAGGCGCTGGACCTGGTCAGGCCGGTGCTGGAGCCCGGCCGCCTCACCGGTGCGTACGCCCTCGCCCTGCTGGTGGTCGCCGCCCGCGCGCTCGCGCAGGCCCGCGCGCAGGGCCGCACCGTCGACGACGCCCCCTTCCGGGAGACGCTCGCCGCCACGGCGTGGCCCACCCACGAGCTCTGGGCGACGCTGTTCGCCGCCGAGCTGGGCGAGGCCCCGTGGTCGGCCGTCGCGGCGTCGGGGCCCGACGACGGCGCCCCGGCGCACTGGCGCCCGTACGCGCTGCTGCGCGACGGTCAGGCGCACCTCGACGCCGAGGACCGGCCGGGCGCGCGCGGCCTGCTCACGGCCGCCGTGGAGGCCGCGGACGTGATCGGCGCCGGGCTGGTCTCCGCGCGGGCCGCGGCGCTGCTGGACGACGCCGGGCTCGCCGCCCGCCGCCCGCGCGGCGCGTCCCCCGCCGCGGCCGACGGCCTCGCGGGGCTCACCGAGCGGGAGCGGCAGGTGCTCGACCTGGTGGCGCAGGGGCTGACGAACGGCCAGGTGGCCGAGCGCCTCTTCATCTCGCGCAAGACGGCCTCCGTCCACGTCTCGGCGATCCTGCGCAAGCTCGGCGTGGCGAGCCGGACCGAGGCGGCGGTCCGGGCCCGCACCGCGTCGTCGTCCTAGGACGTCCGCCGGGCGGGCGGTCGTCTGAGGTACCTGGGCCGCGGGCGCCGGGCCCGCCGGGCACGCAGGACCGGTCGACCGGCCGATCCGCCCGGGTACCTCAGAGGACGAACCTGGTGGTGTCACGGGCCGCGACGGCCCACCGGACCAGGAGGCCACGATGCACCCCGACCTGTACGACGTCCTCTACCGTCAGCAGCTCGCCGAGGTCGAGCAGCGGGCCGAGCACCGCCGGGTCGCCCGCGAGCGCGCGGAGGAGCAGGCGGTCGGCGCCGGGCGGCACGGGCGTCCCACCCGGCCCGCGCGCCACCCCGCCCTGCGGTCCCTCACCGCTCTGCTGCACCGGCCGGCCCACCGCGCCGGCCCCCGCCCGGCCTGACGGTCCGGACCGCGCGGTCGGCGGGGTCGGACCCACGGTCGTGAGCGGCACCCCCGGGTGCCCGCCCACCGTCCCGGGAACGACCTCGCCGGCGGACAGCGTGTCGGCCCCGCGGCGTGGGCACGGCTCCGTAGGCTCGCGGCCGTGCACGACCGCTACGGCTCCGACGTCCTGTCCCCCGCGTCCGGCTCCGGCCCCTCCGGGTCGGCGCACCACCGTCGCCGCCCGACCTCGCAGCCACGCGCCGCGGAGGCAGGTCTCGTCGTGGAGGAGGTCCAGACCGGCTGGGTGGGTGCCGTCGTCCGGGTCGAGAAGTCCGGGGGCGTGCACCTCGTCGTGCTGGAGGACCGCCGCGGACGCACCCGCTCCTTCCCCCTCGGCCCGGGGTTCTGGGTCGACGGGCAGCCGGTCGAGCTCACCGCCCCCGTCACCTCCCGGGCCCCCGCCCCGCCGGCCCGCACCGCGTCCGGGTCCGTGGCCGTGCACGGTGCGCGCGCCCGCGTCGCCCGCGGCTCGCGCATCTGGGTGGAGGGCAAGCACGACGCCGAGCTCGTGGAGAAGGTGTGGGGCGACGACCTGCGGGTCGAGGGCGTCGTCGTGGAGATGCTCGACGGCGTCGACCACCTCGCCGAGGCGCTCGCCGAGTTCGCGCCGACGCCGGACCGCCGCGTCGGGGTGCTGGTGGACCACCTCGTGCGGGGCTCCAAGGAGCAGCGCATCACCGACGACGCCCTGCGCACCGTCGACGCCGGCACGGTGCTGGTGCTGGGTCACCCGTACGTCGACGTGTGGCAGGCCGTGAAGCCCGCACGGGTGGGCCTGACGTCGTGGCCCACCATCGAGCGCGGCACGGAGTGGAAGCGGGGGATCCTGCGCGAGCTGGGCTGGCCCGCGACGACGCCGCAGGACGTGGGTCGGGCGTGGACGCGGATCCTGGGGACCGTGCGGGACTACCGCGACCTCGACCCGGCCCTGCTGGGCCGGGTCGAGGAGCTCATCGACTTCGTGACCGCCTGACGGCGGCCGGGTCGGCGCAGGTCAGGCGAGACCGTCGCGGTGCGCGTACCGGTTGACCTTCTCGGAGATGTTCACCACGGCCTGGAACACCTCGAGACCGATGCGCCAGATGGCGAGGTACACCAGGGCGATGATCCAGCCGAACAGGATGATCCCCAGGCCGACGTACCACTGGTCCGAGAAGAGGGTGACGACGCCGTAGATGAACCAGAACAGCCAAGAGATGGCGATGAGCACCGTCACGACGACGTAGACGATCTTGACGATCTTCGGCGTCACGTAGTTCATGAAGGAGAAGTCGAACAGCGACCCGAGCAGGCCCTTGGTGTCGTCACGGGCCACGCCCGCGGCCGACGACGCCGCGGCCGCGTAGAACGGCTGCTCCCCGACGGGGCGCTCCCCCACCGGCTGCTGGTACTGCGGGAACCCCTGCTGCTGGTGGGGCTCGCCGGGCTGCTGGTAGGTGCCGCTCGGCTCCTGGTAGGGCTGGGCCGGCGGCTCGTACGGCCCCGGCTGCTCCCCACCGGCGGGCCGGCCGTACGGATCCGTGGGCTCCCCGGGCGGGTTCGGCGTGTTCTGGCTCATCGTTCCTCCTGGTCGTGGGCCTGGCGTCACCACTCTCGGACGCCCCGGCGGTGCCCGCCACCCGAGACGGTCGCGTCCCGACATTCCGGGCAGATGCCCGCTCTGCCAAGATGAGGGCATGACGCAGAACACGCCGGTCCCGGCTCCCGCGCCGCGGCCGCTCTCCCGCTCCGACGAGCGTCTGTGGGCGATCTTCGCCCATGTCGGCCCCCTCGTCCTGGCGGCGCTCAGCGTCGGCCTGCTGGGTGTGCTGGCGCCGCTGGTGATCTGGCTCGTGCTGCGCGACCGCAGCGCCTACGTCGCCGAGCAGGCGAAGGAGGCGCTGAACTTCCAGATCGGCGTGCTGCTGGCCACCGTCGTCGGGCTGTTCCTGCGCAACGTCCTCGGGCACGTGCCGCTGATCGGCTGGCTCTTCGGCGCCACCGGCTGGGTGCTGCTCACCGTGGTGTGGCTGGGCGCGCTCGTCCTGGCGATCCTCGCGGCCGTCGCCGTCAACCGGTTCGAGCACTACCGCTACCCCCTGTCCCTGCGGCTGGTCCGCTAGGCGTCACCACCTTTCGACGGACCCGCGGCCCGACCCGCTCGCCAGGACCCTCCTGGACAAGTCGAGCGAGGCCGGGCACGCCATGATGGGAGCATGAGCGACATGTCCAACCCGGTGCCCGGCCCTGACGGCGCCCCGCCGCCGCAGGACGCGACCGACCGCAGCATCGACCACCGTCCGCCGGTGCCCCCGCGCGCGCTGCCCCCGGCAGCCGCCGGCGGCCACGGCGTGCCGCACCCTCCCCCCGCGGTGCCGGGACCTCCCGGCGGCTACGGCCCGCCGCCGCCCTACGGGGCTCCACCGCCGTACGGGCCGCCAGCGCCCTACGGGTACGGCGCGCCGGGGCAGTACCTACCGCCGGGATACGGCGCACCGGCCGGCTGGTCGCACCGGACGAAGGTCGCCGCCGGGCTCCTCCAGCTCCTGCCCGGGATCTTCCTCGGCCTCGGAGGGATCGGCCGCTGCTACACGGGCCACATCGGCCTCGGGGTGACCCACATCGTCCTCAGCGTCCTGGGGTGGATCACGATCTGGGCCTTCATCGGGTTTCCCCTCGTCATCGCCTGCTGGATCTGGGCAGTCGTCGACGGGATCGTCCTGCTGTCCGGACAGCCGCGCGACGCCGACGGCCTGCTGCTGCGCTGACCGGGGAAGCCCCCGACACGTCCCGTCTACCCGTTCGATGCGGCTGGTCGGTGGACCGCCGTCCCTCACGAAGGAGCAGTCATGTCCCAGACCCCCGGGTCCCCGGTGCCCGACGAGCCGGAGCCTGCCGACGAGCAGCCGGCCGCACCCCGACCTGACGCAGGACAGCAGCCGTACGGACAGCCCGCTGCCGGAGGCTCGCCGTACACAGGCCCCGGGTACCAGCAGCCTTACGGCTACGGTCCGGTGCCGGTGTCGCCGTCGGACGAGCGCACCTGGGCGATCTTCGCGCACCTCGGCGGGGTGTTCCTCAGCTTCCTGGTGCCGCTGATCATCTGGCTGGTCTACCGCGAGCGCAGCCGGTACCTGGACGACCAGGGCAAGGAGGCGCTGAACTTCCAGATCACCCTGGCGATCGCCTACGTCGTCGGCATCGTCACCTCGGTCATCGGCATCGGGGTGCTCATCCTCATCGCCGCGTGGGTGTGCTCGATCGTGTTCGCCATCCTGGCGGCCGTCGCGTGCTCGCGCCAGGAGTGGTACCGCTACCCGTTGACCTTCCGGTTCATCCGCTGACGGCACGCCACCCCGGTCGCCCGTACCGAGGCCGACGCCCCCGCACGGGCGTCGGCCTCGTGCCGTCGGGAGGCGGTCAGGCCGTCAGGTCCCGCACGACGGCGTCGGCGAGGAGCCGACCGCGGCGCGTGAGGACGGCCCGGCCGTGCACGGCGGCGGTCCCGTCGAGCAGGCCGCGGGCCACCTGCCCGGCCACGGCCCGGCGACCGGCGGCGTCGAGCACGTCCAGGTCGAGGCCCTCGGCGAGCCGCACCCCGAGCATGACGCGCTCCAGGTGCGCCTCCGACGTCGTCAGCAGCTCGCGGCCCGCCCCCGGGGAGCGGTCGTCCTCCAGCAGCGCCGCGTAGCGCCGCGGGTGCTTGACGTTCCACCAGCGCACCCCGGCCACGGCGTCGGCCGGGTCGTCGGCGGCGCCCGCACCGGTCGGCCGTGCGCCGACGTAGGAGTGGGCGCCCGGCCCGATCCCCCACCAGTCGTCACCGCGCCAGTAGGCGAGGTTGTGGCGGCAGGCGTGCTCGGTCCCGCGCGCCCAGTTCGACACCTCGTACCAGCCGAGCCCGGCGGCGGTGAGCAGGTCGTCGGCGAGCTCGTACTTCGCGGCCTGGTCGTCCTCGTCCGGCAGCGCGACCTGCCCGCGGCGCACCTGCGCGAACATCTTCGTGCCCGGCTCCACCACCAGCGCGTACGCGGACACGTGGTCGACGCCCGTGGCGAGCGCCGTCTCCACCGAGGCGCGCCAGTCGTCCAGCGACTCCCCCGGGGTGCCGTAGATGAGGTCGAGCGAGACGTCGAGCCCGGCCTCGCGCGCCCACCGCACCACGTCGGGGATGCGCGCGGGATCGTGGGTGCGCTCCAGAGTGGCGAGCACGTGCGGCACCGCCGACTGCATGCCGAACGACACCCGCGTGAAGCCCGCCTCGGCCAGCACGGCCAGGGACGCCGGGGTCACCGAGTCCGGGTTGGCCTCCGTCGTCACCTCCGCGCCCGGGGCGAGGCCCCACGCCTCGCGGACGCCGCCCAGGATCCGGGCGAGGTCCTCGGCGGGCAGCATCGTCGGGGTGCCGCCGCCGAAGAACACCGTCGACACGGGACGGTCGCCCAGCCCGGCGTCGGCCAGGACGCGCCGGGCGAGGTCGACCTCCCGCAGCGCCGTCGACGCGTACGCGACCTGCGACGCCCCGCCCCCCAGCTCGGAGGCGGTGTACGTGTTGAAGTCGCAGTAGCCGCAGCGCACCGAGCAGAACGGGACGTGCACGTACACGCCGAACGCACCGCGGTCGGCGGCGTCGGCCGGACCGCCGACGACGGACGGGGGCAGCGCGCCGTCGGCGGGGACGGCCTCGCCCTCGGGCAGGGCCGGCACGCTACTTCTTCTTGTCCTTGTCCTTGGCGGCACCGCCCGCGTCGGAGGACAGCGCGCTGATGAACGCCTCCTTCGGCACCTCGACCGACCCGATGTTCTTCATGCGCTTCTTGCCCTCCTTCTGCTTCTCGAGCAGCTTGCGCTTGCGGGAGATGTCACCGCCGTAGCACTTCGCCAGGACGTCCTTGCGCATCGCGCGCACCGTCTCGCGGGCGATCACCCGGGCGCCGACGGCGGCCTGGATCGGCACCTCGAACTGCTGGCGCGGGATGAGCTCCTTGAGCTTCGCCGTCATGCGCACGCCGTAGTCGTACGCGGCGTCCTTGTGCACGATCGCGCTGAACGCGTCCACCTGCTCGCCCTGGAGGAGGATGTCGACCTTGACCAGCGCGGCCGACTGGTCGCCCTCGGGCTCGTAGTCCAGCGACGCGTACCCGCGCGTGCGGGACTTGAGCTGGTCGAAGAAGTCGAACACGATCTCCGCGAGCGGCAGCGTGTAGCGCAGCTCGACCCGGTCCTCGGACAGGTAGTCCATGCCGTGCATCGTGCCGCGGCGGTCCGTGCACAGGCCCATGACGGTGCCCACGAACTCGGACGGCGTGAGGATCGTCGCCTTGACGACGGGCTCACGGACCTCCTTGATCTTCCCGCCGGGGAACTCGGACGGGTTCGTCACGCGGACGTCCGTGCCGTCCTCCATCGTCACGTCGTAGATGACGTTCGGGGCGGTCGAGATGAGGTCGAGGTCGAACTCGCGCTCCAAACGCTCGCGGACGATCTCCAGGTGCAGCAGTCCGAGGAACCCGACGCGGAACCCGAAGCCGAGCGCCACCGACGTCTCCGGCTCGTAGTTGAGCGCCGCGTCGTTGAGCTTGAGCTTGTCCAGCGCCTCGCGCAGCGCCGGGTAGTCCGAGCCGTCGATCGGGTACAGGCCCGAGAACACCATGGGGCGGGGGTCGTCGTAGCCGCCGAGCGCCTCGGTCGCCGGCTTCGCCGCCGACGTGACGGTGTCGCCGACCTTCGACTGACGCACGTCCTTCACGC
This sequence comes from Isoptericola jiangsuensis, assembly GCF_002563715.1. Lineage (NCBI taxonomy): Bacteria > Bacillati > Actinomycetota > Actinomycetes > Micrococcales > Promicromonosporaceae > Isoptericola > Isoptericola jiangsuensis. The sequence continues at coordinate 2,544,762 of NZ_PDJJ01000001.1, forward strand.
CCGTGATGAGGTAGCCCACCTCGCCGACGCCCAGACCGTTGGTCTTGATCGGCTCCGGGGAGATGACGCCGATCTCCAGGAGCTCGTGCGTCGCCCTCGTCGACATCATCTGGATGCGCTCGCGCGGGTTGAGGTTGCCGTCGACGGCGCGCACGTAGGTGACGACGCCGCGGTAGGTGTCGTAGACGGAGTCGAAGATCATCGCGCGGGCCGGGGCCGACGGGTCGCCGACCGGCGCGGGGACCCGGTTGACGATGCGGTCCAGCAGCACCTCGACGCCCTCGCCGGTCTTGCCGGAGACGCGCAGCACGTCGGCCGGGTCACCGCCCACGAGGTTCGCCAGCTCCTCCGCGTACTTCTCGGGCTGGGCCGCGGGCAGGTCGATCTTGTTGAGGACCGGGATGATCTCCAGGTCGCCCTCCATCGCCAGGTACAGGTTGGCGAGGGTCTGCGCCTCGATGCCCTGCGCCGCGTCGACCAGCAGCACGGCGCCCTCGCACGCGGCGAGCGAGCGGGACACCTCGTACGTGAAGTCGACGTGGCCGGGGGTGTCGATCATGTTGAGCGCGAACGGCGTCAGGGTCCCGTCCTCGCCCTCGAGCGCCCACGGCATGCGCACGGCCTGCGACTTGATGGTGATGCCGCGCTCGCGCTCGATGTCCATCCGGTCGAGGTACTGCGCGCGAGCGTCCCGGGCCTGCACCACACCGGTGAGCTGCAGCATCCGGTCGGCCAGCGTGGACTTGCCGTGGTCGATGTGCGCGATGATGCAGAAGTTGCGGATCAGCTCGGGTGCCGTGGCGTTCGGCTGGATGCGCGCGCTGAGCGCGGGTCCGGGGATGGGCAACGCGTCTCGCTCCGTCGTGGTGGGGCTGGGCGGGTGGGCCCGGCCATTCTCCCACGCCGTCGAGGTCGTCCCACCACCCGGCCCGGGTGGGCGACGGGCCCCGCCGAGTCCCCGGCCGCGCGCGTGGCAGGACGTCGACGCTCCGTGGCCGGGCACGCCCTGCCGCGACCGGGCAGGGCGTGGCTAGGTTGAGGGCCATGACGACCCGACCCGCCGTCGACCCGGCGACCGGCCTGCGCACCGACGGCGGCCCCGACCTCGACCACCTCGCCCTGCTGACCGCCCTGCAGGCCGCGTTCGCCGCGGGGACGGCCGGCGCCGACCCGGCGGGCCGGGTCCCGGCGTGCGGCCGCTGGAAGGTCCGCCACCTCGTGGAGCACCTGGGGCGCATCCACCACTGGGCGGCCGGGCAGGCGCGCCGCGCGCAGGAGACGCCGCTGGGTCGCGGCCCCTTCGACCTCGTGCCGTTCTACGCAGCGCAGGCCGCCGAGCTGCGCACCACCCTGACGGACCTGGGGCCGACGGCCGACTCGTGGACGCTGCTGGGGCGCGGGCCCGCGACGTTCTGGCGCCGTCGCCAGACCCACGAGACGCTCGTGCACCTGCACGACCTGCGGGCCGCCGCCCTCGGCTCGGGCACCGCCGTCGCGGCCGAGGACCCGATCGACGTCGACGCGGACGTGTGGGCGGACGGCGTCGACGAGATCGTGACGATGTTCCAGCCGCGCCAGGTACGGCTGGAGCGCATGGCACCGCTCGAGCGCACCGTCGCGCTGCACGCGACCGACCTGGGGCGGACCTGGGTGCTCGGCGCACCCGCCGACGCCGCGGGCGACGCGGCGGCCGCCACCGTGCACGCGCCCGCCCGCGAGCTCGACCTGCTGCTGTGGCGGCGGCTCACCCCGGCCGAGGCCGGCGCCGAGGTGACGGGCGACCCGCTCGCGCTGGAGGCGGCGCTCGGTGCGGCGATCGTCCCCTGACCGGTCACGGACGTCCCCGGGGCGTCCCGGCGGCCGCCGCCCCTCAGGCGAGGCGCGTCATCTCGACCGTGACCTCCAGGTCGCTCGCCCCCGGCCCCGCGTACACGCCCTTGAGCGGCGGCACGTCCCCGTACTGGCGGCCCCGGCCGACCACGACGTGGTCGTCCCCGGCGAACCGGCGGTTCGTCGGGTCGTACGCGACCCAGCGCCCGACCCACCACTCCAGCCACGCGTGGGACTCCCCCACCACCGTCACGCCCACCTCGGCGTCGGCCTGCGGGTGCAGGTACCCGGACACGTAGCGCGCCGGGATCCCGACCGACCGCAGCGCCCCGATCCCGAGGTGCGCCATGTCCTGGCACACCCCCTGGCCCGAGCGCCACGCGTCCGACGCCGGGCTGTGCACCGTCGTCACCCCCGGGACGTAGTCCAGCCGGTCCCGCACCGCCCGGCAGATCGCCTCGGCGGCCTCGCCCGGGGCCAGCCCGCTCGCCACGTCCAGCGCGAGCGCCGCCACGTCGTCGGGCACCGCCGTCGTCGACGTCGGCGCGAGGAACGCCGGGTAGGCGTCGAGCACCGGGGCGCTGCCCAGCTCCTCCCAGCCGGGCGCGTCCGCGCCGTCCGGCGCCGCCGCCGACACCTCCACCGTGGAGTCCGCCACGATCTCCAGGTGCTCGTGCGGCTTCAGCACCTCGAAGATCGTCACCGCCGTGCCCCAGTAGTCGCGGTAGGAGTCCGTCCACGTGTGCGGCGACACCGTCACGCGCGCCGAGCGCACCGTCTGGCGGCCGTCGTCCACGGGCCGCATCCGCGCCTCGTTGTACGACGCCGTCACCGGCGAGCCGTACGTGAACGCCGTCGTGTGCACCACCCTGACCAGGCTCACAGCGCCTCCCCCACCCAGGCCGTCGACACCGTCGACGGGAAGTACCGGTCCCGCACCGCCTCGCTCGCACGGGCGCACGCCTCCTGCACCTGCCCCATCACGGCGGGGAGGTCGTCGATCGTGTCCGACCGCCGCGCGAACTCCAGGCGCGACCGCACCACGCCGAGCTCGCGCACCGCCTCGTCGCTCACCTCGCGCCGCGACTCCACGGGCTCCAGGGCGCGCAGCGCACGGTCCGCCGACCCCAGCGCGTACACGATCGAGCGGGGGAACAGCCGGTCCAGCACGAGGAAGCCCGCCGCGTCGTCGTCCGACGTGCGGCCGCGGTGCGCCCGCAGGTACGCCTCGTGGGCCCCGCAGGAGCGCAGCACGCTCGTCCAGCCCGGGCCGGCCGCGCCCAGGCGCGCCTGCGTCGTCAGCAGGCGTGCGGTCATGTCCGCCCGCTCGATGGACTGGCCCAGCACCATGAAGTGCCAGGTCGCGTCGTGCGGCGTCGCGGACTCCATGAGGCCCGCCACCACGGCCGCACGCTCGCGCACCCAGGCGAAGAACTCGTGCGGGCGACGCGTCCGGCCCACCGTCACGACGTCGTTGCGGGTCGTGTTCAGCGTCTCCCACAGCTCGGTCGACACGATCTCGCGCGCCCGGCGGGCGTTCTCCCGGGCGGCGACCAGCGCGCCCGCGATCGCCGACGGGTTGGACCGGTCGTGCGCCAGGAGCCGCAGCAGCGTCTCCCGGCCCACCGGACCGTCCTCCGGCGTGGCCGGGTGGTCCATGATCGCCATGAGGGTGCGGCACGCCGCGGACTCCTCCGCCCACGGCTCCTCGGACAGCATCTGGACGTGGACGTCGAGGATGCGGGCGGTGTCGTCCGCGCGCTCGACGTACCGCCCGATCCAGAACAGGGACTCGGCGATGCGGCTCAGCACGACGCCACCTCCTGCTCGGTCTGCTGCTGTTGCTGCTGCTGTTGCTGCTCGAGGCCCGCCCGGTCGGCCGGGTTCGCGGCGATCGGGACACCCGCGACGTCCGTCCCCGGCTGCTCCGGCGTCGCGTCGCCGGGGCCGTGCGCCGGGTGCGCCGCCGACGGCGCCCGCCGGTCCGTGAGGACCCACGTGTCCTTCGACCCGCCGCCCTGGGAGCTGTTCACCACGAGCTGCCCCTCCCCGAGCGCCACCCGGGTCAGGCCGCCCGGCAGCACCCACACGTCGTGCCCGTCGTTGACCGCGAACGGCCGCAGGTCGACGTGCCGCGGCCGGAACGCGCCGTCCGTGTACGTCGGCACGGTCGAGAGCTGCACGACGGGCTGCGCGATCCAGCCGCGCGGGTCCGCCACCAGCCGCGACCGCAACCGGTCCAGCTCGGCCGCAGACGCCTCCGGCCCGACCACGATGCCCTTGCCGCCCGAGCCGTCGACCGGCTTCACCACGAGCTCGGCCAGCCGGTCCATCACCTCCGCGAGCGCCCCCGGCTCCTCCAGCCGCCACGTGTCCACGTTCTTCAGCACCGGCTCCTCGCCCAGGTAGTAGCGGACGAGGTCCGGCACGTACGTGTACACGAGCTTGTCGTCCGCGACGCCGTTGCCGATGGCGTTCGCGAGGGTCACCGTGCCGCGGCGCGCGCAGTCCACCAGGCCCGGCACGCCCAGCACCGAGTCGGGGCGGAACCGCACCGGGTCGAGGAACACGTCGTCGACGCGCCGGTAGATGACGTCCACGCGGCGCGGGCCGCTCGTCGTGCGCATGTACACGCGGCCCGCCTGGCAGTGCAGGTCGCGGCCCTCCACCAGCTCCACGCCCATGAGGCGCGCCAGGAGCGCGTGCTCGTAGTACGCGGAGTTGAACACGCCCGGCGTGAGGACGACGACGGTCGGGTCCGGCACGCCGTCGGGGGCGGCCGCCGCGAGCGCCGCCAGCAGCCGGCGCGGGTAGTCGATGACGCTGCGCACCCGCAGCCGTGAGAACAGCTCCGGGAACGTGCGGACCATCGACTGCCGGTTCGCCAGCACGTAGCTGACCCCCGACGGCACCCGCACGTTGTCCTCCAGGACGCGGAACTCGCCGGCCTCGTCCCGCACCAGGTCGATGCCCGCCACGTGGCATCGCACCCCGTTCGGCGGGACGATGCCGTGCGCCTCGCGCTGGAACTCCTTGCTCGACAGCACCAGCCGGCGCGGCACCACGCCGTCGCGCACCGCCTCCTGCGGCCCGTACACGTCCGCGAGGAACGCCTCCAGGGCGCGGACACGCTGCGCGACGCCCCGGCCGATGTCGTCCCACTCGTGGGGGGACACCACCCGCGGCACCACGTCCAGGGGGAACGGGCGCTCCTCCCCCGCGACGTCGAACGTGATGCCCTGCGCCACGTACGCCCGCGCGAGGGCGTCGGCGCGGGCCGTGACCTCCTGCGCCGTCAGCGACGTCAGGGTGTCGTGGACGCCGCGATAGCGCGGCCGCACCGCCCGGTCGTCGTCCAGCAGCTCGTCGAACGCCGCACCGAGGGGGTAGTCGTCGAACAGGTCCGCCATGTCCGCACGGTATGCGGCCCGGGACCCCGGCGCGTTCCGGCCGTGTTTCGTCCCGGTGACACCTCGACGTGCCAGGCTGTGCCCGTGGCCACCTCATCCTGGACCGACCTGCTCCGACGCGTCGTCAGGGCCCTCCGGCCCGGCCGGGCCCCTGCCCGGCAGCCCGGACGACCCTCCGCCCCGCCGCGCCCGGGTGCCCCCGTCGGGTCGTACCCCGGCGACCACCGGGGTCCCGTGACGGCCGAGTACTCCCCCGCGCTGGACGGCGACCCCGATCCCGGCGAGGTCGTGTGGACGTGGGTGCCGTTCGAGGAGGACTTCAGCCGCGGCAAGGACCGGCCCGTGCTGCTCGTGGGCCGCGACGGCCGGTGGCTGCTCGCACTGCAGCTCACCAGCAAGGACCACGACCTCGACGCCGCCCAGGAGGCCCGGTGGGGCCGCCACTGGATGGACATCGGCTCCGGCCCGTGGGACGCGCAGGGTCGACCGAGCGAGGTCCGGCTCGACCGCGTCGTCCGCGTCGACGCCGCCCGGATGCGTCGGGAGGGCGCGATCATGCCGCGCGCGACGTTCGACGCCGTCGTGCGGGGCATGCGCCAGCACGGGCACTGACGTCCCTGCGGGGTGCTGCCCGCCGCCCGCGGGCTCAGCGCGCGGCGCGGCCCGTCGCCGGACGGCGCGCGACCAGCACGTCCCGGTCGATCGACTGGTCGACGCGGTGCCGCAGCCGCAGGTAGGGCTCCGCGTCGACGACCTCCAGGCCGTGCCCGGCCAGGACGGCGGCCGCCTCCGCGCGCGGCGCGACGTGCGTGTTCCACGCCAGGCCCATCGCCCCGCCCGGGCGGAGCATCGCCGTCCAGGCCGGCACCGCGGAGGTGAGCAGGTCCAGCGGACCGCGCTGCAGGTCGCCCTTCGCGCCGCGGCTGCCGTGCTGCACCCCGTAGGGCAGGTCCCCGACGACGACGTCGAACGACCCCTGACGGAAGAACTCCCCGACGCGGCGCGTGTCGGCCACGACCACGTCGAGAACGCGCACGTCGCCCGCCTTGAACGCCTCCTTCGTCAGCCCGATCGTGGCCTCCAGGCGCTTGCCCAACACCTTGCGGTCGCGGCGCAGCGGCCCGAACGACACCGTGTGCTTGAGCCGCTTGCGCTGCAGGTAGGTCCGCACGAACGTCGCGTACGCCTCCACGTCGGCGGCGTCGACGTCGATCCCGGACGCGTGGTACCCGTACAGCAGCGCCTGGTTGAGGGTCGACCCGCGCCCGCACACCGGGTCCAGGACCCGCAGCGGCCGGTCCAGCATCTGGTCCGCCGACGCCGACGCCGCCACCGTCACGTTGAGCAGCAGGCGCGTGAACTGCTCGTTCGTCTTGCCCGCGTACTTCGGGATGGTCACCAGGTCGTCGTCGAGACGGTCCAGGCGCGGGGCAGCCACCGGGTGCAGGGCGTCGCCCTCGACGCGGAACAGCGCGTAGAGCGTGGACGCGTTCGCGAGCAGACGCACCTCGCGCTCGCCCAGGTCGTCCGCGACGAACGTCACGTACGGCACCCCGCCGAGGTGGTCCGTGGCGACGTCGCGCACCCGGTCGGGCCCCGCGATCCCGGCGAGGATCTCCAGCTCGGCGGCGAGCAGCCCGAGGGACGCCTCGGCGTAGACGCGGTTGGCCGACGGCAGGAGCAGGGCGGCGTATCGTGCGGTGGTCACCGCTCGATGTTACGGCCGCGCCACCTGCCCGCCGCCGACGGTGCCGCGGGCCGCCGTCGACGGCCGCCGGTGCGACGCGTGCCACACCTCGCGCGGGTTTCCCCGAGGCGCAGGCGGCTGGTAATCTGGTTGATCGCGTGTCCGCCCAGGTCGGCGGGCACAGCCATGGTTCCTCTCCACGGGTTCCCCACCCCAGTCCCGGAGCTGTGGCCGCCCTCTACGACCTATCCGCTCGCCGGCAGGCGAACACATCAAGGAAGTTGACCAGTGGCCAACATCAAGTCCCAGATCAAGCGCATCAAGACGAACGAGAAGGCGCGCCTGCGCAACAAGTCCGTCAAGTCCGAGCTGAAGACGCACGTCCGCAAGGTCCGCGAGGCCGTCGCCGCCGGCGACAAGGAGGCCGCCCAGGCCGCCCTCCAGACCGCGACGCGCAAGCTCGACAAGGCTGTCTCGAAGGGCGTCATCCACGCCAACCAGGCCGCGAACCGCAAGTCGGCCATCGCCAAGGCTGTCGAGGCTCTCTGAGTCGTCCCGGTCGGCCCTCGGGCCCGACCGCACCCGAAGGCCCCCGCACTCTCCACGGTGCGGGGGCCTTCGTGCGTCCCGGGCCGGCGGACGGCCGTCGCGTGCGCTGACTCGGCGGGCACTGCGCTGACTCGGGAAGACCCGTGCTGAGTGGCCGGGAAGTGCGCTGAGTCGCGGGAACCTGCGCTGAGTCGCGACGACCCGCGCTGACTCGCGGGAACCTGCGCTGACTCGCGGGAACCTGCGCTGGCTCGGCGGGACGTGCGCTGAGTGGGGCGGGAAGGCGGTCAGCCGCGGCGGGAGCGGGCGATGGTGAGGACGGCGCGCTCGACGGCGAACACGGGGTCGCGGCCGCCGCCCTTGACCTCGGCGTCGGCGCGGGCCACCGCGGTGATCGCCGCGGCGAGGCCCTCCGGCGTCCAGCGGGCGAGGTCCTTGTTGGCGTTGCGGACCTGCCAGTCCTGCAGGCCGAGCTCACGGGCCGTCGTCGACCCGCCGCGGATCGCCGCCACCCGCGCCAGCGTGCGCAGGCGCAGGGCGAGGGCCGCGACGACGGGAACGGGGTCGGCGCCGGTCGCCAGCGCGTGGCGCAGCAGCGCGACCGCGGCGCCCGCGTCCCCCGCGACGGCGGCGTCGGCGACCTTGAACCCCGTCGCCTCGACCCGGCCGCCGTAGTAGCGGTCCACCGTGGCCTCGCCGATCGTGCCGGTCGTGTCCGCGACGAGCTGCGCGCACGCCGAGGCGAGCTCGCGCAGGTCGTTGCCCAGCGCGTCCACCAGCGCACGCACGGCCGCGGCGTCGGCGCGGCGGCGGGCCTGCTTGAACTCGCCCGTGACGAACGCGACCTTGTCGGCGTCCTTCGTGATCGCCTCGCAGCGCAGCTCGGGCGCACCCGACGCCGTGATGGCGTCCAGCATCCGCTTGCCGCGGGTGCCGCCGCCGTGCACGACCACGACCGTGGAGTCCGGGTCGGGCGCGGCGACGTACGCCACGACGTCCGCGACGAGGTCGTCCGTGCAGGCCTCGGCCCCGCGGACGACGACCATCTTGGCCTCGCCGAACAGGGACGGGCTGGCGGCGACGGTGAGCTGGCCGACCGCGTACGTGGCGCCCTCGAGCTCGACCTTCTCGACCTCGGGCTGCGCGGCGCGCGCGAGGTCGAGCACGCCGTCGACGGCACGCTCGGTGAGGAGCTGTTCCGGGCCGCGCACCAGGACGACGGGCGCGAGCTGCGGGTCGTCCCACGAGCGGGCGTTCGACGCGGCAGCCGCGCGGCGGCGGGAGGTGGGAGGCACGGGCCTAGCCTGCCAGAGGCGACCGACACCCGCCGACGCTCGACGGGACCGCGACGGCGTCCCCGGGCCGGACCGGCGGGTAGCCTGGCGCGGTGCCCCGGACCCTCGTCGTCACCAACGACTTCCCGCCGCGCCAGGGAGGGATCGAGACGTTCGTCCACGCGATGACGTCCCGGTTCGACCCGGACGACGTGGTCGTCTACACGTCCTCGACCCCCGGCCAGGAGGAGTACGACCGCGGCCTGCCGTACCCGGTGGTGCGGGCCCGCACGCGGATGCTGCTCCCCACACCGGCGCGCACGCGGGACGTGGTGCGGCTGGTCCACGAGCACGGCTGCGACTCGGTGTGGTTCGGCGCCGCGGCGCCGCTGGGGCTCATGGCCCCCGCGCTGCGCCGGCGCACCGCCGTGCGCCGGACGGTCGCGACGACGCACGGGCACGAGCTGTGGTGGGCGAAGGTGCCGGGCACCCGGGCGGCGCTGGGCCGGATCGGCCGGTCGGTGGACCACCTGACGTACCTGTCGGACCGCACGGTGGGGGTCCTCGCCGACGCCGTCGGTCCGGAGGCGGCGGCGCGCGCCGTGCGCATGTCCCCCGGCGTGGACCCGGAGACGTTCGCGGGCGCCGACCCGGCGGGCGGCCGGGCGGTGCGCGAGCGGTACGGCATCCCGGTGGACGCGCCCGTCGTGCTGTGCGCGGCGCGGCTCGTGGAGCGCAAGGGGCAGGACGTCCTGGTGCGGGCGCTGCCCGCCGTGCTGGCGGCGGTGCCGGACGCGCGCCTCCTGGTCGTCGGCGACGGTCCCGACGCGGACCGCCTGCGCCGCCTCGTGGCGGAGCACGGCGTGGGTGCCCACGTGGTGCTCGCCGGCGGTCACCCGCACACGGCGATGCCCGCGTTCTACGCCGCGGCGGACGTGTTCGCGATGCCGTCGCGCAGCCGGCGCGGCGGCCTGGAGGTCGAGGGGCTCGGCATCGTCTACCTCGAGGCGCAGGCCGCGGGCCTGCCCGTGGTGGTGGGCGACTCGGGCGGTGCGCCGGACGCCGTGGACGACGGCGTCACGGGGTTCGTCGTGGACGGCACCGACCCGGCCGACGTCGCCGCTCGGCTGGTCGAGCTCCTCGGCGACGCCGCGCTGCGCGCCCGCCTGGGCGCGGCCGGGCCGGGCTGGGTGCGGGACTCCTGGACCTGGGACCAGCGCTTCGCCACGCTGCACGGGCTGCTCACCGACTGAGCGCCCGCCGACGTGCGGGCGGACGCGGCGGGTCACGCCCCCTCCCCGCACGCCGTGGCGAGCCGCGCGGAGCGCACGACGAGCGCGGCGTCACCGCACCGGTCCGTCCGCAGCACCCGCGCACCGGTGCCCGTGTACAGGTCGAGGGCGGCACCGGTGGGGTGACCGTAGTCGTTGTCACCCACGCTGACCAGCACGACCGCGGGCGCCAGCAGTGCGGCCAGCCCCGGGTCCTGGGACGCCGACCCGTGGTGGGCGATCTTGACCACCTCCACCGGGTCCGCGGGGTACCCGGCGGCCCGCAGCCGCGCGGCGAGCGCCCGCTGGCCCGGCTCCTCCAGGTCGCCGAGGGCGACGACGTCGATCCCGGACGCCGTGCGCAGCGCGAGGGCGACGCTCGCGTCGTTGGCACCCACGCCGTCGGCCGCGCCGAGCACCCGCCACGCGACGGTGCCCGCGGCGCCCGCGCGGCCCTCGGCCCCGGCGGCGACCGGCACCCCGACGCCGCCGAGCAGGTCGAGGGCACGGCGCGCCGGCGCGGCGGGCTCCGCGACGGCGGACACGACCGCCGCGGTGACGGGCACGGCGGCGAGCACCGGCTCCAGCCCGCCGACGTGGTCGGTGTGGAAGTGGCTCAGCACGAGCAGGTCGACCCGTGCGACCCCGAGCCGGGCGAGGCAACGGGCGGCGGCGTCCCCGGGCGGCCCCACGTCGACCACGACGGCCGAGTCCGGGCCGCTGCGCACCACGAGCGTGTCCCCCTGGCCGACGTCGCACGCCACCACCTGCCAGTCGGGCGGGACCGGACCCGGTGCCGCGACGCGCGGGACGACGACGAGCACGGCGACCAGGACGACCGCTGCGCCGGTCAGGAGGACGAGCGGCCCACCGCCTCGACGACGGCGTGGGCTCACCCCGGCGCCGCCCAGCGGGTGACGGACCGGGCGCACGGTCGCGTCCGGCGGTCCGGCTCCCGGACCCCGGACCGCGCCGTCGCCTGGCGGCGCGAGCCGGGACCGCGCGCGCCCGGGCCGGACGAGCCGCACCCGCAGGCGTCGCAGCGACCCCGCGGCGTCGGGTCCGGCGGGGGTGTCGGCGGGCGCCCTCCGGACCACGACGGCCAGCACGGCCAGCGTGACGAGCGCGAGCGCCGCGGCACCGCCCGGGCCCGGCCACCAGGGGACACGGCTGCCGGGGACGGCCGCGCCGAGCGTGGCGACGCCGGCGAGCCAGCCGGTGGGGACGCCGGCCAGCCACGCGACGGGTCCGGCGACGGCGGGCAGCCCGGGGGCGAGCACGGTGGCGAGCAGCGCGAGGACGGTGCCCGGGACGAGCGCGGGCGCCGCGAGGACGTTCGCGGGGACGGCCACGAGGGCGACGGCGGGGTCGAGCAGCACGAGGATCGGGCCGCACGCGGCCTGCGCGGCGCAGGGCACGGCGACGGCGAACGCGAGGGCCCGACCCAGCCAGGGCGTGAGCAGGCGGGCGAGCGGCCCGGCGAGCAGCACGATCCCCGCGGTGGCGGCGCACGACAGGGCGAAGCCGTACGACCGGGCGAGCCAGGGGTCGACGACGAGCAGCACGGTGGACGCGGTGGCCAGCGCGGGCAGGCCCTGTCCCGGGCGGCCGAGCGCCAGCCCGAGGAGCCCGGCGGCGCAGGTCCACACGGCGCGCAGCACCGAAGGTTCCGGGCCGACCAGCAGCACGAACCCGACGGCCGCGCCGGCGAGGGTGACGACCCGCCAGCCCCGGGGCACCCCGGCGACCGTGAGGACCGCGGTGACGACGGCCAGCACGATCGCGAAGTGGCTGCCCGACACGGCGGTGGCGTGCGTGAGCCCGGTGACGCGCATGGCGTCGTCGAGGTCGTCGGGCACGCGCGTGGTGTCGCCGAACGCCATGCCGGGCACGAGGCCGCGGGCCTGCGGGCCGAGGGGGTCGGTCACGTCCAGCAGCGCGGTCCGCATGCGGTCGGTGGTCCGCAGGACGGCGGACGGTGCCACGTGCTCGGCGACCGGTCCGGCGGCGGTGGCCTCCGCGGTGGTCCCGGCACCGAACCGGGCCGGGGCGAGGCGGGCCTCGACCTCGACGGCGGACCCGGCGCGCGGCGGCGTGCCGGGCGCGGTGACCCGCACGTGGCCGCGGACGGGCGTCGTGGACCCGCGCGCGCTCACCGTGTCCACCGCGAGCTCCCAGGTGGAACCGCCCCCGAACGGTGCCGGTCGCGCCGCCGACACGACGGTGCCGGCCAGGGTCGAGAGCGCCTCCTGGGCGGCGAGGTCGACCAGGGCGCCGCGCGCGTCCGCCTGCACCTGGACCGACCCGGTGACCGCGACGACCCCGGCGCAGACGAGGAGCAGGTGCGCGACCCACGGCCCGCCCCGCCGGGCGGCGGCGACGCACCCGCCGAGCACCGCGGCGGCGACCAGCAGGCCGACCCCGGCGAGCGGTCGCGTCCCGGTGAGCGCCCAGGCGGCCACCCACACGGCGAACGCGAGCGGGACGAGGCGCAGGTCGCCGGTCACACGACCACGAGGTCGCGCAAGCCCTCGAGCACCGACGGCCCGATCCCGGAGACCTCGGTGAGCTCGTCGACGCTGGTGAACGGACCGTGGGTGTCCCGCCAGGCGACGATCCGCTCGGCCAGCACCGGCCCGACGCCGGGCAGGGTGTCCAGCGTGGTCACGTCCGCCGTGTTGAGCGGCACCGGGGCGCCCGGTGCGGCATCGGCGGTGGCCGCGCCCGTCGCGGACGTCCCGGCGCCGGGCACGGTCGCCACGGGCGGGGTCTCCCCCGGCGCGGGCACGTGCACCTGCTCGCCGTCGACGACGGTCCGCGCCAGGTTGAGCTGCGCGAGGTCGGCCTTGCGGGTCGCTCCCCCGGCGGCCTCCAGCGCGTCCGCCACGCGCGACCCTGCCGGCAGGGTCACCAGCCCCGGGGACGCGACCTGCCCGACGACGTGCACGACCACGCCCGGCTCCGTCGCGGACCCCGTCACCGCGGATCCGGTCGGGTCCGCTGCGGCCCCCGTGGCCGTGACGGCGCCCGCCGCGGAGGGCGCGGACGAGGCGGGTGCGGAGGACACGGCCCCGCCGAGGGCGTCGTCCGACGTCGGCGCGGCCGGGTCCGGCACACCCGCGACACCGCCCTGGTGCCCGGCGAGGTCGACCAGGTCGTCCCCGCCCGAGGGCCACAGCGCGAGCCCCAGGACCACGACGGCCACGAGCAGCAGGGCGCAGGCGGCTGCGACGGCCGTGCGGGCGTCCAGCGCCCACCGCCGCCCGACGGCCGCGTGCGCGTCGAGCGGGTGCCCGTGCGCCGCGCTGTACGCGGCGGCGACGTGGGCGGCCGAGCGCCGCCGGCGCAGGCGGTCCGCGAGCTCGTCCGCGTCCGGCGTACCGCCCGGCGGGTCCCACGGCGCCCCCGACCGCGGCCCCTCGACGGTCGCCGACGTCCCCCGGGCCGCCGGTGGGGTCGGCGGCGGAGGTCCCGCCGCGGGAGCGTCGTCCGGCCAGGGCGGGCCGACGGTCGGGGCCGCGACGGGCGGGGCGGGATCGCCGGCGAGCGCGGCGCGCAGGGCGTCGACGCGGGCCGCGACCGGGTCCGCGGGCCGGGGTGGGATGGTGGTCACGCCCCGACGTTAGGGACGGGCGCTCCCGCCCCGCCCGGCCCGACCGCCCCGCTGTGGAGACGTCAGGCCTGTGGACGCCCGACGCGCACCGTCACCAGGGGCCGCCGGGCTCCAGGTCGTGCACGTGCGTACCCCGGTCCACCACGACGACGGCCAGCGCGCCGGGCCCGACGTGCGCACCCAGCACCGCGCTGACGGGCGACACGACCGGCCGCGTACCCACGCGCTCGGCGAGCTGCGCGGCGACCTCGTCGGCCCGCTCGGGCGCGCCCAGATGGTGCACGGCCAGCGCCGGACGGGCCGCCCGGCCCGCCTGCTCCACCGCCAGGTCCACCAGCCGTGCCATCGCGGCCTTGCGGGTACGGACCCGCTGCACGAGGTCGACGCGGCCGTCCACCAGCCCGAGCAGAGGACGCACCCCCAGCGCGGTGCCGAGCGCCGCCGCGGGCGCGGACAGCCGGCCGCCGCGGCGCAGGTGGTCCAGGGAGTCCACGAGGAAGAACGCGCTCGCGGAGTCCGCGACCTCCTGCGCGCGGCGCGCCACGTGCTCCGTGTCGCACCCGGCCGCCGCGCACCGCGACGCCTCCAGCGCCGCGAAGCCGAGCGCCATCGCCGCGCTGCGGGAGTCCACGACCCGCACCGGCAGCATCGCACGCTGACCGGCCCGCGCCGCGGAGTCGACCGTGCCCGACAGGGCGCTCGACAGGTGCACCGACACCACCGAGCGGGCGCCGCCCGCGACCAGCCCGCGGAACGCCCGCGTGAACTCCTCCGTCGCGGGCTGCGACGTCGTCAGCCGCTCGCCCCGGGCGATCCGGTCCGCGACGTCCTCGGGCGTGATGTCGACGCCCTCGCGGCGCTCGCCGTCGGACGTCACGACGTGCAGGGGCACGACGAGCGGTCCGGCGGCCGGGTCGTCGAGGACGCCGGCCTCGACGAGGTCGGCAGGGTCGGGGAGGCAGGCCGTCGAGTCGGTGACGACTCGCACTGCAGGTTCGTCGCGCATGTCGCAGGCGAGTCTAGCCGCGCGCCTCAGTCGGCCAGCGGCTCCGCGTGCCAGATGCGGTCCAGGTAGTCGCGCATCGAGCGGTCCGAGGAGAAGAACCCGCTGCGGGCGACGTTGAGCACCGCGGAGCGGCTCCACGCCTCCGGGTCGCGGTAGGCCGCCTCCACCCGGTCCTGGGCGTCGAGGTACGCCTGGAAGTCCGCCAGCACCATGAACCGGTCCTCGCCGAGCAGGTTGGACACGACCGGCTCGAACACGGACCGGTCGCCGCCGGAGAACTCGCCGCGCGCCACCAGGTCGAGGGCCCGCCGCAGGACGGGGTTCTCCTCGTAGTAGGCGGACGGCCGGTAGCCGGTCTCCGCGATGGCGGCGGCCTCCGGCTCGGTGAGCCCGAACAGGAAGAAGTTGTCGTCGCCGACGAGCTGGCGGATCTCGACGTTCGCGCCGTCGTCCGTGCCGATCGTCAGGGCGCCGTTGAGCGCGAACTTCATGTTGCCCGTGCCGGACGCCTCCTTGCCCGCCAGGGAGATCTGCTCGGACAGGTCCGCGGCGGGGATGAGGGTCTCGGCGACCGTGACGTCGTAGTTCGCGGGGAACGCGACGCGCAGCACCTGCGAGGCGACCGGGTGGGAGTTCACCACCGCACCCACGTGGTTGATGAGCGCGATGATCTCCTTCGCCATGACGTACCCCGGGGCCGCCTTCGCCCCGAACACGACCGTGCGCGGCACCACCTCCGCGACGTCCAGCTCACCGGAGACGATCCGGTCGTACAACGAGATCACGTGCAGGATCTTCAGGGTCTGGCGCTTGTACTCGTGCAGGCGCTTGACCATGACGTCGAGCATCGTGTCGGTGGGGATCTCGATGCCGTCGCGGCGCTCCAGCAGCTCGACGAGCCGCTGCTTGTTCGCGGCCTTGACGTCACGGAACCGGCGCCGGAACTCGGGGTCGTCCGCGAACGGCTCCAGCTCGCGCAGACGGTCGAGGTCGGTGACCCAGCCGTCGCCGATCGCCTCGGTGACCAGCGCCGACAGGCCGGGGTTCGCGAGCCGCACGAACCGGCGCGGGGTCACGCCGTTGGTGACGTTGGTGAACTTCTCCGGCCACAGCCGCGCGAAGTCCGCGAGCACCTTGTCCCGCAACAGCTGCGAGTGCAGCTCGGCCACACCGTTGACCCTCGTGCCCGCGACGGTGGCCAGGTGCGCCATCCGCACCGCACGGAACGGGTGCTCCGCGATGATCGACATGCGACGCACCAGCAGCTCGTCGTCGCCGTACGTCGCGCGCACCTCGTCGAGGAACTCGTCGTTGATCCGGTAGATGATCTCCAGGTGGCGCGGCAGGAGCCGGCCCAGCAGCTCGACCGGCCACACCTCCAGCGCCTCCGGCAGCAGCGTGTGGCACGTGTAGGCGAAGCAGCGCCGGGTGACCTCCCACGCCTCCTCCCACGCGAAGCCCTGCTCGTCCACGAGGATGCGCATCAGCTCCGGCACGGCGATCACCGGGTGGGTGTCGTTGAGCTGGAAGCAGATCCGCTCGTGCAGCCGGTGCAGGTCGAAGCCCTCGGGCAGGAGCTGGTCGATGAAGTCGCGCAGCGAGCACGCCACGAAGAAGTACTGCTGCTGCAGGCGCAGCTCCTTGCCCTGCGGCGTGGAGTCCTCCGGGTAGAGCACCTTGGAGATGTTCTCCGCGAACGTCTGCGCACGCACCGCCTCGGCGTAGTCGCCGTAGTTGAAGATCTTCAGGTCGAACGCGTGCGTCGCCCGCGCGCTCCACAGCCGCAGCGTGTTGACGCGGCCGTTGCGGTAGCCCGGCACCATGTAGTTGTAGGGCACGCCGAGCACCTGCCAGCCCGGCACCCAGCGGGACCGCTCGACGGCGTCGTCGCCCTCGCCCTCGGTGTACTTCTCCGTATGACCGCCGAACGACACGGTCACCTCGTGCTCGGGGTGCGCGAACTCCCACGGCGAGCCGTTGTCCAGCCAGTGGTCCGGCTCCTCCACCTGGCGGCCGTCGACGAACGTCTGCCGGAAGATCCCGTACTCGTACCGGATGCCGTACCCGATCGCCGGGACCGACATCGTGGCGAGGGAGTCGATGAAGCAGGCCGCGAGCCGCCCGAGCCCGCCGTTGCCCAGACCCGGCTCGACCTCCGCCTGACGCAGCTCGTCCAGGTCCAGGCCGAGCGACGCCATCGCCTCGGCCGCGATCTCCTCCAGGTCCGCGGCGAGCAGCGCGTTGTCGAGCTGGCGTCCCAGCAGGAACTCCGCCGACAGGTACGCCACGGCCTTCGGCTGCCGCCGGTAGTGGGCCGTCGTCGTCTCCATCCAGCGCGCCATGAGGTAGTGGCGCACCGTGCGGGCCAGAGCCAGGTAGGTGTCGTTCGTGCTCGCCCGCTCCAGGACCGTGCCCTGGGTGAAGTTGAGCTCCCGCAGGAACTCCCGGACGAAGCCCTCGACGGAGTGCTCGGGGCTGGTGATGAGCGGAGTGTCGGTCACACTCGTGACCCTACTCACCGCACCCGCCGCTGTCGTCGCGTGCCCGCGGCCGACCCCGAACGGTCACACGGCCGTAGCGCGACGGACACGTCGGCCCGAGGACGAGGGACGGCCCGACCCCCGGACCGGTGACAGCCGGGCCGGGGGCCGGTATGGTCCGGTTCGTCCCCCCCACCCCAGCCCGGGAGCCACCGTGACGTCGCCTGTCACCCCCGTCCGTCGTCGCCTGGTCGCGGCCCTGCTCGGGGTCGCCGTCGTGCTGTCCGGCCTCGTCGTCGCGCCCGCCCAGGCGGCCGACACCACGCCACCCACCGCCCCGAAGATCACCGTCGACCGCTGGCTCCCCGCCAAGTCCAGCCGGTTCTCAGGGCTGTGGGCGTGGTACCCGCGGGCCACGTGGACCGCCTCCCGCGACGCCGGACGGATCGCCGCCTACCAGGTGCAGAGGCGCACCACCGGCGAGTTCGCCTCGCTGTCGCCGTGGGCGACGATCGGCCGGACGTGGCGGTCACCGGACACGCGGAGCGTGAAGACCCAGGTGTACGCGGGTGCCCAGGTCTGCCTGCGGGTCCGCGCCCGAGACGCCGCCGGGAACGTCGGCCCGTGGTCGCCGCGGCGGTGCACGACCGCACCGATCACCCCCATGGTGGGCATCGACCCCTATCCGGCGTTCGTCACCAACGACGGGCCGTTCACCCACGACTACGCCGTGGTCTCGACGCGCCTCGACGACTTCATCACTCGCAGCCGCCACCGGTTCGAGGACGTCCGCGGCGTCCGGGTCAAGGTGCGCACCGGCCCGGACGCGGGCCGGATGAAGGTGTACGTCGGCAAGCACTACCTCGGCACGGTGAACGCCCGGTCGGACCACCAGGGCTGGCACTCCCGGAAGATCCTGGTCCCCGCGGACGAGGCCGGCTCGGGTCGGATCCGCTTCGTGCCGGTCACCAGGGCGCCGGTGCACCTCCGGTTCGTCTGGGCGATCCGCTGACGGCCGACCGGCCTGTCAGGCCCCGACGAGGGTGACGGGCCGCGACCGGCCGCCGGAATCCTTGATGACCTGGACGACGACGTCGGCGTGCGGCTCCAGCGCGCTCACCTTGTCGAGCGGTGCGCCGACGACGAGCTGGAACCCGAGGCCCCGCCAGGCGCCGACGGCGCGGCCCGCGAACCGGGCGTCGGCCTTGATGAACGCCTCGTCGAGGAACACCGGCGCGTAGCGGGGACGCTCGGCACCGGCGTCGCCGAGCTGGTAGCGCAGCGCCGCACCGACGATGAACGCGACGAGCTCCTGCGACTCGCCCCCGGACTTGCCGGAGATGTGGTCGTAGACGCTGACGTGGTTCCCCGCGAGGTCGACGCACTCGGCGCTGATGCGCACGTGGTCGCGCACGTCGACCAGGCGCCGCCGTTCGGCGCTGTCGGGTCGGATGCGGTCGATGAGCCGTGCCATGCGCGCGTAGCGGCGCTCGTGCTCGGAGATCGGCACGTCCCCGGCGGGCGTGGTGGCGAGCTCGCGGAGCTGGCGCCGGAACGAGGCGACGTCCTGCCCCTCCACCGGGGTGGCGGTGATGCGCAGCCGGTGCTCGCCGTCGCGGAACGGGAGCTCGGCGAGGATCGTGTTGACGGGCTCCATGCGGTCGCGGATCTCCGCGACGGCCTGCGCGATGCCGTTGTTGAGACGCGTGAGCTGGTCGCCGGACATCTGCCGCAGGTGCGCGGACCACTTGTCGCGCAGCCGGTAGAGCTGGGCGTACTCCAGCTCCTCGAAGATGCGCAGGTGGTCGGCGAACGCGGCGTCGGGGTCGGTGGACCGGTTCGGGTCGGGCCAGGCGTCGTCGAACCGCTCGAACAGGGTGCGCAGCGCCGTGCGGGCGGCACGCTCGGCCTCCTCGGCGGCGTCGCGCTCGTGGCGCAGCTCCCGCTCGACGGCGGCGACGGCGGTCACGAGGTCGGCCAGCCCCGCGCCCTCGACGGACGCACCCGACCACCCCACCTTCGCCATGAGGTCCGCGAGGTGCCGCTCCTGCGCGGGCGTGGGCGCGATGCCGTCGTCGTCCGCGGCGTCCACGGCGTCGGCGACCTGGTCGACCTGGTCGGTGATCTGCTCCCACGCGCCGGCGAGCTCCGTGACCCGGTTCTGCGAGGCGGCACGCTCCCGGAACAGCTCCTCGAGCCGCGCCTTGAGCTGGTCCTCGTCGGCCTTGAGCGCCCGCAGCACGTCCGAGCCCGCCACGAGGGACTCCAGGCGGCCGCGCCGCTCGTCCAGGCGGGACCGGGCCCCGGCCACGTCGACATCGTCCCACTCGACGCGCAGCGCCTGGCTGTACGCGACGAACTGGTCGGCCTCGCCGCGCTGGGCCAGCCGCGCACCCGCGAGCGCCTCCCCGGCGAGCCGCAGCTCGGTGCGCGCCGCCTCGACGTCGTCGCCGAGCACCTGGAGACGCCGGTGGTTGCTGAAGCCGAGCACCGACGCGCGGCGCCGACCGCCGTGCGCGCCCCTGCGCCCCTCGGATGTCTGACCCGCGCGGGTGAGCGCCAGGTCGTGGCGGGACAGCTCGACGGCGTCGTCCACGCACACGTACGCGAACCGCTCGGCGAGCCGGTCGGCGAGCCAGCCGCCGAACGGTCCCGCCTTGACCTCCAGGCGGCCGCCGAGCAGCGACCGGTCGGTCTCCTCGTGCAGCGGCAGGCCCGTGGTGACGCCCTCGAAGCGGACGCGGACGGGCAGGTCCAGCCCGTCGATCGCGGCCCGGAACGCCGCCAGCCGGGCGTCGTCCACCAGCACGGTGAGCGCGAACCCGCCGAGCGCGAGGCCGATCGCGTCGCGCCACGGCTCGTACTCGCCGCGCACCTCCAGCAGCTCGCCGACGAACGGCAGGTCGTCGGGCGACATCCCGGCGGCGGCCGCCATCGCGACGCGCGCCTCGTGCAGCTCGCGCGGCACGTTGCCGCGCCGCTCGCGCAGCGACGCCTCCTCGCGCTCCAGGTCGGCGACGGCACGCTCCGCGGCCTTGAGCCGGGCGCTCGCCTCGACCACGGCCTCCGACCGGGAGTCGACCAGGGCCTCGCGGTCGTCGCGGTAGCGGCGGGCGTCGGCGTGCAGGCGGTCCAGGTCGCGGCGCGTGGCGACCTCCCGCTCCAGCGGGGCGAGGTGGCCCTCGAGCTCGGCGCGGGCGCGCCGGGTGGTGGCGAGCCGGTGCTCGGCGTCGTGCACGTCACGCTCGGCCGCCTCGATGGCGTCGCCGCCGTTGCGGCGCTGGTCGGCACGGACCTGCTCCAGCTCGCCCTCGGCGGCGCTGATGCGCTCCTCGGCGACGGCCACCCGCTCGGCCGCGGCCTTGTGCTGGGTGCGGTTGCGGGTCTCCGCGTCCCGCAGCAGGTCCAGCCGGGTGCGGTCCCGCCACGCGGTGAACGGCGTCGGGGCGCCGTCCGCGGCCCCGTCCAGGCCGAGGTCGTCGACGGCACGGCGCGCGGCCGCGGCCGAGTCGATGGCGGCGCGGTGCTCCGTCAGGGGGCGCAGCACGTCGACCTGCTTCTGCGCGGTCTCCATCTCGTCGCGCACCTGGGAGAGCTCGTCGAAGTGCTCGACGACGCGCTCCGCGACGCGGATCGTCTCCGGCTCCTCCAGCACGAGCGCCTTGTACAGGGCGTCCACGGTGGTGATCTGCTGCCCCGCCTGGATCCGGCCGAGGAGCTGCATCGCCTTGTCGCCGTCACCGGCGGCGCCGATGCCGAGCGCCGCGTGCAGCCGGGCGGCGAACGCCTTGTCCGTGTCGAACACGGCCGTCACCCCGGCGGCCGTGAGGCCCGGACGGGCGAACCGCTGCGCCGCGAGCGGTTCCAGGGCGTGCAGGTCGAAGTCGTCGTCGACCACCGCCCGCACCGCCACCACCGCGTCGGTGCGCTGCACCCCGCGGGGCACGTACCAGGCGCGCAGGGCCGTCAGTCGCTCCCCCGCCTGCGACGACCACGTCATCGCCACGGCCGCCCACGTGTCCGACGACTCGCCGCGCAGCACGCGGTCCTTCGCGGTGGCCGACCCCGGCGTGCGCTGCTCGTCCAGCTTGCCGCGCACGTACGACAGGACGTTGCGCTGCTCCTGACCGCGCGCCCGCCCGCTCGTCGCGCCGTTCGACGCCCCGTTGAAGGGGGTCGTGTGGCTCATCATGAGGGCGATGTAGGCGTCCAGCAGGGTCGACTTGCCGGACCCGGAGGCGCCCGTGAGCAGCGTCGTCGTCGCGGCGAACCGGATCTCGTGGTGCCCGTGGTAGCCGCCCCAGTTGACGAGCTGCATCGAGCGGGCCGTCCACTGGCGGCCGTCGGACGCCGTCGGGATCAGCCCGAACAGCGACTGCTGCATACGCGGGGCGTCGGTGCTGGTGGCGCTGGTCGTCACGGTCACGCGCTGGTCTCCTCGTCCTCGTCCACGGCCTCGGTGTCCGCCCCGGCGTCGGGCCCGGCGTCGGTCGCCGCGCCGCCGTCGCGCAGCCACGCCGTGAGCTCGCGCAGCCGCTCCACCGGCAGCAGGATCTCCACGACCGGCTCGACCCGGTAGCGGCCCGTCGCGACCTCGGTGAGCACGTGCTCGCGCACCAGGGTCGCCACCGCGTTGTCGATCTCGCGGCGCCGCGCGGCGAGGTTCGTCTCGTCCTGCGCGAGGAACCCGGACGCGTAGTCGACGAGCTCCTCGGCGTCCAGCAGCGCCGTCCGCTCGCCCGCGCCCTGCTCCTGGCGGAACCGGTTGCGGGCCAGCAGCATGAGCAGCGTCTCCACGCGCTTGTACGGCTCGTCCTTGAGCAGCACCGGCACGCTCAGACCGTCCTCGCGCACCTGCCGCTTGTACGCGATCTCGTAGTCGCGGTCCACGACCAGCTCCACGAACAGGTCGTGGCAGCGCGACGCCAGCACGTTCTGGTGCGCCAGCAGCGCCTTCCACTCCGCCGGGTGCGCCGCCGCCGACACGTACCGGCGCTGCAGCACCAGCGCGAGCGCCCGCCGCGCCGGGAAGGGCAGCACGCCGGTGTCGCCGGCGAACAGCGCCTCGACGTCGTCCTCCATCGGCCGGGCCGCGACGAACCCGTCCGTCGGCACCTGGGGCACGTCCGGGGCGACGGGCGACGACGTCGCGTCGTCGACGGCGGGGGTGGCGTCGGTCTCGACGACGTCGGTCATGCGTCGGTCTCCTCGTGCGTCAGGGGGGTGTCGTCCGGCGGGCTGCCGGCGGCCGGTCCGTCGACGGCGGCCGGCCCCGCCGGGGCGAGCGGGACGTGCGGCAGCACCATGTCGCGGGTGCTGCCGTCGGCGCGCACCGTCGTCACCCGGCGCAGCCGCGCCGCCGGGACGTCCGCCGCGGCGAGGGCGTCGTCGAGGGCGTCCGGGGTCGCGAGCTCCAGGTAGCCCAGCAGCTCCACCGGGCGCCGCAGCTCGGCCGGTGCCGAGGTGAACACCTCGTCGACGCTCGCCCCGCCCGACCGCCCGAGCACCCGCGCGGCGTGCGCCGCCGTCTCCGCGTACCGCGGGCCACCCATGCCGAGCAGCGAGTCCAGCTCCGCACCCGACGGGTCGTCGTCCAGGTCCGTCCACGACAGCGCGTCCGGCAGGGACTCCGGACGCAGGTCGTGGAGCTGGTCGCGGAACCGGCCCAGCCGCGCCCGCTCGAACCAGCGCAGCGGCTCCACCCGCGCACCGCGCGACGACGACTCGAACCACTCGGCCATCGCCGCCGTCGCCTCGCGCAGCGCCGCGTCCAGCTCCCGGTCCCGCAGCGGGTTGTGCACCCGCAGCTGCTGCGTGATCGTGCGCGACGCCCGCGTCTGCGCGTCGAGCACCGCGTCCACCGCCGACAGGAGCTGGCCGTGCAGCGCCCGCACCGCCTCGACGCGGTCCGCCGGGACGTCCCCCGCGAACGGCTGCGCCAGCACCGACCGCACCCGCGCGTCCACCTCGCCGAGCAGCTGCGGGTCGCGCAGCAGCTCCATCGCGCCCGAGAACGCCCGCCCCTCCGGCGTGCGCTGCATCAGCGTGTCCGACGCGTCCAGGTAGTCCGCCAGCACGTCACCCGTCGCGCGCTCGTCCTGCCGCAGACCCGTCACGATCGTGCGCTGCAGCTCCGCCACCGACTCCGCGACCCGCGCGAAGTCCGCCGGCAGCTCCCGCACCAGGGAGGCCACGTTGTCCAGCTGCTCCACCAGGCGCTCCCGCGGCACGGGCACGACGTCGCCGCCCGCCTCCAGGCGCGCCAGCTCGGCCTCCGCCCGGGCGATCTCGTCACGCGCGTGCGCCACCTGCTCCCGCAGGGCCGCCTGCTGCGACTCGCGGTCGGGCTGCGCGTCCCGCGCCAGCCCTTCCAGCGCCACGAACAGCGTGCGGATCCGCGACTCGCTCACCAGCGACCGCGTGCCGCGCGTCCGGTCCACGAACGCCAGCGCCTCCGCCGCGTGCGAGCTCACCTGGTACTGCTCGACGCCGTCGTCGTCCAGCGACCGCACGAGCCAGCGGCCCGCCACCCAGCGCGAGCACAGGGCGCGCGCCGGCTCGTCCGGCACGTCCTCGTGGCCCGCCGCCCGCGCGTCGGCGAGCAGGTCGTCGACCTCCACGTGCAGCTGGTCGGTCGGCACCGTCACCCGCCCCGGGGCGAAGATCACCGACAGCAGCGCCACCACCAGCGGCCCCTCACGCCGGTGCAGCAGGGACAGCGACGGCAGCCCGAAGGCGCCCCGGCTGCGAGCCAGGGCGCCCTCCAGGCGGGCGGGAGCGCGGCGAGGCCGGGCCTCCCCCATCAAATGACGATGTTGACGAGCTTGGGAGCCCGCACGATCACCTTGCGCACGGGCGCACCGTCGAGGGCGCGCACCACGTTCTGCTCGGCCAGCGCCGCGGCCTCCAGGTCGGCCTCCGAGATCGACGGCGCGACCTCCAGGCGACCACGGACCTTGCCCTTGACCTGCACGATGCAGGTCACGGTGTCCTCGACGAGGTACTGCTCGTCCGCGACGGGGAACGCCTCGCGCGCCAGCGAGGCGCCGTGGCCCAGGCGCTCCCACAGCTCCTCGGCCAGGTGCGGCGCGATCGGCGCCACCATGAGCACCAGGGGCTCCACGGCGGCGCGCGGCACCGACGCCAGGCCGGTCAGGTGGTTGTTGTACGTGATGAGCTTCGCGATGGCCGTGTTGGGTCGCATCTGCTCCATCTCGACGCGGACGTCCGCGATGGTGCGGTGCAGGGCGCGCAGGGTGGCGACCTCGGGCTCGTCGTCCGTCACCGTGACGGCGCCGGACTCCTCGTCGACCACGTTGCGCCACAGCCGCTGCAGGAACCGCTGCGCGCCGACGACGTCACGCGTGTTCCACGGCCGCGACAGGTCCAGCGGGCCCATCGACATCTCGTAGACGCGGAACGTGTCCGCGCCGTACTGGGCGTACATCTCGTCGGGCGTGACGACGTTCTTCAGGGACTTGCCCATCTTGCCGTACTCGCGCTGCACGGGCTGGCCCTGGTAGGTCCACCCCGACTGCTCGTCGCCCTCGACCTCGGCGGCCGGCACGTAGGCGCCACGGGCGTCGGTGAAGGCGTACGCCTGGATGTAGCCCTGGTTGAACAGCTTGCCGAACGGCTCCAGGGACGACACGTAGCCCAGGTCGTGCAGGACCTTGTGCCAGAACCGCGCGTACAGCAGGTGCAGCACGGCGTGCTCGACGCCGCCGACGTACAGGTCGACGCCGCCCGCGGGTCCGGAGGTGGCGTTGTGCCGCGGACCCATCCAGTACTGCTCGAGGGCCGGGTCGACCGCCGAACCGCCGGTCGCGCGGGCCGCCGAGCCGTCCGTCGGGTCCAGGTAGTTGAGGTAGTACCAGCACGACCCGGCCCAGTTGGGCATGGTGTTGGTGTCGCGGCGGTACTGCTGCGGGCCGTCGCCCAGGTCCAGGGTGACCTGGACCCAGCCGTCGTTGCGGCCCAGCGGCGCCTCGGGCTCGGAGTCGGCGTCGTCCGGCTCGAACGTGCGCGGCGCGTAGTCGGGGACGTCGGGCAGCGCCACGGGCAGCATGTCGGCCGGGATCGCCACCGGGCGGTCGTCGGCGTCCCACAGGATGGGGAACGGCTCGCCCCAGTACCGCTGGCGGGAGAACAGCCAGTCGTTGAGGCGGTACGTGGTGGTGCCCGCGCCGGCACCCTTCGCCTCCAGCCAGGCGATGATGCGCGCCTTGGCGTCGGCGACGCCCAGGCCGTCCAGCGAGATCTCGTCGTTGGCGGAGCGCACGGCCACGCCGTCGCCCGTCCACGCACCCTCGTGACCCTCGGGCAGGCCGCCCGCGGGCTCGACGGTGTGGACGACGGGCAGCTCGAACGCCTCCGCGAACGCGAAGTCGCGCTCGTCGCCGCCGGGCACGGCCATGATCGCGCCGGTGCCGTAGCCCATGAGCACGTAGTCCGCGGTGAAGACGGGGATCGTCTCGCCGTTGACGGGGTTGACGGCCAGGTGGCCGGTGAACACGCCCGTCTTCTTGCCCGCGTCGGCCTGCCGCTCGACGGCGGTCTTCGCGGCGGCCTCGCGGCGGTAGGCGACGACGGCCTCGGACGGCGACGCGTAGCCGCCGGTCCACACGGCGTGCGTGCCGTCGGGCCACGCCGTCGGGACCTCGTCCAGCAGCGGGTGCTCCGGGGAGACCACCATGAACGTCGCGCCGAACAGCGTGTCGGGGCGGGTGGTGAACACCTCGACCTGCGTGCCCGCGCCCGCGGCGTCCAGATCGGTCGAGCCGACCACGTCGAAACGCACGTTCGCGCCGGTGGAGCGGCCGATCCAGTTGCGCTGCATCGCCTTGACCTTGTCGGGCCAGTCGATGAGCGCCAGGTCGTCGGTCAGGCGGTCCGCGTACGCGGTGATCCGCATCTTCCACTGGCGCAGGTTGCGCGTGAAGACGGGGAAGTTGCCGCGCTCGGAGCGGCCGTCGGCCGTGACCTCCTCGTTCGCCAGGACGGTGCCCAGGCCCGGGCACCAGTTCACCGGGGAGGAGTCGACGTAGGCCAGGCGCTGGGCGTCGACGACGTCGCGACGCTCGGCCTCGGTCAGGGCGGCCCACACGGCGCCGCCGGCGTTGTCGCCCTCGTGGCCCGGCACCGGGCGGGTGCCCGCGGCCAGCTCCTCGCGCAGCTCGGCGATGCGGCGGGCGCGGCCACGGCCGGTGCCCACGGTGTCCCCGGGCCGCTCGGCGTCGGCGTCGTACCAGGAGTCGAAGATCTGCAGGAAGATCCACTGCGTCCAGCGCACGTACTCGGGGTCGATCGTGGCGAAGGTGCGCCGCGAGTCGTGCGCCAGGCCCATGCGGCGCAGCTGGCGCTTCATGGTCTCCATGTTCGCCTCGGTCGTGACGCGCGGGTGCTGGCCCGTCTGCACGGCGTACTGCTCGGCGGGCAGTCCGAACGCGTCGTAGCCCAGGGCGTGCAGCACGTTGTCGCCGCACATCATGCGGAAGCGCCCGACGACGTCCGTGGCGATGTACCCCAGGGGGTGCCCGACGTGCAGGCCCGCGCCCGAGGGGTACGGGAACATGTCCATGATGAAGTACGGGTCGCCCGCGGGGGCGGCGCCGTCGGGGCCGGTGAGCTCCCCGCCGGGGTTCGCGGCGTGGAAGGTGCCCCGCTCCTCCCACCGGTCCTGCCACCGCTCCTCGATCCGCTGGGCGAGGGCCGGGGTGTACCGGTGCTGGGGTTCGTCGGGGCGCTGCGTGACCGTGTCGGCGTGGGGCGTGCTCACCTGCGCGAGTCTACCGGCCGGGCACGACGCCCCCCGCAGGGTTTTCGGCTCAGAACGAGCCGACGAGCGCGGGCCCGACGGCGAGCAGCAGCCAGGCGACGGCCACGACGTAGCCGATGACGAGGAACACCCAGTGGTGGGACACGACGGCGTCGCGGACGGTCGCGCCGACCCGCAGGTCTCCGTCGCGCACGGCGCGCACCACCTGGTACCAGAGCAGCGGCCACATGATCGTCCAGACGACCAGGCAGACGGGGCACAGCGCGACCAGCGCGTAGAAGCTCGTCCACATGAGGAAGAACACGAGGCACTGGCCGAGCACGGTGCCGGCGAGCAGGCTCAGGTGGTACCAGCGCGGCAGCCGGGCCCCGGTGAGGAGCACGACGCCGGTGGTGATCACGACGGGGAACGCCGCGACGCCGAGGAACGGGTTGGGGAACCCGAGCAGCGAGCCCTGCCAGGAGCCCATCGCGACCCCGCAGTCGAGGAACACGTTGATGGAGCAGGACGTGACGCGGTCGGGGTCCTGGAGCTTGAGGATCTTCTCGATCGCGAGCCACATCGCGCCGCCGAACCCGATCGCGCCGAGCACGACGAGGAGCGTGCCGTAGGTCCGGGCGGTCAGGGGGCCGGGGCCGGCGGCCGGCGCGTCCGGCGCGCTCACGGTGGTGTCCGTCACGGGCGTGACCGTACCGCACGTCGCTGGGAGCGACTCCCGGGCCTGGTTGCGGTCCCGGTCCGGCCGACGGCGACGGCTCTCAGGCGGCCGGCGTCGTGGCGGGCGACTCGGCGGCCGGGGTGCCCGCGCCCGGCGCGGCGACGGTGGCGGGGTCGCCCGCGGCGGTGCGCCACCGGGCCGTGGCGAGCACGAGGGCGAGACCGACGACGGTGAGCACGAGCCCGACCCACGCCGGGGCGACGTAGCCCCACCCGGCGGCGATGACGAGCCCGCCGAAGAACGCGCCGCTCGCGTTGCCGAGGTTGAGCGCGGAGTGGCACAGCGCGGCGCCGAGGGACTCGGCACGCGGCGACAGGTCCATCAGCCGGGTCTGCATGGCCAGGCCGAGCACCTGGGAGGTGACGCCGAGGAGGAACAGCCCCGCCACCGCGCCGACGACGGTGGAGGCGGTCAGCGCGAACAGCACGAGCGCGACACCGGTGGTGACGAACCCGCCGATCACGGTGCCGAGCACCGAGCGGTCGGCGAACCGCCCGCCGAGCAGCGTGCCGACGGTCATGCCGACACCCATGACGGCGAGGACCCAGGGCACGGCGCCCTCGTCGAGGCCGGTCACGCGGGTGACGGTGGGCGCGACGTAGGTGTAGACGGCGAACAGCCCGCCGAACCCGATGGCGCCGGCGACGAACGCGACCCACAGCGGCCCGTTGGCGAGAGCGCCGATCTCCTGGCGCACGCTGGACTCGACGGGCCCGCGCTCGGGGACGAACCGGAACAGCCCGGCGAGCGCGGCGAGCCCGAAGACCCCGATGAGGAGGAACGCGGCGCGCCAGCCGAGGCTCTGCCCGACCGCGGTGGACAGGGGCACCCCGACGACGTTCGCCACCGTCAGCCCGGTCATCATCATGGCGACGGCGTGCCCGCGGCGGCCCGGACCGGCGACGGCGGCACCGACGGCAGCACCGACGCCGAAGAACGCGCCGTGCGGGAGCCCGGCGAGGAACCGCCCGGCGACGAGCCACTCGATGCTGGGCGCGGCGGCGCTGAGCACGTTGGCGAGCGTGTAGGAGCCCATGAGCACCAGGAGGAGCCTGCGGCGGGACATGCGCGCCGCGGCGACGGTGAGCAGGGGCGCCCCGACGACGACTCCCACCGCGTAGGCGGTGATGGCGTGCCCGGCGACGGGGTCGGTGACGCCGAGGTCGCCGCCGATCTGCGGCAGCAGACCCATCGTGGCGAACTCCGTGGTCCCGATGGTGAACCCGCCGAGGGCGAGCGCGAGCAGGGCGCGGCCCGCACCCGTGGTGGCGGGCGGCGCGGAGCGTGCGGCGGTGGCGGTCACGAAGGTCCTCTCGAAACGATTCGACGGCGCCACGCGGATATCGCGTGCACGCCGTCGGGGATGCGGACAGCCTACGCGCGGACCACCCGGACGCGCGAGGCCGCGAGGTGGCCGAGGTCCACGGCGACGGGACCGTCCGGCCCCTGCCAGGTGAGCGACATCGTGCCCGCGTAGTCGCGGCGCTGGACCACGGTCACCTCGACGTCGAGGTCGAGGCCGAGGCCCGCGAGGTAGCGCAGCGCCTCCGGGTCGGCGTCGGAGATGCGGGCGACGACGCCGCTCGCGCCCTCGGGGAGCTCCTCGAGGGGGACGGCGTCGGGGCGGCGCACCTCGCCGTCGGCGGTGGGGATCGGGTCGCCGTGCGGGTCGCGGTCCGGGTGGCCGAGGCGGGCCGCGATGCGTTCGACCAGGCGCTCCGAGACGGCGTGCTCCAGGACCTCGGCCTCGTCGTGCACCTCGTCCCAGCCGTAGCCGAGCTCGCGCACGAGCCACGTCTCGATGAGGCGGTGGCGCCGCACCATCGCCAGGGCGTGGCGACGGCCGGTGTCGGTGAGCCAGACCCCGGCGTACGGCTCGTGACCGAGCAGACCCTGCGCGGTGAGACGGCGCACCGTCTCGGACACGGTGGAGGGCCCGACGCCCAGGCGGTCGGCCAGCATCCCGGTGGTGACCTTCTGCTCGCCCCACTCCTGCGCCGACCACACGGCCTTGAGGTAGTCCTGCGCGACGGGCGTCAGGTCGGCGGGTCCGGGAGGCGCGCTGTCGGTCACGGACAGAGCCTACGTGCCGGTCGCGGCGGTCACCCTACGGTTCCGCCGTGGCGTCGTCCCCCGCCGCGGGGGCCGAGGCCGGGCTCGACGCCGACGGCGAGGCCGGGGCCGACGTCGGGGACGTCGGGCCGTCCGACGAGCCGGCGTCGGCGACCTCGAGCTCCCCGACCGGCGGCACGGGCACAGGGATCGGCTCGCGGTCCAGGACGGTCGCCGCGCCCGCGGGGGTGATCTCCACGACCTGGAGGTCGAGCATGGTGCGCGTGGTCGGGTCGAACCGCAGCAGGGTCATCTCGGCGGTCCCGCGCAGCGGCCCGACGGTCGCCTGCCCGGAGGCCGCACCCGCGGTGCTGGCGTTGACGTAGCGCATCCCCTGCCCGATCTGCGTCGGCCCCGAGCGCGCGTGCGTGTGGCCGGACACCTGGAAGGGCACGCACCCGGACTCCAGCGCGCGGTTGCCCACGGGCGGGGTGTGGATCAGCAGCAGGTCGACGTCGCCGTCGTCGCACGCGGCCTCGGCCAGGTCGCCCGCCTGCTCCGTCGGGGTCCGCTCGCGGGCGACCGACGTGCCGACCCCCACGCGCGTCTCCAGGACGTCGCGGTCACCGAGGATGCGCACCCCGCCCACCTCGACGACGTCGCCGTCGAGGATGACCTGCCCGCGGGCGGCCTCCTGGTCGGACGTCAGCTGCGAGTCGTGGTTGCCGTCCGCGACGACCATCGGCACCCCGTCGGGCACCGCGTCGGCGAAGGCGTCGACGCAGACCTTCTCCACGGCGGTGCCGTTCATGGTCGTGTCGCCCGCGTTGAGCATCACGTCGACGCCGGCGCGCGTCGCGACCTCCTGGATCGGCCCGGCCATGCCGGTGTTGCAGTGCAGGTCGGACACCACGAGCATCGTCACGACGTCCTCGTCGTCAGGTGCGTCCGTGCCCGTGGCGACCCGGACGGCGTGCCGCACCTCCCAGGCCCGCCAGGCCGCGGCGACGTCGTCGCGCGCGGCGGCGTAGAACGCCTCGTTCTGGTCGTACAGGGCCAGGAGCTGCCCGCCGTAGGTGTCGATGACGCCGGCGAGGCGGCCGGTGATGGTGGCGCCCTCGAGCGCGGTGCCGTCGAACACGGACGAGGCGGGTCGACCGCGCGTCGGCTGCTCGACGTCGGACGCGACGAGCGTCGCCCCGACGAGGGAGACCACGACGAACCCGGCGGTGAGTTGCCACGTGCGCGGCGCGAGGGTGCGGGTGAGCTCGCCGCGGCGCGCCGGCCCGAGCAGCAGCGCCACCCCCCAGCCGACCAGTCCGACGGCGGCGAGCGCGAGCCCGGCCCGCCGCGCCGCGTCGAGGACGAGGGCGTGCGCGACGGCGTCGAACGTCGTCGACGGGCTCGCGTAGAACTGCAGGTAGCCGTCGAGGTCGCCGGCGAGCCGGTCGAGCGTCGTGGTGTCCTCGACGGCCGTGAGGTCGGCGGGGATCTCCTTGACGGTGACGTCCACGCCGAGCCCGACCGGCAGCGGCGAGTCGATCTCGAGGGTGCCGAGCGGGCCGAGGTCGACCACGACGAGGCCGTCGGTGTCGACCTCGTACAGCGCCTCGTGGGGTCCGAGGCCGAGCGTCGCCGAGGCCGTGGTCACGCCGTAGAGCAGGCACGCGACCAGCGCGGCCACGGCGGCGAGCGTCCAGCGCAGCCAGCGGGGAGGTGTGCGTCGTTCCGTCATCGTGGTCCACCTTCACCGAGATGCCCGGAACGCGCCAACCCGGCCGGTCAGACCTCGGTCTCGCGGAAGGTCCGCAGCGCGACGACGGCGGCGACCAGGGCGAGGACGACGCCGATGCCCGCGGTGACGCCCACGCCCGCGGCGAACGCGTCACGGGCGGACGTCAGCAGCGCGTCGGCGGTGTCGGCGGGCAGGCCGGAGGCGACCTGGACGGCTCCGCCGAGGGTCTCGGCCGCGTTGGCGGCGTCGGCCGCGCCCACGCCGTCGGGCACGACGACCCCGCGGTGGTAGGCCGCGGTGAGGATCGACCCGAGGACGGCGGTGCCGAGGACGGCACCCAGCTCGTAGGCGGTCTCGGAGATCGCGGACGCCGCGCCGGCCTTCTCGGCGCGCACGGACGACACGATGAGGTCGTTGCTGATGGTCTCGGCCGCGCCGATGCCGACGGACAGCACGACGAACGCGACGACGAGCGGCGCGAGCTGCCCGGAGCCGCCCCAGAGCGTGACGATGCCGTAGCCGGTGGCGGACAGCAGCAGCGCGACGGCGACGACCCGTGACGGCGGGGCGTGCCGGACGACCCGGACGACGCCGAGGCCGGCGAGCACCATGCCGATCGTGCCCGGCAGGAGCGCGAGACCCGCCTCCACGGGGCTGAGTCCGTGCACGAGCTGGAGGTCCTGGGACACGAAGAACAGGAACCCGACGAGCGAGAAGACGCTGAGCAGGTTGACGACGACGCCGCCGGAGAACGCGGGGACGCGGAACAGCCGCACGTCCAGCATGGGGACGGGTCGGGCGAGCTGGCGGCGCACGAACGCGACGCCGGATCCGAGGCCGATCGCGGCGGCGACGGCCGCGGCGGGAGACGGGCCGTGCGCGACCTCCTTGATGGCCCACACCAGCGGCGTCATGGTGGTCATGGCGAGCGCGACGGAGACGAGGTCGAGCGGCCCCGGCGCGGGGTCCTTGGACTCGGGCAGCGTGAGCGGCGCGAGCACGAGGAACACGACGAGGACGGGCACGGCGAGCAGGAAGACGGAGCCCCACCAGAAGTGCTGGAGCAGGGTGCCGCCGACGATGGGGCCGAGCGCGGAGCCGGCCGCGAAACCGGTGGCCCAGATGGCGATGGCGAGACGGCGCTCGACGCGGTCGGTGAACACGTTGCGCAGCAGCGACAGGGTGGACGGCATGAGCATGGCGCCGAAGAACCCGAGCAGGGCGCGGGACGCGACGAGCGCCCCGGCGGTGGGCGCGAACGCGGCCAGCGCGGAGACGGCGGCGAACCCGACCGACCCGACCAGGAGCAGGCGGCGGCGACCGACGCGGTCGGCGAGCGAGCCCATGGGCACCAGCAGCCCGGCGAGGACGAGCGGGTAGACGTCCACGATCCAGAGCAGCTGGGTGCCGGTGGGCTCCAGCGAGGCGGAGATCTGGGGCAGGGCGAAGCTGAGGACGGTGTTGTCCACGGACACGAGCAGCACGGGCAGCATGAGGACGGCGAGCGCGGTCCAGCGGCGGGCGCCGAGGGTGGCGGCGGGCTGCGTCGGAGTCGTCACCTGGGTGGTCACGACGGTTCCTTCCACGACGACGGACGGCCAGGGCGACGCGTCGCGCCGAACTTCTGTACCGTCCAGCCGGTACAGTATCACTGGACGACGATAAGGTGCCACCTATGCCTCCCGCCCCCGCGGCCCGCGCCAAGGTCCTCCAGGCCTTCGCCGACCTCCTCGTCGACTCCGGCGAGCGCTCCGCCACCCTCGACGCCGTCGCCGAGCGGGCCGGCGTCTCCAAGGGCGGCCTGCTCTACCACTTCCCCTCCAAGGACGCGCTCGTCGAGGGCGTCGTCGACCACCTGCGCGACCTCATCACCGCCGACGTCGCGAGGATGCGCGCCGCCGAGGAGGGTCCCGTCGCCTACCTGCTGCGGACGTCGTCCGACGTCGGCAGCGCGTTCGACCGCACCTACCTCGCCGTCACCCAGCTCGCCCAGGGCCCCTACCCGTGGGCCCGCGCCACCCTCGACCACGCGCAGGAGGCCTGGACCGAGGCCGTCACCACCGAGGTGCACGACGCCGCCGTCGCCCGCGCCATCGTGCTCCTGTCCGACGGCATCTACTACCGCGCCTCCACCGGCATCGCCGCCCCGCCGCTGGCCGAGCTCCTCGCCCTCGTCGGCCGGCTCCGCTCCCCCGCCACCGCCTGACCGTGACCACCACGACACCGGAGCCGTTCCGCCTGGTGTCCACGTGGCTCCTGCGCGCCCCCGCGCCCGTCGTGTGGCGCCTCCTCGCCGACCCGGGGTTCACCTGGCCCGGCTGGTGGCCGCTGCTGCGCACCGTGGACACCCACCCCCGCACCGACGCCGACGGGCGGGCCGCCCCCGGCGCGAGCGTGACCCTGCGCGTGCGCAGCCCCGCCGGCCGCGCCCTGCAGGTCCGCCTCGCCCTCGACGCCGTCACCCCGCCCGGTGACGTGGACGGCGTCGGGCACGCCCGGTTCACCGCCGACGGCGACCTCGCCGGCACCGCGCTCGTCGTCGTTCGCCCCGTGCCGGGCGGCTGCGTCGTCGCCCTGCGCTGGGACGTCACGCCCGCCGCCGACCACCCCGGCCTGGCCGCCCACCGCCACCTGTCGACGCTCGCGCACGCCGCCGTCATGCGCGCGGGCGAGGCCGGGCTGCGACGGCACCTGCGCCGAACGACCGCACCGACCGGCCGCCACCAGCGCTGAGTCGCGTGGATCTGCGCTGAGTCGCGTGGATCTGCGCTGAGTCGCGGAAGATTGCGCCGAGTCGCGAGTCAGCGCGGTTTCGCGCGAGTCAGCGTTGGGCGGCGCGAGTCAGCGCGGTTTCGCGGGAGTCAGCGCTGGCCGGCGCGAGTCAGCGCTGGTCGCCGTCAGCCCGTCTTCTTGCGCTTCTGGCCCGACCCGGACGACGTCTTCGCGGCCTTCTTCTGGGAGTCCACGGAGCGGCGCAGCGCCTCCATGAGGTCGACGACCTCCGCGCCCTCGCCCTCGGGCTGCTCGCCGAAGGTCTCGGCGGGGTCCATGGTGTCGCCCTGCTCGATCTTGGCGTCGATGAGCTGGCGGAGCTGGGCCTGGTAGTCGTCGGTGTAGTCGCCGGGCTCGAAGTCCGCCTCGTAGCTGGACACGAGCTGGGCGGACATCGCGAGCTCCTTGTCGGACACGGTCGTGGAGCCGTCGAGGGCGGGGAAGGCGGCCTCGCGGATCTCGTCGGCCCACAGCAAGGTCTGGAGGGTGAGCACCTCGTCGCGCACGCGCAGCGCGGCCAGGCGGGTGCGCTGGCGCAGCGCGAACTTCACGATGGCGGTGCGGTCGGTCTCCTCCAGGGTGCGGCGCAGCAAGACGTACGCCTTGGGGCTCTTGGAGTCGGGTTCGAGGTAATAGGTGCGGTCGAACAGGATGGGGTCGACCTGGTCGGTCGGCACGAACTCGACGACCTCGATCTCGCGGTTGGCCTCGGCGGGCAGCGCGGCGAAGTCGGACTTCGTGAGGACGACGGCCTGCTCGCCGTCGTCGTACGACTTGTCGATGTGCTCGAACGGCACGGTCTCGCCGCACACCTCGCAGACGCGCCGGTAGCGGATGCGTCCGCCGTCGGCGTCGTGCACCTGGTGCAGGGGGACGTCGTGGTCCTCCGTCGCGCTGTACACCTTGACCGGGACGTTGACGAGGCCGAACGTCACGGCGCCCTTCCAGATCGCCCTCATGACCCCATGGTCACGCGACGGACGGCGGGGCGCGAGCGGTCGGGGCGGCGGGCGGCGGTGCGGTGCGCGCCCGAGGGCGCCGTCAGCCGAGCAGCCCGAGGACGCCGACGACGCCCACGAGGACGGCCAGCACCACCGAGACGCCGACGAGCACGGCGTGCACGGTGTAGAAGCGGGTGGGGCGACCGGCGGCGTCGCGGGCACGCGGGTCGGTGGTCACGCGGCGCCAGAACCGGGGCCACACCACCAGGTTCCACACGGCGGCGACGAGCAGGACGACGGACCAGACGACGGGGATCTCCACCCGGCGAGTATCCCCCGTCTCCCCCACCTGCCGTCCCGGCCGCCGCCCGGACTCTGCGGTCGGGCGGCGGCCGTGGTGCGTCGTCGCGTCAGGAGCCGAGGGCGTCCAGCACGGCGTCGGCCATCGCGGCCTCGCCGCGCGCGTTCGGGTGCACCGGCACGGTGTTGGTGCCCCACAGCAGCGGCTCCACCCAGCGGGTCGTCGACGACGCGCACGCGTCGTGCCCCTCGCTGCGCTGCGCGAGGTCGACGAACGTCGCGCCGGTGTCGGCGGCCGCCTGCTCGACGACGCCGTTGAGCGTGGCCTGCAGGTCCCGCAGGTAGGGGACGTCGCCGCGTGCGATCGGCAGCTTCGCGAAGCAGCCCTTCGTGGGCGGCAGGATCCACGGGTACCCGAGCACGAGGACCTGCGCCTGCGGGGCCCGGGCCCGGACGTCGGCGAGCGCCTGGCGCACGGCGGGGTAGGTGGTCTGCTCGACGGTGTCGGTGAAGCGGTCGCCGTAGCGACGCTCGCACGGGTTGCCGTACCCGAGCGTGGCGGCGCCGGCGGCGGCGCACGCAAGGATCGCGGTGATGAACGTGCTGGAGTCGTTGCCGCCGATGGTGAGGGTGACGAGGTCGGTGTCGGCGGTGAGGGCGTCGAGCTGGGCGGGCACGCGCCAGTACTGGGCGCTGTAGAGGTCGGCGGTCTCGGCTCCGCCGCAGGTGACGTCGGTGAGGTCGGCGTCGAGCGCGGCGGCGGCGACGTGCGGGAAGTTGCGGATGCTGCGCTGGCAGATCGGGCGGGCGTCGGGGTCGAGCGGCAGGACGCCGGACCCGGCGGAGTACGAGTCGCCGAGGGCGACGTAGTCGAGCGGGCCGTCGTCGGCGCCGGCGGGCGGGGCGAGGACGCCGGCGGCGAGGGCCGCGACCAGGGCGGTGAGCGCTGCCGTGAGGCCGTGGCGGGTCCTGCGGGGGGCTGCGTGCATGAGACAACTCCTTCGTCGTTCGTGCCGAGCGGGGCGCGCGTCGTCGAGCGCCTGCGACCGAGCGTGCGGCCACCGGCGCCCGCACACAACCCGGGACGCGGCGTCGCGGGTACCGGGCCGGGCGGCGCCCGGACCTGCGGCGCGCCGCCGCCCGGGCCACGATGTCCCCGTGAGCCCGCCCACCCAGCGCGTGACCGTCGCGGGGCGCACCCTGTCCCTGTCCAACCTGGACAAGGTGCTCTACCCCGCGACCGGCACCACCAAGGCGGAGGTGCTGCACTACCTCACCCGCGTCGCGCCCGCGCTGGTCGCGCACGCCGCGCACCGTCCCGCGACCCGCAAGCGCTGGCCCGACGGCACGGGCGGGCAGGCGTTCTTCCAGAAGAACCTCGACGCGTCGACACCGACGTGGGTGCCGCGCCGCACCATCCGGCACTCGTCGTCGTCGAACGACTACGTCCTCGTCGACGACCTCGCCACGCTCACCTGGCTCGGCCAGACCGCGACCCTGGAGATCCACGTCCCGCAGTGGCAGTTCGGTCGCACGGGCGTCCCGCTGCCGCCCGACCGCCTCGTGCTCGACCTCGACCCGGGGCCCGGGGTCGGTCTGCCGGAGTGCGCGCAGGTCGCCCGGTGGGCGCGCGACATCCTCACCGGCATGGGCCTGGACCCGCTGCCCGTCACCAGCGGGTCCAAGGGCATCCACCTGTACGCGGCGCTCACCGGGCACGGCACCCTCACCAGCGACGCCGTGTCGGCGGTCGCCCGCGAGCTCGCCCGGCACCTCGCCGGCGAGCATCCCGACCTCGTCGTCGCCGACATGAAGAAGTCCGTGCGTCCCGGCCGGGTGTTCATCGACTGGTCCCAGAACAACGGCGCGAAGACCACCATCACCCCCTACTCGCTGCGGGGCCGCGAGCACCCGACCGTCGCGGCTCCGCGCACGTGGGGCGAGCTCGACGACCCCGGGCTGCGTCACCTCACCGCCGACGAGGTCGCCGACCGGTACGAGGCCGACGGGGACCTCCTCGCCCCGCTGCTCGCCGGGCACCTCTCCCAGCTCGAACCCACCCCGGAACGCCTCGCCACGTTCGCCCGGCTCGGCACCTACCGCGCCAGGCGCGACCCGGACCGCACCCCCGAACCGTTCGACGACGGCACCGCGCCGGCGGTCACGGCCGACGCGCCCACGTTCGTCGTGCAGGAGCACCACGCCCGCCGCCTGCACTGGGACTTCCGGCTCGAGCACGACGGCGTCCTGGTGAGCTGGGCACTGCCCCGCGGCGAGCCCACCGACCCCGGCCGCAACCACCTGGCGGTGCAGACCGAGGACCACCCGCTCGCCTACGGCGGCTTCGAGGGGTCGATCCCGGCGGGCGAGTACGGCGCCGGCGAGGTGACCATCTGGGACGCCGGCACGTACGAGCTGGAGAAGTGGCGCGACGACGAGGTCATCGTCACGCTGCACAGCGAGCGCCGCGGACCACGCCGCCTCGCGCTCGTCCGCACCGGCGGGCGGGGCGGCGACGACGAGAACTCCTGGCTGATCCACCGCACCAAGGACCAGCCGCGCGACGCCCGCCCTGCGGTGCCCGACGACGGCGGCGCACCGCACGACGTCGCCCCCGCCACCGGCGGTCCGGTCCCGCCGCGACCCGACGGCTCCGCGGCACCCGACGGCGCGGCCACCGCCCCGACCGCGGACGCCGCGGCGCTCCCGGCGCCGCCCGGCCCCGCACCCCGCCCCATGCTCGCCACGGCCGCCTCCCCCGGCGAGCTCGCACGCCTCGACGCCACCGACTGGGCGTTCGAGGTCAAGTGGGACGGGTTCCGCACGATCGCCGAGGTCCTGCCGCCCGACCCCGACGACACGGCCGACGCCCCCGGCCCCCGCGTGCGGCTCACGTCCCGCTCCGGGCGCGACCTCACGGCCACGTTCCCCGAGCTGCAGGCGCTCGCGGACCGCGTCCCCGCGGACGAGCTGCCCGTGGCGCTCGACGGGGAGGTCGTGGCGCTCGACACCGCGGGCCGCCCCAGCTTCCGCCGTCTCCAGCAGCGCGCGAACCTCGTCAGGCCCCGCGAGGTGGAGCGGGCCCGCCGGGCGGTGGGGGTGGACCTGGTGCTGTTCGACGTCCTGCGCGTCGCGGGGATCGACGTCACCGACCACCCGTACGACGAGCGCCGCGCGATCCTGCGCCGGGTGGTCGCGCCGCGCCGTCCGGTGCACGTGCCCGACGCCCTGACGGGCACCGTGGCCGAGGCGTCCGCCGAGTCCCGCCGCCTCGGGCTGGAGGGGCTGGTGGCCAAGCGGCGCCGCGCGCCGTACGCGAGCGGCCACCGGTCGCGCGACTGGTTGAAGGTCAAGCACGTGGGCGCCCAGGAGTGCGTCGTGGTGGGCTGGCGGCCGCTGCGCGCCGGGACGCCGACGCAGGACCCGCGCTCCGTCGGCGGCCTGCTGCTCGCCGTGCCCGACGGCGACCGCCTGCGGTACGTGGGACGCGTCGGCACAGGGATGTCGGACCGGGAGCGTCGTGAGCTCGCCGCGCGGCTCGCGGACGCCGAGGTCGCCCGCGCCCCGGTCGACGACGTCCCCCGGCCGGACGCCGTCGGCGCCCGATGGGTGGAGCCGACCACCGTCGTCGAGGTGGTGCACGCCGGCTGGACGGGCGACGAGCCCGGGGAGGGGAGCCTGCGCCACACCGTGTGGCGGGGGCTGCGGCCCGACAAGGACCCGGCGTCGGTGGTGATCGAGGCGACGGACGGGGCGCGTCCGGACGCCGGGTGACCCCGGCCGGGCGTCGGGCCCGGCTGGCGTCGGGCCCGGCTGGCGTCAGGCCCGGCTGGCGTCAGGCCCGACGGGCGTCCAGCTCGGCGCGGCTGGTGCGCAGGTGCTCCAGCGCGATCCTTTCCGCGGTCCGTGCGTCGCGGTCACGCACGGCGGCGAGCAGCTCGCCGTGCTCGCGCGCCATCGCGGCGACGTCGTCGTGCTGGCCGAGGAGCCACCGCACCCGGCTCCCGAGCACGGCGTGCAGCTCGGTGACCACGGGGTTGGCGGCGGCCTCCACGACGCGTTCGTGGAAGTCCGCCCCGGCGCGGCGGGCCGCGGGCACGTCGCCGCGGCGGGCGGCGTCGTCCTCGGCCTGCCACGCGGCGGCCAGGGCGGCGAGCTGCGCGTCGGTGCGCCGCAGGGCGGCCAGCCGGAACTGCAGCGGCTCGGTGGCGCCGCGGACCTCCTGGAGGTGGGCGACGTCCTGGGCGCTGAACGTGCGCACCACGGCCCAGGTGCGCGGCCGCGGGGTGACGAGCCCTTCGGCGACGAGGACGCGCAGGGCGTCGCGGACGGGGATCCGGCTGACCCCGAGGTCGGCGGCGAGGTCGCGCTCGACGAGCCGGCTGCCGGGGGCGCGGACGCCCTCGACGATCTGCTCGCGCACGACGCGGGCGACCCGGGCCGACTCGGGCTCGAACGGCGCAGAGGGTGCCGGCGTCATGCCGACATCCTGCCAGGCCCGCCTGCCGGACCCTGGCGGGCTCCGGTGCAGGCCTCGACCGCGCCCCAAGACCAAATGGAATACCATTCCAGGCGGCCCACGCCCACCCCACGCCCCGCCGTCCGCACCGAGGAAGGACCACGCATGACCACCACCCTCTCGACCCCGCCCGCCCCCACCCCCGAGGTCGAGGTCACCGTCCTGCGCGACGTCCGCCCCTGGGGCGGCGCCCGCTCCGACCTCCACCTCCACGACGGGCACGTCACCGCCGTCGTGCCGCACGACCCGACCGTCCCCGCCGACCCGGTCGCGGTCGCCGCCGGGACCGAGGTCGACGGCCGCGGCCTGCTCGCCCTGCCCGGCCTGGTCAACACCCACGCCCACGTCGACAAGTCGTGGTGGGGCCGTGGGTGGGTCAGCTACGGCGGGGAGGCGACCACGCAGGGCCGCATCGCCCACGAGCGGGCGCACCGCGACGAGCTCGGCATCCCGGGCACCGACGTCACCCTCACCGTGCTGCGCGAGCTCCTGCGGCACGGCACCACCGCCGTGCGCACGCACGTCGACGTCGACCTCGGCGTCGGGCTGCGTGGCATCGAGGTGGTCCGCGAGGCGCTCGCCGCGCTGGGCGGCGCGGTGCACGCCCAGGTCGTCGCGTTCCCGCAGGACGGTGTGCTGCGCCGCCCGGGCGTGCTCGAGCTCCTCGACGCGGCGGCCGCCGCGGGGGCCGACCACGTCGGCGGGCTCGACCCCGCCTCGATCGACCGGGACCCCGTGGGCCAGATCGACGGGCTGTTCGCGATCGCCGAGCGTCACGACGTCGGCATCGACGTGCACCTGCACGACGGGGGCGAGCTGGGGGCGTTCCAGATCGAGCTCCTCGTGGACCGCACGCTGCGCGCCGGGCTGCAGGGACGCGTCAACGTCGCGCACGGGTTCGCCGTCGGGGACCTGCCCGCCACCCGGCAGGCCGACCTCGTGGCCGCGATGGGCGAGGCCGGGCTGACGATGACCACGGTCGCGCCGATCGGCGCCGCTCCCCTGCCGCTGCCCGCGCTGCAACAGGCTGGCGTGGCCGTGGGCCTGGGCACGGACGGCATCCGCGACCTGTGGTCCCCGTACGGCACCGGCGACCTGCTGGCGCAGACCACGCAGCTCGCCCGGCTGTCCCGGTTCCGCCACGACGCCGACCTCGTGGCGGCCGCCCGGCTGGCCACCAGCGACGCCGCCGCGTTCGTGGGACGTGCGGTGCACGACCTCGTGCCGGGTGCGGTGGCCGACGTCGTCCTCGTCGACGCCGAGAACGTCCAGGACGCCGTCGTGCGGGCCCCGCGGCGGGAGCTCGTCGTCGCCGCGGGCCGGGTCGTGGCCCGCGGCGACGAGGTGCTCGTCTAGTCGGACCGCCCGGCCGCGGCCCTCACGCCGCGTGCGCGTACACGACCGTGTTGTCCGTGTAGTGGCCCACCGCCGGGTCCCAGGCGCCGCCGCAGGTGATGAGCCGCAGCTCGGGACCGTCGGTGTTCGCGTACACCTCCCGGGTGGGGAACGCGTCCTTGGCGTACTGCTCGACCCGGTCGACGACGAACGTCACGGTGCTGCCGTCCCGGCGGTCCACGTGGACCTTCTGACCGGGCTCCAGCGCCGAGAGCCGGTAGAACACCGACGGCCCGTTCGGGCTGTCGACGTGGCCCTCCAGCACGGCGGGTCCCACGGCGCCCGGGCGGGGCGACCCGTCGAACCACGCCGCCCGGTCGATGTCGTCACCGGC
The DNA here is from genome assembly GCF_002563715.1 of Isoptericola jiangsuensis. Taxonomy (NCBI): domain Bacteria; kingdom Bacillati; phylum Actinomycetota; class Actinomycetes; order Micrococcales; family Promicromonosporaceae; genus Isoptericola; species Isoptericola jiangsuensis. The sequence goes on from NZ_PDJJ01000001.1 coordinate 2,586,426, forward strand.
CGGCACCTCGACGGTGCCGTCGTCGGCGAGGCCCAGGTGGAGCAGCCGGGAGTCGACGTCGATCGCCGGCACCCGGACCCGCGTGGGCAGCGGAGCACGGGCCTCGGGCGACGCCTCCGGTGACGCGTCCGGCGACGACGACGGGGCGGCGTCCGGGCCGGGCACGGCCCGTCCCGTCGGGACCGGTGACGGGGCTGTCGTCGGGCTCGCCGGTGCGGCGGACGCCCCGGCGCCGGCCGCGGGGACCGGCGCCGGGGCGTCCTGCTGCGTGGCGAGCCCGACGGCGACCGCCGTCCCGCCGCCGAGCACCAGCCCGGCGGCGAGGACGACGGCCGCGCGCCGGCCCGGCATCAGGACTCCAGGTCGGCGCGACGACGACGCACGGCCAGGGCGGCGGTCAGGCCGGCGCCGGCGAGCAGCGCGATCCCACCGCCCGCGATCAGGCCGGCGTGCTCGACGCCGGCGGTGCCGCCGGTGCCGGTCTGCACGCCACCGGCGGGCATCTCGTCCATCTGCGAGGCGGTGAGGATGCCGCACAGCGCCGGGTCGGTGGCCTCGGCGGGCAGCGACGGGTCCAGGTCGGACTCGGTGTCGCCGTCGTAGGCGCCGCTGCCGTCGTGGTCGACGCCGTGCACGACGAGCGCGACCTCACCGTCGAGGATGCTGTCGGCCAGGTCCTGCGAGACCTCGATCGAGCCGCGCTGGTAGTCGATGTCACCGCCGTCGGCCGTGTCGAAGCGGTCGACCGCCAGGGCGGAGTCGGGCGACGTGTCGCCCTGCGTGGTGAGCGAGACCTGGACCGACCCGTACGACGGGACGCCCTCGGTCGTGGTGATGGTGCCCGAGCCGTCGGAGTCGTCGGCCTCGGACGGGCACTGGTGCGCGGCGTCCTCGCCGTAGTGCAGGTGGGCGGCGTGCGGGCTGCCGGCCAGCAGGCCGGTCGCCGCGAACTCGACGTTCAGGGTCGTGCCGTCGACCCAGACCATGGCGTCGCCGCCACCGTCGACCCCGTTGAGGGGGACCGGGGCGAGCTCGCCCTGGGCGGTGCCGTCGTCGGCCGAGGCCGGCCCGGCGACGGCCAGCAGGCCGGCGAGCGCGAGTGCAGGGGCGGCGAGCGAGGTACGGGTGCGTGCCTTCATGATCGATCCCTTCGTCCCGGGCCGCGTCGTTCGCGACCCGTCGGAGGTTCGGAGCCCCGGGCAACCTGGATGGGTCGGGCCTGCGGGTCGACGCGGAATGCCGACGCCGGGGTGCCGGTTACCGCCCGTATGCGAGCCATCACCTACAGCCGCTTCGGCGGCGCCGACGTCCTTGAGCTGACCGAGCAGCCGGACCCGCACCCCGGGCCCGACACGGTGGTGGTGCGGGTGCGCGCCGCCTCCGTCAACCCGGTGGACTGGAAGGTCCGCGAGGGCTACCTCGCCGGCCTCATCGACACGCAGTTCCCCGCGGTGCCCGGGTGGGACGTGGCCGGCGTGGTCGAGCAGGTGGGCCTGGACACCCCGGAGTACCAGGTGGGCGACGAGGTGTACGGGTACGTGCGCAAGGACGTCGTGCAGGGCGGGACGTTCGCCGAGCTGGTGGCGGCGCCCGTGCGCACCCTCGCCCGCAAGCCCGCGATGCTGAGCTTCGCCGAGGCCGCGGCGGTGCCGCTGGCGGGGCTGACGGCCTACCAGACGATCGAGCGCTCCGGCGTGACCCAGGGTCAGACGGTCCTGGTGCACGCCGCGGCGGGCGGCGTCGGCGCGTTCGCCGTGCAGCTCGCGCACGCCCGGGGGGCTCGCGTCATCGGCACGGCGTCGGCCGGCAACCACGAGTTCCTGCGCGGTCTCGGCGCCGAGCCGGTCGAGTACGGCGAGGGCCTGGCCGACCGGGTACGGGCGCTCGCGCCGCAGGGCGTGGACGTCGCCCTCGACTACGTCGGCGGGGACGCCGTCGCGGTGAGCGCGGACGTGCTCGCCCCGGGCGGCACGATCACGTCGATCGCCGACCCGGCCGCCCGCTCCGAGCACGACGGCGTCTACGCGTGGGTGCGCCCGTCGACCACGGACCTGGAGGCCCTCGGGGCGCTGTTCGACGAGGGCGTGCTGCGCGTCGAGGTGGCCCGGACGTTCGACCTCGCCGACGCCGCGGACGCGCACCGCGCCAGCGAGGAAGGGCACGTGCGCGGCAAGATCGTCGTCACGGTCTGAGCCGGAGGGCGCCCGCGGCCCGCCCGGGCCCGGGCGCCCCGGACGGCGGGCCGGTCAGCCGGCCGCGCCGCGCCCGTGCCGCCAGTAGCCGACGAAGTCGGCGTGCGTCCTGGGGACCCCGCGGTCGGCCACGAGGTGGCGGCGCACGCCGGTCGCGAGCGAGGACTCGCCCACGGAGAACGCGTAGACGTCGCCGTCGAGCAGGTCCAGCGAGCGCACGACGTTGAGCGCGGCCGTGCCCGGGACGGCCGCCGGGTCCACGCGGTGGCGCTCCACCCACCGCACGTCGACCCCGGCAGGGGCGCGGAAGTCCTGCCGGTCGGCGGCGGTGGGGACCTCGACGACGGCGATGCCGCGGGCGTCGTCGGGCAGCGCCTCGCAGATGCCCGCCACGGCGGGCAGGCCCGACTCGTCGGCGACGAGCAGCGTCCAGTCGTGGGGGTGGCGCGGGTTGAATCCGACACCCTGGTCGAGGATGCCGACGGTGTCGCCGGTGCGGGCGGTGGCCGCGAACGTGGACGCGGGACCGGGCTCGCCGGACCCCTCGTGGCCGTGCGCCCCGTGCAGCACGAAGTCGACGTCGATCTCGCGCAGGTCCGGTCGCGCCTCGCGGACGGTGTAGCTGCGCACCCACGGGCGCCGCGCCCTGGGCGTCGTGAGGTACTGCGCGTACCAGCCGAGCCCGGACGTGCGGGTGGGCAGGCGCATCGCGTCCGCGCCCTCGCGCTGGAGGAACAGCCGGAACCACTGGTCGTACCCGACGGTGGTCAGGCGTTCGAGCCCGTCGCCGCCGAAGGTCACGCGCATCATGTGCTCCGAGACCTGCTTGGTCCGCACGACCTCGGCGAGGAGGACGTGGGGCTCGACCGGCTTGCGTCCGTTGTATCCGCTCACCGGCTTAGGTTAGGGCAACCTCACCTGCGAGCGCCAGGGCGTGTCCACCCACCGGGCACCGCGCCCGTCCTGCCGCAGACTGGAGCGGTGCACCGGCCCGGCCCGTCCCCCCGTCCGCACGCCCGCCTCGTGGCCGGCGCGCTCCTCGCCGTGGCCCTCGTCAGCGCGTGCGACGCGACCCCCTCCGCGGACGACGCCGCCTCGCCGTCGTCCGCACCGACGTCCGCGGCACCGGCCACGTCCGACGCACCCGCCCCGGACGGCACCTCCTCCCCCGCACCCGAGGCCCCGACGGCGAAGCCCGTCGCCGTCCGCGCGGGTGACGTCACCCTGACCCTCACCGCACCCGACGCCACGGCCGACCCGGGCCGGGACGGCACCGCGACCGTCACGGTCGACCCGGGCACAGCCACCGGCACGGGATCGGGCACGGGACCGGCGGGAGCCGCCGCCGCACTGTCCGCAGCCCCCGGCGCGACGTTCACCGTGCACACCGACGGCTCGGCCACCGTCGAGCAGGACGGCGTGGCCGTCGGCGGGCTCACCTCGCCCACGGGTGCGGCGCGGTTCCGGCTCGTCGACCCGGGCGTCCTGGCGATCGACGGCGACGCCCCGACCAGCACCACGCTCGGCACGACCGGCGTGCAGGACGCCGCCTGGGGCGACCGCGAGGGCGGCGACTCCCTGGCCGTCACCCCGACGGACTGGGCGCGGCGGGCCGGGCAGGCCGGCGTGGACGTCGTCTGGGCCGGGCTCGTCGCCGACGACCCCGCCCTCGACACCCCGACCATGCACGACCAGCTCGTGTGCCACGCCCTCGGCGCCCCCGACAAGGCGACGTGGAACCTCGAGCCGTGGCGCCCCGACGTCGGGCTGCTCCAGGTGCTGGCCGCCCGGTGCAACCCGACCGCCTGACCCCGCGCGCCCTGATGCACGGGCGTCGCAGCCGCCTCAGCCGAGGACGGCGTGCAGCACCTCGGCCTCCTCCGCGTCCGTGAGCCCGGTGACGGGCGCGTCCGGGTCGGCGTCCAGCCACGCCAGCACGTCGCGCGCGGTGTCCTCCAGGGGGCGCGGGGTGAGCCCGGCCGCGAGCGCCGGGGCGGCGTCGTGCGCGGGCATGCCGTCGTAGGCGGGGCGCGGCAGCCACAGCGGCACGGAGCGCGGGCCGGACCACGGGCGGACGTCGAGGGCGGTCAGGCGGTCGTGGTCGACCCACCGCCAGCGGGGCGCGACGCCGCAGCCGCGGGCGACGGCGGCGAGGTACGCGGCGATCGGGACGGCGGGGGCGACCGCGTCGAAGGTGCCCGCGACGGAGGTCTCGGCGAGGTCGACGATCCAGGTGGCGAGGTCGCGCACGTCGATGGTCTGCACGAGGTCGTCGGGGGAACCCGGGGCGAGCACGTCGCCGTCGTCCGGGGCACCGGTGAGGCGGCGCAGGCGGGCGGGCCAGGCCGTGAACCGGCCGGACGGGTCCCCGGGCCCCACGACCAGGCCGGGCCGGACGACCACCGCGTCGGGGGCACCGGCGCGCACGATCTCCTCGCAGGCGACCTTCAGGGGACCGTACGCGGCGGGGTCGGCCGAGAGGTCGGCGTCGTCGTGGCGGGCCTCGTGCAGGCGCCCTGCGCCGGGTCCGGCCGGGTCGGCGTCGTCGGCGTAGACGCTGATCGTGGAGACCAGCACCCAGCGGGCGTCGGGCCAGGCCCGCACCGCCCGTCGCACGTGCGACGGCTGGCGGCCGACGTCGACGACGGCGTCGAAGCGTCCGGTCACCAGGTCCGCGGGCAGGGGGTCGTCGCGGTCGGCGACGACGTGCCGCGCGCCGGCGGGCACCGACCCGGACCGGCCGCGCGTGAGGGCGACGACGTCGTGGCCGCGGGCGAGGGCGGTCTCGACGACCGCACGGGACAGGAACACGGACCCACCGAGGACGAGGAGCTGCACGTCACGACCCTCGCCGTCCGGCGGGCGCACGGCAAGCGGATACGCCCAGGGCAGACGCCCGTCGGAGCTGCCGCGCGGCGCGGCCCGCCCCGCTCAGCAGGAGGCCGCGACCCCGGGCTGGTAGGCCAGCGCCCAGCAGAGGGTGGCCACGTCGGTGCTCAGCTCCTGCACCTGCTCCTGGAGGGCGTCGAGGTCGTCGGACGTCGCGGCGTCGGACGCCCCGGCGACGGCACCCTGCAGCGCGGTCACGCTCGCGCGGACGTCGGCGAGACCGTCCCGCACGTCGTGCTGGAGCTGGTCGGTGTCCCCCCGGACGTCGGCGAGCCGCGTCTGGAGGTCCTTGGCGCGCCCCTGTCCGCCGTCGGGCAGGCCGGTCCACTCCTCGACGTCCTGGACCCGGTCGGTCAGGACGTCGACGACGGCGGCGTCCGGCGTCGTGCCGCGCAGGTCGACGAGCTGCTGCTGGGTGATGGCGGCCTGGGCGAGCGCGGCGTCGACCTCGGCGGCGAGCTTGCGGTTGGCGGACCACAGGACGCCGACGCCGACGGACGCCGCGAGGGCGAGCACGAGGGCCGCGGCGAGCAGGACGGGGACGACCCCGCGGACCCGGTGCGGTGCGTGGACGACGGGCACGGGGCCGGTGGGGGCGGGCGGCGGCGGTGGCGGGTCGGCCGGGAACATCGACGTGATCGTCGCGGTGGGCCCTGTGTCGAGGTCGCGGCGTCGCGCGATCCTGCCCGTGCCGCGCGCCGAGGGCGACGACGTGCTCACGTCGGTGTCCATCCCACCTCTTCCGTCCTGGTGCGGACCCATGGTGGTGCTCCCGGTGCCGGAGCACAAGGGGCGAAGCGGGTGGTTCCGTCGCGGGGACGCGGCGCGGCGGTGGTCGCTAGGGTCGGACGGGTCGAGCCCGACGGGTCGCGGCGCGTCCCGCCGTCCGCGCCGGGACCGTCCCCGTCCGACCCCTGGAGGTGCCCCCGTGACCACGATGCGTGAGCGGCTGCGCGGCCTGCCGGTGCTGCCCGCCGGCCTGCCGGGCTGGGACGTGCCGGACCTCGCCGCGCTCCCCCGCACGCCGCACGACCTGTTCGAGGCGTGGTTCGTCGAGGCGGTCGGTGCGGGGGCGTCCGCCCCGCACGCGACGACGCTGTCGACGGTGTCCGTCGCGGGCGGGGCCCGGGCTCGCACGGTGCTGCTCACGGACCTCACGGCGGCGGGCTGGTGGTTCGCGGGGCACGCGACGAGCCCGAAGGGGCGCGAGCTGGCGGCGGAGCCGCGCGCGGCGCTGACGTTCCTGTGGCGCGAGACCGGCCGGCAGGTGCGGGTGGCGGGCGAGGTGTCGTCGCACCCGGACGCCGGGGCCCAGGACTTCCGTGGTCGGCGTCCGCCGTCGCGCGCCGCGGGGCTGGTCGACCACCAGAGCGAGGTGCTCGACTCGCTCGCGGAGCACCGGGCGGCGTGGTCGGCGTCCCTGGAGCGGGTGACCGCGGACCCGGACCTCGTGGCGCCGTCGTGGACGGCGTGGTGCCTCGACGCGTCGGACGTGGAGTTCTGGTCCACGGGTGACGGCACAGGTCAGACGCGGGTGCGCTACCGTCGGACGGCCGCGGCGTGGGAGCCAGAGCTGCTCTGGCCCTGAGTGTGACCCACGTCACCCCAGGTCAGCGCGCTTGTGACGTTGCTCTCATTCTTTGTGACAGTTTTCACCATCGTCTTAGCATGGCCCGGTGAACTCGCGCGCAACGGCACCCCACCAGGCCCCCACGGACGCCGTCGACGTCGTCCTCATCGGCGCCGGCATCATGAGCGCCACCCTCGGCACGCTCATCCAGCAGCTCGAGCCGACGTGGTCCGTCCGCATCCTCGAGCGCCTCGACGACGTCGCGCTCGAGTCGTCCAACCCCTGGAACAACGCGGGCACGGGTCACGCCGCCCTCTGCGAGCTGAACTACACCCCCGAGAAGCCGGACGGCACGATCGACATCTCCAAGGCGGTGTCGATCAACGAGCAGTTCGAGACCTCCCGCGAGCTGTGGCAGCACCTCGTCGCCACCGGCAAGATCGCCGACTCCTCGTTCCTGTCCCGCACCCCGCACATGACGTTCGTGCGCGGCGCCAAGAACGTCGACTACCTGCGTCGCCGGCACGCCACGCTCAGCGCGCACCCCCTGTTCCGCGACCTCGAGTACACGACCGACCGGGCCGAGATCGAGCGCTGGGCGCCGCTGCTCACCACCGACCGCGACCCGGCCGAGCCCGTCGCCGCGACCCGCTCCGCCGCGGGCACCGACGTCGACTTCGGCAACCTCACCCGCCAGCTGATCGACGGGATGATCGGCCACGGCGCCGAGCTCCAGCTCCAGCGCGAGGTCACCTCCCTCAAGCGGGTCAAGGGCGGCGGCTGGAAGCTGCGCGTCAAGGACCGCTCCTGGAACGCCCGCCCCCGCACCTCGACCCTCACGGCCCGCTTCGTGTTCGTCGGCGCCGGCGGCGGCGCGCTGCCCCTGCTGCAGTCCTCCGGCATCCCGGAGATCAAGGGCTTCGGCGGCTTCCCCATCTCCGGCGAGTTCCTGCGCACCGACGACCCCGAGCTCGTCGCGCAGCACCACGCCAAGGTGTACGGCAAGGCCGACGTCGGCGCCCCGCCGATGTCCGTGCCGCACCTCGACACCCGCGTCGTGGACGGCAAGAGCTACCTCATGTTCGGCCCGTACGCCGGGTTCAGCCCCAAGTACCTCAAGAAGGGCAAGTACCTGGGCCTGATCACGTCGCTGCGCGCGAACAACCTCGGCCCGATGATGGGCGCCGGCCTGAAGAACCTCGACCTCACCCAGTACCTCGTGGGCCAGGTCGTCGCCGCGCCCGAGACGAAGTTCCAGGCGCTGCAGCAGTTCGTGCCGACCGCGCACCCCAAGCACTGGGAGCGGATCACCGCCGGCCAGCGCGTCCAGGTGATCAAGCGCGACGCCGACGGCAAGGGCGTCCTCCAGTTCGGCACCGAGATCGTGACGGCCGCCGACGGGTCCATCGCGGGCCTCCTCGGCGCGTCGCCGGGCGCCTCCACGGCCGTCTCCGCGATGGTCGACGTGCTCGAGCGCTGCTTCCCCGAGCAGTTCGCCGCCTGGCGCCCGCGCCTGGCCACGATGATGCCGAGCCTCGACGGCGTGCCTGCCGACGCGCGCGGCATCGAGGCCGCCCCGCAGCCCGCCGCCGAGCTCTCCGTGGCGCAGCTCGCCGCGCAGAACGGTGGCGTCCTGCCGTCGAGCGTCTACGACCAGCAGGCCGACCTGCGCGGCTGACCGCCGCCGGACGGCACGGCCCGCCACCCCACGGGGGTGGCGGGCCGTCGTCGTCCCGGGGCGGTCAGACCTCCGCGGCGAGCCGCGCGACGACGCCGTCGACCCGCGGCGTGGGCAGCCCGTGACGGGCGCCGCGCCGGGCCACGGCCCCGCCGATGGCGTCGAGCTCGCCCGACCGTCCGGCCTCCAGGTCGGCCTGGAGGGAGGACCGCATCGTCGCGGGCAGGCCGCGCAGGATCCGCTCCAGCTCGGGCCCCGTCGAGGGCACGCCCTCCGCGGTCGCCACGGCGGCGACCTCCGCGAGCAGCGCGGCGATGAGCCCCGGGTCGGCGTCCAGCGCCGCGCCCAGGCCGTCGTGGTGCACGGACGTCAGCAGGGCCAGGGGCGCGAGGAACCGCAGCTTGGACCACAGCACCTCGGCCTCCGACCCGCCGACGACGAGCGGCAGGTCCGTGGCACGCAGGGCGCGGGCCGTCCACGACTCCTGCGCCGGAGCGGGCACCGTGACGCGCAGCAGCTCGCCGCGGTGCCGCACGACGACGGGTCCGTCCGTGCCGAGCTCGCGGGACGTCTCCCCCGCGTAGGCGGCGCCCACGACGTCGGTCGTCGGCAGCGCGGCGCGCAGGGCCTCCATGTGCTCGATCCCGTTGAGCAGGGACACGACCTCGACGGGCGCGGCCTGCGCCACCGACCCGACGACGTCCGCGAGCCCGTCACCCTTGACGGCCACGAGGACGACGGCACCGTCCGGGACCGCCGTCGTGGCGGGGACCGCCGCCTCCCAGGTGCCGTGCCGGTCGGTGACGACGCGGAGCCCGGCACCGAGGCGCTCGACGGTGCGCGGGCGCCCCACCAGGACGACGTCCGCCCCGGCACGGTGCAGGAAGGCGGCGACCAGGCAGCCCACGGCACCGGGTCCGACGACGGCGAGGGGCGGGACGGTGTGCTCGGCGCTCATGCGTCCCGACCCTAGCCGAGCCCGGCCCGGTCACAGGGCCTGGATGATGTGCTCCACCTGGTCCTTCGCGTCGCCGAACAGCATCGCCGTGTTCTCGCGGAAGAACAGCGGGTTCTGCACGCCCGCGTAGCCGGTCGCCATGGACCGCTTGAACACGACGACGTCGCGCGCCTTCCAGACCTCGAGCACGGGCATGCCGGCGATCGGCGAGCCGGGGTCGTCCTGCGCGGCCGGGTTGACGGTGTCGTTGGCCCCGATGACCAGCACGACGTCGGTGGCGGGCAGGTCGTCGTTGATCTCCTCCATGCCGAGCACGACGTCGTAGGGCACCTTGGCCTCGGCCAGCAGCACGTTCATGTGCCCGGGCAGCCGCCCCGCCACAGGGTGGATGCCGAACCGCACCTCCACGCCGCGGGCACGCAGCTTCTCGGTGAGGTCCGCCACGGGGTACTGGGCCTTGGCGACGGCCATGCCGTAGCCGGGCACGATCGCCACGGACCGGGCGGCGGTGAGGAGCTCGGCGACCTCCGCGGGGAACGTCTCGCGGTGCTCGCCGTCGACGCCGGCGGCAGCGACGGTGCCCGGCTCGGCGCCGAACCCGCCGAGGATGACCGACACGAACGAGCGGTTCATCGCCCGGCACATGAGGTAGGACAGGATCGCACCGGAGGAGCCGACGAGGGCGCCGGTGATGATGAGCAGGTCGTTGCCGAGCATGAACCCGGCGGCGGCCGCGGCCCACCCGGAGTACGAGTTGAGCATCGACACGACGACGGGCATGTCGCCGCCGCCGATGGACGCGACGAGGTGCCAGCCGAGCGCCAGCGCGACCACCGTCATGAGCACGAGCGCGGTGAGCGCGGCACCGTCGGCCCCGGCCCGCGCGGCGTCGAGGAACCACCACAGCAGCCCGGCCGAGGCGACGAGCATCGCGAGGTTGAGCCAGTTCCGGCCCGGCAGGGTCAGCGGGGCCGACCGGATCCGCGCGGCGAGCTTGAGGTTCGCCACGATGGAGCCGGTGAACGTCACCGCACCGATGAGGACGCCGAGGAACACCTCGACGAGGTGCACGGTCTCGGCGTGCTCGGCCGTGAGGAACGACCCGTACCCGACGAGGACCGCGGCGAGACCGACGAACGAGTGCAGGAGCGCGATGAGCTCGGGCATCTGCGTCATCTCGACGCGGCGCACCCGCCAGGTGCCGACCCCGGCGCCGACGACCAGCACCGCCAGGATCAGCGCGCCGGTGACCTGCCACGGGCGCTGCGACGTCTCCAGGGCCAGGGCGACGGTCGCGACGATCGCGAGCGCCATGCCGATGACGCCGAGCACGTTGCCGCGCCGGGCGGTCTCCTGCTTGGACAGGCCGGCCAGCGACAGGATGAACAGGACGCCGGCGACCACGTAGGTGGCCTGCACGGCCGACAGGACCGTCATCGGGTCGCCTCCTGGGTGACGGGCGTGTCGCGCCGGAACATGCGGATCATGCGGTTCGCGACCAGGAACCCGCCGAACACGTTGATGCAGGCCACGGACGCGGCGACGACGGCGAGGGTCGTCACGAGCCAGTCGTCCACGCCGATCTGGAGCAGCGCCCCGACGAGGATGATGCCGCTGATGGCGTTGGTCTGGGCCATGAGCGGCGTGTGCAGCGCGTGGGTCACGGCGCTGATGACGTAGAAGCCGACCACGACGGCGAGGGCGAACACCGTGAAGTGCCCGACGGCGTCGGGCGGGGACGCCGCGATGGCGAGGCCCGCGACGACGGCCCCGAGCGCCGCGAGGACGGTGCGGCGCCGGCCGCGCAGGCGCTGCTGCTCCGCCACCTCCTCGGGGCTGGGCCCGGCGGGCGGCTCGGGCGGCGGCGGTGCCGCCGGGGCGGCGGACACCTGCACGGGCGGCGGGGGCCACAGCACCTCGCCCGCGTGCGCGACCGTCATGCCCCGCACGACGACGTCGTCGAGGTCGAGGACGACCTCGCCGTCCTTGCCCGGGGTCATGAGCGTGAGGAGGTTGACGACGTTCGTGCCCAGGAGCTGGGACGTGTGCCGGGGCAGGCGCCCGGGCAGGTCGGTGTACCCGAGGATCACCACGCCGTTGTCGCTGACGACCCGCTGCCCCGGCACCGTGAGCTCGCAGTTGCCGCCCCCGGCGGCCGCGAGGTCGACGATCACGGAGCCGGGTCGCATGGCGGCGACCATCGTGGCGGTGATCGTGGTCGGTGCGGTGCCCCGGACCAGCGCGGTGGTGATGACGACGTCCGCGCGGGCGGACTCGGCCGCGTACGTGGCCCGGGTGGCGGCCTCCTGGTCGGAGGTCAGGGCGCGGGCGTAGCCGTCGCTGCTGACCTCCTGGGACGCACCGTCGGCCTGCACGAACGTCGCGCCCATCGACTCGATCTGCTCGCCCACCTCGGGCCGCACGTCGAACGCGCGGACCTCGGCGCCGAGCGACGACGCGGTGCCGATCGCGGCGAGGCCCGCCACCCCCGCGCCGATGACGAACACGGTGGCGGGCGGGGTGGTGCCGGCGGCGGTGACCTGCCCGGTGAACATGCCGCCGAACTCCTCGGCGGCCTCCACCACGGCGCGGTAGCCCGCGACGTTGGACTGGGCGGACAGCACGTCGAGGGACTGCGCGCGGGAGATGCGGGGCACGGCGTCGAGCGCCAGCGCCGTGACCTGCCCGGCGGCGAGGACCTCGACCAGCTCGGGGTGCGAGCCCGGGGCGAGCTGGGCGACGAGCGTCGCGCCGGGGCGCAGGAGCGCGATCTCGTCGGGCGTCGGGGCGTTGACGCACGTGACGACGTCGGCCGTCCAGACCTCCCCCGGCGGGACGACCCGCGCCCCGGCCTCGGCGTAGGCGTCGTCGGGCAGCGCAGCACCCGATCCCGCTCCCGCCTGCACGACGACGTCGTGGCCGAGCGCGGTCAGCTTGCGCACGGTCGCGGGCGTGGCGGCGACGAGACGTTCGCCGGCACGCGACTCGCGCGGCACACCGATCAGCATGGTCCGGACCTCCCTTGGTCGAGAACTCCTGCAACCTACCGTGACGAGGGTCGACGCACGAGGACCGCCCGCACCGTGGGACGTCGTCGTCGCCCGGCGGACGTGCGTCCCCGTGCCGCGGGGCGGCGGCCGGCCGGCCGGCGCCCCGCCGCGGGGTCGTCAGGCGCGGGTGCGGAGCCGGGCGCGCAGCCCCAGCGCGACGTCGACCACGAGGAACGCGACGAGCGTGAGCCCGAACAGCGGGACGTAGGACGCGACGACGCCGGCGACCGCGAACAGCGCCAGGGTGAGCCACAGGGGCGCCCGCCGCAGCGCACCGCGGCCGTACGTCGGGCCCGGCCCGCGTCCCGCCTGCCGGGTGGGGCGGCGCTGCCACCACATCCGGTAGCCGAGGACGACCAGCACGACCAGCCCGACCGCCGTGGCGGCGAGGAACAGCAGGTTGGGCAGGCCGAACAGCATGCCGAGGTGGAAGTAGATGCCCCACGAGGTGAGCTTGGCCGGCAGCGGCTCGTCCTCGAAGTCCACCCGGTCGAGCACGTCGCCGCTGTACCCGTGCACGGCGATCGCGTCGTTGTCCATGGGCCAGGTGGTCGCCGACTCCGTCACGGTCCACGTCTCGTGGTGGCTGGCCGGCGGCGCGATCGTGTAGGGCGCTTCCAGGCCCTGTGCGGCGGCCGCGGCCGTGAGCCCGTCCCAGGACGCCCCGTGGTCGAGGTAGTGGTCCTCGATGCCGGCCGCGGCGCTCCCGTGCTCGGCGTGCGGGTCGGCGTCCGCGTCGTAGCCTCCCGTCAGGCTGGTGTCGAGCTCCGGCCCGGGCGCGGAGAGCGCGGCCCGCAGATCGCCGATCCGGGCGCCCGCGAGCTCGGACCAGGTCAGGCCCGTGACGGACAGGACGAGCAGGCCGGTCGCCGCGAGGACGCCCACGACGCCGTGCCAGGACAGGGTGCGGCGACGTCCCGGCCGACCCCGTTCCGGGACGAGGAGCGCCCGGGCGGTGCGCCGGCGGCGGACGGCGCGCGCGACCCACATGGCCACGCCGCCGAGCACGACGACGCCGAGCCAGGACGCCGCGAGCTCGGAGTACAGGGTGCCGTACGTGCCCAGGTGGAGCGAGGAGTGCAGGGTCTCGATCCACTCGCGCACCGGCAGCCACGCCCCGTAGGTGAGGGAGTCGCCCGCGACCTGCGCGGTGTACGGGTCGACGAACACCGTGCGGGCGGCGCCGTCGGGCAGCCCGTCGACGGCGAGGGTGACGCGGGTCGTGGCCGCGGGGTCGCCGGCGACCTCGACGACGCTGATCGTCCCCTCGGGGTGCGCGGCGCGGGCGGCGGCCACCTGGGCCGACAGCGGCGCGACGGTGCCGCCCTCCTGCTCGACGACGAGCAGGTCGCGGTACGCCACGCGCTCGATCGTCGGCGCGAGCGTGTAGAGCAGGCCCGTCGTCGCTGCGACGACGAGGAACGGGCCGACGAGGATCCCGGCGTAGAAGTGGAGGCGCAGCAGGATCGGCTGGAGCGCCGCCCACACGCGCGAGCCCTGCGGCGGGGTCGGTGGTCCGGGCGGTGCGGGCGGGGCGGCGGGGGCGGTCGACGCGGCGGTCGAGGGTGCGGTGGTCACGAGGTGGTCCTCTCGTCGGGGTACGCGCGAGCGCCGGACGAGCCGGGGTGGGTCGTCCGGTGGGTGCTGGGGCGCGGCACCGCCCGGCCGCACGACGGCGTGCGGCACCCCCGAGGACGCGGGACGACGACGGGTGGGTCAGGCGGTGCGCAGGAGCACCGGCGGTCCGCGCCGGGCCCGCAGCACCGGTGAGCGGCGCGGGACGGGGAGGACGACGTGCCCGGCGGCGACCACGGGACGGGCGGGCTCGCGCACGGGCGGCAGCCCCGTCAGCAGCGTGGTGACGACCGCCCGGAACCGACCGACCGTGCGGGCCAGGGCACGGTCGGCCCCGACCGCCAGGGTGGTGATCACCACGACGGCGGCCGCGTGCGCGGCGAGCATCGCGGGGTGCAGGTGGGCGCCCGCGTGCGCGGCCACGTCGGGCTGCACGGCGGCGACGACCTCGGCGAGGGCCTCGGCCCGGTGGTCGGCGTGGCGTCCGCCGCGGGCGAGCTGGGCGGCGGCCGAGGGTGCCACGACGCGCGACGGCGCGAGGAGCTGGAGCCCGTGGTGCAGCACCACCTGGAGCCCGGCGAGGACGGGTGCGAGGGTCGACGGCCGCAGCCGCCACCGCGCCAGCAGGCTGGTCACGACCAGCGTGACGCCCGCGAGCAGGACGATCCCGGCGGCGTCCGGCAGGCCTCCCCCGGCCGCGGTGTGCGCGGCCGCGGAGCAGGCCACCGTCACCGCGGCGAGCAGGACGGCGCGCACGACGCGGAGCGGGCGGACGTCGTCCGCCCGGGCACCGTCGCGGGTCCGGCTCACGGCGCGATCGTAGTGTCCCCCGCCGCCCGCGGGGAACCCCCGAGGTGATCCACGTCACGCCCGGCCCGCGCCGGTGACCTGCGCGGACGCCTCAGTCCTGGCGGGGCCCGACCCACACCTGCTGGACGTTGACGAACTCGCGGATGCCGTGCGGGCCGAGCTCGCGCCCGTACCCGGACCGGCGCACGCCCCCGCTGGGGAGCCGCGGGTCCGTCTTGACGATGCCGTTCACGGCCACCTGCCCGGCGACGATCCGCGCCGCGAGCGCCTCGCCCCGCTCGGGGGCCGTCCACACGCTCGCGGCGAGCCCGTACGGGGTGCGGTTCGCCAGGGCGACGGCGTCGGCGGCGTCGGCCGCGCGCTGCACGACGAGGACGGGGCCGAAGGTCTCCTCGCGGCACGCCGTCATGTCGCCGGTGACCTCCGTCAGGAGCGTCACCGGGTAGAACCAGCCCGGCCCGTCGGGCAGCTCCCCGCCGAGCAGCAGGCGCGCCCCCGCGTCGACGGTCTCGGTGACCTGGCGGTGGAGCGCGCGCCGCAGGTCGTCGCGGGCGAGCGGGCCGACCTGGGTGCGGTCGTCGGCGGGGTCGCCGACGGTGAGCCCGCCCAGGCGGGTGCGCAGCCGCTCGACGAGCTCGTCGTGGACGGCGTCCTCCACGAGCACCCGCTTGGCCGCGATGCAGGACTGCCCGGCGTTGATGGTGCGGGACAGCGCGATCGTGTCCGCGGCGGCGTCGAGGTCGGCGTCGGCGAGGACGAGGCACGGGTCGGACCCGCCGAGCTCCAGCACGGTGGGCTTGATCTCGCCGGCCGCGACCGCGGCGACCGCGGCCCCGCCCCGGGCGGACCCGGTGAACGACACGGCGTCCACGCGCGGGTCCCGGATGACGGCGGCGACGTCCCCCGTCTCCAGCGGCAGGTCGGCGAACACCCCGGCGGGCGCCTCGTGCTCGGCCAGGACGTCGGCGACCAGGTCGCCGATGGCGGCCGCGCAGCCCGGCACGTGCGGGTCGTGCTTCATGACGCAGGTGTTGCCGGCCATGAGCGCGGGGGCGGCGAACCGGGACCAGAGCCACAGCGGCGCGTTCCAGGGCAGGACGCCGAGGACGGTGCCGAGCGGCAGGTGCTGCACGTAGCTGCGGGTCGCGTCCGACGCGATGGTCTCGGGGGCGAGGTAGGCCTCGCCGTGCTCCGCGTAGTGCTCGAAGCACCAGGCGGCCTTGGCGACCTCGGCCCGCCCCTCGGTGACGGGCTTGCCCATCTCCTGCGTCATGAGCGCGGCGAGCTCCTCGGTGCGCTCGTGCAGCCGCGCGGCCACGGCCCGCAGCACGACGGCGCGCCCCGCGTACCCTCGCTCCCACCAGGACGACCGTGCGGCCTCCGCGGCGGCCAGCACCTCCTCGACCCGCTCGGGGCCGGCGGGTGGCACCTCGCGGACGACGGCGCCCGTCGTCGGGTCGGTCGCGATCAGCATGCGTGCTCCTTCCTCAGGCGATCTCGGGGCGCAACGGCACGGGGTCCGCCACGGGTGCCGACGCCGCGGCGTGCTCGGGCTTGCACGTGAAGTCCTCGTCCAGGGTGAAGAACGACTCGCAGCCCCGGGCCGTCACGTGGACGGTGTCGGAGATGCCGACGGTCTTGTCGCCGTCGACGCCCCACATCCACGGGATGAGGTGGAACGTCATGCCCTCGCGCAGGATCGCCGGGTTCCCCTGGTTGAGGCTGGCGATGTAGCCCTCGTCCCAGCTCGGCGGGAACGCGATGCCGATGGAGTACCCCGACCGGGTGATCAGCCGGGCACCCACCCCGTTGTCGGTGATGATGCTGCGCACGATGTTGTCGGCGTCCGACACGGTCAGGCCCGGCCGGATGGCGGCCTTGACCTCCCGCAGGGCGAGCTTCATCCGGTCCTGCGCGACCGCCATCGACGGCGAGAGCTCGTCCAGCACGACGGTGCGCATCATGGCGGTGTGGTACCGCCGGAAGCAGCCACCCACCTC
This sequence comes from Isoptericola jiangsuensis, assembly GCF_002563715.1. NCBI lineage: Bacteria > Bacillati > Actinomycetota > Actinomycetes > Micrococcales > Promicromonosporaceae > Isoptericola > Isoptericola jiangsuensis. The sequence goes on from NZ_PDJJ01000001.1 coordinate 2,603,148, forward strand.
GAGGAACACGTGCTCGCCCGGCTGCACGACCCGCCCCTCCCAGGTGGCGTGCCCGATCATCGTGCGGGGCCCCGAGGTCACGTACGGCATGACCGCCGGGAACTCGCCGCCCGCGCGGAACATCGCCGCGCTGATCTCGGCGGCCACGTCGTTCTCCGTGACGCCCGCCGCGCACGCCTCGATGCCCGCCCGCATCCCCACCTCGGTGGCACGGGCCGCCCTGCGCATGATCGCGATCTCGTGCTCCGACTTGCAGACCCGCCCCTCCTCGACGATGCCGAAGCAGTCGACGAGCCGGCCCTCCGTGAGCGCCGTGTGGACGTAGTCCTGGTGGTAGGCCGGGAAGTAGTAGCTGTTGCGCTCGTACCCGATGTCCTTCGTGTGCAGCCCGAACTCGCGCAGCGAGTGCACCAGCCCCTGGATCGCGTCGCCGGTGTCCGGGTAGGGCCGGGTCAGCTCCACCCAGGTGCGGGCGTGGACGTTCGACTCCTCCATCGCACGGGTGATCATGAACGGCTCGTCGTCCAGCGGCACCACCAGCGCCTGGAAGAACGAGTAGCCGGTCGTCTGGTAGTCGGTGAGGTACATGAGGTTCTCCGGGTCGGTGATGACCACGGCGTCGAGCAGCCGGTCGGCCATGCGGCCGCGCAGCTCGGCGAGGCGGCGCTCGTACTCGGGGAACGGGAAGGTCATGTCGTCGCGCTGGCGCACTGTCGGGCTCCCGTCGGGGGGTCAGGCGGCGCGTCGTACCGCGCCGGCGAGGACGTCCAGGCCTTCGGCCAGGTCGTCGTCGTCGATGGTCAGCGGCGGCACGAGCTTGAGCACCCGCCCGCCCGTGCCGCACGGGCCGATCAGCAGCCCGTGCTCGAAGCAGTCCGCGGCGACGGCCTTCGCCCGTGCGCCGTCACCCACGTCGAGGCCCTGGATCATGCCGCGCCCGCGCACCTCGTGCCCGGCGCCGGCGTCCGCGGCGACGTCCCGCAGCGCCGCGGCCATCACCTCGCCGCGCCGGCGCACCCGGGACATCAGGGCGTCGTCGTCGAAGTAGGTCAGCGCCACGCGCCCGGCCACGAAGCTCAGCCCCTGGCCGCGGAACGTGCCCGTGTGCTCGCCGGGCGACCAGTGGGCGTCGTGCTCGGGCTTGACGAGGTTCATCGCGAGCGGGGTGCCGTAGCCCCCGATCCCCTTGGCCAGGCACACGATGTCGGGGTCCAGGTCCATGCCGTCGAAGCTGAAGTAGGACCCGGTGCGCCCGCAGCCCACCTGGATCTCGTCGATCACGAACAGGGCGCCGAGGTCGTGCGCGAGATCCTGCACCGCGCGCAGCCAGCCCGCGCTCGCCACGTTGACCCCGCCCTCGGCCTGCACCACCTCCACGACGAACGCCGCCGGCGCCGCCAGCCCGCTCGACGGGTCCGCCAGCAGAGTCCGCAGGTGGTCCAGGGAGTCCGCCCCGCCGCCGGGCGCGGTCTCGAACGGGAGCCGCAGCACGTTCTCCAGCGGCACACCGGCCGCGTGCCGGAAGTACTCGTTGCCCGTGAGGGCCAGCGAACCGAGCGTCATGCCGTGGAAGCCGTGCGTGAACGCGACGACGTCGGGCCGCCCCGTGACCTTGCGCGCGAGCTTGAGGGCGGCCTCCACCGCGTTGGTGCCCGTGGGGCCCATGAACTGCATCCGCACGTCCATCCCGCGCGGCTCCAGGACGGTCGCGGCGAACTTCTCCAGGAAGTCACGCTTGGTCGTGGTGGCCATGTCCAGGCTGTGCGCGACGCCGTCGGCCTCGAGGAACTCGATCATGGCCCGCTTCATCCGCGGGTCGTTGTGCCCGAAGTTCAGCACCCCCGCGCCGGCGAAGAAGTCGAGGAAACTTCGGCCCTGCTCGTCCACCTGGCGCGCCCCCGACGCGCTGGCGAACACCGTCGGAAAGGTGCGGCTGTAGCCGCGGATCTCGGACTCCCACTTCTCGAACGCCTCCATCGACCACACCTACGTGGCCCGCGTCACACCTGTCAAGGCGGGCGCTCCCCCGGGCGTGTCCCCCGTCCGCGGCGGTCCGGACACCGGGCAGCGGTCAGCGGCGGGGGCGTCGCCGCAGGTCCGCCAGCGGCGACCAGCGCGGCACCCAGCGGCCCAGGGCCGCGGCGGAGCCCGCGCCGAGCGCCGCGGTGGCCCACACCCCCGCCGCCAGCGACCCCAGCGCCGCACCGCCCGCGAGCACCAGCGGTCCGAGCGCGTCCCCGGTGTCCTGGAAGAGCCGCCACACCGACAGGAACGTCGGTCGGACGTCCGGCGGGGCGACGTCGGCGCCCAGCGTCATGACGATCCCGGACCCCATGCCGTTGCCCACGCCGAGCACGGCCGCGGCCACGGCGACCCCCGCCACCGTGTGCGCGAACGGCAGGATCGCCAGGCCCACGGTCATGACCAGCATCGACGGCACCGCCACCCACAGGCGCCCCCACCGGTCCATGACCTTCCCGGCTGGGTAGAAGAGGAGCATGTCGAGCGCGCCGGACAGCCCGAACAGCAGCGACGTCACCTCGGCGTCCAGGCCCAGGTGCTCGCCCCACAGCGGCAGGACGGTCTGGCGGGCGCCGCGCACGGCGCTGACCAGCCCGATCGCCAGGCCCAGCGTGGCGAACAGGTGCCGGTGCTCGCGCGCGACCTGCCGGACCGACGCCCGCGGGACCGCCGCCGTCGGCGCGGACGTCGTGGGGTCGCGGTCCGAACCCACCAGCAGCAGGATCACCACGGCGGTGGCCGCCGCGCCGGTGCCGAGCCAGAACGCACCCCGGACGGACGTCGCGGCGATGACGGCCGCCCCGGCGAACGGGCCGACGAACAGCCCGATCCGGTGGACGCCGGCCAGCGTGGACAGCACCCGCGCCCGCCGCAGCGGCGGCGTGACCGCCGTGAGGTACGACTGCCGCGCCAGGTTGAACACGGCGTTCGCGGCGCCCAGCGCCAGGACGCCCGCCGCCAGACCCGCCAGCGCGTCGGTGAGCGCGATCGTCGTGAACGCCCCGGCCGCGACCACGCCCGCGACCAGCATCGCCGTCCGGTCGCCCCACCGTTGCGCCAGGGCGCCCGCGGGCAGGTCGAAGAGGATCTTGCCGACGCCCAGCAGCGCGGCGACCAGCCCCGCCACGGTGAGGGACGCGCCCCGCGACGTGGCCGTGGCCGCGACGACCGGGAGCATGGCGCCGATGCCGATCTCCAGCACCAGCGTCGGCGCGAACGCGCCCAGCACCACGGTGCGCAGCGGGAACAGGGGTCCGTGGTCGTGCGGCAGCTCGTCCTCCCGGGTCCGCCGCCCCCGGCACGGGTGGGGACGTCGCGGCCGACGCCCGACGGCTCCGAGGAGCCTACGCGACGCGACCCGACCGCTCCGGGCGGCTCAGTCGCCCGCCATCGCGACCCCGTGCCGCCGGGTCACCGCGTCGATCGCGGCCAGCGACTCCTCGACCGGCCGGTCGGCGGGCACGGCACCCGCGAGGTCGGCGAAGAACCGCCCGGCGCGGTCCCCGGTCGTGACCGCGAGGAAGCGCGCCGTCTCCCCGACGACCTCGAACGTGCACGGCTTCCCGGCGGGGAACATGACGAGCGCGCCGGGCTCCACGTCGAAGGAGGTGCCGTCGACGACGGCGGTCACCCGGCCCTGCAGGAGATACAGCGCGCCGCCCCACGGCGACACGTGCGGTGGTGCGGGCGGGGCGGGCGGCGAGATCACCTCGAAGACTTCGAACGCGCCGCCGTCGCCCTCGACGACGGCCTTGGCGACGTGGTCGCCGTCGATCATGCGGTAGGTCCGGCCCTCTCCGGGCGGGACGTGGACGGGTCCCATGGCTCCTCCTCGGCTCGGTAGCACCGAGCCTGCGCCGGAGCGCGCCGGACGGCACGAGTGGTGCACCACTCGACCGTGAGCGCCCGGCCGGGAGGACCCGACGACGGGGACCGGAGAACGACGAAGGCCGCCCCTCGGGAGAGGAGCGGCCTTCGACTTCGGTGGAGCTGAGGGGACTCGAACCCCTGACCCTCTGCATGCCATGCAGATGCGCTACCAGCTGCGCCACAGCCCCGAGAACCTGGCGTAATGCCCGGTTCGCGTGTTTCCTCCGGGCTTTGCCCCTCGGAACGTTCGTAATCTTAGGCAGACTTCGGCTCAGGTTCCAAATCCGCGTGCGGACCTGCCTGCCAGCGGTCCAGGGGGTACCCGGCACCCACGTTGTGGGCGACGAGCCGCCAGTCCGGGACCGCGCCCGGGGCGGATCGGTGCAGGTGGGACCAGTGCACGTTGTGCATGCCGGCGATCCCGCGCCACGACGACGCGTCCAGACCGAGCAGCCCGGTGATCGCCAGGGAGATCGCCGCACCGTGCGAGACGACGACGAGACACGCGTCACCCTCCAGGGTGTCCGCGTGCTCCCGGACGGTCGCGGCCATGCGCTCGGCCACGACGGCCTTCGCCTCGGCGCGCACGCCCTCGGGGTCGGCCCCGCGACGCCACTGCGCGTGCTGCTCGGGCCAGCCCGTGGCGATCTCGTCGCCCGTCAGCCCCTCCCAGTCGCCGAACGACCGTTCGCGCAGCCGCTCGTCCAGCTCCACGGGCACGCCGAGCTGGCGCGCGTAGGCGCGCGCGGTGTCCGCGGCGCGCACGAGGTCGGACGAGACCACCTTCGTGGCGCGGTGCGAGGCGAGCAGGGCGGACGCGCCCTCCTCCGCCTGCCAGCGACCCACCTCGTCGAGGGGGATGTCGATCTGGCCCTGCAGGCGCAGTGCCGCGTTGTAGGCCGTCCGCCCGTGCCTCAGCAGGACGACGGTGCGAGCAGCCATCGGGTCACAGGTCCCGGTCGAGGCGGATGGCCCCGTCGTCGGCCGGCGCCCCGAACTCGGCGCGCGCCGCCTCCCCGTCGCCGCCCCGGGCGTCCTCGGGCAGGTCGAGGGCCGGGCAGTCCTTCCAGAGCCGCTCGAGGGCGTAGTACACGCGGTCCTCCGCGTGCTGGACGTGCACGACGACGTCACCGAAGTCGAGCAGCACCCAGCGGGCCTCCGCCTTGCCCTCGCGGCGCAGCAGCTTCGACCCCGCCTTGTGCATGGCCTCCTCGACGGCGTCCACCACCGCGACGACCTGCCGCTCGTTGGTCGCCGAGGCGATGAGGAACACGTCGGTGAGCACCAGCTGCTCGCTCACGTCGAGCGCGATGATCTCCTGCGCCTTGCGGTCGGAGGCGGCACGGGCCGCCACCACTGCCAGCTCGACGGCGCGTTCTGTCGCGGTCATCGTCCGTCCTGTTCCCCGACGGACGTCCCCACGGACGCCTGATCGGTCTCGAAGCTCTCCTCGTCGGGCGTCAGCACCAGGTTCCACAGCAGGAGACCCAGGACGAACGCCACGACGACCAGGATGATGTAGTGCAGCCACGTGTACGACGGCTCGGGCTCGTCCCAGTCGTCCTCGTCGTCGTACCCGTCGTCGTGCTCCGGGGCGGCGGCCCCGGTGCCCAGCCCCCCGACGGCGGCCGCGAACGGCGACTCGGGCGCGCCCGCGGGCGGCGGGACCGACGCCGGGGGCTCCGCCCCCGCACCGCCCCAGGGCAGACCCGACGACGACCCGGGCGCCTCGCCGAACGGGGAGGGCGACGCGGGCCACGGCGCCGGTGCCGGCCGCTCGGGCGCGACCGAGCCGGGGAACGGGCCGGGAGCACCGGCCTCGGACGCCGGGGACGACGCGGGGGCGGCACCGAAGGCCGACCGGCGGCCGGCAGCGTCACCGAAGGGGCTCGCCGACGGGGCGGACCCCGCGGACTCCGCGGCCGGCTGCTGCCCGAACGGCGAGCGCGTCCCCGCACCGCCGGACGACGACCCGAACGGGGACGGTGCCGGGGCGGACGGCTCGGACGACGGGTACGAGGCCGCCTGGCCCGACGAGCCGCCGAACGGCGACGGCGGCGCGGGCTGGCCGCCCCCGGACGGGGTGCCGAACGGCGACGACGGCTGCGGGGCCGAGGCGCGGGTGCTGGTCCGGCGCGGCGGCGTCGCGCCCGGCGCGGCGGAGCCGCCGGAGGTGCCCGTCGGGAACCCGGTCGAACGCTCGGTCGCCGTCGACGGCGCCACGGCGCGCGGGGTGTCGTCCCCCGTCGGCGCCTGCACCGGCGTCAGCCGACCGGTCTGGTCGACGCTGCGCATCCCGCCCGACGCCGACGGGGGGCGGACGGTCGGTGCCTGGGGCGCGGACGCCGCCGACTGCTCGCGCAGCGACCGGCGGGACGGCGGTGCCGCCGCGGGGCGCGGGTCCGCCGCCGGGGCGGGCGGGGAGTACGTCGGACCGCCGAACGCGGCCGGCCCCGCACCGGGGACGGGAGCCGGGGGCGGCGACGCCGCTGCGGCGGCCTCGGCCGCCGCCCGCTCGCGCTCGCGGATCTCCCGCCGGGTCAACGGCCGGGAACTGTTGTCACTCATCAAGACCTCGATACAGACCGTGCTTGGCGATGTACTGGACGACGCCGTCGGGGACCAGGTACCAGACCGGCTCACCGGCCGCCGCGCGTCGCCGGCAGTCGGTGGAGGAGATGGAGAGGGCCGGGACCTCCAGCATGGTGACACCGTCCGACGGCAGCCCGTCGACGGTGAGCTGGTGGCCCGGCCGGGTGACCGCCACGAAGTGCGCCATCTGCCAGAGCTCCGTGGCGTCCTTCCAGCTGAGGAGCTGGGCGATGGCGTCCGCACCCGTGATGAAGTACAGGTCGGCGTCCGGCCGCTCGGCGCGCAGGTCGCGCAACGTGTCCACCGTGTAGGTGAGCCCGGGACGGTCGATGTCCACCCGGCTGACGGTGAACCGCGGGTTCGACGCCGTGGCGATGACCGTCATCAGGTAGCGGTGCTCGGCCGGCGACACGCGCGTCGACTGCTTGAAGCTCGGCTTGCCCGTCGGGACGAAGACGACCTCGTCCAGGTCGAGCAGCGCGGCGGCCTCGCTGGCCGCCACCAGGTGGCCGTGATGGACGGGGTCGAACGTCCCGCCCATGACCCCGACCCGGGGTCGGCGCTGGTCGCTCACCGGGACGCCGAGGGCGGTCAGTGCTTGTTGTTCGCGTTGCGGAACGCGTACGTCGCGACGAGCGCGACGACGAAGGCGCCGAAGGCGAGCACCCCGAGCAGGACGGGGTTGATGCCGGCCGACGCGTGCTCGGCGGCTTCCTCGGCGACCAGGACTGCGGTGTGCACCACGGGGAGCTCCTTCGGGGTGTCTGGATCAGAACGGTGGACAGTCTCTCACGACCCCGTGTCAGGGCCGCACGTGCCCGTCGCCGTGCACGACCCACTTGGTCGTGGTCAGCTCGGCGAGGCCCATCGGCCCCCGGGCGTGCAGCTTCTGGGTGGAGATCCCGATCTCCGCGCCGAGCCCGAGCTGGCCGCCGTCGGTGAACCGCGTCGAGGCGTTGACCATGACGGCCGCGGAGTCCACCTCGGCGACGAACCGGTCCGCGGAGCGCAGGTCGCGGGTCACGATCGCCTCGGTGTGGCCCGAGCTCCAGGTGCGGATGTGCGCCACGGCCTCGTCCAGGGAGTCCACGACGCGCACCGCGAGCTCGAGCGCCAGGTACTCCGTCGCCCAGTCGTCGTCGGTCGCGGGCGTCACCTCGACCGACTCGGGCGCGAGCGCGGTCGCCCGCGCGTCGCCGTGCAGCGCGACGCCGGCACCGCCGAGGGCGGCGAGCGCCGCCGGCAGGAAGGCGTCGGCGACGTCGCGGTGGACGAGGAGCGTCTCGGCGGCGTTGCACACGCCCACGCGCTGCGTCTTGGCGTTCATGACGATCTCGACGGCGGTCGCGACGTCGGCGGTGGCGTCGACGTAGACGTGGACGTTGCCCGTGCCGGTCTCGATGACGGGCACCGTGGACTGCTCGACGACGGTGCGGATGAGGTCCGCCCCGCCGCGCGGCACGAGCAGGTCGACCAGACCGCGGGCACGCATGAGCGCCACGCCCCCCGCGCGGCCGTACGCGTCGATGGACTGCACGAGGTCGGCCGGCAGGCCCTGGGCCTCCAGCGCACGGCGCATCACCTCGACGATCACCGTGTTCGACGACGCGGCGGCGCTGCCACCACGCAGAATCACGGCGTTGCCGGACTTCAGGGCGAGCCCTGCGGCGTCGACCGTGACGTTCGGCCGGGCCTCGTAGATCATCCCGACCACGCCCATCGGCACGCGCAGCTGGCGCACCCGCAGGCCGTTCGGCAGCGTCTGGCCGCGCACCACCTCGCCCACGGGGTCGGGCAGCGCGGCCAGGGCCCGCAGCGCGTCGGCGATGTCCGCGACCCGCGCCCCGGTCAGCACGAGCCGGTCCAGCAGGCCGTCGCTCATGCCGGCGGCGCGGCCGCGCTCCACGTCCTCGCCGTTCGCGGCGACGATCTCGTCGGCGGCGGCGACCAGCGCGTCCGCCACGGCGTGCAGCGCCGCGTCCTTCGTCGCCCGGGTGGCCGTGACGAGGGCGCGGGAGGCGACCTGGGACCGCCGCGCGACGTCGCGCACTGCGGACTCCACCTCGGGCTCCGGCCCCGGTCGTCCACCGTCGTGCGTCGTGGCGGGCAGTGAGGCGGACGTCGTGGTGGTCATGGACCGAACACTACGACGCGGACGCCGACGAGGACAGGCCCGTCCGTCCGTCGAGCACCAGGTCGTCGCGGTGCACGACCTCACGGTCGTAGCCCTCCCCCAGGTCGTCGCGCAGCTCGAACGTGGACCGTCCCAGCAGGCCGGGGAGCTCGGCCGCGTCGTAGGCGACCAGCCCGCGGGCGACGACGCCGCCGTCGGGCGCGACCAGCTCGACGGGGTCGCCGGCGTCGAACGCGCCCTCGACGCGGGTGATCCCGGCGGGCAGCAGCGACGCCCGGCCGCCGAGGACGGCGTGCGCCGCCCCCGCGTCGAGGTGCAGGCGCCCCGCGGTGCGGGCGGCGTGCGCGATCCACAGCCGCCGCGTCGTCTCCTTCTTGGCCTCGGCGGCGAAGAACGTGCCGACGTCCTCGCCGGCCAGCGCGGCCCGCACGTTCCCGGCGGCGGTCAGCACGACCGGGACGCCCGCGGAGGCCGCGATGCGCACCGACTCCAGCTTGGTGACCATGCCGCCGGTACCCACCGAGCTGCCGCGGCCCGTCACCTCGACGCCCGCGACGTCCGCGAGGTCGGTGACGAGCGGGATCCGGCGTGCGCCGGGACGGCTGGGGGGCGCGTCGTGGAGCCCGTCGACGTCGGTGAGGAGCACCATCGCGTCGGCGCGCACCAGGTGCGAGACGAGCGCGGCGAGCCGGTCGTTGTCCCCGAACCGGAGCTCGTCGACCGTCACCGCGTCGTTCTCGTTGACGACGGGCACCACGCCGAGCGCCAGGAGCTTGTCGAGCGACCGCTGCGCGTTGCGGTAGCGCGCCCGCCGGACGGTGTCCTCGGCGGTGAGCAGCGCCTGGCCGACACCGATCCCGTGCTCCGCGAACGCCTCGGTGTACCGGGCCACGAGCTGGCCCTGCCCGAGCATCGCGCACGCCTGCATCGTCGCCAGGTCCCGGGGGCGCGACACGAGCCCGGCCGGGCCGATGCCGGCGGCGACCGCTCCGGACGTCACGAGCACGACCTCGCCGCCCGCCCGGCGTCGCTCGGCCAGGACGTCCACCAGCGCGCGCAGCGCCACGACGTCCAGGTGCCCGTCCGGTCGCGTCAGCGACGACGAGCCGATCTTGACGACGACGCGGTGCGCGGCGGGCAGGGCGGAGCGGGGCGAGGTGTTCACGTGCCCATCATCGCCGGTCGCCGGGTCAGTCGTCCGAGGGGTCCGCCCAGTGACCGGCGCTGCGCTCGGTCCAGAGCTCCTCGCGGGCGGCGGTCTTGGCGTCCATGCGCTCGGTGTACTCCTTGCGCTTCTGCCCGCGCGTCGGACGGGACGCGTCCTCCAGACGCAGGTCGGTGCCGCGCGCGCCGAGCAGCTCGACGCCGGCGGCCATCGTCGGCTCCCAGTCGAACACGACGGCGTCGGCGTCGGTGCCGATCCGCACCTCGTCGCCCGCCACCGCGCCGGTCTTGAGCAGCCGGTCCTCGACGCCCAGCTTCGCGAGCCGGTCCGCGAGGAAGCCGACGGCCTCGTCGTTGTTGAAGTCCGTCTGGCGGACCCAGCGCTGCGGCTTGGCGCCCTGCACGAGGAAGTACACCCCGCCGGTGGAGCCGTCCGTGCGCCGCTCGACGGTGAAGCCTGCGTCGTCAACCGCGCGCGGCCGCAGCACCACCCGCGTCGCCTCGGGGGCGGGGGCGGCCGCCCGGGCCTCCTCGACGAGCTCGGCGAGCGCGAACGTCAGCGGCCGCAGGCCCTCGTGGGAGGCCGTCGAGACCTCGAAGACCCGCAGCCCGCGGGCCTCGAGCTCCGGACGCACGAACTCGGCGAGCTCGCGCGCCTCGGGCACGTCGATCTTGTTGAGAACGACCAGGCGCGGACGCTCGGTCAGCGGCACGCGGCCGCCGGAGATCCCCAGGTCGCCGGAGTAGGCGGCGAGCTCGGCCTCGAGGGCGTCGAGGTCGCTCAGCGGGTCCCGGCCCGGCTCCAGGGTGGCGCAGTCGAGCACGTGCACGAGCACCGCGGTGCGCTCGATGTGCCGCAGGAACTCCAGCCCGAGGCCGCGGCCCTCGCTCGCCCCCGGGATGAGGCCCGGGACGTCCGCGATCGTGTAGCGGGTGTCACCGGCCTGCACGACACCCAGGTTCGGCACGAGCGTGGTGAACGGGTAGTCGGCGATCTTGGGGCGCGCGGCCGACACCGTGGCGACGAGCGACGACTTGCCGGCGCTGGGGAACCCGACGAGCGCGACGTCCGCGATCGACTTCAGCTCCAGGACGACGTCGCGCTCCTCGCCCGGCTCGCCGAGCAGCGCGAAGCCGGGGGCCTTGCGCTTCGGGGAGGCCAGCGCCTTGTTGCCGAGGCCGCCGCGGCCGCCCTGCGCGACGACGAACTCCGTGCCCGCGCCGACCAGGTCGGCCAGCACCTCGCCGGAGCGGTCCTTGACGACCGTGCCGTCGGGCACGCGCAGGACCAGGTCGCCACCCTTGGCGCCGTCCCGCTCGTCACCCATGCCCTGCCCGCCGCGCGGGGCGCGCCGGTGGGGCGAGTGGTGGTACTCGAGCAGCGTGGTCGCCTGCGGGTCGACGACCAGCACGACGCTGCCGCCGTCACCGCCGTTGCCGCCGTCGGGGCCGGCGAGCGGCTTGAACTTCTCGCGGCGGATGGAGGCGACACCGTGCCCGCCGTCACCACCGGCGGCGTGCAGGACGACGCGGTCGACGAAGCTGGCCATGGACTGATCCTCTCAGGGACGGCGGACCGGGAACAGCGCGAGGGGCGCACCGCAGCAACGGTGCGCCCCTCGTGCCCCCGGATGGGGGAAGTGCGTGCGGAGGCTCAGGCCTCGACCGTGACGATGTCGACGACCTTGCGGCCACGACGCGTCGCGAACGCGACCGAGCCGGCCTGCAGCGCGAACAGCGTGTCGTCGCCGCCGCGGCCGACGTTCTCGCCCGGGTGGAAGTGGGTGCCGCGCTGGCGGACCAGGATCTCGCCGGCGTTGACGACCTGGCCGGCGTAGCGCTTCACGCCGAGGGACTTGGCGTTCGAGTCGCGACCGTTGCGCGAGGAGCTCGCGCCCTTCTTGTGTGCCATGACGGGCCTGCTTTCTGGGAGGTACGAAGAATGGGAGTCCGCGCGGGCACCTGCCCGCGGGAGATCACTTGATGCCGGTGACCTTGAGGCGGGTCAGCTCCTGGCGGTGACCCTGGCGCTTGCGGTAGCCGGTCTTGTTCTTGTACTTCTGGATGGAGATCTTCGGACCCCGGAGGTCACGGACGATCTCGGCGGTGACCTTCACCTTCGCGAGCTCGGCGGCGTCGGTGGTCACCTTCTCCCCGTCCACGAGCAGGATCGCGGTCAGCTCGACGGAGTCGCCGGCCTGGCCCTTGACGCGGTCCATGACGACGATGTCGCCGACGGACACCTTCTCCTGACGGCCGCCGGTCTTGACGATCGCGTACACCATGTTGATGCTCATCTCTTCTGGTCTTGGCGTGCTCGCACGACGTCGGTCACCGGCTTGGTCTGGAACTCGGCCCGCCGCAGCGGTCGAGTGCGGTGCGCCGAGGGCACACGGGACAGGCGCACCGTGGGCGCGCCGACGCAACACTTTACGCGACGCCCCCGCCCGGGACAAGCACGCCGGTGGCGGCCACGGCGTGACGTGGCGCACGATCCGTCGCGCGCGCCCGGACGTCGAGGGGCGGACGCCCGACCCGCGACGCAGGATGGATCGATGACCGGACCCGTCGGGGACGACGCCGTCGGCCGCGCGTTCGCCGCGGTCGACCGCCGCCTCTTCCTGCCCTGGGCGCAGCGCGGGCACGCCGCCGAGGACCGCCCCCTGCCCATCGGGCACGGGCAGACCTGCTCGCAGCCGTCCACCGTCGCGGCCATGCTCCGCCTGCTCGACGTCCCGCCCGGCACGAGCGTCCTCGACGTCGGCGCGGGCTCCGGCTGGACGACCGTCCTGCTCGCCCGGCTCACCGGCCCCGCCGGCACCGTGCTCGGCGTCGAGCGCGTCCCCGAGCTGGCCGCGTGGGGCGCGGCCAACGTGGCCCGTGCGGCCGTGCCCTGGGCGCGGCTGCTTCCCGCCGCCCGCGGGGTGCTGGGCGCGCCCCGCGACGACGGCTGGCCCCGCGTCCTGGTGTCCGCCTCCCCCGACGTCCTGCCGCCCGCCCTGGTCGACCAGGTCGCCCCCGGCGGGCGGATGGTCATCCCGGTCGCCGGGACGATGCTCGTCGTCGACCGGGCCGCCGACGGGTCGGTGCAGCTCACCGAGCACGGCACCTACCGGTTCGTCCCGCTGGTCGAGGACTGACCGCGCCGGGCCGCGGCTGCCGGCCGGCCGTCGCCGGACCGGCCGCGGACCTGCGCGAGACCTTCACGTCCGCCCGTCGGCGCCGCAACCTACGGTCCCGTAGGCTCGGGCCACCGGCGGCCCCCGTCACCGGCACCACCTCGGCTGAGAAGTCGACACCGACATCTGAGCGAGGCAGGCATGACCGTTGCGAGCACGTCCACGATCGAGACCACCGCACCGCCGCCCAGGGCCGCGCAGCGGCACACCGGGAGCTACGCGCAGCTCTCCCGGGAGGTCCGCGAGGCCGGGCTGCTGCGGCGCAGCTACACCTACTACCTCGTCACGGCGTCCGTGATCGCGGTCGGTCTCGGCGGCGTCGTGACGGGCATGGTCCTGCTCGGCGACTCGTGGTTCCAGCTCCTCATGGCGGGCGCGCTCGGGATCCTGCTGACCCAGATCGCGTTCCTCACCCACGAGGCCGCGCACAGGCAGGTGTTCGCCACGGGCCCCGTCAACGACCGCGTCGGCCGGTGGCTCGCGAACGCCGTCGTGGGGATCAGCTACTCCTGGTGGATGTCGAAGCACACCCGCCACCACGCCAACCCGAACCAGGTGGGCAAGGACCCCGACATCGCCCCGGACACCATCCGGTTCACCCCCGAGTCGGCGCAGGAGGTCCGCGGCCCGATGCGCCTGCTCGTGCGCCACCAGGGCTGGCTGTTCTTCCCGCTGCTCACCCTCGAGGGCCTCAACCTGCACGTCACGTCCGTGCGGTCGCTGCTCCGGGGCGACCCGGCCACCCGGCCGGCGCGCCGGCGCGAGCTCGTCACCATCGCCGTCCGGCTGACGGCGTACGTCGCCCTCCTCGCGTGGATCTTCCCGCCCGGGCTCGCCGCCGCGTTCCTCGGCGTCCAGATGGCCGTGTTCGGCGTCTACATGGGTGCGTCGTTCGCCCCCAACCACAAGGGCATGGCGCTCGTCGAGCCCGGCGCCAAGCTCGACTTCCTGTCCAAGCAGGTGCTGACGTCCCGCAACATCACCGGCGGCTGGTTCATGGACGTGCTCATGGGCGGTCTCAACCACCAGGTCGAGCACCACCTCTTCCCGAGCATGCCGCGCCCGCACCTGGGCCGGGCGCGCGCCCTCGTGCGCGAGCACTGCTCCCGGCACGGCGTGCCCTACACGGAGACGACGCTGCTGCGGTCGTACGCCATCGTCGTGCAGCACCTCAACCGGGTGGGGCTCGGCGCCCGCGACCCGTTCGACTGCCCGCTGCGCCAGGAGCTGCGCGGCTACTGAGCCGCCACCCACCGGTGGGCGCGGCAGCGGGCCTCGTAGGACTCCTGCCCGCCCACGAGCGCGGGGTCGGCGAGGGTCGCGTCGCCCTCGTCCGCGACGAGCCGCACGTGGTAGGCGGCGTCGCGGCCGCACACCACGCACACGGCGGTCAGCCGGGTGACGGACTCCGCCAGCGCCATGAGGCTCGGCAACGGCTCGAACGGGCGCCCGTCGAACGTCACCGTCAGGCCCGCGACGACGACGTCGAGGCCGTCGTCGGCCAGCCCCTGGACGACGTCGACCAGGGCCGGCCCGAAGAACTGCGCCTCGTCGACGGCGACCAGGTCCACGTCGGGCTTCACCAGCGCGGGGATCGCCGCCGCGTCGTCGACGCTCACCGACTCCACCGCCAGGCCGGTGTGGGTCGCGACCCGGCCCACCCCGCTGCGCACGTCGAGGGCGTGCGCGACGACGAGGGTGCCGCGCCCGGCGATGCGGGCGCGGTCCACCCGACGCACCAGCTCGGTGGACTTGCCGGCGAACATGGGTCCGCCGACCACCTCCAGGCGACCGGGGGCTCGACCGTGGTCCATGCGGACCAGTCAAGCACCCCGGCCGCACGGGGTGCTCACGGGGTGGCGGTCAGCGCCTGATCCGTGTCATCAGCCGGCTCAGGAGACCCTTCGTCCCCGGCTCCTTTGCCCGCGGGCTCGGGGGCGGCGACGGGCTCGGCGTCCGCGGGGACGTCCGGCGTGGGCTCCTCCATGGTGGCGGACTCCGCGGCCGGCTCGACGGCCGGCTCGGAGCCGCCGACCTCCGGAGCGGTGTCCGGGGCCGTGGTGTCCGCGTCCACCGCGGCAGCGGGCGCCGGCTCGTCGGCCGGAGCGGCCGACCCGGAACCGTCGTGGTCGTGCTCGTGCTCGTGGGCGTGCGCCGCGGCGGCGGCGATCGTCGCGAGGGTGGCCTTGACCGCCTTGCGCGCCTCCGACTCGTCCTCGGGCAGCTTCGGGACCTCGCCGTGCGGCTGCTCCTCGGTGCGCCCGCCGCGCTTGCGGCGCGACCGCTTGGACGCGCCCTCGGGCTCCGACGCGGGGGCGTGGGCCGCACCGCCGCGCTCGATCGGGTCGTCGTGCACGATGAAGCCGCGGCCCTTGCAGTGCTCGCAGGTGGACGAGAACGCCTCGACCAGGCCCTGACCGACACGCTTGCGCGTCATCTGGACCAGACCGAGCGACGTCACCTCCGCCACCTGGTGCTTCGTGCGGTCCCGGCCGAGGCACTCGACCAGACGACGCAGCACGAGGTCGCGGTTGGACTCCAGCACCATGTCGACGAAGTCGATGACGATGATGCCGCCGATGTCCCGCAGCCGGAGCTGGCGGACGATCTCCTCCGCGGCCTCGAGGTTGTTGCGGGTCACCGTCTCCTCGAGCGTGCCGCCCGAACCGGTGAACTTGCCCGTGTTGACGTCCACGACCGTCATCGCCTCGGTGCGGTCGATGACGAGCGAGCCGCCGGACGGCAGCCACACCTTGCGGTCCATGCCCTTGGCGAGCTGCTCGTCGATCCGGTGCCGCGCGAACACGTCGCCGTTCTCGACGAACCGGGTGACGCGCTCGCGCAGGTCCGGGGCCAGCTCGGCGACGTACGACGAGATCTCCGACCAGGCGTTCTCGCCCTGGACGACCAGCGAGCTGAAGTCGTCGTTGAAGATGTCGCGCACGACGCGGATCGCCATGTCGGGCTCGCCCTGGAGCAGCGCCGGGGCGCTGGTGGAGGACTTGTCCGCCTTCGCGGAGATGGCCTGCCACTGCGACTGGAGGCGCTCGACGTCCGCGCGGAGCTCGTCCTCGGACGCACCCTCGGCGGCCGTGCGCACGATGACGCCCGCGCCGTCCGGCACGACGTCGCGCAGGATCTTCTTGAGGCGGCTGCGCTCGGTGTCGGGCAGCTTGCGCGAGATGCCGGTCATGCCGCCGCCGGGCACGAACACGAGGTAGCGGCCCGCCAGCGTGATCTGCGACGTGAGGCGCGCACCCTTGTGCCCGATGGGGTCCTTGGTCACCTGGACGAGGACGGAGTCGCCCGACTTGAGGGCCTCCTCGATGCGGCGCGGCTGCCCCTCGACGCCCGCGGCGTCCCAGTTGACCTCGCCGGCGTACAGCACGGCGTTGCGGCCCTTGCCGACGTCGACGAACGCCGCCTCCATGGAGGGCAGCACGTTCTGCACGCGGCCCAGGTAGACGTTGCCGACCATCGAGGCCTGCGCCTGCTGGGACACGTAGTGCTCCACGAGGACGCCGTCCTCGAGCACGGCGATCTGGGTCCGGCCGCCCTGCTCGCGCACGATCATGGACCGGTTGACGGCCTCGCGGCGCGCGAGGAACTCCGCCTCGGTGATGATCTGGCGGCGACGACCCTGGTCGCGGCCCTCGCGGCGACGCTGACGCTTCGCCTCGAGGCGCGTCGAGCCCTTGAGCGCCGCGATCTCGTCGTCCACGCGGGGCGTGCGGGCCTCGCGCTCCGTCGTGCGACCGCCACGGCGGCGACGGCGACGGCGACGGCTCGACGACGACTGCTCGTCGTCGACGTCCACCTCGTCGGCGGAGCCGGCGTCGGCCTGCTCGTCACCTTCGGCCTCGGGGGCGTCGGTGCGCTCCTCGCCCGCGGCGTCGTCGTCCGCGACGTCCGCGGCGGCGGAGGACGTCTCGTCCTCGTCGTCCTCGTCGTCGCCGACCTCGTCGTGCTCGGGGCGGCGACCGCTGCGCCGGCCGCGGCCACCGCGGCGGCGACGGCGGCGCGGACGGATCTCCGTCTCCTCGCCGTCGTCCAGGAAGTCCTCCGGGCCGAGCTCGACCAGCTCGAGACCCTCGGCCACGAGCTCCGACTCGATCTCCTCGACCTCGCCCACGGCGGCCTCGTCGGCCTCGGTGAGGTCGATCGGCTCGGTCACGGGTGCCTCGGTCGTCCCGGGCTCGACCTGCTCGGCGTCGGACGCACGGTCCGCGGCGGCCCGCGGGGCGGCCCCGGAGTCGTCCTGGGCACCGGACGGGCGGTCCGCGGCCTGCTCGGCGCGGCCCGTCGACCGGGTGGCCCGACGCGAGCGACCGGTCCGTCCGGTCGAGCCGGCGGTGGTCCGGGTGCCCGCCTCCGCGGCGGGCTGCTCGGTGGCGGGCTGCTCGGTGGCGGGTGCCTCGACGGCGGCCTCGGTGGTGCTCGGCGCCTCGGTGGCGGTGTCGGCCGCGGCCGCCTCGGCCGCCTTGCCCTGCGCGCGGCGGCGGGAACGAGCGGTGGAGAGGTCGGGCGCCTGGAACAGCAGGGCCGTCGTGGCGAGGCGGGGCGTACCGGTGGGCTGCGGAGCGGGCTCCGCCGCGGCGCGACGCGCGCCGCCGCGCGGGGAGCGCGAGGTCGACCGGGTGGACGGCTTCTCGTCCGCGGCCGGGGCGTCCTGCGCGGGTGCGTCCTGCGCGGACGCGCCGGACGCCGGGGTGTCCGTGGACCGGGCGTCCGCGGCGGCCGCGTCGGCCTTCCTCGCGGCTTCGGTGCTGCGCGAGGCACGGCGACGACGAGCCGGGGCGGCCGCCTGCTCCTGCGGCGCCTCGGCCTCGGCCTCGGCACCCTGCTCGGGGGCCGGCTCGGCGGCACGCTTGCGGCCGCGCGACGCGCCCTGTGCGGCGGGCGCACCCGGGCCGGCGGGCAGGACGATGTCGTCGAGGCTCAGCGTCGACGCGGCCGTCGCGGCCGGCTCGGCGGCGACGGGAAGGTCGAGGTCGACCGCGGGCGCGGACGGCGCGTCGGCGCCGTCGGCCTCGGCGGCGGTTGCCGCGACCTCCTCGGTGGGCTCCGCGGGCTCCTCCGGGGCCGCGGCGGCCTCCTTGGCGGGCTTGCGGGTCGCGCGCGACCGGCGGGTCGTCGCCCGGGCGGCGGGGGCCTCGTCCGGCTGGTCCGCTGCGGCCGGACCGGTGGTCTCGGCGGCGGTCGGCTCGACCTGCTCGGCAGCGGCCGGCTCGGTGGGCTCCGCGACGGCGGGCTCGGCCGGGCGGGTCGCGGCGGTGGTGGACCGGGTGGCGCGGCGCGAGCGGCGCGCGGGCTTCTCGGCGGTGGTCCCGGCCGGCTCGGTCGCGGCCGCGGCGGCGGGGGCGGGGGCGGCCGGCTCGACGACGGGCTCGGGGGCCTGCTCGGCAGGCTCGGGCGTCGCCGGGACGACGATCGGCGCGGGCGCCGGCTGGGGGGCGGACGCGGCACGCGTCGCACGGCGGCGCGGTGCGCGGCGCGCGGGGGTGGTGCCGTCGTTCTGCTCGGGGGTCTCGGACGTCACGGAAGGTGCTCCTGCTCCGCGAGGGCCCACCCACACCTGCGGGCCGCCGCGGCGGTCGTCGTCGGTCGGTGGCACCGCTGGGGCGCCACCCGGACGGAAGTCTCGGTCTCGGCCACGACCCTGCCGTCTTCGCGGACGCCGAGCGACCAGTCCCTTCGTGCCCGGTCGCGGCACCGCGTGCGGACGCAGGGGCCGCAAGCTCGCCGACCGCCGGAGGGTGTGCCCCGGTGGTCATCGAGCCAGTATCGCACCTTCCACCGCTCGCGGCTGCGCGGTTCATGACGCGGCGTGGCGTCCGCCACATCCGGACGAACCGGGTTGACTTGTGAAGGCCTTCACGAAAAGGTCGTGAAAGTCTTCACAACCCCCCGGTCGGGTGGCGCCGTTCATCGTGCGGACCTGCGACGACGGTCCTACCGTCGATCCCAGGCCCTCGAACGGCCGGCACCGGCCGGGACGGCACGCACCGAAGGAGTCCTCGTGGACGCACTCGAACTGGCCCGGTGGCAGTTCGCCATCACGACCGTCTACCACTTCATCTTCGTGCCGCTGACCATCGGGCTCGCCCCGATCGTCGCCGGCATGCAGACGGCCTGGTTCATCACGAAGAAGGACCACTGGCTGCGCCTGACCAAGTTCTTCGGCAAGCTCCTGCTCATCAACTTCGCCCTCGGCGTCGTCACCGGCATCTGGCAGGAGTTCCAGTTCGGGATGGCGTGGAGCGAGTACTCCCGGTTCGTGGGCGACGTGTTCGGCGCCCCGCTCGCCATGGAGGCCCTCGCCGCGTTCTTCGTCGAGTCCGTGTTCCTCGGCGTCTGGATCTTCGGCTGGGACCGGGTCTCCAAGAAGATCCACCTGGCCTCCATCTGGCTGTTCGCGCTCGCCACCAGCCTGTCGGCGTTCTTCATCCTCGCGGCCAACTCCTGGATGCAGCACCCCGTCGGCACCGTCTACAACCCCGAGACCGGCCGCGCCGAGATGGAGTCCATCTCCGCGGTGCTCACCAACAACACCCTGTGGGCCGCGTTCCCGCACACCATCACCGCCGCGTTCCTCACCGCCGGGACGTTCGTCGCCGGCATCGCGACGTGGTGGATGGTGCGGCTCGCCCGCTCGAGGACGCCCGAGAACGTCGAGAAGGCGCGCACCGTCTACCGCCCCGCCGTCCTGGTGGGCGTCTGGGTCATGATCGTCGCCGGCATCGGCGTCGGCCTCTCCGGCGACATCCAGGGCAAGCTCATGTACGAGCAGCAGCCCGGCAAGATGTCGTCCGCCGAGGCCCTCTGCGAGGGCACCGAGTCCGCCGAGTTCTCCATCCTCGCCATCGGTCCCCTCCAGGCGGGCTGCGAGGACGTCAACCACGTGCTGTCGGTCCCCGGCCTGACGAGCTACCTCGGCACCGGCCACTTCTCCGGCGAGGAGTCCTACCTGCCCGGCGTCTACGACGTCCAGCGCGAGTACGCCGAGCGCTACGGCGACGTCACGGTCGACGGCGAGCCCGTCACCTACACGCCCCCGCTCGCCATCACCTACTGGTCGTTCCGCCTCATGATCGGTCTCGCCGCGTTCTCGGTCGCGCTCGCCGTCGCCGCCCTGTGGTTCACCCGCAAGGGCCGGGTGAGCGACAACGTGTGGCTCTCCCGCCTCGGGCTGCTGGCCATCCCCATGCCGTTCCTCGCCTGCTCCTTCGGGTGGATCTTCACCGAGGTCGGCCGCCAGCCCTGGGTCGTGGCGCCCAACCCGACCGGCATCGACCAGGTGCGGCTCCTCACCGACCGCGGCGTCTCCACCGCCGTCCCCCCGGGAGTCCTGCTCGCCTCCATGATCATCCTGACGCTCGTCTACGCCGTCCTGGCGGTCGTCTGGTACCGACTCATGCACCGGTACACGATCGAGGGCGTGCCCGACGCCGTGCGCGACGAGTCGCCCGAGGCGCAGGACCCCGACGAGACCGACCGACCGCTGTCCTTCGCGTACTGACGCGGAAACCGACTGGAGACCTGACGTGGACCTCGCGATCCTCTGGTTCGTCCTCATCGCCGTCCTGTGGACCGGCTACCTCGTGCTCGAGGGCTTCGACTTCGGCGTCGGCATGCTGCTGTCGATCCTGCCCCGGGGTGACAAGGAGCACCGGGAGAAGGAACGACGCGTGCTCGTCAACACCATCGGACCCGTCTGGGACGGCAACGAGGTGTGGCTGCTCACCGCGGGCGGGGCGACGTTCGCCGCGTTCCCCGAGTGGTACGCGACGATGTTCTCGGGCTTCTACATCCCGCTGCTGATCATCCTGCTGGGCCTCGTGGCGCGCGGTGTCGCGTTCGAGTACCGCGGCAAGATCGCCGACGCCGTCTGGGCGCGCCGCTGCGACTGGGCCATCCAGTTCGGCTCCTGGATCCCGGCGGTGATGTGGGGCGTCGCGTTCGGCAACCTCGTGCGCGGCCTCGCCCTCGACGACGCCCACCAGTACGTCGGCGGGTTCTGGGCGCTGCTCAACCCGTTCGCCCTCGTCGGCGGGCTGACCACCACCGTGCTGTTCCTGCTGCACGGCTCCGTGTTCGTCGCGCTGAAGACCGACGGGGACATCCGCGAGCGCTCCGCCCGCCTCGCGTCCGGCCTGGCGGTCGTCGCGCTCGTCGTCGCCGGCGGCTGGGCGATCTGGGCGCAGGTCGCCTACTCCGCCGCCTGGACCTGGGTCGCCGTGCTGCTCGCCGCGGGCTGCCTCGTCGGCGTCGTCGTCACCACCCGGGCCCGCCGGGAGGGCTGGGCGTTCACGCTGTCGGCGATCACCCTGGTCGCCGCGGTCGTGCTGATCTTCGGCTCCATGTACCCGGACGTCATCCCCGGCCTCGACGGCGGCAACTCGCTCACGGTCGCCGAGGCGTCGTCCACGGACTACACCCTGACGATCATGAGCTGGGTCGCCGTCGTGCTCACCCCGCTGGTGCTGGTCTACCAGGGCTGGACCTACTGGGTGTTCCGCCGCCGGCTGTCCACGAAGGACATCCCGGCCCCGGCGGGGCTGTCCTGGCAGAAGATCAAGGACGCGGCGTTCTGACGTGAGACCGCTCGACCCCCGGCTGCTGCGGCAGGCCCGGGCAGCCCGCTCGTACGTCGTCCTCACCACCGCGCTCGGCGTGGTGTCCGCCGCCCTCGTGGTGGTGCAGGCGGTCGCGATCGCGTCCGTCCTCGGTCCTGTCGTCCTGGCGACCAGCCCCGGCGGCGACGGGGAGGTCGACGGGACGTCGCTCGCCCGGTGGCTGACCGTGCTGGCGTGCGTGGTCGTCGGGCGCGCCGTCGTCGCCTGGGCGCAGGAACGGTTCGGGCGCCGGGCCGCGACGCTCGTCGTCGCGGACCTGCGCCGCCAGGTCGTGGCGCACGCGGTCGCGCTCGGGCCGCGGCCGCCGGCCGGGACGTCGCCGTCCGACGTCGCGACGCTCGCCACGCGCGGCCTCGGCGACCTCGAGCCGTACCTGGTGCGGTTCCTGCCACAGCTGCTGCTGACGGCCCTCGTCACCCCGGCGGCCGTGCTGGTCGTGTGGGGCCTGGACTGGGTCTCGGCCGTGGTCGCGGTCGTCACGATCCCGCTGGTGCCGTTCTTCATGTGGCTCATCGGCACGATGACGGCCGGCACGTCCGAGCGGCGGCTCGCCACCGTGGAGCGGCTGGGGTCCCAGGTGCTCGACCTCGTCGCCGGGCTGCCCACGCTGCGGGCGTTCGGCCGCGAGATCGGTCCCGGGGCCCGCGTGCGGGCGCTCGGCGAGTCGTCGCGGCGCGCCACCATGGGCACGCTGCGGATCGCGTTCCTGTCGGGCGCGGTGCTGGAGCTGCTCACCACGCTGTGCGTCGCCGTCATCGCCGTCGGGGTGGGGCTGCGCCTCGTGTACGGCCACATCGAGCTCGTCCCGGCGATCGCCGTGCTCGTCCTCGCGCCCGAGATCTTCCTCCCCCTGCGCCGCGTCGGGTTCGAGTTCCACGCGTCGACCGACGGCATCGCCGCCACCGAGCGGGCGTTCGGGGTGCTGGGTGCCCCCGTGCCGGCGCCGGCCGTGCGCCCCGCCCCCGCCGCGACGGGCGGCGAGCTCGTGCTCGACGACGTCACCGTGCGGGCCCCGGGACGCGACGTCGACGCGCCCGCGCACCTGTCGGCCCGCGTCCGGCTGGGCACCGGGCGGCCCGGGGGCGGGCGGGTCGTGGCGCTGCGCGGCCCCAGCGGCGCCGGCAAGTCGACCCTGGTGCTGCTGCTCCTCGGTCTGCTGCGCCCGGACTCCGGGCGCATCCTGCTGCAACCCCCCACGGGCGCCGACGACCCGGTGGACCTCGCCGACGTCGACGCCGCCACCTGGTGGGACCAGGTCGTGTGGGTGCCGCAGCGCCCCGCCGTCGGCCCCGGGACCGTGCGGGACGTCGTCACCGACGGTCGGACCGTGGACCCCGCCGACCTCGCCGCGGCCGCCGCGACCACCGGCCTCGACGCCGTCCTCGCCGATCTGCCCGCCGGGTGGGACACACCGGTCGGGCTCGGCGGCGTCGGCCTCAGCGTCGGGCAGCGGCAGCGCGTCGCCCTCGCCCGGGCCCTCGTCGGCGCCGCGGACCGTCCCGTCGTCGTCCTCGACGAGCCCACCGCCCACCTCGACGCCCGCGGCGAGCGCTGCGTGCTCGACACGGTGCGGGCCTGGCGCGACGCCGGGCGCACCGTCGTCGTCGTCGCGCACCGCGCGTCCCTGCTGACGCTCGCCGACCAGGTCGTCGACGTCGCCGCCCAGGAGGTGGCCCGTGCCTGACCGTCCGTGGAGCACCCACGACCCGCTGCGCCGGGTCCTGCCGCTGCTGGAGATCCGCTGGTCGCGCGTGGCACGCGCCGTCGGCCTCGGCGTGCTGACCCTGACGTGCGCGATCGGTCTCGCCGCCGCGGCGGCGTGGCTCATCGCCCGCGCCTCCCAGATGCCACCGGTGCTCACCCTGTCGATCGCGACCGTCGGCGTGCGCGCCTTCGGCACCGGCCGCGCGTTCTTCCGCTACCTGGAACGGCTCGCCTCCCACGACGTCGCGCTGCGCGGCATGGCGGCGCTGCGCGCCAACCTGTACGACCGGCTCGCGCGGGGCGGCGCCGACGTCGTGGCGCTGCGCCGCGGCGACCTGCTCGCCCGCGTCGGCGGCGACGTCGACACCGCGGGCGACGTCGTGGTGCGGGCGCTCGTGCCCGGCGCCGTGGCCGTCGTCACCGGCCTCGCGGCCGTCGCGCTGCTCGGCGTGTTCCTGCCCGCCGCCGCCCTCGTGCTGCTCGGCTGCCTGCTGCTCACGGGCGTCCTGTCGCCGTGGCTCGCCTCCCGGGCGTCGGCGTCCGTGGAGGTGCGCGGCGCCGCGGCGCGCGGCGAGGTGTCCGCGCGCACCCTCGAGCTGCTGGAGGACGGTCAGCAGCTCCGCGTCGCAGGCCGGGTCACCGACCGGGTCGACGGGCTGCGCACCGCCGACGACCGGCTCGCCGCCGCCACCGCCGACGGTGCCCGCGTGTCAGCCCTCGGCGCGGCGATCGAGGCGGGGGCGCAGACCCTCGCCGTCCTCGGCTGCCTGCTCGTCGGCATCCCCGCCGCGCTGGCGGGCGACCTGTCGGCCACCGAGCTCGCGGTCGTCGTCCTCACCCCGCTCGCCGTGTTCGAGGTGACCTCGGCGCTGCCGGGCGCCGCCGTCCAGCTGCGCCGGTCGCGGGAGGCCGCCCGGCGCCTGCTCGACCTCCTGCCCGCCGACGCGGCCGCCTCCCCCGCACGGCGGCCCGCCGCGCCGGACGCCGCCGACCCGACCACCGCCGCCGCCCGGGATGTCGTGACGGACGGCACGTTCCTCGGCCTCGACGACGTCGGCGCGGGCTGGCCCGGGCACCCGCCGGTGGTGGCAGGGGTCGACCTGACGCTGCGACCCGGGTCGGTGGTGGCGCTCGCCGGGCCCTCGGGCGTCGGCAAGTCGACGCTGCTGCTCACGGCGGCGGGGCTGCTGCCCCCCACGTCCGGGCGCGTCGACGGCGGCGGGCTGTTCGTCGCGGAGGACGGCCACGTGTTCGGCACCACCCTCCTGGAGAACCTGCGGGTCGCCCGCGCCGACGTCGCGGCCGACGAGGCCACGGAGGCGCTCGCCGCGGTCGGGCTCGACGCCTGGCTCGCGGGGCTGCCCGACGGGCTCGGCACGGTGCTCGGCACCGGCGCGACCGACGTGTCCGGCGGCGAGCGCCGGCGTCTCCTCGTCGCGCGGGCGCTGCTCGCCCCGCACCGGGTGCTGCTCGTCGACGAGCCCGCCGAGCACCTCGACGCCGCCACGGCCGACGCGCTGGTCGACACGCTGGCCGCCCTGGCCCGCGAGACCGGGCGCGCCGTCGTCGTCGCGTCGCACCGGCTCACCCCGCTGGGCACCGCCGACGAGGTGCTGTGGCTGGGTCGCGCGGACGACGGGCCGGCGCGCGTCCTGGCCCGGGGGCCACACGCCGACCTGCTGCACGCCGAGCCCGACTACGGCTGGGCGGCCGCCCAGGAGGACGCGGCCGCGCTGCCGGCCCGCTGACGTCCGCCCGACGGCCGCCCGCTCGGGTAGCGTCACCGCCGTGAAGATCCTTGTCCCGAGCAACGTCCCCTTCGACCTGACCCTCGACGTCGACGGCGTCGTCGTCGCGCCGTACGTCATGCGCGACCCCGTGCCGGACGAGCACGCGGACGCCGAGGCGATCGTCACGTGGGCGAACCCCGCCCCGCTGCTGCGCGACGCCGCCGAGCGGCTGACCGCGCTGCGCTGGGTGCAGACCCTCAGCGCGGGACCGGACCTCGCGCTCGCCGCGGGGTTCGGCCCGAACGTCGTCGTCGCCTCGGGCCGCAGCCTGCACGACGCGACCGTCGCCGAGCACACCCTGGCCCTGCTCCTCGCGTCCGTGCGCCGCCTCGACCGCACGCTCGACGCCCAGCGGCGCCACGAGTGGGACCGGTCGCTCGGCCGGGAGCAGGCGCGCGACGAGCCCGCGTTCACCCTGCACGGCGCGCACGTCGTGCTGTGGGGGTTCGGCTCCATCGCCGTGCGCCTCGCCCCGCTGCTGGAGGCGCTCGGGGCCCGCGTCACCGGCGTGGCGTCCACCGACGGCGAACGCCACGGCTACCCGGTGGTCGCCCAGGAGCGGCTCGCCGAGGTCCTGCCCGGCACCGACGTGCTGGTCTCCCTGCTGCCCGCCACGCCCGCCACCCGGCACGCGCTCGACGCGTCGGTGCTGGCGCTCCTGCCGCCGCACGCCCGGTTCGTCAACGTGGGCCGGGGCAGCACGGTGGACGAGGACGCCCTGGTCGCGGCGCTGCGCTCGGGCACGCTGGCCGGGGCGGCGCTCGACGTGACCGACACCGAGCCGCTGCCCGCCGACTCGCCCCTGTGGGACGCCCCGCACCTGATCCTCACCCCGCACGTCGCGGGGGGCCGCCCGCAGGGCGCGGCCGCGTTCGTCACCGAGCAGGTGCGGCGCTGGCTCGCCGACGGCCCGGCCGGGCTGCGCAACGTCGTCGCCCGCTGACCGGGCGCGCGGCGTGGCGCGGACCGGTGCGAGGCGGCTCGGTCCGCGCCGCGTCGGGCGCGACCAGCGTTCCTGGCGCTACCAGCGGCCCTGGCGCGGGCGCGGCTGGCAGCGCGGACACGTGAACGACGACCGGTTCATGAACTCGTCGCGCCGCACCGGCGTGCCGCAGCGCGGGCACGGCTCCCCCGCCCGGCCGTACGCGGCCAGGGAGCGGGAGAAGTAGCCGGACTCGCCGTTGACGTTGACGTACAGGTCGTCGAAGCTCGTGCCGCCCTGCGTGAGGGACTCGGCCATGACCTCGGTGGCGGCGTCGAGCACGCGGTGCACCGTCGGGCGGGTCATCGCGTCCGTGGGCCGCGCGAAGTGCAGCCGGGCGCGCCACAGCGCCTCGTCGGCGTAGATGTTGCCGACCCCGGACACGACGGTCTGGTCGAGCAGGGCGCGCTTGACGCCGGTGCGCCGACGGCGGACGCGCTCGACGACGGCGTCGCGGTCGAGCGCGGGGTCGAGCAGGTCGCGCGCGATGTGCACCACGGGCTCCGGCACGGCGGCCAGCGCCGACCCCTGCCCCCCCGGCGCCCCGTCACCCGTGGGGGCGAGGTCCGTCACCGACAGGTGGCCGAACGTGCGCTGGTCCACGAAGTCGAGCAGCCGCGCGCCGGACGGCGCGTCGTCGAGGTGGAGCCGCACGCGCAGGTGCGGGTGCGCCCAGTCCCCCGCGACCGCCGGGTCGCGCACCAGGAGCTGGCCCGACATCCCCAGGTGGGCGAGCAGCGCCGCCGCCGGGGTGCCGCCGTCGGCGGGGGCGAGCGGGAGCCACAGGTACTTGCCGCGCCGCACGGCCCCGGCGAGGCGCTGGCCGCGGAGCTGGTCGGCGAACCCGGCCGGGCCGCCCGCGTGCCGGCGGACCGAGTAGTCGCGGAACACCTCGACGTCGCGCACCACGGCGCCGACGACGAGCCGGTCGAGGCCGTCGCGGACGGTCTCGACCTCGGGGAGCTCAGGCACCCGCGGCCTCGGGGGCGTCGGCGCCCGGCAGCGGCGTGGCGACGACCAGCCGGTACGCCTCCTCGGCGGCCGCCTGCTCGGCGTGCTTCTTGGCCGACCCCTCGCCCAGCCCCACGACGGGACCGGTGGTCACCCGGGCGTGGAAGTGGCGGGCGTGCTCGGGGCCCTCGCCGACCACCTCGTACACCGGCGCGGTGAACCCGCGCGCGGCGGCGGCCTCCTGCAGGGAGGTCTTCCAGTCGAGCCCGGCACCCAGGTCGGCGGCATGGTCGAGCGTGTCGTCCACCAGCCGGTGCACGAGCCCGCGCGCGACCTCCAGACCGTGCGACAGGTAGGTGGCGCCCAGCAGCGCCTCGACCGTGTCGGACAGGATGGAGTCCTTGTCGAAGCCGCGGGTGCGCACCTCGCCCTTGCCGAGCAGGATGTAGCGCCCCAGCTCCAGCTCACGCGCGACGGCGGCGAGGGACCGCTGCGAGACGGTCGCGGCCCGCATCTTCGCGAGCTCGCCCTCGGGCTTGTCCGGGTGGCGCCGGTACAGCGCCTCGGTCACGACGAGACCCAGCACGGTGTCGCCGAGGAACTCCAGGCGCTCGTTCGTGGGGATCCCGCCCGCCTCGTGCGCGAACGACCGGTGCGTCAGCGCAAGGACGAGAAGCTCGGGGTCCAGGTGGACCCCGAGCTTCTCGAGAAGGGCGGTCGGCTCCGGTCGAGCAGTACCGCGTGCCGGCATGTCAGCCCGCGTGCTCGGTGCGCAGCGCCTCGGCGTACTGGCGCCCCTTGTAGGTGCCGCAGGTCGGGCACGCCGCGTGGGACAGCTTCTGGCCCTTGCAGTTCGGGCACGTGGCGAGCGGCGTCGCGGTGGTCTTCCACTGCGAGCGGCGCGCACGGGTGTTGCTGCGCGACATCTTGCGCTTGGGAACAGCCACGGTCAGCTCTCTTTCGTCTCGTCGGACACGCCCGATTCCTCGAGCATGGTCTGCAGCGCCGCCCATCGAGGGTCGACGACGTCATGGTGGTGCCCCGGGTCGTCCGCCAGTCGCGCTCCGCACTCGGAGCACAGACCAGGGCAGTCCGGCCGGCACAGCGGTTGAAATGGTAGTGCAGTGACCAGCGAATCCCGAACCGCGGGCTCGATGTCCGCCAGGTCGTCCGTCAGCACCGGCTCGTCCTCGGCGTCCTCGTCGCCCGACTCCTCGGCCGCGGTGGCCCGCTCGGGGTAGAGGAAGAGCTCCTGGACACGCACCGTCACCTGGGTGGACACGTCGTCCAGGCAGCGGACGCACTCGCCGACGGCCGTGGCGCGCACGACCCCCGACACCAGCACGCCCTCCATGACGGACTCGAGCCGCAGGCCCAGCGTCATGTCGGCACCCTCGGGAACACCGATCACCTCCGTGCCCAGGTCGGAGGGCGCAGCGACGACGCGCGCGACCTCCCGCATGGTGCCGGGACGCCGCGTGAGCTCGTGCGTGTCCAGCACGAGCGGCGAGCGCTTCTCGGTGACGATGGCGAATCTCCAGGTGACTGGCGCGCCGCGGAGGCGGTGCGCAGGGGTGTGCCGTGGATGACGGCGGGAAGGACGGCCCGAAGGGCCAGCGACCCAGTCTACGCGATCGTCCGACGTGGGCCAACGCCGCGTGCGCGTGACGTACGCAACGCCGCGCCGGCGCTCAGCGGCGGTCGTCCTCCGGCTCGTCGCCGGGCCATCGCGGCTCCTGCACGTGGTCCCAGCGCACGCGGGGACCGCCGGTGTCCAGCCGCTCCGCGAGGCGCGCCCGCCCCGCCCGGACCTGGGCGGAGACCTTGGTGAGGTCGTCCTCGAGGTCGGCCAGCCGCCCGTCGCAGTACTGGTCGGCGTCGGCGCGCAGCCCGGCGGCCTTCTGCTCGGCCTCCGCGACGATGTCCGCGGCCCGCGCCTGCGCCTGGACGACGACCTGCTCCTCCTGCACGAGCTCGATCGCCCGGGCGCGCGCGGTCGCGAGGATCTCCTCGGCCTGCCGGTGCGCGTCGTCGAGCGCCTGCTCGGCGTCCGCGAGGACCTCGTCGGCGCGCGCCACCTGCGTGGGCACGGCGGCCCGCAGGTCCGCGACGAGCCCGAGCGCGTGGTCGCGGTCGATCTTGACGTTCGTCGACAGCGGCGACGTGCGGGCGTTCTCCACGAGCGCGGCCAGGTCGTCGATGATCTCGAGCAGCCCGGCGGTGGGGTTGGGTGCGGTCTGGGTCATGACGGTGCTCCTCACGCTCGGTGCGCGATCGCGGCGCGCACCGCCTCGGCCGCGGCGCGCGGCACGAGGTCGTCGATCGGCCCGCCGTGGCGGGCGATGTCCTTGACGAGCGACGACGCCACGTGGGCGAAGCGCTGCTCGGCCGGCAGGAAGACGGTCTCGACGCCGCCCAGGTGCCGGTTCATCAGGGCCATGGGGTGCTCGCCGTCGAAGTCCGCACCACCGCGCAGACCCTTGACGACGGCGGTCGCGCCGACGTGACGGCAGAAGTCGACGAGGAGCCCCGGGACCTCCTCGACCCGCACGTCGGCCAGGTCCGGGTCCTCGGCGAGGGCCGCGCGGGCCACCTCGACCCGCTCGGTCGGGCTCAGCAGGGCGTTCTTCGACGCGTTGACGGCGACACCGACCACCACGACGTCGAACAGGCGGCGGGCCCGTCGCACGACGTCGAGGTGACCGAGGGTGATCGGGTCGAACGACCCGGGACAGACGGCGATGCTCACGCCGACACCGTAGGCGCCGTCCTCACCGATCCGTGGGAGGTTCGTCGGCGTCGCCCGGATCTGCGTCCGACCCGCCGGCGTCGACCACCTCGGCGTAGTGGACGGTCGTGTCGCCGTACGTCTTGGCGGCGAACCGGGCGAGCCGGGCGGGCCACGCGGGCTCGCCGCTGCGCTTGGCCCGCTCGACGACGACGACGGCCGACGACGCCAGCACGCCCGGTACGGCGAGGTCCGCGAGGACCGCGTCCAGGACGTCCGCGGCGAGGTCGTACGGCGGGTCGAGGAGCACCAGGTCGAGCCCGTCCCCCGCGCCGGCGCGGGCGGCGTCGGCGAGGCGTGCCGCGTAGCGCTCCGCCGGCTCGGCGAGCACCCGCACGACCGCGCCGAGACCGAGATCGGCGACGTTGCGGCGGGCGACCTCGGCGGCCTTGCGGCCGGAGTCGACGAGGGTGACGCGGGCGGCCCCGCGGCTCGCGGCCTCCAGGCCGAGCGCCCCGGAGCCGGCGAACAGGTCGAGGACGTGGCCGCCGTCGACGACGCCGTCGTGCTCCAGGCGGGAGAACATCGCCTCCCGCACGCGTTCGCTGGTGGGTCGGGTCCCCGACGGCGGCACGACGAGCGTGCGGCCCCCGACGGTCCCCGCGACGATCCTGGTCATGGCGTCGAGCCTAACCGTCGGCCGGGGTCAGGACCCGAACGTGACCTCGGCCACGACGGGACGGTGGTCGCTGCCCGTGCGGGCCAGCACGGCCAGTCCGGTGACCTCCGCGCCGCGGGCCAGCACGTGGTCGATGCGCACCAGCGGCACGGCCGCGGGGAACGTCCCGCCGAACGCGCCGGCCGGGGTGACGACCTCGGCGAGGACGGGCCCCAGGCCCCGGTCGAGCAGGGTGGCGTTGAGGTCGCCGCCGACGACGAGGACGGGCGCCGGGTCGGCGGCCAGCACGTCACCGAGGAGGCGGAGCGTCTCGTCGCGCGCGGCGGACGTGAAGCCCTCGCGCGGCGCGAGCCGCACGGACGGGGCGTGCACGGCGTACACGCGCGGGTCCACCCCGACCGGCCGGTCCACGACGACGCGCAGCCCGCGCTCCCAGGTCGCGCCGGCGCCGGCCGGCCGCAGGTCCAGGCCCTCGACGTCCGTCAGCGGGTACCGGGACCACACCCCCACGGTGCCGCGCACCGCGTGGTGGGGCAGCGCGGGGGCGAGCAGGTCGGTCAGCACCTCGGCGACGGCGGGCGTCACCTCGACGAGGGTGACGACGTCGGGGTCGGCGGCGAGCAGCGCCTCGGCGGTGCCGCGCAGGTCGGCGTTGGTGTCCGCCACGTTGTGCTGGACGACCACGAGGTCGCCCCGGCCGTCCGGGGCCGGTGCGGCGAGCGGCCAGCACACCCATCCCCACGCCCCGGCGGCGAACGCGACGGCGACCACCGCCGTCCAGGAGCGGCTCGCCACGGCCGCCGCGCCGAGCAGCAGCACGCCGACGCCGAGCCACGGCAGGACCGTCTCCACGAGGCTGCCCACCCCGTAGGCGTCCGGGACGTCACGGTGCAGCACCACCAGCAGGGCGACGGCCACGGCCGCGCACGCCACGAGCGCGCCGGGTGCGCGGCGGCGCGGCCGGACGGACGCCGCGCCGGACCGGCCGCGCGGGGCCGTGGCCGTGGTCGCCGGGCCTGCGTGGTGTCCCGTGGGGTGCTCGTGGAGCTCGGTGCGCACCCGCCGACGGTAGTCGCCGGCATCGGCGCAGGTCAGCAGGCTCGCCCGGTCAGGCGCGCTCCAGGTACTCCTCCTGGTCGGCGTCGAGCTGCGCGGCGATCGCGGCGGCGAGCTCGGGGTGCCCGACCAGCCCGGGGTCGGCGTCCACCACGGCGGTGGCCTCCGCGCGGGCCTCCGCGATGAGGTCGGCGTCCTGGACGACGCGCAGCAGGCGCAGCGAGCTGGACCGGCCCGACTGCGCGGCGCCGAGCACGTCGCCCTCGGAGCGCAGCTCCAGGTCGAGGCCGGCCAGCTCGAACCCGTCCGTCGTGGCCGCGAGCGCCTCCACGCGCGCGGCCGCCGGGGTGCCGGGCTGCGCGGTGGACACGAGCAGGCACAGGCCCGGGTCGGCGCCGCGGCCGACGCGGCCGCGGAGCTGGTGGAGCTGGGAGATGCCGAACCGGTCGGCGTCGAGCACGACCATGACGGTGGCCTCGGGGACGTCGACGCCCACCTCGACGACGGTGGTCGACACCAGGACGGGCACCTCGCCGGACGCGAAGCGGGCCATGGCGGCGTCCTTGTCGGCGGGGGTCATCTGCCCGTGCAGCACCCCGACGTCGACGCCGGCGAGGCGGGGCTGCGCGCGCAGCTCGTCGGCGACCTCCAGGACGGCGCGCAGCGGGGCGCGCTCGGTCGTGGCGGCGCCGTCGAGGTCGAGGAACTCGGGCACCTCGTCGAAGTCGGCGGCGGCCCGGGCCGGGGCGTCGTCGTCGGGGTGGATGCGGGCGCACACGACGTAGGCGCGCCGGCCGGCGTCGACCTCCTCGCGGACCTTGGCCCACACGCGCTCCATCCAGCGCTCGTTGGCGGCCGGCACGACGTGCGAGGTGATGCCGGAGCGGCCCGCCGGCACCTCGCGCAGCGTCGAGGTCTCCAGGTCGCCGAACACCGTCATGGCGACGGTGCGCGGGATGGGCGTGGCGGTCATGACCAGGACGTGGGGCGCGACGCGCCCCTTGGCCCGCAGGGCGTCGCGCTGCTCGACGCCGAACCGGTGCTGCTCGTCGACGACGACGAGCCCGAGGTCGGCGAACTGCACCTGGTCGCCGAGCAGGGCGTGGGTGCCCACGACGATGCCGGCGCGGCCGCTCGCGGCGTCCAGCAGGGCCTCCTTGCGGGCCGCGGCGCCGAGGGAGCCGGTGAGCAGCGCGACGGTGGTGGCGCGGTCGGCCCCGCCGAGCATCCCCTGCTCGGCCAGCGGCCCGAGCATCGCCCGCAGCGTGCGGGCGTGCTGGGCGGCGAGCACCTCGGTGGGGGCGAGCAGCGCCGCCTGTCCCCCGGCGTCGACGACCTGCAGCATGGCGCGCAGCGCGACGACCGTCTTGCCGGAGCCGACCTCGCCCTGCAGGAGGCGCTGCATGGGCCGCGGCCGGGCGAGCTCGTCCGCGATCTCGGCGCCGACGTCCCGCTGGCCCGCCGTGAGCGTGAAGGGCAGGGCGGCGTCGAAGTCCGCGAGCAGGCCGTCGGGGCGCGCGGGCCGGGCGGTGGCCTCCTGCTCCGCGGCCCGGGCGCGGCGCTGCGCGAGCGCGGTCTGCAGGACGAACGCCTCCTCCGTGCGCAGGCGACGGCGCCCGGCCTGCCAGTGCGCGGCGTCGTCGGGGACGTGCACGGCACGCAGCGCGGCGAGGCGGGTGGGGAGCCGGAGACGGTCCCGCACCTCGGCGGGCAGCGGGTCGGGCACGTCGTCCTCGGTGAGCGGGTCCAGGACGGTGCGGACGGCGCGCTGGAGCCGCCAGGTCGGGACGGCGGCGGTGGCCGGGTAGATCGGGATGGGACGGGACGCCTCGGTGACGGCGTCGTCGGCGTCGTCGGCGTCGACCCCGACGAGGACGTAGTCGGGGTGCGTGAGCTGCCGGGAGCCGCGGTACTCGGTGACCACGCCGGTGAACAGGCCCTGGCGCCCGGGGCGCAGCTTGTCCTCGTGGGGGCGCAGCGCGCCGGGCCGCTTCGCGAAGAACGTCAGGGCGAGCTCGTGCCGGCCGTCCGTGACGGTGACCTGGAGCAGCGCCCCGCCCCGGCTGCGCATCTGCCGCACGGTCGCGCGTGCGACCTGCGCCATGACGGTCACGTGCTCGCCGAGCGCGAGACGGTCCATGTCCGTCATCGTGCCGGGCTCGCCGTAGCGCCGCGGGTAGTGGCGCAGCAGGTCGTCCACGGTCGTCAGACCCATCGTCGCCAGCGGGTTCGCGGCCCGGGCGCCGAGGGTCGTGGCCAGGGGCTCCGCGAGCCGGTCGCTCACCGCGTCTCCTCCTCCGCGGCGGCGCCGACGGGCTCCGCCGTCGCGTCCTCGGCCGGCTCGACACCGATGCCGACGCCGGACCCCGGGCGGCCCGTGGGCAGCACGACGACGTCCGCGTCGGACGCCAGCGCGGTCGCCGCGTCCTCCAGGTCGTCGAGCACCCCGGCCGGGAGGTCGGCGTCGGGCAGGAGCGCGACGATCCCGGGCGCGACGACCCCGGCCACGAGCGTCCCGAGCGTGCCCACGGCCTCCGCGGCCGACGTGCGGGCGGTGCGCAGGCGGGCGAGCGCGGCCCGCACGACCTGCGGGACGTCGGGCGGCGCGCCGTCGCCGGCGACGTCGAGCGCCCCGGCCAGCGCGGCCACGGCGGTGACGAGGTGGACGTCGTCGTCGGCGGCGACCACCGTCACCTCCGGGCCGGGTGCGGCGGGCCGCCCGTCCCGCTCGACGTCGCGCGACCGGATGGTGGCGGTCGCGCGTGCGAGCCGGTCGGCGTCGAGGACGTCGCCCGGCGCGAGCACGAGCACGTGCGGCGCCCCGGTGCCGAGCACGGTCTGGGCGACGTCGTCGACGGTGGGCGCGGTGTCGAGGTCCAGCAGGACGACGGCGCCGCCGGAGGCCAGCTCGGCCGCGAGGCGCGGCGCGGACGTCGTGACGACGACCGCCCAGTCCTCGGCGGCGACGGCCAGGTGCCGCACGTACACGCGCGACACGGCGCCGCGCCGGGCCCAGCGGCGGGGCACCTCCAGGGCGGTCTCCAGGTCCGGGGTGTGGACGTGGGCCTGCCACAGCGAGTCCGCGTCGTCGTCCCCGCCGTCGCTGCCGCCCACCACGACGACGGAGTCGCCGACCTCGTCGAGGTCGGCGCGCAGGGCGTCGGCGACCGCGCCGGGGCGGAACCCGGAGGCGTGGTGGGGCCGGTGCAGGACGAACATCAGCTCGACCTCGTCGGCGGCGGCGTGCTCCGCGGTGTCCGGGGCGGGCGCGGCCGGGTCGGCGTCGGGCGGCGGGCGGTGGCCGCGCAGGTCCATGTCGAGCAGCACGGTGCCCATGCTGGCGTCCGCCTCCGACAGCCCCTGCGCGACGAGGTCGACGTGGCGCCGGGCGGCGGCCAGGGCGTCGAGCACGAGCACGAGCCCGCACGCGCCCGCGTCGAGCACCCCGGCGTCACGCAGGGGGGCCAGCGCGCCGACGCTGCGCAGCGCGGCCTCGCGCGCCCCGCGCCGGGCGGCGTCGAGCACGGGCAGGTGCGTCGGGGAGCCGAGGGGGCCCACCATCCCGCCGGCCTCGGCGTGCCGGGCCGCCGCGGCGGCGGACTCGGCGGCGGTGAGGATGGTGCCCGGGGCGGGCCGGGCGACCGCCTGCCGGGCGGACCGGGCGGCGACGTCGAGGCCGGGGCCCAGCCCGTCGCCCCGGCTGGCGGCGACCGCCAGTCCGCGGAACCACTCGCTGAGGATCACCCCGGAGTTGCCGCGGGCCCCGAGCAGCGCGGCCCGCGCCGCGAGCCGCAGCAGGCGGCGCCCGCTCGCGTCCTCGTCCGCCTCGTGGACGGCCGCCGAGGCCTCCCGGACGGTGAGGTACATGTTCGTCCCGGTGTCGCCGTCGGCCACCGGGAACACGTTGACCCGGTCGAGGTCGGCACGGGACGCGCCGAGCGCTGCGGTGGCCGCACGCAGCCACGTCCGGACGACGTCGGGGTCGATCAGCTCGGGCCGCTCCACGCCCCCACCGTAGCGGTGACCCAGGGCACGTTGAGGGCGGCTCCGCCGATCGGCTATCATCGTGTGGTTGCCCGGAGGATCTGGGCACCCCCAAGACCACTCACCTCACGCCCTGGTGCACTCGTGCGCGGGTCGTGTTCGACGATTCAGGAGACACCGTGGCTGCCAACTGCGACGTCTGCGGCAAGGGCCCGGGCTTCGGGCACAGCATCTCGCACTCTCACATCCGCACCAAGCGCCGCTGGAACCCCAACATCCAGCGTGTGCGTGCCGTCGTCGCGGGCACGCCGAAGCGCGTGAACGTGTGCACGTCGTGCCTCAAGGCCGGCAAGGTGCAGCGCCGCAGCGCCTGATCTCTCCGGCGCCGGTGCGCGCCGCGATCCACGCAAGAGCCCGTCGGGTTGATCCCGGCGGGCTCTTCGTCGTCCCCGCACACGGTTGCTCCATGCAAAGAGATGGTGAAGTGTTCCCCAATTCCTCTTGGCCCGCGGGGTCGTGCGTGGCAGGCTGAGCCCATGAAGGTGGAGACCGACAACGACGTGCTGATCCGCTCGGCCACCCGTGCCGACGCCGCCGACATCGCCCGGGTGCACATCACCTCGTGGCGCGGCGCGTACTCCCACGTGCTGCCGGCCGAGTACCTCGACTCCCTCGACATCGCCGAGCGCACGGCGCAGTGGGAGAAGATCCTCGATGGCGGGTCCGGGACGACGCTCGTGGCCCAGGCCGACGGCCGCACCCTCGGGTTCGCGAGCTTCGGGGCGTCGCGCGACGAGGACGCCGAGGACGGCTGCCTCGAGCTGTACGCCATCTACCTGGACCCCGAGTCCTGGGGCCGCGGGGTAGCGCGCGACCTCATGCGCACCATCCTCGCCGAGGTCCCCCCGCACGTGCGGATGACCCTGTGGGTGCTGTCGCAGAACGAGCGCGCCCACCACTTCTACCGCCGCCACGGCTTCCAGCCGGACGGCGTGGAGCGGATCGAGGACATCGCGGACGTGCCGGTGACGGAGGTCCGCTTCGCCCGCGCGGCCGAGCGCTGAGCGCTGAGCCGGAGCGCAGCGGACGGTGCGGGCCGAGGAACGAGGCACGCGCCGGGAGCGGAGCGCAGGCTCAGCGCGACCACGAGGATCGAGCGCTGAGCCGGAGCGCAGTGGACGGTGCGGGCCGAGGAACGAGGCACGCGCCGGGAACGGAGCGCAGGCTCAGCGCGACCACGAGGATCGAGCGCTGAGCCCTGAGCCGGAGCACCAAGCCTTGTCGTTGTGGGCGGGGCCGTGGGGTCGGCTCAGGGGCGGAAGTGGTCCCAGCCGGGCGTGACGTCGGGCTCGGCGCCGTCGAGCAGGACGCGGGGCGCGCCGTCGGCGGCGGTGACGACGCCGATCGGGCGGAAGGGCGCGGGGAGCCCGGCGGCGGCGACGTGGGCGGGGAACGTGGCGAGGAGGCCGTGGTCCTCGCCGCCGGACAGCACCCAGCGTCGGGCGCGGTCGGGGTCGCCGTCGTCGCCGGTGGTGACGGACACCTGGACGGCGGCGGGCAGGAGCGCGACGACGTCGGGGCCGAGGTTGCCGGCGGCGAGGTCGAGGGTGACGCCGGAGGCGCGGGCGAGGCGGCCGGCGTCGCGCAGGAGGCCGTCGGAGACGTCGAGCATGGCGGTGGCGCCCGCTGCCGCGGCGGCGGGTCCGGCGGCCAGGGGCGCGTCGGGGCGCAGGTAGGCGCTGACGTACGGGTGCAGCGGTCCGCCGCCGTCGGGGGCGCCGTCGGCGGGTGCGGCGGCGCCGCAGGCGAGCAGGTCGAGGCCGGCGGCGGACGTGCCGAGGGTGCCGGCGTGGGCGACGACGTCGCCGGGGCGGGCGCCGCCGCGCAGCACGGGGTCGCGGCCCTGGAGGTCGCCGTGGACGGTGACGGACACCACGACGGTGTCGCCGCCGGACAGGTCGCCGCCGACGACGGCGGCGGGGGCGGACGCCTCGGCGAGGCCGCGGGCCAGCCCGGTGACCCAGTCGACCTCGAGGTCGCCGGGGACGACGAGGGACACGACGAGGGCGGTGGGCCGGGCGCCCATCGCGGCGACGTCGGCGAGGTTCTGCACGGCGGCGCGGCGTCCGACGTCGTACCCGGTGGACCAGTCGCGGCGGAAGTGGCGGTCCTCGACGAGGACGTCGGTGGTGACGACGTAGCGGCCGTCGGGGGCGCGGACGACGGCGGCGTCGTCGCCGGGGCCGACCTGGACGTCGGGGCCGGTGGGCAGCAGGGGGAAGATGCGGGCCAGCAGCTCGTTCTCGTCGAGGTCGTGCACGCGCGGCGTGGGGTCGGTCACGAGGGGAACCCTAACCGGCCGGGTGGTCCGTCCCGGCCGGTAGCGTGGGCCCGTGCCTCTCCCCCGCGCGTCCGCCCCTGCGGCCCTCGGCTGCCTGTTCCTGCTGTCCGCCTGCACCCCGACGATCGGGGTGGAGGCCGCGCCCGGCGCGGCGGACCCGGACTGCGCCCCGGTGATGCTGGCGCTGCCGGACGTCCTGGCGGGCGACCTGGGGAAGGTGGGCACGAACGCGCAGGCGACCGCGGCGTGGGGTGAGCCGGGTGCCGCGGTGACGTTCCGGTGCGGCGTGGACCAGCCGGGCCCGTCGCCGGACTGTCAGCGGGTGGAGTCGGGGCAGGGCACGGTGGACTGGGTGGCGGCGACGGGCGAGGACGGCACGTGGCGGTTCACGACGTACGGCCGGGAGCCGGCGATGGAGGTGACGATCCCGCCGACGGTGCTGGAGGACCACTCGTCGTCGTTCGTGGGTGACCTGACGTCGGCGGTGACGCTGGTGGACGCCACGAAGGAGTGCACCTGACCGGTGCGTGCGGCGACACCGCGGGTGTGCGAGCGTGGCCCGATGGACTCCCGTCTGAGCTTCGTCACGCTGGTCGTCGCGGACCTGGCCGCGTCCCGCCGCTTCTACGTGGACGGGCTGGGCTGGGAGCCCGCCCTGGACGTGCCGGGCGAAGTGCTGATGTTCGCGGTGGCGGACAAGGTGGTGCTGTCCCTGTGGGACGAGGCCGCGGCGGTCGAGGAGATCGGTCCGGTGACGCGGGGCGGGACTCCCCCGGTGACGCTGGCCCACAACGTGGCGGACCCGGCGCGGGTGGACGAGGTCCTGGGCGACGCCCGCCGGGCGGGCGCGCCGCACGTGTCGGGGGCGACGGACCGCTCGTGGGGCGGCCGGTCGGGCTACTTCGCGGACCCGGACGGGTTCCGCTGGGAGGTGGCGTACAACCCGGGCGAGATCGGGGCGAGCGTGCTGCCCTGACCCGGCCCGGGCGGGCGCGGCGGGTCAGCGCAGGCCGGTGGGCCGTTCCAGCGCGAGGCTGATGAGCTCGTCGACCAGCTCGGGGTAGGTGACGCCGGTCGCCTCCCACATACGCGGGTACATGGAGAACGGCGTGAAGCCGGGCATCGTGTTGATCTCGTTGACGACGACCTCGTGGTCGGGCGTGACGAAGACGTCCACGCGGGACAGCCCCTCGGCCTCGACCGCCTCGAAGGTGCGCACGGCGAGGTCGCGGACGCGCGCGGTGACGTCGTCGGGCAGGTCGGCCGGGCAGGAGAGCTGCACGTGGGCCTCGTCGAGGTACTTGGCCTCGAAGTCGTAGAAGGCGTGGGTGTCGTCGACGACGATCTCGCCGGGCAGGGAGGCGCGGGCGCGCTCGCCGCGGCGTCCGCCGAGGACGGCGCACTCGATCTCGCGGCCGACGATCCCGGCCTCGACGACGACCTTCGGGTCGTGCTCGCGGGCGGCCTCCACGGCGGCGGGCAGGTCGGCGAGGTCGTCGACGCGGGTGATACCGAGGGACGACCCGGCGCGGGCGGGCTTGACGAACAGGGGCAGCCCGAGCCGGGCGACGCGCTCGGTGCAGGCGGCGGGGTCGGCGGTCCACTCGTGGGGCTTGAGGACCTCGTAGGGGCCGACGGGCAGCCCGTGCCCGGCGAGCACGAGCTTCATGAAGTGCTTGTCCATGCCGACGGCGGAGGCGAGCACGCCCGCGCCGACGTAGTGGACGTCGGCGAGCTCGAGGAGCCCCTGGACGGTGCCGTCCTCGCCGAACGGCCCGTGCAGCAGCGGGAAGACGACGTCGACGTCGCCGAGGACGGCGGGGACCTCGCCGGGGGCGAGGACGCGCAGCGCCTTCTCGCCCGTGGTGAGGGACAGCACGACCTCGGCCCCGTCGTCGGCGGTGACCTCGGGGAGGCGGCCGTCGGCGATCTGCCAGCGCTCGACCCGGTCCTCGGCCACGACCCACCGGCCGGTGCGCGTGATGCCGACCGGCACGACGTCGTAGCGGTCGCGGTCGATCGCGCCGAGCACGCCCGCGGCGGTGGCCGCGGAGATCGCGTGCTCGCCGGAGCGGCCTCCGAAGAGGAGGGCGACGCGCGGCTTGCGCGCGGGGTCTTCAGGCTGCGTCTGGGACATCGGCCCGACCCTACCGGAACGGGCCGGGCCGACGCCCCGACGGCGCCGGTCAGGCCGCGCGCAGCTCCTTGCGCAGGATCTTGCCCGCGGCGGACTTCGGGATGACGTGCGTGAACTCGACGAGGCGGACCTTCTTGTAGGGGGCGACCTGGGCGGCGACGTACGCCATGACGTCGTCGGCGGTGAGCGCGGCGCCGTCGGCGACGACGACGAACGCCTTGGGCACCTCCTCGCCGGCGCCGTCGGGCACGCCCACGACGGCGGCGTCGGCGATCTGCGGGTGCGCGAGCAGCAGGGCCTCGAGCTCGGCGGGCGGCACCTGGTAGCCCTTGTACTTGATGAGCTCCTTGAGCCGGTCGACGACGTAGAACGCGCCGTCGGCGTCGACGGTGACGATGTCGCCGGTGTGCAGGAACCCGTCGGCGGTGATCGTGTCGCGCGTGGACTGCTCGTCGCCGAGGTACCCGACCATGACGTTCGGGCCGGCGCACAGCAGCTCGCCGGGTGCGCTCATGCCCTCGGCGGGCACGTCGATCTCCTCGCCGGTGGCGGGGTCGACGACGCGCGCGAGCATGTTGGGCACGAGCAGGCCGATCGAGCCGGGCGAGAGGTCGTCGCGACCCACGGGGATCGTGTGGGAGACGGGCGACATCTCGCTCATGCCGTAGCCCTGGGT
Organism: Isoptericola jiangsuensis; assembly: GCF_002563715.1. Taxonomy (NCBI): domain Bacteria; kingdom Bacillati; phylum Actinomycetota; class Actinomycetes; order Micrococcales; family Promicromonosporaceae; genus Isoptericola; species Isoptericola jiangsuensis. The sequence goes on from NZ_PDJJ01000001.1 coordinate 2,643,772, forward strand.
GACGCTCGCCTGCGGGAGCCGCTCCCCGACGAGGGCGGCCAGGTGCTCGTCGAACGGCGCGGCGCCGGACATCATGAGGCGGACGCTGGACAGGTCGGCCTGGGCGGCGAGGGGGTGCTTGGCGACGGCGAGCGCGATGGGTGGCGCGACGAACAGGACGGTGGCGCGGTGCTCGGCGACGACCCGCAGGTACTCCGCGAGGTCGAACCGCGGCAGCGTCACGACGGTGGAGCGCTGGTACAGCGCCCCGTTCATGAGCACGGTCATCCCGTAGATGTGGAAGAACGGCAGGACGGCGGGGATGACGTCGTCGGGGGTGAGCGGGATGAAGGGCTCGGCCTGCAGGACGTTCGCCACGAGGTTGCGGTGGGTGAGCATCACGCCCTTGGGGAGCCCGGTCGTGCCGGACGAGTAGGGCAGCACGGCGAGGTGGGTGGCGGGGTCGAGGGTGACGTCGGGCGCGGGGGCGCCCGCGGTGAGCAGGTCGCGCAGCCCCGGGTGCCCCTCGGCCCCGTCGAGGACGACGACGGCGTCGCGCGCCAGCCCGACGGCGTCCGCGCCCCCCTGGGCGGCGGGGAGCAGGGCGGACACGGTGACCAGGGCGGTCGCCCCGGACGCGGCGAGCTGCTTGGCGACCTCGGCGCCGGACGCGAGCGCGTTGATCGTGGTGACGGTGATCCCGGCGCGCAGCAGGCCGTGGAAGACGGCGACGAACGCGGGGACGTTCGGGCAGTGCAGCGCCACGACGTCGCCGGGCCGGTGCCCGCGGGCGGCGAACGCGCCGGCGAGGGCGTCGACCTGGGCGCGCAGCTCGCCGTAGCTGGTGGTGGCACCGGTGGGTCCGTCGACGACGGCGGTCCTGGCGAGGTCGGCCTCGGTGAGGGAGGCGAACAGGAAGTCGTAGAGCGAGACGTCCGGGATCTCGACGTCGGGGTGCGGGCTGCGGATGACCAACGGTGGCTCCTCTCGGCGACGCGGTCCTCGTCGACCACGTTCGGGCCAGCGTAACCGAAAGAACCGACCGGCCGGTATGCCCGGGTCGGACTCCACCCGCCCGCTCCCGCACCGGCGCCGACCGCCCCGGCACGGCATCGATGCTTGAATCGGAGCCATGACCTCGACGCTCCCCGACGACCTGCTCGCGTCCGTCCGCGGCCGCGCCGCCATCCACGACCGCGAGAACACGTTCTTCGCCGACGACCTGGCGGACCTGCGGGACGCCGGCTACCTCGGCGCCCTGGTGCCGCGCTCCCTGGGCGGCGCCGGGCTCACGCTGCGCGAGGTGTGCCACGAGCAGGCCCGCCTGGCCGGGGCCGCCCCCGCCACGGCGCTCGCCGTGAACATGCACCACGTGTGGACGGGCGTGGGCCGCTACCTGCACGAGCGCGGCGACGACTCCCTCGACTGGCTGCTCGCCGACGCCGCCCGGGGCGAGGTGTTCGGCTTCGGCTACTCCGAGGCGGGCAACGACCTCGTGCTGCTCGGCTCGCGCACCGAGGCCCGCCCCGACGGCGAGGGCGGGTACACGTTCCACGGCCGCAAGATCTTCACCTCCAACTCCCCCGGCTGGACGCGCCTCGGCGTCATGGGGCTCGACTCCACGACCGACCCCGACGACCCGCGCATCGTCCACGCGTTCCTCACCCGCGACGGCGGCGGGTTCGAGATCCTCGACGACTGGGACACCCTCGGCATGCGGGCCTCGCAGTCGTGCACGACCCTGCTCGACGGCGCCCACGCGCCCGCCGACCGGGTGCTGCGGCGCCTGCCCCCCGGCCCGAGCCTCGACCCGTACGTCCTGGGCATCTTCACGAGCTTCGAGGTCCTGCTGTCGTCGGTCTACGCCGGCATCGCGGACCGCGCGCTGGCGCTCGCCGTCGAGACGGTGGGACGCCGCACCTCCATGAAGACCGGCAGGGCGTACTCCCAGGACCCGGACATCCGGTGGCGGATCGCGACCGCGGCGCTCGCCCAGGACGGCGTGTGGCCGCAGATCGACGGTGTCGCCGGCGCGATCGACGCCCTGGAGGACCGGGGCGCCCGCTGGTTCCGCGACACCGCGGGACTCAAGGTGCGGGTCACCGAGACGGCCCGGCAGGTCGTCGACGAGGCGATCCGCTGCTCCGGCGGGTCGACGTACTTCAACCGCTCCGAGCTCGGCCGCCTGTACCGCGACGTGCTGGCCGGGATCTTCCACCCGAGCGACGACGAGTCCGCGCACTCGACCGTCGCGCAGTCCCTCCTCGGCCCCGTCGAGGCGTAGGCCGCCGCCGGGCGCCCGTTCAGAGGCGCCCGGCGACCCGCGCCCGCTCCAGCCCGCCCAGCAGCAGGTCGAGCGTGAACTCGAACTCGGTCTGGCTGTCGCACCAGCCGAGCGTGGGGTCGCCGGCGGCGTGCACCTCCGCGGCGACCATGGCGGCCGTGTAGGGCAGGGCCGCGGCCATGGCCTCGGTCTCCGCCTCGGTGGCCTCGGCGTCGTCGCCCCCTCCGGGGGCGAACAGCTCCTGGGTGAACCCGAGGACCATGCTGCCGAGCGCGTGCATGGCGCGGTGCGCCAGGTGGTACGAGCAGCCGCCGCGCACCATGACCCCGAGGACGTCCTCGTAGAGCTGGAAGACGGCGGGGCGGATGCCGCTGCGCGACGCCAGGAGCGGCGGCGCCCACGGGTGGGCGAGCATGACGGTCCGCGCGGCGAGGCACCGCGCGCGGACCTCGGCGACCCACGCCCCCTCGCCGTCCTCGGCCGGCGGCCGGTCGGCGAGCGCCGCGGCGACCTGGGCGGCGACGACGTCGATCAGACCGTCCAGCAGCTCGTCCTTCTTGCCGGGCAGGTGGTGGTAGAGCGACATCGCCTCGACGCCGAGGCGTGCGGCGACGCCGCGCATGGTGAGCGCGGCGAGGCCGTCGTCGTCCGCGAGCGCGACGGCGGCGTCGAGCACGCGGTCACGGGTCAGCGCCCGGGTGGCGGCCATCGGACTCCTCTCGCCCTCTTCCCTCGCCGCCACCTTACGTCGTATGGTTCCCTTACGACGTAAGGCTGCGTCGTCGCCGCCTCGAAGGGACCTCCCATGCACCCGCTCGTCGCCCGTCCCCTGGCCCGCACCACCGGCCTGCTCTACCTCGCCCTGGCCGTCACCGGCATGCTGGGCTTCCTCGTGATCCGGCCCCGACTGGTCGCCCCGGGCGATCCCGACGCCACCGTCGCGAACGTCGTCGCCGCCGAACAGCTCGCCCGCGGCGCCGTCGCGCTGGAGCTCGCCGTCGTCGTCGCCCAGTCGCTCGCCGCACTCTGGTTCTTCCGCCTGTTCCGGCGCCTCGACGCCGTCAACGCGGGCGCGGTCACCGCCTTCGGCCTCGCCAACGCCCTCGCGATCCTCGGCAGCGCCGCCGCCCTCGGCACCGCCGTCGACTCCGCCCTCGCCGGGGACGCCGCCTCGACCGCCCTGATGTTCCTGCTCTCCGAGCACCTCTGGGGCGTCGGTGGCGTGTTCTTCGGCCTCTGGCTGGTCCCCATGGGGCTGCTCGTCCTGCGCGCCGGGATGCCCCGCGTCCTCGGCTGGTTCCTCGTCGCCGGCGGCGCCGGGTACGTGCTCAGCACGTTCTGGCAGGTCCTGGTGCCCGCCGCGCCCGTCGTCGGCGACCTGCTCGTCGTCCCCGCGACCGTGGGCGAGCTCTGGATGATCGGCGCGCTGCTCTGGTACGGCTTCCGGCGCGCGCCCGCCGTCGCCGCGCCGGAGCCGGCCGAGCCCGCGCTCCAGCGCTGATCCCCCGCGTCGAGCGTCTCTGAAAGTCCGCCATCGGGCCGTCTTCCCGGACTTTCAGAGACGCTCGACGCGTACGGCAGGGCCGACGGCGTCGCCTAGGATGCGCGCCATGACTCTCGACCGGGGCACCGTCGCCCGCTACGCGACCGGGTCGGTCGGCACCGGCGGCTTCAGCACGCTGCCCGGCCTCGTGCTCGTCTACTACCTGACGGACACGCTCGGCGTCGCGGCCCTGGCGGCGGGCCTCATCGTCACGCTGGCCAAGGTGTGGGACGTCGTCATCGACCCCGTCATCGGCACGGCCAGCGACGCCGACAAGGCCCGGCACGGGACGCGGCGACGGCTGATGGTGGTGGGTGCCGTCGCGCTCCCCGTGTTCTTCCTGCTGACGTTCGCGGTGCCCGCGTCGTGGGGGCCGGGCGCGGGCGCGACCTGGGTGCTGGTCGCCTTCCTCGCGGCCGCCACCGCGTTCAGCCTGTTCCAGGTCCCCTACATCGCGCTGCCCGCGGAGCTCACCGACGACTACGCGGAGCGCACCCGGCTCCTCACCGCACGGGTCGTGGTGCTCACCGTCGCCATCCTCGCGTTCGGCGGCGGCGCGCCCGCCCTGCGCACCGCCGTGCCGGACCCGCACGCCGGCTACCTGCTCATGGCCGCGGTCGCGGGCCTGGTGCTCGGGGTGTCGCTGTACGTGTCCGCGGGCGTCGAGCGGGGCCGTCGTGCCCCGTCGACTCCGGCCGTCGCGGCCCGCCCGCGCCCGGCCGCCCCCGCCGCGCCGTGGTACCGGCGGTCGGGCGCCGCGTACCGCGACGGCATCGAGGCGCTGCGCGCCAGCCGCCCGTTCCGCCTGCTGCTGGTCACGTTCGTGCTCCAGGCGCTGGCCACCGGCACGATGCTCGCGGGCGCCCAGTACGTCGCCCGGTGGGTGCTGCACGACGAGGCCGCGGTGACCTTCCTCTTCGCGGCCCTCGTGGCCCCCGCCGTCGTCTTCGCCCCCGTGTGGGGCGCGGTCGCGCGGCGCGTCGGCAAGGAGCGCGCGTTCCTGGCGGCCTCGGTCGTGTTCACCGTGGCCGCGGCGTCCCAGGTCGGCCTCGCGTGGGCCCCGGGAGCCTGGGTGTACGCCGTCGTCGCGGTGGCCGGGGCCGCCTACGCGGGCCTCCAGTCCCTGCCGATGGCGATGCTGCCCGACGTCGTGTCCCACGACGCCGCCACCCGCGGCCCCGGACGCGCCGGCGCCTTCTCCGGCCTCTGGACGGCCGGGGAGACGACCGGCTTCGCGCTCGGCACCACGGTGATGTCCGTGACGCTCGCCGCGACCGGCTACCTGTCCTCCCGCGCCGGCCAGGACACGGCGCAGCCCGACTCCGCGGTGCTCGGTATCGTGCTCGCGTTCTCCGTGCTGCCCGCCGTCCTGGTCGCGCTCAGCCTGGTGACCCTGCGCCGCTACCCGCTGCGCCGGGCCGACATCGACGCCGCGCGACCCGCGGCCCTCCCCGAGGAGACCGCATGATGTTCGCCACCGCCCCCGCCGACGTCCTGGCCCGGCTCGACGCCCTGCGCGCCGGCGACGCCCCCACCCACGGCGGGCACGTCCTGAGCTACGTCTACGACTCGGGCGAGGCCGAGCTCGACGAGCTGGCCGCCGCGGCGGTCCGCGCCATGCAGCCCGTCAACGGGCTGGACCCGACGACGTTCGGGTCGGTCGCGGCGCTGGAGCGGGACCTCGTGGCGTTGACCCGCGACCTGCTCGGCGGCGACGAGGACGTCGTGGGCACCGTGACGTCGGGCGGCACCGAGAGCTGCCTGCTCGCCGTCAAGACCGCCCGCGACGCCTGGCTCGCCGCCCGCGGCCTGGAGCCCGGCACGGCGCGGCCCCGGCTGGTCGCGCCCGTCACCGTGCACGCCGCGTTCCAGAAGGCCGCGCACTACTTCGGCCTCGCCCTCGACCTGCTGCCCGTCGGCCCCGACGGCGCCGTGGCCGCCGCGACGGTGGTCGACCGGCTCGGCGACGACGTCGCGCTGGTCGTGGTGTCCGCGCCCTCGTACCCGCACGCCGCCCTGGACCCCGTCGCCGAGGTCGCCGCCGCCGCGCACGCCGCCGGGATCCCGGTGCACGTCGACGCCTGCATCGGCGGGATGGCGCTGCCGTTCTGGCCGGGCCTGCCCGACTGGGACCTGCGCGTGCCCGGCGTGACCAGCCTGTCGGTGGACCTGCACAAGTACGGGTACGCCCCCAAGGGCGTCTCCGTGCTGCTGCACCGCGGCCGCGACCGGCAGCGCGGCCAGTACTTCGCGACGACCCGCTGGCCGGGCTACCCGGTGGTGAACCCCACCCTGCTGGGCTCCCGCTCCGGCGGGCCCCTGGCCGCGGCGTGGGCGATCACGCAGGCGCTGGGCCGCGACGGGTTCGCCGAGCTCGCCGGGCGGTCGTACCGCGCGACGACGGCGCTCGTCGAGGCCGTCGGGGCGATCGAGGGGCTGCGCGTCGTGGGCGACCCGACCGGTCCGCTGCTCGCCGTCGCCACCGACGACGGCGTCGCCCCCGAGCGGCGCGTGGACCCGCACCTGTGGGCCGACGCGGCGACCGCGCACGGCTGGGTGATCCAGGCGCAGCCGTCGTGCCCGCAGCCCGACGGCACCGTGCTCCCCCACACGACCCACCTCACCGTGACGCCGGTGACCGAGCGCGTGCTCGGCGACCTCGTGCCCGCCCTCGTCGCGGCGGCCGACACCGTGCGCGGGCAGGCCCGCCCGGAGGCCACGGCCCTGGTCGCCCCCCTCGCCGCCGCGCTGGCGACGGGTGCGCCGGTGGGCGCTGCACAGGACACGCCCGACGACGGACCCCAGGGCGCACCGCGGACCGCGGCCCCCGGGACGCTGGACTCGGCCACCGCGGGCGCCCTGCTCGGCGGCCTGGGACTCGACCCGTCGCGGATCGGCGACGACGGCCCGGGCGTCGGTCCGATGGCACCGCTGCTCGCCGCCGTCGAGGCGCTGCCCGCGCCGGTGGCGGAGCGGCTGCTGGTGGAGCTCCTGGCCCGCCTGGTCGAGCCGCGCACCGCGAGGTAGGACCGCAGCGCGGGCGGCGGACGTGCGGTCGCCAGCCCGGGGCAACGGTCGCGCGGACGTAGGCTGACGCCCATGTCGCAGCAGCACCCCCGGCCGGAATCGCCCCACCCGTCAGCACCGGTCGCCCCCGGCACCCTCGCCGTGACTGCCGGACGCCCCCCGCGCGTCCAGGGCGGTCCCGTCAACCCGCCGGTGGTGCTCAGCTCCACCTACGTCTCCGCCGGTGATCCGACCGGCGCCCGCCTGTACGCCCGCATGGGCACCGAGACGTGGGAGCCGTTCGAGGAGGCCGTCGCGGCGCTCGAGGGTGCGCGGCACGGCATCGTCCTCGGCTCCGGCATGGCGGCGATCGCCGCGGCGCTCGGCGACCTCTCGGCCGACGACGTCGTCGTCGTGCCGCGGCACTCCTACCAGGCGACGCTCGGGTTCCTCGACGACCGGGCCGCCCGCCGCGGCGTCGAGGTGCGCCGGGTCGACATCGCCGACACCGACGCCGTCGTGACCGCTCTGGACGGCGCCACCGTGCTGCTCGCCGAGTCGCCCACCAACCCCATGCTGGAGGTCGCCGACCTGCCCCGGCTCCTCGCCGCGGCCCGCGAGCGCGGGGTGCGGACGGTCGTCGACAACACGTTCGCCACCCCCCTCGGCCAGCGGCCGCTCGCGCTCGGCGCGGACGTCGTCGTGCACTCGGCCACCAAGTACCTGGCGGGGCACTCCGACGTCGTGCTCGGCGTCGTCGTCACCGACGACGACGAGGCCGCCGCGGACATCCGCGCCTACCGGACCATGCACGGCGCCATCGCCGGGCCGATGGAGGTCTACCTGGCGCTGCGCGGGCTGCGGACCCTGCACCTGCGCGTCGAGCGGGCGAACGCGAACGCCGCCGAGCTCGCGACGCGCCTCGCCGGGCACCCCGCCGTCGTCGAGGTGCGCCACCCGTCCCTGCCGACCGACCCGGGGCACGAGCGTGCCGCCGCCCAGATGACCGGGTTCGGCGGGATCATCGGGCTGCGGCCCGCGGGTGGGGCGGCCGGCGCCGACGCGCTCGTGGACGCGCTGCGCCTGTGGGTGCCCGCGACGTCGCTCGGCGGCGTGGAGTCCACGCTGGAGCGTCGTCGCCGGTTCGCCACCGAGTCCGTCACCGTGCCCGAGGACCTGCTGCGGATGTCCGTCGGCATCGAGGACGTCGAAGACCTCTGGGCCGACCTCGCGCAGGCGCTCGACACCCTCGTCCGACGGGCCGGACGGCACCCGCGACCCTAGGCTCGTCGGACGGCCCGGCTCGGGTCGTCCGACGAGGAGGCCGCATGAGGACGACGACCGCCCGCACCACGACGCTCGCCGCCGCCGCGGTGCTGCTGCTCGCCGCCTGCGGCGGCACCGACCTGCCGGGCTACGGCTCCGGGGTCGACCCGACGGGCCCGGCGGCGTCGGCGAGCAGCAGGGGCCCGGCGCAGGACGGGTTCACCGACCCGGCGGAGGTGGCCGAGGCCGAGCCCGGCGGCGCGATGCTCCTCACCGTGACGGACGTGCGGGTCGAGGAGCACGACGGGTTCGACCGGGTCGTGCTGCTGCTCGACGGCGACGGCTCCCCCAGCTGGCGGGTCGGCCACGTCGACGCGGCGCTCGACCCCGGCACCGGGGAGCCCGTGGCCGTGGACGGCGACGCCGTCCTGGAGGTCGCGCTGACCGGCACCGCGATGCCGATGGACTCCGGCGTCACCGAGTACGGCGGGGACCCGGTCGACGGCCCGGGGGGCGCCGTCGAGCAGGTCGTCTACGGGTTCGTCTACGAGGGCACGACGTCGGTGTTCGTGGGCGTCACCGACGAGCGCCCGTTCCGGGTCGAGGTCCAGGAGGACCCGCCGGCGGTCACCGTGGACGTGCAGCACTGAGCGCGGCCGGTGCGGGGCCGTGGACGACCACGCGCCCCGCGACCAGCGGCAGGGCGCCGGGCGTCAGGAGACGACGCCCTCGGCCTTCTGCGGGCGCGACAGCAGGGCGCGGGCCATCTCCTCGACCGACAGCCCCTCGTGCAGGACGGCGACGACGCCGGCGGTGATGGGCATGTCGACACCGTGCTTCTCCGCGAGCTCCAGCACGGACCGGGAGGACTTGACGCCCTCGGCGGTGGTGCCGGTCGCGACGAGGGCCTCGTCGAGGGTCATGCCCTGGCCGATGTGCTTGCCGAGGGTGTGGTTGCGCGACAGCGGCGAGGCGCAGGTCGCCACCAGGTCGCCCATGCCGGCCAGCCCGGCGAACGTCTCGGGCTGCGCGCCGAGCGCACGGCCGAGACGGGTGATCTCCACCAGGCCGCGCGTGATGACGGTGGCGGTGGTGTTCCAGCCGAAGCCGCGGCCCTGCGCCATGCCGATGGCGAGCGCGATGACGTTCTTCACGGCGCCGCACAGCTCGACCCCGACGACGTCGGTGTTGGTGTACGGGCGGAAGTACGTGTTGGAGCAGGACTCGGCGACGAGACGGGCGTTGTCCTCGTCGGGGCACGCGACGACGGTGGCGGTGGGCTGCCGGTTCGCGATCTCCTTGGCGAGGTTCGGGCCGGAGACGACGGCGACGCGGTCGAGCGAGATGTCGAGCGCCTCGGACACGACCTGGCTCATGCGCTTGTCGGTGCTGAGCTCGACGCCCTTCATGAGGGAGACGACCACGGCGTCGGGCTCCAGGTGCGCGCGCAGCCCCTCGAGGGTGCGGCGGGCGACCTGGGACGGAATCGCGACGACGACGACGCGGGCGCCGGCGAGCGCGGCGGCGGCGTCGGTCGTGGCGGCCATGGTGGGCAGCTCGACGTCGGGCAGGTACTTGGTGTTGCTGTGCTGCTGGGCGACCTCGCGGGCGACGGCCTCGTCACGGCCCCACAGGGTGACGTCGCACCCGGCGTCGGCCATGACCATCGCGAACGTGGTCCCCCAGGACCCGGAGCCGAGGACGGCGGCCTTGACGCCGCTCACGGGCGCTCCACCGGCGGGTAGTGCATCTTCTTCTCCTCGTGGTCGGGGTGCTTGCGCAGGTCGAAGCGCCGGGCGGGCGGCTCCTCGTCGCGCAGCACGGCGAGCTCGGCGGTGATGGCGTCCATGACGCGGTTCATCACCTCGCGCAGCGTCGCCGAGTCGATCGGGCGGTCGTACAGGTCGGACAGGTCGACGGGCCGGCCCGCGCGCACCTGGACCCGCTTGCGCGGGAAGGGCTTCAGCAGGCGGCCGTACCGCGGCAGGATGTCGGTGACGCCCCACTGGGCGACGGGCACCACGGGCAGCTTCGTGACGAGCGCGACGCGGGCGAGTCCCGTCTTCGGCTCCATCGGCCACAGGTCGGGGTCCCGGGTGAGGGTGCCCTCGGGCAGGATCGCGACGCAGGCGCCGTCGCCGAGCTCCTGGCCCGCGCGCTCCAGCGACTCGGCCGCCGCGGCGCTGCCGCGGTCCACCGGGATCATCTTGGTGGCCCGCATGATGCCGCCGAGGACGGGCGCCGTGAACAGGCTCTTCTTCGCCATGACCCGCGGCTCGTAGCCGTGGTCGTACAGGTAGTGCACGAACGTCAGCGCGTCGAGCTCGGTGGCGTGGTTGGCCGCCGCGATGAACCCTCCGGAGCGCGGGAAGTTCTCGCCGCCGCTCCACTCGTAGCGGCACATCGAGAACATGAGGGTCCGCACGGCCACGCCGATGAGGCGGTAGAGGCGGGACTCGGGTCTGGCTTTCGGCACGGGTCCAGAGCCTACCCGCCCGCCGTGCGGACGTCGGGTCCGTCGGCGGGCGGGCGGGGCGTGGTCAGTCGCGCGAGACGTCGGCGCCGAGGGCGACGAGCTTGTCCTGGAAGGACTCGTACCCGCGGTCGATGAGCGAGATCCCGCGCACCGTCGAGGTGCCCTTCGCGGCGAGGGCCGCGATGAGGTGGGAGAACCCGCCGCGCAGGTCCGGCACCTCGATGTCCGCGGCCTCGAGCGGCGTCGGGCCGGACACCACGGCGGAGTGGTGGAAGTTGCGGGCGCCGAACCGGCAGTCTCCGCCGCCGAGGCACTCCTTGTACACCTGGATGGTCGCGCCCATCTGGCGCAGCGCCTCGGTGAACCCGAACCGGTTCTCGTACACGGTCTCGTGGACGATCGACAGGCCCGTGGCCTGCGTGAGCGCCACCACGAGCGGCTGCTGCCAGTCGGTCATGAAGCCGGGGTGGACGTCCGTCTCCAGCACGATCGACTTGAGGTCGCCGCCGGGGTGCCAGAACCGGATGCCGTCCTCCTGGACGTCGAACTGGCCGCCGACCTTGCGGAACGTGTTGAGGAACGTCATCATCTCGGGCTGCGTGGCGCCCTTGATCGTGACGTCACCGCCGGTGGCGAGCGCCGCCGACGCCCACGAGGCCGCCTCGATGCGGTCCCCCAGCGCGGTGTGCGAGTAGCCGTCGAGACGGTCCACGCCCTCGATCCGGATGACCCGGTCGGTGTCGACCGAGATGATCGCGCCCATCTTCTGCAGGACGGCGATGAGGTCCATGATCTCGGGCTCGGTCGCGGCGCCGGACAGCTCGGTGATGCCCTCGGCGCGCACGGCCGTGAGCAGCAGCTGCTCGGTCGCGCCGACCGACGGGTACGGCAGGGAGATCTTGGTGCCCTGGAGGCGGCGCGGGGCGCGCAGGTGGATGCCGTTGGGGCGCTTGTCCACCACGGCGCCGAACTGGCGCAGGATCTCCAGGTGGTAGTCGATCGGCCGGTCGCCGATGCGGCAGCCGCCCAGGTCGGGGATGAACGCCTCGCCGAGCCGGTGCAGCAGCGGGCCGCAGAACAGGATCGGGATGCGGCTCGACCCGGCGTGGGCGTCGATGTCCGCGACGTGCGCGGACTCCACGTTCGACGGGTCGAGGTCGAGCACGCCGGCGTCGGCGTCGTACTTCACGTTGACGCCGTGCAGCTCGAGCAGACCGGACACCACGCCGACGTCGCGGATCTGCGGCACGTTGCGCAGCACGCTGGGCGACTCGCCCAGCAAGGAGGCCACCATCGCCTTCGACACGAAGTTCTTCGCGCCACGCACGGAGATGGTGCCCTGCAGCGGCGTGCCGCCGTTCACGTACAGCAGATCAGTCATGGCCTCGTCGTTCGTCCTGTCGTCACTCGGGTGTCGCAGCGGGTCGGCGCTGCGGCCGGGGGCGGGGCGCGGGGGGCCCTCGTCGCGCAGGGTCGCGCGCCGCGATCGATCCTGCACCTGCGGTGCCGGTGGTGCCAACATCCGGCACCCCCGCGGTATTCACGTTCACCACACCTTCACCCCGCGAGCGCGGACTCGCGCGACGCCGCGCCGCACCTCGCCAGGTCGTGACCGGGCCTCGACCGTCCCATGGCGTGCGCATGGCGGCGCCGCGCCGACGGCGCCGTCAGCGCCCCGGACCGGGGTCCGCCGCGACCGCGGGCTCGGGGTCGGCGGGCCCGCCCGCCGCGTCGGCCGGCGGGCGTCCGGAGGACATGAGGGCGGCGCAGACGACGCCCACGACGAGCACCACCACGACCATGACCAGGGACTGCGCGGCGGCGTCCGCGAACCCGCGGCCGACGGCCTCCTGCGCGGCGGCGGCGACCTGCGCGGCGACGGCGTCGGGCATGCCGTCGGGCGGCTGGAACGACCCGGCCGACGCGGAATCGGCGCTGCCCGCGGCGGCGGTGATGCCGTCGACGAACGTCTGCCGGTACTGCTCGGGCAGGCGCTGGGCGACGTCCTGCGCGGCGGCGGGGATCGTGACGCCCAGACGCGAGGACAGCAGCGCGACGACGGCGGCCGAGCCGATGACGCCGCCCACCTGGCGGGTGGTGTTGAACGCGCCAGCCCCGGCCCCGGCGGTGCGGGCGTCGAGGCCGGAGGTCGCCAGGTTGGACAGCGGGGAGAACGTGAGGCCGGTGCCGACGCCGAACAGCGCCATCGGCGCCAGGAGCTGCCAGGGCGGGCCGTCGGGGTCGAGGGTGAGGGCGAGCCACGCCACCGCGCCGCCGATCGCGGCGAACCCGGCCGCGACGACCCACTTGCCGGGCACCCGGTCGGACAGCCGGCCGGCGAACGGGGCGACGACGCCGGACACGAGCGAGCCGGGCGCCATGACGAGCGCCGCCTGGATGGGCGTCAGCCCGAGGACGGACTGCAGGAAGATCGTCAGGGGGAAGAAAATGGCGATCATCGCGAACGACACCGCCATGCCGTCGACGTTCGCGAGGCTGAAGTTGCGGTGCCGGAACAGCCGCAGCGGCAGCAGGGCCTCGTCGCCGCGGCGGTGCTGCCACCACACGAAGGCCGCGACGACGGCCAGGCCCAGCCCGACCGTGTTCCACACGGTGAACGGCCCCCACAGATGGCCCCAGTCGTAGGTGGAGCCCTCCTGGAGCCCGAACACCACCAGGCCGACGCCGAGGACGGACAGCACGACGCCGAGGACGTCGATCGTGGACTCGCGGTGCGCGAGGTGCGGCAGGCGGCCGCCGGCCAGCCAGAGGGCCACGACCCCGACGGGGATGTTGACGTAGAAGATCCACTCCCAGCCGACGGTCTCGACCAGCACCCCGCCGAGCAGCGGCCCGGCGATGGTCGCCACGCCCGCGGTGGCGCCCCACAGGCCCATCGCGGCGCCGCGCTGCTGCGGCGGGAAGACGCGCGTGATCATCGACATCGTCTGCGGGGTCATGAGGGCCGCGCCGACGCCCTGCAGGGCGCGGAACGCGATGAGCCAGCGGATCTCGGGGGTGCTCCCGAGCTCGCCGGAGAACCCGCACAGGAACGAGAAGACGGTGAAGACGACGAGCCCGGCGACGAAGATCGCCTTCTGCCCGTAGCGGTCGCCGAGCCGGCCGGACAGGAGCATGAGGGTGGCGTAGGTGAGCAGGTAGGCGCTGTTGACCCAGCCGACCTCGACCAGCGACGCGGAGAACGCCTCGGTGAGGGTGGGGATCGCGATGTTCACGATCGTGGTGTCCACCATGATCATGAAGAAGCCGAGGATCAGCGGCGGGAGCACGCTCCACGCGGACCGGCCGTGCAGGTCGACCAGCGGCGTCACGGTCCGCCCGGAGTCTGAGGTCATGGGAGACATGATGCTCCCCGCAACCGTCCGGCTCCACCGCTCCGCAGGGCGCGCACGCGACCCCGGTGATACCCTCGGGGGTATGAGGGGATGAGGCAGAGGAGCCCATCATGACCGCACGTGTCCTGGTCCTCGGCGGCAGCTTCGCCGGGATGACCGCCGCCCTGTCCACCGCGTCCCGGCTCGGCCGCGACGTCGACGTCACCGTCGTGGCGGCGTCCGACCGGTTCGTCTTCAACCCGTCCCTCATTTGGCTGCCGTTCGGCCGCCGGGGACGCACCGACATCTCCTTCCCCGTCGAGCCGACCTTCGCGCGCCACGGCGTGACGTTCGTCCACGGCGCCGCCACGCGCGTCGACCCCGACGCCCACCGCGTGGAGACGACCGCCGGGACGTTCGACTACGACTACCTCGTCATCGCCACCGGCTACCGGAACGACCTCGACGTCGTCCCCGGCATGCGCGAGACCCCCACCATCACCACCCTGCAGGGCGCCGAGCAGACCTACGACGCGTGGCGCCGGTTCCTCGACGACCCCGGCGACGTCGTCATCGGCGCCACCCAGCGCGCCAGCTGCTTCGGCGCCGCCTACGAGTTCCTCTTCAACACGTCCTACCAGCTGCGCCGCGCCGGCCTGCACGGCGACGTCAAGCTGCACTACGTCACCTCCGAGCCGTACGCCGGCCACTTCGGCATCGACGGCATGCCGGGCGCCCGCACCCTCATGAAGATGTTCGCGAGGAAGGAGGGCATCGACGTCGAGACCAACCAGTCCATGACGCGGATCCGGCCCGACGCCGTCGAGCTCGCCGACGGCCGCGAGGTGCCCTACAAGTTCGCCATGATCGTGCCGCCGTTCCGCGGGCAGGACTTCCTCGCCGAGACGCCCGGGCTCGTCGACGCCGGCAACTACGTCCCCGTGCGACCCACGTACCAGTCGGAGCGCTGGGACGACGTCTACGCCGTCGGGATCGCCGCCGCCGTCCCCGTGCCGTGGACCACGCAGGTCGCCACCGGCATCCCCAAGACCGGGTTCCCCAGCGAGCAGCAGGCCCACATCGCCGCGAAGAACATCGTCTCCCAGGTGCGCGGCGAGGAACCCGTCGAGGCCAAGGAGTTCGCGAAGATCCCCGCGCTGTGCGTCATGGACGCCGGGAACAACGGCGTCGCGATGGTCGCCGACCACATGCTGCCGCCCCGCAAGGCCGCCGTCATGGTGCCCGGCCCCCAGAACCACGCCTTCAAGGTCGGGTTCGAGAAGTACTCGCTGGCCAAGATGAAGGCCGGGCGGGTCCGGCTGCCCTGACTCCCCCGCACGGCGGCCAAGGTCCCGGCCGGTCCGGGACCAACGGCCCTGCCGGGCGCCGACCGCGCGCGGGACGATCGGACGAGCACCACCCGCACCGTCGCCGCGCAAGGAGGCCGTCATGGACGCGTCCGCCACCACCGCCGCACGACCCGGCGTCGGGGCCCGGCGCGCCGGCTACGTCGTCGCCGCGGGCGTGCAGGTCCTCGTCCTGGTGGTCCTGCACGTCTGGCCCGGCTGGCAGGCCGCGCCGTTCCTCACGGAGGCGACCGTCGAGGTCCTGCCCGCCGTGAACGCCTCGATCGTCGCCGGCCTCGTCGCCCAGCTCGTCTACGTCGTCGCGGACCCGCCGCGGCTGCGCGCGTTCGGCGACGTCGTCGTCACCGCCGTCGGGCTCGTCGCGATCGTCACCGTCTGGGACGTCTTCCCGTTCACGTTCCCCGGCCAGACGTTCGACTGGGAGCTGCTCGTGCGCATCCTGCTGGTGCTCGCCGCCGTCGGGAGCGTGCTCGCGATCCTCGCCGGCCTCGTCCGGCTCGTCACCGGGAAGGGGTGAGCCCGATGACCTCGGACGTCCCCGTCGCCCCCGGACCTCCCGTCCTCGTGGACGCCGACCCGCCCACCGACCTGTCCCGCGGGCTGTGGCTGGTCAAGTGGCTCCTGCTGTTCCCGCACGTGGTCGTCCTCGTGTTCCTGTGGCTCGCGTTCGTCGTGCTCACGGTCGTCGCGTTCGTCGCGATCCTGTTCACCGCCCGCTACCCCGCGTGGATCTTCCGGTTCACCGCGGGCGTGCTGCGCTGGAGCTGGCGGGTGTCCTACTACGGCTACGGGGCGCTCGGCACCGACCGCTACCCGCCGTTCACGCTCGCCGACGTGCCCGACTACCCGGCCCGCCTCGAGATCACCCCGCCCGGACGCCTGTCCCGCGGGCTCGTGCTCGTCAAGTGGTGGCTGCTCGCCCTACCCCACTACGCCGTCGTCACCCTGTTCCTCGGGGCGAGCGGCAGCCGGACCCTCGAGACGGCGTCCGGGGAGACCGTCGTCGTGGACGTCCCGCCCTACCCCGGCCTCGTGGGCCTGCTCGTGCTCTTCGCGGCCGTCGTCCTGCTGTTCCGCGCCCGCTACCCGCGCGGCATGTTCGACCTCGTGATGGGCATGCAGCGCTGGGTGTGGCGCGTCACCGTGTACGCCGGGCTGATGACGGACGTCTACCCGCCGTTCCGGCTCGACCTGGGCGCCCGGGACCCCGCCCGCCCAGCCACCTCACCGCCCGGAGGCACGCCATGACCCACACCTGGAAGATCACCGTCCAGCTCTTCGACACCGACGACCTCGTGCGCGACGGCCGGCTCACCACCGCCCACGCCGTCCTGACGACGTCGGCCGGCACCACGCTGGAGGGGCACGGCGAGGCCCGCCGCAACCCCGACGACCCGTCCGTCCCCGAGATCGGCGAGGAGCTCGCCACCGCCCGCGCGCTGCGCGACCTCGCCGACCGGCTCCTCGCGGCGACGTCGGACGACATCGCGGCGTTCGAGCACCACCCGGTGCACCTGACCGCCTGACGCGTCACCCCGCGGCTCACCCCGGGGCGACGAGCACCGCCGCCCCGGGGAACCGTCCCGCGCGCAGGTCCGCGAGCGCCCGGTCGGCCGCGTCGAGCGGGTAGGGCACGGCGTGCACCCGGAGGCCGATGCGCGCGGCGAGCGCGAGGAGCTCGCGGCCGTCGGCGCGCGTGTTCGCCTCGACCGAGCGCAGGGTGCGCTCGTGGAACAGGTGCCGCTGGTAGTCCAGCGGCGGGACGTCGGACAGGTGGATACCGGCGACGGCGAGCGTGCCACCGGGGCGCAGGGCCTCCAGCGCGACGGGGACGAGGTCCCCCACGGGGGCGAAGAGGATCGCGGCGTCGAGCGGCTCGGGCGGCGCGGCGTACGCGTCGGACGCCGACGCACAGCCGAGGTCGAGGGCGAGACGTCGCGCGTCAGCGCCACGGGTGAGGACGTGCACGCGGGCGCCCGCCGCGAGCGCCACCTGCGCCGTCAGGTGCGCGGACCCGCCGAACCCGTACAGGCCCAGCACTCCCCCGGGCGGCAGCTCCGCCCGGCGCAGGGCGCGGTAGCCGATGATGCCCGCGCACAACAGCGGCGCGTGGGTGGACGGGTCCAGGGCGTCCGGCCAACGGTAGGCGTACGCCGCGGGGACCGTCACGTGCTCGGCGTACCCGCCGTCGTCGTCCCAGCCCGTGTACCGCGAGGAGCGGCACAGGTTCTCCCGGCCGGCGCGGCAGTCCGCGCACGTCCCGCAGGTGCGGCGCAGCCACGCGACCCCCGCCCGGTCGCCGAGCGCCCAGCCCTCTGCCTCGTCGCCGAGGCCCACCACCCGGCCCACCGCCTCGTGGCCCGGCACCACCGGGGTCCGGTGCGGTGGCAGGTCGCCGTCCAGGACGTGCAGGTCCGTGCGGCACACGCCGCACACCTCCACCCGCAGCAGCAGCTCGTCCGGCGCCGGGACCGGGACCGGGACGTCCACCCTGGCCAGGACGCCGGGCGCCGTCACCTGCCATGCGCGCATCACGCCACCTCCGGCTCCCAGCGTGCCGCGCGGGCGGGCGACCCGCAGGGGGTCAGGCGTCGCAGCGGCCGGAGTCGACGGCGGCGTCCAGGTCGGGGGCCTGCGCGACCACCGGCATGAGCTCGTTCGTCGTCACGCCGTAGCCGAGGTCGTCGTCGGACTGCGAGCGCCCGAACACCACCCCGACGACCTCGCCGTCCGTGGACAGCACCGGCCCGCCCGAGTTGCCGCCGCGCACCTGCGTGGCCAGCGCGTACACGTCGCGCTCCACGGTGCCGCTGCCGTCCGACGCCGCGATCTGCACCGGCCCGGCGTCCAGCACCTGCGCGGCCACCGACGTGAACGGGCCGCCGAACGGGTAGCCCTGCACCACGGCCGGGTCGCCGACGTCCAGCGTCGGCGCGACCGGCAGCGGGTCGGCGTCCAGCCCGTCGACCGCCACCACGGCGAGGTCGGCGGCCGGGTCCACGTAGACGACGCGACCCTCCAGGGCCGTGCGGCCCGGCAGCTCGACCAGCGGCCGGTCCACGCCCGCCACGACGTGCGCGTTCGTCACCACCCGGTCGTCGGCCGCCACGAAGCCCGACCCGGTCACGCCCGTCCCGCAGGCGTCCGCGCTCCCCCACACCTTCGCCACGGACTGCGCGGCGCGCGTCAGCGCCGGGTCCGCCAGGTCCACGTCCGGCGCGGTCGTCGTGCGCCGCGGGTCCAGCAGCCCGTCGAGCTGCGGCAGGCCGTCGTCCAGCACCGCCGCGCGCGCCTGCGCCAACGTGCGCTGCACCGGGTCCGGCGTCCGCTCCTCGATCGCCCGCAGCACCACCGACGACGACATCGCCCGCGCCACCCCCGGCATACCCGTCGCCTCCAGCGTCGAACCGACGAACGACACCGCGACCACCGCCACCAGCAGGCTCGCCACCCCGCCCAGCAGCCGCTCCAGCGGCCGCAACGCCGTCCGGTCCACCGGACCCCGCAGCGAGTGCCCCACGCTCGTGCCGACCGACGCCCCGACCAGCGGCACCAGCACCGCCAGCACCACCGTCAACGGGCCCCGCCACGGCGTCGTCGGCAGGACGTCGAACAGCAGGGGCAGCCCCAGGTAGACCACCACGCCGCCCACCACCAGACCGACCAGGCCGCCCACCGTCGCCAGCAGGCCGCGGGACAGGCCCGACGCCAGCGCGGCGAGGAGGATCACGACCAGCACGATGTCGACAGGGGTCACGGCGTCCTCCAGGAAGGGTCAGCGAGGACGACCGAGGATACGCGCCCCACCTGGGCAGCGACCGGCGACGGGCCCGGCGGCCGCCGTCGACGACTCAGAACAGCGGCCAGGGCACCGCCGGCATCTCGCCCTCGGGCGACGGGAACCGGGCCGTCCGGAGCAGCCGGTCGCAGCGCTCCGCCAGCGCGGCGATCTCGTCGTCGTCGAGGAGCCGGGCGAGCCGGCCGCCGAGCCCGTCGTCCCCGTGCCCCGCCAGGTCGGCGCGGACCCGCCGGACGGCGTCGAGCTCGTCCGCCCGCAGCGCCTCCCCGATCCAGCCCCACAGCACCGTGCGCAGCCGCGGCTCGGTGTGGAACGTGACGCCGTGGTCCACCCCGAGGCGGCGCCCGTCGGGCAGCGGCAGCACGTGACCGCCCTTGCGGTCGGCGTTGTTGACGATGACGTCGAAGACCGCCATGCGGCGCAGCGCCACCGAGTCCTCATGGACGAGGCAGACCGGCTCGTCGTCGGCGCCGCTGCCCTCCAGCACCGTGCGCCAGCCGTCCCGCGGGGCGCGCTGCGCGGGGACGACGTCGACGGGGTCCTGGCCGGGGTCCCGCTCCTGCCAGAGCTGGACCATGCCCGGGCCGAGCGGACCGTCGCGCAGCCACGTGCGCGGCACCACGCCCCCGCCGAGCGACTCGGAGACCCAGAACGCGGCGACCTCCCGCCGGGCGAGCGTCCCGTCGGGGAAGTCCCACAGCGGCTTCTCCCCGGCCACGGGCTTGTAGACGACGGTGGTCGCGCCGATCCGGCCGACGAACGTCGCATTGGACGCCACCTGGATGCGGCCGACCACGTCGAGGGTGCCGGCGTGGAGGATGTCGGCGTCGAGGTCGGTCACGTCGCTCGCCGGGTCGCTCACCGCGTCCTCAGTCACCCGAGCCCGGGGCGCACTCGTGCCCGTCGGAGTCCACCGGCATGCCGCACAGCGGGCAGGCGGGGCGACCCGCCGCGACCACCCGCCGGGCGCGCTCCGCGAAGGCGCGGGCCGTGCCCACCGGGATGCGCAGGAGCAGCATCTCGCTGGGCGCCGCGTCCTCGGCGTCGACCCCCACGCCGTCGGCGTCGTCGGCGTCGATCGGCTCCTCACCGACCGGGAACGCCTCGATGACCAGCTGCGCGGTCCGCGGGTCCCAGCCCAGCCGCATCGACCCCGCCCGGAAGTCCTCCTCGACCGGCTGGTCCAGCGGACCGTCGTCGACCAGCTCGACAGGCGCCTCGGCCGGGATGGACAGCTGGCCGTCCGCCTCCGCCAGCCCGTCGAGCAGCCGGTCGATCATCCCCGCGAGCACCGCGGACTGCTGCTTCTCCATCGCGACGCTCGTCGTCCGGTCGCCCGCACGGGCCTGCAGGTAGAACGTGCGCGACCCGGGACGGCCGACCGTCCCGATCACGACCCGGTCGGGCCAGTCGAACGAGTGCACCAGAGTCGTCATGACCCCACTCTAGGAGGCGCCCGCGCCGGCACCCCCGCCGACCGGCGCGTCACCCGCCGGGGCGGCACCGCGCAGCCAGGACAGGTCGCCGGCGTCGGTGTTCGTCGCCACGACCTCCGGCCGGTGCGGCCCGTACCGCACGATCGACACCGACGCCGGACCCACCGCGATCCGCTGGAAGAGGTCCAGATGCATCCCCAGCGCGTCCGCCAGCACCGCCTTGATGATGTCGCCGTGCGCCACCGCCGCCCAGACCGCGCCCGCGCCGTGCTGGTCACTGATGGCCGCGTCGTGGCGGCGGATCGCCGCCACCGACCGCGCCTGCATCGCCGCGAGCGACTCACCGCCCGGGAACGTCACCGCCGACGGCTGGCCCTGCACCTGCGACCACAACGGCTCCCGCGCCAGGTCCCGCAACGCCCGGCCCTGCCACCGCCCGTAGTCGCACTCGGTGATGCCGCGCTCGACGACGGTAGGCGGCGCCGGGTTGTCCGCGCCCTGCTGGTGCTCGACGATCGCACGCGCTGTCTGCCGGCACCTCTCCAGCGGGCTCGTCACCACCGCAGCCAGCGGCACCACTGCCAGACGGGTGGCGGTGCGGACCGCCTGCTCCCGGCCGGTGGCGTCCAGTCTGACCCCTGCCGTGCGGCCCGCGAGGATGCCCTTGGCGTTGGCGGTCGTACGGCCATGGCGGACGAGCAGGACGGTCGGCATGACTCGGAGCCTACGGCGTCCGCCGAGGCAGAACAGAGGCTCGGAGCTGCACCTGCGCGCAACTCCGAGCCGCTGGTCGAGCGATCGTTCCTGACCGACGCCGTGTCGGTCAGAAGTTGATCGTCTAGAGTTGATGACCCAGAATCGTTGAGATTCCGCGGTTCCAGAAGTCTTTGCTGCGAGCCGTGCCCCCTGCGTGCCCCTATGGTCAGCCCAAGTTGTCTGTGCCCTGCCCATCGACAGCCGCGGTTGGATCGACTCGTACAGACAGCGAGGCGATCGCGCTGCGAGTCGAGTTCAGACGTCTGAGCGCCCACCAGGCGAATGCGCATCGATGAGGTGCGGGCTCGACACCCAGGCGGTGGGCGCCTCACCTTCCGGCTCGCTGACCGCCAGCGTGCGGCCGCTGGCCACGGATCGGCACCCCGCCTACCTTGTGATCCAGTTCGACAACGCCGCATCCACCATCTCCCGGTCCGCGTCGGTCCACGCGACCGTGCGGCAGTCTGCCTCAAGCCACACGACTCCCACCGGCATCAAGAAGGAACCCCGTCGAGAACGTCTCCCGACCATAACCAAGAAGCGTTCACCTCTCCCGTGGTAGGCCCGGAACCATCGCATCCACCTACCCGAGTAAAGACTCCAGTCGGCGAGTGCACCGATCAGTCAGCGAAGCCGGAAACAAACTCCCAATTCCCCGACCTCGCGGCCTCGAGGTTCTCCATCGTGAAATCGAAGCAATCTGTCGATCCTGCGCAAAGAGTCGAACTATTGGAAATATGAGTAGGGAGCTGCTCACAATCTCCAATCCCATTCTGGCCGCTATCCAGATCAGCCTCCACACGCGCCAGGGCGATAAGCCTGTCGTACAGGTTTCCGCGAACGACGCCTAGAACCCCAGCGAACAGATTTAGGTCTTGACCAACCGGCTCCACATCATTGTTATCGAACCACTCATACGTTCCATGCTCGGCCAAGTTCGAGAACTCCCAGAACGCGACCGTGAAAGACGTGTCTATTTTATTGACGCACTCGACGACCTCCTCGGAGAAGATAACCCTCATCCGATTGCTCGCCGCGTCTAAGGCGCGCATCTCCTTGAAGGATCCGGCGGCGAGTCGCAGTCCGCTCGGGTTCCAAAAACCCTCGGTAGACAAAATTGAAGCGTCCCACTCTGTGTGGCCATCAGCTATGGCACGAGCCTCACGATTGACCCCGCCAGCCTTGCTTACTGCATCCGAGTATGCCATTGCATATGCATCCAGCACCTCACGCCTCAACTCAGTTGTCGCGTTGGACTCCTCGGCCCGTGAAGTCCTTTCGGAAACGACGATTGCAGATCCGCCGCCAATCAATCCGCCGATCACAGCACTCAAGATCGCGGTCCACGCTATGCCTCTCTTGGAATCGTCGACCCCGTCTGACATTCCCCAAGCCTCCCTGCTGGATCGCCACCTGAGTATCCACCGTAAGTACACCACTGCCGCACCTCGTTCTCGCTTCCGAGATGCAACTTTCACCCCCGAGTCCGCACGAGTTCGGCTGATCACCTAACACTTGACCCTCGGCGCGCGTGGCGACCTGCGGGATCTCGGCACGCCGCCGCGCCGCCGACATTCGCCCCTAGCAGCGGGCCGTGAGCGCCCGCACGCTGGTCCTGCTGGCTCAAGGACGTCGGGCCTGCCGACGCTCACTGACGTCGGCCACCAAGGCGCTGGAGCCAGGGTCAGGCACTCGCTGCGCCTTCGGGGGAGCCCGCACCCCGACGACGGCACAGCAGCAAGCTCCTGACCGGGCTGCGGTCCGTCGCCAAACGCGCTCAAGAGGACCTGGTCGGCCCTGCCGATGGCCCCTTGGCCCCCCGCGCCTCACCGAGATCGCCGCCGCCCTCGCCCTGCGCCACCTCAACGAAAGCCCGACGATCACGCGGCAGACAATGCCTAACACCCGGGGAGGGTTGCGCAGGGCCCTATTGTGTGGGCCATGAGCGAGATGATTGCCCCGACAGGAGGGGCTATTACGCCGGATGAGTCCGGGGTCCTTGGAGACCTGGCCCGCTTCGAGGCCACCGTCCGGGCCGAGCTCGAACGCGTCGGGCTGCCATCCCAGGACGTCTTCGTCGACGTACACGAGCGCGCCATGATGGTCTCGAACGTATCAGGCGTTCTCGCGCCACTCGCGCCCGCGATCCGCGACCGCTCACACTACATCAGCAAGATGATCGCAGCCGCGACCGTTGGCCTGTTCGATGCAGCGTTGAACTACCTCTGGGACGAACTCGTCAACGAGCTTCGCCAACGGGTCGCGGGCTTCGACCTCAGCTATTTTTTCGACATCGCGGTCGGAGCCAGCGAGTTGCGCAAGTCTCTGAAGACCGAGGATGACCTCAAGAAGATCAGCGACCAGAATCTCCTCGAGGCTTCCCGCGAGATCGGCCTTCTCACCGACGTCGGCTTCCAGAGGCTGGACCACGTGCGGTACATGCGCAACCACGCTAGCGCCGCCCACCCCAATCAAGTCACACTCACGGGACTCGATCTGGCCCAGTGGCTGCAAGTGTGCATCCGCGAGGTCATCACGACCCCGCCTGACACCGTGACTGCGCACACCGGCAAGCTACTGGCGAACATCAAGAAGGATCGCCTCGACGCCGACGCGATCCGGGACGCAGCGGTGTTCTTCGACCAGTTGCCACCCGACCGCGCGGCCACACTCGGCAACGGATTCTTCGGTCTATATACCGCCCAGAACCGCACACCTGTCGTTGCCGACAATGTCAGGACCCTGTGGCCTAAGTTGTGGCCGTTCATTGACGAGGACACCCGCCAGAGCTATGGTGTGCGCCATGCTCGAGCCCGAGCTTCCGCCGACACCGGCGTTGCGACCGCCGCTCGTGAGCTTCTCGACCTCGTCGATGGGGCTGCCTACCTCAACGCCGATGTGAGGGCCGCCGAGATATCCGAGGCGCTCGACGCACTCATGAGTGCTCATCAGGGCTGGAACAACTTCGCCAACGAACTCCCGGCGGCGCGCCGCGTCGCTAATCTCGCGGGCGACCAGGGCAACATCCCCGAGCCTGTCAAGGCCCAGTACGTATCGACCTTGGTAAAGACATTCTTGGGGAATAACTCCGGCGTCTCCTGGGCGGCTGCTGAGATCTACAAGGCACTACTGCAGCAACTCGACGGTGGCGCCGCGGGGCGCATGCTCCGCAGCTTCATGGACCCCGATGTCTCGTACCGACTAAGTTCGCGGATCGGTCAGGGCCAATGGCGCGAACTTCTCGAAATCGTCGAACCCAAGCTCACGTCCCAGACTGATAGGGCGCTCCTCGACGCCATCCGCGCATTCTCCGGCACTCCAGACAAACTGCGGCTGGACACGGCCATCACGAAGAAGGTCAAGCAGAGGCCACACTGATCCATCTCCGAGCCCGTGGGGAGGCTGTCGGCGGCATCGGGCGTCAAGTGACACCTCTGCCTGTGCCGACCAGAGTCATCCCACAAACAGCCAGCTCACCGAAAGCTGGGGACTGCGCCACTGACCTTAGGTGCCGGGCACCCAGTGCGTGCGGTCGCACCGTGGGCGGAGTCAACTGCCTGGCGAACCCCGCAATGATTCCGCGTGATCCACGCAAGCAGGCCCGTCGCTGCCTCCGCGCGTGCCGCCGAGGTCCGACCGAGGTGGTCCACGAGACCCGACGTCGCCAGGGCACCGGGGCCGAACTGCTGACCGAAAGCACTGCGCTGCTCGACCCACCAAACTGCGAGGGTCGACGTCGCCTCAACCAGGGTGGTGAACAGGCCGAGCTCGGCCGCCGTCGTCGGCTGCAGCTGCTGGCCTGCGTCGAGGCGTGCGAGCGCCCAAGGCCGCCAGTCGATGTGACAGCGGCGCACGATCGCTCGCGTCGACGGCGTTCGCCCTGAAGCGATTGCGTCGAGCGCGGCAGCGACGTCGGCCCGTAGACCGGGCGAGTGATTGCGCCGGATGGCCTCTGCGATCGTGGCCCATGCTGCATCCCCGAGCCGGGACTCCACCAGCAGGCGAAGCGCAGCCAGTGCGGTGAGCCGTGGGTCTGCAGCGTTCGGGACGGCCGGTTCGTCGAGCAGCGGGAGGGTTTCGCTGCGGTGGATGTAGGTGGCGCGGGCTGTCTTGACTCGGCGGGCGACGAGATTGCGGGCGATACCGAATGTCCAGCGCCGCTGGTCCTCGGCGCACTGGCCCGTCCAGCGGTCGCGTTGGGTCCACAGGATCTCGACGACGTCGCCCGCAATCTCTCCGGCCGCGCTGGCGAGGTCTCCGAGCTCGTCACGCAGGACCGTCGACGTCCCCGCGGTGCTCAGACGGCGTCGCGCGTATCCCTCGACGTGCGCGCAGAGTTCGAGGATGCGGGTGCCGACGTCGTCCTCACGGATCGCGGTGACGGTGAGGGACGCTTGGACTTCGGCAACGGCAGTCACGGTCGGACCTCCTCGGACTTGGTGGTCCGCGCGCGCAGGTCGCGTAGCCAGCGGCGGCCCGTGGCCTCTGAGCCGGCGAAGCCTGCCTCGACGACCATCCGCCCCGTCGGGCGCACCCCGGCCCGCTGCTGGGCCTCCACCCAAGCGTCGAAGCCGTCGGACGCCTTCGGGTCTGCGTTCGCCTCGCCCTCGGTTAGAGCTTCGATGGCCGCGTAGTCGTCCGTCGAGGCGCCGGAGTCTGTCGTGGTGATCTGAGCCCTCGGGCTTGGCGCGTCGTTGAGCGTGACCGCGGCGAGAGATACCCGTTCAGCTGCACTCGCCCGTTCACGTTCCTCGCCGCGGCGTACCGCGATGAGGACGAGCATGTGGGTGGTCAGCAGCAGCGACAACGACGGGACCGAACTGAACAGTGAGGCGATCGGCCGCGACAACACCATCTGTCCGACGGGGACGGGTTCGGCGTGCAGGAAGTTGCCCGACCACGAGGCAGCAGCGAACACGACGAGCAGCACCCAGGCGTACCAAGTGCCGACAGCCCCACGTGCCCGGAACCGGAACGCCGCCCACGTGCCGAACAGGATGACCGTGTCGATCGTCAGCGGGAACATCCACGCCAGCCGCGGTGTGATCCCCGAGGCGATGCCGACGGCCCGCAGCGCATTGAACGACAGCGTGAACGCCATCACCGCCGCGATCATGCACAACAGCACCCCTGGCCACAACGCCCCTGCCAGGGGGCGGCCGCGGCTCACCGCATTCCCCTCGCCACAGCGCTGACCGACAGCACCTCAGGCTCGGGCACTCCGACGTCGACGGCGATCCGCTTTAGGTCGTCGAGCGCCTGCCCGACAGCTTCGCCGGCGACGGAGCGCACCTGCTCGCGAAAGCAGAGATCGGTGACCCACTCGTCCGCGCCGACGATGTGCTCGACGAAGGTTCGCGCGGCCATGCTCAGAGTCGAGGCCTTGAGCTCGGCGTGCTCGACGAGGATCTCGGCTCGAGTCCGCACATGCTGCGGGGGTCCCGATGCCGGATCGACACCGCGGCAGTCGGGTGGCACCGGCGCCGTCGAGGACCGGCCAACCGGCAGCCGCCCGGCCGCGACCAATGCGCGCTTGTGATCCGAGACGGTCGCCTGACCGATCCCGAGGTGCAGGGCAATCTGCCGCTGCTTGAGCCCGGCGGCGAGCATCGTGCAGACCTGCTCGCGCAGTTCGGTCGAGTCCATCGAGGTCTCCCTGGCGTCGGTGATTGCGTACACCAGGGGAATGCTCAGTAGGTCGACGGGGAGTAACAGGCAGCCGTCGCCTCACGCTCGGACTGCCACGATCAGGCCCTGGCCCGCGACACTTCAGCTGTTCCACGGACAAGCCGATGTCGACGCGTGCCGAGAGTGCGCGGGAGTCAGGAGCGCGCGACGCAGGACTTGCAGGCCTCATTCGCGACGAGCCCGACTCGCGCACCAGAGTCCGCCGCGACCGTCCGTCCGTTGCGCAGGTCCTGCCAGGCCCCAGGACGGGTGACCTCGCCCCACCTGCAGAAGTCCTCGTCGTCACCCTTGTGGAAGCACCCCGCCAGGTGGCCGACATGTGAAGGCGAGACGTAGACGACCGCGGTGTCGGCCAGCGTCGTCGCGCTCGCGTTGCCGGCCCTCGGCGAGCACAGAGCACAGGTCCCCGGCGCCATCTCGTGGATGCACAGGTCTTCGGTCATCTCGTCCCTTGTCTCGACCGGCGCCACAGGGAAGTCGTTCAAGTCCTTCCGGTTCACGTTGGCGACGGCTTGGATCGCCTCGGCGAGGTCGTGCCAGGCGATGGGTTCCCCACCGAGACGGATCACTCTCGAGAGCACCATTGACTTCTGCCCCGTTCCAGCCACCACCCCACCCGAGAGGACGTAGAAGTCCCAGGCGCCGATGTCGAGACCGTCGTAGGGCCGGTCTGCGGTCGTCGTCTGGACGCAGAAGACGTACACGTCGGCGACAAACGCGTCGATCATTTCTCCGGTGGCTGCGCTCCAGGAGCGCTTCACCTTCGATCCTTCGCGGCTACCGGGAAGTCCGCCGAATTTCAGCACGACCGGCCCGCTTCGCTGCCACGTCTGGGCGTGGCCGCTGGTCTTGACCTCGATCGTGGTGCCGTCCGGGGCGAGCACGTCGTAGGCGTCCCATTCGATGCGCGGCCCCGTGGCGCCGACCGCCTTGGCGACCAGGAACTCGGCGAGGTAGCCGCGGGCGGCGTTCTCCTTCAGGTTCGACAGCGCGTAGGCCCAAAAGTCACGTACGGTCGCGTCAATGTCGGTGAAGGTCTCGTTACCGGTGAGACGGACGAAGTCGGTCATGAGCGGAAACCTAGTCCGTGACCACGACATCGACGGGCCACCCTCCCGCTCGAACGACACGCAAGCTCCTCTTCAACGGCGATGCTGACGTCGAAGACCGCCGACACCGAAATTCGTGACGCACCTCTTGCACCCGTGTAGATCGGCGGCCTGACACGCTGACCGATATCGCCAGTCCGGCTGGGCGGACAGGCTCGATGTGCTGGGCATGGAGACGACATCGAGCCTGGGCAGATTGTGCGGCAACCCGACCTGCAGGTCGCCGATCCCCACCGCTCGCCGGCCGAATGCGAAGTACTGCTCGTCGGCCTGCGCGAGCCTGGTATCGACACGAAACTACGCGGCCCGACGGCGCGGGCAGGCCGAGTGGACCCCGACCGTCCCGGCCGAGCACATGTGCAGGCGCCCCGACTGCCGTCACACGGTGAGTGTTGAGCGTGCCCGTCACGGGGGCCGGTACTGCTCCGATCAGTGCGCGCGGGCTGCTCGCCGCGAACGGTCAGCCGTGCACACCAAGCGGTCGCGGGCGCTCACTCGCCAGCGTGCTGCCGCCCGCCGTGACCGCGCGCTCGCCGCCACGCTGGAGATGCTCAGCCAGGACGCGACGATGCGCATCCGCGAGCTTGAGGCAGGCGAGGCCGCGATCGCTCGCCAGCTCGGCGAGCTGGAGGAGATCACGGTCGGGCACGAGCAGAACGCTCAGCAGCTGTCCCGCTGGCTGTGGCATCTGGCCGCCGTCTATGGCGATCGCCTCGTCTTCGACGAGTCCGTCCAGACCCTGTTGCGCTACTACCTGCCCGAGCTCGCAGGCCCAACCAGCGACCACCATCCCACCGAGGACACATCCACCGATGCGGAGCCGCGCACCGAGGGCTGGTGATGACGGTGACGATGAACCTGACGAAGATCACGACCGTCGCGGGTGTCGCCTACCTGCTGAAGTCCGTCGTCAAAGGCGACGGCACCGGACCTGCTACTTCCGGCGCCATCGGGTATTACACGCATCCGGGCACGCCCGCGGGTGTCTGGGTTGGCTCGGCTGTGCCAGATCTCGGGCTGGCTATCGGCGACGGCGCGACCCGTGAACAGGCCGAGCGACAATTCTCCCGGTTCGCCCATCCAGTGGCCGGGACACCGCTGGGCGCCCCACCCCGTCAGCTCCACACCGCCCGCGCGCAGGAGTCGCCCGACCAGGTATCGGGGTTCGACCTGACGTTCAGCATCCCCAAGTCGGTGAGCGTCATCTGGGGCGTCGCCGATCGCGACACACAGGCAGCGATCATGACCGCTCACCGTGACGCGATCACGCGGACGCTCGACTGGTTCGAGACCGAGGTCGCGTCGACCCGGCAAGGCCGGGCAGGGGTCGCCTCCGCGAGCATGCGCGGGGTGATCGCGATCGCCTACGACCACTTCGAGACCCGTGACGGCGACCCCCACCTGCACACGCACGTCGCGCTCGCCAACCGCGTACGCCGCACGTTCGACGGCAAGTGGCTCACGCTTGACGGGCGCACCGTGTACCGGTCGGCGGTCGCGATGAGCGAGCTCCACCAGAACGCGCTGCTCGACCTGCTCCATGAGCGCTTGGGCATGGTGTTCGTCGAGCGTTCCAGGCCTGATGCGCGCTCAACCCGCTCGGTCGTGGCCGACGTCGCCGGGTTTCCGCCCGACCTCGTCGAACGGTTCTCCACTCGCCGATTCGCCCTGCGGCAACGCCGCGAGACACTCGAACGCCAGTGGCTGTCCGATCACACCGACCTCGACGCCCTCCCACCGACCGTGCAGGCAGCCCTCGACGCGCAAGCCTGGCGCGAGACCCGCAAGCCGAAGGACGCCGTCGCCGCGCCTCTCTCCGCGCTCACTCGCCGCTGGCGCGACCAGCTCCGTCACCTCGGCCACGACGCCCGTGGCCTGATCGCCCGCGTGCTCGACCACGAGCCGGCACCGGCCGCCGCCCTGCAGATGCGCGGCGACGTCGTCACGCAGCTTGCCCGCCTGGCGATCGCGCACCATCTCACCGACGGTGCGGGGGTCGACCGCGAGCACCTGGCCAGCATCACCGACGCCGACGTCGAGACATGGCTCGACCATCACGACGACGGCAAGACCCGAGATGTGCTCGCCCGCTCCGTCCACGACACTCTCGCGCGCAGGCGGGCGACGTGGTCGCGGTTCAACGCCCGCGCCGAGGTCGAGCGCCTCACCCGTCTTGTCCGCTTTCGCCCCTACGAACGTCAGGGAGTCATCGATCGGATCACCGACGCCGCGATCGCCCTGTGCGTCCCGATCACGCCGCACCGCTACGAGCTTCCCGCGGGCGCAGCTGCCGACCCGCGTCTGGCCTACGGCGGCCATGCGGTGTTCGACAACCCCAACCTGCGGCTGTTCACCGCGCAGGAGGTCCTCGACGCCGAAGCCTTCTTGGACTCCCTCACCGACCGCGACGGTGCCCGTGTGGCGCCCGAGGATGTCGAGACCGCGCTCGCCGCATGGCAGGGGCAAGCCTTGGCCGTCGATCAGATCGACGCCGTCCGACACCTGGCAGGTAGTCCGCACGCGCTGACGGCGCTGGTCGGCCCGGCAGGTTCGGGCAAAACCACGACGATGCGCGCACTCCACGACGTCTGGACTACCGCCCACGGCCCCGGAACCGTGCTGGGTGTCGCCCCGTCCGCGCGGGCCGCCAACGAACTCGCGGCGTCGGTCGGGATCGATGCCCACACCCTGGCCATGTTGCTCGCCCGCCACTCCCCCGACGCGCGAGCGGGCCGTGCAGCACGCCGCCGCGACTACACGGCCGCGCTCAACTCGACGCACCCGCGCCGTCGTGCGGCGGCGGCTCGCGGTCTTGCCGCCCTGGACGCCGAGGAAGCCTCGTACACGCTGCGGCACGGCACCCTCGTCGTCGTCGACGAAGCATCGATGTGCTCGACCCGCGACCTCGCCGCCCTCGGCCGACTGGCCGTCGCGGCGGGAGCGAAGATCGCCTTGGTCGGCGACCCCGCCCAGCTCGACGCCATCGACGCCGGAGGGATCCTCGGCTGGCTCGACCGCCAAGGCAAGACCGCCCACCTGTCCCGCCTGTTCCGGTTCGACGCCCCCTGGGAGGCCGCCGCCTCGCTGCGCCTGCGCGACGGCGACGCCACCGTCCTCTACCCCGACGACGACGGTCCGCCCACCTACGCCGACGCGGGCCGCATCCACGACGGTGACAGCGACGCCATGCTCGACGCCGCCTACGACGCCGTCCGCACCGCCCAGCGTGTTGGTCGCACCGCCGTCCTGGTCGCCGCCACCAACGACCACGTCGCCGACCTGAACCTGCGCACCACCCTGGACCGTCGCGAGGCCGGGGAAGTCGACACCACCCGCCTCGTCACGCTCCGCGCCGGGCAGGACGCAGGCGTCGGCGACCTGCTCTACGCCCGTCTCAACGACTACCGCAACCTGCGCGACGACTCAGGCGTGGCCATCCACAACGGTGACCTGCTGCGCATCACCGCCATCGACGACCACGGCTCCGCGACCTGCCGACGCGTCGACACCGGCGCGAACATCACGCTCCCGCGAGGCTACCTCGCACAGCATTGCGACCTCGGGTACGCCCTCACCGCACACCGCGCCCAGGGCATCACCGTCGACGAAGCCCACCTGTTCGTCCCCTATGGCGCACGGATGACCCGCGAGCTGCTCTACGTCGCCATGACCCGCGGCCGGATCAACAACACCGCGTGGGTCGGACTGCCCGACGCCGCCGACCTCGCCCACGAGAACCGCTCGGCCTTCGAGACCGACGACGACGGCGCCCGCCATCTCGCGATGCCGACCGGCGCGTCGATCCTCGCCCGCGCACTGGCCGCCGTCGGCGCCGAGCAAACCGCCCACGAACAACGCGACACCGACGTCGCCGCGCACACCAACCTGGGACGGCTCGTCGCCGAGCACGAGACCCTCGCCTCCCACGCCGTCGCACCCCGCCTGGCCGCCCACCTCGCCTGGCTCCACCCCGAGATCGACTTCACCGCCTCCCCCGCTTGGGACGCCCTCGTCTCCACCTTCCGGCACGCCTACGCCGTCAACCCCGACCGCGCCCTGCGCCTGCTCCGCATCTCCCCCGGCCCCTGCGCACGCACGACGTCCCGGGGAGTCCTTGACCTGCGGGACACAGACAGCGAGGACACCCCGGTCCAGACGGGCGGCGACCCCGCCAGCGAACCAGGCCGCGTCGACCCGACGGCGATCACGCAGTGGCGCCTCGCCGGAGCCCTCGTCGACCCTGCACCAGTCGCCGCCGACGACCCCGCCTACATCGCAGGGCTCGTCGTGAGAATCCAGACCGACGACGCGCCGCTCGCGGACCTCGCCCGCCAGTGCGAAGCATTGATCACAGCGCGGGTCGCCGACCTCGCCCGCCAACTCGACGACGACCCACCGCCCTGGCTGTCCGACGCCCCGCCAGCGCCCGACCCCGACGCCGCACCCGAACTGCGTGACAAATGGCGCCAAGCGATCCTCGCCGTCACGATTTACCGCGACACCTGGCAGGTCACCGCTCCCACACCGCTCGGCCCCGTACCCGTGGGCGACCGGCGCCGACTCCGACACTTCGAGCAGACCCACGACCTGCTCGCCCACTGGCACGACGGCAACCCGAAGCCGGGCCCGGACCTGTCCCGACCCGTCGCGACCGACCCACACGCTGACATCGACTGGGAAGCGCTCGACCCCGGCGACCACGACCTCGACGTTCCCCCAGGAGCGCAGTTCATCGACAACGCCTGTGAACCTCTGTCGGACCCTGCGCCCTACGCGCACGACGACTCCTCGCCGACCTCTCGGACGGAATCGTCATGGTGCGATCACACCCCCGAGCCCTACACGCCGGACCCTGGCACGCTCGACCGCATTGCCGCAGTCAACACCGCCGCCTGGGACTACTGGCAGTCCTGCGCAGCCGCTCCGTCATCCTGGGTTCGCGCCTACCTCACCGACAGGGGCCTCCGCGACGTCGTCCCCCACGCACACGCCCCCGCAGGATGGACCACGACGATCGAACACCTCCGTCGCAGTGGCTTCACCGACGACGAGCTCCTCGACGCCGGCCTCGCGACCCGCACACGCACCGGCCGCCTCATCGACCGGTTCCGCGACCGCCTCCCCCTGCCCATCTACGACGACACCGGGAGCATCGCCGGATTCACCGCCCGAGCCAACCCCGCCGAGACAACCGCACGCCCGGACACCCCGAAGTACCTCAACACCCCCACCACCGCGGCCTACGACAAGAGCCGCCTGCTCTACGGGCTCACCCCCGAAGCGCGGCAGCGCCTCGCCGGCGGAGCCGCCCCCGTCCTCGTCGAAGGCCCCATGGACGCCGCGGCCATCGACACCCTCACCCGCAACGACCTCGTCCCGATCGCCGTCTGCGGCACAGCCGTCACCCCAACACACCTCTCGGCGATCGCACGCGACGCGGGGAGTCTCAATGGACTGGTTGTCGCGTTCGACGCCGACGCCGCCGGCCAAGCCGCAGCCGCTCGCCTCTGGTCACTGCTCGGCCCCGGCGATGCGGGCCCCACACGCCAAGCGACCTGGTCAGGAGCGAAGGACCCCGGCGAACTCATCCAATCGGGCAAGACCAAGAGCCTTGACCAAAGTCTTGCCCACCCACGACTCCTCGCCGTTGCCCTGGTGGAACGCCTCGCGGCGACGGCGATCGCCCCCGAGACCATCGAGGGGCAAGTGCTGCTGCTGCGTGCCGTCGCGGCCGAGGTCGCCCCCACGCGCAACACCGAGGCAATCACGGCAGCAACGAACGCCCTCGTCGACAGCTTCGGCCCGGACAGTGCCATCGACCACACGATAGTCACCGAGGAGTTCGCTGACGCGCGGCCGAAGGTCGGCCATACCGAGGAGTTCGGCGGAGGCGAACCTTATCCGGGCGAAGATCTCACGGACCAGACGGCAACGATGACATAGGTCACGGCTGAGCGGCGGCCGTCTGAGGTGAGCACGACGACGGGCTGACCTGCGGTTTGTCTTGTAGGCGGTCTGGCAGAGGCAGGAATCGACCTTCCGGCGGGTTATGTGATGGCTCAACCGCGCTGGCGGCCCACCCGGACCTGCATAGAGTGCGAAGCCTCGCTGCCGCCATCGACCAAGACCTGCTCTACGTCTTTCTCGACCGCGACCGTGTACTCGTGGCCGCAGGCCTCGCACCTCGGCCTCGCCGAGGTGTTCCAGTTCGATCGAGGCTCCTGCGGACGGCAGTCTGGGTCCGTCCCGTCAGTTCGCCGATCTCTCGCAACGACAGGCCTTGCTCGTACTGCGCTGCAACGAACTGGTCCAGCCGCCGGAGTTCTTCGCTCGCGTACCGCGTCTTCTCGTCGTGACGGAACTGAGGCAGCACTGTAAGTACCGGGCGCCCAGGGTAGGGCATCAGGCCTCAGGGTCCTCAGTGCCGACATCGCCGGCCTCGACGGCAGCGCGCGTCGCCCCGTACTGACGCTCGATGTACTCCTCCAACTTGCTTCGCTCGATCCTCCAGACCTTCTTCGGACCGATCTGGATACCGGGCAGCTCTCCAGTCCGCAGGATGGTGTACACCTGAGCGCTCGTCACGGCGAGTTCGTCAGCGACGGCCTTGACGGCCAGGAAGCGGGGTGAAGTGTTCACGGCCCGATCCTGACACGGAGCAGCCGCCGTATGCGCGGACCGCTCGTCCGATGATCAGAGGGAACCGGCTGGCGGGTAGTCCTCCTTAAGGATTCGCTCCATGGCCTCCGCCGTGCGCTGACCGTTGACTACGTGCTGCTCGAACAAGTCGACAATCCGTAACACCGCGAGGACGTTGAAGACACCGCCGGCGACAAGAAGCAGAATTCCGACGACACCAGCGCCCCCGCCTCCACTGCCACCTGCTAGACCGATTGCAAGGCAGATACCGCCGACGAGCCACAGCGCCAATCCGACAGTCAGGTAGATGGAAGTTCGCGACTCCGTTGGTCGAGGTGATCGCACCGTGGCTCCTAACGCAGATGATCAGGCTGCGCGCCAGGCTATGAGGGAGTTCGGGGTAGCGCGCGACCAGCCGAGTTCCGAAGCCGAGCTTCACCCGCTGCATAGCTGGACCCGCGCTCAACCCTTTCCTGGACCCGCGACCACGCGTGCCGCCGCCAGTCGGCAAGTGCGACACCGGCGCCGCCCGTCGGAGAACATGTAGGTATTCGCCTCGGTGTACTCGTGCCCGTGCGGGCAATGTGTCTTGGCGCGCTGGTGCTCGGCTCCGTCACGAGCATCGAGGCTGCCGTGCCGCTGCTGCCGCTTGAAGTGCATCCGGCAATATCCATGGCTCCCGCCGCCGGAGCGGGTGCACCCTGGGGCCCTGCAATCCACGGCAGGCCGCAGGGTGTAGTACTCCACTATCTGGGTCGCGACGTCAGGATCGATGACCCATCGACCACCTTCCGTCTGATGACCCGAACGTCGTAGCCATCCTCGGATCGCAGCAGCGCTCACCGAGAGATGCCGCGCAAGTAAGCTCGGCGATGTTGGTAATCGGTCCATGTGCGGACGCTATCCCGCGACCTCTCCCGCCAACACACCGTCTCGCGTCGTTAGAACCTGTTCCGTCGGGCTATCGCTCTATTGCGCGGCGACGCGCCCGAGCGGCCATCACGCTACCCAGCGGCGTGAACGCCGCCAGGAACGCACCGACGCCAAGAGCCAGGAGCGCGAGTCCCGCGAGGTTGACGACCGTGCCACCGATGGAGCCGCCGATCGTCATGCCAGCCAGGAGGAGCACGCCAGCCAGGCCCGCGGCCAGCACGAGAGTGCGTGGTGCTTGCGCGAAAGGTCGGCCGTCGTCGCGCCACCGCCAGTGCAGGTGAACGGCCCGCGCGACGGCCCAGGGCGCCCCGACGACGAGGAACACCCACGCAGCACCGACGGCCACGATGTCGCCTGACGCCTCGTCCGCACCCATGCCGAGCAGCCAGGCCACTCCGCAAGCCGCGAGCGCGAGGTCGGCGGCTGTGGTCCAGTGTCGTCTCTCGCTCATAGTCCTGGTCCTTCCGTGTTGGCAGGGCCGCCACCCACGGAGGCGGGCACACCTGGCTGGTCGTCCCATCCGGTCCCGATGTCGAACTCAAGGTCCATCGCCGTTCCTTCAAGGTCACGGACCCGGTCACCACCAGTTTGCTCCGCGCCAGCGACGCTGCCGTCGAACGCGAGTTCGCCGTCATCGCGCTCGGGAGTCGCAGCGGCGAGCTTTTCGGCCGAGACCGCGCGGGCGGGTTCGATGAGCCAGGCGACCTCCGCGGGGTCCAGTCCGCACCGGTGGCCGAGTTCGGCGAGGGTGCCGTTCGTCGCGGTGAGGACTCCTGTGAGGCGTGCTCGGGCGTCGTTGAACGCGGTCCCGGCCGCGTCGAGCGTGTCGATGCCCGCGATCATCTCGGCCGAGGCGTGATCGGCGAGCGCGCGGTGGCCGTCGTCAGCCGCATAGAGGACGCGGTTGCGTGCTTGAGCGGTGGCCAGGGAGTCCGTCGCAAGGGCCTGCACGCGGGTGGAGAAAGACTCTCGCTCGGGTGAGCTGGCGATCACGCGTGGAGCCGTCAGCCGTTCGAGCTCGAGCCAGGCGGGACCGTACCGGGGGTTGTTCTCGGGGGTAATGGGCTCGTAGACGGTGACGGCACGCCGCACCATCGAGCCGGCGGGGCGTTCGAGGGACAGGTGTTCGGCGCGCTGGAAGTAGTAGCCGGCCGTCCCGGCTCGGAGCATGCGAGAGATCGTGGCGTCAAGGGCTTGGCTCGCGAGGGTCAGATCACTTAGGTCGGGTTCGGTTGGGCGGCGTGCGTGCTTGAGGATGCGGACGGCGTCGGCGATCTCGACGACGGCGATGGACTCGGTCCCTGCAGTGCCGGCGACTTCGGTCAGGGCGGCGTCGATGTCGACGTAGCGTCGGTATCGCTCGGCGTGGATCTCGGCGACCTCATTCAGACCGAGAGTGAGCGCGTGGTGGCGGGCGAAGCCGGCGATGCGACGTTGAGCGTCGACGAGCCAGCGCATCACCCTGGCCTTGACCGGTTCGGGCTCGCCTGCGAGATGGTCGGCGGCCTGGCTGAGCGCGCCTGCGACGGCCCCCAGGGTTGCCGGATGCGGACCCGGCTGCAGCTCGGGCGTCTGGGATCCCCCGAGTCGATCGATGGAGAAATCCGCCGCAGGATTGCCCTTCGCCCACGTGGTTGCGTCGAGCACCACGGCGTGAAGTGCCCACTTGTCGCCCTTCGGGCCGACGGCCGTGGGGAGGCGGTGCCAGCCGCGAGCAGCGGCGTACCTCTCGTCGAGGGCGACCAGGGCGCGCAGCGCCGCGACGGTGTCCGTCAGTGCCGCGACGCGCTGATCGCGGGTCAGGTGCGTCGGCAGGTCACGTTCGCTGCCCGCCATCGCGGCTGTGGCTGCCTGCCGCCACAGTTCGACGGCGCGGATCGGCTGCGGGGTACCGAGGTCCGCGGCCGTGGCGCGGGCGCCGTCGGAGTCGCGCAACTCCAGGAGTGCAACTCGCAGCCGGTAGGTGGGATCGGCCGCCGCGATCGCGGCGCTCGCGTAGCGGACTTCCACGGCCTGCTCGACGACGTCGGCGAGGTAGGCGATCACCTCGGTGCGGTATCGCATGACCAGTTCGGCGGTGGCGATGCGCTGCTCGGGAGTCGCCCGGTCAGGGATCTCGATGGCCAGGTCGGCGATGGCTTGCTCGATCGGCACATCGGGTCCGCTGTCGCGGGGCGAGAGATGCCGGCCGTCACTCAGCACAGACTGGTGATAGGCAACCGATGAGCGGTCCAGCCCGAGCGCTGCGGCCATCTCCTCCTGGGTGTAGCCGCGCTCAGTGAGAAAGGTGACCATCTCGCGTGTCTCGTCCGCGAGACCGGTCGCGTCGACGTCGAGACCGTGGGAAGCCAGCACCGCGGCCGGGTCGGGCCGCGGGTCGGGCGTCCACCCGGAAGCCTCGAGCCGTCGCTGATAGGTCCGCACCGTGCCGACGTTCAGACCGAGAGTGTCGGCGATCTCCTGCTGCTCGTGGCCCCGTCCCCTCAGGAACCCGATCAGACGTCTGTACGCGGCTGATCGATCCGGCCCGCGGGGAGTCGTTGCCCGGTCGGGCACCTCGAGCTCTGCCTCCGCCAGTGCGCTGGCCGCGGTGACGACGGCCGGTGTCCAGCCGTCGGCTTCCAGCAGTCGGCGGTAGCGAAGCACCGTGTGGACGGTGGTGGCGACCGCGGATGCGATCTGTTGGTGGTCGTAGCCGCGTTCCAGGAGGAGCGCGATGGCGCCGCGCATGGTGCGTTGCCTCTCCTGCTCGCGGCTGGCGAAGGGACGAATGTCGAACCCGCCGTCGAGGAGCGCGTCGGACGCCGTACGCCGAGGGCCTGTTCCCAGCCGTCCGTCGTCGCGGAAGGCCGCGTGGTACTCGCGCAACAGCTCGCGGCCGATCCCGAGGGCCTGCTGGATCTCGTTCCAGGAGTAGCCGTCCGTGAACAACCTGCCGGCCAGCTCGCGGCGTGGATCGCGCCCGTCGAGCGCTGCCCGTACCCGCTGTGTCGCGAGCAGCCTGCCCAGTGCGTCGCGCAATGCTGCGGCGCTCTGCCCGTAGGTCACGGCAGGTCCCCGGCCCCGCCGGTGCGCACGTCGTCGGACCAGACCGCGTCGAGATCGGCGA
Source organism: Isoptericola jiangsuensis (assembly GCF_002563715.1). NCBI lineage: Bacteria > Bacillati > Actinomycetota > Actinomycetes > Micrococcales > Promicromonosporaceae > Isoptericola > Isoptericola jiangsuensis. The sequence continues at coordinate 2,682,497 of NZ_PDJJ01000001.1, forward strand.
TCACGAGCTCAAGCCCCAGACGATCGCCGTGCTCGGCAAGGCGTTCGACGGCGGAGCGGGCGTGCACATACAGCCTGTCGCGATCGCCGGTCGCGACAGGCTCTGCTGCCGGAATCGGGAGGTCGGTTGCCGCTTCGAGGGTCAGGAGTACCTCGGTGTACGACAGCGTCGAGAAGGCCGGCAGGGAGGCCTGCAGGGCGGTGAGGTTTGAGCGTGCTGCCCGGTACGCCTCCCCCCTTGCCTCCTGGCGCGTGCTGGCGCCGCGGACGGGCCTCACCGTCCTGGCCCAACGACGGCGGGCGCGGCGGGCGGTTCTCCGCCGGGACTGGCGTCGAGGTCGGCGATCCGGTCGGGCCGGAACCCTGCCCAGTGCTCACCGCCGGGAGTCACGACGACCGGCGCGGACATGTAGCCGAGGCCGCGAGCAAGGTCCAGCGCCTCCGCGTCGTCGGCGAGATCGACTTGGACGAAGTCGACGCCCTTCTTCGTCAGAGCCCGCACGGTGGCGTCGCACTGGACGCATCCGGGCTTGGACAACACGGTGACCTTGTCACGCCCCAGCACGCGAGCGATGTCGTCGACGTCCACGCCCGTGGCGTCGGCCAGCTCGCGCAGTGTGCCTTCGGTCGCCGCCAGAGCCCCGACCAGGCGTGCTGCCGCATGACTCAACTTCTCGCCGGCCTCGTCCGCTTCCCTGGTGGCTCCTCGGTAGCCCGCGCCAGTGCCTGCCAGGGAGTCACGGCCGACGATCACGCTGGCCGACGAGTCGTCAGCCAGTGCTCGAAGGTGGCTCTGCTCGACGTGGGGGTAGACGGCAGCGTTCCGTTCGCGCGCGGCGGCGAGTCGCCCTTCGAACGGCGGCGCCTTGCTCGGCGCGGCTGTGGGCACAGCGTCTGCGCCACGTTCGGTGTCGGTCATCGGGGCCTCCCTTCGCCCGGTACATCTCCCGCCCGCAGGCAGGTGAGCGACCGATATCGAGAGCGTCGTTGCCCTTCGTGCGGCGAAGTACTGAACGAACGGAGCCGGGCACAACGGCGTGCGGCTCCCCGGCACCTGGAGGACGCCGTGAACGAGGCAGACACCCGCGCCGCACGGATCATCGCGGATCAGACGCGCACGTTGCGAGACGTCGCACAGCTTCGCCTCCAGCACACCGCGAAAGTCGGTGAGGACCTGTACCACCAGGCCACGGCCAAGGCGGCGGCGCTGGCGATCCGAGCCGAGTTCCCGACCGCGGCCTACCTCGAACTCGAGCCCTCCGACCAGCAGGGCGTGAACTTCGTGCCCGGGGCGATCCTCGACACCGCAGGCGCCCCGATCGCCGGCGATCCTCCCAGCACCGCGACGGACCTCGCCGAACGGTGGGAGGCCGTCGTGGCGCCTCACTACGGTCCGCTGACCGATCTGCCCGCCGACCTCACCTACGACGACGAGACGTGCTCCCTCCTCCCGCTCTACCCCTGGCTGGTCGTCGGCACGAGCCGAGACCACGTCGAGCGCCTGGACCTGCGCGCAGCGGCCGACCTCGACCTGTCCGGCCCGATCACGGCGGCCTTCCCGGAACCTGTCCCGCCTTCCGAGGAGCTCGGCGCGCTGGGGACGGACGGCGTCCTCGTCCCCGCGGCGTTGATCGACACCGGCGCGCGACACCACCCCGCACTGCCCGGGTGGCCCGCGGACCTCGCCGAACCGGAGGCGACAGCGAAGCGTGCTGCCGATGGCGAGACCCGCCTCACCGTCGCCGCCCGCGGGGTCGAGCTCCTCACCGTCGCCGGAGTCTGGACCGGCGAGGCGTACACCGACGACGTCGACTGGCATCGCGACAGTCCTCTGAGCGACCCGCAACGCAGCCAGGTCGAAGGGTGGGCTCGTCAGGTCTGGATCCGGCTGACCGACGCCCTGGACAACGTCGTCGACCACGCCATCACCGCGACGATCGAGCCCGTCATCGCCCGCATCACCACCGACCACCCGAGACCCGCCTCCGGGATCCTCGGCGACCTGTCCCCCACGTCCGTAGCGCCGGCAGCGCTGCAAGCGGGCCGTGCGGACAGTTCGCTCTCCGGCGCCTCGACCTCAGTCGTGCCCCGGTTCACGCATCCGGCGTTCGACGGCGCCACCTTCGAGGCCGTCGCCTACCACCAGGGGTGGAACGGGTGGGCAGCACCCGTCGTCAACCAGGCCACGCTCGACGACCTCCTTGGCCGACTTGACCCTCAGTGGCTGCGCGGCTGGATTGACAGCGACGACGTCGTCCACCTGGAGCACATCGAAAACGGGGCGGTGACCGATCACGACACCGTCAGCCCGAACATCGACGGCACCTACGACCTCGGTCTCCTCGGGTGGACGTTCGAGCTCGCCGACGCGCCCTCGCGCACGCCTGAAGCCGACGCGGCGTCGATGCCCGACGTCGGCCCGGCCGTCAACGCCGTCCCCGTCGTCGAGCTCGGGTGGTGAGACCGGTGGCCCGCAAGGTCCGGACCTCCAAGACACCCGAGCAACGTCGCGCCGAAGCCGAGGCCCTGCACGCGGCCATCTCCACTGAGGTCGAGAACCTACGCAGCTCGACCAACTGGCCGCGCTTCCTCGACTTCTCCCGCCACGTGATCGGGTACTCGATCAACAACCTCCTGCTGATCCTCGCTCAGAACCCCGACGCGACCGCCGTCGCCGGCTATCGCACGTGGCAGGACCGCGGCTACCAGGTCCGCAAGGGCGAGAAGGCCATCCGCATCTTCGGCGGCCGAGACGTCACCGAGACCGTCGAGGACCCCGTCACCGGCGAGGAGGCCGAGCAGCGACGCAAGCTGTTCTTCGCCGTCCCGGTGTTCGACATCGCCCAGTGCGATCCGATCGACACGGAGAACACTCCCGCGCCCGCTGTCGCGACGCGGCTCGATGGCGAAGACCCGGCCGGGATCTACGAGGCCGTCGTCGACCACCTGACCTCCCAGGGCTGGACCGTCACCCGCGAGCCCATCCCCGGGCGGACGAACGGCCTCACCAGCTTGGACGGCTCACGCCGCGTCATCGTCGACGACGGACTGTCGCCGGCGATGTCCGCCAAGGTCGCACTCCACGAGGCCGCCCACGCCTCCCTGCACTCAGATGAAGGGATCGACGAGTACATCGCCCACCGCGGCCTCAAGGAGACGGAAGCCGAGTCCGTGGCCTACGTAACCGCTGGCCTGCTGGGCCTCGACACCGCCGAGTACTCCATCGGGTACGTCGCCGGCTGGGCGGACTACGACACCCAACTCATCAAGGACACGGCCGATCGGGTGCTGCGCTGCGCCCACGCCCTCGCCGATGCCCTGACCATCGGAGCCGAGACCGCGGACGCCACCGCCACTGCTCAGGGGATCGACGTCGGGCCAGCGTCAACGCGCTCGACAGGACCTGTCGCCAGCCCCGACGTCGTCACTGCGATGACCGGCGCTGCGTCCGCGATCGGACCACGCGAAAGCGGAATCGAACCCCTCCTCCCCGCGACGGTCGGTAGCGCCGCCGAGGCAGGGCCGGACCCCGTCGTTGCCGAGCTCGGAATGTGAGTGCCCGGATCACGTGCTCACTGCACACGCCTCACCCGTCGCTGGCGACGACTCCGTGGCTCGTCGCGGCACGCTCAAGGTGCACGACGAACTCGTCGACGACCTCACGCAACAGCCGCGCCTTGTGAAGGCTGTTCGCGAGCGACGCATCATCGTGGGCGTCGAAGTCGAGGACGACGGTGCGCGAGCAGTCGGCGATCGTCAGATGCGCAACAAGCTCGGGCTCCTGATCGAAGAACCGCTCGATACTCACGATGCCGACGACGTGAGCTCCGGCGTGGTGACCGGGAAGGTTCAGGAAGTCGCGCCTGAAGTAGATGTCCAAGGAGTGCTCCTCGTGGAGTCCAGTCCTGCCCCGGACGGGCAAGGTTGGACTCCCAGCGCGGACGTCACCTGGTTCATACCGAGGAGATTACAACGGAGTCACACGACGCACTTCGCTTCGATCGCCTGTCAGAATTACCGCAGTTGAGGGACCCCGATGCGACGGAGCAGTGCGATGGCAGCGATCTTCAAGACGACACCGTGGCAGGTGGACCAGCTGGTTGCTGGAGTCCAGCAGGGCAGCATCAGTCTCCCCGACCTTCAACGGCCGTTTGTCTGGCCGGGCACGAAGGTCCGCGACCTCTTCGACTCCATGTACAAGGGCTACCCCGTCGGTGAGCTCATGTTCTGGGACGTGCCCGCCCAGGGAGCCTCCCGCACGATCTCCGGGAACCGGGGTGTCGCTCCCGCACACCAGATCGTCGATGGCCAGCAGCGACTCACCAGCCTCTACGCCGCGATGAAGGGGATGTCCGTCCAGGACGAGGGGTACAAGCCGAAGTCGATCACGATTTCGTTCAATCCATCGATCGAGCGCTTCGAGGTGCGCTCCGCGGCGATCGCGAAGTCCGCCCAATGGATCGAGGACATCTCGACGGTCTTCGACAGCCCCACCAAGGCCCGGAAGCACTACTTCAAGCGTCTTCGTGAGAGCGGACACGATATTGACGACGACGAAGAAGACCGTCTCGACGAGATCCTGAGTCGGCTCGGCGAGCTCAAGAACTACCTGTTCCAGGTCATCCACATCCAGCAGAGCGTCCCCAAGCGCCTGGTCGCCGACGTCTTCGTCAGGATCAACTCCGAGGGTGTCAACCTCAAGGCGTACGACTACATCCTGACCTGGCTCAGTGTCTTCTGGCCCGAGGGACGCGACCAGATCGAGGCCTTCGCCAGGGACTCGCGTGTAACGCCCGACCGCGCCTCGGAGATCGCTGGCCACCGTATCGGCTGGACACCGAAGAACCCCTTCCTCGCGGTCGAGACCGGACACGTGGTGCGAGCGATGGTCGCCTTCGGGCAGAACCGGGCGAAGCTGGTCGACGCCTACGCCAACCTTCAGGCCAAGGACCGTAGCACCGGCCAAGTGGACTCCACGAAGCAGGAGCGCGAGCTCGATCTCCTTCGCAAGGCCCTGCCCGTCATCGTCGACCGGGTGAACTGGACCGAGTTCGTCCGATCCGTCCAGATCGCGGGATTCCGGTCGCACAAGGGCATCACCTCGAACATCAACCTGGTCTCGAGCTACACCATCTTCCTGGTGGGGCGCACGCGGTACGGCGTCAAGCTCGAGCGGCTTCGCGTCCTCATCGCGCGCTGGGTCTTCATGTCCCAGATGACCGGGCGCTACACCGGATCAGGGGAGTCGCAGCTACAGCGCGACCTCGACATGTTCAGCGGACACGGAGACCTGGACGCCGCAGGATTCGAGGCGATCGTCGAGGAGACGCTGCGGGTGACTCTCACCAAGGATTTCTGGGACTTCTCGGTACCCCAGATGCTGGTGACGTCCTCGACGGCACTCTCGCCCGTTTACCAGTGCTACCTCGCCGCGCTCAACGTCCTGGACGCCGACATGTTTATGCTGCGCTCCAAGGTCCGCGAGTGGATGGACCCGGCACTTCCTGCTGTCAAGGGCACCGAGGGTCACCATCTGTTCCCTCGCGCCTACCAAGAACGTGTCCTCGGTTTCAGCGACACCAAGCGCGTCAACCAGATCGCGAACTTCGCTCCGACCGACTGGGCCACCAACATCGCGATCTCCGACGACGCGCCCGCGGCGTACTGGCCGCGCCTGGTCCACGAGCGCGGCAGCGACGCTGCCTGGATGACCCGACAGCACTACTGGCACGCCCTCCCCGAGTCCTGGGAAACCATGCCCTACGACGAGTTCCTCACCGAGCGCCGACGCTTGATCAGCAAGGTCGTCAGGGACGGGTTCAACGAGATCGGCGGCGGGCACACCCGGCCCTTCAGCGACATCACCACGGTCGAAGACGAACCCGCCCATCTCTCCCTCAGCGCCCTGGTCCAGGAAGGATTCCTCCAGGCCGGCGATCTCCTCGACCCGGTCGACCCTGACTGGGTCGTCGACGCCGTCGTCAGCGACGACGGGACCGTTCTGATCGACGGTACCCACGAGTTCGATTCTCTCGACGACGCAGCCCGCTTTCTCGGCGTCACGAACATCAGCGGATTCGAGTTCTGGGCACTCGAAGTCGACGGAGGCCTCGCAGGCTTGGAGGATGTGGTCCGAGAAGGCCGTTGAGACCTACCTGGCGACAGGAGGATCAGGACGGAACGTCGACCCGCACCCACTCCCTGCTGGGCTGGCTTGCGCAATCCTGCGTCGCCAGGCACCGCACGCGACAACACGCCGCTGACGCTCGTACCGACCTAGTATCGAACAGAGGTTCGATGGAACGAGGAAGCGTGACCGGAGAAGGTCGACGGCACTTGACGCCGCGTGGCATCGAGTCGGTTCCGACTCGCGACGCAGCTCACTCGGCGCCCCAGGAGCAGCGAAGGGGCGGCCGTGTCGTCGAGCCCCTCGACCCAGTCCCGGTCCGGGTGTGGATCGAGGCGCGCCAATCCGGGGACCAGGAGTGCAACGGACATGCCACCGCATGGACCGACCGCCAGGTTCGAGTCAGGTACATCGACGTTCATGGCCGCGAGGGCTCGACGTGGGTCTGGGCAAGCGCCGTGACCCGCCGCTGACGCCGACGGGCAAGTCTCTCGGCGCCTGTGGATGACGTCGTTCGTCCACAGATCCGCATCGGGCAAGAGTTTGGGCAAGACCCCACCGGTTCCATGGCCTGAGAGCCGCTGACGCCGACGCGGCTCAACGCCGCGGAGGTGGACGCCATGCGCCAGACCGAGAAGATCTTCAGACAGCACGACGTCGCTCCCGACGTGACGTCGTCGATGCTCTACCGACAACTCTGCCAGGACTGGGTGTGGACACAGGCCCGCCCGACCGCGACCGCTTCCTTGCAGCGTTGGGTGCGCGCCGAGCCACTGTTCGATGGCCTCTCCCGACCTGCTGATGTCGTGGACGCGATCGACGCCGGAGACTATCCGCGCAAGGACGCCCTCCTTCTCGCGCTGCTCCGACTCGTTCAGGCAAGTGACCCGCTCGCGAGCCAGACCCTGCTCCACGCGATGCTCCCCGGGCTTGCCGGACTCGCTGCCCGCACGGCTCCCAAGCTGCCCGCCGGCGAGCCGGACCGTGCCGAGTCTGCGCGCCAACTCGTCGTCGAGGAGTTCCTGGAAGCCGCCGCGGCATACCCCCTCCTCCGCCGCCGACAGCGCGTCGCATCGAACCTCCTGTTCGAGACCATCAAACGCGTCACGAACTACGTTCGTCAGTCCGTACCGACGCCGTTCGATCCCGACTGGTTCTCCACGGATGTCCCCGCCGAGACCGACCTCGATACCCGCCGGATGGCTCACGCCCCGTCGGACGCCGATGCCCCCAGCCTCGTCGACGGAATCGACCCTGACGCAGACCTGCTGACGGTCCTCACCTGGTCGGTCTCCGAGGGTGTCATCACGACGGCGGACGCGCAGATGCTCGCCGACGTCTACCTCCCGGCGACGACAGCGGGCTGGGGCTTCGACGCCGTCGCCCAAACCCGTGGCCTGAGCCGAGGTGCCGTGAAGATGCGCTGTTCTCGAGCAGCCGCGAAACTCACTTCTGCAATCCGCGCAGAAGATCGATCCGCATAGCTTGAGCCGGTGGTGGATCAACGACACTTCGCCGATCAGGTGGGGATCACGAAGTGAGGCCTTCGGCGGCGAGGAACATGCGGAGGCCGTAACTGTCGCGGTTGCGGAATCTGCAGGCGATGCGGCGGTGGAGCTCGATGATGCCGTTCATGGCCTCGGTGTCGCCGTTCGATGAGCGCCCGGTGGCGAAGTAGGCCAGGAACGCGGTAGGCCAATTGCGCAGGGCCCGGCCGAGGCGACGGGTCTGCTGCTTGATGCGGGGCACGGCGAAGAGCCCTCAATCCCGTCCTGGGACTCCGGATTTCACCCCCGAGGGCCGCTCTGATGGTTCGGAGCAGTCTTCGGCAACCGCTAACCTGGTCCCTGGCCGGGGCATTTGAGTAGGTATCATCCACTTCGCTGGCCATCCGCTACTTCACCACTTCTGGGGAGCCTGCCGAGTGTCGTCAAACGAGATCCACATTCCTTGGTACATGGATCCCGTGAAGCTCATCATCGGTGCTGGCGTGCTTGGTGCGGGACTCCTTTGGTGGCTGGCCTCGGGGCAGCCGGGCGTTTCGCCTAAAGATGGAGACTACGCCTGCCTCATTAGGTCCAGCTTCGACGACCATCAGCGCGCCGAAGAACAAGGCATGCCGTACACGTACAACTTCCTTGAGGATCAGTACGGTGTCACGCTCGAAGATGGGCGCATGACAGAGGCTCGGGTCTACCTCGCGGAGTCCGACGTGAGCACACCCGCTCAGACATCTAGCAACTACTCCTTTGGTTCGAAGTTGACCCCCACGTCCTTCACCGCAACGATCGAAGGAGTATCCGTAGGCTGCTTCCCGTCCTAACTTCGGCCCACATTCGATATCGCAAGCCGGTTAGGCGTCCCTACTGCACGAGGACCTGCGCCTCACCCATCGTGATCTGCGCGGAGTCCACGAACTGCAGCGGGATCGACCCGCTCTGACCGCCACCCGACCACTCGACTGTCCAGGAGGACGTCGCGGTGACGGTGTATCGACCCTGCTCGGTGTAGTGGTGCCCGCAGTCCGGCGACGACGCCCTCCCGTAGGAGTCCGCATAGGGCGTTCCCGCGCCGCACGCGATGGGCGTTGAGCCGTCGCCCATCGACCACATGATCCGGTCGAGCCGCCCGGTTGCTGTCACCGTCGTCCCGCCCGCCGACGCGGACCTCGTAATCGGCCCGGTCGACGACTCCGAGGGTTCCGCCGCCCACATCCAGGTGGGCATACCCACCAGGCCCACGCTGCCGGTCACGGGTTCCGGAACGATCCCGATGGTGATCGCGCGCAGGTTCATCGCGTCGACCGCCCGGTCGGCGAGCTCACGTGGAGACGGTCCGCTGGCTCCGGGCGCAGCAGCGGCCCAGTAGAGGTCGTTGTAGCAGTCGTCGTCTCCGACGCCCGCGACGACGCAGTGCGGCGGGGTGCACGCGATGATCACTCCCTCGGTGCGCCCTCCCCAGATCGGATCGTCGGTCGGCGGCTGCGGATCGGCGACCTTGGAGTAGCACATGCGCGAGGCGTTCCAGACGTAGCCCTCTGCCTGGCACGGAACGTCGAGGTCGCCATATCGGCAGACCGCCGGCCCGTTGCTCACGTTCTCGGTTCCACCATCACCCGAGTCAGATCCACCGTCAGAACCTCCGGCGCCACCACCCGACCCGGGATCGGTGATCGTGATGTAGCAGGTGCCACCGATGGGCGTCTGACCTGGAGGGCACGTCACGGGGTCGGCGGCTGGGGCCGGTCCGCCCTGGCCGAGCAGCACCAGGGTCGCCGCGCAGACCGCGATGATCAGGAGCTGGACGGCCCTCCGCATCGCTCAGCACTCCGCGAACGGCTGTCGTGTCGAAGCTTCCTGGATGGTCCAGCGATCATCGGGCTGGCGTTGCAGGACGACGTCCTGAATTACCGGCGTCGTCGCGGTGTAGCTGGCCTCAGCAGGGTTGCCGTCGGCATCGACGACGGTCACGTCCGTGAAATCGACGCAGGCCTCAATCGTCACCACCTGAGTGCCGTCCCCGAGCGGGTCCCCCTCGTACCCGGTCAGCGTTGTCGACACGAGGATCGACGTTCCCTCCTGGTGGAGACGCTGGTCGGCGAACTGCTGGGGCACGGAGGTCCACCACGTCACCATCTCCTCGGAGCCGATGTACGGGCGGATGGTTTCCAGTGGGTTGCCCTCGCTCGGGTCCGTGAGCACCGCGTCGCTCGCCACGAGGTACTCCTCGTAGCGTTCTTCGGCTGCGGCGATGTTCTCCTGCTTCGCGGCTTCCTCCGGGCTCAGGGTCGGCGTCGGGCTTGCCGCCTCAGGTGACGCCGTCGGCGCCGTCGCGGTGGGCGTCGGGAGTTCCGGCCCGGCGTGGTCGGTGCAGGCGGCGAACAGCACGGTGAGCCCGACGGCGCCCACCGCCAGGGCCAGTCGTCTCGGCCTCATGGCATCCACCTTCCGATCCGCCGTCCTCGCGGCCACCGTAGGGCCGGCCGGGCGTGCGAAAGTAGCGTCCCCGCCGACCTGTGGAGGGGGTGCGTTGCGGACTGGGTGTGGATGCACGTGGTCTCCCGTCATAGTGCCCGTAGCTGGGTCTTGTTCGGCCCACCGGGGCTCTTGAGCTCGGCGAGGAGTTGTTCGGTCTCGGGTTCGAGGTCGGCGTCGAGCGCTTCGGTGATCGCCAGCAGCCGGTCGATGGCCTCGGCCTCGGCGACGGGGTTGCGGGATTCATGAGCGGCGAGGATGCGGAGCCGCCACAGGGCCTCCTGGGCGGGGTCGACCAGAAGCCCAACGACGACAGCGGCCTCCGCGGCACGCCATCGACCCTCCATGAGTCGGTGTTTCGTGAGGGCGTACGAAGCGTCGACGATCTCCGACACGAGGCGTTGACGGATCGGCTCCGACCAGGCGTAGCGCCTGCGGTGGGTGCCCTCGAACGGGAATCCGCGCACGAGCTGGAGCGCGGCGTCGAGATGCTCGGTCGAGGCGTTCAGCGGGTCTCCGGCGATCAGCGCATCCCAGTCACCGACATCGCTCGTGACGTCCTCGGCGAACCCGTACCCGCTGCCGCCTGTGTGGCGCGGGAGGTAGTCAAGACCGGCCTCGTCCTGCCCGACCCACCGGCGCAGCTTCGATGTCGCGGTGTTGCGGGTGTTGAGGTTGTCCTCGCTGCGACGGTCGGGCCACAGGGCGTCGTCGATCGCGGGGGCGGTCGCGTTCGGGTGCAGGGCGAGGTAGGCGGCCAGTTCGAGCAGCCGCGCCTTGCGGGAGTCTTCGACGGTCCCCGCGGCGCCGATGAGGTCGACGGGGCCGAGAACGACGAGCCGGGGAGCGGACAGCGTGGCCGGCGCCGTGCCGTCTCGGTCGGGCGCGCCGTCGTCGTCCCCGTCGGGGTCAGACGCCGGCATGTGAGCCAGGGCCTCGACCTGCGCGACGGACGGTTCCAGGTCGCCATCGCCGTGCAGGTCGCTCGGGTCGGCGAGGGCGACGAGTCCCAGAAGGTCGTCGTACTGCTCGAGCGCCAGTCGCTGCGGCGTGAGGGGCATGTCGATGGGGTCGAGGGTCGCGCGTGTCGTGCCGGGTGACGTTCGGACCGTCCACTGCCCGACACTCACGCCGCTGGTGATGGCCGCGATCGCGACCCTCGGCCCCTGAGCGGTCAGCGTCGCGAGCGCCGACTTCTGCGTCTCGGTCATGAAGTCGGCGACGACGACGATCTCGGGCGTCCAGGCGTCCGGCACGAGGCCGGCGGCTCGGGCGGCACTCAGGTCACGGACGCCTGCGTCGGCGATCGCCTGACGGTCGACGTCGGCACGCTCGCCGAGCTGGTCGAGCAGTCGATCGATGGTGGGGACCCACCGGATCCGGCCGCTGCGCAGAACGCCCTCGACGTCGGAGAACCAGCCCACGACGGTGACCTGGAGGTCGTCCGCCCACACCGACGTGGCCAGTTCGAGGGTCAGGGCAGCGATGATCGCCCGCGCGTCCGCCTCGGTGCCGGTGACGCCGAGCGACCCGATGCGTTCGAGGTTCAAGAAGATGTGGCCGGCGTCGTCGTCGTGACCGATGGTGACGAGCGCCGGGTACGGGGCCGGGATCACCCCATCGGAGTCCATCGGCGTGAGTGCCGTTCCTGCGTCGAGCGCCCAGATCGCGCCGTCGCCGAGGTCCCGCCAGGGCGCCGGGAGGCGTTCGGGCTCCTCGAGGTAGAGCTCGAACCTGTCGACGGTGAGTCGCACGGCCCGCACGCCCGGCAGCGGTTCACCGGCGTCGGAGCACTGACGCGCCAGGCCTCGCAGCGCGTCGTCGACGGTTTGGACGGCGAGCTCGTCGGCCGCCATCCGCAGTTCCTGTTCCAGGTCCGCAGCACTGCCCTCGGGCATGGGGATGGACTGGCCGGGCCTGCGGCGGCGTTGCTGGGTGCCTCGTCGGCGGGCAACGACGGCGATCGCTGCGGCAGCCAGGATCGACCCGATGCCTGAGCCCGTCGCGACCCTCCAGGTGTCGTCCGATTCTGGCTCATCGACGTCGTCGATCGCCGAGGCCTGGCCGGCTTCGACGGCTTCGGGGTCCTGCGCGTCCCCCGTGACGACCGGCAGCGCGGGCTCAGGGGTGGGCTGCGCGGCGACAGGTGCCTCAGGCTGCGGCTTCTCCGGTGCCTGCGCCGAGACTGGTTCGCCGCCATCCTTAGTCTCGGTGGGGATGACGAGCGTCCAGCCGGGATGGATGAGGTCCGGGTCGTTCAGACGGGTGCCGTCGGGTTGGACGACGCTTGTCGACGCGTCGAAGATCTCGCGGTATCTCTGGGAGTCGCCGAGCTCCGCGGCGGCGATCGAGGACAGGGAGTCACCGGGCTGGACAGTCACCGTGCGCGGTGATGTCGCGGCGGGAGACTCGGGTGCTGCGGGGAGCGTGAGGACCCAGCCGGGTTCAAGGAAGTCGGCCTTGCCGCCGAGGAGGTCGGCGTTGAGGTCGACGAGCTCGGTGTACCGGTGACCGTCCCCGAGATGCTTCTCCGCGATCGCCCACAGGGAGTCGTTCGGTTGCACCCTGTACGCGACGGTTGCCGTCTCCGCCCGTTCCTTCGCATCACTCTGCGAACGGGCCGAACCTGTCGCAGCAGAGCGATCGATGTCGGCGCCGACCACGGCAGGCTCGACCGTGGCGAGGGGGACCGCGGTTGCCGAGGAGGCGACCGGACCCGCCGCAGCGAACAGCGCGACAGCAGCACCGACCAGGCCCTGCGCCCAGCCCTGCGGCACCGCGAGTCCCGGCAGGCGTGGGGCACGGATACCGCGCAGTTGAGCGAAGACCTCGACGAGCAGCGCCACCGTGAGGATCACCCAGGCGATCCACGCGATCATCTTGATGACGGCCAAGGCGAGAGAGCCGTCGTCGGGCCGGTTCAGATCGGTCCAGGAGACGCCCTCGGCGAACGGGTTGGCTCCGACGGCGAGCAGAACGATCGGCAGACCGACGACGATCGCGAGGATCGCGGCCAGTGCGGCCAGGCCGAGCAAGCGACGACGCAGCGCGTTCACTGTTCGACCCCTTCGACGGCGCGAGCGATCCGAGCGCTGGCGTGCCCGCTCGCTGGCAGGCTACCGATCCCGACCAGCGACAGGACCTTGGTGCGGTACGTGGCGTTGGTGTCGACGAGGATCCGTCCGTCGATGATCCGCACCGACCCGGTCAGCCCCGCACCCTCGATGTAGGCCATGGCGGCTTCCTGCGCGGCCGCGGGGGACGCGACGGCGCCCTGCCCTCGCATCGCTGCCGGCGCGTCGAGCTGCTGCCCACCGATGCGGGCGGCCTCGGCGGCGACAGCACGGGTGTTCTGCACCGCCTGGAGCTGGCCACCGAAGTCGACTCCGAGCCCCACGAACAGCAGCATCGCGAACGTCGTGACGGCCGCCCACGCGGACATCGACCCCCGCTCGGCATCCTCGCGAGGGACCCGTGCGGGGCCGGTGAGCAGACGGGTAGGGAGCATCGGTTCACCGCTCCCGGTAGGTGTCGATCGCGCTCGACATGGTCTTGGTGATGGTGGTCGGGCCGACGGGGGTGGCCAGGCCATCGAGGTCGACGGTGCAGGTGACGGTTGCCGTGACACTGGCCGGGGTGCCGACCGGTACGGCGAATCCGCTGGTGTCCACCGCGACAGACGTGCCGGTGCAGTGCAGGCCGGCGTTGGCGAGGGTCGCGTCGGCGACGGCGTGCGCACGGTCGGCCGCAGAGGTCGCGGTGCGTTCGAGGGAGGCAGCACGCGCTGCCTGAGAAGCGGCGCCCTCGACCGCCTGGTGCGCGACGGCGACCCGTCCCGCGACGACGATGAGCGCGAGCAGCACGAGCAGCGCGGGTGCGAGCACGGCCAGTTCAAGGCTCGTCGAGCCCCGCTCGGCGTCGCCGGTCGGCCGGAGGTGTCGCGTGCGCCGATGCCGCGGCGCCGTCCTCATCCGGTCACCTCTTCCACGGGCATCGCGACCGAGGCCGTGACCTGCGGCTGCCAGCCCGGCACCAGGGAAGCGACCCGGACGGAGACGGTCATGTGCGCCTCCGTGGCCGTCTTTACGCCGGTGACCGACATCGATTCCAGGACCATCGTGGAGGCGTCGGCGAGCCCTTGGGCCGCGGCGATCCCACCGGCGATGGTCCCGGACTCCCCCGCGGCGACCTGGGCGCCCTCCTGGGCGGCGGCCAATGCCGCCGTCCGCCCCATGTACAGCAGCGCGGCCTGGAGCCCGAGGAAGAACAGCGTGAGCACGACGGGCATGACGATGGCGACCTCGAGCGCGACGGAGCCCCGCTCACCCGCCCGGTGGCGGCGTCGAGCGTGGCGAGCCCCGTGGCGGGGGTGCCCTCTGGCCACGGTCAGCTGATCTCCTGGGCGCGGTCACCGATCGCGTTGCTGATGATCGCGACCAGTGCGATCGCCGCGAGAAGCAGTGCTGCGGTGATGACGACCTGCTCGATGCTCACCGAGCCGCGTTCGCGTTCGTCAGGAGCGAGGCGGCGTCGGACGCCGTCCACGACGTCGAGGCCGAGCAGGTGGATGGTGGCGATGAGCTTGCTCATGGTTCTTCCCCCTGGGGTGGGACGTTGATTCGTTGCTGGCCGGGCGCGAGGTGCCGCGACACCGGTGCTACGCGCCTCCTGTCAGTTGCAGGAGCGCGGGGACGACGAGGATCACGAGGAACACGACGGACAGCAGCGCCATCGGCAGGGTCATGCGTTCACCTGCAGCGTTGGCCTTGGCGAGTTCGTTCGCGAGCATCGCGGCGCGCACGGCCTCGGATCGTGCTCGGAGCTGGTCGTACACCTGGGAGCCTTCGCTGGTCAGGCGCATGACGTCGCCGAGGTCGGCCAGGTCGGGCAGGCCGAGCTCGTCGGCGAGGGTGTGAAGGGCGTCCCACGGGGCGATGCCGGACCATCGCGAGCGGGCGAGCTCTTCGCCGATGCGGCGGAAGACCCAGTTGTCGCCAACCTTCGCGGCCAGTTCCATGGCTTCGCGGCTGCCTGATCCGCCGAGGCGTTCGAGCGCGACGAGGTCGATGTAGGCGCCCAGGGCCCGGTTGAACTCGGAGCGGGCCTTGCGGGCGTCGTCGCGGGCGTTGAAGTCGGGCAACCAGAAGAGCACCGCCGCGGCCACGAGCGATCCGGCCACCGGCACCGCGATCGGCAGGGCGATCCCGACGGCGGCCAGGACGTAGGCGCCGATAGGTGCGATGAGGAGCCCGACGAGGGCGTAGAGGATCTTGCTGCCGTAGTGGCGGTGCAGCGGGATCTGCAGGAGTGCGAGCTCCCGCGTCGGGGTTCGACCCCACCAGCCGTCCGGGACGGTGCGCAACGCCCACACCCCGAGGCGTTCGGTCGCGCTCGTGGTGCTCAGGGCGGCGCGGGTGGTGGCTTCGCGGTCGCGGACGCCCTGCGGGGAGTACCTCTTCACGACGTCGGCGGCGTCGGGCCGCATGGGCACCAGGCGCCACAGGAGCAGGGCGACGCCGAGGCCCACCAGTGCGCCACCGGCCAGCGCGATCTGCAGTCCCGTCGTCATCGCGCGCCCGCCCCGGTGATCGTTCGAGACTCGGTGACGAGGGAGCCGCTGGACAGGCCCAGGAAGCGGGGCAGCTTCTCCCCCTTGGCCATCTGGCGCATCCACCACAGCAGCAGGACGTAGATGCCGAGCAGGAGGGTGAGCAGCAACTGGCCGAGCGCGGTGCCGTACGGGGCGACGTACTCGCCGGTGAAGATCAGCAGGTAGGCGAGGACCGCGATCGTGATGATCGTGACCCAGCGGGCGGTGGTGCGCGGCTTGGCGCGATCGGCCTCGATGGCGCGCCGTGCACGGACGTCCGCCGCGACGGACTCGGCGAGTGAGGTGAGCACGTCGGCCAGGCCCTGGCCGCGTTTGCGAGCGCCGAGGATGAGGAAGGCGGCGACCATGTCGCCCGTGGTGTCGTCCAGGTCGTCGGCGAAGGCGCGCAGCGCGGCCTCGGTGCCCATCCGGGCTCGCAGCCGGGCGACCAGCGAGGTCACCTCGGGCCGGATCGCCTCAGGGGCCGAGCGCAGGGTCGCTCGGATAGCTTCTTCGAGTCCGACGCCGACGGTCAGGACGCTCGCGAGCCCCCGGGTCCACTCTTCGAGGGCTTCGAGCTTGGCGATCTGCGCGTCGGCGCCCGGAGAGGACAGCAGTGCAGGGAGCCCTGCGACAGCGAGGGGGCCGATGATGATCGCGATGGCCCACCCGGTCACCGCCCAGGCGACGACGCCCGCGGCGAACCCGACGCCGAGCAACACCTTCGTCCGCCGGGTCAAGCCCCGCCAGCGGGCTGCCAGCGGCGAGGGCCGTGAGGTCCGCGGGGCGGGTTCAGCAGGGGGTCGCGGGACCAGCCCGACGACGACGCCGATGAGTCCGGCGACGACGAGGGCGCCGCCGAGTGCAGGGATGATCTGCGGCATCAGGCGACCTCCCCTGCGCGGGGGGAGCCGGGGGCGGAGGCGATGTACCCAGTCAGGTCGAACCCGTGCCGTTCCAGGCGGCGCAGCTCGTCGGGCAGGGTTCCCGGCAAGGCCGGTCCGCTGTCGGGGTTGGGGGCGTAGACCCGAGTGGTCGCGTAGCCCTTGGCTTCCTCGCCCGGCGTGACGTGGAGGATCTCGGACACCCAGCGGGTGCGGTGCCACTGGTCCGGCCCGCTCTGGGTCGTCTCGAGGTGGACCTGAACGATGAGGTCGATCGCGTCGGCGAGCTTGGCCGTGACGACGTCCTTCGCCTGCCCGGCCTCCATCCCGCACGTGACGAGCTTGCGGATCGCGGCCTCGCCGTCGGCGGCGTGCGTCGTGGAGATCGACCCGGCGCCGGACTCCATCGCCTTGAGCATCGCCCAGACCTCCGCACCGCGGACCTCGCCGACGATCTGGCGGGACAGCGCCATGCGGAACGAGTCGTAGAGCGCCTCGTCGAGGGTGTACTCCCCCGCACGCCTGCCGTCCGGGCCGACCTCCCCGGAGCCTGGGCGAGCCTCGAACGGGACGACGATCGGGTGGACGTCCTTGAGCTCGTGCAGGTGCAGTTCGTACTCGGTCTCGAAGGTGCCGAGCTTCTCGTGCGGCGGGATCTCGGCGCACAGGGCACGGACCATCGTCGTCTTGCCCGCGCCCTGCGGTCCGGCGACGACGATCGACAGTCCCGCCTTGACCGCCGCCGACAGCAGGGACGCCTGCACCGGGGTGAGCATGTCGCGTTCGACGAGGTCGGTGAGCGTGACCCGCACGAGGCGGTGGCGACGGATGACCACGACGGGAAAGGCGGTGATCCAGGCGGCCGCGGCCAGGCGGGGACCGCCGTCGAGGCGCATGTGCATCGTCGGGGACGCCGTGGAGAACGACCTGGCGGTGGACTCCTGGCGGGCCGCGACGAACTGCAGGAACTCGAGCAGTTCGGAGTCGGAGTCGGCGACCGGCTCGACGCGCACGAGTTCACCGTCGGTCTTCTCCAGGAACACCGTGTCGGCGCCGGTGATGATGATGTTCTCCACCGAGTCGTCGTCCACGTAGGGCTGCAACCGTCCGAGGCCAAACAGGGCGTGGTAGACCGCCTCGGCCAGCCGGGACTGGACCTCCATGGTCCACGCGGGCTCGCCGTCGTGGATCCGGTCAGCCGCGGTGGTCGCGAGCAGTTCGTGGATGATCGCCCGACCGCGCTCCCGCTCAGCCACGACGTCCTGACCGCGCTCGTCCCCCAGCGACGCCATCAGAAGGTCCGACGCCTGAGTGCGCAGCTCGGCGACGAGCTGCCAGTCGAGAGTCCCCGACCTCGACGCGCCGCTGCCTGCGCGTGGCTCGGCTGCCTCATCCGACGTCGGGACGTCGTCGAGCGCCGCCGACTGCGGCGCGCGGAGGCGCCCGGCGAGTGCATGCGCCGACGGCGCGGTCGACACGTCGATGGTGTCGCTCGACGGGGCGCCGAAGATCGGCAGGTTCGTCGGGTCTCCCGCGTCGGACGCCGCACGATCGAGGAACTCGTTCATGACCAGCTCCCCTCGACGGCCAGACCGAGGTCGGTCCGGACCGCTGTGAGTGCGGAACCGATCCCTTGCACGGCGGCGCGCAGCGACTTGGCCAGCGCGCCAGTCTGGAACTTGCGACCAGGGGTGGCGCCGTCGGAGTAGACGGACGCCGCCTCGGCGTCCCACGCCAACGACGCGGTCACCGGGACACCGAGCACCTTGGCGGCCTCACGTTCGCCGTACGGGCGACCCGGTCCGACGACGAGTGCCCCGAGGCTGGCGCCCGCACCGGATCGCTCGAACCAGTCGCGCACCGTCGGTGCCCACGACGACGCTCCGACGAGCGCCGGCAGGGTCGACCTGGTGACCAGCAGCGCGAGGTCGGAGCCGGTGAGCAGCGGGGTGGGGGCGCCGTCCAGTCCGAGACGACCGGCGTCGACGATGACGTCCTGCCCGTTGCCTTCCAGCGCCTTGAGGGCGGCAGCCAGCGGCTCCCACAAGGGGCCGAGTACCTGGGATTGCAGGTGGTTCAGCGGGCCAGCCAACACCTGGACACGAGACTCGGGCAGGGTGAAGACCGACTTCGGTAGGTCGTCGACCAGGGTGCCGGCCCTCAGGGAGACGGCGAGGTCCGACGACGGTGCGCGTCGTGGGCAGCTCACCGCCGCGCAGGTAGCCGGCAGGGATGGCGCGCGACCCGGTCGGGTCGGCGTCGACGAGGACGACCGGTCGTGGCCAGGCGAGGGCGAGACCGAGCGCCGACGTCGTGACGCCCGGTGAGCCGTTGGCCGACGTGAGCGCGATCATCGCCATGGCTCACTCCTCGGTGTCCGGCTCGTCGAGGACGACGGCGACCAGACCCGCGGTGGCCCGGTCGGCGACGAGCGGGGCGTCGTCGTGAGCGACCTGGACGTTGAGGATCGTGTTGCCTGACGCGTCGTCGGTCGCGGCGCCGACCACCTCGGCATCGACGGTCTGCGGCGGTGAGCTCGGCGACGTCCCGGCACCGGGCACCTGTCCTGAGGTCAGTACGACTCTGATCCGGTCACCCACGCGGACCTGATCAGCAGGCAGCGCGGAGGCGGTGAGGTTCAGGCCGACGACCGTCATCCCGACGGATGGCAGGGCGACCTCGGTGATCTGTTCGGCGGTGACGACGCCGCCGGCGACGAGGTCGAGCGCGGCACGCTTGCCGGCCACCGCGTCGAGCTCCGATGCGGGCAGCGGGTGCAGGGCGGGGTCGACCGTCATGGGAACGCTCATGAGGTCGGCCGCTTCGATGACGTCCCCGCGTTCGACCGTCGCTCGCACGGCAAGGACGTCGCGCGCGTCCGAGGCCCCCTGGTACGCCCACACGGAAACCAGCGCACCCAGCGCGACGGCAGCCACCGAAGCGACGACGAGAAGCGGTCGCCGCTGGAACCTTGGTGGCGGAGCGATCCGGTCAGACCCAGGCGCGTTGGCAGCGTCCGTCTGCGACTCGGCAGAGCGAGGACGTGTCGTGGCCGTCATGCCTGGGCTCCTCTGTGATCGAGGCAACGGTCGACCATGCGTGAGGTGGACCCTAACCCGATGTGATCTGCAGCACATGTGGAGCGATCTGGGCGCTCGCTCGATGGAGTCCCCGCGACGCGCTGCCGCAAGGCGACTCGGACGGCGGGCGATGCGTTCGCCACGACGCGGCGGATTCGGCCCGCTGCGTGTTCGTCGAGGGGCGCGGCCGCGAACGGGCTGAGCTCCCCGCGCAGGTCGCACTCGGCGTGAGAGATCGACTCGAGCTGATCGGCCAGGCTGACGGTCATGCTGGACTCCCCCGTTCGGGACGCGGCCCTCGCGCTCCCCTGCTGGCGCGGTTCTGGACGGCCTGCTGGTGATCGGGGGCAGCGATCTCGGCGCCCGACTCGTCCACCTCCGGCCAGGACCACCGCTGCCAGGTGAACCCGCCGGGCGGGTCCTCGAGCGGGATCTCGCCACCCGGCCAGTAGTCGGCCAGGTAGTAGCCGCGCCGCTCCGAGACCCGGCTCGCGGCTTCGGCGATGGGTTCGGTGTGCTGGTACTCGCAGCCCCGCGCCCGCCATTCGGCGCCGAGCCGGGTGCGGGTCGCGGCAAGTTGGTTGAGCCAGCGCACCGGTTCAGCGAGGTTCGCTCCCGCGTCGTGCGCGAGGCGGTGGTACCGCTCCAGGGCCCAGAGTTCCTGGACGACCGGAGGGTGGAGGATCCAGCACGGGGTGATGACCTCACCCAGCGCGAAGGTGGCGCACAGCCACTCCACGAACCTGTCGAGGCGCTGCATCGCCGCCGCGATCGTGGACGGGTCCGCGTCCATCCACGAGAACACGCCAGGGTCGACGGTGATCGGGTACGACGCATCGACGCGCTTCCAGGCGTCGCACTTGGCCTTCGCGAACGCCCCCAGGCCGCCGGACTTGCTGGCCGGGTCGTTGGCAGGAGGCCCGCCGTCTCCGTGCGACACCTGCGGCGGCCGGCTCCGCCCGGGACCTCTCATGCCGAGGTCGGGTCCCCACGCCTGCTCGCTGCCGTCGTAGCCCATCAGTCACCTTCCCCGGGACCGCGGGAAGTGGAGTCCCGGCAGGTCAGATGCCCGGGGTGGCGTCGCCATGCCCCGATGCTCGGCGTACCAGGCCTGGCAGTGCGCGACGTGATCCGCATGGGGTCCGCGCCAGTACGGGATGAGGTCGACGAGCATCGGACGCATCGAGGATTCGATGACGAGGGCGTGGCCCTTCGGCAGGCGGCGCATCTCACCCGGCTCGACCGTCGCCTGCTGGGACGACTGTGTCTGCCACGACCGGGAAAACGGCTCACGAAGGCTGTACGAAGCGGACGTCGTGTGGCGATCCTCAGCCCCCAAGGTCTGGGCCAACGCCGAGAGCAGTTCCGGCGCCTTGACGTTGGGAAGCAGCACGTTCAGGCAGTTGTTCCAGATCGTCTCCTCGACGTCCTCGCCGTAGGCCTCTTTACCCTGCGATCGCGACTGGAAGACCGCGACGAGCTGGATGCCCTCGCCGGACCCGGACGAGCTCATCCGTGCGGCGCCCGGCCAGGGGTGAATGTTCGCCAGCTCGTCGAGAACGAGGGTCAGGGGCGGGTCGAGGCGCCCACCGGGTGAGCGCTGGGCGCTCTCGTGGGCGACGTCGGTGACGTGGTCGAGGAACAGCGAGTAGAAGGTGCCGATGGTGCCCGCCGTTTCCGAGGTGGTCGAGGTGCCGGCCGAGATCAGGTAGCAGGTGCCGCCTTCCCGCAGGAATGCCTCGGTGTCAAACGTTCCCGGCACGCGGCGGCCGGCGTCGTCGGTGAGGCGAACGGCCAGCCGTTCGCGCACGTGCGGGTCCATGAGCGGCACGAACGCGTTCTCGACGCCAAACCACTTGTTCGCCTTCATTCGCACCTCCTCGCCCATCACGTAGCGGATCGTCGTGTGCCAGTCGACCTGCTCGCCCGAGCCCGAGCAGTACTCAGGCAGGTGGGCGGCACGCTCAAGGACCTGCATGGCCTCCTTGCAGGCGTCCGGGCTCTTGGACCACCGGTAGACGTCACCGATCGTCCGTCCCGAGATCGCCGCCGCATACAGCAGCGCCATCACGATGCCGCCCGCGCTCGTCGCCCACACGGCGTTGTCCCCACCCAGCCCGGACGCCCCCACCAGAAGCTTGGCCCGCTTCATCGCGATGCGCGGGACCTCGCACCCTTCCAGCGGACTCCAGCAGATCGTGTGCGGTCGCCCGCCCGACGCCTCGAGGTTGAACACCTCGACCGGGCCGCGCTCCGCCCGGCACGCCGCCGTTGCTTCGAGGTTATCGGTGCGTGTCGACGTCGACAGGCACGCACCCGGTGCGCCAAGAATGGCCGGGACGACCACACCGACACCCTTGCCCGACCGCGCCGGCCCGAGCACGTAGACCGGCCGTTCCAGGCTGACCCAGACTTCCTCGCCGTAGGTGTGCCCCAGGAGGAACGCGACGCTCTCGGGGTTGACGGTGCGGCTCGCAGCATGCGCCTCGGTGGTGAACGTCGGGCGGACGGTCTCAGCCGTCGCGACGAGGACTGCCGCACCCACCTGTTCGGCGACCTCTCGGCCGCGCGCGAGGCCCTCGCGGGCGAGCATCTGATGGCGCAGCCGGGCGCCCGAGCGTCGGTAGCCGAACCACCAGACCAACACGACGAGCGTGACCGCGAGCCCGACGATGCCGAGTGGGACGATGATGGCGACGGTCCAGGGGCCGACGACGAACGACGCAATCACCCCGACACAGGTGTAGACGAGCCAGGCGATGCTGAACGTCTGGGCGACCTC
This sequence comes from Isoptericola jiangsuensis, assembly GCF_002563715.1. NCBI lineage: Bacteria > Bacillati > Actinomycetota > Actinomycetes > Micrococcales > Promicromonosporaceae > Isoptericola > Isoptericola jiangsuensis. The sequence continues at coordinate 2,704,933 of NZ_PDJJ01000001.1, forward strand.
CCCATCATTGAGCGCAGCCAGGCCACGGTAGGCACCGCCGTACCGCCGCAGCCACCACGCGAACCTCGTCGACCGGAGCCACTGCTCGACGCGCTCGAACCAGGCCGGGCGCTGCTCCGACTCCTCGGCGTTCGCTCCCGTGGAAACACCGTCTTCGGCTCTGCCAGACAGCACGGCCGCGGCGCTGCCAAGCTTGTTGGCGCGGGCGTGACGCCGCAGAGCCTGTCGCTGGCTGGTCACGGTAAACCTCTCGACGGCGGAACGAGCCCGCCGACGCGGACTTCACCCCTCACATCGCCACCGTGCGCACAACCCACTGACCGATATCGCTGCGGAGTCGACTGCTCGTGGCAACGAGGTCGTCGAGGAACAGCCCCGCGAATGCCCTTCGCGATGTGAGGAAGCCAAGACTTGCGCGGGGCCCCTCATTGAGCTGTTGGACCCGCCCAAAGCCCGTGCCGGACCAGCTCTCGCGAGACCATCGACGCCGACCGTCCGATCGCCCGCGCGATCTGCCGCATGTCCCGGCGCGCCTTCACACCCGTGACGAGCTCCACCCTGTCCGAGAACGACAGCACCAGCGATCCGGCCTCCAGCGCCCCAAGTCAGACCCCTGCCGACCAGAAGCGTTGCCTGGACCGCAGGACAACATCTCGCCCTAGCTCGGGCTTTCATCACGGGTGCACAACCCCGGCCCGTGGAACCCGGCGCACGCAACGACCTGCGACGCCTTGTCACACCATGTCAAGGTCACCCTCGCCCGACGGCGAAACCGCCACCCGATCGCGATCACCAGACCGACGAAAAAATGAGGCTAAAACGGAGACTCTTGGGATTCAAGCTGCTCGTCGCCGCGGTCGACGGTTAGAGACACAACGTCGATCCCCGAAATTTCGTCGTCCTGCCATTCAGTTCGCACCGCGACTATCAATTCCCTGTCCTTGGATCTGAGCAGTTTTTTGAAGGCCCTAGACCGCGCTCCCGCGGTTCCGACAAATCCGCGTGAGATGAGCTGAGTGAACACGGTTCGGCTGACGTACTTGGCATTATCGAACGTGAGGCGAAAACCTCCGCGCGGGCCCGCTCTGAAGGTGCTCTCTTCGATGGCGATGCGAAGCCAGTCTGCGGGAACATACATGCCTTTGAGCGTCTTGCCATCGAGCTTGCTGCCAGCGTCGCCTCGCACAAACTTGAACCAGAACGGCGTGCCGAACGCCCTCCAATCAGCTGCGCGCTTCACATCGTGGAGTCCGATTGGCATTAGCGCCAACTGCTTCTTGATCTCACCTTTGCGGACATACGCCCACTCGTTTTTTCCATGTGGACCAGCGGACTCGACCTTCTCGAGGCGCTTGTACTGGACGAACGTGAACGCATCATGCACTTGATCCCAGTAGAGAAGGTCCACACCGAGTTCGAGCTCGATCGGCTTCTTATTGACCGACATGACCATTAGACGATCTTCACCATTCTTGCCGGTGAATACCGCAACGCTAGCCGCCCGCTGATTGCCGACCAACTTCCCGTCGAAACGCTGAAGGTCCAGAGGCAGCAATTCCTCTTCGAGATCCTGCTCGTAGCCCGAGTTGAGAATGGTCTGTAGAAGAGTCTCGTCTTCCAATTCCGAAGGCGGGGACAAGAAGGCATCGGCCGGGAGTTCAATATTTGCCATCTGAGCAGCGAGCTCGACCGCATCCTTCGCTTCAACTCGAGATTGCTGAACCACTGCGGGGAACTCCCGCGCCCCCCCAAGTATTGAGGTGATCCACTCAATGAGCCCTGGCTCGAGGGCCCCCAGGTACCTGACCAGGGCTTGCGCCGTCGCGGGCGGGAGGTGTCGTGCATGAAAGTCGGCCGGAACCTCACCGAGCTCGACAAGGGTCCCCTGTAGGTCGGCGACTGGTACAGGACCGGAGAGTTGAAAGATCGGCGTGAGTGTCGCTCTGACAAGCCCGCTCGCTATCCCTGCAATTCCTCGCACGAGACCGAGCGCCACCACTAGGTCCCCATCGCTAGCATCGTCATAGTCGTCGGAACCGCCTTGGACCGCGACGCAAATTGCACCCACTGTTGGCGCCGCATTTTTGTCGAAGCCTTCCGTGATACGCGTCGCGCCCTGGTACCTAATCCGGTTCGCCCCCTTCGCCCTAAAAAGATGGAAGGGCGCGGTCGGGACGCGAGTCGAAGAAACAGCACCTGGCATGAGCACAGTTAAGCAGAGCGTCGTGATCCCGTCAGGGTTGTACCGAAGCACCCGGCCATCGCGCGCGCATTAGGTGAGCCACCCTCGACGTGCCCGCTCGAACCGGCTCTTCGCCGATCCGGTGGGGATCACGGGGTGCGTCCTCCGCCGGGGAGGAGCATGCGGAGCCAGTAACTGTCGCGGTTGAGGTAGCCGCGTGCGAGGCGGCAGTGGAGCTCGATGATGCCGTTTGATGGTCTCGGTATCGCCGTTGTCCGCTCAGCCGGTGGTGAAGTGGGCCAGGAACGCCTGCCGCCAACGGCGCAGGGGCGAGAGGTGCGGTTTTCGGCCAGCGCTCTGCCCTCGGCCATGTCGCCCGGCCCGGGAGGCGGCGCGCAGGTCCTGGGCGCACTGGCGGGCGACGAACACCTCCTGGTCGCGGTCGTCGGCGTTGAGCGCGCGACCAGACGCTCTCGCTGCTTGGCGGTGAGGTTCTCGGCGCCCCCGCGCAAGATGGTCCGGATCCCCGAACAGCGGGTCGCTCTTGCGGCCGCGGCGCCCGGTGGTGTCCTGCTGGACCGCGGCGCACCTTCCACGACCTGGGAGCGGAGCTCGACGACGCGGAACGCGTCCAAGACCGTGGTTGCGTCGTCGAGCTGGTCGTCAATGGCGGACGTGCAGCCGCCGTACGGATCCAATGCCGTGACCCGCACGCCTCTGCGGAACTTCAGACCACGGGCGGTCAGCCGGTCGGTGTAGGCCTTCTTCGAACGGCCCGGTACCAGGTCCAACAGTCGGGCATGCACGCGCCGGCTCTCGTCGCGGCTCATGTCCACCGTCGCGGTCAGTTCCTTGGGACCCTTGCTTGGTGTTGCGACGCGGCACGCCATTCGCCTACGGAGATGGCGAGCGTGTTCGATCAGGACGACGCCAAGCGTGAAACCGCCAGACCGCCGGACCTCGCGCCCTGGCTTGGTTGGAAGGGCTTCTGGCGGGCCGAACGCCCGGCCCAGGACCTTGACCAGAGCGGGCAACGAAAGAACATGGCTCGCCTGTCAGCGGCTACTGCTTGGATCGCCACGTGACCAAGAAGCGCAAGACCCGGCACCACACCGTGCCAAGACTGCACCTACGTGGCTTCGCGTCGTCCGACAAGATGCTCGTACAACTAGACCTGAGCACCGGGATCAGGCGTGACGTAGGCGTCGGTGATGCCGCTGTGATCCGCGACTTCTACACCGTCCGGCTCCCAGACGGTACTCGGACGGACGCTTGGGAGCAGTGGCTCAGCGAGGTGGAGGACAAGGTCGCGCCAGCGCTCCGGCGGGCGATCGAGGCGCCACGGTTCCGGCTGGACGACTACGACCGAGAGCTCCTCGCCCGGTGGATCGCCCTGCAGGCTCTCCGTGGCCCCGACAACCGTCGCCATCAGGCCGAGCTCGCCTCGTTTACGGTGCGTGCGCAGGTCGCCATGGGTGGCCTGGCCTACCTACAGCACGCCATGAGCCACGGACTCGGACGCCCCGTCCTCGTCGATGAAGCGGCGCAGGTCTGGGACGACATCACCTCGCCGGAAGGACCGGTGATTGAAGTCTCGGGGGACGAGCATCTCGTAATCCTGACAAGCCTCTACGAACGTGCCGCCGAAGCCGTCTACGCGCGGTCCTGGGGGCGCGTCCGGTTCGGCAGGCACCGCCTGGCCCTCTCAGACGCACCTGTTAGCCTCATCCCCGACTACGCGGGCGGCTACCCGAGCAGCGGGCTCCTGGGTGCTCGAGCGATCACGGTCGCGCTGGACCGCCAAAACCTGCTGTGGCTCGACCTCGCCGGCGAGAACGGGCCTACTCCCGACCGCGAACTTGAGCCGAGCACTCACCTGGCCCGCTTGCACAACCTGGCTGCCGTGGCGGGTGCGGAGCGGTTCGTGTACTTCAACCCGGAGGATGCTCCGATCCCATCGGAGACCGTCCTCCCACGACCACAGCCGAAACGCATCCAAGTCAGCGACGGTCCTGACTTCGTCAACCGTGACCGGCCACTGGCAGATGTCCTCAACCAGATCGCAGTCCATCGTGCAGACCCGTCTGCGGACTCGTTGATCGCAGATTACACGTGGCCGATCGAGGGATACCGACAGCGACTGGAGTAGATCGCCAGGGCAGGCCCACCGCGCCCGGCATGCGACAGTGAGAGCTCGGGCTGCACGTCGGCGCTTGCCGACGATCGTTCGGCGGCGCCGACCCAGGTGGCAGGGCTTGTGACGCTGACCGACGCCGGCTACCAAGGCGCCGAAGCATGGATCTGGCACCCGCTGCGCCTCACTGCGAACCCGCGAATCGACGACGTCACCTAGGTCAGGCTGCTGACAGGGACCGCAGTCCGTGGCCGAACGCGGCAACTTCCTTTAGCCCACTCGCCCGGCACTTGTGTTGATGAGCGCGAAGGCGGACTGGCCGATGACCGGCGCCACTAACACTGGGATCGCCTCACCGATGTGCCACACGCCCACCCCCTGGGGCAGCGACGCGAGCAGGTCGGTCTCGGCCGCGGTCGGGCGCACGATCTCGTCGAGCAGCGCCATCGAGGCGGCTGACTGCTTGTAGAGGATCTTGATCGCGGACTTGGTGATGATGCCCTTGACCTGGTTGCGGTGTGCGGAGCCGGCTTCGCCGAACTGGGTGATGTCGGCGAGCTCGTGGAAGATCAGCCAGTTGGAGCAGCGCCACTGGCTGGTCATGCGCAGTCGCTCGTCCATGGCCTGAGCCTGGGCGCGGTTGCGTAGCTCGTCCCAGCCTTCTTCGGAAACCACGCATCGCCAGCGGCCGTCCTCGGAGCGCAGGGTCGCGTCGATCCACGCGGAGGTCGCGGCCTGCGCGATCGCCCGGAGCTCGGGGGCGGCGCCAGCGATGGCAGAGGTGTCGATGACGGTGAACGGCGCGACCGGATCGAGCGTCACCGTTGAGTTGGTATCGAACATGCCTGCGAGCGGTCCCCGGACGAGGCGGCCGAGCACCAGGCGCAGCGCGGTCGGTGCTTCCGCGCCGGCGTCGCCGAGGTCTTCGCGCAGGGCCGTGGCCGGGTTCGTGAGCCAGTCGACGACCCCCGTGACGGTCGCCTCGACGTCACCGGCGTCGATGGCTTCGACGGCACGGTCCAGGACGGTGCGTTCGAACTCGTCGAGCACCCGGCCGGGCCGCAGGGTCGTGCAGATCGATTCCAGGGCGAGTGATCGCCTGGTGGCGACGAGGCCGCGCCATGTGGCGGGGTCGACGTCGAGCGGGCGCGTGCCTTCGTCGAGGGGGTTGATGACGTTACAGCTGCCGGGTCCGACGGCGACGATCTGACCGTCGAGCGCCTGGGCCAGTGGCACCCACTCCCCCTTGGGGTCGGAGGAGACGATGACCTGTCGGCCCCAGCCGATCTCGCGCAGCATGGCGGTTTTGACGCAGAAGGACTTGCCGGTGCCCTGCAGGCCGAAGGCGACGACGCCCGGCGACGCAGCGTGCTTGCTCTGCACCGCACCCCACGGGTCGAAGGTGAACGGCTGGCCGCTGGTCGCCTCGATCCCGATGATCGGTCCGGGGATCGACATCGTGGACGGCGCGACGAACGGGGTGAGCACGCCGATCCGCGCCGCCGATGTGACGTGCTTGGGTAACCCGACGCCGGCTGGACCCCACATGCCGCCACGGGTCAGGCGTCCCCATGCTCGGCGGCGGGACAGCTTGGGCAGCGAAGCGGTACTCGACGTCGGCTGGTCGGCGTGGGCGCGCTGCGCGCGGGAGTCCTTGATCGCGCGCCGCGCTTCCTTGCGGCTCGCGCGGTCGCCCGGTCCAGCGAAGGCCGTGACCTCGTACGATCGCTCGCCCGGTTCCGACGACGTCGCACCCGGCCGCACACCAGCGTGCGTGCTCCCGGGCTCCGCCCCGCCCGAGGAGGACTCTGCCGTCGCGTGCACACCACCCCGCCGACGGACAGGTTCTGTGTCTCGCGGGTCCGCGACCGTCGCGCGGACTTGATCTGCGGACTCGGAGACCTGGTGGCGTTCCACCGCCGTGGTCATGCGCGTGCTCCGATCCCGAGCGGCAGGACGGCGGTGTTGAACGCGGCCCACTGGTCGCCGCGCAGGAGCTTGACCTTCATCCCTGGCGTCGCGGCGGCGACCCACAGGTCGGAGCGGTCCAACTCGTCGAGGGACGGTGCGTGGACGGTGATCCAGGCGGAGTAGCGCACGTCCCCGTAGCCGAGCTCGAGTTCGGTGCGACGCTTGGCGAGTTCCTTGCCCTCGGCGGTGTGCGCGGTCGTGGTGGGTCGGCCGAGGAACTCGTTGACCTGCTCCGCGGTCGCGCGCGAGGCCTCGGCGTTGTTCAGGCGCTTCTCTGCCCGGTGCACGTCCACGGCTTCCCACACCTGGGTGACGGTGTGCGCTATGCGCCCGCCGCTGATGAGCGGGGCCAGGAACCCGGCCCGGGCGGGCTGGGCAGGCATCCGTTCGACCCACCAGCACCGGTGCACCGCCGAGTCGGTGACCAGGTGGTCGAGGCGTTCGGTGACGACCTGGGCGAGCAGCGCGTCGGGCGGGAGCTGCCAGTCCTGTGCGGCGAGCCACGGTGCGGCGTCAGGGTCGTAGGCCAGGCGGATCGCCCCGCGCAGTTGGGCTTCGTTCATCCAGGTCGCGTCCTCGACGCGCACGCCGCACGTGGGCAATCCGGCCGCGACCTGCTGGACCCGGTCGGCCACCACGTGGGAGACGCCGGCGATCCCGCCGCCGGCCGCGTCCACGTCCCTGGCGACTGCCCTTGCCGCGACGGTGATCGTGACGACGACGTCGCGGTGCAGCACCTGCCCGATGGCGGGGGTGGCGAGGAGTTCGGCGTGGTCTTCGGCGAGAAGCGCCCCGGTCGCCGTCGACGCGGAGATGCGGGGGGCGGGGAGGCGGTCGCCCGAACCTGGGTAGGAGCGGGCGTGCACGGCGACGCGTTGCACGCCGTCGGCCGTGGTCAATCGCGAGCACAGGTCGCTGACGGCGGCTGCGCGCGAGGCCTTGGCCTGGTCGTCTGCGAGGTCCCACGCGTCGGTGGTGAATCGCAGTGCCGCGGTCGCGGTCTGCGCGACGGCGTCCCACACGAACGCTGCGCCCTGGCCGTACTCGACGCCGAACAGGGCGAACGAGTGCAGCCGCTCCCCCGCCGCGCCCGGCACGGTGATGCGGCCTTCGACGTGGGCGGCGTTGACCTTCACGACGGTGGAGGTCTGGCGAACGGCCCTGCGGAGCATGAACAGCCCCACCGTGGTGAGCCGTTCGAGGAACGACCGTCCACCCCAGGACCCCACGGCGACCACCGCGATCGGCGTCGTCCACCACGCCACCGCCCACAATGCGCCCGGCAGGTCCTTACCCACCGTGAGCAGCCACATCGGCCGCGCCAAGGCGACGGCGACGAGTCCCAGTTGCGGGCCGGACAGCCCGAGCATCACTCCCGAGCGGGACAACGGCGCGAACGACGCCGACGGCACCAGGTCCTCACCGGCGTGTCCACTTATCCGGGTCATCGTGCGCCTCCGAACGGGTTGGGGCCGGACTCGGTCTCCGGCTCAGCATGCGGTGTGAGAACGGCTGGCTGGGGGTTGCTCGACGTTGGTTGAGCCTGACGCTGTGGCTCGTTCGGCTGCGCGACGACCGGGCCGTTCGGCCGCGCGCCGGCTCGTGCCGGTGATCCCGCGGGTGTCGGACCGCGGCCGGTTTCGGACTCCGCCGTGCCCGAACCCGGTGTCGTCGCCCGTGGCGTTCCGGAGTCATCGGCGCCTGAACGTCGAGGTGCCACGCTTCGGGTAGGTTCCCCGGTCGTCGTCGTGGCGTCGTGTCGGCCGCCCGACGGTGACGTGCCCGAATCACTGGGCGACGGCGAAGGTCCGCCCGTGGCCGACGTGGTCCCCCTCACACCGGACCTCGCTGCTCCCGCTGCCTCAGTTGAGTCGAGCGGCTGGACGTCGGACCCGTTACTGCCGTCGTGCCCTACTGGGGGCCAGGCAGCTTCGTCGACCGGTCCCCCGAGGCCAGTCACCTCGTCGCCGTGCTCCAGGCCGCCGTCGACCGGGAGCGTAGGAACGGCGTCGCCCTGCCAGCCATCCTCAGACGGCGAAACGTCACCACGATCCGCCTTCGCCTCGTCGTGACCCGCAGGGTCGGCGACGCCCGAGGCGGCGGCGGTGCCCCTTCCCCTGCTGGACGGGCTCCCATGCAGGCCTGCAGCGTTGCCGCTGTGCGCCACCGAGTCGCTCGAGCCACGGGCCTTGCCGTTGATGGTCTTGCCCGAGCCGTTCATCCCGGTGCGCCGGTCGCCCTTGCCTGCGGCCATGACAGGCGCCGTCGAGTGAGGATCGCCCGTCGAGGGTCGCGATGGTTCTGCGCCGGCCGTTGTCGACCCAAAGCCGCTGAACCCCGCAATCGATCCGGCGCCGGCTCCGGCGATCGCGGCAGCGTCCTTGGCTGAACCGCCAAGTCGCTCACGCAGTGCGGCGATCCCTTGGTTGGCGCCGGCATGGGTCAGCGAGTTCGACAGCCCCTTGATCTTGTCAGCGTGCGCTGTGATCGCTCCGCCGAGCTGCGCTCCGGCGAATCCGACGAAGGAGAACGCCAGAGCCGGCGAGGCGACGGCCACGGTGATCGCGATGATCCCGAGGATGAGGCCGTCCGCGCCTCCTCGCGATCCCAGTGCGCAGCCGAGCGCGACGGTGCCCGCAGCAATGGGCTTGGTCAGCAGCAGCGCGACCGCCATCTGTAGCCACTTGCTCGACATCGGGCGCGTGCCGCGGAACCCGATGAGCATCAACGCGACGGGCGCAAACCCCGCCAGCGCGATCTGCCCGAACGTTACGGCGCCCAGCACGATGACCAGGCCGATCACGGGCAGCATGGCCAGCCCGACGAAGATGAGCGCGAGCCACCACGTCGACACCGCCGACACCCCGAGCAGCATCGACACCATGGCCGTCGTCGCAGCCGACGTCGCCCCGGTCACGACCGCGGAGCCTGCCACGACCTCGGGCGCGGTGATCGAGTTGAGGATCGAGGTGGTCAGCCAGTCCGACGCGTTCACCAGCCGGGAGTACAGCAGCAGGCTCGCGGCAGTCAGCGGCCAGGCGAGGATCGCCCACACCCAGCCCCGCAGGATCCGACTGTGGTCGGACGAGATCATCCCGGCGATGATCTCCACCGCGCAGACCGCCACCGCGACGACGGCAAACACCCCACCCCACTTGGCCGCCTGACCGAACGCAGCCTGCCACTCCGAGGCCGAGATGACCGTCAGCGGGTTGTTGAACGCGAGGTTGAGAAGCCAGACCAGCGCCTCGCCCATACCCTCGACGATCCCGTCGACGAAGCCCTCCCAGTCGAGCGGGTTCCACCACGAGCCGCTCGCCAGCGTCGCCGCGACGACGACGGCGGGGACCAGCACGAGCGGGTGACGTCGCCTGGCAGGTCGGCGTAGCGGCCACCGACGACGGCGCGGCGGACGCCCTCGGGTCCTCGGACTGCGCGAGTCGCGGGCGGGCACGGTCAGAACCCGAGGTCGAAGCCCGCGAAGTACCCGGTGATCCCGAACGCGGCACCGGTCAGGGCCGCGCCGATCGCGCACACGATGAGCGCACCCACCGAGACCCGCTGCATCTGCTGGCTCGCCGACGCCTTACCCGCGATCCACGCGACGATCGCGACGACGAACAAGATGCCCAGCACGATGAGGCACACCGCTTGGATGCCGCCCGCCCACTCCTGGAGCTGGGTCATGAAGGGGAACGCGTCGAACTCGAGGTCGACGCCGAGGTCGACGTTGTCATCCTCGCCGGCAGCGAGAACGGGCGCACGCGTGTCGGCAGCGACGACGTCGCGGGTCGTGGCGAGGACCATCCGGACTCCCGAGGTGGTGGCCCGCGCGGATCGCGAGCTTCACTCTCACTTCGCCGACCCCGCGACGAACCATCGGTCCGATATCGATCACAGGGCGCACGCGCGACGCCTTCCGGCCGGCCCTTGGGCCTGGCGACCGCCTACCGCGTGACGCTCTCGAGCTTTCGCCTGAGGAAGTCCGGGTTGGGCGGGTAGGCCGACGGCATCCGCAGTTGCTGGCCGTCGTAGGGCTCGAGGAGTCGCGCGAGCTCTGGATCGTCGTCGATCAGGTCGGTAGCCACGGTGACCGTGTAGTCGGGGTTGATCTGCAGGTAGCCGTTCTCGAAGGCGACGTCGACGAGACTCGACAAGCAGATCCCGTTGCTCGGGTCGATCCGGATGGACGCGTCCTCTGCCCACGGGACGATGTGCGCGGCAACGAGAAAGCTGCGGGTCGAGATACCTGTGATCGCGCACCTGTAGCCGTAGGCGCTCTTCACCCTGCCTGCGAAGACTGCCTGGTAGCTCCCACGTACCTTCGTGGTTGCTGAACCATCAGGGGCACTCGTGTCGCCGAGAGCGAACCGCTCCTCGGCCTGACTCTCCACGGCGGAGTCACGGTCGAGCGACTCGGCCAGCGCATCGTCCGTTACGGCCACTGCGCGTGTCCGGCGGGAACTCGTCGTTCCATCGCGCCACGCGAGCAAGGCTTCACGCTCGTCGGTTGACCAGGCGGCATCCGGGTCGGACTCGACGACGGCCCAGATGAGGCCTTGGGCATCCACGGCATCTCGAAGTCCGGCAATCCTGTGTTGCTCAGCCCGCACGCGGACCTCGCCACACAGGTCCAGCAGTGCCTCGTAGCGCTTGACGAGTGTCGACTCGTCGACGGGCACTCCGGCAAGGAGGGAGGCCTTCTTCACTGGCCGTGCGTTGTACGGCGGCCACGTCGTGACGTCCCGTGCCATGAGCAGCGTCGACCCGAGGGCGAGGCGGTTGCCGGGCGTGAAGCTGCCGAGCCCATTCATCTCGACGTCGAATGTCGCCAGCCTGGCGACGGGGTCCGGGGAGTCGTCCCAGAGTGCGCTGACGGCACGCGCGAACGAGTCCTCGTCAGCAGTCGCGGACTCCTTCAGGTCAGCAGCGAACCTCCAGTTCAGCCAGTTCGCTGGGGCGCTCCGGTCGCGAAGTACCGACCACAGTGCCTCGACCCAGCCAGCATCGCCCGCAAGAAAGGCACTGCGTACGTCAGCGAGCCTCGCGGCGACCTGAACCTTGTACTCACGTTCTTGCGCGTCGAGGTCCAATGACTCTGCGATCCGGGCCGCCCACGACATGAACGCCGCCCAGGAGCCAGTCGTCTCGCGCTTCGAAGACAAACCGGGGCTGACGTCGAAGCCGAGTCGCCGCAGCACAGGGGCAGTCACGCCTTCACCGCCGCTGAACTCTGAAGCGGCGAGGCCGGCCGCTGCACCAAGGACGGCCTTGGAGGCGTACTGCCGTCCTTCGTAGACGAGCTGGTAGGTCCGGGCACGACCGAACCCGTACTTGGCGTGGAAGGCGACTTCTCCGAGCTGATCGTGCTCCTCGATGGCCCGCAGGACATCGCCCCTCGTCACATCATCGAACCTGGCCACGCAGGTGACCCTACAACTGCCACTTCAGATCCGAGGAGCGCCGGAGCTCCTTGCGGTTCGCGGCGTGAGCGGCTCGCTAACGAGTCCAGGTCATCGCGACGGCGGCGCCCACGAGCATGAAGGGACCGAAGGGAAGCATCGACTGGCGGGTCGCTCGACGGGAGATCAGCAGGCCGGCTGCGACGATCCCGCCGAGGAGGAACGGCAGCACCCCAGCCCAGAGTGCTGCCTGCCATCCCTGCCAGCCGGCGAGCATCCCCAAGAGCACGGCGAGCTTGACGTCACCCAGGCCGAGCCCCCATGGACCGACGAGACTCAGCCCGAGGAACGCGACGCCGAACGCGGCCGCGCACAGGCCCGCGCGAGCGAGGTCTCCCCACGCTCCGGTGACCGCAGCGCCAGCCACCAGCAGTACCGCACTGGCGCACAGCGTCGGGTAGACGATCGCGTCCGGTAGACGGTGGTCTCGCCCGTCGATCACGCCCAAGGCCGCGCCGGCCACCGCGGCGACGACGAACACTGGCGTCGACCATCCGGGCCCCGTCAGCCACGTCGCCCAGACGACGGCGACGACACCCCAGACGGCGATCGAGCGCCAGTTCGGCCGCACATCGCTGACGATCCGCTCGACGAGCGCCGGCGTTCGCGCAGGGCTGGTCACGAACTCAGCCACCGAACTCGATCGGCAGGACCGTCGTCATCCACAGGCCGACCGTATCCGCACCCCAGCCGGTCGCGCCCACCAGGGAGCCCAGAAGGACCATCCCGAGCAGCGCGGCACCGGCGCCGCCGGCGAAGAACGAGGAGTTCTTGCTTCCCACCGTCCCGCCCGAGGCACGGGCGGCGACCCACAGGACGACCCCGGCGAGGAAGACGATCGCACACAGGATCAGCCCGACCGCGAGGACACCGCCGGCGATCTCTCGCAGTGTCGTCCCGGCTGCACCGGTGTCGGCGCCGTCGAGCCAGCCGAAGTCGAGTGCCGGGATCGTCACCGTGTCATCGCTGCTCGCGACTCCGGACCGATTGGTGTTCATGGCAGGAGCTCCGGGTCGGAGGCGACGTAGCCGGCGTCGATGAACACGGCCATCACCACACCGCGGGTGACCTGGAAGTCGACGACCAGTCGCAGTCCAGCGCGCGTCCATCCGTCCCCTGTGCCGAACACGACGTTGGCGCGGAGTGTGACCTCGCCCGGGCCGGTCCACTCGGGTTCGGTCTCGTCGACGAACTCGACGACGCGCGGCAGCGCGGCATGGACCGTCGCGTCGGAAGCGATCGCCTCCAGCGCTGTCGACGGCACGACGGTCACCTGCACGTCCGGGTGTGCCCACTGGGTGTTTGCCCGTTCGACTGCGCGGCCCCAGGGTCCGAGCGCTGCCTCATCCTCACGCCAGGCCAGTGCTGTTGTGAGCCAGCCTCGCGCAGCCGCGAGATCCGCGTCAGTCACCTCGGCAGCGCCGACAACGGGATCCCCGGTGGTGTCATCGCCCGCACGACCAGCATCACCCGCCTCAACGGCCAGCTCGGCGTCGCGGTCCTCGCGCTGCTCGACGGACTCGCGCCCAGCCGTCGCCGTCGACGTCGGGACTGACTCTGGGGTCGACCCACGGGCCGGCGTCGAGGCTCCCGGCACCATCTCCGCGGACTGTGGGACGCCGTCGGACGCGCCACCGAGCGCGAACCACACCGACGCTCCGACGACGAGCACGACCGTGACCAGCGCGGCAAGGCCTACGACCCACCGCGACACCCGTCGTCGTCGACTCTGCTGCTGGTGCATGGCGTCCTCCCAGGTCAGTACCAGTGCGGGGTGTGGCTGTTCCAGACCGCCCACGCTTCGCACGGGGTGCCGTAGCGGTGCGCGATGTAGTCCATGCCCCAGGTGATCTGGGTGGCTGGGTTGGTGCGCCAGTCGGCGCCGGCGGCCGCCATCTTCTCGCCGGGCAGGGACTGCGGGATGCCGTAGGCGCTCGACGTCGGGTTGTCGGCGCGGTGGTTCCAGCCTGACTCGGCGGTCCACAACTTCTCCAGGCAGGCCCACTGCGAGCTAGCCCACCCGCGGGTCGACGCCATCGAGCGGCCCAGCGCGCGGTTGCCGTCGGGTGTGGCGTCAGTCGTGCCCGCCGTCGCCTGCCGCTGTGCCTGCTGCGCCGAGGGCTCGAACTGCCAGTGCCACGGCTCGGCCTTGGCGAAATCTGGCGAGTCGGGCTCAGCCCAGGTGGGGTGGAAGAACCCGTACCGGTGCCCGTTGGACTTCAGCCACGCGTATGCGGCGCTGCCGTAGTCGTTCATCCCGCTGCCGAGATCGAACGCCAGCCCCCAGCCGTGGTTCGAGTAGCCCGGGGTCGCCGCCAAGAACCCCTTCGACGCTTTGAGCTGCACCTGCTCGACGAACGAGCGGTAGGCGTCCGTCACCGTGATGTCATGCCCGAACCGCTGCTTGAACGCTGCTGTGAGATCGCCGAAGGCCGCAGCGGCGTCGCAGCGGGCCTGATGCCAGCGCGCCGTCGGCACCGGGCACAGTTCCGCCGCAGGGATCTGGCCGTTGGCGTAGCCGCCCCAGGCGTTCGCCGTCGGGTCGTTGTCGACGAACGTCGACCCGTCCACCGCGTACGAGACCGTCCCGCCCTCGGCAACGCTCATCGAGTCCGTGTCGGCGACACCAGTCACGGCAGACACGACCACCGCGACCAACAGGACGACGACAGCCACCGGCGCGACGACGGCAGCCACCACGGCCACGACGATCGCGATCACGACGTGCCGGCCCCGACGGCTACCCGCCGCGCGGAGGGTCACGCCCCGTGCCGCCCCGACCGCCAACGCTCCCGCCACGCCCCCTCCTCGGCTGTCGGACGGACCACGCCCGGATGCACGGCCCCTCGGCAGGTACATCGCCTCGGTTGGGGCAGTTGGGTGGGCGATATCGGTCGGTCGACGTTCGTCGAAGGGGCTCCAGAGGACACGGGCGGGTCGATCCCTGTCGGGCGCTGAAGGGTCGCGTCCTGGGTGCGGACCCCGACCGTCCGTTCCGGTTCCCGCCGTCCTCGTACGCCAGCGTGCGAGGCCATAGACCAGCAGTTAATCCAGCAGACCGAATTCCCGCGGCTCCGGGAGAAGCGAGAGGCCCCCTGACTAGCGTTTCCGCTGGTCGAGGGCCTCTCTGTACTGGTGGGCGATACTGGGTTCGACCCAGTGACCTCTTCGGTGTGAAGCAAGAACAACCTGTGGAAACGCACGCTGTTAGCGAGTTTCCGCCCGTGGCGGTTCGCTGGTGTCCACCCACGGTCGGGCGTTTCGTGAAGCAGTTGATGAAGCACCCCGCTCGCCGGGTAGGGCGGCATTGGTGTCGCCGGAAGCCCAAGGACCCGTTTGTGCGCAAGCCGCATTCGAACGAGTCACGAGCGCTGCGCTTGGTGCAGGAATACGCGCATACCGTCCTTCTCGTCACGCACCTGGGAGACGATCCCCGCCTGCCGGAGGCGCTCAACGACTCGCCGGTGAGCTGGGTCCCCCCGGAGCACTGGTCGCTTCGTTCCCACATCCGCGATCTCCGTATACCCGTCTCCAAGGGACCTGAGGATGCTGCGGAGCCTCTCGATGTCGACCCTCTGCTCCGCGACGTCTACGAGGGCGATCACGAGGTGTGGGGCAAGGCCTTTGGACACGAGGTGTTCAATCACCTCAGGCGCTACAGCTGTCCGCGTCTCGATCAGCCACGCTGCGATCGGCCGCAGGCCCGTGGCATCGAGTGCGCCTGTGTACTCGGGAAGCTGCGCGACGACGGTGTCCTTCACTTCCGCGGCCACCCTGCTGCTTCTCAGGAGTGCTCCGACCTCGGCAGGCGGGAGGAGGTCGGGGCTGATGAAGGTCACGTAGTTGGCGGACGCGGCGATCGCTGCTTCTCTGGTCGGCCAGTCGACCATCAGGGCGGGCGAGAACGCCGTGGGTGCGTCCTGGATGAGTTCCCGGTCAATCAAGAGACCGACAAACGGGCCGGCTTCCCCTTCAATCTTCGACGGTTCGATGAACTCCTCCAGATCGAGGGTCGTGACAAGCTTGACCCGTCGCTCGGGGTCCGGGATCTGCGCCTTCGCGCCGAGTATCGCGAGAGCAACGTCAAGCCGTGCCGACTGGGATGCTTCGGCCGTGTCATGGATCGCGTCAGCATCCGCGAGGACGGTCGAGAGCCCTGTGTCGACCTTGCCTGCTTCGGCAAGGTACGCCGAGACGTTGGAGAACGTGGCGGGATAACGGTTCTGGACTCCGAGGGCAGCCCACGACTTGCGAGGTGCTGTCGTGATGTCGCCTATCGAACACCATGGGTCTGCTGCCTTGACAACGGTGGAGGCTGCCCAGCCATCGTCGTCGGGGTTCGCTTTATCGACTTCCTGCAATATCGCGGAGAAGGCTTGCTGCTCTGAGACGGAGAACTGACCCTCATGTTCCTGGATGGCGCCGGCGTAGGCGCGGACACTGTGGATGACGTGTCGGTAGATGCGCGCGTCACCGGAGCGGAGTTGGTCCAGCGAGACGTTCTGCGCATTGGTGAGCGCCCGTAGGTTCTCGACGGTGACCGGATAGATCTCGTGCTCGACTGCTGCGTCTCGTGCCGCCAGTGAGAGCGGCCCAACGCTCGCGAGCCGTGCTCCGAGTGTCGCGATCATGTCGATGGCGGCAGCGGCTTCGGCCTCCGACGCCCCTGGCTTCAGCGGCTCGAACCCGGGATACCCGTTCTCGATGTAGATGCGCACGGTGTCACTCGTCGAGTACTCCGTGTCGTGGCTCCAACTGGTCAGCGCGACCCCGAAGCAACCTGCCTTGACGGAGTCGTTCAACGGTGGGTCTCCGGCGAGGTACTCAAACACGACCGGCAGTCGCGCGGCAAGGAGCCTGACGAAGCCATGAACATCCTTGCCATGGGTCAGGTAGGCATCGGCGAAGCCGCGTTCTCGCTCACCCCATCGCCGCAGTTGGTCGGCGACCTCGTTCGCCCCTTCCGACCGCTTCGCGAGCAGGTGGTCCAAGACCGCGACGTTGTACATCGAGGCGTCACGAAGGACGACCCGACCCTTCTCTCGCAGGATGGCCTCGACGTCGTCTCCATCGAGCGGGTACATCGCGTCCGGTTCGCCGCGATCAACGTGGTGGACGATGTAGTTCATCGCATCGGGCCGCACGTGCTCGCCGTAGAAGGTCGAGACGTACAGCGCGAAGTAGTCGTTGATGTACCCGGCTTCAACGAGGTCGCCCGCGAGTCGCGACGTGAGGGCGTGCTCCACGAGCTGCGAGAAGTTCCGGGACTTCTGCCCGTCATTCGGGGCGTCACCCTGCGCGTCGCCCGCTTCGGAATCGGCAGCGAGAACGAACTCGGGGGTCCGCGCAATCTCCGACCACTGGTGATGGCGAAGGAACTCGATCTTCGAGCGAGTCTCTGCCAGAGCGAGTTCGGACGCGGCGCGGTCGGATCGTGCCCACTCGTCTGGGTCGAAGTCCTCGTCAATGAGCTCGGCCAGGCGATCTCGAGTCAAGGTCAAGTTCATCATTCCAGCCCCCTGCTTCGAGAGGCTTGCGGTCACCTGGGCGGTGCCTGCAATGAGTCCTTTCCAGAGGTCTGGTTCTCGGAGGGCCTGATCTGCGGGAGGCGCGCCGTTGACTGTCACCTTGCCAGGAGCGTTCAGGTACGACGGGTGTGCCGGGAACGCATCAGCGATGCTCTGGAGCCTGGCAGCCAGTCGCGTGGTGAGCGCAGCGATCCTGCGCTCAACTGACTCCGGTGTCGCAACGGCCCGCACGAGGCGGCGCTCGTCGGCGCTGAGCCGCCTGAGGTTGGCATCGACGAGCTCGCGCCATTGTCGGTGGAGTTCGTCAAGCCGACTCTGCCCCAGCCGGATCGCCTCGAAGTCCGCCATGTGCACGTTCTTGTAGAGGATGAGCGCGAAGAGGCGGTCGTCCGTCAGGTCGGGCACGGGGTTCGGCACCTGGATGAGCTTCTTGCGGTAGATCTCGAACTCGTTGCGGATGTTGTGCAGCAGGCGCATGTCCGCGACGTGTGAGGCGGACAGGTCGATGAGGTCCTTCGAGACCTCGTAGTCGCACTTTGCAAGCTCGCGGGTCAGGAGATCGCGCGCGTTCCGGTGGGTGATGAAGGGGACGACGGGGACGACGAGGTCGAAGAACTTCGTTCGGTTAGCGCGCTCGAGTTCGGTCTGGGCGGCGTCTGGTGTCCCTGCGTCCCCGTGCGCCTCGATGCGTTCGAAGACGCTGTCCCTGAGCGCGTAGATGAACCGGATCGGACGTTGCTTGAGCTGGTCCGCGTTGTTCAGGACTGCGTTGAGAGCGCGGAGGGTCTCGAAGATCGCGGTGTCCTCGAACCGGTCGATGTCTTCGAAGACGATGACGTCCCTGCCGCTTACCTCGAGCGTGTACACGATCAGGTCGAGGTGTTCATCGAAGAAGCTCTCAGCCCTCGGAGACAGGGAGATCGTTGCTGGACCAGCGGCGATCTGACTTGGGACGAACCGTCCATGGGTGAAGCGGAGCACCCCAAACCCGATCGCGCCGATTCCCGCGAAGACGGTCACGGTCGCGAGGGCCTGCTGCCACAATGCGCTGCCAACGTTTACCAGCAGCGGGGTGAGGAGGCCGAAGAGGGCTAGGACGCCAAGTAGGACGAAACCGACGACGGCAGCGATGACCGCGTCCGCCCAGCGTGGACTGCGCACGATGCGACGCAGGTGCGACTCACGAGTCCTCCGTGGGGCCTCGCGGTAGAGCAGCTGCTTGACGATCTCCTTCTGGATCTGGTTCGTCGTTTTCGCGGCTGTCCCGTCGCTGCTTGCGCCCGCTTCTTCGTCCTCTGCGCTCCCGAGCGACGACAGAGAGACCATCGTAATGCGGTTCGGATGCTTGCGAGCGAGCTCGACAAGGACACTGCTCTTGCCGGTCCCGTACGCCCCCGTGAGAGCAACGTTCTTGCTCTCACTGCCCTTCTTGATGGCGTCTTCGAGCGCTGCCAGGTAGATCCCGTGATCGGCCTCGTTGAACTTCGGGGAGAGGCTCACCAGGTTGGGGTGGACCACCGCGCCTTTGTCGGGTACGTCCGCTGTCGACTGCACCAACGTCGCTCACTCTCCGTCGGCGTACTGGATCTTGTGCATTAGGTAGGCGGCTTCGGCGATGGCGGCGATGATGGCGGGGTTGCCGATGGCTTCGCCGGTCATCTTCTCCATGAGGCCGGGCACGTCGAGGACGGCGTCGATGACCTTGTTCGGGACTGTGGGGCTCTTGCGGAACTGGTCGATCTCATTTGCCTCGATCTCCTCGACTACCTGCGGGTCGCGAGATACCTCAGCCGCCGCAGAGCGCACGAAACCTTCGACGGTCCCAGGCTCGAAGTCACCGGCGAAAAGGGTGTTGATGCGCGCGATGATCTCGTTGAGCGCAACCATGTTCGGGTCCCGCTTGGCCCCAGACCCGGCCTCAGATGCGGGTGAGAGCACGGCGTCGCCGGACAGTCCGAGGTCGATCTGACCGCGGTCGATCTGTTTGACGCGCTTGAGGACGACGTCGGAGAGGTCGACCGTGGCGTTGAGCCGGTCGACCGCGATGACGCGCACGAGCTGGCGTAGGAACACCGACAGCTTCTCCAGCGATGTCGACCCGTAGTCGACGACCTGGCTCATGAAGTCGTACAGCCGCACGAAGGTACCGGCGTCCTTGCGGAACAGCTCGAGCCGCTCGACCTCGGCCGCGTCCGAACGAGCCTTCGCCGAGGAGTAGAGGATGGCGAATGTGTCCTTGGGCGGCTTGATCGCGGCGGACAACGCCCCGTGTCCTGCCCTGGTGAACCACGCGTGCGCGAAGGCCTCGACGTCGTCGTCGGTGTAGATGTCGGCCTCGGCGAGCTTGGCAGCGATCTCGTGGACGATGTTCGGGTCGGTGGTTGTCTCGATCCGAGCCTCGGCGTAGTACGGCTCGAACGAGGCTTGGATGTCGTGGGGTTCGTTGACGAAGTCGAGGACGAACGTCTTCTCCTTCACCTCGCCTGACGGCGCCCGGTAGGTGCGGTTCAGCCTGGACAGTGTTTGCACGGCGGTGATCCCGTCGAGCCGCTTGTCGACGTACATCGCGCACAGCAGAGGCTGGTCGAACCCGGTCTGGAACTTGTCGGCCACGATCATGACTCGGTACTGCGCGGCCTTGAACTCCTCGGCCAGGTCCGACGACGCCAGCCCCGGGTTCATGGTCGCCTCGGTGGCGTTCTCGATGTTGTATTCCTCGTCGTCGAGCGATCCGGAGAATGCGACCAGCGCCTGCATGTCGGTGAAGCCCATAGTGCGCAGGTAGGCGTCGATCTCGACCTTGTACCGCACCGCGGCCTTGCGCGAGGCGGTCACGACCATGGCCTTGGCGTGCCCGTCGAGCAGGTGGGCCACGTTGGCTCGGAAGTGGTCAACGACGATGCGGACCTTCTGCCCGATGTTCGTCGGGTGCAGCTTGACGAACGTCATGATCGCCCGCGACGCCGCCTTCTCGTCCACCAGCTCGCCAGGGCCGCCCGAGCCTGCGGCGACACTGTTCTCGACGGCGGTGCGCTCGATCTCGAACGCCGTGGAGTAGGACTGGTAGCCCCGCAGCACGTCGAGGATGAACCCTTCCTCGATCGCTTGGCGCATTGAGTACAGGTGGAACGCCTTCGGGATCTCCTCCGGGTCGTCTGCCTCCGGCCGGCCGAAAAGCTCGAGCGTCTTGGCCTTCGGGGTCGCGGTGAACGCGAAGTACGACACGTTCGCCGACCGCGCCCGCTGCGCCTGCAGCGCCGCAATGAGCTCTTCCACGGCAGCGTTAACGAGGTCCTCCTCGTCCACGCCCGCCTCACCGTCCGGTACTTCGACGCCGCCGCCGGCCAGGACCTCCTTGACCTTCGACGCCGTCGCACCGGTCTGCGATGTGTGCGCTTCGTCGACGATCACCGCGAACTGGTTGCCGCGCAGAGCCGCGTTCTCGGCGAGCTCCTTCATGACGAACGGGAACGTCTGGATCGTCACCACGACGATGAGCCGCTTGTCCGTCAGCGCCTGGGCGAGGGCCTTGGACTTCGACCCGCCGGCCTTGCGCACCTCGGTGTCGTCGATCGTGACGACGAGTTCGCGCTTGTCGTCGATCTGCCGGACGGCGGCCTGGAGCTGGTCGTCGAGCACAGTGCGGTCGGTGATGACCAGCACCGTGTCGAACACCTTGGCGTTCGCGTTGTCGTGCAGGCGAGCGAGGCGGTGCGCGGTCCACGCGATCGAGTTTGTCTTGCCCGACCCCGCACTGTGTTGGATCAGGTACCGCTGTCCCGGCCCCTCGTACCGTGCGGCTGAGACCAGGGAGGTGACGGCCTCCCACTGGTGGAACCGCGGGAACATGATCGTCGAGGACTTCGAGCGCTTGCCCGAGATCGGGTCGACGTGTTCCTCGTGCTTGACGAACATGAGCGCGCCGAGGATGTTCAACCACGCGTCGCGCTGCAGCACCCGCTCCCACAGGTACGACGACGCCGGTCCGTGCGGGTTCGGCGGATTCCCCGCCCCGCCGTCGGCGGTGCCGCGGTTGAACGGAAGGAAGTACGTCTTGGTCCCGGCGAGCTTGGTGGTCATCCAAACCTCGTCGTCATCGACGGCGAAGTGCACCAGCGCACGGTTGCCGTGCCCGAGGAGCGGCTGCCCCTTGGGGTCGCGGTTATTCCGGTACTGGTCCTTGGCTGCCCCGATGTCCTGCTTGAAGCTGGTCTTGAGCTCCGCGGTGGCCACCGGGATGCCGTTGACGAAGAACACCAAGTCGATCGACCGTGAGTCACCCTTGACCGGGGAGAAATGCACCTGCCGCATCACCCGCAGCCGCACCGCCTCGTACCGGGCGCTGGTCGTTGGGTTCAGCGACGTCGCCGGCTTGAACTGGCACATCTCCAGGTGCGCGTTCACGTGCGCGAACGGCCGGCGCAGCACGTTCAACGTGCCGCCGCCGTGCGACGTCGGGGCATCCAGCCGCTTGGCCAACGCAGCGAGAAGCTGCTGACGCTGCTTGGCCCCCGACGTCGACCCGGCCTTGACGACCTTGGTCAGTTCGTCGGGCTGCGTAGCCTCCAACCAGCCAAACACGTCGTCGGGGAACAGTGCCACGGCAGGGTCGTAGCCGGTGTCGTTCGGCGAGTACAACCAGCCATGCGCCGCCAGGTACTCGGCGATCTCTACCTCGAGCGCGAGCTCGGCCGCCGCGTCTGACATCAGCCGGCCCTCCCTGCCGACACGCCAATCTGGCCTGTGACAGCGGCCGTAATCAGCGCTGACCGCCGCTCCTTCGACAACGCGATGTTGTGCGCGGCCTCGTCCATCAGGCGGTCAATCCTCTGTGTCTGCGCACGCACAAGACCAACGATCTCCTGCTGCTCCTCCAGAGCGGGGACGTGCACGGGAATTCCGGCCACGTCACCCAAGTAGATGCCGGGCTGCGCAGATACTTTGGCACGGAGCCGTAGCTCGTCCTGGAACTTCCGCCCTTGGATCTGAAGCCACAAATAGTACGGGTCAAGCGCCTCCGCTGGACGGAGAAACGCCACGCTCCGCTGAAACGACAGACGCTCATCGCGTTCATGGACGGCAGTCTTGCCGATAGTTGCCCCGACGATAACGAGGAGCACATCACCGCGGCGGGGGTACCCATTCGAAACGATCGAGTCATGATCCGCCTGAGAGATATACGATTCAGCGCCGTCGATCACTACCTGACTACCCATTACGTTTCGCGCACCAAGTAGGGGGAAACCACCTTCGGGACCTGTGCGTTCAAACGAGCCGTGTGTCCCATCCTTCATGCCTTCGAGGACGAGCCCGAGACTCGCCACGAGGGGACCTGTCTCGACCGCGCGGGACACGACCGCGTCCCGGCGTTCGCGGAGGAGGTCGATGAAACGTTCCTGCTCGGCGATGAGGGTGTCGATCTCGGCGGTCTCAGCGTCCAGGAAGTCCGCGATCCGCCGCTGCTCGTCCACCGGAGGCAGCGGCAGGGGCACCTTGGCAAAGGTGGAGTACTTGATGGACTGACCGTCGCGGAGCTGGTCCGTCGTCGACCTGATCTCTTGGATGTACCCCTCAGACTTGAGCACCCATCGAAAGAACTCAGGGACCACCTCGTGGTTCCGCGGCGTCAATACGGTGTAAGCCATTGACACCTTTCCGGCAACACCTGACCACTCGATTCCACCCTGGAAACTGCGAAGGTGGATCACGAAGTCATCTGGCTCGACGTGCTTCATGTTGTCCTGGCCCTCAAGGTTGAGAACCACGCGGTTGCCCGTAATCCTCATGTACTCGTTCTGCGGCAAGACGCCGTAGCTCTGCGACGGCGTGAGGTGGACGTCGTCGGGGCCGCTCTTCTCGCGGCGTTCGATGAACGCACCCTTCGCCGGGACGACCCTCCATCCAGCGGGCACGGTCGCTGGCCACTTGAGACCTGTTGGCCGAAGGTCTCTCACTGTTCGACCTCTCGGAGGAGGCTGAGGATTCGAGCCACGGAGGCTTCGAGGTCGGCGTCGATCTCGGCGAGCGGGCGCGGGGGCACGTACTCATAGAAGTGCCGGGTGAACGGGATCTCGTAGCCGACCTTGGTCTTGCTCCAGTCGATCCAGGCGTCGGGCACGTGGGGTGCGACCTCTTCGTCGAAGTAGGCCTGGATGGTGGTCTTCTCAGCGTCGTGGGTCTTGGGGTTGTCGCCCCAGCCGAAGGGGACGATCTCGGTATCTCGCAGGCTGGTGTCGGGCTCTGGGCGGCCCTTGGTGTCGGTGCAGATGTCGGCGGTCTCGTCGCGCTCGCCGAGCGCGGTCCACAGGGCCTTGCGCTGCGGCGTCGACAACGCGACACTGTGGGAGCCGAGGTGCTTGCCGACGTCGCGCAGGAACTCCTCGCGGTTCAGGTACAGCCTGTCGCCGAACGAGCCGAGCGCCTCGACGAGGCCGTCGACCTTGGCCAGTGGTTTCGACGCCGACAAGTTCTCGAGCCGCTCGGGGGTGACCTGGAAACTGAGCCGCAACGAGCGCTCGACGGTGACGGACCAGTAGGCGAAGTCGAGGTTGTCGAACGCCTTGGACCGCGGACCGCCATCGGCGGCGTCGGAGGGTGCGGCGTCGAACTGATCGTAGGCGCGGACGATCTGCTCGCGGTCCCTGACGCTGATCTCCACACGCTTGGAGCCGAGGGACTTGCGCATCTTGGTGCCGAGCTTGGTCGCGTCGATGAGCTGGACCTTGCCGCGCCGTTCGGGCTGCTTGGTGTTGTCCAGGATCCACAGGTAGGTAGCAATGCCGGTGTTGTAGAACATGTCGTTCGGCAACGCGACGATCGCGTCGATGAGGTCGTTCTCCAGCAGGTGCCCCCGAATCTCGGACGGACCGGAGCCGGCGCCGCCGTTGAACAGTGGGGAGCCGTTGAGCACGATACCGCCGCGACCGCCGTTGCCCCGCGCGTCGGCCGGGCGCAGCTTCGCGAGGAGGTGCAACAGGAACAGCATCGAACCGTCGCCCACGGAGGGCAGACCTGGGGCGAAGCGGCCGGCGGTGCCGCGGGCGGCCTCGGCGCGCACAGCCTTCTCCGACGCCTTCCAGTCCACGCCGTAGGGCGGGTTGGAGAGGACGAAGTCGAAGGTCTCGCCCGCGAACAGGTCCTCGGCGAGGGTGTCGCCCATGCGGACGTTGGCGATGTCCTGGCCCTTGATGAGCATGTCGGACTTGGCGATCGCGTAGGACGACGGGTTGATCTCCTGCGCGTACAGCGCGAGATTCGCCTTGGGGTTGAGGTCGCGCAGGTGCTCCTCGGCGACGGAGAGCATGCCGCCGGTGCCAGCTGCCGGGTCGTACACGCTGCGGGTGATGCCGGGCGCTGCGAGGGCGTCGGTGTCCTCGGCGAAGACGAGATCCACGAGCAGCCGGATGGCGTCGCGTGGAGTGTAAAAGTCTCCGGCCTCGGCGTTGGAGGCTTCGAAGTCCTTGAAGATCAGGTGCTCGAACAGGTCGCCCATGCCCGCGTTGGACACATTGCCGGTGGACAGGTCGACCTTCGCGAAACCTTGGGTGACGGGGATGAGCCGGTCAGCAGCGTCGAGGTGGTGGATGCGTGCCTCGAAGTCGAAGTGCTTGAACACGTCGACTTCGGTGGAGAACCCGTTGACGTAGTCGATCAGATTGGCCGCGAGGTTGTCTGGATCCTCGAGGGCCGTGGCGAGGGTGTACTTCGAGGAGTTGTAGAACGGCAGCCCTGTGGCTCGGCGCACGAGGGCTCGGCGCATTGTCGGGTCCTCGGACTTCGCCACGGCTGCGGCCATCGCCTCCCGCTGCGGGGCCATCACGCACTCCATGCGCCGCAGGATCGTGAACGGCAGGATCACCGTGCCGTACTGGTGCGGCTTGAACGGGCCGCGCAACAGGTCCGCGATCGACCACACGAAGTTGCTCAACTGGCTCAACGACGTAACTCCTTCGGCCCACCCGCGCGGGCAACAGTGCTCTTCGGCGACGGGCGCACGCCTGTCACTCGCGGCACGAGGCCGCAGCAAGGAACTTACCCGGGGCGACCGGCATCGGTGCAGGTGGCGCGCGAACGCGTGGGTGAAACTGGCCGCGATGCCGTGAAGGTGATCGACCGGAGGCGCGCGATGTCCCTCATCCCAGCCGATGCGTACTGCGCCGTCGGGTAGACGGTCGATCTCGGGTTGGTCATTTTGGATGCGACCGCATGGTCGCCCTTTCCCGAGAGTAGGGCGGGGCCGCGCACGGCGCTGGCGACAGCCGCCCTCCTGGGTCTGTCCAGTTTTCGGTGTAACTGGGTGTTTTGAAAGGGTCAGCGGCGGTGCGCGCTGAGGCGCCCGTCGAAGGTGATGTCGAACGCGTTCAGGGCCTGCTTCCACCGCATGGTCCACCTGGCCCTGCCGGTCCCGGTCGGGTCGAGGGCCATCACGGCGAGGTAGATGCACTTGAGCGCGGCCTGCTCGTTGGGGAAGTGGCCGCGGGCCCGGACCGCCTTACGGATCCGGGCGTTGACGGACTCGATCGCGTTGGTCGTGCAGATGATCCGGCGGATCTCGCGGTCGAACGCGAGGAACGGCACGAACTCGGCCCACGCGTTGCGCCACAGCCGCACGATCGCGGGATAGGTGTCTTGCCAGGCCTCAACGAAGTCCTCGAACCTGGCCTCGGCCTCGGCGAGGGTCGCGGCCTGGTAGACGGGCTTCAGGGCGCGGGAGATCGCGTCCCAGTGCGCTCGGGAGGCGTACCGGAAGCTGTTGCGCATCAGGTGCACGATGCAGGTCTGCACGATCGTGTCCGTCCAGACGGTGTTCACCGAGTCAGGCAGCCCCTTGAGGCCGTCGCACACCACCATCAAGATGTCTTCGACCCCGCGGTTCTTGATCTCGGTCAAGACCTGGAGCCAGTACTTCGCACCCTCGCCCCCGTCGCCGGCCCACAATCCGAGGATGTCGCGGTTCCCGTCGACGGTCACGGCCAGGGCGACGTAGATGGGCCGGTTGGCGACCTGCCCGTCGCGAACCTTGACGTGGATGCAGTCGATGAACACCACCGGGTAGACCGGGTCCAACGGACGAGACTGCCACTCGGCCATGCCGTCCAAGACCTTGTCCGTGATCGTCGAGATCGTCGTCTTGGACACCTCGGACCCGTACACGTCTGCCAGGTGCGCCGAGATGTCACCGTGGGTCATCCCCCGCGCCGACAACGACAGCACGATGTCCTCGATACTGCCCAGCCGGCGCTGACGCTTGCGAACCACCGCAGGCTCGAACGTCCCCGCCCGATCCCGAGGCACCTCGATCTGCACCGGGCCGCCCTTGGTCAGCACCGTCTTGGCCCGGGTGCCGTTCCGGGCATTGCCGTCCCTCGATGCGCCCTTCTCGTGCTTGTCGTAGCCCAGGTGCGCGGTGATCTCACCCTCGAGCGCGGACTCCAGCACCAGCTTCGTCAGCTGAGCCAGCAGCCCGTTCTCCCCGTTGATGCCCAGCCCGGACGCCTGAGCGTCATCGACCAGAGCGGCGATCAACGCCTTGTCCAACTGCGGCGCCTGCGGCGTCCTCGTCACCGAGTCCTGCTCCTCCACCACGACCGCTCCCGCGGTCGTCTCCACCTGCATGTTCAACGCGTTCCTCCTGGTCAGGAGTTACACCGAAAACCGTACAGACCCGCCCTCCTTGCCAGAGACGAGTGGCTGGGACTGCTGCAGGGCTGGTTGACACTTCATCTGTCCGATGAGGAAGTGCGAAAGAGCCACTGATCGAACAGACCCATGTGAGGTGCACGGTTGACACCATTGCGGTTCGCGACGAGTCTCACGCCTCGTCATAGGGGATGAGGAGCGCGTCGCGGACCTCGCCGAGGTTCACGCGAATGGCCCGGCCACCGCCGAGCCGGTACGCCGGCAGCACATGCGCGGCGATGCGGCGTCGGAGCGTCTTTACCGACACCCCGACGAGCTCGGCGGCGACGACGAGGGAGACGAAGTGGCCGTCGGTCGGAGCCTTCTTGGCGGTGGGACGCCCTTGACGCCGGGCGTTGCCGTAGCTCGACGCGGCTCGCGGACCGGACTTCGACGCGCCCCGCTCGCCGGTGCGGTCGCGGGCTTCCTGCTGTGCGTTCATCGGAGTCTCCTCGGTGACGGCGGTGCCCATCGACGGTCGCTGGTCAC
Source organism: Isoptericola jiangsuensis (assembly GCF_002563715.1). NCBI lineage: Bacteria > Bacillati > Actinomycetota > Actinomycetes > Micrococcales > Promicromonosporaceae > Isoptericola > Isoptericola jiangsuensis. The sequence continues at coordinate 2,732,377 of NZ_PDJJ01000001.1, forward strand.
CAAGCACATCGCCGGAGAAACACTCAGGCCCACGCCGATATCGACAGGGGCGTACTCACCTACTGCGCGTGATCGATCTGGACGATCCACTCGTTGACTGCTGCGACGGCATCGTGGAGCGAGATCGACAGGTCGGCGTCCCGAGTCTGCCGCCGCGTAATCGCGCGCCCAGTGTTCATGAGCAGTCACGGTCGGCGGCCAAACACGCTCAGTGCGGCCCAGCGCACGCGCATCCTGAGCGCGCGTCTCCAGTACCGCCACTGCGGCCGGACGAATGTCGGCCAGGGTCGCTTCGCCGTCCGCGTTGAAGCAGGAACCGCAGGAGCACGAGATCGACGACGTCTCGCGACCGGTGCATCCGGGGGATCGCGCGGATGATGAACGCATTCCGAGCCAGAAGTTGTCGGTTGCCTTCGATACGGTGCGTACATGGCTGACGAATGGGACATTGCGACGGGCACCATCACGACACGAAGTGAGGTGTCAGCGCGTTTCGGTGGGTCGATCCAAGGTGGCATCGAGCCTTCCGCCAGGACTCCAAACATCATGGTCTACTCCGACCCCGCGGTCGGGCGCCGCCATGGATACAACTTCGACGGCTTTGCTGCAGACGGCGCCTTTTACTACACCGGTGAGGGTCAGACCGGTGACCAGCGCGAGAGTTCGCGGGGAAATCAGGCGATCATCAAGCACGCGCAGGACGGCCGGGCGCTCCGGGTGTTCGATGCACTCTCTACACCTGCCGGCATGAGGGGCGGGAAGCGCCAGCGATACCTGGGCGAGTTTCGACTCGATCCCCGCAACCCGTTCCGACGCGAGGACGTCCACAGCAACGGTCAGCTACGGACCGTGCTCGTCTTTCGCCTCATCCCGCTATCTGCTGAAGATCCCGAATCCGGTGTCGTCCTCGCTGACGTGCCAGACACGCGACTGTTGCAGGAGTTCGTGCCCGCTGAGAGCAACGAAGTGCGAGCGTTCGACGTCAAGGCTAGAGAGGCGGGGGTTGCCGAACGTCGGGAAGCCGAGCTGATGGCTGAGCTTGAGGCGATCCTCGGCAAGCGAGGACACGAAGTGGGTCGCCTACGGCTTCATGTGCCCAAGTCGAGCACACGCCTCCTCACCGATACCTACGATGCCACGGCACGCGTCTTGTATGAAGCAAAGGCCACCGGGGCTCGTGTTGCCGTACGGCAGGCGATAGGGCAGCTTCTCGACTACAGGCGCTTCGCCGAGCAGCCGGTCACCTGCACGGTCGTCCTTCCCGCAGCACCCGCGACGGATCTCGTCGAGCTCGTGCACGACGTCGGATTCGAACTGGTCGTCCGGGGGCGAAGCGGCAATCTCGTCCGGGTCGCCCCGAACGGCGTCGAATCCGACCTGAGGTAGGTCGTCGATGCCGTGCAGATCAAGCTTCCTGCGCTGGGAGGCGGTGCGTGCCAACGTGACCCCGTTCAGCTGGGTCGTGGAGAGCGCAGGCGCGGACCATCGGGGCGCGGGCCCCGACCTTGTAGTGCTCGTTGTTGGCGCATAGCAGATAGGGCCCTCGATAAATGCCACAAGACAGGAAGCCGCCCACCACGAGCGACGAGTCAAGTTCCTACCACTAGCGGGGGCGTTTTGCCGCCCGCCCTTGTCCAGGGTCGTGCCTGCTCCGGCAGTACACGTCAGAATACTGCCATTTCGGTAAGGTTTTGACACCGCATGACTGAGGCCTCGATTCTCCTCCGCTGCGCGTCAACGCTCGGCGAAGGCACGCGCCAGCTCGTCGTCGACACTTGCGCTCATGCGGGCGGCGAGCTCGATGTCGCGAGCCATCGTCGCCTTCTGGTAGCGCAGCACGACCTTGATGTCGGCGTGGCCGCCGCGGCGCATGAGCTCGGCGAGCGTCGCGCCCTCCTGCGCGAAACGCGTCAGGCCGGTGTGCCGCAGGTCGTGGAACCGGTAGTTCTGCGGCAGCCCGGTCACGGCGACTCGATGCTGGGCCCAGATCGTGTTCCACCGCGATGCCGCCATGTGCACCGAGCCTTTGACCCGGGTCGGGACGACCGGCGATGACGGGGCCGATCCCACACGCTCGTCGATCTGTTCGCGCAGGCGGTCGATCATCAACGGCGGCACCGCCATTGAGCGCACGCCCATCTCGGACTTGGGTTCGGTGAGTGTCCCCGTCGAGCCGTTCTTCTGTCGCCGCACGTGCAGCGTCGCCGCGGTGCGGTCGTGGTTCCACACGATGTCGCGGCGCTGGAGCCCGAGCACCTCGCCGCGGCGCAGCTGGCACCACGCGGCGAGCAGCACGGCGATGCTCCACGGCTGCGGGATCGCCGAGTAGAGCGCTTCGACCTGGGTGGGCGTGGCGACGTCGTCCTCGGGCGCGTGGTCCTGGTCGTGGCGCACGGACTTGCGCTGCGGCGTGGCGACGTCGGGCATCGCGGCGAGCACGCCGTCGCGCACTGCGGCGCGCAGGATCATCTTGAGCACGTCGATCGCGTCGCCGGCGATGCCGTTGTGGGTCGTGCCGGGACGCAGCCGTGACGGGATCGCAACGAGGTCCCGCGTCAGGTCCCGGACGGCGGCGGTGTCGATCTCACGCACCAGCGTGTCCCCGAGCGGCTCGCGCAGGTAGTTGTTCACCCGGCCCCGGTACATCATCACCGTGGCGGGCTTGCGCAGCCTGCCGCCCTTGCCGGGCTCGGTCGCGATGCGCTCCAGCCACCGGTCGGCGTAGTCGGCGAAGGTGACGTCGCGTGCGGCGGCCTCGGCCTCCTCGCGTGCCCGCCGGGCCACGGCGTCGGCGGGTGGCTCCCACTCCCCGCGGGCGATCGAGTCGTGGACGCGGTTGAGCCAGGCGCGCGCGTCGCTCTTCGTCAGGAAGGTCAGCGGGCGGTCGTCCTCAGTCCGCGCCGATAGCAGCGTCCCGTCGGGAGCCGGGTACCGCGCCTGCCACCGCTTGGAGGGGAGCTTGCGCAGCCGGCCCCACGCCTCGCGGCGCCCCGCCGTCGTCCGCTGGGCCATCGTCGCCTCGACCATGAGTGCCCCTCCCCCGAGCCCTTCGTTTGGCCCCGGACGAGATGGGGCACGACACGACGATACGCGCCGTCGTGCCCCCTGCGTGCCCCCCAGAATGAACATTTCTGTCCTCGGCCGACCCCGGATGTCCACCCTGATCGAGGCGCAGAAAGAGGCCTTGACCTGCGGCGATACCGCAGATCAAGGCCTCTCAGCAGGACGGACGAACCTGTCCGTTTTGTCCCTGGTCTCAGAAGTTGATCATGTGCCCCGCGATGCCGTGGATGGCCTCCTGGATGGCCTCGGACAGCGTGGGGTGGGTGTGGACGTTACGGGCGACCTCGTCGGCGGTGAGGTCCCACTTCTGCGCGAGGGTGAGCTCGGGCAGCATCTCGGAGACGTCGGGGCCGATCATGTGGGCGCCGAGGAGCTCGTTGTACTTGGCGTCGGCGACGATCTTGACGAAGCCGGTGGGGTCGCCGAGGCCGTGGGCCTTGCCGTTGGCCATGAAGGGGAAGGATGCGACCTTGACGTCGTAGCCCTCGTCCTTGGCCTGCTGCTCGGTGAGGCCGAACGAGGCGACCTGCGGGGAGCAGAAGGTGGCGCGCGGCATCATGCGGTAGTCGCCGAGGGTCATGGTCTCGGCGCCGCCGATGGTCTCGGCGGCGACGACGCCCTGGGCCTCGGCGACGTGGGCGAGCATGAGCTTGGCGGTGACGTCGCCGATGGCGAAGATGTGCGGCACGTTGGTGCGCATGTGGTCGTCGATGGCGATGGCGCCGCGCTCGGTGAGCTGGACGCCGGTGTTCTCCAGTCCGAAGCCCTCGACGTTGGGGGCGAACCCGACGGCGGAGAGGACCTTGTCGACGACGATCTCGCCGGGCTTGTCGTCCTTGACGCCCTTGTAGGAGACGGTGACGGAGCTGCCGTCGTCCTTGATGGTCTGGACGGCGGTGGAGGTGAGGAGCTTGATGCCGAGCTTCTTGTACTGCTTGGCGATCTCCTTGGAGACGTCGGCGTCCTCGTTGGGCAGGGCGCGGTCGAGGAACTCGATGATGGTGACGTCCACGCCGTAGTTCTTGAGGACGTACCCGAACTCCATGCCGATGGCGCCGGCGCCGACGATGGCGATCGACTTCGGCAGCTCGCGGGTCATGATCTGCTTCTCGTAGGTCACGACGTTGTCGCTGAGCTCGACGCCGGGCAGGAGGCGGACCTTGGAGCCGGTGGCGATGATCGCGTTGTCGAAGGTCACCGTCTCGGTGCCGCCCTTGTTGAGCGTCACCTCGATCGTGTTCGCGTCGCGGAACGTGCCGCGGCCGTCGTACTCGGTGATCTTGTTCTTCTTCATGAGGAAGTGGACGCCCTTGGTCCGGCCGTCCGCGACGTCGCGGGACCGGTCCCAGGCCTTGCCGAAGTCGAAGCTCACGTCACCCGACATGCCGAAGAAGTCGGCCTGCGTGTGGAAGATGTGGGCGAGCTCGGCGTTGCGCAGGAGAGCCTTGGAGGGGATGCAGCCCACGTTGAGGCAGACACCACCCCAGTACTTCTCCTCGATGATGGCGACGGACTTGCCGAGCTGGGCCGCACGGATCGCGGCGACGTAGCCGCCGGGGCCTGCTCCGAGGAGGACGACGTCGTAGTGGGAAGCCATGGGGTCCAGCCTATTCTCGTGGGGGGACTGCTGCGTTGTGACGTCTATCGCACGGAGTCGACGCCGTCGTTGGCGAGCTGGTCGGCGCGTTCGTTGCCGGGGTCGCCGGCGTGGCCCTTGACCCAGACCCAGCGCACGTCGTGGCGGGCGACCTCGGCGTCGAGGGCCTGCCACAGGTCGACGTTCTTGACGGGCTTCTTCGCGGACGTCTGCCAGCCGTTGCGCTTCCATCCGGCGATCCACGTCTTCATGCCGTTCATGACGTAGGAGGAGTCGGTGTGGACGGTGACGGCGCTGGGCCCTTTGAGAGCGCGCAGGCCCTCGACGACGGCGGTGAGCTCCATGCGGTTGTTGGTGGTGAGCTTCTCCCCGCCGAACAGCTCCTTGCGGTGCTCGCCGGAGCGCAGGAGCACGCCCCAGCCGCCGAGGCCGGGGTTGCCCTTGCACGCGCCGTCGGTCCAGATCTCCACGGTGGGGGTGTCGTTCACGCGGGATACCCTATGCCGCTCCCCCGCCACACGGCCCGGTCGGCCGTCGTGCGTGCTGGTTCGATACCCCAAGACGGCCGATGACGTACCGAGCCAGCACGCTCGTTCGTCCGGCGGGGCTTTCACGGGACGTCGGGAGCCTGTGCCGTCGGGGCCGCCGAGTCGGGGCGAGGGCGGTGGCCGTGCGGGCGGATGTCGGGGGCGGCCCGTACGGTCGACGGGCAGGACGACGTGGGCCGACGACGGTCGGACGTCGCGTCCCTCGACGACGGAGGTCGGTATGCGGTTCGGGTTCATCGGCAGCTTCGGGTCGCCGGCGCAGCACGTGCGGCTGGCGCGCGAGTGCGAGGAGCACGGCTGGGACGGGTTCTTCACGTGGGACGGCGTGTCCCTGGACGAGCCGGGGTTCGACGTCGCGACGTGGGACCCGTTCGCGCTGCTGGCCGCTGTCGCCGCGGTGACGGAGCGGATCACGCTCGGCGCGATGGTGTTCGCGCCGCCGCGTCGTCGACCGTGGGAGCTGGCGCAGCAGGTCCTCACCGTTGATCACCTGTCGGGCGGACGCCTGGTGCTCCCGGTGGGCATGGGCGTGCCGAGCGATCGGGCGTTCTCGTCGGTCGCCGGTCAGCCGGCGTCGCTGCGCGACCGTGCCCGCGCGCTGGACGAGGTGCTCGACTGGATGGAACGGTCGTGGTCGGGCGAGGTGTTCGAGCACGACGGCGAGTGGGCCGCCACGGGTCCGTTCCGCTTCCCGGAGCCGCCGGTGCACGGCCGGGTCCCGGTCTGGCCGGTCGGGGTGTGGGACGCGCAGTCCCCGCCGCGCCGCAGCCTGGACCGGGCGCTGCGCTGGGACGGCATGGTGGTGCAGGTCCGCGGGGGCGAGACCCCCGAGGACGCCGAGCCCGGCACCGACGACCTCCGCAGCCTGTCCGCGTGGATCGCGGAGCACCGCAGCCCGGACGCCGGCCCCTTCGACATCGTGCACCAGGGCCGCCTCGACGCGGACCCGGACGTCGCCCGCGAGCAGGCCGCCGAGGCAGCGGCAGCGGGTGCGACCTGGTGGATGGAGTCCTGGTGGGACCCGTCGACCACCCCGGAGTCCCTCCTGGACCGCGTCCGCCAGGGCCCGCCCACGCTCTGAGCACCCGGAGGCGACTCGTCTTCGGCTGGCGCCGTCATCGAGCGCCGAGCCGCGGCAGGTCTGCGCTGAGTCACCGGAACCTGCCCTGACTCACCGGATCCGAGCATTGACTCGACCAAACCAGCGCTGACTGGCGAGGACCTGCGCTGACGGGCGCCCTCGTGCGCTGACTCGACGAGACGTGCGCCGACTCGCGGGAGTTGGCGCTGACTCGCGGAAGCCTGCGCTGGCTGGCGCCGTCGTGCGCTGACTCGACCAAGCCTGCGCTGACTCGCGGGAACGAGCGCTGAGTCACCAGAACGTGCGCTGACTCGCGGATACCCCCGCTGGACAACGAAGAGAGGCCGGTCCGGCAGCTGTTGCTGCCGAACCGGCCTCTCGTCACCGATCAGAACCTGCGCTGGCCCGAACCGCGTGTCCGCGACGTGCCTCAGAGAACGCGAGCCGCCCACGGAGCGAGGGATGGTGGGACTCCGCGCGCGGTCGTCAGACGGGAAGCGCAGGTCGCGCAGCGACCGTGAGCGCGACCGCGCGCGGAGTCCCACCAGCCCTCGCGAACGCACCAGGGCGCGTCCACACGAGCCGAGGGTCAGGACACCGGACGTGCCGGCTCGATCTCCACCTTCGGGAGGTGCTTGGCGGGGAGGGTCTTCGGACGCCATCCGGCACGCTTGGCCTCGAACGCGGCGATGTCGTCCTCGTGCTGGAGGGTGAGGCCGATGTCGTCGAGGCCCTCCATGAGGCGCCAGCGCGTGTAGTCGTCGATCTGGAAGGGCACGGTGACGTCGTCGGCGTGCGCGGTGCGCGCCTCGAGGTCGACGGTGATCTCTGTGCCGGGCTTGGCCTCGAGGATCTTCCAGAGGAGCTCGATGTCCTCCTGCGCGACGATGCCGGCGACGAGGCCCTGCTTGCCGGAGTTGCCGCGGAAGATGTCGGCGAACCGGGAGGCGAGGACGACCTTGAAGCCGTAGTCCTTGAGGGCCCAGACGGCGTGCTCGCGGGAGGAGCCGGTGCCGAAGTCGGGGCCGGCGACGAGGACGGAGCCGGCCTTGTAGGCGTCCTGGTTGAGGACGAACTCGGGGTTGCCGCGCCAGGCGGCGAAGAGGGCGTCCTCGAAGCCGGTGCGGGTGACGCGCTTGAGGTAGACGGCGGGGATGATCTGGTCGGTGTCGACGTTGCTGCGGCGCAGCGGGACCCCGACGCCGGTGTGGGTGGTGAACTTCTCCATGGCGGTGCTCCTAGCGGGGGGTCGGGTCAGACGAACGACGGGGCGGCGAGCGGCGCCAGCGGCGTGCCGTCGAACGTCGTGAGGTCGACGTCGTCGCCGAGGTCGAGGTCGGACACGGACGACAGGGTGCCGCGGATGGCGGTGGCGGCGGCGACCAGCGGGGAGACGAGGTGGGTGCGTCCGCCCTTGCCCTGGCGGCCCTCGAAGTTGCGGTTCGAGGTGGAGGCGGCGCGCTCGCCGGGGGCGAGCTGGTCGGGGTTCATGCCGAGGCACATGGAGCAGCCGGCGTTGCGCCACTCGGCGCCGAAGTCCTTGAAGATGACGTCGAGGCCTTCGGCCTCGGCCTGGAGGCGGACGCGTGCGGAGGCGGGGACGACGAGGACGCGGACGTCGTCGGCCTTGTGGCGGCCCTGGACGACCTTGGCGACGGAGCGGAGGTCTTCGATGCGGCCGTTGGTGCAGGAGCCGATGAAGACGGTGTCGACCTTGACGTCGCGCAGGGGCTGCCCGGCTTCGAGGCCCATGTACTCGAGGGCGCGCTCGGCGGCGACGCGCTCGTTGGCGTCGGCGATCTCGGCGGGGACGGGCACGTTGGCGGACAGGGGCAGGCCCTGGCCGGGGTTGGTGCCCCAGGTGACGAACGGCTCGAGGTCCTCGGCCTTGAGCACGACCTCGGCGTCGAAGGTGGCGTCGTCGTCGGTGCGCAGGGTCTTCCAGTACTCGACGGCCTCGTCCCAGTCGGCGCCCTCGGGGGCGTGGGGGCGGCCCTTGAGGTACTCGAAGGTGGTCTCGTCGGGGGCGATCATGCCGGCGCGGGCGCCGGCCTCGATCGACATGTTGCAGATGGTCATGCGCGCTTCCATGGAGAGGCGGCGGATGGCCTCGCCGCGGTACTCCAGGACGTAGCCCTGGCCGCCGCCGGTGCCGATCTTGGCGATGATCGCGAGGATGATGTCCTTGCTGGTGGCGCCGGGGGGCAGCTCGCCGTCGACGGTGATCGCCATGGTCTTGAACGGGGCGAGGGGCAGCGTCTGGGTGGCCATGACGTGCTCGACCTCGGAGGTGCCGATGCCGAACGCGAGGGCGCCGAACGCGCCGTGCGTGGAGGTGTGGGAGTCGCCGCAGACGACGGTGAGGCCGGGCATGGTGAGGCCGAGCTGGGGGCCGACCTGGTGGACGATGCCCTGGTCGGCGTCGCCGAGGGAGTGGATGCGGACCCCGAACTCCTTCGCGTTGTTGCGCAGGGTGTCGATCTGCGTGCGGCTGGTGAGGTCCGCGATGGGCAGGTCGATGTCGAGGGTGGGGGTGTTGTGGTCCTCGGTGGCGAGGGTGAGGTCGGGGCGGCGCACCTGGCGTCCGGCGAGGCGGAGGCCTTCGAAGGCCTGCGGGCTGGTCACCTCGTGGACGAGGTGGAGGTCGATGTAGAGGAGGTCGGGCGCCCCGTCGGCACCGCGGCGCACGAGGTGCGCCTCCCAGACCTTCTCTGCCAGCGTCCCGGCCATCTCGAGCTCCTCGTCCGCCGCCCTGGTGGCGGCTGTCGTCTTCCTCTGGTGTCGCGACACCGACGCGGGATCTTTCCCAGGACTTGCAATCTCAGCAAGCGAGACGTCAGTATCGACCTATGGACGATACTAGCGGAGTCGGCGTACTGGACAAGGCCGCGTCCGTTCTCGGGGCTCTCGAGGCCGGACCCGCCACCCTGGCGCAGCTCGTCTCCTCGACGGGCCTGGCCCGGCCGACCGCCCACCGCCTCGCCGTGGCGCTCGAGCACCACCGGTTCGTGACGCGCGACATGCAGGGCCGGTTCGTGCTCGGCCCGCGCCTCAACGAGCTCGCGACCGCAGCCGGCGAGGACCGACTGCTGGCCGCCGCGAACCCGGTGCTCACGGCGCTGCGCGACCACACGGGCGAGAGCGCCCAGCTCTACCGCCGACAGGGCGACCACCGCGTGTGCGTCGCGGCCGCCGAGCGCCCCGTGGGCCTGCGCGACTCCATCCCGGTGGGTGCCACGCTCACCATGCACGCCGGGTCCGCCGCGCAGATCCTCCTCGCCTGGGAGGAGCCGGACCGCCTGCACCGCGGGCTGCGCGACGCCGTCTTCACCGCCACGATCCTGTCCGGCGTCCGACGCCGCGGCTGGGCCCAGTCCGTCTCCGAGCGCGAGCTCGGCGTCGCGTCGGTGTCCGCCCCGGTGCGCGGCCCGTCCGGGCGCATCGTCGCCGCCGTCTCGGTCTCCGGACCGGTCGAGCGCCTCACCCGCCAGCCCGGCCGCCTGCACTCCGCGTCCGTCGTGGCCGCGGCGAACCGCCTCACCGAGGTCGTCCAGCGCGCCGGGGAGTAGCCCCGGCACGACGACGCCGCGGCGACCGGGAGGCACCCCGGTCGTCGCGGCGTCGTCGCGAGTGGGCGGCGCGCCGGGCGCGTTTTCACCCACGCGCCCGGAATGTCAGTAGGCTCCCTGGCAGCGTGGCGCTCCTGCCCCGTCGACCGAGAGGCGTGAGGACCCGATGCCGGCCAAGGCCAAGACCGTTCTGATCTGGCTCGTGGTGATCTTCGTGATCTTCGCGATCTACAACAGCCCGGACCGTGCGTCCGAGGTCGTCTCCGCGATCTGGGACGTCATCGTCAACGCGGTCGCCGCGTTCGGCGAGTTCTTGGGCGGACTGCTGAACTGACGTGGAGTCGCCGGACCGGGCCGTCAGGGCGCACCGCCACCTGCGCCGGTACGTCCTGACCAGCGAGCGCGTCACCCTGGCGACGCGCCTGCACTGGTCGTCCCTGCTGGAGCCCGTCGTCACCACCGTGGCGGCGACGGTGCTCGCGGGCTGGCTGCACTCGATCACCGGCACCGGCTGGGTGTGGCTGCTCTGGACGGTCCCGGCCGGCCGGCTGCTGCTGAAGTTCGCCGAGTGGAACTACGAGTGGTTCGTCGCGACGGACAAGCGGCTGATCCTCACCTACGGGTTCGTCATCCACAAGGTCGCGATGATGCCGCTCGCCAAGGTCACGGACATGGGGTACTCCCGCACCCCCGTCGGCCAGCTGCTGGGGTACGGGCGGTTCGTCATGGAGTCCGCGGGCCAGGACCAGGCGCTGCGCCAGATCGACTACGTCCCGGACCCCGACGCCGCGTACCGCACGCTGTGCGACACGATGTTCGTCCCGGCCGCACCGCCGCGGACGCCCACGCCGCCGAGCCCTCCCCCGGCGATCTTCCCGCCGACGCACGGCGGCGACGCGCGCCGGCCGACCACGGCCGAGCTCCCCGTCGTCGGCGGGCCGGGCACCGGCGGACCGACTCCGCCCCCGCGCCCGACGGACCACGACGACGACCGCCCGGCACCGACTCCCCCGCCCCCGTCGGGCGGGTCGTTCCCGGGCGGAGGGTCGGGTGCCGCGCCGAGCGGCGGACCGCGGCGCCGCCCGTGGTGGCGCGGCTCGGACCGCCGCTCCCCGTACACGCCGCCGACGAGCGCCGGCGCCGGTCCGCACGTGCCCGACCCGTTCCTCTGAGGAGCGCCGGTCGAGCCGGCGAGACGGACACGGAGGCGGTCGAGGCGCCGGCCCCGTCGGCGTGCCCCACGGGTGCGCATGACGGGACGGCCACGGAGGCGTCCGCGGGAACGACGAAGGGCCCGGTCCTGGTGGACCGGGCCCTTCTGCTGTACCCCCAGCGGGATTTGAACCCGCGTTACCGCCGTGAGAGGGCGACGTCCTAGGCCGCTAGACGATGGGGGCCGGACTGCGTCCCGTTGCCGGGACAGGTGCTCCGTCCATGACGGACGGTTGCGTACCCCCAGCGGGATTTGAACCCGCGTTACCGCCGTGAGAGGGCGGCGTCCTAGGCCGCTAGACGATGGGGGCCTATGGTTCGTCGTTCCTGAGATCGACTCGCCGGTGAGAACTCTAGCGCACTCCCGGGCCTGATCAGGAGCCCGTCGGTGTGACGTAGAGCGCTGCGCTGGGGTACCAGGACTCGAACCTAGACTAAGTGAACCAGAATCACTCGTGCTGCCAATTACACCATACCCCATGGTGGGTGGACCAACCCGGTCAAAACCGACACCATCCGGCGCCGTTTCGTGGAGGCCCAACGACCGGAAACATTACCGGACCTGCGCCCCGGAACCAAACTCGCGACGACGTGCCGTACGTCACGGCCCGCCGGCCCGGTGCGGCCGGGATCCGGCCGGGCCGCGCGGAGGGACTGACAGCGCGCGGCCGTCCGTGGGACGCTGCCACCATGTCGACGTCGCCCGACCCGCACTCCGTCTCCGACCGCGCCGCCTCGTTCACCCAGGGCGCCGAGGTGTACGCGCGCGTCCGCCCCTCGTACCCGGCCGAGGCGGTCTCGTGGCTGGTCCCGGAGCGGTCCCGCGTGCTCGACCTCGCGGCCGGGACCGGGCTGCTCACGCGCCCGCTCGTGGACGCGGGTCACGACGTCGTCGCCGTCGACCCCGCCCCGGAGATGCTCGCCGAGCTCGCGACGGAGCTGCCCCACGTGGAGGCGCACCAGGGCACGGCCGAGTCGATCCCGCTGGACGACGACGCCGTGGACGTCGTCGTGGTCGGCCAGGCCTGGCACTGGTTCGACGCACCGCGCGCGGCCGCGGAGATCTCCCGGGTGCTGCGGCCCGGCGGCACGCTCGCCCTGTGCTGGAACGACCGGGACGAGCGCATCGACTGGGTGCGCCGGTTCGGCCTGATCCTGCACGACGGCGATCCGTTGCGCGCCCGGACGGGCTCCCGGCACGAGCCCCCGGACCTCGGCCCGTCGTTCGAGCCGCCCGAGACCGCGACGTTCCGCTGGCTGCACCACCTGCCGACGGACCACCTGCGCGACCTCGCGGGCACGCGCAGCTATCTGCTGACCCTGCCCGAGGACGAGCGCGAGGCGCTGCTCGAGCGGGTCGACGACCTCGTGGTGACCCACCCGGACCTGGCGGGGGCGACGGAGGTCGCCATGCCGTACGTCACGGCGGCGTATCGCGCGCGACGGCGGTGAGGCGCCGGGCGGCGGCGGTCGGCGTCGCCCCGTCCCGCCACACGACCCGCAGCCGCCGGGTGAGGTCGACCCCCGCGACGGGGAGCGCCACGAGCCGGCCCGCGGCGACGTCGTCGGCGACGGTGAGGGCGGACAGCACCGCCACGGACCCGCCGTGCTGCACGGCGGCCTTGAGCGCGGCCGTCGAGCCGAGGGTCGGCAGGTGGTCGGGCAGCGGCTCCCCCGCCCGCGCGAGCGCACCCTCGAGGATCTCCCGGGTCCCCGAGCCTCTCTCCCGCAGCACCAGGCGTGCGGCGACGAGATCGGCCGGGTGCACCGTCCGGCGGCGTGCCCACGGGTGGCCGGGGGCGACGACCGCGACGAGCTCGTCCCGGGCGACGGTGCGGCTGCGCAGCCCGCGCCGCACGCCGACGCTCTCCACGAACCCGAGGTCCGCGGCACCGTCGAGCACGAGGTCCGCCACGTCGGCGGAGTTGCGGACGACCAGCTCGATCTCGACGTCGTCGCCGCGGGCGGCGAGGCGGGCGAGCCAGCGGGGCACGAGGTACTCGGCGATCGTGAGGCTCGCGGCGACGCGCAGCGCCGTCGACGGGCCCGCGCGCAGCCCGGCGACGGAGGTCTCGAACCGGTCGGCGGCGACGACGACGTCCCGCGCCCAGCCGGCGCACGCCCGCCCGGTCGGGGTGAGGGTGGTGCCGCGGGGTCCGCGGGCGACGAGCTCCAGGCCGAGGTGACGTTCGAGGCGCCGTAGCCCGGCCGACGCCGTGGGCTGCGCGACGCCGAGCGCGCGGGCGGCCGCGCTGATCGAGCCGTGGGTGTCGAGGGCGACGAGCAGCTCGAGCGCGGCGAGGGTGGTGCGGTCCGCCATAGCCCGAGTCTATGGATGGATCGGCACCTCGGCCTTCCGGCCCCCACCGGGCGCCCGCAGGGTGGGGAGCATGGCCCGACCGCTCCCCGGACTCGCCCTCACGGCGGCCGCCACCGCCGCCCTGCTCGCGGCGGCGCCGGCGCTCGCCCGCACGGCGCCGTCGCTGTCGCCGCTCGTGCTGGCGCTGCTGCTCGGCGCGCTGGCGGGCTCGTTGCTGGGCGCCGGGTCCCGACGCGCGGTCCACGGTCGCGGCACGGCCGGTCCGGCGGCCGCCCGTGTGCTCGCCGCCACCCGGCCGGGCACGGACTGGGCGGCCCGGCACCTGCTGCGCGCCGGCGTCGTCCTGCTCGGCCTGCAGCTCGCCGTCGGGGACGTCCTGGGTCTCGGCTGGCGCGGGCTGCTGGTCGTCGCCGTCACGGTGGCGACCACGTTCACCGCGACGCTCGCCCTGGGCCGCCGGCTCGGCGTCGACCGGGACACGAGCCTGCTCGTCGCCACGGGGTTCTCGATCTGCGGGGCCGCGGCGATCTCCGCGATGACGGGCGTCGTGGACCGTACGCCCCGGGCCGCGCGGGCCCACGCGGACGGGACCACCGAGCCCGAGCACGACACCGCGACGGCCGTCGCCACCGCCCTCGCGCTGGTGGCGCTGTGCGGCACGGCCGCGGTGGTGGTCCTGCCGTGGCTGGCCGGCGTGCTGGGCCTCACGCCGGAGCAGGCTGGCCTGTGGATCGGCGCGAGCGTGCAGGAGGTCGCCCAGGTGGTCGCGGCGGCCGGCACGGTCGCGGGGACGGCGGCGCTGGCGACGGCGACGGTCGCGAAGCTCGCCCGGGTGGTGCTGCTCGCGCCGCTCGTCGCCGCGGTGGGGTCCGCCAGGGGGCGCCGAGCCGCCCTGGCGGCCCCGGACCCCGGTGCGGGGCCACGCCCCCGGGGTGGACGGCCGGCGGCGGTCCCGGGCTTCGTCGTCGGGTTCCTCGGGGCCGTCCTGCTGCGCAGCCTCGGCGTGCTCCCGGCGGGGGTGCTCGACGTCGCCGCGCACGTCACGACGGCGCTGTTCGTCGCGGCGATGTTCGCCCTCGGGCTCGGCGTGGACGTGCCGCGCCTGGTGCGCACGGGGCGGCGTCCGCTGGTGCTCGGCCTGTGCTCGGCGCTGGTCGTGACCGGCACGTCGCTGGTCGCGGTGCTCGCCCTGACCTGACGGGCGGCAAGGAGTCCTCGATCGTGCGCGGCCCGCTCGGCGGGCCGCGCACGCCCTCAGCCGCGCAGCGCGGCCAGCGCCTCGGGCAGACCGGGCACGACGACGATCCCGTCGGCGCGCATCGCGGCCGGGTCGGCGTCGTGCTCGCCGCCGCGCCGGGCGCCGGGCCGGTCGAGCCAGACGCCCAGCAGACCGGCGTCGTGCGCGGCCAGGGCGTCCACGCGCGGCTCGTCGCCGACGTAGGCGGTGCGACCGGGTGCGGTGCCGAGCAGGCGCGCGCCCTCGTGGAACACGTCCGGGTGGGGCTTGCCGAAGCCGAGGGTGTCGACGCCCACGAGGACGGGGACGTCGAGGCCGGTGGCGGTCAGCTTGCGCTCCTGGAGCACGGTGCCGGCGTTCGTCACGACGCCGACGGCGAGGCCGGCGGCGCGCAGGGCGGCGAGGAACGGCGCGGCGTCGGCGAACGGCCGCCAGGACCGCTCGAACGTGCCCCAGAACAGGTCGTCCCACGCGTCGAACGCCTGCTCGCCCACGGGTGCGCCGCCGAACGTGCGGTGCAGCAGGTCGGCGCGCAGACGGCGCTGCGTGCGGTGGTCGGTCTCGCCGCGCGTGTAGCGGGCGTAGTGGCCGCCCGGGTCGGAGCGCCAGTGGTCCAGCAGCGCCGCGTGGTCGACGTCCGGGGGCAGGTGGGCGTCCGCCACGGCGACCAGCGCCGTGGCGAACGCGCCCTTGGTGTCGACCAGGGTGTCGTCGACGTCCAGCAGGACGCCGTCGACGCGCCCCGCGGGCGCCCCCGGGGCGGGCGTCACTGCGCGAGGGCCGCGGGCGGGTTCTCGGCCAGGCGCGCCAGGGCGGCGTCGATGCGGCCGAGGGTGCGCTCGCGACCGAGCACCTCGAGGGCCTCGAACAGGGGCAGCCCGACGGTGCGGCCGGTGACGGCCACCCGGACCGGCGCCTGCGCCTTGCCCAGCTTGAGGCCGTGCTGCTCGCCGACGGTCAGCACCGTCTCCTTGAGCGGCTCGGCGGTCCAGGGCTCCAGGGTCGCGAACGCGGCACGCACGTCGGTCAGGAGCTCCGGCGCCCCGGCCTTCATGGCCTTGTTCCAGGACTGCTCGTCGTCGACGGACGCGTCGAGGAACAGGAAGTCGACGTTGGCGGTGATGTCGCTCAGCAGCGCGACGCGGGACTGCGCGAGCGGCGCGACGGCGGCGAACGCCTCGGCGTCGAACTGCTCGGCCGCCCACGGCGCGTGCGGCGCCTGGAGCCACGGCCCGACGGCGGCGACGAACGCCTCCGTGCTCAGCGCGCGGATGTACTCGCCGTTGAACGCGGCGAGCTTCTTCAGGTCGAAGAACGCCGACGCGGAGTTCACGTCCTCGATGCGGAACCGGGAGATCATCTCGTCGAACGGCAGGATCTCCTCGTCGTTGCCCGGCGCCCAGCCGAGCAGCATGAGGTAGTTCACCATCGCCTCGGGCAGGTAGCCCTCGGCCAGGTAGTCCTCGAGCGCGACCTTGTCGCGGCGCTTGGAGAGCTTCTGCCGCTTCTCGTTGACGATGACGGGCAGGTGCGCCCACACGGGCGGGGTCGCGCCCAGCGCCTCCCACAGCAGCTGCTGCTTGGGCGTGTTGGGCAGGTGCTCCTCGCCGCGGATGACGTGGGTGATGCCCTCGTCGAGGTCGTCGACGACGTTGGCGAGCAGGAACACGGGCGAGCCGTCGCCGCGCGCGACGACGAAGTCCTCCATCGCGGCGTTCGGGAACGTCGGGTTGCCGCGGATGAGGTCGACGACGGCCGTCTCGCCCTCGTCGGGCGTGCGGAACCGCAGGGCGCGGCCGGGGGCCTCGGTCAGCCCGCGGTCGCGGCAGTGGCCGTCGTAGCCGGAGTGCTGGTTGCCGGTGCGGGCCTGGACGTCGTCGCGGGTGCAGTCGCAGTAGTAGGCGCGACCCGCGTCGCGCAGGCGCGCGGCGGCCTCATGGTGCTTCGAGACGTTCTGGGACTGGAAGTACGGCCCCTCGAACGTCGGGTCGTCGGCGTGCATGCCGAGCGCGGCGTGCGCGGCGAGGATGCCGTCCACCCACTCCGGCTTGTTGCGCGACGCGTCGGTGTCCTCGATGCGCAGCACGAACGTGCCGCCCGTCTGCTTGGCCACGGCCCAGTTGAACAGCGCCGAGCGGGCACCGCCGACGTGGAACATGCCCGTCGGCGACGGGGCGAAGCGGACACGGACGGCGGGGTTTCCTGCGGCATTCACGGGGGACAGCCTAGTTGCCCGCCGGGCCGGGCGAGCCGGTGCTCAGCGCGCCAGCACGAGGTGGTGGTCGAACGCGAACCGCTCGGTGCGCACCAGCCGCAGCCCCGCGTCCGTCGCGGCCCGCACGACGACGTCGCGCGGGTGGACGCGGAACCTCCAGTCGCTGCCGCGCAGGCGCGGGTAGACGTTGAGCGCGACGCCCGCGGCCCGCATCCACCAGGTCCGGCGCGGGAAGGCGAGCACGAGGTAGCCGCGGGCACGCTCGGCGGCGGCCGTGACGAGCGCGCGGGCGTCCGGGTAGCAGCAGACCACGCTGTGCAGGGCGACGACGTCGGCCGGCCCGGCCAGGTCGGGGTGCGTGACGACGTCGCCGAGGCGGCGGGTGGCGCGGCCCGTCAGGCCCGCCCCGGCGAGGAGATCGGCCGCGACGGCGTCGTAGCCGGTCGACAGGTCGACGCAGGTGGCGCGCTCGATCCCGGCGCGCAGCATCTCCACCTGGAAGTCGCCGATGCCGCCGCCGATCTCCAGCAGCGTCGCCCCGGTGACCACGCCGGACCGGTACAGCTCCAGGGTGCGGCGCGGCAGCGTGCTCAGACCGGAGCGGGCGTAGCGGGCGGCGGCGCGCCGGGCCTCACGGTCGTCGAAGACCTTCTCATAGCCCTGCGGCTCGCAGCACGACGACACCGGCCCCTCACCGCCCGCCGCTCGGCGTCATGATCAGTCCTGGCGGCGCAGCACCGGGTTGGACAGGACGCCGATGCCCTCGACCTCGCACTCGACGCGGTCGCCGTGGTCGATGCGGCCGACGCCGGCCGGCGTGCCCGTGAGGAGCACGTCGCCGGGCAGCAGCGTCATCGCCTTGGACGCGTACGACACGAGGTAGTTCACGTCGAAGATCATGTCGGCGGTGCGGCCGTCCTGCTTGAGCTCGCCGTTGACGTAGCTGCGCACCGGCACGTCCTCGGGGTCGAGCTCGGTCTCGATCCACGGGCCGAGCGGGCAGGACGAGTCGAAGCCCTTGGCGCGGGCCCACTGGTCGTCGGTGCGCTGCACGTCGCGGGCGGTGACGTCGTTGGCCACCGTGTAGCCCAGGACGTAGGCGCGGGCGTTCTCCGGCTCGACGTCCTTGCACAGCCGGGAGATGACGACGGCGAGCTCGGCCTCGTAGGACACCTCGGCCGTCCAGTCGGGCAGGACGACGGGGTCGTCGGGGCCGACGACGGACGTGTTGGGCTTGAGGAACAGCAGCGGGGAGGCGGGCGCCTCGTTGCCCATCTCCTTGATGTGGTCCATGTAGTTGCGGCCCACGGCCACGACCTTGGAGCGCGGGATCACCGGCGCGAGGAGGCGGACGCCGTCGCCGAGCTCGACCCGCTCGCCCGTCGGCATGGCCGGCATGTAGAGGGGGTCGCCGCTGAGGACGGCCAGGTAGGTCCGATCACCCTCGCTCTGCACGAAGGCGAAGCGGGGGTCGTCTCCGGTGGTGAATCTCGCGATGCGCACGGACCCAGGCTATCCGCAGCGGAGGTGGCGCGACGCCCGGGACGGGTCCTGCGCGCGGGGGTCCGTGCGGGATACGCTCCAAGACCACCTCCGACGACGGACGAAGGACGACCATGAGCACGCCTCCGAACGGTCCGCAGGACCCGTCCGGCCAGCAGCCCGAGCCGCCGCAGCCGTACGCCGCACCGAACCCGCCGAGCGACCCGTACGGGCAGCCGACACCTCCCCCGGCCGCGCACCCGACCGAGCCCCCGCCGCCCGCGTACCAGCAGGCGCCCCCGCCCGGGCAGCCGCCGGCGCCCGGCTACTACGGGCCGCCGCAGCCGCGTCCGGCGTCCGAGCGCAAGGGGCTGGCGATCAGCGCGCTCGTGCTCGGCATCGTCGCCCTGCTGGGCTGCTGGATCCCGTTCCTCAACATCGGCTCGATGCTGCTGGGCCTGGTCGGCCTGGTGCTCGGCATCGTCGCGATCGTGCAGGCCGCCAGGGGCACGGCGGGCGGCCGGGTGATGGCGATCGTGGGCGCGGCGCTGTCGGCGCTCGCGATCATCCTGTCGATCGTGGTCACCGTGCTCGCGGTGACCGCCATCGACGAGTACGGCCCGTCGTTCGAGGAGCAGCTCCAGCAGGAGCTGGAGCGCGAGCTGCAGGACCAGGGCTACACCGACGACCAGTTGGACGAGCTGCTCGGCAACGGCTGATCCTCCGGCACGCGAACGCCCGGTCCACCGCTGCGGTGGGCCGGGCGTTCTCGTGCGTCCTGCGGGGCGACGCGGTCAGGCGCGGGCCAGGACCTCGCCGTGCAGGATGGCGAACCAGCCGTCGGGCGCCTGGGCCCAGGCGAGCCAGTCCTGCGCGAGCTGCTCCAGGGCGACGTCGTCGGCGAGGTTCGACTCGACGGCCTGCCGGGCGAAGTTCGACTCGACGCAGCGCTCGGCCCACACCTGGCCCCACCACTGGCGGTCGGTGGGCGTGGCGTAGCACCAGGAGGACGCGCTGGGCACGGCCCCGGCGACGTCGAACCCGGCCTGCTGGACCCAGGAGAAGAGGCGGCGGCCGGCGTCGGGCTCGAACCCGTAGGCGTGGGTGACCTCGTGGTAGAGGGTGTTCCACTCCGTCAGGCCGGGCGACTCGGGGTACCAGGCCATGGCCGCGTAGTCGGCGTCGCGGACGGCGACGAGCCCGCCCGGCTTGGTCACGCGCTTCATCTCGCGCAGCGCCGCGACGGGGTCGGACAGGTGCTGCAGGAGCTGGTGGGCGTACACGACGTCGAACGTGTCGTCCGCGAACGGCAGCTCGTAGGCGTTGGCCGGCTCGAAGCGGACGTTCTGCGCGCCGAGCGCCTCGGCGTGCGAGCGGGCGGCCTCCAGGACGGTCTCGGAGGCGTCGACGCCGACGACCTCGCCGCCCGCCAGGACGCGCGCCAGGTCGACGGTCACGGTGCCCGGGCCGCACCCGACGTCGAGCAGGTGCAGGTCGTCCTTGAGGTGGGGCAGCAGGAACCCGGCGGAGTTCTGCGCGGTGCGGGCCCGGTGGGCGCGCAGCACGGACTCGTGGTGGCCGTGGGTGTACGACTCGGACTCCTGGCTGGGTACCGTGTGGTGGGTGCTCGGGGCCTCGATCGCGTCCGACAGCGCAGCGCCGGAGGGCTCCCCGCTCGACGGGCCCTCCACGGGGCTGCCGAGGCTCGGCGGGTCCGGGAAGTCGGGGCCGGAGTCGATCGCTGCGTTCATGGACCCAACCTAGGACACGACGCCGTGTCGGGACACGTCCTTCTCACGGGCCGGGACGTCTGGCACGCTGCGGCCATGACGCTGCGCGACCGCCTGCTCGGCGGCCCGGACCGGGTGGTGGGCCTCGACGTCGCGCGCGGCCTGGCGGTGCTGGGCATGTTCGCCGCGCACGTGGGGTCGACCGACGGCGCCGCGTCGTGGCTGGAGATCGCCGACGGCCGCTCGTCGGTCCTGTTCGCGCTCGTGGCCGGGGTGTCGCTGGCCGTGGTGACGGGCGGGCCGCGGCCGCTCGCCGGGGACGCCCTCGTGCGGTCCCGCACCCGCCTGCTGGTGCGGGCGGTGATGCTGCTGGCCGTGGTCGCGCTGCTCGACCTGCTCGGCACGCGGGTGCTGCTGATCCTCGGCTTCTACGCCGCCTACTTCGTGCTCGCCCTGCCGTTCCTCGGCTGGGGTCCGCGCCGGCTGGCCGCGCTGGCGGCGCTCGTGGCGGTCGTCGGCCCGCCGCTGGCGTACTGGGGTCCCGAGGTGCTGGCCCGCGTGGAGCTGCACCTGCCCGACGACGGCTCGGGAGCCGTCACCGACTTCGTGCTCACCGGTCACTACCCGGCCGTGGTGTGGATGGCGTACGTGCTGGCCGGGATGGCGGTCGGCCGCTGCGACCTCACCGCGGCGCGGCTGCCCGAACGGCTGCTGGTCGGCGGGCTCGCGGCCACCGCGGTGGGCTACGCCGCCGCCGGGATGATCGTCGGCTCCCTGGTGATCGACGTGCCCGGCGACGTCATCGCCGGGCCGCCGGGGCAGCTGCCGGGCGACGTCCTCGTCGACGCGCAGGTGGACGCCACGACGAGCGTGCCGGGTGCCGTGCACGCCTGGTCCGACCCGTGGCCGACACCCTGGTACCTCGCCCAGGCGGGCCCCCACGACGACACCTTCTTCGAGGTGCTGGGCTCGGGCGGGTTCGCGCTGGCGGTGCTCGGCGCCTGCCTGTTCGCCCGCGGGGTCGGTGCGTGGGTGCTGTCCCCGCTCGCAGCGGCCGGGTCGATGGCGCTCACCGTCTACAGCGCGCAGGTGGTCGCCATCTGGCACTGGGACCTCGTCGGCTCGCCCACGAACGGCCCGCTCGTGGTGATGGTGCTGGTCACGCTGGTCGGGGCGACGGCGTGGCGGCTCACGCTGGGGCGCGGACCGCTGGAACGGCTGGTGGGGTGGGTGTCCGACCGGGCGGTGTCCCCACCGCCGACCCCCGTCGTCAGAGGGTGACGGTGCCGCCCACCGTGGTGCGGACGTCCCCGCCGACCCAGACGACGCCGGCGCCGTCGCGACGCACGTGCACGCGCCCGCGCCGCCCCAGCACGGTGCCCTGCGCGGCGACGTACGCGTCGGGCAGCACGGTCCCGGCGAGCCACTGGGCGAGGCCCGCGTTGAGGCTGCCGGTCACGGGGTCCTCCACGACGCCGCCGTCGCCGGGCAGGAACGCCCGCACCTCCACGGCGGCGTCGCCGGCGGTGTGCTCCCCCACGACGCCGATCTTCCAGTCGTCGATCACCGCGGGGTCGGGACGCACGGCCAGCACGGCCGCGGCGTCGGCGAGCCGCACCCCGACCCAGCCGGGTCCGTTGTCGATCCAGGCGGCGTCCACGACGTCGTCGGCGTCGACCCGCAGCGCCCGGGCGAGGGCGGCGAGGTCGTCCGGCGCGACGGGGCCGGAGCGCAGCAGCGGGGGCGCGGCGAAGGCGAGCCGTGCGCCGTCGGGCCGCACGGTGACCAGGCCGACGCCGCACTCCTGGACGATGTCGCCCGCGCCGTCCGCGGCCTGCGCCACGCCGCCGGCCTCGCGCCACGCGTGCGCGGTGCCGAGCGTGGGGTGGCCCGCGAACGGCAGCTCGCCCGTCGGCGTCCAGATCCGCACCCGGTAGTCGGCCGCGGGGTCGGTGGGAGCGAGCAGGAAGGTCGTCTCCGACAGGTTGGTCCAGCGGGCGAACGCGGCCATCTGGTCGTCGGTGAGGTCGTCGGCGTCGTGGACGACGGCGAGCGGGTTGCCGGTGAGGGGGCCGGGCGCGAACACGTCGACCTGGCGGAAGGCGAGGGTGTGGGTCACGCCACCCACGCTAGCGCCGCACCCGGGCGCCGGGGTCCGGGCGGCGGCTCGTACCCTGGAGACGTGCCCTCCTCCCCCGCCACGCCGGTAGCGTCCGCGCGCACCGTCCTGCCTGCCGCCGCCTGGCGCCCGCGGGCCGACGGGCACGCCCGCCGCGCCGACGACCTCACGCACGTGTGGCGCCAGGCCCGCGAGCGGGGCGAGAAGCACGCGATCGAGGACTTCCTGTTCACGTACTACCCGACGCGGGTCGCGCAGCTGCGCCGCTGGCACCCCGGTCCGGGCGTCGTGCTGGAGGACGCCGCCGAGCACGTCGGGTGGCGCTGGTACACCGAGGTCGCGCTGCCCGACGGCGGCACGGGCGCGGCCCTCGACACGGCGGCTTTCCTCGCCGACCGCGGCGACACGGTCGCCTACGTGCGCGCGCTCGTCGGCGCGACCGCGTCCCGACCGGGCTCGTTCGGCTGCTTCGGCCTGCACGAGTGGGCGATGGTGTACCGCGACGCCCGCACCGGGCGCGACCACCGCCACCCGCTGCCGCTGCGGCTCGGCCACGACGGCACCGACGCCGTCGTCGAGTCCCACCGCATCGCCTGCTCCCACTTCGACGCGTTCCGGTTCTTCACGCCCGAGGCGCGGCACCGCAACCAGCTCGCCCCCACCCGCGAGCGCCAGCCCGCGATGGAGCAGCCCGGCTGCCTGCACGCGGGCATGGACCTGTACAAGTGGTGCCTCAAGCTCGGGCCCGCGGTGCCGGGCGACCTGCTGCTGGACGCGTTCGCGCTCGCGCGCGACATCCGGTGGACGGACATGGCGGCCGCCCCCTACGACGTGTCCTCCTACGGCGTCGAGGCCGTGCCGGTCGAGACGGCCGAGGGCAAGGCGGAGTACGTGCGCCGCCAGCGCGGGTTCGCCGAGCGTGGCCAGGCGCTGCGGGCGCGCCTGCTGGCCGTGTGCGACGCGCTGGGCTGAGCCCCGGGGCTCAGTCCTCCTCGGCGGCGCGGCGCGCACGCAGGGCGGCCTGGGCGTTGCGGTTGGTGCACGTGGTGGAGCAGTAGCGGCGCGACCGGTTGCGGGAGAGGTCGACGACGACGCCGTCGCAGGTGTCGTCGGCGCAGGTGCCGAGCCGGTCGTGGGCGTCGGCGCGCACCACGTCGATCATCGCCAGGGCGGTCTCCACGAGGATGCGGACGTCGAAGGGGGCGTCGTCGGGGACGGCGTGCAGGTGCCAGTCCTCGGTGTCGTGCCGCACGAGGCGCGGCACGGCGCGGGTCTCGGCGAGGGCGGCGTTGACGAGGTCGGGGGCGTCGTCGCGGGCGGCGAGCAGCAGGGCGCGCAGGCGGGGGGCGAGGGCGAGGACGGCGTCGAGCTCGGCGTCGGTGCCGTCGTGGCGGCCGGTGTAGCCCTGGTCGCGGTAGAAGGCGTCGAGCTCGGCGACGGTGCTGATCGTCAGGGGTGGCAGGACGGCGTTGGCGAGGGCGGCGGCGGACACGAGCGCGGACTCGGTGTCATGCGCGAAGACCATGTTGACACGTTACCAGCACGCCACGTAGCGTCATGCGCCATGACGACGATGGCGCATGACGCCTCCTCCGGGGCGGCCGCGCCCGCCCCCACCGTGCAGCGCTCCGCGACGAGCGTCGGCCTCGCCCTCGCCGTGGTCTCGGCCCTCAGCTTCAGCCTCTCCGGCCCCCTGGCCGCCACCCTCTTCGCCACCGGCTGGTCCCCCGGAGCCGTCGTCCTCGTGCGCGTCGCCACCGGCGCGCTGCTCGTGGCCCCCTTCGGGATCGCCGCCCTGCGCGGCGACTGGTCCCCGGTGCGCCGCAGCTGGCGCGTCATGGTCGCCTACGGCGCGCTGGGCGTCGCCGGAGCCCAGTTCTGCTACTTCGCCGCCATCCAGCACATGCAGGTCGGCACCGCGCTCCTCATCGAGTACACCGCCCCTGCCGCCGTCGTCGGCTGGTTCTGGGCGCGCCACGGCCAGCGGCCCGGCGGTCTCACCCTGACCGGGGTCGGCCTCGCCGCCGCCGGGCTCGTCCTCGTGCTCGACCTGTCCGGCGCCGCACCCTCCCCCGTCGGCGTCGCCTGGGCGCTGGCCGCGATGGTCGGCGCAGCCACCTACTTCGTCATCAACGCCCACCCCGACACCGGCCTGCCGCCCCTCACGCTCGCGGCCGGCGGCCTCACCGTCGGCACCGTCCTGCTCGGGACGCTCGGCGCCGTCGGCCTCATGCCGCTCACCGCGACGTCGACCCCCGCCACCCTGGTCGGCCTGACCGTGCCGCCCGTGGTCGTGCTCGCCCTGCTGGGGCTCGTCACCGCCGGGCTCGCCTACGTCACGGGCATCGCCGCGGGACGCCGGCTCGGGGCCCGCCGCGCCTCCTTCGTCGGCCTGCTCGAGGTCGTCTCCGCCGTCGCGCTGGCCTGGCTCCTGCTGGGCGAGCTGCCCGCCCCCGTGCAGCTCCTCGGCGGCCTGCTCGTGCTCGCCGGCGTCGTCGCCGTCCAGCAGGGCGAGGCCGCGACGGCCCGCCGGGGCGAGCCCGCGCCGCCGGTCGCCGTCGTGCCCACCGACGCCCCCTGAGCGCCGAACCCCTCTACGGGAGATCCCGTACGTCGACAAGAGGCCGAGCGGGTGAAAGATACGCAGTTCACCTGATGCATCGCCGGACGCCGACGCCTAGCGTCGAATTTGTCCAGTTTCCTGACGAACAGGAGTTCCTTATGCGATGGCGTTCAGCCCTGGTCGGCGCCCTGGTCGGCGCGGCCGCCCTGCTCGCCCCCGTCGTCGTGGCCCCGACGGCCTCGGCCCACGGCTGGGTCACCAACCCTCCGAGCCGCCAGGACCTCTGCGCCAGCGGCGCCGTGTCCTTCGACTGCGGAGGCGTCAAGTACGAGCCCCAGAGCGTCGAGGCTCCGAAGGGCTCCATGAAGTGCTCCGGCGACAACGCCGGCTTCGCCATCCTCGACGACACGTCGAAGCCCTGGCCCCGCACCTCGGTCGGCTCCACGGTCACCATGAAGTGGAAGCTCACGGCGATGCACGCCACGAGCACCTGGGAGTACTTCGTCGACGGCGTGCTGCACCGCACGTTCAACGACGGCGGCGCCCGCCCGAACCAGGTCGTCGAGCACACGCTCGAGAACCTGCCCCAGGGCAACCACACCATCCTCGCGCGGTGGAACATCGCCGACACCGCGATGGCGTTCTACTCCTGCGTCGACGTGACCGTCGGCGGCGGCGGCACCACCAACCCGACGCCCACCCCCACGCCCACCGCGACCACCCCTCCGGGTGACTGCACCGGGACGGTCTGGGACGCCGCCACCGCCTACGTCGGCGGCACGGAGGTCACCTACCAGGGCCACGTCTACAAGGCCAAGTGGTGGACCCGCGGCGAGACCCCCTCGGCCTCCGGCCAGTGGGGCGTCTGGCAGGACCTCGGAGCCTGTTGATCCCGCACCGCGGGTGAACCTCTGCTGACCCTGGGGGGTCACGACGAGCGTGCCGGCTGCTTCCTCACGACCACGGTCGCGGGAGGCGGCGGGCACGCTCGTCGTCGTCCGGGCCCGTCGGGGCTCCCCGGCCCCGGCGGGACACCTCGCGCCGGCACCCGGGACCGGCGCCCCGGCTGACACAATGACCGCACGATGACTGCCACCGACGCCGCCCCCACGACCGCCCGCCCCGCCGGCACCCTGCTGCCGTACCTGCCCGCCCCCACCGGCAAGGCGCCGGACCCGGACGCGCTGTTCGAGGGCTTCGGGCAGTGGGCGGCCTCCGGCGGGCGCCCCCTGTACCCGCACCAGGAGGAGGCGCTGCTCGAGCTCATGACGGGCTCGCACGTCGTCCTGGCGACCCCGACCGGGTCGGGCAAGTCGATGGTGGCGATGGGGGCCCAGTTCGCGGCGCTCGCCGCCCGCCGCTCCGGCGGCGGCGGCCGCACGTACTACACCGCGCCCCTCAAGGCGCTGGTCAGCGAGAAGTTCTTCGACCTGGTGGCCGCGTTCGGGTCGCGCAACGTCGGCATGATGACGGGCGACTCCGCGGTGAACGCCGACGCGCCGATCATCTGCTGCACCGCGGAGATCCTCGCCAACCTGGCGCTGCGCGACGGCGCGGGCACCCCCGGCCACGACGACTTCGTCGCGCAGGTCGTCATGGACGAGTTCCACTACTACGGCGACCCGCAGCGCGGCTGGGCGTGGCAGGTGCCCCTCCTGGAGCTCCCCCACACCCAGTTCCTCCTCATGAGCGCCACCCTCGGGGACACCACGCGCCTGCGCGAGGACATCGCCGAGCGCACCGGCCGCGACGTCGCGGAGGTCGCCGGGGCCGAGCGGCCCGTCCCGTTGACGTTCTCCTACGTGCTGGAGCCGCTGGGCGAGGTCATCGACGAGCTCGTGCAGACCCGCCGCGCCCCCGTCTACGTCGTGCACTTCACGCAGAAGGACGCCGTGGACCGTGCGCAGGCGCTGCTCAGCTCGAAGATCGCGACCAAGGAGGAGAAGGACGCGATCGTCGCCGAGATCGGCGCGTTCCGGTTCGGCACCGGGTTCGGCAAGGTGCTGAGCAAGTACCTGCGCGCCGGGATCGGCGTGCACCACGCCGGCATGCTGCCCAAGTACCGCCGGCTCGTGGAGCGCCTCACGCAGAAGGGCCTGCTCAAGGTCGTGTGCGGCACCGACACGCTCGGCGTCGGCATCAACGTGCCCATCCGCACGGTCCTCATGACGTCGCTGGTGAAGTTCGACGGCGAGCGCATGCGCCACCTGTCGGCGCGCGAGTTCCACCAGATCGCGGGCCGGGCCGGGCGCGCCGGGTTCGACACGCTCGGCGAGGTGCTCGTCATGGCGCCCGAGCACGTCATCGAGAACCGCAAGGCCGTGGCCAAGGCGGGCGACGACCCGAAGAAGCTGAAGAAGATCGTCCGCAAGAAGGCCCCCACGGGGTCGGTCAACTGGACGGACTCCACGTTCGAGCGGCTGCGCGACGCCCCGCCGGAGCCGCTGTCCAGCCGGTTCGCCGTCACCCACGCGATGGTCCTCAACGTGCTGGCCCGCACGCGCGGCCACGCGCACGGCGGCGACGTCGACCCGGTCGAGGCGATGCGGCACCTGCTCACCGCGAACCACGACACCGACGCCCAGCAGGCCGAGCACGTGCGCCAGGCGATGCGGATCTACCGGTCGCTACGGGTGGCGGGCGTGGTGGAGAAGGTCCGCGTCCCGGACGCCTCGCGCCCCGCCGGGTACCGGCCGAGCGTGCGGCTGGTCGTGGACCTGCCGCGCGACTTCGCGCTCAACGCGCCGCTGTCCCCGTTCGCGCTGGCCGCGATGGACCTGCTCGACGTGGACTCCCCCACGCACGCGCTCGACGTCGTGTCCGTCATCGAGGCGACCCTCGACGACCCGCGCCAGATCCTCTACGGCCAGCAGAAGAAGGCGCGCGGCGAGGCCGTCGCGGCGATGAAGGCCGAGGGCATCGAGTACGAGGAGCGCATGGAGCTCCTGGAGGAGGTGTCCTGGCCCAAGCCGCTGGCGGACCTCCTGCAGCCCGCGTTCGAGATGTACAAGCGCACCAACCCGTGGGTGGCGGGCGCCGAGCTCGCCCCGAAGTCCGTGGTGCGGGACATGCTGGAGCAGGCGATGACGTTCGCCGAGCTCGTCAGCACGTACGCCCTGGAGCGCACCGAGGGCGTGGTGCTGCGCTACCTCGCGGACGCCTACCGGGCCGTGCGCCAGGTGGTGCCGGAGGAGCACCGCACCGAGGACGTCGCCGAGGTCGTGGAGTGGCTGGGCGAGCTCGTGCGCGGCGTCGACTCGTCCCTGCTGGACGAGTGGGAGCGCCTGCAGAACCCGGTGGACGACGATGCCGACGACGTCGTGGACGGCGAGCTCGCCGAGGCGGGTGCCGAGGCCCCGGCCCGCCCGGTCACGGGCAACCCGCGGTCCTTCCGCCGGCTGGTGCGCAACGCGATGTACCGCCGCGTCGAGCTCGCCGCACGGGAGGACTACGACGCCCTGGAGCGTCTGGACGCCTCCTCCGGCTGGGACGGCGACGCCTGGGCGGACGCCCTCGACCCGCTGTTCGAGGCGCAGGGCGACGAGGCGATCGGCATCGGGCCGCAGTCGCGCGCGTCGTCGCTGGTGACGGTCCTGGAGCCGGGCGCGGAGCTGCCCGCCGGGGCGGTGCCCGCCGACTCGGGCGTGGTGCCCGCCGGCGTGTGGTGGGTGCGGCAGGTCCTCGACGACGTCGACGGCGACCACGACTGGGCGATCACCGCGCACGTCGACCTCGCGGCGAGCGACGAGGCCGGGGCGCCCGTGGTGCGCGTGCTGGGGGTCGGGCGCCTCTGAGCCGTCAGAGGCCGCTGACGCCCCGCACGAGCGTCGCGACGCCGCCGACGTAGGCGAGCGCGACCAGGGCGCGCCGGGTGTGCTCGGCCGACACCCGTGGGGCGAGGACCTCACCGATGCCGAGCCCGCCGAGGATGGCGGCCATGAGGACGACCCACTGCCAGGTGTCCAGGGTGGGGAACGGCGCGTCGGCGAGGACGAGCTTGGCGGTGAGCGCCGCGAGCGCGTTGGCCGCGAAGTACGGCTGCGCGGTCGCGGCGAACTTCTTCGGCTCCCAGCCGCTGAGCACGGCGTAGACGGCCACGGGCGGGCCGCCGATGCCGGCGGCGACGGACCCGACTCCGCTGGACATGCCGGTGACGGCGAGCGGCCAGCGGGCCGCGGGCGACACCGGGTGGGTGCCGTGGGCGCGCAGCCGGGCGGTGACGACGGCGAGCGTCATCGCGAGGATGACGATCGCGCCGACGGTGATCTCCAGGACGGGGGCGCTGACGTCCCGCAGCAGCAGCGCGGCGGGCACGGTGACGACGAGCGAGGACGCGAGCATCCAGCCGAACTTCGCCCACTCGACGTCGCGCACCACGCGGCCGAGGATGACGGTGGACGCGATCGCGCCGGCGAGGTTGACGAACAGCACGCCCTCGAGCGGGCCGACGATGAGCACGATGAACGGACCGGCGACGAGCCCGAAGCCCATGCCGGTGACACGTTGCAGGACCCCGCCGACGAGGATGGCCAGGACGAGGAGGGCGAGCACCCGACCACCGTACGTGAGCGCTCACGAACGCCCGTGCACGGGCGGTGTGCCCTGGGGCACAATCGCGTCCGTGGCCAAGAAGACCAGCCGCGCCCAGGCCGGCACCCCCGCGATCCTGGCGCTGGACCGGGCGGGTGTCCCCTACGCCCTGCACCCGTACGAGCACGACCCGGCGTCCGACCTGTCCTACGGCCTGGAGGCCGCCGCCGCGCTCGGCGCCGACCCCGCCCAGGTGTTCAAGACGCTGCTCGCGGACGTCGACGGCGCCCTCGTCGTCGGGGTCGTGCCCGTCGCGGGCAGCCTCGACCTCAAGGCGCTGGCCCGTGCCGTCGGCGGCAAGCGCGCCGTCATGGCCGACCCGGGCGTCGCCCAGCGCGCCACGGGGTACGTGGTGGGCGGGATCTCCCCGCTCGGGCAGAAGCAGCGGCTGCGCACCGTGCTGGACTCCTCGGCCACGGCGTTCGACGCCGTCTACGTGTCGGCGGGGCGGCGCGGGCTCGACCTGTCGCTCGCGCCGACCGACCTGCTGCGGCTCACCGGGGGCGTCACGGCCGACGTCGGACGCTGACGCCCGCCCGTCGCCGCCCGGGGTTCGCCGCGCCGACCCCGCGACCCGGCGCTACCGTCGGGTCATGACCGCTCCCACCAGCGACGGCGCCGGTACGACGGGCCCCGACGACGCCGCGCTCGACGACTCCGTGCTGCGACCCAAGATCGCCGGCCTCATGCCCGACGTCCTCGCCGAGCTCGAGGCGCTCGTCGCGATCCCGTCGTGCGCGTTCCCCGGGTTCCCCGCCGAGCCGGTGCACGCCGCGGCGCAGCGCGTCGTGGACGCGTTCGGCCGGTACGGCGTCGAGGCGCACGTGACCCCCGTCGAGGGCGGCTACCCGGCCGTCACCGCGGAGATCCCCGCGCCGCCCGGGCGACCCACGGTGCTGCTGTACGCCCACTACGACGTCCAGCCGGTGCCGTCGTCGCAGAAGTGGTCGACCGACCCGTGGACCCCGACCTGGGTGGACGGGCGCCTGCACGGCCGCGGCGCCGCCGACGACAAGGGCGGGATCGCGATCCACCTGGCGACCCTGGCGGCGTTCGACGGCCGCCCGCCCGTGGGGGTGCGGCTGGTCGTGGAGGGCGAGGAGGAGACCATCTCCCACCTGGAGGCGCACGTCGAGTCCCACCCCGACGACTTCCAGGCGGACGTCATGGTGGTCGCGGACATGGGCAACCTGGTGGTCGGGGAGCCGGTGCTCAGCGTGGGGCTGCGGGGGCACGTCAAGGCCGTGGTCGAGGTGCAGACCCTGGCCGCCCCGGTGCACTCGGGGCTGTTCGGCGGCGCCGCGCCCGACGCGCTCATGGCCCTGATCCGGGCGCTCGCGACGCTCGTGGACGACGACGGGGCGTGCGCCGTCGAGGGTGTCGCGTCGGGCGAGTGGGAGGGCGCCGACCACTCCGAGGAGCTGCTGCGCGCCAACGCGGGCGTGCTGGACGGCGTGGACCTGGTGGGCACCGGCCGGGTGGCGTCCCGGCTGTGGGCGCGCCCCAGCGTGAGCGTGCTGGGCATGGACGTCACGAGCACCGCGGAGGCGTCCAACGTGCTCCAGCCGACGGCGCGCGCCGTGGTGGCGATGCGCATCCCGCCGGGCCAGGACCCGCGCGGCGCGATGGACGCGCTGGTGGGGCACCTGCGCGCCGCGGTGCCGGGCCACGCCCGCGTCACCGTGACCGAGGACAAGATGTCGCCGCCGTTCTCCCAGCCCACCGACGGGCGGGCGTTCGGCCTCATGCGCGACGCGCTCGCGACCTCGTACGGCCGCCCGGTGGAGACGGTCGGGTCGGGCGGGTCCATCCCGCTGCTGGACACCCTGCGGTCGGTGGCCCCGCAGGCCGACTTCGTGCTCGTCGGGCCGGAGGACGCGCAGCACGCGAACATCCACGGCCCCGACGAGAGCGTGGACCCCCGGGAGATCGAGCACATGGCCCTCGCCCAGGCGCTCCTGCTCCAGGCGCTCGCCCAGGACTGACCCTCCCCCGCACGGCCCGTCGGGCCGTGCCGGACCGTGCACCGCCGACCGGAAGGAGCGGGCGTGGACACCCTCGTCCTCGTGCTGGAAGCGCTCGTCGTCGTCGCCGCGATCTACCTCGGCGTGCGTCTCGGCGGCGTCGGGCTCGGCCTGTGGGGCGCCGTCGGCGTCCTGGTGCTCGTGTTCGTGTTCCACGAGCAGCCCGGGTCGATCCCGTGGGAGGCCATCCTCGTCATCCTCGCGGTCATCACGGCGGCGTCCGCCATGCAGTCCGCCGGGGGCATCGACTACCTCGTGGTGCTCGCGGAGAAGGTGATCCGGTCCCGGCCGAGCATGGTCAACTTCCTGGCGCCGCTCATGACGCTGCTGTTCTGCGCCGGGTCCGGGACGGGCAACATCATCTTCCCGCTGCTGCCCGTCATCTACGAGGTGTCCTACGAGCGCGGGATCCGCCCCGAACGGCCGCTGGCGACGTCGGTCGCGGTGTCCGGGTTCGCCCTCGCGGCGAGCCCCGTGGCCGCGGCGATGGCGGCGTTCGTCGGCCTCACCGGCAACCGGGACGACGCGCTGTCCCTCGGCGAGATCCTGCTCATCACGCTGCCCGCCGTGCTGCTCGGCACGATCGTGGCGGCCGCCGTGCAGTCCCGGGTCGGGCACGAGCTCGCGGACGACCCGGAGTACCAGCGCCGCCTCGCCGAGGGCATCGTGGCGCCGCCCCGCTCGGGCGCCGCGGGCGGCGCCCCCGCGACGACGACCACCACGACGGTGGAGCCCCGCGCCAAGCGGGCCGCCGGGGTGTTCTTCCTCGGCGTCCTGCTGGTGGTCCTGCTCGGTGCGTTCGACGGCCTGCTGCCGTCCTGGACGGTCGACGGCGAGACCGTCACCCTGTCCCTGACCACGCTGCTCACCATGGTGATGCTCGCCGTCGCGCTGGTCGTCATGCTGGTCGGGCAGGTCAAGCCCGCGGACGTGCTCGACGCGCCGCTGACCAAGTCCGGGCTGACGGCGATCATCGCCCTGCTCGGCATCGCGTGGCTGGCGAACACGTTCATCTCCGGCAACGAGGACACCGTCATCGGCGGGCTCACCGACATCGCCACCACCTACCCGTGGTTCCTCGCTGTGGGCCTGTTCCTCGTCGCGGCGGCCACCACCAGCCAGTCGGCGTCGGTCAACACGATGATCCCGCTCGGCATGAGCCTGGGCCTGCCGACGGCGACGCTGGCCGCCTACCTGCCCGCGATGGGCGGCGTCATGACGCTGCCCGCCAACGGCTCCCAGCTCGCCGCCGTCGAGATCGACCAGACCGGGTCCACGCGGATCGGCAAGTACGTGGTGAACCACTCGTTCATCCTGCCGACCCTCGTCATGGCGGTCGTGTCCGTGCCGACGGCGCTGCTCATCTCCACTCTGTTCTGACCCGGTGGCGCTGCGGGCGTCAAGCTCGTGCCGCACCCCACGGGGTATATGACACCGAGGTCTTGATCCGGAGGACTCTCGGTCGGACGTCTTGGCAAACTTCGCCATGCGTTGGCGACAGGCGTACTTCCGGCGGGCGTCGCGTACTTCACGTACCGCCGTCGTCTCGTTGCCGTTCGATGACAAGCCTTGCGGGACTGCTCCACCTCAGCGGCGGACAACGTCCGCAAACAACGCGCGCACGTGGGTCCCCACTGTCCGGCCGAGGACCACCCGCCCCTGCGGCGTCTCGACGATCAGTGAGCGGAAGACGCGGCCCGATCGCCTGTAACGGCCCTCCAAGTAGCCGACCGCGACCAGCAGGAGCTCGTCCAGAGAATCCTTGATCTCTTCGTCGTCCGGACGAAGAGTAGGGTTGATGAGGATGAACTCGTCCGCGACGCGGAGCCCGAACCAGTCGTCCCCGGGCGTCGATATCACCACCCAACGTGTCGGGTCCCCCACGGGACTCATCCGTAGCAGAGCCATCCCGTCGCGTCGCTCTGTGCTCGTTTCGCAGTCCGACAGCTCGGAGGAGATGAGGCGGAGGTAGTCCTCGATCTCACGCAGGCTCAACGTCCCGTCCCTCCTCCGTGTCGCTGATCGCGCGCTTGTCGGGCCGTCAGTGCTGGTAGGTCGGGTACCGGGCGTCGCTGGGCACGATGTCCTTGCCGAGCGGCAGCAGCGAGATCGGGATGAGCTTGAGGTTCGCGATCGCGAGCGGGATGCCGATGATCGTGATCGCCTGCGCGATCGCGGTGGCCACGTGACCGAGCGCCAGCCACCAGCCGGCGAACACGAACCAGATCACGTTGCCCAGCACCGACCAGCCACCCGCCTGCGGCTTGTCCACCACCGTCCGGCCGAACGGCCACAGCGTGTACCCCGCGATGCGGAACGACGCGATGCCCCACGGGATGGTCACGATCAGCACGCAGCAGACGATCCCCGCCACGACGTAGCCCAGGGCGAGCACGAACCCGCCGAACACGAGCCAGATGATGTTGAGCAGCGCCTTCATGCCCCCGATTCTCCCCCGGCGGGCCCCGCGGGCGCATCGGGGACCTCCCGGAGCCCGACCCCGAGGTTCCTAGACTGACCCCATGCCCTCCACGCTCCACGACCGGGTGCTCGCCGCGCGTGCACGCCTCGACGCCGCCGCCACGGCCGCGGGCCGCGACCCGGCGTCCGTCCGGATGATGCTCGCCACCAAGACGCAGGACGCCGCCACCGTGCTCGACGCCGTCGCCGTGGCGGCCGACGTCGCTGCCGCCCGGGGCGACGACGCGCCCGTCCTCATCGGGGAGAACCGCGTGCAGGAGCTCGTCGCCAAGGCTCCCGCCCTGGCGGACCTCGTGGCGGCGGGACGCCTCGAGGTGCAGATGATCGGCCCGCTCCAGCGCAACAAGGTCAACCAGATGCTCCCCGTGGTCACCGGGCTGGCGAGCCTCGACCGTCTGCCGCTGGCGCAGGCCGTCGCGGAGCGGTGCGTGCGCGCCGGGCGCACCCTCGACGTGCTGGTGCAGGTCAACGTCTCCGGCGAGGAGACGAAGTCCGGCGTGACGCCCGACGAGGCCCCGGCGCTGGCCGCCGCGGTCGCCGGGCTGGACGGCCTGCGCCTGACCGGGTTCCTCACCATCGGCGCACGGTCGGACGACGAGGCCCTGGTCCGTGCGGGCTTCGCGCGGCTGCGCGACGTCCGCGACGAGGTGCTGGCCTCGGGCACCCCCGGGACGGTCGACGCCCGCGAGCTGTCCATGGGCATGTCGACCGACCTGGAGCTCGCCGTGGCCGAGGGCGCCACGGTGGTGCGCGTCGGCACGGCCGTGTTCGGGGCGCGCCCGCCCGCGTAGCCCTCGCCGCTCAGACGGTCGCGGCCACCGCGTCGGCCGCGACCTCCAGCACGTGCCGGTACGTGCGGCCGGTGGCGCGGGACATCGCGATCTCGCACGCCCGGTTGCACGACGCGTGCTCGACGGAGTCGAGGCGCGCCACGTCGGCGGCCTCGGCGGCCGTCGCGGCCGCGGTGAGCTCCGGGTGGAGCATGCCGCGGTCGCCCGCGAACCCGCAGCAGCCCGCGTCCACGGGGACGCGCACGTCGTCGGCGACGGCCGCCGCGACGGCCCGCAGGTCGTCGTCGGTGCCGGACCGCACGGACGAGCACGTGGGGTGCAGGGTGAGCGAGGCGACGGACCGGATCCGCGCGGGGTCGATGCGCGGCAGAACGGTCCGGGCGACGAACGTCACGGCGTCGACGACGTCCACGGCGCGCGGGTCGCCCTGCGCGCGGGCGTCCGCCATGACGCGGGCCACACCCTCGGTGCAGGACGTGGCGTCGACGACGACGGGCACGTCGTGGTCGGCGGCGTCGCGGGCGGCGGACACGGCCGCCAGCACGCGCTCGGCCATCGCGGCGTGCCCGTCGGTGTACCCCTTGGACGACCACGGCGTGCCGCAGCACAGCGAGTCCAGCCCGTCGGGCACGACGAGGCCGACCCCGGCGGCCGCGCACAGCCGCGCGAGCGCCGCCTGCACGCCCTGGCCCGCCCCGTCGGGTCCGTCCGCGGCGGCGAACATGGCGCCCTGGCAGCTCGGCAGGAACACGGCCGCGACCTCGCCGGGCACCCCGGTGCCCCCGGCGGTGCGGCTGCGCCGGCGACCGCCCGCGGGCAGGTCGGGGCTCCACCGCGGCACCGTGTCGGCACCGAGCGCCGCGCGGACGACGTCGTTGGGCTTCTGCACAAGCGACGCGGGGACGCGTGCGGCGACGTCGAGCCCGCGGGCCGCCGTCGTCGTGACTGCGGACCAGTGCCCGGCGGCTCCGCGCCAGGCCCGCTGCTCGACGCGCCCATGCCCCTCGGCGCGCAACCGCTTGACCAGCGACCCGGTGTCGATGCCGACGGGGCAGGCGGTCGCACACATCCCGTCCGCGGCGCAGGTCTGCACGCCGGCGTACTCGAACGCGGCGTCGATCTCCCCCACCAGGACGGCGTCGCCGTCGCCCTCGGCGCGGCGACGCACCCGCCGGGCGACGATCCGCTGGCGCGGCGTGAGCGTGAGGTCCCGGCTCGGGCACACCGGCTCGCAGTAGCCGCACTCCACGCAGCGGTCGACCTCGGCGTCCACCCGGTCGACGGGCTTGAGGTCGCGCAGGTGGGCGCGGTCGTCGTCGGTGAGCACGACGCCCGGGTTGAGGACACCGGCCGGGTCGAACGCGTCCTTCACCGACCGCATGACGGCGACCAGCCTCGCCGAGTACTGGCGCGGGACGAAGGGCGCCATGGCGCGCCCCGTGCCGTGCTCCGCCTTGAGGTTGCCCCCGTGGCGCAGCACGAGCTCCACGAGGTCCTGCGTGAACGCCGCCAGCCGCGCGAGCGCGACGGGGTCCTCGAGGTCGTCGGTGAGCATGAAGTGCAGGTTGCCGTCCTTGGCGTGGCCGAACACCACGGGGTCGGCGTAGCCGTGCCGGGCGAGCAGCGCGGCCAGCTCCCGGCACGTGTCGGCGAGCCGTTCGACGGGCACGACGACGTCCTCCAGCAGGGCGGTCGTGCCGGCCGGACGGGCGCCCGCCACCGCGGCGTACAGGCCCTTGCGCACCGCCCACAGGGCGCGACGCTCGGCGGGGTCGGAGGTCAGGTCGACGGGCGCGACGGCCGGCAGCGCGTCGAGCACGGGTCGGGCGGCGGCGGTGGCCGCGGCGAGGCCCTCCTCGTCGTCGGCCCGGTACTCGACCAGCACCGCGGCGTGCTCGACGACGTCGAGGTCGCGCAGCGCCGCGGGGACCGTGGCCGCGCGCTGCGCGACCCGCAGGGAGGTGGCGTCCATGAGCTCCAGCGCGGCCGCGCCCGTGGCCACCAGTGCGGGCAGCGCGGCCGCCGCCTCCTCGACGCCGTCCAGCACGAGCAGCCCGGTGGCGGCCGCCCGCTGGACGGGGACGGTGCGGAACACGGCCTCGGCGACGAACCCGAGGGTCCCCTCGGAGCCGATGAGCAGCCCCCGCAGGATCTCGACCGGGTCGTCGGCGTCGACGAACGCGTTCACCCCGTAGCCCATCGTGTTCTTCATGGCGAAGCGCGCCGCGATCTCGGCCGTCGCGGCCGGGTCGGCCCGGACCTCGTCGCGCAGCCGCTCCAGGGTGGCCACGAGGTGCGGCTCGGCGGCGCGCAGGCGCTCGGTCGCGTCGGGTGCGGCGGTGTCCACGACCGTGCCGGACGCCAGCACCACCGTCATCGACTCGAGCGTGCGGTAGCTGTTGTGCTCGGTGCCGGCGGCCATGCCGGACGAGTTGTTGGCGACCACTCCCCCGACGGTGCACGCCGACTCGCTCGCCGGGTCGGGGCCGAGCGCGCGCCCGTACGGCGCGAGGCGCGCGTTGACGGCGCGCAGCGTGACGCCCGGCTGGACGCGCACGCGCCGGCCGTCGTCGAGGACCTCGACGTCACGGAACCCGCGCCGCGTGTCGAGCAGCACGCCGTCGCCGCTCGCCTGGCCGGACAGGCTGGTGCCGCCGGAGCGCAGCGTCACCGGGGCGGCGTGCCGTCCGGCGACCGCGAACGTGCGCGCCACGGCGGCGGCGTCCGGCGCCACGACCACGGCGGCGGGCACCAGGAGGTAGTGGGAGGCGTCGTGGGCGCGCACGTGCCGGTCGAGGGAGCGGCGCAGCACCCGGTCGGTGCCGAGCGCGGCGACGAGGTCGTCGATCAGGTCCACAGGAACCCCTCCTGGGTGGTCGCCCGGCCGTCGGCCGCGCGGACGGCGAGCGCGAGCGCGCCGTCGAGCGGGTCGCCGGCCGCGGGGCGGACGACGACGTCGGGGCGCAGGGCCGCGACCGCGGTCCCGAACGCCGCGGTGAGCGCGCCGCCCGCCCGGGCGACGCCTCCCGCCAGGCAGACCTGCGCGGGGGCGTCGGGCGGCAGCGCCGCCACGACGCTGTGCGCCGCGTCCGTCCCCGCGTCGGCCGCGATCCGCGCGGCCACCGGGTCCCCCGCGGCCGCGGCGCCGAGGACGTCGACGGCGAACGACGCGAGCACGCCGGCCCGGTCGGGGCGCGGGTAGAGCTGGCGGGGCCACGTGGCCGGGTCGCCGAACCGCTCCCTGGCCGCGGCGAGCAGCCCGGCGCCGGACGGGTCGACGCCGTCGTGGGCCAGCAGGGCGGCCCGCAGGCCGTCCGTCCCGATCCGGGCGCCGCTCGCACGGTCCCCGAGCAGGTGCCCCCACCCGTCGACCCGGCGCCACGGCGTGCCCGCGTCGGGGTCGGCGCAGCCGACGGCGATCGCGCCGGTACCGAGCACGACGACGGCACCGCCCGCGCCGTCGAGGGCGCCGAGGTGGGCGGTGACGGCGTCGATCGCCACCGCCGCCGGCGCACCGGTACGGTCCGCGACGGTCCGCGCGAGGGCGGCCGGGTCCGCGACCAGGCTGCCCAGCCCGGTGGCACCGACCCCGACACCCCGCACCGCGGCCACCTCGCGGGGCCAGCGCGCGGCGGCCGCGGTCAGCAGCGCCTCGACGAGCGCCGGCACGGAGGCGCCGTCCGCGCCCACCGACACCCGCTCGCCCGCGAGCTCGTGGCGCGGCCCGTCGTCGGCCCGCACCGCGACCCGGCTGCCGGACCCGCCGACATCGATCGCGAGCACGGTCATGCGCCGGTCGCCCCCGCGTCCCGGATCGGCTCGCGCGCCGCCGCGAGCGCGGCGCGCACCGAGCCCGCGGTCGCGGCGAGGAGCTCGTGCGCGCGGGCGGGCTCCACGTCCGCGAGGGCGGCGACGACGGCGGCCTTGAGGTCGCCGTCGGACCGCTCCAGCAGGATCCGGGCGTCGTCCTCGGCCAGGTCGGTCGCCTCGCGCAGGATCCGCACCGTCCGCTCGCGGAGCTTGGCGTTGGTCGCCACGACGGACACCATGAGGTTCCCGTAGGTGCGGCCCACGGCGATCATCAGCGCCGTCGAGAAGCTGTTGAGCACGAGCTTCTGCGCGGTGCCCGCCTTGAGCCGGGTCGAGCCCGTGACCACCTCGGGGCCGGTGTCGAGCGTGATGTTGACGTCGACGCCGGCGGCCAGCGGCGTGGCGGGGTTGGACGACACCAGCACGGTGAACGCGCCGCCGGCGCGGGCCGTGGCCAGCGCCCCGCCCACGTACGGGGTGGTGCCGCTGGCGGCCAGCCCGATGGCGACGTCGTCGGGGCCGAGCCCGGCCGCGTCGCGCGCTCCCTCGGCCGTCGAGTCCTCGGCGTCCTCGACGGCACGGACGAGCGCGTCGCGCCCGCCGGCGATGTGCCCGACGACGCGGTCCGGCTCCAGGTTGTACGTGGGCAGGAGCTCGCTGGCGTCGAGCACGCCGAGTCGGCCCGAGGTCCCCGCCCCGAAGTAGTGCACGGCACCGCCGCGGCGGAACCGGGCGGCCGCCTCGTCGACCACCTCCGCGAGGGCCGGCAGCACGGCGCGCACGGCGTCCACCGCCACCCGGTCCTCGGTGTTGAGGCGCGTGAGCACCTCCAGCGTCGGGACCGCGTCGATGTCCTCCGTGCCCGGGTGACGACGCTCGGTCGGCGACAGCGCGCCGTCGGCCGCCCTCATCGGACCTGCTCCGCGAGCTCGGCGTCGACGTCGGCGGCGGGGCCGGACGGGTGACGCAGGGACAGCAGGCCGCCGACGGCCAGCGTGACGAGCACGCCCAGCAGCGGGTACCACTGCCACGCCACCCAGACCTCGCCGGTGACGTACTTCTCCATGACGAAGAAGAACAGGTTGACCGCGACGGCCGCGACGAACGCGACGTTGGCGTCCAGCGCCCGAGCCCGCCGGTTGACGATCCCGAGGACGAACGACCCGAGCAGGCCGCCGTAGGTGATGCCCGCGATGCCGAGCGCGAGGACGACGATGTTGCCCTCGTCGGACTGGAAGAACACCGCCGGCGCGATGAACGCCAGCCCCCAGCCGATGGTCGCCCAGCGCCCGACCCGCAGGCCCTGCTCGTCGGTGACGGGGGTGCGGCGCAGCTTGGCGTACACGTCGGTCACGGTCGACGAGGACAGCGCGCTGAGCGAGGACGACAGGGTGCTCATCGCCGCGGCGAGGATGGCGGCGAGCAGCAGCCCGGACACGCCGGCGGGCAGTCCCTCGACGATGAAGCGCGGGAAGATCTCGTCGTTGCGGGTCAGGCCGAGCTGGTCGGGCGTCGCGTGGTCGTAGTAGCCCCACAGCGCGAGCCCGACGAGCAGGAACACGGCGAACTGGACGAGGACGACCACGCCGGACCAGATGAGCGCCTTCTGCGCCTCGACCTTGCTGCGGCAGGCCAGCAGGCGCTGCACCACGAGCTGGTCGGCGCCGTGCGACGCCATCGCGAAGACGGCACCGCCCAGCAGCGACGCGACGAACGACGACGAGTCGGAGATCGGGTTCCCGGAGAACACGAACATCTGCAGCTTGCCGGCGTCGGCGGCCTCGGTGAGCCAGCCGCCCCCGGTCTGCACGGAGATGACGACGATCGCCAGGACGCCGCCCAGCACGTACAGCAGCATCTGGGCGACGTCGACCCAGACCACCGCGCGGATCCCGCCGATGAACGTGTAGAGGATCGTCACCACGGCCAGCACGACGATGATCGTGAAGTAGTTCGTGGTGATGCCCAGCCCGTCGAGGATGAGCTTGAGCGGGATGGCGGCGGCCAGGACGCGGACGCCGTCGGCCAGGAGGCGCGTGAACAGGAACGTCACCCCGGCCGTGGTCTGCGTGCTCGACCCGAACCGCTTGCCCAGGTAGGCGTACGCGGTCACCATCTCGCCGTCGTAGTAGCGCGGCAGCATGAGGAACGCCACGACCACGCGCCCCAGCAGGTAGCCGAGCGCCACCTGGAGGAACGAGATGTTCCCGACGAACGCCATGACGGGCGTGCCCACCACGGTCAGGGCGCTCGTCTCGGTCGCGACCACCGACAGGCACACCGCCCACCAGGGCAGGTTGCGGCTGCCGAGGAAGTAGTCCCGCAGACCCTTCTGCTTGCCGCTGAGCCGCAGGCCCAGCCAGGCGGTGGCCGCCAGGTACGCGACGATCACCACCAGGTCGACGGTGTGCAGCATGTCGTTCTCCCTCGTCGTTCGGTGGGGTCGGGGGGTCTCACCGCACCCGGAGGGCGGTGGGCGAGGTGGTCAGGGGTGCGGGCAGGCGCAGCGGGCCCGCACCGGGGGTGAGGCGGCCGGCGATCGTGGGGTGCGCCGCCCCGGTGACGCTCGGCAGCGTGCCGGGCAGGCCGTGCCAGGCCAGCCAGCCGACGAGCGCCATGAGGCACGCCTCCTTGGCGCCCTCCGGCAGGCCGAGCGTCTCGTCGGTCGTGGTGAGCGGGACGTCGGCGCCCAGCTCCCGGCGCAGCGCCGCCACGAGGACGGGGTTGCGGGTGCCGCCGCCGGACGCGACGACCGACCGCACGCCGTGCGCGCGGCAGGCGTCCGCGACGGTCCGTGCCGTGAGCTCGGTGACCGTGGCCGCGACGTCGTGCGGGTCGAGGTCCGGGTACCGGGCGAGGAACCCGTCGAGGTAGGCGCCGTGGAACAGCTCCTTGCCGGTCGACTTCGGGGCGGGCAGCCCGTAGTAGGGCTCGGCGAGCAGGTCGGCCAGCAGGCCGGCGTGGACCGTGCCGCGGGCCGCGAGCAGCCCGTCGCGGTCGAACCCGCGCGGCTCGCCCGTGATCCGGCGGGCGACGACGTCGATCAGCGCGTTCGCCGGCCCCGTGTCGAACGCGAGCGTGTCCGCGCCGGGGGCGACCACCGTGACGTTCGCGATGCCGCCGAGGTTGAGCGCGGCGACCGGCTCGGCCGCGCCCGCGAGGAGCAGGTGGTCGAGCAGGCCCGCGAGCGGCGCGCCCTGCCCGCCGGCCGCGACGTCGCGCGCACGCACGTCCGACAGCACCGGCACCCCCGTGCGCTCGGCGACCCATGCGGGCTGGCCGAGCTGCCACGTCGACGTCACGACGCCGTCGGTGACGTCGTGACGGACCGTCTGGCCGTGCAGCACCACGAGGTCGCACCCGGTGCCCGCCTCCGCCAGGACCGTCGCGACGGCCTCGCCGCAGAACCGGCCGAGGCGGCCGTCCACGTCGCTCACCAGCGACAGCGGGACGTCGCGCGGCTCGAGCAGGCGCAGGAGGTCCAGCGCGAGGTCGGGGGGGAGGTCCACCTCGCGGTGGTCCAGCAGGCGCATCGACAGCTCCGCACCCGTGGCGTCGGGTTCGAGGTCCACGAGCGCGACGTCCAGGGCGTCGGCGGAGGTCCCGGTCATCAGTCCGGCGACGATCATCGGTCGGTCCCTCCCAGCAGGTCGACGGCGGCGTCCGCGGTGGCGCGGCCCGCTCCCAGCGTGAGCACGACGTCCGGCCGCACGCCGCCGGAGCGGACGAGCCAGCCCTCCAGCGCGGAGGCCACGCCCGTGTGCAGGACGACGGCGTCCGGGCGCGCCGCGAGCAGCGCCGCGCACCGGTCGGCGTCCGCGTCGTGCTGCGGCGGCTCCCGGGTCAGCAGCACCACCGGGTGCCCGTCCTGCCCCGGACCGGCGGCGAGCATCGCGGCCGCCACCTCGTCCGGTCCGACGACGGTCGTGCCCGGCCAGCGCTGCGCCAGGGCGTCGGTGACGTGCCGGCCGCGGTCCCCCGCGGCGTGGTCGGTGCGCCGGCGCAGGTCCACGACCAGGGGTGCCGCGCTGAGCCGCGACTCCCCCGTGCGGGAGACGGTCGCGCGGGCGGCGCGTCGGCCGACCTGCCGCAGCACGTCGAGCGCACGGAGGGCGGCCTCCGGCCCCCGCTCGACCCCGGTGCGCGCCCGGCGGTCGTGCTGCACGGCCGCGCAGCGAGCGGTCCGTGCGGCCGACCCCGCCAGCCGCTCCACGGTGACGCGGCCGTCCGACACGGCGGCGGTGAGGGCCGCCACGGCGTCCTCGAACAGGGCGCGGTCGTCGCGTGCGGCCGTCGTCCCGAGGCACAGCAGGTCGGCACCCGCCTGCACGGCGCGCACCGCGGCCTCGCCGACGTTCCGCCCGTCCGAGACGGCGCGCATGTCGAGGGCGTCGGTGATGACCGGGCCGTCCATGCCCAGCTCGCGGGCGAGCGCCACCGTCGCGGGCTCCAGCGACGCCGGGCCCGGGCCGAGCTCCGGCACCACGACGTGCGCCACCATGACGGCGTCCAGGGCCGGGCCGGCGTCGTCGTCGCGGTGCGCCGCGACGTACGGCACGAGGTCGCGCTCGCGCAGCTCCGCGACGGACGCGGTGACCCGCGGGAGCCCGACGTGGGAGTCCACCGTCGTGCTGCCGTGGCCCGGGAAGTGCTTCGCGCACACCCCGACACCGCCCGCGTGCAGGCCCTCGACGACCGCGCGGCCGTGCCGGGACACCCGGTCGGTGTCGTCGCCGAACGCGCGGGTGCCGATCACCGGGTTGGCCGGCGCGTCGACGTCGAGCACGGGCGCCAGGTCCAGGTCGACGCCGCACGCGGCGAGCAGACCGCCCAGGGCGCGTGCGACCTCCCCCGTCAGCGCCACGTCGTCGAGGGTCCCCAGCGCCGCCGGCGACGGGACGGACGAGCCGGTCGCCGCCTCCAGGCGGGTGACGTCGCCGCCCTCCTCGTCGATCGTGACGAGCAGGTCGGGGGCGACGTCGTGGAGCTGTGCGGTCAGCCGTGCGGTCGTGGCGACGTCCGGGGTGTTGTGCCCGAACAGCACGACCCCGGCGAGGCCGTCGCGTGCCGCGTCGAGCAGCCAGTCCGGCGCGGTGGTGCCGGAGAACCCCGGCAGCAGGACGCCG
The DNA here is from genome assembly GCF_002563715.1 of Isoptericola jiangsuensis. Classification (NCBI taxonomy): domain Bacteria; kingdom Bacillati; phylum Actinomycetota; class Actinomycetes; order Micrococcales; family Promicromonosporaceae; genus Isoptericola; species Isoptericola jiangsuensis. The sequence continues at coordinate 2,775,935 of NZ_PDJJ01000001.1, forward strand.
AGCACGGCCCGGCGCAGCGCGGCGCCGTCCGGCGCCGCGCTCGGGTGCGTGGCGGTCATCCCTTCACCGCTCCCGAGGTCAGGCCCGCGGCGAGCTTGCGCTGGACCATGATGAAGAAGATCATCACCGGCACCGTGATGATGGTCGAGGCCGCCATGATGGCGCCCCACTGGTTGGAGAACTGCCCGAAGAACGACCGCAGGCCGATGGCGACGGTGTAGTGCTCCGTCGCGCCGCCGAGCAGGGTCATGGCGAACAGGAACTCGTTCCACGCCGTGATGAAGCTGAAGATGCTCGTGGCGACCAGCCCCGGGGCGACGAGCGGCAGCAGGACGGAGCGGAACATGCGACCCCAGCTCGCGCCGTCGATGTAGGCGGCCTCCTCCAGCTCGACCGGCACGGCCGCGACGAACCCGCGCAGCATCCAGATGCCGAACGGCAGGGCGAGCGCCACGTACACGATGACCAGGCCGAGGAGGGTCTCCAGGAGCTGCAGGTTGCGCACCTGCACGAACAGCGGGATGACGAGGGCCTCGAGCGGCACCATCTGCACCACGAGGACCATGAGCAGGATCTGCGTGCGGAACCGGAAGCGGAACCGGGCCACCGCCACGGAGGCGAGCAGCGCGAGCAGCGCCGAGACGAGCACGGTCGCCAGCGCCACGATCGCGGAGTTGCGCAGGAAGACGTCGAACCCGCCCTCGGTCAGCACGAACCGGAAGTGGTCCAGCGTGGGCTCCGCCGGGACGAACGAGGTCTGCAGGCCGGCCTTGGCGTCGAACGCGCTGACGAGCATCCAGTACGCCGGGAACAGGGTGAACACGAGCAGCAGGGCGACGGCGACCGCCTTGCCGGCCTGTGCCCGGCGGGTCGGCCGCCGCAGGGAGAGGGCGCTCACAGCTCGTCCTCCTTGAGGATGGTGCGGACGTAGACGGCGGTGACGACGAGCAGCATCACGGTGAGCAGCACGGCGATGGCCGAGCCGAACCCGTAGCGGTTCTGCCCGAACGACTCCACGTAGGACCAGACGCCGAGGTTGAGCACCTCGCGGTTGGTCCCCGCGCCGCCCGGCATGAGGAAGACCTGCGCGAACACCTTGAAGTCCCAGATGGTCGACATGATGACGACGACGGCGAACACCTGCCGCAGCTGCGGGACGATGATCGAGAAGAAGCGCCGCCACGGGCCGGCCCCGTCCATCTCCGCGGCCTCGAGCAGCTCGCGCGGCACGCCCAGCAGGGCCGCCAGGACGGTGACCGCCACGAACGGGAAGCCGTGGTGGACGATGTTGAGCAGCACGATGGCGTAGAAGCTCCACCGGTCGGTGAACCAGTTCACCGGGGCGTCCTGCAGGCCGAGGGCCTGGAGCACGTGGTTGAACACGCCGCGGTCCGCGTCGAAGATCCAGACCCACACGTACGTGCCGGTGACGGCGGGCATCGCCCAGGCCGCCATGATGCAGCTCGACACGATGGTGCGCCACACCGTGCCGAGGGAGGCCAGGAGGACGGCGACGGCCGTGCCGAACGCGACGGTCGCCGTCACGGCGATCACCGCGAAGCCGACGGTGTTCGGCAGGACGACCGCCCAGAGCTGGGACGAGGTGAGGACCTCGGTGTAGTTGCCCAGGCCGATCCAGTTCGGCTCGCCGGAGACGATCTCGCGCAGGCCGTAGTCCTGCAGCGAGAACAGCACGACACGGACCAGCGGCCAGAGCATGAGCACGGCCAGGACGAGGAGGCCGGGGGCGAGCAGGAGCCACGGGCGGGTGCGGGCCACCCACGAGCGGCCGGGTCCTCCGCCGGAGCGGGGCGACGACGTGGTGCCGCCGCCCCGCTCCGGGGCCTGAAGGGTCGAGGCCATGCGTCAGCTGCCGCCGTTGAGCAGGCCGGTCATCTCCTCGGCCGCCTTCGTGCTGGCCGTGGCGACGTCCTCCTTGCCCGAGAGGATCGACTGCATCATGGTCGACGTCGTCGCGCGGGCCTGGACGGCGCCGAAGTTCGGCGACACCGGGACGGACGCGCCGCCGTCGACGAACTGCTGGGCGAACGGCGCCACGAGCGGGTCGGTGCTCTGCAGCGTCTCCTCGAGCAGCGACGTCTGGCCCGGGAAGTAGCCGGCCTGCTCGCCCCACTTCGTGGCGAACTCGCCGGTGGTCATCATCTCGACGAACGCGAACGCGAGGTCCTTGTTCTCCGCGGTCTCGAACATGCTCAGGTGCGAGCCGCCGAGCACCGACGGGGAGATCCCGCCGTCCTTGCCCGGGATCGGCACGGCGGCGAACTTGCCGTCCATGTCGGCGTTGGCCTCGAGGATCGCGCCGGGCGTCCAGGAGCCCATGACGGCCATGCCGACGTCGCCCGCGGCGAACGCGTCCAGGACGTCGGTCTCGCGCCAGGTCGTGGCGCCGGCCGACGACAGGCCCTCCTCGGCGAGCCCGGTCCAGAACTCCAGGCCCTCCTGCGCGGCGGGGCTGTCGAGCTGGGAGGTCCAGGTGTCGCCGTCGAGCGAGGCGACCTCGCCGCCCGCGCCCCAGATCCAGGGGTAGACGGTGAACTCGGCGTCGCCGGGGACGGCCACGGCGATCTTGTCGGGCATCGCGGCCTTGATGGCCTTCGCGGCCTCCTCGAGCTCGGCCCAGGTGGTCGGCGGCTCGACGCCGGCCTCCTCGAAGATCTCGGTGTTGTAGACCAGCGCACGCACGCCGGCGTACCAGGGCATGCCGTACAGGTCGCCGTCGTAGGTGCCCGCGTCGACGAGGCCCTGGACGAGGTCGCCGTCCAGGCCGGCCTCGGCGACGTAGTCGCCCAGCGGGGCGAGCGCACCCGCGTCGGCGAACTCCGGCGTCCAGGTGGTGCCGGTCTCGGCCACGTCCGGCGTGGTGCCGCCGGCGATGGAGGTGACAAACCGGTCGTGGGCGTCGCCCCACTCGACGAACTCGACGTTGAGCTCGGCGCCGGTCTGCTCGGTGAACGCGGTGCCGACCTCGTCGAAGAAGTCGTCGGCGCTGGGGTTGGTGCCCTGCATGATCCAGACGTCGAGCGTCTGGCCCTCGGCGCCGGTGGCGCCGCTCGTGCCGCTGTCGTCGGACCCCGAGCATCCTGCCGTGGCCAGAGCCACCGTCGCCGCCACCGCGGCAGCAGCCGCACGCCGCGAGTCGAGCCGCTTCATCGCGTTCCTCCGTCTGTCGGTCGGTGTGCGGGTGGGTGACGGACGCCGCCGTCACACCCCCGACACATGAAAGTAACTTTCGCTGTGATGCCTTGCGTTGGAGATTAGTGCCACACGCGCCGGAACGGAAGCCCCTCGCCACACCGTGACCCGAGCGTGACCTCCGACGCCCCCGGACGGCCCGTCAGGGCACCCGGTGGATCCACTCCGGCGTGTCGAACTTCGTCCGCACGAGCTCCTCGGCCCGCGCCAGCTCGTCCGGGCGCAGCCCCGACGGCACCGTGCGGTGGTGCTCCGCGAAGTACCGGGCGAACGCGTCGACGACGTCGTCACGCGCCATGCCGGTCTGCGAGCGCAGCGGGTCCACCCGCTTGTTCGCGCTCTTCGTGCCCTTGTCCGACAGCTTCTCCCGGCCGATGCGCAGCACCTCGAGCATCTTGTCGGCGTCGATGTCGTACGCCATCGTCATGTGGTGGAGCACCGCTCCCCCGGCCAGCCGCTTCTGCGCCGACCCCGCGATCTTCCCCGCCGGGGACGCCACGTCGTTCATGCCCGCGAACCGCGCCTGCACGCCCAGCTCCGCCAGCGCACCCAGCACCCACGAGTCCAGGAACGCGTACGACGCCTCGAAGCTCAGCCCGTCCACCAGCGACGCCGGCACCACCAGGGAGAACGTCACGCAGTTGCCCGCCTCCATGAACATCGCGCCGCCGCCCGAGATGCGCCGCACCACCGTGACGTCGTGCCGGGCCACGCCCGCGTCGTCGATCTCGTTGCGGTACGACTGGAACGACCCGATGAACACCGCGCGCTCGTCCCAGTCCCAGAACCGCAGGGTGGGGCCGCGCCGCCCCTCCGCCAGCTCCTCGGTGAGGACCTGGTCCAGGGCCGCCAGGGTGCGCGGGGGCAGCGGGCCGGGACGGATCACCTCGAACGTGTGGTCGTCCCAGGTGGTCGCCAGCCCGAGGGCGCGGCGCACCGCGACCGCCACCGCGCGGGCGTCGAACCCGACCATCGCGACCGGCCCGGGCACCGCGCCCGACGACTCCGCCTCCTCGAGCGCCTCGGTCACCGCCCGCGCCAGCTCGGTGGTGGACGTCGTCACCGGCATCCCGGTCAGCGCGTCCTGGATGACCTCCAGCGCGTCGTCCGGCTCCAGGAAGAAGTCGCCCGAGACCCGGACGTCCTCCAGCCGGCCGTCCGGGACCGCCAGGTCGACCGCCACGAGCTTGCCACCGGGAACCTTGTACTCTCCTCGCACCGGGCAACCGTAACCCCGCGGGACGCCGTCCCCCCTGTCACACTGGGGCCGCACGACCGGCGTGCACGAACTGCGAAGGGGACGATCGTGGACGGAGACCTGCTGGTCCGGCTGCGCCAGATGCTGCCGAACCTGCGACCGGCGGAGGCGCGGATCGCCGAGACGGTCCTCGACGACCCGACCGCGGTCGTCGGGGCCACCATCGCCGAGCTCGCGGGCCGCGCCGGGGCGTCCCAGGCCAGCGTCGTCCGCTTCTGCCGGACCGTCGGCTACACCGGCTACCCCGGCTTCCGCATCGACCTCGCCCGCACGACCAGCCGGCGCGCCGCCGAGCACGAGCGCTCCGGCGTCGCCCAGGGCGAGATCGGCCGCTCCGACGACGTCGCCGAGGTCGTCTCGAAGATCGCGTTCCACGAGGCCCGCACCATCGAGAGCACGGCCCGCGCCATCGACCTCGACGCGCTCGAGGAGGCCGTGCGGGCCGTCGCCGGGGCCGACCGGGTCGACGTCTACGGGGTCGGGGCGTCCGGCCTCACCGCGCAGGACCTCGCGCAGAAGCTGTCCCGCATCGGTATCGCCTGCGTCGCGCCCGTCGACTCCCACCAGCAGCTCCAGTCGGCCGCGCTGCTCGCCCCCGGCTCCGTCGCCATCGGGGTGTCCCACACGGGCCGCACCGTCGAGGTGCACCAGTCGCTCACCCTGGCGCGTGCCCGCGGCGCGACGACGGTCGCCGTCACCGGGTTCCCGTCGTCGCCGCTGGCCGACACCGCCGACGTCGTGCTGGCTACCTCCGTGCGGGAGACGCAGTTCCGCACCGGGGCGCTCGCCAGCCGCATCGCGCAGCTCGCCGTCGTCGACTTCCTGTTCGTCAACGTCGCGCAGCGGCGGTTCGACGCCACCACCGAGGCCCTGCGCCTCACCTACGACGCCGTCCAGCAGCACCGCATGGCGCCGGGCGCCTGACGCCGACGGTCATCGGGCCGCCCGGCGCCCGGTCGACCGGACGCCGGGCGCTCCGGTCAGAGCGCCTCGACCCCGGCGTGCAGCAGGCCGTAGACGTGCGCGTCGATGAGCGCCTCCCAGGCGGCCTCGATGATGTTCGGGCCCACGCCCACCGTCGACCAGGTGTGCTCCCCGTCGCTGGTCTCGACCAGCACCCGCGTCGTGGCGTCCGTGCCGTGCTCGGCGTCGAGGATCCGCACCTTGAAGTCGATGAGCTCGAACTTCTCGATCGCCGGGTACACGCGGGTCAGCGCGTGGCGCAGCGCCTGGTCGAGGGCGTTGACCGGGCCGTTGCCCTCCCCCGTGACGACGATCCGCTCGCCGCCGGCGTGGAGCTTCACCGTGGCCTCCGCCACGGCCTCCGCGTCGTGGCGGTCGGCGTTGCCCGCGTCACCCGTCGTCTCGACGATGGTGCGCCACGACTCGATGCGGAAGTAGTGCGGCCGCCGCCCGGTCAGCTCCTCGCGCAGGATCAGCTCGAACGACGCGTCGGCGGCGTCGAACGTGTACCCGCGGGCCTCCGAGGCCTTGACCCGGTTGGTCACGCGGGTCAGCAGGTCGCCCTGGCCGGCGAGGTCGAAGCCCAGCTCGCGCCCCTTGAGCTCGATGGACGCGCGGCCCGCCATGTCGGACACCAGCATCCGCATGTCGTTGCCCACCGCTGTCGGGTCGATGTGCTGGTAGAGGTCGGGGTCGACCTTGATGGCGCTGGCGTGCAGGCCGGCCTTGTGCGCGAACGCGCTGGCCCCCACGTAGGGCTGGCGACCGTACGGGGAGATGTTGGTGATCTCGGCGACGGCGTGCGCGATGCGGGACGCCTCCGCCAGGCCGTCGCCCGCGAGCGTGTCGATGCCGCTCTTGAGGGCGAGGTTGGCCACGACCGTCACGAGGTCGACGTTGCCCGTCCGCTCGCCGTACCCGTTGACGGTGCCCTGCACGTGCGCGCACCCGGCGTCGACCGCGGCGAGCGTGTTCGCCACGGCGCAGCCGGAGTCGTTGTGGGCGTGCATGCCCAGCAGCGGGTCGCCCGCGCGGGCCTCGCGCCCGTGGACGAGGCCGAGGGCCTCGCGCAGCTCCGCCACCGTGTCGGTCACCCAGGACGGCAGCATGCCCCCGTTGGTGTCGCACAGCGCCACGACCTCGGCCCCCGCCTCGAAGCCGACGCGGACCGCCTCCGTGGTGAACGCGGGGTCGAACCGGTACCCGTCGAAGAAGTGCTCGGCGTCCACCACGACGCGCCGCCCCTCGCGCACCAGCAGCTCGACCGTGTCGCGGATCATCGCCAGTCCTTCGGCGGGGGTGGTGCGCAGCGCGCGCTCGACGTGCCGCACGTCCGACTTCGACACGAGCGTCACGACGGGCGCGCCGGAGTCGAGCAGCGCCCGCACCTGCGGGTCGTCCTCGGCGCGCACGCCCGCCTTGCGGGTGGACCCGAACGCCGCGAGGACCGCGTGCCGCAGCCGCAGCTCCGCGGTCGCCCGGCGGAAGAACTCCGTGTCCTTCGGGATCGCGCCCGGCCAGCCGCCCTCGATGAACCCGACGCCCAGCTCGTCCAGCAGCGGGGCGATGGCGAGCTTGTCGGCGACGGAGAGGTTCATCCCCTCCTGCTGCGCACCGTCGCGCAGGGTGGTGTCGTACACGTGGAACGGGGCGGTGACCATCGGGGGCTCCCCTGGGGGCTGAAGCGGTCGGGACAACAAAAAAGACCCTCCGGGTAGGGAAGGTCTGCGCGTCCGGTCGGGTGGGCCGGACGCGCTAGCTAATGATGCGGCAGCACGGTACGTGCCGCTGCGGACGCTGGTGGGCGCGAGTCATGCCTCACATCGTGCCACACCGTCCAGGCACCGGTCACGCGGTCCCGCCTCGTGGACACCCCGACCGTCGGCCGACCCGGTCGGGCGATCTGTGGTGGGATCGCCCGATCTGTGGTCCGCTGTGTCCACCACGGCACGAGGAGACCCACGTGAACCACCCCCAGCGGCCCGACGGGCAGGACGACGCCACCCGCGCGTACCCGTCGCGGCCCGGCACCCCCGCCCCCGGCACGCCGGGCGGGCCCACCTACGACGCCACCGGCGCTCCCGCCGTGCCCGGCTACGACGCTCCCACGCCCGTCGGGCACCACGACGCCCCGCCCGGCGTCGTCCCCGCCGCCGACGACCCCGCGTACGACCCCGTCGTCGACACCGGGCCCACGCAGCCCGGGCTCATCGTGACCCGGTACTGGTCCGGGGCCGCGGTCACCGTGCTCGTCAGCGCCCTGCTGGGCCTGGCGTGCTCCGTCGTCCTCGAGGAGGTCTTCGGGCTGTCGCTCGTCGCACCCCCGGACGCCCTGGGCGTCGGGCACCACGCGTCCTGGGCGGGCACGGGGGCGCTCTACGCCCTGCTCGCCGCCGTCGTGCTGCAGCTCCTCGTGCTCGCGGCGCCGCGCGCCCGCATGTTCTTCGGCTGGCTCGTCGCCCTGAGCATCCTCATCCTCGTGGCGCTGCCCTTCACCGGGTCGACCGACCCGCTCGACGCGACGATGACGGGACTCGTGTGGGTCGTGCTCGGTGTCGCCGTGTTCTCGATGCTCAGCGGGGTGCTCGGACGGACCCTGGTCCGTCGTCCGACCACGTGACCTCGGCCGCCGCGTCCTGACCGGTCGCCGCCAGGACGCGGCGGGCCTCCGCCTCGACGGCGTCCCGCGCGTCACCCGTGAGGGGCCGCAGGGCCGTCACCTGCACCACCGGGTCGCCCGGCGCGGCCGGGGACCACGTGCCCACGACCCGTCCGTCGACCCAGACCGTCGGCAGCACGTCGCCGTTGCGCCGGAACACGTGGGCGGCGACGTCGGCGTCGAGCAACCGGGTCCGGTCGTCGAACGCCACGAGGAGCTGGTCCCAGCGGGGCAGCAGCCGCACCGGCGCGGCGGTGTCGCCGGGGACGACGTCGAGGCCCGCCAGGTCGAGCAGGTCCGCGCCGTCCGGTCCGGCCAGTGTGCGCAGCTCCAGCCGGTCCAGCGCCACGGCCAGGGGACGCTTCCCGCGGATGCCGACGCCGCGGGCCACGTCCGCGCGGGTCGCCGGACCGAACGCCCGCAGGTACCGCGCGACCGCCCCGGCACGCGCCTCGTCAGGGCTCGGTCGGTCCGCCGCCCCGAACCAGGCGGCCCCGTCGACCACACGGTGCTCACCGTGCTCGCGCCAGAACCCGCTCGGCGGCACGTGCACCAGACCCCCGCCGGCCGACGCGAGGCGCCACCACGCGCGCGACACCCCGCCGGGGATCGCCGCCGCCGCGTCGACACCCGGGTGGAGCGCGGCCGCGAACGCCTCCACCTCGTCGACCGTGCGCGGCCGGGCGCAGTGCTCCCGCACCGCGGCGTTGAGCTCCGTCAGGTCCAGCCCCGCCCGGCGGGCGCTCGGCCGCCAGGACGCGAGCCGGCCCTCGGCCGACGTCACGTCGGCCGACGGCCAGTGCCCGGCGGGCAGCAGGTGCAGCGTCGAACGCATCACCGTCGCCTTGACGAGCGACCGCGCCGTCAGGGCGTCCTGCACGGCGTCGACGACGGGCCCGTCCCGGCGGGCCGCCAGCCCGAGGTAGGGCATGTCGGCGTGCTGGGCCTGCAGCCCGCCCACGTCGCCGACGACCTCGACGGCCGACCGCTCCGCGGCGGGCGGCCGTCGCAGCAGGTGCTGGCGGGCGAGCGTCGTCCGGCCGAGCTCGGCGCGACTCACCCTGACGGGCACGTGCCGCTCCTCACCCGCCGGGCGGCCGGGTCGCCCGCCGGCGTCGTCGTCTTCGGGTCGCCGTCGTCCCGGCGTCGTCGGGCCGCTCAGGCCAGGCGGCGCATCCAGCCGTGACGGTCGGTGGCGCGCCCGTACTGGATGTCGGTGAGCTCGGACCGGATCGCCATCGTCAGCTCGCCGGGCTCGCCGCCGCCGACCTGGTGGTCGAACGTGCCGCCCGCGAGCCGACCGATCGGCGTCACGACCGCGGCGGTGCCGCACGCGAAGATCTCGGTGATGCTGCCGTCGGCCAGGCCGTCCACGACCTCCGCCAGCGGGATGCGCCGCTCGACGACGTCGTGGCCCCGGTCCGCCACCAGCCGCAGGATGGACGACCGGGTGATGCCCTCCAGGATGGAGCCGGTGAGCTCCGGCGTGTGCACCGTGCCGTCCGCCTTGACGACGAACAGGTTCATCCCGCCGAGCTCCTCGAGGAACGTGTTCGTCGTGGAGTCGAGGAAGCACACCTGGTCGCAGCCGTTCTCCTGCGCCTCCGTCTGCGGGAGCAGGCTGGCCGCGTAGTTGCCGCCGCACTTCGCGTCGCCCGTGCCGCCCGGGGCGGCACGGTGGTAGTCCTGGGACACCCAGATCGACACCGGCTTCACGCCGCCCGCGAAGTACGGCCCGACCGGCGAGGCGATGCAGAGGTACTCGGCCTCGTTCGCCGGCCGCACGCCGAGGAACGGCTCGGAGGCGAACATGAAGGGCCGCAGGTACAGGCTGGAGTCCTCCCCGCCCGGGACCCACGCGAGGTCGGTGCGCACCAGCGCGGCGATCGAGCCGACGAAGTCGTCGACGCTCAGCGCGGGCAGCGCCAGCCGGTGGGCCGAGCGCGCGAACCGGGCGGCGTTGGCGTCCGGGCGGAACGTCCACACCGAGCCGTCGGCGTGCCGGTACGCCTTCATGCCCTCGAAGATCTCCTGCGCGTAGTGCAGGACGGCGGTCGCCGGGTCGAGCTGGAGCGGACCGTACTTCTCGATGCGGCGGTCCACCCACCCCGTGTCCTTGCGCCACGTGATCCGGGCCATGTGGTCGGTGAACACCGTGCCGAAGCGCGGGCTGGCGAGCGCGGCCTCGCGCTCGTCGTCAGGCGTCGGCGTGTCCGTCGGGGACACGTCGAACAGCTCGACGAGGTCCTCGAGCTCGGTCGGGAGGATGGGGGACGAGGTCGTGGTCATGATCGCAAGGGCCTTTCACCGGGTGACCCCTGTAGTTTTCCACGACTCGCGGTCCCGCGGGCACCGGTCGGACGCGTCCACCACACGGTCACCCTGGACGAGGAGCAAGGGGACGGTTCGGGGACGACGGCCGAGGTCGCGGGGCGCCGGTCAGTCGGCGACGCGGGCAGCGAGATCCTGCCCGACCTCGGCCGTCGACCGTACTCGGCTCCCGCGCTCGGCGAGGTCGGCCGCGACCGCGGCCTCGACGCGCGCCGCCTCGGCGGTGAGGCCGAGGTGGTCGAGCAGCAGGGAGACCGACAGCACCGTGGCGGTCGGGTCGGCCTTGCCCTGGCCCGCGATGTCGGGGGCCGAGCCGTGCACCGGCTCGAACATCGACGGCGCGGTGCGGTCCGGGTTGATGTTCGCGGACGCGGCGAGGCCGATGCCACCGGTGATCGCGGCGGCCTGGTCGGTGAGGATGTCGCCGAAGAGGTTGTCCGTCACGATGACGTCGAAGCGCGACGGGTTCGTCGTGAGGAAGATCGTGGCGGCGTCGACGTGCAGGTAGTCCGTCGTGACGTCCGGGAACTCGGCGTTGACGGCCTCGACGGTGCGACGCCACAGGTGACCGGCGTGGACCAGCACGTTGTGCTTGTGCACGAGCGTGAGGTGCCGGCGGGGGCGGGCCTGGGCGCGGGCGAAGGCGTCGCGCACCACGCGCTCCACGCCGAACGCCGTGTTGACCGACACCTCGGTGGCGATCTCGTGCGGCGTGCCGGTGCGGACCGAGCCACCGTTGCCGACGTACGGGCCCTCGGTGCCCTCGCGGACCACGACGAAGTCGACCTCGCCGGGCTCCGCGAGCGGGCTCTTCACGCCCGGGTACAGCTTGCCGGGGCGGAGGTTGACGTAGTGGTCGAGCGCGAAGCGCAGCTTGAGCAGGAGACCGCGCTCCAGCACGCCCGAGGGGACGCTGGGGTCGCCGATGGCGCCGAGCAGGATCGCGTCGTGCTCGCGGATCCGCTCCAGGTCGCCGTCGGCGAGGGTCTCGCCCGTCGCGTGCCAGCGACGCGCGCCCAGGTCGAACTCGGTGGTGGCGACCTTGACGTCGGAGCCGGCCAGGGCCGCCTCGAGGACCGCGAGGCCCTGTTCGACGACCTCGGTGCCGATGCCGTCCCCTGCCACCACTGCCAGGTCGATGTTGCGCGTCATGCAGCGATCCTACGACCGCCGCGCCAGGATGCGGGACACCCGTCTCACGATGCGAAACGATCGGGCGGTCACATCTCCCGCGACGACAGCACGCAGAACTCGTTGCCGTCCGGGTCCGCCAGCACCGTCCACGTGGCCTCGGGCGGCTGCCCCACGTCGATCACCCGGGCGCCCAGACCGACCAGCCGCTCGATCTCGGCGTCCCGGTCGTCGCTCGTGTGCGGCGCGAAGTCCCAGTGCAGCCGGTTCTTGCCCGACTTCTCGTGCTCCACCCGGACGAACACCATGCCCGGCGGCACCCGGTGGAACTCCAGCTGCTCGGAGAGCTCACGCGCCCACGGCGGCACGAGGACGACCTCGTCGTCGGCCGCGTAGACCATGTCCCAGCCGAGCGCCTCGGCCCACCAGGCCGCGAGCGCACGAGGGTCGGTGGACTCCACCACCGTCGAGTACCAGCGCAGGGTCATCGTCGTCTCCTTCCGGTGGCACGCACGCTAGCGGGCGCCACCGACACCCCGGCCCGCTACTCCGCGTACAGGACCGTGAACCGCTCGCAGACGACCGGCATCGACCGGTCGAACGCGTGACCGGTGGCCTCCAGGGTGCGCCGCCAGTACGCCTCGTGCCCCGCACGCCACGACTCCAGGGTGAGGTCGTCCTCCCCCTCACGGCGCGCGTGCTCCGCCGTGACCTCGTCGAACGGCACCGTCTCCACGGCGTCCGTGCGGATCAGCGCCCGCGGCGAACCGGCGCCGTCCAGCACGATCGACAGGTCGCCCTTGCGCGGCAGCGGCTCGGCCGCGGCCTCGAACTCCCACAGCGCGCTCGCCGTCGCCGTCTTCGTCCCGGCGAGCACCAGCCCGAGCAGCTCGTCCGCGAGCACCGGCGAGTCGCCGAACGCCCACGCCGGCGGCGGCACCACGTTCTCCGACCGCTCCCCCACCGCACCGCCGTGGCTCGTGCGACCGGCCTTCGGCCGCGCCGACTCCCAGAACGCGGTGATCAGCTCCGCCTGCTGCACGTCGTCGAGCTGGCCCTGCGGCTCCTGCGGGGCATCGCCCGAGGTCACGTCGTCAGTCATGGCGCCATCCTGCCATCCGCCCCTCGCCCGCGCCGCCCCGCTCCCGCGACTCAGCGCACATCGGCGCCAGTCAGCGCAGGTTCCCGCCAGTCAGCGCAGGTTCCCGCCAGTCAGCGCAGGTTCCCGCGAGTCGGCGTAGATCTGGGGGTCGACGCCGACGCACGCGGAGCCGCACGTCGCAGGCCACCCTTCTCCGGCTCCGGCAGGATGACGTCATGCGACTTCGCGTGGCGGCCTACGCCGTCGTGATCGACGACGGACAGGTGCTGCTCCCCCACTGGCGGCAGAGCGGTTACGGATCCGGGTGGACCCTGCCCGGGGGCGGCATCGACCCCGGGGAGCACCCGGCGGACGCCGCGGTGCGGGAGGTGTGGGAGGAGACGGGGTACGACGTCGAGCTCGACGACCTGCTCGGCATCGACAGCATCGTGCTGCCACCCGCGGGCGACCTCTCCGACGGCGCCCACGGGCTGCGGATCGTCTACCGCGCCCACGTGGTGGGCGGGTCGCTGCGAGCCGAGGTCGGCGGGTCGACCGACGACGTCGCGTGGCACCGTCTCGAGGAGGTCGCCGCACTCGATCGCGCGGAGCTGGTGGACGCGGGCCTGGCGATGGCCGGCGTGACACTGCGTCGGCCCTGAGCCGCATGCCGGCCGGCGGTCCGACCCGATCCGCACCGGATCATCGGATCCTGCGCTGACTCGCGGCATTCCGCGCTGACTCGCGGCATCCTGCGCTGACTCGCGTGGACCCGCGCTGGCTCGCGGCATCCTGCGCTGGGTCGGCGCGGCGTGCGCCGACTGAGGGAAGCACGCACGGCCGCCGCCCCGGGGTGGGGACGACGGCCGCGCGCGACGCTCGTGACAGGGGTGGTGTCAGCGAGCGGCGCTGCCCTCCGTGTAGTCGGAGTCAGCGGGCTTGATCCACGCGAACATCTTGCGGAGCTCGCGACCGGTGGTCTCGATGGGGTGCGCCTCGCCCTTGGCACGGAGCTCCTTGAACTCCGGGGCGCCGGCGTCCTGGTCGGCGATGAAGCGCTCGGCGAAGGCACCCGACTGGATGTCCGCGAGCACGGCCTTCATGTTCTCCTTGACCTCGGGCGAGATGACGCGCGGGCCGGAGACGTAGTCGCCGTACTCGGCGGTGTCGGAGACGGACCAGCGCTGCTTGGCGATGCCGCCCTCGACCATGAGGTCGACGATGAGCTTGAGCTCGTGCAGGACCTCGAAGTAGGCGACCTCGGGCTGGTAGCCGGCCTCGGTGAGGACCTCGAAGCCGTACTGGACGAGCTGGGAGGCGCCACCGCAGAGGACGGCCTGCTCGCCGAACAGGTCGGTCTCGGTCTCCTCGGTGAAGGTGGTCTTGATGCCGCCGGCGCGCAGGCCGCCGATGCCGGCCGCGTACGACAGGGCGAGGTCCCAGGCGGAGCCGGAGGCGTCCTGCTCCACGGCGACGATCACGGGCACGCCGCGGCCGTCGACGTACTCGCGGCGCACGAGGTGGCCCGGGCCCTTGGGGGCGACCATGAGGATGTCGTGGTTCGCCTCGGGCTTGATGTAGCCGAAGCGGATGTTGAAGCCGTGGCCGAAGACGAGCGCCGCACCCTCGTTGAGGTTCGGGGCGATCTGGTCGCGGTAGAGGTCGCGCTGGTTCTGGTCCGGCGCGAGGATGACGACGACGTCGGCCTCCTTGACCGCGTCGGCGACGGTGAGCACGCGCAGGCCGGCGTCGGTCGCCTTGGCGGCGGACGGCGAGCCCTCGCGGAGGCCGATGCGGACGTCGACGCCGGAGTCGCGCAGGTTGAGCGCGTGGGCGTGGCCCTGGCTGCCGTAACCGATGACGGCGACCTTCTTGCTCTGGATGATGGACAGGTCGGCGGCGTCCTCGTAGAACATCTCAGCCACGGTGGTGCTCCTCTTTCTTCGGTGTTCGAGCTCGGGGGTGATTCTGGCAGGCCCCGGGGGCCGGCCGTGGACGCGTCTCAGGCGCTGCGGACCCGCTCCAGCGCCCGGTCGGTGATGGATCGCGACCCGCGCCCGACGGCGAGGGTCCCGGACTTGACGATCTCGCGGACGCCGTAGGGCTCGAGCGCGCCGAGCAGCGCGTCCAGCTTGGCCCGGGTGCCCGTCGCCTCGATGACGACGGTGTCGGGGACGACGTCGACGACGTTCGCGCGGAACAGCTCGACGACCTCCAGCACGCCCGACCGGGTGGCGGCGTCGGCCCGCACCTTGACGAGCAGCAGCTCGCGCTGCACGGACGACTCGGGGTCGAGCTCGACGATCTTGATGACGTGGATCAGCTTGTTGAGCTGCTTGGTCACCTGCTCGAGCGGGTGCTCGTCGACGTCCACGACGACGGTGATGCGGGAGATCTCCTCGTGCTCGGTCGGCCCGACCGCGAGGGAGTGGATGTTGAACGCCCGGCGGGCGAACAGGCCGGCGACCCGCGTGAGCACGCCCGGCTTGTTCTCGACCAGGACGGACAGGGTGTGGCGGGACATGGTTCAGTCCTCTCGGTCCCAGGCGGGCGAGATGCCCCGCGCGTACTGGATGTCGTCGTTGCTCACGCCGGCGGCGACCATGGGCCACACCATGGCGTCGCGGGACACGGTGAAGTCGACGACGACCGGGACGTCGTCGATCTCGTTCGCGCGCTTGATGGCGTCGTCGACCTCGTTCGCGTGCTCGACGCGGATGCCGACGCAGCCGTAGGCGTCGGCGAGCTTGACGAAGTCGGGGACGCGCACGGTGCCGTGGCCGGTGTGCAGGTCGGTGTTGGAGTACCGCTCGTTGTAGAAGAGGGTCTGCCACTGCCGGACCATGCCGAGCGAGCTGTTGTTGACCAGCGCCACCTTGATGGGGATGTCGTTGATCGTGCAGGTGGCGAGCTCCTGGTTGGTCATCTGGAAGCAGCCGTCGCCGTCGATCGCCCAGACGGTGCGGTCGGGCTCGCCGACCTTGGCACCCATGGCCGCGGGGATGGAGTAGCCCATGGTGCCCAGGCCGCCGGAGTTGATCCAGGTGTTGGGTCGCTCGTAGCGGATGAACTGCGCGGCCCACATCTGGTGCTGGCCGACGCCGGAGACGTAGATGGCGTCGGGGCCGGCGATCTCGCCGAGGCGGGAGATGACGTGCTGGGGGGCGAGGTGGCCGTCGGCGGTGGCGCTGTAGCCGAGCGGGTAGGTCTCGCGCCACGTGTCGATCTGCCGCCACCAGGCCTCGACGTCGGGCTTGCCGACGACTCCCTGCTCGGCCTCGAGGGCGGGCAGGAGGTCGCTGATGACCTCGCGGAGGTCGCCGACGATGGGCACGTCGACGGCGCGGTTCTTGCCGATCTCGGCGGGGTCGATGTCGGCGTGCACGATCGCGGCGTGGGGGGCGAAGCTGGACAGCTTGCCGGTGACGCGGTCGTCGAAGCGGGCGCCGAGGGCGACGACGAGGTCGGCCTTCTGCAGGGCGGCGACGGCGGGGACGGTGCCGTGCATGCCGGGCATGCCGAGGTGCTGGGGGTGGGAGTCGGGCACGGCGCCGCGGGCCATGAGGGTGGTGACGACGGCGGCGCCCGACAGGTCGACGAGCTTGCGCAGGACGGGGGCCGCGCCGGCGCGGATGACGCCGCCGCCGACGTACAGCACGGGGCGCCGGGCGGAGGCCAGCAGCTTGGCGGCCTCGCGGATCTGCTTGGCGTGCGGCTTGGTCACGGGGTGGTAGCCGGGCAGCGACAGCTCCTGCGGCCAGGAGAACGTGGTGCTGGCCTGCATGGCGGACTTCGCGATGTCGACGAGCACGGGGCCGGGCCGGCCGGTGGAGGCGATGTGGAACGCCTCGGCGATGGTGCGCGGGATCTCGGCGGGGTCGGTCACCAGGTAGGAGTGCTTGGTGATCGGCATCGTGATGCCGACGATGTCGGCCTCCTGGAAGCCGTCGGTGCCGATGAGGGACTCGCCGACCTGGCCGGTGATGGCGACCATGGGGATGGAGTCCATGTTGGCGTCCGCGATGGGCGTCACGAGGTTGGTGGCGCCGGGGCCGGAGGTCGCCATGGTGACGCCGACGCGGCCGGTCGCGTGGGCGTAGCCGGACGCGGCGTGGCCGCCGCCCTGCTCGTGGCGGACGAGGATGTGCCGGACCGACTTCGAGTCCATCAGGGGGTCGTACGTGGGCAGGATCGCGCCGCCGGGGATGCCGAAGACGGTGTCGACGCCGACGGACTCGAGGGAGCGGACGATCGACTCCGCGCCGGTGACGGGCTCGCCCACGGACTGCTCGACACCGCGCGGTGCGGTGCGCGCTGCCACCTGGGCTGGTGTCGGGTTCGGCTGACCCATCGGTCTCTCCTGCCGCTCGATCTGGCGTCTGGGGGTGGTTCGGTGCAATGAAAAACCCCTCGGTCCCGGATGCTGCTGCGGGGACTGACGAGGGGTGAGCGCGCTGACGAAGCCCGGTGCGGTGGCCTCAGCCGGCGCGCCCTGGAAGTACTACGAGAATGATCGTCTGCACGTGACGCACGTTACGCCGTCGTCGCGCCGATGTCACGTTGCGGTTCGATCGTCCCAGATGATGGGACACCGGCACGCCGACCTGCGGACTCAGGAGACGTCGCGGCGACGGAACACCAGGAGCGCGACGATACCGAGCACCACGGCCAGGCCCAGCAGGTACAGGCCGCCCTGGCCCTGGGTCACGGCCCGCTCCACCCACTCCTGGTAGGGCACGCCGTCCGTCCCGGTCCGCACCACGGTGACGCCGTACGTGGCCCCGCCCCGCAGCCAGGCGTCGATGTTGGTCCCCGGCATCCAGCGCTGGAGCTCGGTCGTGCCGACGAACAGCGCCGAGGTGACCCACACCGCCCCCGCGGCGACGCCGATCGCGGCCGCCGCGTGACGCAGCAGCACACCCAGCGCGACGCCGATCACCCCGGCGAGCGCGCCCGCCACGGCGAGCCGGCCCGTGAACGTCGCCACCTCGGTCCAGGCCGCGGCGGTCGCCTCGCCCACCGTCCCGAAGGCCGCGTGGACGACGTACAGCCCGCCGACCACGACCACCCACCCCGCCAGCACGACGGGCAGGACGCCGACGGCGACCGCGAGCGTCTTCGACAGGAACACGGGGCGGCGGCGCGGCTCGAACGTCAGCCACATGCCGAGCGAGCCGGCGCCGATCTCCGCGGTGACGAAGCTGACGCCGACGACGAGGGCGAGCACGAGCAGGAACCAGGTCGCCGGGACCGTGCCGGGCAGCCCGGACCACCCGTGCCAGAACGAGCCCTGGATCTCGGCGACCCGGGGGTCGGTCCCCTCGGTGCCGTCGACGCCGTCGGAGACCGCCTCGGTCATCCAGGCCCGGTCGGCGTCGTCGGGGAAGTAGTCGACGGTCGGGGGCAGGTAGTTCTCGAGGCGGGGTGCCATGTCCTCGCAGCGGTAGTCGGCGGCCGGGTCGGGGTCGTCGGCCTGCTCCGCCTCGCACTGGGCGACCTGCTCCGCGCCCGACTCCTCCCACCACTCGAGCTCCTGGGCGTAGTAGCCCTCCGCCTCCGCGATCTCGGCGTCGGTCGGGGGCTGGGCGCTCCCGACGCCGAGGGCGACCGTGATGCCGCCGACCACGACGGCGAGGAGCGCGACGCCCCACGTCACGCGCCGCCACCACAGGCGGCGCAGCTCGACCCGGAACAGCCGCATCATGCCCGCACCTCGTCCGTGCTCTCGTCGCTCGTCCCGGCGTCGGCCGCCGTGCCGTCCGGTCCCCCGTGCCGGGCGGTCCGGCCGCCCCCGCCCCACAGCCGGCGCTCGGACCGGTGGGACGTCCCGCCGGGGACGTCGTGCTGGGTGAGACCGAGGAACACCTGCTCCAGGTCGGGGCGGCGCACGACGATCTCGCTCGCCCACACGCCCTGCTCGCCGAGCAGGCGGTTGAGCGCGGCGGCGTCGGTCGCGCCGTCGACGACGAGCGCGCCGTCCTCGCTGCGCACGACGTGCCCCGCCGTGACGAGGACCCGCTCGGCGGTCCCGACGTCGTCGGGCGCGACCCGCACCAGGACGGACGCGCCGGTGGCCTCGCCGAGGAGGTCCGCGACCCGCCCGGACGCGACGAGGCGTCCGCGGGTGACGATGGAGACGGTGTCGGCGACCTGCTCGACCTCGGCGAGGATGTGGCTGGACACCAGGACGGTCTTGCCCTGGTCGCCGAGCGAGCGCATGGTCTCGCGGATCTCGTGGATGCCCGCGGGGTCGAGCCCGTTCGTGGGCTCGTCGAAGATCAGCAGGTCCGGGTCCTTGAGCAGGGTCGCGGCGATGGCGAGCCGCTGCTTCATGCCGAGCGAGTAGGTGCGGTAGCGGTCGCGGGACCGACCGGCCAGGCCCACCTGCTCGATGACCTCGTCGACACGGGTCCGGGGTGCGCCGATCCCGTCGGCGAGCAGCACGAGGTTGCGGCGGGCGCTGAAGGCGGGGAAGAACTTCGGGCTCTCGACGATCGCGCCGACGCGGGCGACGACGTCGGGCAGGTGACGCGGCACCTCGACGCCGAACACGGACGCGGTGCCGCTGTCCGGGCGCACCAGGCCGAGCAGCATGCGGATGGTGGTCGTCTTGCCGGAGCCGTTGGGCCCGAGGAAACCGTGCACGCCGCCCACGGGGACGGCCAGGTCGAGGCTCTCGACGCCGACGGTGCGACCGCGCACGGTGCGGTACGTCTTGCGCAGGCCGTGCGTCTCGATCGCGAGGTCAGGGACCGCCACCGCTCCTCCTCCGTGGCCGCCCGGCGACCTCCGCTCGCCGCGACGCCGCGGCACTGCCCGCACAGTAGGGCATGGACGCACGCGGCGGAAGGACCGCCCGCAGGGTGTCGAGGGCGCTGGTCAGCCACGACGCCACCGGCCGCGGAGCTGCCACCGCCCGGGCAGCCCGGCGGGCGGGCTACGCGTCCGGGTCGAGGGGCACGTCCAGCTCGCGGGCCGCGGCGGAGACGCGCGCCGCGAGCGCCGCGTCGCGCTCGCTCAGCCCGCCGACGTCGTGGGACGTGATCCGCACGGTGACGGTCGGGTAGCGCAGGTCGACGTCGGGGTGGTGGTCCGCGGCGTCGGCGAGCTCGCCGATCGCGTCGACGAGCTGGACGCCGGCGGCGAAGGAGCCGGTCGCGAACACGGCGCGGGCGGCGTCGTCGACCACCCGCCAGCCCTCCACGCCGTCGTGGCGGCCGAACTCCTCGGCGGTGATCCTGTCGTCGGTCATGACGCCTCCTCGGGTCCTGTCCCCCACGATGCCTCGTCGGCGGCGGTCCCGCGCCCCGGGGTCACCCGCCGGCGGTGCACGCGGACGTCACCGCGGTGCGGGGTCCGTGGGCAGCGGGTCGTCGTCGAAGGCGGGCAGCCCGTCGATGCTGGTGCGGTTCTTGAGCCGCCGGTAGTCGGCCTGTCCGTCGGCGCCCTTGCGCTCCATGAACGGCTGGAGCAGGTCCCGCTCGCCGGCGTGCTCCAGGAGCGGGACGCCGTACCCGCAGGAGTCGGACACGCGCTCCACGTGGACGACGATCACCGCCCGCGCGCCGCGCAGGTCGTCGAACCGGGCGGCCCAGGCGTCGAAGTCGGCGTCGTAGAGGCTCACGACGCGGCCGCGGCCGTGCAGGCGCACGATGTTCGGCGGCCCGGTGAACGCGCAGAACATCACGGTGATCCGGCCGTTCTCGCGCAGGTGGGCGATGGTCTCGGCGCCGGACGCGGTGATGTCGAGCCAGGCGACGGTGCGCTCGTCGACGACGGTGAACGTCCCGTCGATGCCCTTCGGCGAGAGGTTGACCCGGCCGTCGGCGGCGAGCGGCGCCGTCGCCACGAAGAACACGTGCTGCGCCTGGATGAACGTGCGCAGCCGGTCGTCGATCTGCTCGTGGACCTTTCCCATGCCGCGATGCTCGCAGGACCGCGGGCGGCGGCACCAGGGGTTCCAGGTGCTGGTCAGCCGAGGACGGCGCCCCGCGACGCGGACCCGACGAGCTTGGTGTACTTGGCGAGGACGCCCCGCGTGTAGCGGGGCGGCAGCGGCTCCCAGCCGGCGCGCCGGGCGGCGAGCTCCGCCTCGTCGACGAGGAGGTCGAGCCGCTTCTCCGCGACGTCGAGCCGGATGCGGTCGCCGTCGCGGACGAACGCGACGGGTCCGCCGTCCACGGCCTCGGGCGCCATGTGCCCGACGCACAGGCCGGTGGTGCCGCCGGAGAACCGGCCGTCGGTGACGAGCAGGACGTCCTTGCCGAGCCCGGCGCCCTTGATCGCGCCGGTGATGGCGAGCATCTCGCGCATGCCCGGGCCGCCCTTGGGTCCCTCGTAGCGGATGACGACGACGTCCCCGGCGACGATCGTGCCGTCCTCCAGCGCGTCGAGGGCCGCGCGCTCGCGCTCGAACACGCGGGCGGTGCCCTCGAACACGTCGGAGTCGAACCCGGCGGACTTCACGACGGCACCGTCGGGGGCGAGCGACCCGTGCAGGATCGTGATGCCGCCGGTGGGGTGGATGGGCCGGTCGAGCGCCCGCAGGATCTTGCCGTCGGGATCGGGCGGCGCGACGTCCGCGAGGTTCTCGGCCACGGTGCGGCCGGTGACGGTCAGCGCGTCGCCGTGCAGCAGCCCGGCGTCCAGCAGCGCCTTCATGACGACGGGCACTCCCCCGATGCGGTCGACGTCGTTCATGACGTACCGGCCGAACGGCTTGAGGTCGCCCAGGTGCGGGACCTTGTCGGCGACGCGCGAGAAGTCGTCCAGGGTGAGCTCGACCTCGGCCTCGTGCGCGATGGCGAGCAGGTGCAGCACGGCGTTGGTGGAGCCGCCGAACGCCATCACGACGGCGATGGCGTTCTCGAACGCCTCCTTGGTCATGACGTCACGCGCCGTGATGCCGCGGCGCAGGAGCTCGACGACGGCCTCGCCGGAGCGGACGGCGAACATGTCGCGACGCCGGTCGGCCGACGGCGGCGCCGCGGATCCGGGCAGCGACATCCCCATCGCCTCGGCGACCGACGCCATCGTGTTCGCCGTGTACATGCCGCCGCACGCGCCCTCGCCGGGGCAGATCGCCCGCTCGATGCGGTCCACGTCCTCGCGGCTCATCAGCCCCCGGGCGCACGCGCCGACGGCCTCGAACGCGTCGATGAGGGTGACGTCCTTCTCCGTGCCGTCGGACAGCTTCACCCAGCCCGGCATGATCGACCCGGCGTAGAGGAACACGCTCGCCAGGTCGAGGCGCGCCGCGGCCATGAGCATCCCCGGCAGGGACTTGTCGCAGCCCGCGAGCAGCACCGACCCGTCGAGCCTCTCGGCCTGCATCACCGTCTCGACGGAGTCGGCGATGACGTCGCGGCTCACCAGCGAGAAGTGCATCCCCTCGTGGCCCATCGAGATGCCGTCCGAGACGGAGATCGTGCCGAACTGCAGCGGGTACCCGCCGCCGGCGTGCACCCCGTTCTTCACGCCCGCCGCCAACCGGTCCAGCGACAGGTTGCACGGCGTGATCTCGTTCCACGAGCTCGCGACCCCGATCTGCGGTTTCGCGAAGTCGGCGTCCCCCATCCCGACGGCGCGCAGCATCCCGCGGGCGGCCGTCGCCTCCAGCCCGTCGGTGACCTGACGGGAGCGCGGCTTGAGGTCCGGTGTCGTCGGTGCGGAGGCGTCGGAGGTCATCCCGCCAGGCTAGGTCCGACGGCCCGGCCCGGCTCGGTGGATCACCTGTCGCCGCACTGTTCGCGCCGCTATCGTGGTCGTATGACCACGCTGCCCGACTGGATGCGCCCTCCGCGCCCGGAGGGCTGGCTCGCGGACGACCTGGACGACCTGCACGAGGCGCCGCGCCACACCGAGCTCATCGACGGAACCCTCGTCTTCATGATGTCGCCGCAACGACGCTGGCACTCGATCGTCATCTTCTCGCTCCGACGCCTTCTCGACGAGCAGGCTCCGGAAGACCTGCTCGTCGACAGCGAGATGACGGTCCGTCTCGACGACCACAACCGGCCGGAGCCCGACGTCCTCGTCGCGACACGTCCTGTCGCCCCGGACGCGACCTGGTACCCCGTCGACTCCGTCGTGCTCGCGGTCGAGGTCGTCTCCCCCGAGTCCGCGCACCGAGACCGGACCGTGAAGATGCACAAGTACGCGGAGGCAGGCATCCGCCACTTCTGGCGGATCGAGAACGAGGACGGGTTCGCGTCGACGGCGGTCCACGTCTACGAGCTCGACGACGCCACGCGCACGTACGTCCCGGTGACGATCGCCCGCTCGGACCTCGAGCTCGACCGGCCGTTCCCGATCCGGATCGACGTGCGGGCTCTCTACCCGGAGCAGTAGGCCCCCGGGCGAGGCAGCGGGCAGGTCCAGATCCTCGTCACGGAGCGGACCTCGCCCGAGGCGTACGCCCTGGTCTCACCGGTCGGCCGGTAGCCCAGGGCCCGCCAGAACGGCTCGGCATGCTCCCGGTTGGCGTCGACGATCCCGAGGCGCAGGGTGGTCGCCTCGTCCCATCCCCTGACCTGCTCCACGACGGCATCGTGGAGCGCGCGGCCGAGTCCCTGTCGTTGTCGGCTGTCTGCCGTCAGCAGCAGCCCGATGTGGGCAACCCCTGGGTCCGGCCAATCGCGGATCACGTCGACCACGCCGGTGAGGACGTGGCCGTCGAACGACCCGAGGACGCACTTGGCCGAGGCATCGACGCCAGGAGGCGACGCCGTGAGGACACCCACCGCCTCGTCACGACCGGCCCGGTGCCCGGAGACGCGTTCGGCGTACCCGCCGTCGTCGGCCATCAGGTCGACGACGGCGGGCAGGTCGGCCGGCGTCAGGCGTCGGACCGCACGGGTCATCGACGGGTGATGAGCGAGACGTCCCGCACGGCACCCCGGTCGGCGGACGTCGCCATCGCGGCGTACGCCTGGAGCGCGGGCGAGACGTAGCGGTCGCGGGCGACGGGCTGCCACGGGTTCTCGCGGGCCTCCATGGCGGCGCGACGCTCCGCGAGGACCTCGTCGGGCACGTCGAGGTGGATGGAGCGGGAGTCGACGTCGATCTCGATGCGGTCACCGTCCTCGACGAGACCGATGACGCCACCGGCGGCGGCCTCGGGCGACACGTGGCCGATGGAGATGCCGGACGACCCGCCGGAGAACCGCCCGTCGGTGATGAGCGCGCAGACCTTGCCGAGGCCGCGACCCTTGATGAACGACGTCGGGTAGAGCATCTCCTGCATGCCGGGGCCGCCGGCGGGGCCCTCGTAGCGCACGACCACGACGTGGCCGGGCTGGACCTGCTTGGTGAGGATCTTCTCGACGGCCTCGTCCTGCGACTCGCAGACCAGGGCGGTGCCGACGAAGTGGAAGACGTCGGGGTCGACGCCCGCCGTCTTGAACACCGCGCCGTCCTGCGCGAGGTTGCCGCGCAGCACGGCGAGACCGCCCTCGACGGTGTAGGCGTGCTCGACGTCGCGGATGCAGCCGCCCGCCTGGTCGGTGTCGAGCGACTCCCAGCGGTTCTGCGTGGAGAACGCCTGGGTGGTGCGCACGCCGCCGGGGGCGGCGTGGAACAGCTCGAGCGCGCGGTCGGTGGCCTTGCCGCCGCGCACGTCCCAGTCGTCGAGCCAGTCGTCGAGGGTGGCGGTGTGGACGGAGGTGACGTCCTTGGCCAGCAGCCCGGCGCGGTGCAGCTCGCCGAGCAGGGCGGGGATGCCACCGGCGCGGTGGACGTCCTCCATGTGGTAGTCCGGGTGGTTCGGCGCGACCTTGCTCAGGCAGGGCACACGGCGCGAGATCTCCTCGATGTCCGCCAGCGTGAAGTCGACGTCGCCCTCCTGGGCGGCCGCGAGGACGTGCAGCACCGTGTTGGTGGACCCGCCCATCGCGACGTCGAGCGCCATCGCGTTGGCGAACGCCTCCTTGGTGGCGATCCCGCGCGGGGCGGCGGTGTCGTCGGAGTCGTCGTAGTAGCGCCTGGCGAGGTCGACGATGGTGCGCCCGGCCTCGAGGAACAGGTCGCGACGGGCGGCGTGGGTGGCCAGCGTGGAGCCGTTGCCGGGCAGCGACAGGCCGAGCGCCTCGGTGAGGCAGTTCATCGAGTTCGCCGTGAACATGCCGGAGCACGACCCGCAGGTCGGGCAGGCGGCCTCCTCGACCTTCGCGAGCGCCTCGTCGGAGACGTTGTCGTCGGCGGCGTAGTTGATGGCGTTGATGAGGTTGAGCGACGTCCTGGCGACGCCGTCGGCGACCACCGCCTTGCCGGCCTCCATGGGGCCGCCGGAGACGAAGATGACGGGGATGTTGAGCCGCATGGCGGCGTTGAGCATGCCCGGGGTGATCTTGTCGCAGTTGGAGATGCAGACGAGGGCGTCGGCGCAGTGCGCGTTGACCATGTACTCGACGGAGTCCGCGATGAGGTCGCGGCTGGGCAGCGAGTAGAGCATGCCGTCGTGGCCCATGGCGATGCCGTCGTCGACGGCGATCGTGTTGAACTCCTTGGCGACGCCGCCGGCCTCCTTGATGGCGGACGCGACGAGGTCGCCCATGTCCTTGAGGTGGACGTGCCCGGGTACGAACTGGGTGTACGAGTTCGCGATCGCGATGATGGGCTTGCCGAAGTCCTCGGACCCCATGCCGGTGGCGCGCCAGAGCGCGCGGGCGCCGGACATGTTGCGGCCGTGGGTGGACGTGCGGGAGCGCAGGGGGCGGCTCATCGGGATGCTCCTTCGTACCGGTTCGCTCGACGCTGCTCGGAGGGGCGGCGCGTCAGGGCAGCGTACGCCGTCTCGACCCCCGGTCGAGGGGGTGTCCACCTGATGGCAATGCTCACCCGCCGCGCCGGGTCTCACCTGGCGGGAAGATTCCAGAGTGAAACGGTTTTCCCGCACAATTGTGAGGAGACCTTCAGTATCGTCGGCGCGCATGACATCGACGACGAAGGAACCGCGTACCGAGAACACCGCCACCACCCCCACCGACCAGCCCGTCACCAGCACCGCCGCCCGCCGCGCCCTCGCGCTCTGCCGCCTCGCGCTCGGCGCCGTCTTCCTCTGGCCCGCCCTCGACAAGATCTTCGGCCTCGGGTACGCCACCACGCCCGACCGCGCCTGGATCGCCGGTGGCTCCCCGACCAGCGGCTACCTCGGCTCCATCGACACCCCGCCCGCGGCGTTCTTCGCCGCGCTCGCCGGACCCGTCACCGACGTCCTGTTCGTCGGCGGCATGCTCGGCACCGGGCTCGCCCTCCTGCTCGGCATCGGACTGCGGGTCGCCGCCGTCGCCGGCGGCCTCATCATGGCGATGCTCTACGTCGCCTCCTGGCCGTTCGCCCCCGGGTCGAACAACCCGCTCGTCGACGACCACCTCGTCTACGTCGCGCTCCTCGCCGCCCTCGCCCTCACGCGGGCCGGCGACACCTGGGGCCTCGGCCGCGTCTGGGCTGCCTCCGGCGTCCCCGGCACCACCACCTGGATGCGCTGACCCCCTCCCCCACGACCCCGGACGACGGAGTCCGGCACGACGACGCCCGGGAGGTGCGGCTACCCCCCTGTCACCGCACCTCCCGGGCGTCCCTCCCCGGTCGAGGCCGTTCACTCGCCCGCCGAGACCGTCCCCTCCATCTCGTCCGCGTGGCGGATGTGTCGCGTCACCCACGGCGCGAGCAGCAGCAGGATGCCCGCGAACACCAGCGCGACGAGCCCGATCCCGCCGAAGTACGCCGTGTCCGACACGCCCTCGGTCGCCTGGATGGTCTGCGCGGTGATCGCCTGACCGGCCGCCGACGCCAGGAACCACAGCGCCATCGCCTGCCCGCGGAACGCGCGCGGGGCCAGCAGCGTCGTCGCCGCGATGCCGACCGGCGACAGGCACAGCTCGCCGAGCGTCTGCACCACGTACACCGTGATGAGCACCCACGGCGGCGCCAGGGTGTCCCCGAGGACCGCCGACGCCCCCGCCAGGAACAGGAACGACAGCGCGGCGAGCGCCAGGCCCATGACGAACTTGTACGCCGTCGGCGGCCGGTCGTTCGTCCTCGTCCAGATCCAGGCGAACACCGGGGCCAGCAGGATGATCGACAGCGGGTTGATCGACTGGAAGAACGCGGGCGACAGGTCGATCCCGAACAGGCTGAGGTTCGTCCGCTCGTCCGCGAACTGCGTGAGGGTCGTCGCGGCCTGCTCGAAGATCATCCAGAACAGCATCGCCGCGACGAACAGCGGCACGTACGCCAGGACGCGGGGCCGTTCGGCGTCGGTCACGCGCGGCGACCGGTACATCACCGTGAGCAGCACGACCGGCGTGGCGAGCGCCAGGTAGGACGTCGCGTCGATGAACGTCGTGATGCCCCACTCGCCGGAGACCAGCACGGCGATCAGGGCGGCCACCACGATCGCGCCGAGGACGATCAGCCCCAGGCGGACCACCTTCGGCCGGTCCTCGGGGGTGATCGGGTTCGCGATGTCGGTCCCGGCCTTGCCGAGGTACCGGTACCCGCCGACGAAGAACACCAGCGCGATGGCCATGCCGATCGCCGCCACGGAGAACCCCGCGTGGTAGCCCCAGGTCCGCTGGACCGCACCCACCACGATCGGGGAGAAGAACGACCCGAGGTTGATCCCCATGTAGAAGATCGTGAACGCGGGGTCGCGGCGCGGGTCGTCGCGGGAGTACAGCTCGCCGACCATCGAGGACACGTTGGGCTTGAGCAGGCCGGTACCGAGCGCGACGAGCGCGATGCCGCACATCGACGCCGCGTACGTCGGGATGGTGAGCAGCACGTGACCGGCGGCGATGATGATGCCGCCGTACAGGACCGACCGCCGGGCGCCGATGACCCGGTCGGCGAGCCACCCGCCGAGGACCGACAGCAGGTAGACCGACGTGCCGTAGATGGACACGAACGCGGCCGCGGTCGTCTCCTCCATCGCGAGGCCGCCGTTGACGACGGTGTCGACGAGGTACAGGTAGAGGATGGCGCGCATCCCGTAGTAGCTGAACCGCTCCCACAGTTCCGTGGTGGCGAGCGTCATCAGCCCCCGGGGGTGCCCGAAGAACGCGCGGTCCCCCTCGTGCTGCGGGTGCGGATCGGGTCCCGCTGCCTGCTCCGTCATGTCCAAACTCTGGCACCGGACCCCGGTCCCTGCGACCGGGCCGACCGGCGTCCCGTGGCGCGGGCCCGTACCGTGGCCGGGTGCCGACGACCGTGATGTGGTTCCGCCGCGACCTGCGCCTGTCCGACAACCCCGCCCTCGTGGCCGCCGTCGAGGAGGCCCGCGCCGCCGGCGGGGACGTCGTCGGGCTGTACGTGCTCGACGACGCCCTGTGGGCGCGGGCGGGCGCGAACCGGCTCGCCTACCTCGCCGACTCCCTGCGCGCGCTGGACGAGGCGTGCGGCGGTGCGCTGGTGGTGCGCCGGGGCGACCCGCGCGAGGTCGTGCCCGCCGTCGTGCACGAGAGCGGCGCCGCGGCCGTGCACGTCGCGGCGAGCCACGAGCCGTTCGGCGTACGGCGCGACGACGCCGTCCGCGCCGCCCTGCCCGCGGACGTCCCGCTCGTGGTGACGGGGTCCGCGTACGCCGTGTCGCCGGGCCGGGTCCTCACCGGCGGCGGCACGCCGTACCAGGTGTTCACGCCGTTCCGCGGTGCCTGGCTGGAGCACGGCTGGCGTGCCCCCGCACCGCGCCCGCGCGAGGTGCCGTGGCGCGCCCTGCGCCGGGACGACCTGCCCGACGTGACGCCGACCGCCGACCTGCCCCGGGCGGGCGAGGCCGCCGCCCGCCGCCGGTGGCACGCGTTCCTGCGCGACGGGCTGGCGGGCTACGCGGAGCGGCGCGACCGCCCCGACCTCACCGGCACGTCCGCCATGTCGGTCCACCTGCGCTGGGGCGAGGTGCACCCGCGCACCCTGCTGGCGGACCTCGCCGACGCCCTCGCCGGGGGCGCGCCGTCCGACGACGTCACGACGTTCCGCTCCGAGCTGGCGTGGCGCGAGTTCCACGCGGACGTGCTGCACCACCAGCCCGGCGCGCGGACCCGCTCGCTGCGCGCCGTCGTGCCCGACGACGCGTGGGCCCGCGACGCCACCGAGACCGACCTTCTCGACGCCTGGCGCGAGGGCCGCACCGGCTATCCGCTGGTCGACGCCGGGATGCGGCAGCTCCTCGCCACCGGGTGGATGCACAACCGGGTCCGGATGGTCGTCGCGTCGTTCCTCGTCAAAGACCTCCACGTGCGCTGGCAGCGCGGCGCCGAGCACTTCATGGCGCACCTCGTCGACGGCGACGTGTCGCAGAACCAGCTCAACTGGCAGTGGGTCGCGGGCACCGGCTACGACGCCGCCCCCTACTTCCGCGTCTTCAACCCGGTGACGCAGGCGAAGAAGTTCGACCCCGACGGAGCGTACGTGCGCCACTGGGTGCCCGAGCTGCGCGACGTCGCCGGCCCCCGCGTGCACGAACCGTGGCGCCTCGACCCGCCGCCGGCGGGCTACCCGGCGCCGCTCGTCGACCACGCCGTCGAGCGCAAGATCGCCCTCGACGACTTCCAGCGCGCCCGCGCCGGCGGCTGAGCGTCCCCGGGGACGACGACGGCCGGGCGGCGGTGCGCGGGGCACCACCACCCGGCCGTCCGCCGGTGATCAGTCCTGCGTGGACCGGAACTCGTCCTCGAGGATGCTCATGACGATCGCGTCCGCCCAGTCCTGGCCGTCCCGGTAGGCGTCACGCAGACGCCCCTCCTCGACGAACCCGAGCGACCCGTACAGCGCCTTCGCGCGCGGGTTGATGCTCAGCACGTCGAGGCTCACCCGGTGCAGGCGCGGTCCCCCGTCGGCCGGGTCCGCGTCGAACGCGAACCGCAGGACCTCCTCGATCGCCTCGCGACCGTACCCGCGGCCCCGGTAGTCGGGGAGCATCTGCAGCCGCAGGTTCGCCGACCGTGCCACCGGGTCGATGTCGTTGAGCACGATCTCACCGATCAGCTCGTCGCTGACCAGCCCGCCGTCACGCACCGCGGCCGGGGTGATCGCCCAGTCGAACCGGCCGTCCTCGTCCGCCACCGTCGCGGCCCACCGGTCGACCTGCTCGCGCGTGAACGCGTGCGTCGTCCCGGTCAGCCGCCGCCCCTCGGGGTCGTTCACGGCGTCCCAGAGGCGCGCCCCGTCCCGTGCCTCCACGGGACGCAGGCGCATCATCTCGCCGACGAGGACGGCCGTCCTCACTGGCCGATCCTCTCCAGCACCAGCTCGCGGACCCGCTTGGCGTCCGCCTGACCCCTGGTCGTCTTCATGACGGCACCGATGATCGCGCCGACCGGGCCCTGGTTGCCGGACCGGACCTTCTCCACGACGTCCGGCTGCGCGGCCAGCGCCTCGTCGATCGCGGCCAGCAGCGCGCCGTCGTCGGAGACGACCTCCAGCCCGCGTGCCACGACGACCGCCTCCGGGTCGCCCTCGCCGGCGAGCACGCCGTCGAGGACCTGCCGCGCGATCTTGTCGTTGATGCGGCCGGAGTCGACCAGCGACTGCAGCTCGCCGATCTGCGCGGGCGTGATCGCCAGCTCGGCCAGCTCCACCTCGTCCTGCTTGGCGCGACGGGCCAGCTCGCCCATCCACCACTTGCGGGCCGCGGCCGGCGTGGCACCGGCCGCCACCGTGGACTCGATGAGGTCGAGGGCGCCGGCGTTGACGACGTCCCGCATCTCGGCGTCCGCGAAGCCCCACTCGTCGTGGAGGCGACGACGACGCGCCTGCGGCAGCTCCGGCAGGGAGGCGCGGATCTCCTCGACCCACTCGCGCGACGGTTCCACCGGCACCAGGTCCGGCTCCGGGAAGTAGCGGTAGTCCTCCGCGTCCGACTTCACGCGGCCCGCCGTCGTGACGCCCGTGTCCTCGTGCCAGTGCCGCGTCTCCTGGACGATCGACTCGCCGGCGTCGAGCAGCCCCGCCTGGCGGGAGATCTCGTACCGCACGACCCGCTCGACCGAGCGGAACGAGTTGACGTTCTTCGTCTCCGTGCGGGTGCCGAGCGGCGACTCCGGGGTCGCCCGCAGGGACACGTTGACGTCGGCGCGGACGTTGCCGCGCTCCATCCGCGCCTCGGACACGTCGAGCGTGCGGAAGATGTCGCGCAGCGCCTGCACGTAGGCCCGCGCCACCTCCGGCGCGCGGTCGCCGACGCCCGTGATGGGCTTCGTCACGATCTCCACCAGCGGGATGCCCGCACGGTTGTAGTCGACGAGCGAGTACTCCGCACCGTGGATGCGCCCCGTGGAGCCACCGACGTGCGTGTTCTTGCCCGCGTCCTCCTCCATGTGCGCCCGCTCGATCTCGACGCGGTGCACCGTGCCGTCCTCGAGCTCGACGTCGAGCCAGCCGTCGAACGCGATCGGCTCGTCGTACTGGGAGGTCTGGAAGTTCTTCGGGACGTCCGGGTAGAAGTAGTTCTTCCGGGCGAACCGGCACGACTCCGCGATCTGGCAGTTCAGCGCCAGCCCGATGCGGATCGCGTACTCGACGGCGGTGCCGTTGACGACCGGCAGCGCGCCGGGCAGGCCAAGGCTCACCGGGGTGGTCTGCGTGTTCGGCTCCGCGCCGAAGCTCACCTCCGCCGCGCAGAACATCTTCGTGCGCGTGCCGAGCTCGACGTGCACCTCGATGCCGAGCACCGGGTCGAACCGTCGGACCGCGTCGGTGTAGTCGACCAGCTGGGTCACAGTCATCTCCTTCGTGGGTCCGTCAGCCGAGCTCGGGGGCGCGGTCCAGCAGGGGGCCGCCCCACTCGCTCTCCAGGGCCGCCTCGAGCGCGGCACCGACGCGGTACAGCCGGTCGTCCGCCTTCGCCGGGGCGAGGATCTGGAAGCCGACGGGCAGACCGTCGTCCGACAGCCCGTTCGGCACCGAGATGCCCGGCACGCCGGCGAGGTTGGCGGGGATCGTCGCGACGTCGTTGAGGTACATCGCCAGCGGGTCGTCGAGCTTCTCGCCCAGCGGGAACGCCGTCGTCGGCGCCGTCGGGGAGACGAGCACGTCCACCTGGGCGAACGCCGCGTCGAAGTCCCGCTGGATGAGCGTGCGGACCTTCTGGGCGCTGCCGTAGTAGGCGTCGTAGTAGCCGGCGGACAGCGCGTAGGTGCCGAGGATGACGCGGCGCTTCACCTCGTCGCCGAAACCGGCACCGCGGGTCGCGGCCATGACACGCTCGGCCGTGACCGGGCCCTCGGTGGGCTCGACCCGCAGGCCGAAGCGCATCCCGTCGAACTTCGCCAGGTTGCTGGACGCCTCCGACGGCATGATCAGGTAGTAGGCCGCGAGAGCCGAGTCGAACGACGGGCACGACACCTCGACGATCTCGGCACCCGCCTTCGTCAGCAGGTCGAGCGACTCCTGGAACCGCGCGAGGACGCCCGGCTGGTAGCCCTCGCCCTGGAGCTGCGTGACGACGCCGACCTTGAGGCCGGTCAGGTCGCCCTGGGCGCCCTGACGCGCGGCCTCGACCAGCGGGGGCAGCGGCTCCGGGATGGAGGTCGAGTCGCGGGGGTCGTGGCCGCCGATGAGCTCGTGCAGGAGCGCCGAGTCCAGCACCGTGCGGGTCACGGGACCGGCCTGGTCGAGCGACGACGCCATCGCGATGAGGCCGTAGCGGGACACGCCGCCGTACGTCGGCTTGACGCCGACGGTGCCTGTCACGGCACCGGGCTGGCGGATCGAGCCGCCCGTGTCGGTGCCGATGGCGAGCGGCGCCTCGAACGCGGCGACCGCGGCGGCCGAGCCACCGCCGGACCCGCCGGGGATCCGGTCCAGGTCCCACGGGTTGTGCGTGTCGCCGAACGCGGAGTGCTCCGTGGAGGAGCCCATGGCGAACTCGTCCATGTTGGTCTTGCCGAGGATCGGCAGGCCGGCGGCACGGATCTTCTCGACGAGCGTGGCGTCGTACGGCGGGATCCAGCCCTCGAGGATCTTCGACCCCGCGGTCGACGGCATCCCCTTGGTGACGACGACGTCCTTCACGGCGATCGGGACGCCGGCGAGCGGGTGCAGCTCCTCGCCCGCGGCACGGCGTGCGTCGACGTCGCGGGCCGTGGCCAGCGCGTCCTCGGCGCTCACGTGCAGGTAGGCGTGCACGGCGCCGTCGACGGCGGCGATGCGGTCCAGGTGCGCCTGCGTCACCTCGACGCTGGTCACCTCACCGGACTGCAGCTTGTCGGCCAGCGCGGCCGCGGACAGGCGGGTCAGGTCGGTCATCTCACTCCTCCCCGAGGATCTGCGGCACCGCGAAGCGGCCGTCCTGCGCGTCCGGCGCGGCGGCGAGGGCGTCCTCGACCGGCAGGGCGGGCACCGGCTCGTCGGCACGGAACACGTTGGACATCGGCAGCGGGTGGCTCGTGGCAGGCACGTCGGGCGTGGCGACCGCACTCACCTGGGCGATCGACTCGACGATCACGTCGAGCTCGCCGGCGAGCCGGTCCAGCTCGTCAGGGCGCAGGTCGATCCGAGCCAGCGCCGCGACACGCGCGACCTCGTCACGGGAGATGGTGGACATGGGCCCAAGTCTAGTGGGCACCGCGACCCCACCGGCCGCCGCCGGCGCGACGCCCCTGTGAGGACACCCACCACTGACCGGACTCGGAGCTCTCCGCGGCCCGTCAGCGTGGACACTCGCCGCTCAGGACTCGTCCACGCGAGTCAGCGCAGCCGACCGCGAGTCAGCGCAGCCGACCGCGAGTCAGCGCAGCCGACCGCGAGTCAGCGCACTCCGGGCCGTCGAGTTCGGCGCGAACGCAGGATCCACCGTCGTGGGGGTCCGTGCGGGGGGCGTGGGGCGACGCCACCAGGCCGGCGGAGAGGGCTGCAGCCCCGTTGGAGGGGTGTTTCGGGTGAAAAGCAGTCAGGCCCCCCAACCGGTGGTTGGGGGGCCTGCTGTGAAGGGTGTCCGGCGGCGTCCTACTCTCCCACCCCGTCTCCAGGGCAGTACCATCGGCGCTGTAGGGCTGAGCTTCCGGGTTCGGGATGGGACCGGGCGTTTCCCCTACGCTATGACCGCCGTAACGTTATCGAGTTGTCAGGGTTTCCCCCCTGTGTTGTCACCCGTGGTCGTGGGGTGTGGGGGGTGGTGCCCGTTTCTCGGGAACCGCACAGTGGACGCGTGCATGCAAGTGAATGTGTGTGAAGTTGTCGGCTGATTAGTACCGGTCAGCTGCGACAGTCTTTGGTCCTGTCTTCCACTTCCGGCCTATCTACCCAGTGGTCTAGCTGGGTGCCTTCACAGAAACAAGTTCTGTTGGAAACCTCATCTTGAAGCAGGCTTCCCGCTTAGATGCTTTCAGCGGTTATCCCTTCCGAACGTAGCGAACCAGCGGTGCTCCTGGCGGAACAACTGGCATACCAGAGGTTCGTCCGTCCCGGTCCTCTCGTACTAGGGACAGCCCTTCTCAAGTTTCCTGCGCGCGCAGCGGATAGGGACCGAACTGTCTCACGACGTTCTAAACCCAGCTCGCGTGCCGCTTTAATGGGCGAACAGCCCAACCCTTGGGACCTACTCCAGCCCCAGGATGCGACGAGCCGACATCGAGGTGCCAAACCATCCCGTCGATATGGACTCTTGGGGAAGATCAGCCTGTTATCCCCGGGGTACCTTTTATCCGTTGAGCGACGGCGCTTCCACAAGCCACCGCCGGATCACTAGTTCCGACTTTCGTCCCTGCTCGACCTGTCGGTCTCACAGTCAAGCTCCCTTGTGCACTTGCACTCGACACCTGATTGCCAACCAGGCTGAGGGAACCTTTGAGCGCCTCCGTTACATTTTGGGAGGCAACCGCCCCAGTTAAACTACCCACCAGGCACTGTCCCTGGTCCGGATCACGGACCGAGGTTAGATGGTCGATGCGGTCAGAGTGGTATTTCAACGGCGACTCCACTCGCGCTGGCGCGCGGGTTTCATAGTCTCCCACCTATCCTACACAAACCGCACCGAACACCAATACCAAGCTATAGTAAAGGTCCCGGGGTCTTTCCGTCCTGCTGCGCGTAACGAGCATCTTTACTCGTAGTGCAATTTCGCCGAGTTCGCGGTTGAGACAGCGGAGAAGTCGTTACGCCATTCGTGCAGGTCGGAACTTACCCGACAAGGAATTTCGCTACCTTAGGATGGTTATAGTTACCACCGCCGTTTACTGGGGCTTAAATTCTGGGCTTCGCCGAAGCTGACCCGTCCTCTTAACCTTCCAGCACCGGGCAGGCGTCAGTCCGTATACATCGTCTTGCGACTTAGCACGGACCTGTGTTTTTAGTAAACAGTCGCTTCTCCCTGGTCTCTGCGGCCCTCACCGCGTCCCACCGCTAGGGTGTTGACGGATCAGGCCCCCCTTCTCCCGAAGTTACGGGGGCATTTTGCCGAGTTCCTTAACCACGATTATCTCGATCGCCTTAGTATTCTCTACCTGACCACCTGAGTCGGTTTGGGGTACGGGCGGCTAGAACCTCGCGTCGAGGCTTTTCTTGGCAGCATAGGATCACCCGTTTCCCGCATACGCGGTCACTGTCAGCTCTCACCCTGGTGCTTCGCGGATTTGCCTACGAAGCGGGCTACGGCCTTGGACGTGGTCTACCATCGCCACGCCGGGCTACCTTCCTGCGTCACCCCTGTTAATACGCTTACCTACTACCGGTTCGGGTCCCACGCCGCCGGCAGCGGTGTGGTCCGAAGACCACGGTGCTGCCCTTGGGGCGGTTAGCATCACCGGATTCGGTATGGGCGGTTCTTCGCCGGTAGGAGAATATCAACTCCTTGTCCATCGACTACGCCTGTCGGCCTCGCCTTAGGTCCCGACTTACCCAGGGCGGATTAACCTGGCCCTGGAACCCTTGGTCATTCGGCGGACGGGTTTCTCACCCGTCATTCGCTACTCATGCCTGCATTCTCACTCGTGTGGCCTCCACCGCTGGATCACTCCGCGGCTTCACTGCCCACACGACGCTCCCCTACCCACCCACACGCCTGAACACCGATCAAGTCGGTGCTGGGCAAAGTGTGAGTGCCACGGCTTCGGCGGTGTACTTGAGCCCCGCTACATTGTCGGCGCGGAATCACTTGACCAGTGAGCTATTACGCACTCTTTCAAGGGTGGCTGCTTCTAAGCCAACCTCCTGGTTGTCTGTGCAACTCCACATCCTTTCCCACTGAGCACACGCTTAGGGGCCTTAGCCGGTGGTCTGGGCTGTTTCCCTCTCGACTACGAAGCTTATCCCCCGCAGTCTCACTGCCACGCTCTGGCTTACCGGCATTCGGAGTTTGGCTGACGTCAGTAACCTGGTGGGGCCCATCGGCCATCCAGTAGCTCTACCTCCGGTAAGGAACGCGTGACGCTGCACCTAAATGCATTTCGGGGAGAACCAGCTATCACGAAGTTTGATTGGCCTTTCACCCCTAACCACAGGTCATCCCCTCAGTTTTCAACCTAAGTGGGTTCGGTCCTCCACGCCGTCTTACCGGCGCTTCAACCTGCCCATGGCTAGATCACTTCGCTTCGGGTCTAGACCCGGCGACTGAATCGCCCTCTTCGGACTCGCTTTCGCTACGGCTTCCCCACACGGGTTAACCTCGCCACCGAGCACTAACTCGCAGGCTCATTCTTCAAAAGGCACGCCGTCACCCCTGCTAAGGAGGCTCCGACGGATTGTAGGCACACGGTTTCAGGTACTATTTCACTCCCCTCCCGGGGTACTTTTCACCTTTCCCTCACGGTACTGGTCCGCTATCGGTCACTAGGTAGTATTTAGGCTTAGCAAGTGGTCTTGCCAGATTCACACGAGATTTCTCGGGCCCCGTGCTACTTGGGATCCCCTCCACCAGGCCGCACCATTTCGTCTACGGGACTCACACCCTCTACGGTCCGCCTTTCAATGCGGTTCGACTATGACACGGCTTTCTTACTGGCTGAAGAACTGTCAGATTCTTCCAGAAGGTCCCACAACCCCGTACGCGCAACGCCTGACAGCTTGACACGCGCACGGTTTGGCCTCATCCGCTTTCGCTCGCCACTACTCACGGAATATCTCTTCCTGCCGGTACTGAGATGTTTCACTTCCCGGCGTTCCCTCCACTCGCCCTATATATTCAGGCGAGGGTGACCGCACATGACTGCGGCCGGGTTCCCCCATTCGGACACCCTCGGATCACAGTTCGTTTGCCAACTCCCCGAGGCTTATCGCAGGCTACCACGTCCTTCTTCGGCTCCTAGTGCCAAGGCATCCACCGTGTGCCCTTAAAAACTTCGACACACACTACAAATATGCTACAGAAATCCAAGAAAACACATCACCACCCCGCAAGGGGAAGATGATGAGCTTGAACATCTGGGATGCTCGCGTCCACTGTGCAGTTCTCAAGCAACGGACGAACCCGCCGGCACCGATGCCACCAACCCCACCCCCCGGCAGCGGACCCACACCCTAGAGCGTGCGCACCCCCACCAGGCAGCCAGGCGGTATGACACCCACCGACGACCCGCGTCATGAAACCCCCGACCCATGGCCGGTTGCCTCAGGACCCAACAGTGTGCTCACCGACCCCCGACGACCGACCAGCGCGTTCCAGCCCCGCGAACGAGGCGTACTAGCACCAGCCACCCGCAGGCGACCGTAGTCAATGTTCCACCCAGAGCAGCCACCAGACGCACTGTCGGCGTCTCAAGCGGCCTGCATGGACCCCAGCTACGCGACCCGCCACCGACACCCACCCGAACGGGCGAGCCTTGCCGGCCACGAGCCACCAGGGCCACGTGCTCCTTAGAAAGGAGGTGATCCAGCCGCACCTTCCGGTACGGCTACCTTGTTACGACTTAGTCCCAATCGCCGGTCCCACCTTCGACCACTCCCCCCACAAGGGTTGGGCCATGGGCTTCGGGTGTTACCAACTTTCGTGACTTGACGGGCGGTGTGTACAAGGCCCGGGAACGTATTCACCGCAGCGTTGCTGATCTGCGATTACTAGCGACTCCGACTTCATGGGGTCGAGTTGCAGACCCCAATCCGAACTGAGACCGGCTTTTTGGGATTCGCTCCACCTTGCGGTATCGCAGCCCTCTGTACCGGCCATTGTAGCATGCGTGAAGCCCAAGACATAAGGGGCATGATGATTTGACGTCATCCCCGCCTTCCTCCGAGTTGACCCCGGCAGTCTCCTATGAGTCCCCGGCATAACCCGCTGGCAACATAGGACGAGGGTTGCGCTCGTTGCGGGACTTAACCCAACATCTCACGACACGAGCTGACGACAACCATGCACCACCTGTGCACCGACCTTACGGGGCACCCATCTCTGAGTGTTTCCGGTGCATGTCAAGCCTTGGTAAGGTTCTTCGCGTTGCATCGAATTAATCCGCATGCTCCGCCGCTTGTGCGGGCCCCCGTCAATTCCTTTGAGTTTTAGCCTTGCGGCCGTACTCCCCAGGCGGGGCACTTAATGCGTTAGCTGCGGCACGGAACTCGTGGAATGAGCCCCACACCTAGTGCCCAACGTTTACGGCATGGACTACCAGGGTATCTAATCCTGTTCGCTCCCCATGCTTTCGCTCCTCAGCGTCAGTTGCGGCCCAGAGACCTGCCTTCGCCATCGGTGTTCCTCCTGATATCTGCGCATTCCACCGCTACACCAGGAATTCCAGTCTCCCCTACCGCACTCTAGTCTGCCCGTACCCGATGCACGCCCCAGGTTGAGCCTGAGGTTTTCACACCAGACGCGACAAACCGCCTACGAGCTCTTTACGCCCAATAATTCCGGACAACGCTTGCGCCCTACGTATTACCGCGGCTGCTGGCACGTAGTTAGCCGGCGCTTCTTCTGCAGGTACCGTCACTTGCGCTTCTTCCCTGCTGAAAGAGGTTTACAACCCGAAGGCCGTCATCCCTCACGCGGCGTCGCTGCATCAGGCTTTCGCCCATTGTGCAATATTCCCCACTGCTGCCTCCCGTAGGAGTCTGGGCCGTGTCTCAGTCCCAGTGTGGCCGGTCGCCCTCTCAGGCCGGCTACCCGTCGACGCCTTGGTAGGCCATTACCCCACCAACAAGCTGATAGGCCGCGAGCCCATCCCCCACCGAAAAACTTTCCAACACCCGCCATGCAGCAGGCGCTCATATCCGGTATTAGACCCCGTTTCCAAGGCTTATCCCGAAGTGGAGGGCAGGTTGCTCACGTGTTACTCACCCGTTCGCCACTGATCCACCCAGCAAGCTGGGCTTCACCGTTCGACTTGCATGTGTTAAGCACGCCGCCAGCGTTCGTCCTGAGCCAGGATCAAACTCTCCGTGAAAGAGAGAAAAACACCACACACCCCAAGGAGCGTGCGATGCCAATCGATACTGGCCAGACAGCTAGCAAAAATCTAGATGTCCGATCCAAAGGAACCAATGAAGGTTCAATAAATTTGGCATTGACTATCAAGCACACTGTTGAGTTCTCAAACAACCGACGCACACCATCCGAAGCCCGAACCCTCGTCCGAACCCCGCCCGGGGCAACCCTTCAACCTTACCCGGCTCGGCCTTCCCTGTCCACTCGCGCCAGGCGCTCGTCTCCAGGATTGGCATGCCGGTCCGGCCCCTCCCCGGCCGTTCGAGGAGCGCACGAAGCGTCCCGAACCATCGGTGAGAGTTTCAGCCCCGGCGGCCGCCTCGCGGCGTCCGTCCCCGTCGGGCTGACTCCGAGAACATTACACGGCGGGCGACCCCGCTCCAACTTCCCCGGGGCGTGACCCCGGGCACACCGGCGACGGCCTCCGGAGCGCAGGGAGCACACCCCGCATCGAGGGCCGGGCCTCGGTCCCGTGGAGCCGGCACCCGCCCGCGCGTCAGCTCGTCCCGGGCCGTACCCGGTCGGTCCCCACGGCTAGGGTCGGCCGCATGCCCACCGCCCCTGACGTCGTCGTCCGCCCCGCCCGCCCGGACGAAGCAGCCGAGATCGCGTGGCTCGCCGCGCTCACGTTCCCGCTCGCCTGCCCGCCCGGCACCGCGACGACGACCATGGCCGACCACGTCGCCGCGCGCCTCACGCCCGCGCACTTCGCCCGGTGGGCGGTCAGCGACCACCACGTGCTGCTGGTCGCGCGCCCCGTCCGGGAGCCGCGGGACGTCGCGGGGTACGCGCTGCTCGTCCGCGGCGTCCCCGAGGGCGAGGAGGAGCGCGACGCCGTCGCGGCGTCCGCCGGTGCAGGACCGTCCGTCGAGCTGTCCAAGATCTACGTGCACCCCGCCCGCCAGGGGGACGGCACCGCCGGAGCACTCATGTCCGCCGCGATCGACGCGGCCGCACGACTCCTCCCCCAGGGTGCCCTCTGGCTCGGGACGAACGGGCTCAACGCCCGCGCCCAGGCGTTCTACCGGCGGCACG
The DNA here is from genome assembly GCF_002563715.1 of Isoptericola jiangsuensis. NCBI lineage: Bacteria > Bacillati > Actinomycetota > Actinomycetes > Micrococcales > Promicromonosporaceae > Isoptericola > Isoptericola jiangsuensis. The sequence continues at coordinate 2,815,959 of NZ_PDJJ01000001.1, forward strand.
GCTTCACGGCCGTCGGCACGCGCACCTACGACGTCGGCGGTGTGCAGCACGACGACGTGGTCATGCTGCACACCGCCTGAAGGACCTCAGCGGGTCGAGAACGCCGCGTCGAACGAGGCGTCCGGGGCGTCGAACGCGAGGCGGCGCACGAACTCCAGCGCCTCCGGCGCGCCGACGAGGCGGTCCATGCCGGCGTCCTCCCACTCGACCGAGATGGGGCCGGTGTAACCGATGGTGTTGAGCATCCGGAACGAGTCCTCCCAGGGGACGTCGCCGTGGCCCGTGGAGATGAAGTCCCAGCCGCGACGCGGGTCGGCCCAGGGCAGGTGCGACGACAACCGGCCGTTGCGGCCGTTGGTCATGCGCTTCTTCGTGTCCTTGCAGTCGACGTGGTAGATCCGGTCGCGGAAGTCCCACAGGAAGCTCACCGGGTCGAGGTCCTGCCAGACCATGTGCGACGGGTCCCAGTTGAGGCCGAACGCCTCGCGGTGGCCGATGGCCTCCAGGGTGCGGACCGTCGTCCAGTAGTCGTAGGCGATCTCGCTGGGGTGGACCTCGTGCGCGAACCGGACCCCGACCTCGTCGAAGACGTCGAGGATCGGGTTCCAGCGGTCGGCGAAGTCCTGGTAGCCGGCATCGACCATCGCCTCGGTCGCCGGCGGGAACATGGCGACGTACTTCCAGATGGACGACCCGGTGAAGCCGATGACGGTGTCCACCCCGAGCTTCGCGGCGAGCCGCGCGGTGTTCTTCATCTCCTCCGCGGCACGCTGGCGCACGCCCTCGGGATCGCCGTCGCCCCACACGACGTCCGGCAGGATGTCGCGGTGGCGCGCGTCGATCGGGTCGTCGCAGACGGCCTGGCCCTTGAGGTGGTTGGAGATCGCCCAGACCTTGAGCCCGTGCCGCTCCAGCAGGTCGAGACGGGAGGCGACGTAGTCGTCGTCGTCCCAGCGCCACGGGTCCAGGTGGTCGCCCCAGCAGGCGAGCTCCAGCCCGTCGTACCCCCACTCGGACGCGAGGCGGGCGACCTCCTCGAGCGGCAGGTCGGCCCACTGGCCGGTGAACAGGGTGATCGGTCGGGTCATCGTCGTTCCTCTCGTGCGTTCCGGACCGGCCGCGCCGGCCCGGGTTCCTCGGGTCTCGGTCAGCTGCGTCGTCGGCGGGCCAGGAGCACGCCGGTCACGGCGGCGACGGCGACGAGGGCCGCCACCACCCAGGGCCAGGCACCGGGCCCTGCGGCCGCGTCCACCTGCGTCGCGGCGGCGGCGTCGGCCGCGGAGCCGTCGGCGGCGGCGGCGTCCTCGGTGGCGGGGCTCGTCGTCGGGTCGTCGGCGGGCTCGGGAGGTGCCGGCGGCGCGGCCACGTCGATCTCGGTCACGACCTTCGCCTTCTCGGGCTCCGTGACCCGGGCGGTCACCGTCCAGTGGCCCTCGGCGAGGAGGTCGGGCTCGGACCGGTACCAGCCGACACCCTCCGAGGCGGAGGTGAGGGTCACCGGGCCGACCGTCGCGCCGTCGTCGGACGTCGCCCGGACGACCACCACGGCCGACTCCTCCACCGGGTGGCCGTCGGCCTTCCAGACGACCGCGGCCGAGATGCCACCGGCCCCGTCCGTGCCGATCTCGACGTCGAGGTCGCCGCCGTGCGCGTCGGCCGGGCCGACGGTCAGGCCCGCGAGCGCCAGGCCGGCGACCAGCGTCGCCGCGGCTCGTACGGTCCAGCTCATCATGCTGCTCCTCTCAGGTCTGTGCGGGCCGGAAGGCCCGGGGGTCCCCCGGCGCAGGAGCGGAGCGCATCCGTCCCACGCCGGGGGCGGCCGGCGGACCGGCCGCACCGTCGTCGACCTCCGTGCCCCCGCGGCGACCCAGGGCCGGTCCCGCCGGCGGGGTGGGTGTGCGCGGTGGCCGCCGACGGCGGTCTGCGGGGCGGGCGCCGTCACGAGGCGGCGCCCGCCCGGGGTGTCAGTCGCACACCTCCTCGACGGTCACGACGACGGTCGCCTTGCCCGAGGGGCTCAGCGTCCAGTCACCGGTCGGCGTGAGGGTGGTGCGGGGGGCCGGGGACGCGATGACCCGGTACTCCCCCGGTGCGAGGTCGGCGAGGTCGGCAGGCTTGGCCTGCGCCTTGCCGTCCACCCAGCGGTGCACGACGTAGCTCTTCACGCCGGGGACCACCACCGGGGAGAGGGAGCCACCGGCGTCGCAGGTGGCGGCCTCGACGACCACGGCGGGCGTGGTCGGGTCGGGGCACTCCGGCTCCTCGATGGTCACGAAGAGCACGGCGAGCCCGTTGTCGCGGACCTTCCAGTCGCCGTCCTCGACGAGGAAGTACCCCTCGGCGGGACGGGCGGCCACCCGGTAGGTGCCGGGCTCCAGGTCACCGAGGTCGGCGGGGACGTCGCCGGCTGCGCCGTCGACCCACTCCCGCACGACGTACGACCGGATGCCCGGGTTCGTCATCGGCTCGATCGAGCCGCCGGTGACGACCTGGTCGTCCGAGGCGTCCCAGGTGCACGTCGCCTGGACGACGTCCACCGCCGGGACGGTCGGGCAGTCCGGGTCCTCGAGCGTCACCGTCGTCTGGAGACGGCCCTGGAAGATCCGGGTCCACCCCTCGGCCGGCACCAGCTCGTAGCCCTCGGCCGGCCAGGCCCGCACGACGTAGTCGCCCGGCGGCAGGTCGGAGCCGTCACCGATGTAGGTGCCGAGGTCGTCGGCGGCCCACACGACGTACCGCTGCACACCCTCGGTGGCGACGCCGCGGACGGCGCCGGTGCCGACGACGGGCTGGCCGTCGTCGCCCAGGGTGCAGGTCGGCTGGGTCAGCTCGACCGCCGGCGTCGCCTCGACGACCTCCGGCGCGGCGATGGTGAACTCGAGCGTGTCGCCGGTGACGGTCTCGCCGTCGGCCGACGCCCGGACCGCCACGGTGTGCGCTCCGGGACCCGAGACCACGACGGGTGCCGTGTACTCGACCCAGCCCTCGCCGTCGACGTTCACCTCGCGGTACACCTGGACGCCGTCGGGGCCGCCCGTGGTGTCGACGGTGACCGTCACCGGTCCGAGCCACTGCCCGTCGGGGCCGTCGGGCTCCGCCGGGTCGAGGGTGCCGGCCACGGTGAGCGGGTCCGCCGCGCCGAGCACCCGGAAGTGCTCGAACCGGGCGGTCGCCACCGACTGCTGGGAGGCGCCCAGGGCGTAGAGCCCCACGGGGGCGTCCTCCAGGCCGGCGTGGGTCACGGACTGGGCGAACGTCGTCCAGTCCTCACCGTCGGCGCTGTACGCACCGGTGAAGGTCGACCCCTCCTTGGTGAGCCGCAGGTGCCACACGTCGGCCGTGAGGTCGTTCGCGTTGGGCTGCGGGTCCTGGACGACGGAGGCGACCTCGCTGCGCAGCTCGATCCGCCGCACCACGGCCGAGCCGGCCGTGTTGTCGGTGATGTAGTCGAGCTTCACGTAGTCGTCGTCACCGCCGTAGACGATGATCCCGCCCTGCTGGTACTGCTGGTCGAAGTCCGACCCGTCCACCAGGGTCTCGACGGTCCAGTCACCGTCCTCGAGGTCCTGCACGACGATGTTCGGCGTGCCGGTGTTGCTCCCCGTGTAGATGTCGGTGGGCGTCGTGTCGATCTCGAGCGCGCCCCCGGTCACCCGGTAGGAGGACGGGTCCTCGCGGACGACGTCCCAGCGGCAACGGTCGAGGTCGGTGCCGTCGAACTCGTCGTCCGGCCCGGGCGTCGACGCGGTGTCGTCGGGGGTGATGTGGAACCAGTCGAACTCGGCGTCGATCACCGGGGACGACGTGTTGTTGCCCTTGAGCGACACGAGACCGATCTTCGGGTCCTCCAGGTCGGCGATGGACTTGGTCTGCGGCATCGTCGTGAAGTCGACGCCGTCGGCCGAGTACGCCGCCCGCAGGTCCTGGCCGTCGCTGACGAACCGCACGTACACCGTGTCGGGGAACGTGGCGCCCAGGTTGGCGGAGTTGGACTCCCCGACCTCGTTGGGCGCGGCGTTCACCTCACGGATGAACTGGAAGATGCGGGTCGCCGGGTCGGCGGCCTGCGACCGGCCCTGGACGACCATCTTCGCGTAGTTGTCCTGGTCCTCCCAGATCAGCAGACCGGCCTGCTGGTACTGCTGGCGTGCCGGCAGCGTCAGCTTGGCCGTGGCCGTGAACGGTCCGTCGGGAAGGTCCTGGAGCACCAGGTTCGGGACCGTCGTGTTGTCGGTGCCGTAGAAGTCGGACGTCGTCGTCGGGACGACGAGCGACCCGTCGCGCACGGCGAGGTTCTGGTCGCGGTTCAGCACCGTCCAGCGGTCCTCGTCGAGGTCCGTGCCGAGGAAGTCGTCCGAGCGACCGGTCAGGCACAGCACCGGCTCCGTCTCGGTCTCGTTCACGGTCACGGTCGTGTACTGCACCGTGTACGCACCACGCTCGTCCGTCGCGCGCACCTGGAGCCGGTAGGTGCCCGGCTCGTCGTAGGTGAACTCGAAGGAGTCGCCACCGTCGGCGAAGCCGTCACCGAGGCCCGCGTCCCAGGCGAACGTGACGTCCTCGCCCTCGGGGTCGCTCGCCTCGACCGACGCCGTCACCGTGAGCGGTGCGGTGCCCGAGGTCGGGGTGACCTCGAACGTCTCGATCGTCGGACGGACGTTGTCGGTCACACCTCGACCGTTGACGACCATCCAGTTGACGTTCGACTGGCCGGCGGTCTGCACCAGGTACAGGGTGCCGCTGCCCGACGGGACGTCGTGCAGCTCGGCCGTGACGTCCGTGTAGACCTGCCAGTCTCCCGTCGCGGGGACGGTGACGCTGCCGATCTCCGGACCCTCGGGGTCGTCCCACCGCAGCGAGATCGGACCGCCGCCGCTCGGCGATGCCGCCCGCAGGGTGATGGAGTCGACGTTCGCGAGCGACACGGGCGAGTGGGCCCACCAGTCACCGGGCTCGATGTACCCGATGTTCAGGCCGCCACCCGCGGAGTCGCCCGTGGTCTCGGTCTGCACGCCGGGGTCGCCGGAGCCGTCGCTCAGCGACTCGACGCGCCCCGTCGAGGTGTAGAACTCCGCCTGGACGAGCTTCGGCTGCAGCACCTGCAGGTCGTTGCCCGTCAGCGGGACGCCGACCTCGCCGCCGTCGTCGGAGTACATCGCCTCGATCACCCAGAAGATGTTCGACTCGATGCCGTGGCCCTCGTCGCGGGCCGTCTGGAGCGTGCCCTCGCAGCCCGTGAGCTCCTCCATGGGGTGCGCGTGCGAGTCGTGACCGAGCGACGTGAACAGCGTGACGTCCTCGCAGGACACCTCGCCGTCCGGGTCGTCCACGGCGATCTCGTACCGCACCTGGTCGCCCCACTCGAAGAACCCGCCGTTCTCCGGGAACGTCAGCGACACCGTGGGTGCCACGTTCCCGACGACGACCGTCACGTTCGCGACGCCCGTCTGGCCGGCCTCGTCGGTCGCGGTGAGCTGGGCGGTGTAGCGCCCGTTCTCCGTGTACGTGTGGACCGGGTTCGCCTCGGTGCTGGGCTCCGAGCCGTCGCCGAACGTCCACTGCAGCGAGATCGCGTCGCCGCCCGGGTGCCGGGTGCCCTCCGAGGAGAACTGCACCGTCAGCGGCGCGGCTCCGCTCGTGGTGTCCGCGCTCGCGCGGGCGATCGGGGCGGGGTTGCCCTGGACGTAGTTGACCTTGTAGACGCCCGAGGTGTCGTTGTTGCCGCCGAACCCGGCGCCCCAGTCGACGACGTACAGCGCGCCGTCCGGACCGAAGTCGAAGTCCATCGGGCGGTCGAAGCCGGCCGACGGGTCGAAGATCTGCGGCAGGATCCGGTTGATGTCGACGAGGTCGTCACGCTGGTCGCCCGCGAGCTGGAACGAGTACATCCGACCCTGGTTCCACTCGCCGAACAGCGCCTTGCCGTCCCAGTACTCGGGCCACTTGACGTCCGAGTCGAGGTCGGCGTCGTACTGGTAGACGGGCCCGCCCATCGGCGCGCCGCCGCCCCCGATCTCCGGGAAGTCGGCGTTGCCGCCGCCGGTGTACCAGACCTCCGCGCCGATGGCGGGGGGCAGCTGGTCGATGCCGGTGTTGTTCGGCGAGTCGTTCACGACGCCCGCCGCGCAGTCGAACGACGCCCCGGACTGGCCGGTCGCGAAGTTGTAGTCGACGTAGTCGTTGTTGGAGCCCGTGCAGTACGGCCAGCCGTAGAAGCCGGGCTCGGACACGACGTTCCACTCCACCGCGCCGCGCGGACCGCGCGCCGGGTCGGCCGAGCCGGAGTCCGGACCGTAGTCCGCGACCAGCACGTTGCCCGACTCGGGGTCGAGCCCGATGCGGAACGGGTTGCGGAAGCCCATCGCGTAGATCTCCGGCAGGGTGTCCGGCGTGCCCGGCGCGAACATGTTGCCGTCCGGGACCGTGTACGTGCCGTCGTCCTGCGGCGTGATCCGCAGGACCTTGCCCCGCAGGTCGTTCGAGTTCGCCGAGGTGCGCTGCGCGTCGTAGTTCTGCCGACCCGCCCGCTCGTCGATCGGGGTGAAGCCCGCCGACTCGAACGGGTTGGTGTTGTCACCCGTGGCGAGGTACAGGTTGCCGGCCTCGTCGAACTGCATGTCACCGCCGGCGTGGCAGCAGGTCTGCCGCTGCGTCGGCACGACCAGCACCTTCTCCTCCGACGCCGGGTCGATGCTGCCCGTGGCGGCGTCGTAGTCGAACCGCGAGACCCGGTTGTGCGGGCCGTCGGTGCCGACGTCCTGCGGCGACCAGTACAGGTAGACCCAGCCGTTGTCCGCGAAGTCCGGGTCGAGGACCACGCCGGTGAGGCCGTCCTCGTTGGACTGCGTGACCGACAGCGTCATCGCGGTGCTCGTCGTGCTCGTGTCCGGGTCGATGACCCGCACGCGGCCGTCACGCTCCACGTAGAACACGGTGCCGTCCGGCGCGACGTCCAGCATCATCGGGTTCGCGGTGTCCTCGTCGAGCGGCACCATCTCGTAGCTGTCGCTCTGCGTGGCCGAGCAGTCGGAGTCGACGACGCCCGCCGCGGTCTGCAGACCGCCCAGCAGGTGCTCGAGGAACTCCGGCTCGGCGAAGGACTCGTTCGTGTGCCCGCCGCCGGTGTACCAGGACCGGCCGCCGTCGTACGCCTGGCACCACGCCGTCGGGTGCTCGGCGCCCATCGCGCCGGTGCCCGCGTCGTACGTGGTCTCGTCCAGCGACGCCAGGACGTGCACCTGGTCGCGCGGGTTCGAGCGGAAGTTGTACCACTCGTCGAAACGCTCCCACCGCGCCGGCAGGTGCTCGGTCGACGCGTGGACGTGGTCCTCGACCTTGACCGTCGCGGTCTGGTTCTGCGGGTGCGCGCTGAAGTACGCGCCCACGAGCTCGCCGTACCACGGCCAGTCGTACTCGGTGTCGGACGCGGCGTGGATGCCGGCGTAGCCGCCACCGCCCTGGATGTAGCGCTCGAACGCCCCCTGCTGCGCGGCGTCGAGCACGTCGCCCGTGGTGGACAGCCACGCCACCACGTCGTAGTTCGCGAGGTTCTCGTCGGTGAAGGCGCCGGGGTCCTCCGTGGCGTCCACGGTGAAGCCGTGCTCCTGCCCGAGCTGCTCGATCGCGGCGACTCCCGCCGGGATCGAGCCGTGGCGGAAGCCGGCGGTCCTGGAGAACACCAGGACGTCGAAGGGGTCGGACTGGGCCGGGGCCGCCGCGACACGCGCGGCGGGGACGTCGGCCGGGACGGCCGCCTGAGCGGCGGCCGCCGTGGCCAGGGTCATCGGGACGGAGACCGCGAGCGCCGTGGCGGCGGCGATCGACCGCCCCCCTGCGCGTGACGGTCTCCGGTGCGGGTTCCTCACAAGAGCTCCTTCGTCGTCGAACGATGCTGTTGCTGCGCTCCGCGGCTCCCGGTCCGTCGGCCCTGACGTCCCGTCACCCGGTCGGTGGCCCGTGCCACCCCCTCCTGCGGGCACGCCACGGCGCCCGCACCCTCCTCCTTCCTCGCGGCAGACCCGACGGCGTCGTCGCCGTCGGGCCGCGGCGCCCGTCAGACGAGCGCCACCCAGCCGCTGCCCTGCTCGGAGCTGCGCTCGACGGCGTCGAGCACCCGCTGCACCGCCAGGCCGTCGGCGAACGACGGCGTGGGCTGACGCCCGGCGGCCAGGTCCTCCACGAGGTCCACCACCTGGTGGGTGAACCCGTGCTCGTAGCCGAGCCCGTGGCCGGGCGGCCACCACGCCCCCGTGTAGGGGTGGTCGGGCTCGGTGACGACGATCCGGCGGAAGCCCGCCGTGGCGGACTCCTCGGTGTCGTCGTAGAAGTGCAGGACGTTCATGTCCTCGAAGTCGAAGGCGACGGAGCCCTTCGACCCGTTGATCTCGAGGCGGATGGCGTTCTTGCGTCCGGTGGCGAACCGGGTCGCCTCGAAGCTCGCGAGACCGCCGCCGGACAGCCGGCCGAGGAACAGCGCGGCGTCGTCCACGGTGACGGGGCCGGTGCCGGATCCCGCCTGCGCGGACAGGCCCGACGACGACTCCGCCACCGGGCGTTCCCGCACGAAGGTCTCCATGATGCCGCTGACGCCCACGAGGGACTCCCCCGTGACGAACTGCGCGAGGTCGACCACGTGCGCGCCGATGTCGCCCAGCGCGCCGGAACCGGCGAGGTTCTTGTCGAGGCGCCAGGACAGCGGGGAGGCCGGGTCCGTCAGCCAGTCCTGCAGGTACTGCGCGCGCACGTGGCGCACCTCGCCGATACGGCCGTCGGCGACGAGACGTCGGGCGAGCTGGATGGCGGGCACCCGGCGGTAGGTGAACCCCACCATGGCGAGCACGCCGTGCTCCGCGGCCCGGGCGGCGGCCGCGGCCATCTCCTCGGCCTCCGCGACCGTGTTCGCGAGCGGCTTCTCGCACAGGACGTGCTTGCCCGCCTCCAGGGCCGCGATCGCGATCTCGGCGTGCGTGCTGCCCGGGGTGCACACGTCGACCAGGTCGACGTCGTCCCGCGTCAGCAGCGACCGCCAGTCCGTCGTCGCGTCGTCCCAGCCGAGCTTGTCGGCGGCCGCCCGCACGGCCGCCTGCGACCGTCCCGCGACGACCTGCATGCGGACCTGCAGGGGCAGGTCGAAGAATCGCGGGGCAGTGCGCCAGGCCTGGGAGTGCGCGGCCCCCATGAACGAGTAGCCGACCATCCCGACGCCGAGGCGTGCCGGTGCGTCACCCATGTGTCTGGTCCTTCCTTCGGGGGGCACGGTCACGACCGCGCCCGGGCGGCCTCGACCACGGCGGCGGGGTCGGGGCCCCGCCGCCGTGGTCGAGGGGTCGGTCGGTCAGGACTCGAACGCGTTGGGCAGGTAGTCCGCGACGTTGTCGGCCGTCACCACGGGGGCGAACAGCTGGACGGTGCGGGGCACGTTCGACGACTCGAGGTCGCTCATGCTCTTCTCGTGCGCGACCAGGCGGGCGAGCTTGATGCCGTCGGCGGCCTGGGTCGCCGGGTAGATGACGGTGGCCTGGACGACGGAGTCGCCGCTCTCGATCTCCCGCATCATGTTCGCGGAGCCCGCGCCGCCCACGAGGAAGAACTCGTCACGGCCGGCGTTCTCGATCGCCTGGAGGACGCCGACGCCCTGGTCGTCGTCGTGGTTCCAGATGGCGTCGATCTGGGGGGCGGCCTGCAGCAGGTTCGCCGTCACCGACTCACCGCTCTGGACGGTGAACTCGGCCGACACCTGGTTGTCCACGTCGAGCCCGCAGTCGGCGAGCGCGTCCGCGAAGCCCTGGCTGCGGTCCTGGGTGAGCGGGAGGGAAGCGATGCCCTGGATCTCCGCGACGACCGCGTCCGGCTGGTCGCCGAGCTCCCCGCAGATGTACTGGCCGGCCGAGACGCCCATGCCGTAGTTGTCGCCGAGCACGGTCGTGCGGGCGGCGAACGGGTCGGAGAACTCGCGGTCGACGTTGATGACCGGGATGCCGGCCTCCATGGCCTCGATCGCGACGTCGGTGAGCGCGGCGCCGTCGAAGGGCAGGAGCACGATGGCGTCCACGCCGTCGGCGATGAAGCCCTCGATCTGGCTGATCTGGACGTTGACGTCGTTGGTGCCCTCGGCGACCCGGAGCTCGACGTCGTCGTAGTTCTCGGCCTCGGCCTCGGCGGCCGAGGTGATGGCACCCATCCAGCCGTGGTCGGCGGCGGGAGCCGAGAACCCGATGACGACCGGGTCGCCCGGGGCGTCGTTGTCGGACGAGGCGACGCTCTCCTCGCTCATGGAGTCGCCCTCGGACTCCTCCTCGGCGGGCTCGTTGCTGACGCAGGCGGTCAGGAGCAGGGCCGAGGCGGCGAGCGCGGCGGGGACGGCGATCATGCGGTGGCGGCGGTGCGTACGTGCGGACATGGGATCTTCCTCGATTCGGTCCGGTCGTGCAGGGTCGGTGGTGGTGCGGGGTCGGGGTGCTGGGGTGGGGGCGTCAGCTCGATCGCGACGGCCTGGAGATGCGCTGCTGGAGGAGCACGGCGCCGACGATGATCGCGCCCCTGGCGATCTGCTGCACCGAGCTGTCGATGTTGTTGATGATGAAGACGTTGGTGAGCGTCGCGAAGATCAGGACGCCGATGACGGTGCCCACGATCGAGCCGCGTCCACCGGCGAGCAGCGTGCCGCCGACGACGACCGCGGCGATCACGTCGAGCTCGAGGAGCAGGCCGTTGGTGGAGGAGCCCGCGCCGGTGCGGGCGAGCAGCATCACCCCGGCGACGCCCGCCGTGAGGCCGGAGAGCCCGTAGACGTACATGAGGTGGCGCTTGACCTTGATGCCGGCCAGGCGGGCCGCCTCCGGGTTGCCGCCGACGGCGACCGTGCGGCGGCCGAACGTCGTGCGGTTGAGCAGGAACCAGCCCGCGACCACGACGAGCGCGAAGATCCACACGATCTTCGGCACGCCCAGCAGGTCGCCCTGGAACGTGTCCTCGAACGACGGCTGGTCGACGATCTGCGTCCGCCGGTTCGCGATGAGCTCGGCCAGGCCGCGGGCCGCGACGAGCATCGCGAGGGTGGCGATGAACGCCACCACGTTGCCGTACGCGATGATCACCCCGTTGATGAGCCCGGCGGCGAGCCCGACGGCGAGCGCGCAGCCGACCATGACGATCCAGCCGTACTGGTCGGCCATGTTCTGGGTGGCCAGCGTCGAGGCCCAGACGGTCGTCAGCCCGAGGACGGAGCCGACCGACAGGTCGATGCCGCCGGTGGTGATGACGAAGGTCATGCCGATGGCCATCACGCCGGTCACCGAGGCGAGGCTCAGGATGATCGTGAGGTTCGTCAGGCTGGCGAAGCGTTCACCACCCGTGAGGAACCCGACGAGGCACAGCAGGAGGAGCGCGACGACCAGGCCCACGTTGCGGACCGTGCCGCCGGACAGGCTGCTGAACCCGCGGCGGCGACCGGCCGCCGACTTCGATGTGTCCGCCGCCGGGTTCGACGACGTCTGCTGCTCGCTCACGCGGCACTTCCTTCCATGACCATGTCGAGCACCTGGTGCTCGTCGATCGACTCGGCTGGTCCGGTGTGCACGACCTGTCCCTCGGAGATGACGAGGACTCGGTCGGCCAGGCCCAGGACTTCAGGGATCTCGCTGGAGACCACGATGACGGCGGTGCCCGCGTCGGCGAGCCGGCGCACCAGCTCGTAGATCTCCGACCGGGCCCCGACGTCGACGCCACGGGTGGGCTCGTCGAGGAGCAGCACCTCGCAGCCGTGCACGAGCCAGCGGGCGAGCATGGCCTTCTGCTGGTTGCCGCCCGACAGCGTCCGGATCGCCCGGTCGACGTCCGGCGGGCGCAGGTCGAGCGCGACGGCCTGCTCGCGGGCGGCCTCCTTCTCGGCGCGCTCGTCCAGCCAGCCGCCACGGGCCGTCCGCGCGAACGTGGACAGGGTGATGTTGCGGTAGACGGGCTCGTCGAGCACGAGCCCCTGGCTCTTGCGCTCCTCGGGGGCGAGGCCCACCCCGGCGTCGACCGCGGCCGCCACGGACCCGGCCCGCAGGCGTCGGCCGTCGAGCCGCACGCTGCCACCGGTCGCGTGGCGCGCACCGTAGATCGTCTCGAGGATCTCCGAGCGGCCGGAGCCGACCAGGCCGGCGAGCCCGACGATCTCGCCGGCCCGGACGCTGAGGGAGACGTCGTCGAACGTGCCGGCCAGGCTCAGCGACTCCACCTCGAGCCGCACCGGGGCGTCGGCGGGCACGCCCGGACGGGCCGGGAACGCGAACTCGACGTCCCGGCCGGTCATGAGCCGGATGAGGTCGGCGGTCGGGGTGTCCGCCACCGCGAGGTTGCGCCCCACCGTCCGCCCGTCCTTGAGGACGGTGATGCGGTCGCCGATGCGCCGGATCTCCTCGAGGCGGTGCGAGATGTAGATGATGGCGATGCCCTGCGCGGTGAGCTCCTCGACGACCCGGAACAGGTTGTCGACCTCGCCGGAGTCGAGGACGGCGGACGGCTCGTCCATGACGATGACGCGCGCGTCGTGGGACAGGGCCCGCGCCATCGAGACGATCTGCTTGCCGGCCGCCGAGAGGGTGCCGACCTCGCGGTGGGGGGAGATCTCGGGGTGCCCGAGGCGCTGCATGAGCGCGCGGGTGTGGCGCGACGCCTCGCGGCGCTGCGTGAACCCGACCCGGTCGAGCTCGTGCCCGAGGTAGATGTTCTCCGCGACGCTGAGTCCGTCGACGACGTCGAGCTCCTGGTACATCGTCGCGACGCCGTGCTGGATCGCTGCGACGGGGTGCGGGAGCTCGACGGGTTCGCCGTCGATGAGGATCGTGCCCGCGGTGGGCTGGTGGGCACCGGCGAGCACCTTGATGAGCGTCGACTTGCCTGCGCCGTTCTGCCCGAGGAGGCAGTGCACCTCACCGGGCAGGACGTCGAGGTCGACGCCGTCGAGCGCCTTGGCGCCCGGGAAGTGCTTGACGATGCTCTGCATCTGCAGCAGCGGTGCTGCGGGGTCTTCACTGACCATGCGACGACTCTAGGCAGACTTCTGCTCAGCGTCAATCATAAGTTTCGGTACTTTGGGATCGTTACATCGCCGTGATGTACGTTTAGACACTCAAAGTGCGGACGAAGGAGACGTGGTTCACTGTGCTCATGGAAGGGCTGGCCAAGTTCCCCCCGCGCCCCACGGGCGCCGGCGAGATGTTCCAGCTGTTCCGGGACGGTGAGCCCCGCACCCGCGCGTCGCTCGTCGCCGAGACCGGCCAGTCCCGGTCCACCGTGGCCGCCCGCATCGACGCGCTCTGCGGCATCGGGCTCCTCGTCCCCGCCGGCGAGGCCTCCTCCACCGGCGGCCGCCCACCCTCCACCTTCGCGTTCGACCCCTCCGCGCGCATCGTGCTCGGCGTCGACCTCGGCGCCACCCACGCCCGGATCGCCGTCACCGACCTCGCCGGCACCCCCCTGACCGTCCTCGACGAACCCCTCGCCATCTCCGATGGCCCCGACCACGTGCTCGGCTGGGTCGCCGACACCGCGCACAAGCTCGTCGCCCAGGCCGGCCGCGACGTCACCGAGCTCGCCGGCATCGGCATCGGCCTGCCCGGACCCGTCGACCACACCACCGGCCGGCCCGTGAACCCGCCGATCATGCCCGGCTGGGACGGCACCGACGTCCCCGCCGTCCTGCACGCCCGCCTCGGCGCCCCCGTGCTCGTCGACAACGACGTCAACGTCATGTCCCTCGGCGAGCACGCCACCGTCTGCCCCGAGGTCGACGACCTGCTGTTCGTCAAGGTCGCCACCGGCATCGGCGCCGGTGTCATCATGGACGGCCACCTGCGCCGCGGCGCCCAGGGTGCCGCGGGCGACCTCGGGCACGTCACCGTCCCCGGCGCGGAGGACATCCCCTGCCGGTGCGGCAACACCGGCTGCCTCGAGGCCGTCGCCGGCGGGCTCGCCATCGCCCAGAAGCTCCGCGACGGCGGCGCCACGATCGCCGCCGCCCCCGACATCGTCGACCTCGTCCGCAGCGGCGACGTCGCCGCCGGCCAGGCGGTCCGCCAGGCCGGGCGCGACATCGGCACCGTCCTCGCCGCGTCCGTCAGCCTGCTCAACCCCGCCCGCATCGTCGTCGGCGGCATCCTCGCCGGCGCCGGCGAGCACCTCATGGCCGGCATCCGCGAGATCGTCTACCAGCGGTCCCTGCCCCTGGCGACCCAGCACCTGCGCATCGTGCCGTCCGGCGCCGGGTCCCAGGCCGGCGTCATCGGCGCCGCCACCCTCGTCACCGAGCAGTACCTCGCCCCGCCCACCGTCGACGCGCTCGTCAGCTCGCAGGAGGACTCGTGACCGCACGCACCGCCCTCGTCGTCCGCGGAGGCTGGGAAGGGCACGACCCCGTCGGGACGACGGACGCCATGCTGCCCGTGCTGCGCGACGCCGGGTTCGACGTCACCGTCGAGAACACCCTCGAGGTGTACGCCGACGAGGACGTCATGGGCGCCACCGACCTCGTCGTGCAGTGCTGGACCATGGGCGACATCCTCGTCGAGGAGATGCACGGCCTGCGCGTCGCCGTCGAGGCCGGCACCGGCCTCGCCGGCTGGCACGGCGGCCTGCTCGACTCGTTCCGCAACGCCACCGACTACCAGCACCTCGTCGGCGGGCAGTTCGTCGCCCACCCGGGCGACATGGTCGAGCACGAGGTCGCGCTCGTCCCCGAGCGGGTCGACCACCCGGTCGTCGCCGGCCTGCCCCGCCGCACCACCCTCACCACCGAGCAGTACTGGGTGCAGACCGACCCCGCGATCGACGTGCTCGCCACCACCACCCACACCCCGGCCGACGACACCCCCTGGCACTCCCCCGTCACCGTGCCCGTCGTGTGGACCCGACGGTGGGGCGCCGGGAAGATTTTCGCCTGCACGCTCGGGCACGCGGTCGACGACCTCCGGGACCCGACCGTCCACGAGATCGTCGCGCGCGGCATGGTCTGGGCGGCGCGCGACCCGCGCTGACGGGCAGCCGACCTCAGCGCCGACGCATGCCCGGCAGCCGCATCGTGAGCAGACCGGCCCGCGGTGCGAGCCGGCGCGCGAGCTCGAACACGTCGTCGGTGCGCGACCCGTCGGTGTCGAGCACCGAGAACAGGTTGACGCCGAGGTAGAAGGTGAGCGCCGCGTTCGCGACCTCGGGGGCGGGCAGCAGCCGGCCGAGCGGTGACCCTGCCGTGACGCGGTCCCACGCCTCCTCGACGAACTCCCGCCACGGCTCGGCCCGCCGCGCGACCTCGGCGCGCAGCGCGGGCTTGGTCACGGCCGCGGCGACCAGCTCGCTGAACACGGCGAGGTGCCCCTGGGCGAGGTCGTCGCGGTAGATCCGCACACCCGCCTCCACGAGGTCCTCGACCGTCCGGGCGTCCGCGGCGGTCGCCCGGTGCCGCTCCATGCGGTCCGCGGACGACCGGTCCAGGGCGGCGAGCAGGAGCTGGTCCACCCCGCCGAAGTGGTAGAAGACCAGCGCCGAGTTGACCTCGGCCGCCGCGGCGACGGTGCGCGCCGACGCGCCCGCGTACCCGTGCTCGCGCAGCACCTGGTCGGCCGCGTCCAGGAGGCGTCGCCGCGTCTCCTCGCTCGACCTGCTGGTCGCCATGCGTCCTCGTCTCCCCTCGTCGCCGGGTGTGTTCAGCATATGCTTTAATCACTCGATTAAACCGAACGATCAACGTTCGCCTCCGCGGGCGAACCGTCCACCGAGGAACGCGATGACGCACAGCACGGGCGACCCCACCCCCGCAGACGGCCCCGGCCAGGACCCCGTCGACCCCTGGGAGGACGGCGACCCCGCACCCCGAGCGCCCGAGGGCCCCGCCCAGCGCCGCGCACGGCGCCTCCTCGCCGGCGTCGTCCTCGCCCTGTTCGCCGCGATGCTCGCCGCCGAGGCGCTCTCGGCGACCGGCCTCGAGCAGACCTCGCTGTTCTACGTCGGCATCCCGGCGCTCATCGCGGTCAGCGTCGTCCTCACCGCACGACCCCGGCACCCCGTCGGCATCGCTCTCGCCACCACCACCGTCGGGCTGGCGCTCGCCGGCCCCCTCCTCGACGAGGGCGTCGTGTGCCTGGTCGTCGCCGCACCGCTCTTCTACGGCGTCGCCGCCGTCGTGGGCCTCGCCGTGCACCAGTCGCGGCGACGCCGGAACCTCGTCCTCGCCCCGTTGGTGCTGCTCCTCGTCCTCGAGGGCGTCGGTGACGCCTCGCCCGTGCCGCGCGACGACGTCGCCACGGCCACCACCGTCGTCGACGCCACCCCCACCGAGCTCGCCGCCGCCCTCGCTGCACCGCCCCGCTACGAGCCGCCGCGCGCCGCCCTGCTGCGCGCCGTCCCGTTCCCCGTCCCCGTGGGCGCCGAGGGCGACGGGCTCGCCGTCGGCGACGAACGACTGGTCGAGTTCGCGCCCCGGCACAGCATGGGCCTGGGAGCCGAGCCCACCCCCCGGTCGATGCGGCTGCGCGTCACCGCCTCGGACGTCAGACAGGACGGCGGTCGCGTCGTGTTCACCGTCGTCGAGGACTCCACGCTCGCCCGCTGGATGGACCTGCGGACCGCCGAGGTGACCTGGCACGGCGACGGGACCACGACCACCGCCCGGTGGTCCCTGGCGTACGGACGGACCTTCGACCCGTCGTGGTACTTCGGCCCCGTCCAGCACCACGTCACCACGCTCGCGTCCGGGTACCTCCTCGACACGTTCACCGACCCGGTGCGGCCGTGACCGACCCCGTGGTCGTGCGGGGAGCCGCCCTCGCACTGCCCGTGCTCCTGCTCGTCGCGCTGGTCGCCCACCGCCGACCCACCGAGCGCGACCTCGCCGCCGCCGTCCTCGCCACCGCGTGGAGCGCCGCCGCGCTCGCACCGCTGAACCTCGTGGCCACGCGGCTCGGCTGGTGGACCTTCGACGCCGAGGGCGCGGTCTGGCGCGGCCTGCCCGTCGACCTGTGGTGGTCGTGGGCACTGCTGTGGGGCGTCGTCCCCGCGCTCGCGCTCCGCGTCGCGCACCCGGTGCCGGTCGTCGCCGCCCTCGTCTGGGTCGACCTGCTGCTCATGCCCGCCGCCGACCCGGTCGTGCGCCTGGGCGACCGCTGGCTCGTCGGCGAGGCGGTCGGCATCGGCGCGGCACTGCTCCCGGCGGTCCTGCTGGCCCGGTGGACCCTCGGCCGTCGGCACCTCGCCCTGCGCGCCTGGGCGCAGGCGGCCTGCGCCGGCGCGCTGCTCGTCGCGCTCCCCGTCCTGGCCGCGGGCACGACGCCCCGCTGGCCCGCGCCCGTCACCGCCGTCGGGATCCAGGTCGCCCTGCTCGTCTGCCTGCCCGGTCTCGCCGCGATGCGTGAGCTGGCGCGCACCGGTGGCGGCACCCCGCTCCCCTACGACCCGCCCCGGCGGCTCGTCGACACCGGTCCGTACGCCTACGTCCGCAACCCCATGCAGCTCACCGTCGCGCTGCTGTTCGCCGTGCTCGCCGCGACCTTCGGCGACGCCCGGCTCGTCATCGGGACGGTCGTGGCCGTCGGGTACTCCGCGGGGCTCGCCGCGTGGCACGAGGGCGCCCAGCTCCGCCGGCGGTTCGGGGACGGCTGGGAGGAGTACGTCACCGCGGTGCCGTCGTGGCGGCCCCGGTGGCGACCCGTCCCGCCGCGCGAACCGGCGGTCCTGTGGGTCGCGGCGGACTGCGGGACCTGCCGCGGGGTCGCCCGCTGGCTGCTGGCCCGCCGTCCCGTGGGTCTCGACCTGCGCCCCGCGGCCGGGCACCCGGACGTCCTGTGGCGGCTCACCTACGAGCACGCCGGCACGCGGGCCCAGGGGGTGCGGGCGTTCGCCCGGGCCCTCGGCCACCTCCACCTGGGCTGGGCGGTCACGGGGTGGACGCTCGACCTGCCGGTGATGAGCCACTTCGCGCAGCTCGGCACGGACGCGTTCGGTGCCGGCCCACGGCCCTCCCGGACGACGGCGACGTGCCCGCCCCTCAGCCCTCCAGCGCCGCCGGGCCGCCCTGCAGCAGGGTGGTGAAGCCCGCCTCGTCGAGGATCGGCAGCCCCAGCTCCTCCGCCTTGGCGGCCTTCGACCCGGCGTTGGCCCCCACCACCACGTAGTCGGTCCGCTTCGACACCGACCCGGCGGCCTTCCCGCCCGCGGCGAGGACGGCCTCCTTCGCACCGTCGCGGGTGTAGCCCTCCAACGACCCGGTGACGACGACCGTCAGTCCTGCCAGCGGTCCCGTGGGTCCGGCGGCGGCCTGCTCGGCCATCGCGGCCGGGCCGGGGTGACCGGGGATCTCGAACCGCACCCCGGCGCGCGTCCACGCCTCGACGATGTCGCGGTGCCAGGCGACGTCGAACCAGGCGATCAGCTCGTCCGCGATGACGGGGCCCACGCCCTCGACGGCGGCGAGGTCCTCGCGGGACGCGGCGCGGATCCGGTCCAGGGAGCCGAACCAGTCCGCGAGCGCCCGGGCCGCGACCGGGCCGACGTGCCGGATGTTGAGGGAGACGAGCAGGCGCCACAGGTCCTTGGTGCGGGCGCGGTCGAGCTCCGCGACGAGCTTCTCGGCGGTGCTGGACGGCCCGTACACCGGGAAGTCCTTGCGGACGCCCGCGGCGCGGCGCTCGGCAGGGGTGGCGTCCTCGAAGCCCGGCGGGTACGTCCTCGCGACGACCTTCTGGAACGGGCGCGCGACCTTCGCCGTCAGGGTGGAGCCGTCGGACATCGTCACCTCGGTCGACTCGCCCTTGCCGTCGCTCGGGCGGGGCAGACCGGTCTCCGGGTCGCGCACCACCACCTTGATCGGGGCGAGCTGGTCCACGGTGAGGTCGAACAGGTGCGCCTCGGTGGGCAGCGGCGGCTCGGCGGGCTCGAGCGGCTGCGTGAGCGCGGCCGCGGTGACCTCGCCGAGCGCCTCGACGTCCAGCCCGCCGCGGGACCCGATGTGCTCGACCCGGCCGCGCACCTGGGCCGGGCAGGACTCGGCGTTGGGGCAGCGCAGGTCGACGTCGGCCTCCTTCATGGGCCGCAGCGGCGTGCCGCACTCGGGACAGTCGGCGGGCATGACGAAGTCCTCGCGGGGATAGCCGTCGTCGGCGAGCGCCGTGACGGGCCCGAGGATCTCCGGGATGACGTCGCCGGCCTTGCGCAGCACGACCATGTCGCCGATGCGCACACCCTTGACCTTGACGACGTCCTGGTTGTGCAGGGTGGCCTGGCGGACGGTGGAGCCGGCGACCAGGACCGGCTCCATGACGGCGTACGGCGTGGCGCGGCCCGTGCGGCCCACGCCGACCTGGATGCCGAGGAGACGGGTCGTGACCTCCTCGGGCGGGTACTTGTAGGCGATGGCCCAGCGCGGCGCCCGGCTCGTGGTGCCGAGCCGACGCTGGTCGGCCAGCGCGTCGACCTTCACCACGATGCCGTCGAGCTCGTGCTCGATGTCGTGCCGGTGCTCGCCGAAGTGCTCGATCATGTCGAGCACCCCGTCGATGCCCTGCACGACGCGGTTGTGCGGCGACACGGGGATCTTCCACGACTCGAACAGGGCGTACGCGTCCGACTGGTTCGCGAGCTCCTCGTGCTCGCCCGCCGTCCACTGGAGCGCACCGACACCGTGCGCGTACAGGCGCAGGGACCGCACGCGCGCCAGGCCCGCCTCGCGGTCCAGGCCGGACTTCTTGTCGAGCATCTGCCGCAGCCCGCCCGCCGCGGCGTTGCGCGCGTTCGCGAACGTCGGGAACCGGCGCAGCGCCGCCTCGGTCGCCCGTTCCTCGACGAACGTGGACCGCGCCCGCGCCTCCTCGACGGCCCGGTCGCGCATCTCGACCTGGAGCTCGTTGAGCCGGTCGAACGCCGCGACGGGGATGAACACCTCGCCGCGCACCTCCACCACGTCCGGGTGGCCGGTCCCCTCCAGGACCTGCGGGACGTCGGCGATGAGGAGCGCGTTCTGCGTGATGTCCTCGCCCTCGCGCCCGTCGCCGCGGGTCGCCGCACGCACCAGGCGGCCCTGCTCGTACAGCAGGGCGATCGCGAGACCGTCGATCTTCACCTCGGACAGGTAGCCGACGTCCCCGCCCGGCACGTCGAGATCCCGGGCCACGCGCGCGTCCCACGCCCGCAGCTCGTCGGTGCTGAACACGTTGTCCAGCGACAGCATCCGCTCCACGTGCGCGACCGTCGCGAAACCCTCCGCCGCGCGGCCGCCGACCCGCTGGGTCGGCGAGTCCGGCGTGCGCAGGCCCGGGTGCGCGGCCTCCAGCTCCTCCAGCTCCCGGATGCGCCCGTCGTACGCGGCGTCGGAGACCTTCGGCGCGTCGTGCTCGTAGTAGGCGGCGCGGTCCTCCTCGACCAGCGCGACGAGCTCGGCCCAGCGCCGCTGCGCCGAGGCCTCGTCGAGCGCGGCGGGGTCGGCCACGACGTCGGCGGCGGGTTCGGTGTCGGTCACGGCACCATCTTGCCGTGCTCCCCCGACAGGGACCGCAGCGGACGCCGTCGCCGGCCCGGCCCGGCGTCCGCAGGGCCGTGACCAGGACAGATCCTCCCGGACCCTGTTGCCGGGTACGCCCGGAACGCTACGATCGTTCCGTTTGCCACCACCTCCATCGAGAGCAGGGACGCAGATGAAGATCGCCGTCGTCGGAGCCGGGTTCGCCGGTCTCGCCAGTGCCAGGACGTTGCAGGAGTTCGGGCACGACGTCACCGTGTTCGAGAAGGCGCCGGACGTCGGCGGGGTCTGGAGCGCGACCCGCCGGTACACCGGCCTCTACACGCAGAACAACAAGGGCTCGTACTCGTTCAGCGACGCCCCCATGCCGAAGCACTACCCGGAGTGGCCCAGCGGCGAGCAGGTCCAGGCCTACCTCGAGCAGTACGTCGCCGACCACGGCCTCGGGTCCGTGCTGCGCCTGTCCACGGAGGTCGTGCGGGCCGAGCTCACCGACGGCGAGGACGGCTGGCTCGTCACCGCACGTCGCAGCGGCGAGGCCGTCGCCGAGCCCGAGCGGTTCGACCACGTCGTCGTCGCCAACGGCATCTTCTCCGACCCCGTGATCCCGCAGTTCGACGGGCTCGGCGAGCTCCTGCGCGCCGGCGGCAAGATCATCGCCGCCAGCCAGCTCGCCACCGTGGAGGACGCCCGCGACCGGCACGTCGTCGTCGTCGGGTACGGCAAGTCCGCCTGCGACGTCGCCGCGGAGATCGGGCCCGTCGCCGCCGGCACCTCCGTCGTCGCCCGGCACCTGCTGTGGAAGATGCCGAAGAAGCTCGGCAACGCCGTCAACTACAAGTACCTGCTGCTCACCCGCCTGGGCGAGGCCCTGTTCCGCTACCAGTCCGTCGGTGGCGGGATGGAGAAGTTCCTCCACGGCGCGGGCGACGCCGTGCGGCGCTCCATGCTGTCCAGCGTCGGCTCGGTGGCCACCCGCCAGCTCAAGCTCAAGGAGCTCGGCCTCGTCCCGCACACCGACTTCGAGACCATCGCGCGCTCCAACGTGTCGCTCGCGACCGACGGGTTCTCCGCGCAGGTCGAGTCGGGCGCGATCGTCGTCCACCGGGACAGCGAGATCGAGCGCTTCACCACCGACGACGCCGGCGCGCCGGTCGCCGTGCTCAGCGACGGCACGACCGTCCGCGCCGACCTCGTCGTGTGCGGCACCGGCTTCCACCAGCGCGTGCCGTTCCTCGACGCGGACGTCACCGGCCGCCTCCTGGACGACCGCGGGAACTTCGAGCTCTACCGGCAGATCCTGCCCCACGACGTCCCCCACCTGACGTTCGCCGGGTACAACTCGTCGTTCTTCAGCCCGCTGTCGGCCGAGGTCGGCTCGATCTGGACCGCCGCGCACCTCGCCGACGCCGTCGACCTGCCGCCCCTCGAGGTGCGGCGCGAGCACGTGCGCGACCGCCTCGACTGGATGGAGAAGCGCACCGAGGGCAAGCACGCCCGCGGCACCAACATCATCCCGTTCTCCATGCACCAGATCGACGAGATGCTCGACGACCTCGACCTCAACCTGTCGTCGGGCAAGCGGGCCGGCCAGTGGCTGCTGCCCATCGACCCGCAGGCGTACCGCCACGTCGCGACCCGCCTCAAGGAGCGCATCAGCGCGTGACGGGCACGCTCCCGGTGCGGGTCAGGTCCACCGCACCGGGAGCGACGCCGGGTGCCGCACCCACGCCGACCGCACCGGCACCACCGCGTCCGCGGGCACCGTCAGCTCCAGGTGCGCGACGACCGCGACCAGGTGCCCCACGACGAGCCGGGTGATCAGCGGCGCCGGGCGGTGGGCCGGGCAACCGTGCGCGCCCACGCCCCACGTGAGGTGGAACCGCGCGTCCACCTGCTCCCACGGGTCGACCGCCTGCACCGCACGGTCCAGGTTGGCGGCGGCCACCGCCGGCACGACCGCGTCGCCCGCGGCGACGGGCTGGCCGCCCAGCCGGCTGTCCGACAGGGCGTACCGCGGCAGGAGGTGCGGCAGCGGCGGGTCCGTCCGCGCGATCTCGTCCAGCGCGTCGTCGAGGACGAGCCGTCCGCCGTGCAGCCGCCCGGCGAACCCGGGGTCGGTGAGCAGGCGCCCGATCGCGCTCGCGCTCCACGACACCTCGGCGTCGTGCGCCGTGCGGAACAGCAGCCCGACGGCACCCATCACCTCCAGGTCGTTCGCGTACGCCGGGTGCGCCAGCAGCGCCGAGGTGAGGTCGTCACCCGGTTCCGCCCGCCGCCCCGCGACCACGTTGGCCAGCAGGTTCTCCATCTCGACCGAGGCGGGGTAGGACGCCGCCGACCCCTCCCGGATCGTCACCGTCAGCTCGCGCAGCCGTCCGGCGTCCGCCAGGTTGAGCCCGAGCAGGTCCGCCAGGACCCGCACCGGCACGTCCGCCGCGTACTCGGCGACGAGGTCGCCCCCGCCCCGGGACTCGAGCCGGTCCAGCGCGGACCGGCACGCCACCGTGACCGTCCGGGTCAGCCGGTCCTCGTCCACCGTGGCCAGCACGTCGGCGAGCGGGGCGCGCAACCGGCGGTGCTCCTCACCGTCCCGGTCGTGCGCGCTGTCCCGCTGCGCGAGCACCGCCCGCGCCGGGGAACGCCACGGCACCAGCCGCTCCGTCTCGTAGCGCCACTGCCGCGAGTCCCGCGTGAAGATCGCCTCGTTGCGCAGCACCGAGGTCACCTCGTCGTAGCCGAGGGCCAGCCAGGCCGGCACCCCCGGCTCCAGGTCGACCGGGGCGACGTTCCCCCACCGCGACCGCAGCTCCTCGTAGGCCGCCCGCGGGTCCGCGGCGCTCGCCAGGTCCGCGAGCAGCGTCCGGTCCGAGACCTCCTCCAGCCGGACCGCGCGCCCGGCGGCGGTGACGCTCATGCCGCCATCCCCCGCGACGCACGACGGCGCAACGCGTGCTCCACGAGGGTGACCAGCGCACCCACGGTCTCGCGCCGCTCGCGCAGGTCGGCCGTCACGACGGGCGTGCCCGCCGGCAGGTCCAGCGCGAGCCGCACGTCCTCCTCCGGGTGGCGGGGCGCGTCCGGGAAGCGGTTGACCACGACCGTCACCGGCAGGTCCGTCTTCTCCTCGAGCTGGTCCAGCACCTCGAAGCTGTCCTCCAGCCGGCGCGTGTCGACCACGACCAGCGCACCGACCGCGCCGTCCGCGAGCCCGGCCCACAGGTCCCAGAAGCGTCGCTGGCCCGGCGTGCCGAACAGGTACAGGGCGGTGCTCCCGCCGAGCGTGAGGCGCCCGAAGTCCATCGCGACCGTCGTCGTCGACTTGGCGCCCACCCGCGGGTCGACCCCGATGCTGGCCGTCGTCACCGTCTCCTCGGTGCGCAGCATCGGGATCTCGCTCACCGCGTCGATGAGCGTCGTCTTGCCGACCCCGAACGCCCCGACGACCAGCACCTTGACGGAGCGGGCGACGGAGCCGGGCAGGTGACGGGGGTCAGAGTTTGCGGAGCCCATCGAGGATCTCCTCCAGCAGGTCGGTGTCGGGGAGCCCGTGCGTCACCGCCGACCGGACGACGAGGTGCCCGGCGTCGACGAGGTCGGAGACGATGACCGCCAGGAGGCTCACGGGAAGGCGGAGGTAGGCCGCGATCTCCGCGACCGCGAGGGTGCCCTGGCAGGTGTCGAGCACCGCCTGCTCGTGCCGGCCGGCGGCGCGGGGCGGCTCGCGCCCGTCGTCGTCGGCCGCGCACACCAGGGTCTCGGGCCGCAGGGTGTTGCGGCTCGGGTGGGCACGTCCTCCGGTGAGGACGTAGGAACGGACCGGATGGTCGCGGAAACCGTCGACGTGCATCCGGCGCGCCTCAGTGCCCGACCGGTTCCGTGCCCAGCGTGCGCTCGCCGATCATGAGCACCTGGGCCTGCATCTGCTGGGCGACCAGACCGGGGTCGACCGTCGCGTCGGTGACCACGGCGAGCCGTGAACCGTCGCCCGCGCCCCGCACGAACAGGAATCCGCCGTCGAACTCGACGACGACCTGTCGCAGGACGTCGCTGCGCCCGAACTCGCGTCCCATGCTCAGCCCCAGGGCGACGAGACCCGCGCAGGCCGCGGCGACCTTGTCGGCCGTGTCGGGATCGGTCTGGTCGGTGCGGACCTTGACCAGGCCGTCCGAGCTCAGCACGACGGCGTGGGTGACACCGCGGACCTCGAAGACGAGGTCGAGCATCCAGCTGTCGGGATGGGCGGTCGTGGGGGGTGTCGTCATCGGTCCTCCGAGGTACCGGCCGAGTCAGTGACCGGCTCGCTGTGCTGGGGATCGTGCTGCGGTGCAGGGCTGGCCGCGAAGAAGGCGCCGATCCAGGCGCCCGCCTCCTCGGCGGTCTGGTCCGCGACGGGGTCCGGGCCGGGCCGGTCGGCCGACCTGTCCGCGATCCCCTGCGAGGGGACGGGACGGTTCGGCGCGGCGCCGTCGAGCTCGGTGCGCCGCGAGCGTCGCTGCGGCAGCACCGGCGGGCCGGGACGGTTCGGGTCGACGGCGGGGGCCGGTTCGGGCCGGGCCGCCGGCGCCGCCTCGGGCACCGCGGCCGTGACCGGTGCGTCGTCCCAGGTGTCGTCGACGCTGGGGGCCAGGGTCGCCGGCCCCGCGGCGGAGAGCTCGGTGTGCTCGCCGGGCAGCATGACGACGGCGCGCAGACCGCCGTACACCGACTCGACGAGGTCGATCCGCAGGCCGAGGGCGCGCGCGTAGGTGCCCACCACGGCCAGGCCGGTCTGGGGCACCGCGCCGAGGTCCGCGATGGTGGTCGGCACCTCGCCGGACGCGATGCGACGCACCCGGTCGAGCTCCCGCTCGTCCATGCCGACGCCGCAGTCGTCGATCTCGATGACGGCCCCGCGCTGCACCTGGCGCAGGGTCGCGAGCACCTTCGTGTTCGGGGGCGAGCACTGGGTCGCGTTGGCGAGGAGCTCCGCGACGACGTGCACGAGCGCCTCGACCGCCAGGGGCGACACGCTCAGCCCCGGGTCGCCGGAGACCTCGACGCGCTGGTAGGCGGTGATCCGGCCCGCGGCGGCCCGCACCACGTCGGGCAGCGCCAGCGGCTCGTCCCACGTCTGGCCGGGGCGCTGCCCGCAGAGCGCGACGAGGCTCTGCGCCTGGCGGGCGTGCTGGGCCGCGGCGTGGTCGATGCGCATCGACGTCTGCAGGACGTCGGGGTCGGCGGAGTGTCGCTGGACCATGCGGGCCGCCTCCTCCTGCACGCGGTGGGCCGAGGCCTGCACCTTGCGGCTCAGGGCGACCACGGCGGTCTCGACCGCCGCGCGCTCGTGGTGGCGCCGCGCCCGCTCCCGCTCGAGCTCGGCCGCGGTCTGCTGCAGCGCCGCGGACGTCTCGGCGAGGCCCTGGGACAGCCGGTCGCGCTCGGCGACGAGCCCGCGCAGCGTGTCGTCGTCGCGCCGTGCGGCCCGCGTGAGCAGGACCGCGGCGACGACCGGCAGCAGCAGGGCCGCCGCGGCGACCGTCCAGACCGCCCAGTCCGCGGCGCCCTCGCCCAGCAGGGGCAACGCGGCCACGCACAGCACCATCGCCGCGACACACAACCATGGAACGACCCTGCTCGCGGCCCGAGGCCTCGTGGTCGACGTCGTACTCACCGCACCCCCGTTGGCGTGAGGTGGTCCGGCGGCTCCCCCTGGGACGGCCGCGCGAACGCGACCTTCTCCGCGAACCCCCTGGATGGTCTGAACAGGGCGTCGAGGCCCTGACCAGGACTTTCTACCACAGGCTTCACCCGGGTGAACAGGACCGCCGGGGCGCGGGACGACCCCGGCGGGACGTCGCGCTAGGGTCGCGCCATGAGTGATCCCACCCTCGCGCCGACCGCTCCCGCCGACCCGCACCAGTGGCTCGAGGACGTCGAGGGGGCCGACGCCCTCGCCTGGGTGCGCGACCGCAACGACCACGCGCACGACGTGCTCGGCGGACCGGGGCTCGACAAGATCGAGGCCGGCGTCCTGGAGGTGCTCGACTCCGACGACCGCATCCCCGACGTCTCCCGCGTCGGCGACCACCTCTACAACTTCTGGCGCGACGCCGCGCACCCCCGCGGCCTGTGGCGCCGCACCACCCTGGAGGAGTACCGCTCCGCGTCCCCGCGCTGGGAGACCGTGCTCGACGTCGACGCGCTCGGTGCGGCCGAGGACGAGTCGTGGGTGTGGCACGGCGCGTCGCTGCTGCGGCCGACGCCCGAGCAGCTCGCGGCCGGCGAGCCGTGGCGGCGCGCCCTGGTGGACCTGTCCCCCGGCGGGTCCGACGCCGACGTCACCCGCGAGTTCGACCTCGTGACCAAGGAGTTCGTGCCGGCCGCCGACGGCGGGTTCGAGCGCCCGCTCGCCAAGGGTTCGCTCGCCTGGGCCGACGAGGACACCGTGTACGTCGCGACCGACCTCGGCCCCGGCACGGTGACGACGTCGGGCTACCCGCGGACCGTGCGGCTGTGGCGTCGCGGCACCCCGCTCGCCGACGCCGTCCTCGTCCACGAGGGGCGCGAGGAGGACCTGGCGGTGTCCGGGCACCGCTCCCGGACCCCCGGGTTCGAGCGCGACCTCGTGCGGCGCGCCCTGGCGTTCTACCGCTCCGAGACGTTCCTCGTCACCGCCGTCGGCACCGCCGACCAGACCCTGACGAGGATCGACGTCCCGGACTCCGCCGAGGTCGGCTTCCACCGCGAGTGGCTCGTGGTGGACCTGCGCGAGGACTGGGCCGTGGGCGGGCGCACCTACGCCGCCGGGTCGCTGCTGACCACCACCGTCGAGCGGTTCCTCGCCGGCGCGCGCGACCTCACGGTGCTGTTCGAGCCCACGGCGAGCACCTCGCTGGTCGGGGCCTCCTGGACGCGGCACCACCTCGTCGTCAACGTGCTCGACGACGTGAAGAACGCGGTGCACGTCCTCACCCCGCCCGACCTCGACGCCGGCGCCGACGTCACCTCCTCGTGGACGCGCTCGGAGCTGCCGGTGACGGGCGACCTCCTCACCGTCGGGGTGCGGGCCGTGTCCGCCGTCGACAGCGACGACGTGTGGGTCACCACCACCGGCTTCCTCACGCCGTCCACGCTGTCGCTCGCCACCGTCACCGGCCCCGGGGCCGACCCCGTCGCCCCGGAACCCCTGAAGGCGGCTCCCGCGTTCTTCGACGCGACCGGCATGGTCGCCGAGCAGCACTTCGCGACGTCCGACGACGGCACCCGCGTCCCCTACTTCGTCGTCGGGCGCGCCGACCTCGTCCGTCCCGCCGACCCGACGACGCCCGGCACAGCGCCCACCCTGCTGTACGGGTACGGCGGGTTCGAGATCCCGCTGCTGCCCGGCTACTCCGGCACCGTCGGGCGGGCGTGGCTCGCCCGCGGTGGCGTGCACGTCGTGGCGAACATCCGCGGCGGTGGCGAGTACGGCCCCACCTGGCACCAGGCGGCCCTGCGCGAGCGGCGCCACCGCGCCTACGAGGACTTCGCCGCCGTCGCGCGCGACCTCGTGGCCCGCGGCATCACGTCGCCCGCGCACCTCGGCACCGAGGGCAGGTCCAACGGCGGCCTGCTCGCCGGGAACATGCTCACCCGGTACCCCGACCTGTTCGGCGCGGTGATCGTCGGGGTGCCGCTGCTCGACATGAAGCGGTACACCAAGCTGCTGGCGGGCGCGTCGTGGGCCGCCGAGTACGGCGACCCCGACACCGACGACTGGGAGTTCGTGCGCACCTTCTCGCCGTACCACCTGTTCGACCCCGAGCGCACCTACCCGCCGGTGCTGTTCACGACGTCCACCAAGGACGACCGCGTGCACCCGGGGCACGCCCGCAAGATGGCCGCCCTCATGCTCGCCGCCGGCAAGGACGTCACCTACTACGAGAACGTCGAGGGCGGGCACGGCGGCGCCGCGGACAACAAGCAGGCCGCGCACATGGCGGCCGTGCACTACGCGTTCCTGCACCAGCACCTCGCCTGACGGGCCGCGCCCCGCGGTGCACGGCACCGCGGGGCGGGTGCGACCCGCGGCGGGTCAGGAGTGCGGGACGGTGGCGGTGATGAGGGTGCCGTCGTCACGGCGGTTGCCGGACAGCGCACGCAGGCCCGGGCGGCCCGGCCGTACCGGCCCGTGCCCGTCCAGGGGCACCACGACCGTCTGCCCCGCGTCGACGGTCACCTCCTGGCCGCGGACCCCGACGGTCGCGCCGTCGCCCGTCTCCGCGGTGAGCTCGATCGCGGCGGGCAGCACCGTCACCCGCAGGCGGGTGCCCCGCCACGCCACGCGGAACGTCAGCGACTCCCAGCCCTGCGGCAGGCGCGGGTCGAACGACAGCTCGCCGTCGTGGTCCCGCATCCCGCCGAACCCGCACGCGAGCGCCGACCACGTGCCCCCCGCCGAGGCGACGTGCACGCCGTCGGATGCGTTCGCGTGCAGGTTCGCCAGGTCGACGTACAGCGACGACAGGAAGTACTCCAGCGCCAGCTCGTGGTAGCCGACCTCCGCGGCGATGATCGACTGCACGACGCCCGACAGGGTCGAGTCGCCGGTGGTCAGCGGGTCGTAGTACTCGAAGTCCGCCAGCTTCTCCTCGGGCGTGAAGTAGTGCCCCTGGAGGAAGAGCGCCAGGACGACGTCGGCCTGCTTGAGCACCTGGTACCGGTAGATGACCAGCGGGTGGTAGTGCAGCAGCAGCGGCCGCTTGTCCGCCGGCGTGTGGGCGAGGTCCCAGATCTCCCGCTCGAAGAAGTGCGAGTCCTGGGGGTGGATCCCGAAGACCTCCTCGTACGGGATCGCCATCTTCTCGGCCGCCCGCGACCACTCGGTGACCTCGGCGGGCGAGAGCTGGAGGCGCTCCACCATCCGCGCGTAGTCGTCCGGGTACTCCTCGCGCATGCGTTCCACGACCAGCGCCGCCGCCCGCAGGTTGAACCGGGCCATGACGTTGGTGAACAGGTTGTCGTTGACGACGGTGGTGTACTCGTCCGGGCCCGTCACCCCGTGGATGTGGAAGTTGTCGTCGCTGTTGACCCGCCAGAACCCGAGGTCCTCCCACATCCGCGCCGTCTCCACGAGGATGTCGACGGCCTCGCGGCGCATGAAGTCCACGTCGTCGGTGGCCCGGACGTACTGCACGAGCGCGTAGCTCACGTCGGCGTCGATGTGGTACTGCGCGGTCCCGGCGGCGTAGTAGGCCGACGCCTCCTCGCCGTTGATGGTGCGCCACGGGAACAGCGCACCCCGCTGGGACAGCTCCGCCGCCCGCCGCCGCGCCGCACCGAGCATGTGGTAGCGGAACCGCAGCGCGTTGCGCGCGAACCGGGGGCTCGTGTACGTGAGGAACGGCAGGACGTAGATCTCCGTGTCCCAGAAGTAGTGCCCGCCGTAGCCCGACCCCGTGAGGCCCTTGGCGGGCACGCCGTTGCCCTCCGCGCGCGCCGTGGCCTGCGCGAGCTGGAACAGGTTCCAGCGGATCGCCTGCTGGATCTCCGGACGCCCCCCGACCTCGACGTCGGACCGCGCCCAGAAGTCGTCCAGCCACTCCCGCTGCTCGGCGAGACGCGCCTCGACACCGTCGGTCGTGACGCGGTCCAGCGTGCGCCGGCACCGGTCGACCAGCTCGCGCGACGGCACGCCGCGCGACGTGTGGTACGCCACCGTCTTCGTGAGCCGGATCGGCCGCCCCGGCTGAGCCTGCACCCGGAACACGTGCTTGGCGAGGTCCTCCTCCACCTGGGTGCGCACGTCCCACGCGTTGTCGGTCTCCAGCCGGTCGTCGGCCGCGACCGCCAGCGTCATGCCCGAGTTCGTGCACCGGTAGGACAGCACGACCCGCTCGTCGTCGCCCCACCGGGTCTGCGGCTGCAGCACCCGCTCGTGGAACCGCTCCGCCTTGCGCGGGTCGAACCCCTCCCCCAGGGACGCGGACCGGACGTGGTACTCGTCCTGCCCGTCCTGCCGGTTCAGCACCTGCGAGGAGATCGCCACCGGCGCCGCGTCGTCGAGCAGCGTGACCTCGAACGTCATCACCGCCAGGTGCCGCTCGGTGAACGACACCATGCGCTGCGAGCTCACCCGCACCCGCTTGCCCGACGGCGTCCGCCACAGCACCTCGCGGCGCAGCACGCCGTCGCGCAGGTCGAGGGACCGCTCGTACTCCAGGAGGTCGGCCACGGGCAGCAGCAGCGGCTCGTCGTCGACGTAGAGCCGGATCACCTTCGCGTCCGGCACGTTGACGATGGTCTGGCCGACCTTCGCGAAACCGTACGCGTCCTCGGCGTGGCGGATCGGCCACGTCTCGTGGAAGCCGTTGACGAACGTCCCCTGGGAGTGGGACTCGCGCCCCTCCTCGACGTTCCCGCGCATCCCCAGGTAGCCGTTGCCCACGGAGAACAGCGTCTCGGTGACCCCCAGGTCCTCGGCCGAGAACTCCGCCTCGACCAGGCGCCACGGGTCCGTCGGGAAGCGCTGCCGGTCCACCGTGTGCTGCTCGTCGGACGTCTTGCGGATCACGCGTCACCCCCGACCCGGCCGGCCAGCACCGATGCGTCGAGGTCCCCCAGGTCCGCCACGACGACGTCCGCCCCGTGCTCGCGCAGGACGTCCGCCCCGACGCCGCGGTCCACGCCCAGCACCAGGCCGAACGAGCCGGCGGCACCCGCCTGCACGCCCGAGATCGCGTCCTCCACCACGATCGCCTGCGCCGCGGGCACCTCGAGGAGGTCCGCCGCCCGCAGGTACGTGTCGGGCGCGGGCTTGCCCGCGATGTGCTCCCGGGCCGCCACGTTCCCGTCCACCACGACGGCGAACCGGTCGGCCAGCCCGGCCGCCGCCAGCACCGCCGGCGCGTTGCGCGACGACGACACGACCGCGACGCGGGCGCCCGCGCCCGTCACGGCGTCCAGGAACCGCACCGACCCCGGGTACGGGTCGATGCCCTCCTGCTCGAACATGCGGTTCACGATCTCGTCCTTGCCGTTGCCCAGCGCGCACACCGTGTCCTCGCCGGGCGGGTCGTCGGGCGTGCCCCACGGCAGCTCGACGCCCCGCGAGGCGAGGAACGTCGCGACGCCGTCGTAGCGCGGCTTGCCGTCGATGTGGGCGAAGTAGTCGGCCGTCGTGTACGGCTCCAGGGAGTACGCCGTCGCGTAAGGGGCGAAGAGGCGCTCCCAGGCCCGCATGTGCACCTCCGCGGTGGGGGTGAGCACGCCGTCGAGGTCGAACAGGACTGCTCGCAGGTCGGACATGTGGCCAGGCTACGCACGTGCGGGCGCGGCGGCCCGCGCTACGCGCGGCCAGGCCCCGGACGGCGCGCGACACGCCGCTCCCCGGGACGGTCGCCCGCCCCGGGGAGCACGGTCGCTCAGCGCCCGAGGGACCGGTAGCCCTCGTCGGTGCGCCGCGCCTCGGCGGCGACCTCGCGCGTCGTGCCGTAGTACGCCGCGACCATGATGTCCTTCATGTCCTGCAGCATCGGCAGCCGCGGGTTGGCCGGGGCGCACTGGTCCTCGTAGGCACGCATCGCGAGGTCGTCGAGACGGCCCACGTACTCGTGCTCGGCCACGCCCTGCGCCTGGAACGACGACTCGACGCCGATGCGCCGGGTCAGCTCCTCGACGGCCCGGGCGTAGGACTCCACGCCCTCGTCCGGCGTCGCGGCCGGCAGCCCGAGGTGCTGGGCGATCTGCTGGTACCGCTCCGGGGCGACGTACCGCTCGGCCTTCGGCCAGCCCGTCACCTTGCCCGGCACGGTGCCGTTGTAGCGGATCGCGTGCGGCAGGAAGATCGCGTTCGTCCGGCCGTGGGCCAGCTTGAACGTCGCGCCCACCGTGTGGGACATCGCGTGCACGATCCCGAGGAACGCGTTGCCGAACGCCATGCCGGCGATCGTCGCCGCGTTGTGCATCTTCTCGCGGGCCTCCGTGGCCTCGCCGCCCTCGGTCACCGAGCGCTCGAGGTTCTCGAAGACCAGCTTGATGGCGTGCAGCGCCAGGCCGTCGGTGAAGTCGTTCGCGTACACCGACACGAACGCCTCGGTCGCGTGGGTCAGGGCGTCCATGCCGGAGTCGGCCGCCAGCCGGGCCGGCATCGTCGCGGTGAGCACCGGGTCCACGATCGCGACGGACGGGGTCAGCGCGTAGTCCGCCAGCGGGTACTTGAAGCCCGTCTCCGGGTCGGTGATGACGGCGAACGGCGTCACCTCCGCGCCGGTGCCCGACGACGTCGGCACGCACACCAGCTTCGCCTTCTCGCCGAGCGTCGGGTACTGGAAGGCACGCTTGCGGACGTCGAAGAACTTCTCGCGCAGGTCGCTGAACGCCACCTCCGGGTGCTCGTACTTGAGCCACATGACCTTCGCGGCGTCCATCGGCGACCCGCCGCCGATCGCGATGATCGTGTCGGGGCGGTGGTCGCGCATGAGGTCCGCGCCGCGCTCCACCGTGCCGACGCTCGGCTCCAGCTCGACGGTGTCGATGATCTGCACCGCGACCTTGTTCGAGCGGCGCTGCAGGACGTCGAGCACCTTGTCCACGATGCCGAGCTGCGACATCACGCGGTCGGTGACCACCGTGACGCGCTCGACGTCCGGCATGTCGACGAGGTACCGGATGGCGTTCGCCTCGAAGTACATCTTCGGCGGCACCTTGAACCACTGCATGTTGGTGTTGCGGCGCGCGACCCGCTTGACGTTGATGAGGTTGACGGCGCTGACGTTGTCCGACACCGAGTTGTGGCCGTAGGAGCCGCAGCCCAGCGTGAGCGACGGGATGAGCGCGTTGTAGATGTCGCCGATGCCGCCGAGCGCGCTCGGCTGGTTCCACAGCACCCGGACCGCCTTGACGGCGTGCCCGAACCGCTCCGCGAGGGCCTCGTCCTCCGTGTGGATGGCCGCCGAGTGGCCGAGGCCGTCGAACTCCACCATCTGCTCGGCGAGACGGACGCCCTCGTCGGTGCTGCGCGAACGCAGGACCGCCAGCACGGGCGACAGCTTCTCGCGGCTCAGCGGCTCGGCCGGACCCACCCCGTCGATCTCCGCGAGCAGCACCGTGGTGTCCTCCGGCACGTCGAACCCGGCCTGCGCCGCGATCCAGTGCGCCGAACGACCGACCGCGGCGGCGTTGAGGCGGGCCTCCGCGCACGACGCGCCCTGCGCGGTCACCCCGAACAGGTACTCCTCCAGCAGCGCCTTCTGCTCGGGCGTCGCGAGGTGCGCGTGCAGGCGTCGGAACTCGCCGAGGGCCTCGTCGTAGATCTCGTCGTCGAGGATGACGGCCTGCTCCGAGGCGCACACCACGCCGTTGTCGAACCCCTTGGACAGGACGACGTCGTTGATCGCCCGCCCGAGCTTCGCCGTCCGCGTCACGTACGCCGGGACGTTGCCCGCCCCGACGCCGAGCGCCGGCTTGCCCGCCGAGTACGCGGCGCGGACCATCGCGTTGCCGCCCGTGGCGAGGATGAGGGACACGCCGTCGTGGTGCATGAGCGCGCTCGTGGCGGCGAGGCTCGGCTGCTCGATCCACTGGATGCAGTCCTCCGGGGCGCCGGCCGCGACCGCGGCGTCGCGCACGATGCGGGCCGCCGCCACCGAGCACCGCTGGGCGCTGGGGTGGAACGCGAACACGATCGGGTTGCGGGTCTTCAGTGCCACCAGGCTCTTGAAGATCGCCGTCGAGGTCGGGTTGGTCACCGGGGTGACGCCGGCGACGACGCCCACGGGCTCCGCGATCTCGACGATGCCGCGCAGCTCGTCGCGGCCGATGACGCCGACCGTCTTGAGCCCGGCCATCGAGTGGGCGACGTGCTCGCAGGCGAACATGTTCTTGGTCGCCTTGTCCTCGAACAGGCCGCGGCCCGTCTCCTCGACGGCGAGCTGGGCGAGGTTGCCGTGCTCGTGCAGGGCGGCAACCGACGCCTTGGCGACGATGTGGTCGACGTCCTCCTGCGTGAGCGACGAGTACTGGGCGAGCGCCTTGAGGCCGCGCTGCACGAGCGCGTCGACGGCGGCCTCGGGGCCCTCGGCGGGCGCCTGCGCGGCGGGCTCGGCGGGAGCCTCGGCCGGGGTCGCGGTCGCGACGGCGGCGGGCTCGGTGACGGTCGGCTCGGTCGTGGTGCGGGCTGACGGGCGTGCGGTCCTGGCGGCCATGTCGTGCTCCCCTCCTCGCGGGCGGACCCGTGTGGTCCGCCTCGGCGTTCCTTCCTCATGTGAAAGTTTTCACTATCTGTGGTCAGACCACAAGAGGCCGGGGAAGTGACCTCCCGCACAGCGAACGTCGACCCAGGTCAGACGGTCGCGCGCTCGGCCAGGGCCTCGCCGACCCGGCCCAGGTTCGCCAGCTCGGCACGGTGCTCGTCGAGCGTGGCCAGCGCCGGGCGCGGCGACGCGAGCACCGTGACCGCGTCCAGACCTTCGGCCGGCAGGCCGATCCGTCGCCACGGCTCCGCCACGAGCCGCACCAGCTCGCCCAGCTGCGGGCCCGAGCACTGCGACACCGTCGCCGGCGGCAGCCCCGCCCACAACCGCGTGCCCCGCTCCACGGCGCGCGCCACCAGCTCCCACGCCCGCTCGTTCCAGCCGCCCGGACCCACCGCCGCCAGGTCCAGGCCCACGGCGTCCGCCCCCGCCAGCACCACCGGCGGGATCCCGACCCACGTGCCGCCCAGGTGCACCACGACCTCCGCACCCGCGCCGTGCAGCGCCGACACCACCGGCTGCAGACCCTCCACGACGTCCGGCCCCGGCACGGGCCGCAACCGCGAGTAGCCCGAGAACGTGGGCAGCACGCCCGCGTGCACCTGCCCCAGCAGCGGCTCCGCGAGCTGCACCACCACCCGGGCGCCCGGCACCTGCTCCCGCACCCGCGCCACGTGCTCCGCCAGCCCCAGCGCCAACGACTGCCCCAGCTCCGCCCGGCCACCGACGTCCGCCAGCACCCGGTCGCCGCGCACCGACCACAGCTCGGCCGCCAGCGTCCACGGACCCGTCACCTCCATGGTGAGCGGGCCCTCGTAGCCGTGACCCGCCACGGCCAGCGCCAGCAGGTCGTCGGCCAGCAGGTTCTCCGCGCGCCGGTGGTCCGCCCCCCGGTGGTCCGCCAGCTTCCAGCCGTGCGGACCCAGCTCGACCGCGAGCTCCGCGAGCAGCACACCCGCCCGCCCCACCGGGTCCGCACCCGGGCCGCGGCCCGGCAGTCGCGTGACGAACGGGACCGCGTCCACGCCCGTCGGCAACGACGCCAGGTCGCCCAGCACCGTCTGCTGCGCCTCCAGCTCGTCGCCCCGACCACCCGGCCACGGGCCGCGCCCGCTGACCGCCGTCACGCGCGGGCCTCCGTCGCCGCGGCCACCGGAGCCGGAACCGCCACCGGCGCCTGTGCCGTGGCGCCGTCCGCCGTGGTGCCGTCAGCCGCCGTCGCCGCGCGCCCCGCGCGGTCGCGCCAGGCCCGCGACACCGTCGCCTGACCCAGCACCCGCGTGCCGGAGTACACCACCAGGGACTGACCGGCCGCGACGCCGCGCAACGCCTCGCCGAGCCGCACCTCCAGGCCGCCCGCGCCGTCGTCGAGCGCCGGCACCGCACGCACCTGCGCCGGCACCTGTCGGCCGTGCGCCCGCACCTGCACCGTCACGTCCGCCCAGCCGTCCGCAGGCTCGGCCAGCCACACCGCCTTCTCCCCGGCGACACGGTCCACGCTCAGCAGCTCCGCCGGACCCACCACCACCGTGTTCGACGACGTGTCCACGTCCACCACGTAGCGCGCCCGACCGTCCGCGGCCGGACGCCCCAGCCCCAGCCCCTTGCGCTGCCCGACCGTGAACGCGTACGCCCCCCGGTGCTCCCCCACGACGTTGCCGTCCGTGTCCCGCACCTCGCCGGGCTGCTCCCCCAGCCGGTCCCGCAGGAACCCTCCCGTGTCACCGTCCGCGACGAAGCAGATGTCGTAGGAGTCCGGCTTCGCGCTCACCGACAGGCCGCGCCGCTCCGCCTCCGCACGCACCTGGGCCTTCGACGCGAACCCACCCAGCGGGAAGATCGACCGCTCCAGCCGGTCCCGCCCCATCACCGCCAGCACGTACGACTGGTCCTTGTCCTCGTTGGGCGACCGGTGCAGCTCCGGGGATCCGTCCGCGCCGTGCACGATGCGCGCATAGTGCCCCGTCGCGACGGCGTCGAACCCCAGCGCCGTCGCCTTGTCCAGCAGCGCCTCGAACTTGATGTGCTCGTTGCAGCGCACGCACGGGTTCGGGGTGCGGCCGGCCGAGTACTCGGCGAGGAAGTCCGCGACCACCGTCTCCTCGAACGTCTCCGACAGGTCCCACACGTAGTACGGGATGCCGAGCACGTCCGCCGCACGCCGCGCGTCCCCCGCGTCCTCGATCGAGCAGCAGCCCCGCGAACCCGTGCGGAACTGGTCCCGGTTGCGGCTCAACGCCATGTGCACGCCCACGACCTCGTGGCCCGCCTCGACCGCGAGCGCCGCCGCGACCGCCGAGTCGACGCCGCCGGACATCGCCGCCAGCACCCTCATGCCGCACCTCCCTGCCGCGCGGAGACCAGGCCGGCGGCCTGCGCCCGCTGCACGACCTGCGGCAGCGCCGCCAGCAGCGCGTCGACGTCGGCGCGGGTCGAGGTGTCGCCCAGGGAGAAGCGCAGGGCGCCGCGCGCGGCCACCTCGTCCACGCCCATCGCGAGGAGCACGTGGCTCGGCTGCGGCACCCCCGCCTGGCAGGCCGAACCCGTGGACGCCTGCACCCCCGCGGAGTCCAGCAGGTACAGCAACGAGTCGCCCTCCGCACCGGGGAACGTGAAGTGCGCGTTGGCCGGCAGCCGCACCGGCGCCTCCGCCGTCCCCGACGCCGGGTCCGGGCCGCGCAGCACCGCTTCCGGCGCGATCCTGCGCACCCCCGCCACCAGCTCATCGCGCAGCACGGCGAACGCCGACGCCCGCTCCGCACGACGGCCCACGACATCCGTGACCGCCACCGCGAGCGCGCGGATCGCCGCCACGTCCAAGGTGCCCGACCGCACGCCCCGCTCCTGGCCGCCGCCGTGCGACACCGCCTCCAACGCCAGGTCACGGCGCGCCAGCAGGGCACCCACCCCCACGGGACCGCCCACCTTGTGCCCGCTGATCGTCAGGGCGTCCACACCCGACGCCGCGAAGTCCACCTCCACCTGACCGACCGCCTGCACCGCGTCCGAGTGCACCGGCACCCCGTGCTGGTGCGCGACCCGCACGACCTCCCGCACCGGCTGCAGCGTGCCCACCTCGTTGTTCGCCCACATCACGCTCACCAGCGC
The DNA here is from genome assembly GCF_002563715.1 of Isoptericola jiangsuensis. NCBI lineage: Bacteria > Bacillati > Actinomycetota > Actinomycetes > Micrococcales > Promicromonosporaceae > Isoptericola > Isoptericola jiangsuensis. The sequence continues at coordinate 2,853,765 of NZ_PDJJ01000001.1, forward strand.
CACCTCGTCGGCGTGGTCCGCCAGCTCCGCACGCAGCGCGTCGAGGTCCACCCGGCCCTCGCCGTCCACCGGCAGGAGCGTGATCTCCGCACCCGCGTGCCCCGCCAGCCAGAACGCCGGGTCCAGCACCGCGTGATGCTCCACCGCGGACACCAGCACCCGACGACGCCGCGCGTCCTGCGAACGACGCCCCCAGAAGATCCCCTTCACCGCCAGGTTGTCCGACTCCGTGCCGCCCGCCGTGAAGATCACCTCGCTCGGCCGCGCACCCAACGCCGCCGCCAGCGACTCCCGCGACTCCTCCACCGCACGACGCGCCGCCCTGCCCGCCGAGTGCAGCGACGACGCGTTGCCCGTCCGCCCCGCCTCCTCCACGAACGCCGCCAACGCCGGCGCCGACATCGGGGTCGTCGCGGCGTGGTCGAGGTAGGCGCCAGGGTCCGGGGGCGTGGTCACGGTCATCAAGTCTACGAACCCCCGCGACCCGCGATCCCATCCCGTGCGCCCGCTGCGGGTGCGGGGTGCGTCGCGCTCGGTGGTCGCGGTCGGTGTTCACGGTCGGTGTTCACGGTCGGTGTTCACGGTCGGGTGGGGGATGCCGGGCACGGTCACGTTCACGGGCCCCAAGGGGGCCCTCCACTTCCGGTCTGACGACCGTGCCCGGCATCCCCCACCCGACCCCACGAGTCGCAGCGCGGCTCGCGTGAGTCAGCGCAGACTCCCGCGAGTCAGCACACGCTCGCGCGAGTCAGCACACGCTCGCGCGAGTCAGCACACGCTCGCGCGAGTCAGCACACGCTCGCGCGAGTCAGCACACGCTCGCGCGAGTCAGCACACGCTCGCGCGAGTCAGCGCACATCGCGCCGACCGGCACGGGCCCGCGTCCGTCAGGTCGCCGCGGAACGAGACGACGTCAGGACTTCCATGACGAGGCCCTTGACAAGGGACCACGCCGGAGCCTCCGGCCGCGCGGCCCGTCGTCGGAGGCCTAGTGCCGCAGGTGACCTGACCAGGCCGGCGACGCGAGCTCTCCGGACTCGGGACACGAGCTTGCGAGCGAGCGCGCCCAGCGACGACCAGGTTGCCGGTGGGCGACGTCGGCCGGCATGTCATGGCCTCGCGTGACCCGACGGCAACACCCGCGCAGCCGCCCCGACAGGTCACCGCGCCCAGCGCGACGCGACGATCGAGGCCGGGTGGAGGGTCCGGGCACGGTCGTCAGACCCGAAGTGGAGGGCCCCCTGGGGCCCGTGAACGCGACCGTGCCCGGACCCTCCACCCGGCCGTACGCTGACTCGCGGGAACCAGCGCTGACTCGCGGGAACCAGCGCTGACTCGCGGGAACCAGCGCTGACTCGCGGGAACCAGCGCTGACTCGCGGGGGTCAGCGGCGGCCGGTGCCTCGCTGCCAGGGGAAGGGGCCGGGGCCGTCGAAGCGGTCACGGTCCTTGCGGCGGTCCCAGCGGTCGTGGCGACGGTCGGTGCGGTAGACCTGCACCGTGGAGGGGCGGGGCCCGCTCCAGGCGCCGGTGACCTGCTCGCCCGCGGCGAGGTAGTCGGGGAACGCGGAGGTCTGCGCGTCCCAGGAGCCGTCCTCGCCGGGGTGCTGGACGTTGACGTACGCCATGGAGTCGCGGGCGTCGACGACGGGGCCGCAGGTCTCGGCGCCGCGCGGGACGGCGAGGAACTGTTCGACGCGGCCCCGATCGCGCCCGTCGAGGGTGACCTTGAACAGGCCGTCGCACTTCTGGATGGTGGACGGCTGGCCGTCGGTGGAGATCCAGAGGTTGCCGGCGGTGTCGAAGGCGAGGTTGTCGGGGCAGGAGATGGGCGACACCTTCTCGGGCGGGAAGCCGGAGAAGTAGGCGGTGTCGTCGACCTCGGGGTCGCCGGCCACGAGGAGGAGGTTCCAGCGGAACGTGGTGGCGGTCTGGTCGCCGCGGTCCTCGATGATCTCGACGACGTGCCCGCTGCGGTTGGTGGTGCGGGGGTTGGCCTCGTCGGCGGCGGGGTTGGTGCCGGTGCCGCGGTTGGTGTTGTTGGTGCAGGCGACGTAGATGCGCCCGGTGGCGGGGTTGGGTTCGACGTCCTCGGGGCGGTCCATCTTGGTGGCGCCGACGGCGTCGGCGGCGAGGCGGGTGAAGACGAGGACCTCGGCGACGGTCATGCCGGGGACCTGGGAGCGGCCGTCGCGGACGAGGGGCAGCCACCGGCCGCGGCCGTCGAAGGCGCCGTCGGAGGGGACGGTGCCGCTGCCGTCGATCTCGGCGGCCGGGGAGTCGCCGGTGAACCGGGCGACGTAGAGGTCGCCCTCGCTGAGGAGCTGCTTGTTGTGCTCGCGGGCGGCGCGGCTGTGGCCGTCGCGCATGCGGTGCGCCGAGACGAACTTGTAGACGTAGTCGAAGCGTTCGTCGTCGCCCATGTAGACGACGGCGCGCTTGTCGTGAGCGAGGATGACGTTGGCGCCCTCGTGCTTGAAGCGGCCGAGCGCGGTGTGCTTCACGGGGGTGGAGCCGGGGTCGTAGGGGTCGATCTCGACGACCCAGCCGAACCGGTGGTTCTCGTTCTCGTAGCCGGGGTTGTTGCCGTCGAAGCGGGGGTCGTCGAGCTCCCAGCCGTAGCCGGTGGCGGCGTCGCGCAGGCCGTAGCGGGCGTCGCGAGGGTCGGTGCCGTCGACGCGGAGGTAGCCGTGGAAGTTCTCCTCGCCGGACACGACGGTCCCCCAGGGGGTGGTGCCGCCGGCGCAGTTGTTGAGGGTGCCGAGCACGCGGCGGCCGGTGGGGTCGGCGACGGTGCGGAGCAGCGCGTCGCCGGCGGCGGGGCCGTCGACGGTGAACGGGGTGTCCATGTGGATGCGGCGGTTGCGGCGCGCGATCCGGTCGTACTCCCAGGGTTCGCCGGTGGCGTCGCGGTGGACCTCGACGACGGTCATGCCGTGGGCGGCGCGCTCGATGGCGCGGCGGGTGGCGGCGTCGTAGCTGCCGTCGAACATGATGTCGGGGTTGGTGTACTCGTGGTTGGAGACGAGCAGGCCTCGGGTGCCGCGACGGGTCTCGACCATGGACCGCAGGTCCTTGGGGTCCTCGGGGAGGATGTCGAGGTAGTCGCAGTTGTAGCCGAACTGGCGGGCCTGCTGCTCGGGTGTCTGGCGGGCGGGGTCGAAGGCGCGGCCGCCGGGCAGGACGGGGTCGCCCCAGCGGATGATGGGCGACCAGCTGTAGCCGTCGGGGACGGTGAACGCGTCGACGTCCATGGGCTGCGGGTCGATGGCGGTGAACGCGAGGCCGGTCTTCCCGGCGCCCCAGCCGCGGCCGGTGGCGGTGGTCGCGGAGGCGGGCGTGGCGCCGAGGACGTCGGCCCCGACGACGACGGCCGCGGCGGCCGCGGCGACGCCGCCGAGCATGACGCGCCGGGTGAACGCGCGGGAGGCGACGTCGCGGAAGTACTCGTTGGCGCTGGCGTTGGGGGCGGGGTGGGAGCAGGCGTCGGCGCACTTGAGCCGGCAGGTGACGGGGCTGCGCTTGCCGCGGGCGTGGTGGGGCGTGCCGGCGACCGGCAGCAGCGGGCGCGCGTCGGGGGCGATCGTCATCGGGTCACTCCTGGTGTCGGACCGGGGGAACGTCCTGAACCTAGGAATGCCGCGTGGCCGCCGATCGACCGGGCCCTTGCGCGTCGGTGAACACCGCGTGACCTGCCGATGCGGGCGGGCGGGACGACCGGTGACGGCCCGCCCCGCGCCAGCCGGACGGTGCCCGGACGTCAGCCGAGCGAGCCCACCCACTCGCTGGTGCCGTCGTCGAAGCCCTGCTCCTTCCAGATGGGGACCTCGGCCTTGAGCTCCTCGACGAGGTCGGCGGCGCAGGTGAAGGCGGCCTGGCGGTGGCCGGACGCGACGGCGGCGACGACGGCGACGTCCCCGACGTCCAGGGAGCCGTACCGGTGCACGACGGCGACGCGCAGGCGGTCCCCGGTGGTGGCGGCGACGCGTCGGGCGACGCGCTGGGCGACGGCGTGCAGGACGGTGGCGGCGTCGGGGTGGGCCTCGTAGTGCAGGGCGGTGACGCCACGCCCCTCGTCGTGGTCGCGGACGTGGCCGACGAAGGTGGCGACGGCGCCGCACGCGTCGTCGCGGACGAGGGCGGCGAGCTCGCCGTGCAGGGTGTCGAGGGGGGAGTCGACGACGTCGGCGCGCAGCACGACGGACTCTCCCTCCGGGGTCGCGGCCGGCGCCGGACCGGGGTGGTCGTGTCCGGCGAGCTGGTCGACGGCGTGCGGCAGGACGTCGGCGAGGGCGTCGAGGCCGTCGAGCAGGCCCCCGACGGAGCCGGGCAGGTTGACGACGAGGGCGCGACCGGCGACCCCGGCGACACCGCGGGACAGCGCGGCGGCGGGCACGGCCTTCTTCGCGGGGTCGGTGGGGGCGAGCGACCGGGCGCGCACGAGCTCGGCGACGCCGGGCACCTCGCGGTCAAGGACGGTGAGCGTCGCCTCGGGGGTGGAGTCCGACGCAGCGATGCCCGTGCCGCCGGAGGTGACGATCACGTCGGGCGGGGCGTCGCCGTCCAGCAGCTCGAGCAGGGCGTCGCGGACGGGTTCGCCGTCGGGCACGACGACGACGGGCAGCACGTCCCAGCCGTGCGTGGTGAACCACCCGGCGGCGGCCGGTCCGGACCGGTCGGCGTAGACACCGGCGGCGGCACGGTCGGACGCGACGACGACGGCGGCGCGGCGACGCCTCGCCGACCGGGACCCGACGTCGGCGGGCCGTCCCTCGACGCCGTGGTGGGGATGGTCCTCGGTGCGGCCGTCGGCGGTGGTCATGCGTCCTCCCGCGTCCAGTCGCCGGACTTCCCGCCGGACTTGGCGACGACCTCGACGTCGGTGAGGACGGCGGCCTTGTCGACGGCCTTGATCATGTCGTAGAGGGTGAGCCCGGCGACGGTGACCGCGGTGAGGGCCTCCATCTCGACGCCGGTGCGTCCGGTGGTGCGCACGGTCGCGGTGATCTCGACGTGGTCGCCCGAGGGGACGAGGTCGAGCTCGACGCCCGACAGGGGCAGCGGGTGGCACAGCGGCACGAGGTCGGCGGTGCGCTTGGCGCCCATGATCCCGGCGATGCGGGCAGTGGCGATCGCCTCGCCCTTGGGGAGGTCGCCGGTCGCGATCCTCTCGACGACGTCGGGCCGGGTGCGCAGCACGCCGCGGGCGGTGGCCTGCCGCTTCGTGACGTCCTTGGCGGTGACGTCGACCATGTGGGCGGCCCCGTCGGCGCGGTAGTGGGTCAGGTCGCTCATCGGATCTCCCAGTAGTCGACCTCGGCACCTGCGGGCAGGTGCGCGACGCCGGGCGGCACGTGCACGAGGAGCGTAGCCGCCGCGAGGTGGGCCAGGAGGTGGGATCCCGGGCCGCCGACGAGGGCGACACGGCCGTCGGGGTCGAGGCGGCCGCGGCGCACCTGGTGCAGGTGCGGGGGCGAGTCGACGGCGGTGGCGAGCGGGGCGCGGCCGCGCGGCCGGTGGGCGGGCCCGGCGCCGGTGGCGGCGGCGAGGACGGGGCGCAGGAACAGCTCGAAGGACACGAGCGCGCTGACGGGGTTGCCGGGGAACGCGACGAGCGGGACCTCGGGGGGGTCCCCGGGCGCGCCGAGGGTGACGGTGCCGAGGCCCTGCGGTCCGCCGGGCTGCACGGCGACGTGTCCGAACCAGGCGTCGGTGAGGGTCTGGCGGACCACCTCGTACGCGCCGGCGGAGACGCCGCCGCTGGTGACGACGAGCGCGACGTCGGCGGGGGCGTCGGCGAGGACGGCACGCAGGGCGGCGGGGTCGTCCGCGACGACGCGGGGCGTGACCCGGCACCCGACCTGGGCGAGCGCGGCGGTGAGGGCGGCGCCGTTGGCGTCGTGGAGCTGCGCGGGGCCGAGGGTCTCGCCGGCGGGCACGAGCTCGGACCCGGTGGAGACCAGCAGGACGTGCGGCGCCTCGGCGACCTCCACCTCGGTGACGCCCGACGCGACGAGCACGCCGAGCTGCGGCGGGCCGACCGGCGTGCCCGCGGGGACGACGACGTCCCCCGCGGCGACGTCGGACCCGCGGCGGCGGACGAACGTGCCGGCAGCGGCGGGGGTGGCGAACCGGACGCCGGCGCGGGCGGCGGGGTCGGGGAACGCGGGCGGATCGGCGTCCTCGATCTTCACGACGGCGTCGGCGCCGGCGGGGACGGGGGCGCCGGTCATGACGGGCGCGGCGGTGCCGGCCTCCAGCGGCGGTGGCTGCGTGCCGGCCGGGACGGGCGCGGCGACGGGCAGCACGACCGGGCGCGCTGGCGTCGCCCCGGCCAGGTCGGCGGCGCCCACGGCGTACCCGTCCATCTGGGAGTTGTCGAAGCCCGGCAGGTCCAGCCCGGCGACGGCGTCGGCCACGAGGGTGCGCGGGGCGAGGACGCCCGCGGCCGCCGCGGCGAGGAGCCCGGCGAGCGGCAGGGTCGTGGCCCGCCGCGCGGCGGCGAGCCCTGCCTCGACCAGTCCGCGGACCGCCTCCTGGTGCTCGGGCACGGCCCGCCGGTCGGCGTGGTGATCCATGCCGAGCAGCCTACGAGGTGCGCGCGGGCGTCAGGAGGACACGTCCGCCGTCGTGAAGCGGCTCCACGCGAGCGTGCCGAAGATCGCGACCCACGCGGCCTGCACGGCCAGCCCCGCGGCCAGCGTCGAGGCGTCCACCTGCAGCCGCAGGAACTCCCCGAGGTCGAGCCAGTGGTGCGTGAGCAGCGCCGGGTGGATCGCGGACAGCTGCGGCAGGGCGTCGAGCACGCCGCTGACGATGGCCACGACGACGGTGGCGGCCATCGCCGCCACGGGGACCTCGGTGAGCGTGGACAGGAACAGGCCGACCGCGACCAGCCCCGTCAGGGAGAGGACGACGTAGCCGACGACGCCGAGGGCGCGGAGCATGCCCTCGGCGAGCGGGATCGTGTCGCCCGACAGCAGCACGACGTCGCCGACGCCGAAGTAGGCCGCGCCCGCGACGAGGCCGACCACGGCGATGGCGAGGACGGCGGCGCCCGCGTAGGCGAGCGCCGCGACGGCCTTGGCCAGGAGCAGGCGGGTGCGCGGGACGGGCACGACGAGCAGGTAGCGCAGCGTGCCGGCGGACGCCTCCCCCGCGACGGCGTCGCCGGAGACGATGGCGACGCACAGCGGAAGGAGGAACGGCAGGCAGCTCACCAGCGCGGCGAACACGAGGAACAGGCCGTTGCCGGTGACGCGGTCGAGGAACGGCGGTCCCTGCCCGGCCACGGGCGTGCCCTGCGTGACGAACAGGACGGTGCCGACCAGGAGCGGGACGCACGCCAGTCCGGCGAGCAGCACGAGGTTGCGCACCCGGCCGAACACGAGGCGCAGCTCGCTGCGCAGCAGGCGGGCCGTGGCGCGGGGCGCGGACGCGACGGGCGCCGCCGTGGTCTCAGCGAGCGACATCGAAGCCCTCCCCGGTGAGCCGGACGAACACGTCCTCCAGGGTGGGCCGCCGGACCTCCAGGCCGAGGAGGTCGACGCCGTCGCCGACGATCGCCTGGGCGACCTTCTCCACGGCGACGGTGCCCAGCGGCGCGGTGACCACGTCGCCGTCGGCGCGGGCGTCGGGCAGGCCGAGGCCCGCCAGGACGCGCACCGCGTGGTCACGCTGGTCCGCGCGGGTCGTGACCCGCACCTGGGTGGTGCCCTCGTCGGCGATCTCGGTGCGGGTGCCCTGGGCGAGCAGCCGGCCGCGGCTCATGATCCCGACGTGGGTGCACACCTGCTCGATCTCGCTGAGCAGGTGGGAGGAGACGAGGACGGTCGAGCCGCCGTCGGCGAGCTCGCGCACGAGCGCGCGCACCTCACGGGTGCCCTGCGGGTCGAGGCCGTTGGTGGGCTCGTCGAGCAGCAGCAGGTCGCGGGGGCGCAGCAGCGCGGCCGCGAGTCCCAGGCGCTGCTTCATGCCGAGGGAGTACTGCCGGTACCGCTTGGCGGCGGCCGCGGTCAGCCCGACCCGGTCGAGCGCGGCACCGACCCGCCGGTCACGGGTGGCCGGGTCGGCGGTCGCGTCGACGGCGTCCAGCCGGTCGAGGTTCGCCCGTCCCGACAGGTACGGGTGGAACGCCGGGCCCTCCACCAGCGCGCCGACGCGCGGCAGCACGGTCGTACCGCCGGTCGGCATCGGGGTGCCCAGCAGCTCCACCGACCCCGTGGTGGGGGCCACGAGGCCGAGGAGCATCCGGATCGTCGTCGTCTTGCCCGACCCGTTCGGCCCGAGGAACCCGTAGACCGCGCCCCGCGGGACGAGCAGGTCGATCCCGTCGACGCCGACCTGCCCCGACCGGAACCGCTTCGTCAGGCCGCTCGTGCGGACCGCGGCGTCCACGGTCGCGGCCCCGGCCGTCATCCGGCGAGCTCCTCGAGCGTCGCGGGCGGCACGGACCCGGCCAGGACGCGGCCGTCGTCCGTGACGAGCACGGACAGCAGCGCCGAGGTCAGCAGGCGCCCGCCGTCGACCGGCGTGGTGAGCTGCTCGTACAGGGCCTGCGTGTCGAGCTCGGGCAGGCCCGGCATCTCGCCGTCCTGCGTGTCGGTCAGCTCGCCGAACAGGTCGTCGGCGCCGCTCGACCCGGTGCTGCCCTCGGGCAGGCGGCCCTGCGCCGTCGCCCCGAGGATCGCGTCCACGTCGACGTCGGAGACCTCCACGACCGTCTCCCAGCCGGTGCCGGAGACCGCGACGCCCGCGTCGGCGCCCAGCGCCTCGCTGCTCGGTGCCCCCGTCGTGCCGGGCTCCGGCAGCGGGACCACGACCTCGCGGACGTCCGCGCCCGCCGGGGCGGAGAAGGCGAACACGCTCGGGTCCGGGGCGTCGAACGAGACGTCGGTGAACCCCACCTCGACCGCCGGGGCCGCGGGGTCCGTCACGCTCCACACCTGCGTGCGCAGGGGCACCCAGGTCTCGGCGTCCACCGCGACGCGCACCCGGTCCACCAGCGTGCCGTCGGTCTGCGGCCGCAGCTCCAGCTGGTAGGCGGCCCGCCCGGCGACCTCCACCGGCTCCGTCGTCGTGACGTCGGTGGTCACGCGGGCGTGCGCCAGCGCCAGGTCCGCGGCCTCCGCGGGCGTGGGCACATCACCCTCGACCGCCGGCCCGGACCCGTCGGACATCTCCTCCCAGCGCTCCGCGTCCGCCGGGTCGAGCACGTAGTGCACGGCCTCGTCGTCGGTGCTGGAGTACGTCCACGCCTCCGGCCCGTCCCGGACGACCGAGTACTCGGACACGTCGCCGAGCAGGGCCGCGCGCGAGGCGTCCGCGCCGTCCGACCAGACCCGCACCGTCGTGCTGCCGCCCAGCAGGTCCAGCGGGCCCGCGCCCTGCAGGTCCGAGACCGTGACGTCCGGCAGCCCGAGACGCGCCGTGTACACGACGGTCCCGGAGACCGGCACCCGGTCGGCGGCCGCCATCCGGTCGACGAGCTCGTCGGCCGTGACGGCGGGCAGGTCGTCGCTCGCCACCGCCCCGAGCGTGGCGGGGACGGCGAAAGCGGCGGCGACGACCCCGGCGACGGCCGCCGGGAGGGCCCACCGGGCCCGGGGGGAGAGTCTGCGCGAGGTGTCCATGGGACCACCCTGGCCGAGGCCACCTGAGACCACGCTGAGAACGCCCCCGAGGGCGCACCCCGGGCCGCGGCGCAGGACACGCCGGGGACGCGCCCGGCGCCCGCCGGTGCCATGCTGCGGGGGTGCGCATCCTGGTGGTGGAGGACGAGCCGGTGCTCGCCAAGGCCCTGCGCCGCGGCCTGCAGGCCGAGGGGTTCGCCGTCGACGTCGCCCCCGACGGCGAGTCCGGGCTCGCGCTCGCGCTCGACGGCGACCACGACGTCGTCGTCCTCGACCTCATGCTCCCGCGCCGCTCCGGCCTCGACGTGCTGCGCACGATGCGCCGCGAGGAGGTCTGGACGCCCGTCCTCGTCCTCAGCGCCAAGGACACCGACGCCGACGTCACCCGCGGACTCGACGTCGGCGCCGACGACTACCTGCCCAAGCCCTTCGCGTTCAGCGTGCTCGTCGCCCGGCTGCGCGCCCTGCTGCGGCGCGGCGCCCCGCCCCGCCCCACGCTCCTGCGGGCGGGCGCCCTCACCCTCGACCCCGCCACCCGCGAGGTGCGGCGCGACGGCGAGCCGGTCGAGCTCACCACCCGCGAGACCGCGCTGCTGGAGCACCTCATGCGCCGCCCCGGGGAGGTCCTGTCCAAGGTCGAGCTGCGCGACCACGTGTGGGACGCCGCCGGCGACGACCTCAACGTCGTCGAGGTGTACGTCGGCTACCTGCGCCGCAAGCTCGGCCGCGGCGCCGTCGAGACGGTGCGGGGCGCCGGATACCGGGTCGTGGGCCGGTGAGACGGGGCTGGTCCCTGCGCCGGCGGCTCACCCTCGTGGCCGCCGGCGCGACCGGCGCCGCCCTCGTCCTCGGCGCGCTGGCCCTCACCTCCGTCGTGTCGCAGAGCCGGGTGGCCGCCACCGACGCCGTGCTGGTCGGGACCGCCGCCCAGGTCGCCGCCCTCGTCGCCGACGACCGGCTCCCCGAGGTGCTCGCTGCCGACGAGCCCGGCGAGGTCGTCCAGCTCCTCGACGCCGCCGGGCAGGTCGTCGCGTCCTCCCCCAACGCGAGCCGCACCCTGCCCGTCCTCGCGCCCGACACCCTCGCCGCCACGCCCGACGGCGCCGCGACCCGCGACGGCACCGCCTACGGCAGCGGACCCGCCCGCGTCCTGGTGGACACCCTGCCGACCGGCGAGCGCGTCGTCGCCGCCCTCCCCCTGGCCGAGATCGAGGGGGCGCTGCGCGCCCTGCGCCTCTCGCTCGGCGTCGTCGTCCCCGTGCTCACCCTCACGCTCGGCCTGGTGACGTGGTTGCTGCTCGGCCGCGCCCTGCGCCCCGTCGAGGAGCTGCGCGCCGGCGCCGCGCGGGTCAGCGGCGTCGGCGGACCCGGCACGCTCCCCGTCCCCGACGCCCAGGAGATCGCCGCGCTCGCCCGCACCCTCAACGCGATGCTCGACCGCCTCGACGCCTCCGCCCGGCGCCAGACCGACTTCGTGGCCGACGCCGCCCACGAGCTCCGCTCCCCCATCGCCGCGCTGCGCACCACTCTCGAGGTCGCCCGGCAGCACCCCGAGGCGTACGAGGGCACCGAGCTCACCGCCGACCTCGCCCACGAGGTGGTCCGCCTCCAGGCGCTCGCGGACGACCTGCTCGTGCTCGCCCGGGTGGGCGCCTCCCCCCGGGAGGTGCGGGACGTCGACCTGCGCGACGTGGTCCACGACGCCGTCGGCGACGTGGACCTGCACGGCGAGGGCCGCGCGGTCGCCGACCCCGCCGCGGTGGGCCGGGTGGTGCGCAACCTCGTGGACAACGCGCGACGGTTCGCGGCCACCCGGGTGCTGGTCGAGGTGCGCGACGGCGTCGTGACGGTGGACGACGACGGTCCGGGGATCCCGGCGGCCGACCGGGAGCGGGTGTTCGAGCGGTTCACGCGGCTCGGCACGGCGCGTGGCCGCGACTCCGGCGGGACCGGGCTGGGGCTCGCCATCGCGCGCGAGGTCGCCCGGGAGCACGGGGGCGACGTGACGCTGGACGACGGCCCGCTCGGCGGGCTCCGCGCCACCGTGACCCTGCCGGTGCCGCCGACGGGCCGACCAAGTCAGGCGACCGCGAGCTCCAGCCGGTAGCCCCGCTTCACGACCGTCTTGACGAGGTCCCGCCGCCCGGTGGCCTCGCGCAGCCGGGCGATCGCGACCTCGACGGCGTGCCCGTCGCGGGACACGCCCGGCAGGACGTCCAGCACGGCCTCGCGGGTGACGACGCCGCCCCCGGCCGCGGCGAGCAGGCGCAGCACCTCGACCCCGGTGGGCGACAGGGGCAGCACCTGGCCGTCGAGCACCGCCACGCGCGCCCGGATGACGAGGGGGCCGGCGACCGTGCCGAGCGCGACCGCCTCGATCTGCTCGTAGTGCCCCACCAGGGCGCGCACGAGGGCACCGAGGCGGCCGCGCTCCGGCTCCAGGGTCGGGATGCCACGGTGCGCCAGCGGGCGGGAGGTGACAGGGCCGACGGACGCGGCGACCATCTGGCCCGCGGCGAACCGGGCCACGACCTCGTCGAGCAGGCCCGCCTGCTCCACGGCCTCCAGCCAGGCCTCGGCGCCCGGCGCGGAGGTGAACACGACGGCGTCGATCTCCCCCGCGGCGGCGGCGCGCACGGACGCGCGCAGGGCCTCCGGGTCCGGGGTGGCGCCCCACCGGTACACCACGAGCGGGGACACCCGGGCGCCGGCCTTGGCGAACACCTCGTCCAGGCCGTCGGCGCCCGCGCCGTGGTGCTGGATCGCGACGTGCAGGCCCTGCACGCCCTCGCTGAGCAGCACCTCGGCGACCTCGGCGGCGGTCTCGGACTCCGCCACCCAGTCGGTGCTCAGGCCCGCGGCCTGCACCGCGCCGCGCGCCTTGGGCCCGCGCGCCACGATCCGGGCGCCGCCCAGCACGCGCAGCAGGTCGTCGGCCAGGCCGTGGGCGTCCGCCGCCTCGACCCACGCGCGGAACCCCACGCCCGTCGTGGCGACGACGACGTCCGGCGGGTCGTCGACGAGCGCGGCGGTGGCCGCCACCAGGGTGTCGTCGTCGACGTGCGGCACCATGCTGAGGGCCGGGGCGTGCCGCACGGCCGCACCGCGACGGCCGAGCGCGGCGGCGAGCTCGCCCGAGCGCCGGTCCGCCGTGACGAGCACGGTGCACCCGGCCATCACCTGTCCCAGCGCGGGCCGCGTCGCGGTGTCACCCACGCGCGCCCCCCACGACTCCTCGGTCACCGGTGCCCTCCAGCAGTCCCTCGGCGGCCACGTCCCCGACCACGATCACGGCGGGGGCGGTCACGCCGACCTCCTCGGCCCGCTTGGCCGCGAGGTCGAGACCGACCCGCGTCACGCGCTGCTGCGGCGTGGACCCCCGTTCCACGATCGCCACGGGGGTGGCCGGGTCCGCACCGGCGTCGAGCAGGCGGGCCACGATCGCCGGCAGGGCGGACACCCCCATGAGGATCACCAGGGTAGCGGCACGGGCGGTGACGCAGGCCACGGCGACGTCGTCGAGCTCCTGCTCACCGGCCCGCGTGTGCGCCGTGACGACGTGGAACGCCGTCGTCGTGCCGCGGTGGGTGAGCGGGACGCCCGCGAGCGCCGGGACGGCGAGCGCCGACGAGACGCCGGGCACGACCTCGACGGGCACGCCCGCGGCGGCGCACGCGGCCCACTCCTCGCCGCCGCGGCCGAACACGAACGGGTCGCCGCCCTTGAGCCGGACGACGTGCCGTCCGGCCCGGGCGTGCCGCACGAGCAGGGCGTCGATGTCGGCCTGCGGGAGCTTGTGGTGCCCGGGGGTCTTGCCGACGTCGACCACCTCGACGTCCGCGCCGAGGTCGGCGAGGACCTCGAGCGGGACGAGGCGGTCGTGCACGACGACGTCGGCCGTGGTGAGGGTTCGCCAGGCGCGGTAGGTGAGCAGGTCGGCGGCGCCCGGGCCGGCTCCGACGAGGGTGACGCGCCCCGGGGCGGTCACGTCAGACCCCCACGTGCACGACGGCGTCGCGCACGTCGACGGGGAAGGGCTCCAGGTGGTCGTCGTGGCCGGGGCGGGGCGACTTCCCGCCGGTGTCGAGGCAGCGTCCGGTGCGCAGGTCGAAGACCTGCTTGTAGACGGGTCCGGCGACGGTGGGTGCGCCGCCGCGGGTGCCGACGATCCCGCGGGAGAGCACGTGCGCGCCGGAGTAGGGGTCGAGCTGCTGGACCGCGAGGACGGTGTCGTCGAGCAGGCGGAACAGCGCGACCTGGACGGTGGTGCCGTCGCGGCGCTCCAGGAGCGCGGCGGCCCCCCGCTCGGGGACGAGGGCGTCGAGCGGGCACACGGCCGTCCAGGTCACGGCGGTGGGGTCGGCCGCGGGGCGGGCCGGGGCGTCGGCGTCGGTGGCGGGGACGGCGGTCATGCGCGCACCTCCAGGGTGGGGCCGGCCACGAGGACGGGGCCGACGAGGGACGGGTCGACGGGTCCCGCGGGGCCGGCGGCGACCTCGTCGGGGGTGGCGGGGCGCTTCTGGCCGCGCTCGGGCACGTAGGCGAGCGTCGGGTCGGGGGTGGCCGGCGCGTTGACGAACGAGCCGAAGCGGGCGAGCTTGTCGGGGTCGTCGAGCACGGCCTTCCACTCGTCCTCGTAGTCGCCGACGTGCCGGGCCATCGCGGCGTCGAGGTCGGCGCCGATGCCCAGGGAGTCCTCCAGGACGACCCGGCGGATCGCGTCGAGCCCGCCCTCGTACTCCTCGACCCAGGGGGCGGTGCGCTGGAGGCGGTCGGCGGTGCGGACGTAGAGCATGAGGAACCGGTCGATCGTGCGCAGCAGGGTGGCGGTGTCGAGGTCCTCGGCGAGCAGGAGCGCGTGCCTGGGGGTCTGGCCGCCGTTGCCGCCGACGTACAGGTTCCAGCCCTTGTCGGTGGCGATGACGCCGACGTCCTTGCCGCGGGCCTCGGCGCACTCGCGGGCGCACCCGGAGACGCCCATCTTCAGCTTGTGCGGGGAGCGCAGGCCGCGGTATCGCAGCTCGAGCTCGACGGCCATGCCGACGGAGTCCTGGACGCCGTACCGGCACCAGGTGGACCCGACGCACGATTTCACGGTGCGCAGCGACTTGCCGTAGGCGTGGCCGGACTCGAACCCGGCGTCGACGAGCCGCCGCCAAATGAGCGGGAGCTGCTCGACGCGTGCGCCGAACATGTCGATGCGCTGGCCGCCGGTGATCTTCGTGTAGAGGCCGAAGTCCTTCGCGACCTGCCCGACGACGATGAGGCCCTCGGGGGTGACCTCGCCGCCGGGCATGCGCGGGACCACCGAGTAGGTGCCGTCCTTCTGCATGTTGGCGAGCATGTGGTCGTTGGTGTCCTGCAGGGTGGCCTGCTCGCCGGCGAGGATGTGGCCGTTGCCGAGGCTGGCCAGGACGGACGCGACGACCGGCTTGCAGATGTCGCAGCCGCGGCCGGCGTCCCGTGCGCCGTCGGGCACGCGGCCGAACCGGGCGATGATCTCGCTGAACGTGTGCAGGTCGGCGACGCGGACGGCGTCGAAGAGCTGGGCGCGGGACAGCTCGAAGTGCTCGCACAGCGCGGTGGAGACCTGGATGCCGGCCTTGGCCATCTGCGTCTCGGTGAGCTTCTTGACCAGCGGGAGGCAGGCGCCGCAGGTGGTGCCGGCCCGCGTGCACGCCTTGACCTCGCCGACGGAGGTGCAGGCGTGGTCGGTCACCGCGCCGCGGATCGTGCCGGCCGAGACGTTGTTGCAGGAGCAGACGTTGGCCTCGTCGGGCAGCTCGAGCTCGGGTGCCGCGCCGGCGCCCTCGGGCAGCAGGAAGGCCGCCGGGTCGCCCGGCAGCTCCGCCCCGAGCATGGGGCGCAGGGACGCGTACGGGGCCGCGTCGCCGACGAACACCCCGCCGAGCAGGGTCCGTGCGTCGTCGGACAGGACGAGCTTCTTGTAGACGCCCGCCGTCGGGTCGGCCCACACGACCTCGACGCAGTCCTCGGTGCGGCCGTGCGCGTCGCCGAACGACGCGACGTCGACGCCCGACAGCTTGAGCCTGGTCGCGGTGTCCGCGCCGGGGAACTCGGCCTCGCCGCCCAGCAGCCGGTCGACGACGACCTCCGCCATCGTGTTGCCCGGCGCGACCAGGCCCAGGCAGCGCCCCTCGATGCACGCGACCTCGCCGATCGCCCACACGTGCTCGTCGGCCGTGCGGCACGTCAGGTCGACGACGGCGCCGCCCCGGGCGCCGATCTCCAGCCCCGCGGTGCGGGCCAGCTCGTCGCGGGGGCGCACCCCGGTGGCCACGACCACGACGTCCACGTCGAGCCGCCCGCCGTCGGCGAAGTCCAGGCGGCCGACGTGCCCGCTGCGCCGGTGCGGGCGCATCTGGTCGGTGGCGGTGCTCGCGCGGACCGCGATGCCCTTGTCGCGGATGAGGCGCTGGAGCGCCTGCCCGCCGCCGAGGTCCACCTGCACGTCCATGAGGTGCGTGCCGAACTGGATCACGGTCGCCTGCGCACCGAGCGCCTTGAGCGCGCCCGCCGCCTCCAGGCCGAGCAAACCGCCGCCGATGACGGCGCCGCGGACGGGCCTGGTGACGACGCCGCCGCGGGTCTCGACCCGGCCGGCCTCACGCTTCGCCTCGACCCAGCCGCGCAGCGCGGCCACGTCGTCGATCGTGCGGTACACGAACACGCCGGGCAGCTCGTGGCCGGGGATCGGCGGCATCGCCGCGCTGGACCCGGTCGCCAGGACGAGCTCGTCGTAGGCGTGCACCCGGCCGAGGCGGTCGGTGACGGTGCGCGCCTCGCGGTCGATCGAGTCGACCCGGCAGTCGCGGTGCAGGGTGACGAGCGGGTCGTCCCACAGCGCCGGGTCGCCCAGGGTGAGCTCCTCCGGGTCGCGGACCTCGAAGTAGCGGGTGAGGCCCACGCGGTCGTACGGCTTGCGCGGCTCCTCGGCGAACACGCTGACGCGCCAAGCGCCGGCGTCGTCGCGGGCGCGGAGCGCCTCGACGAAGCGTTGCGCCACCATGCCGCCGCCGACGACGACGACGTGACGCCGGGTGCCGGCCGGGACGGGGGTGCGGGGCTCGCTGGTCATGTCCTCGACGGTAGGCAGCCGCGATGACCGTCCCGTCAGGGGGCGGTTACCCCTGCCGAACATCTTGCTCACTCCGGCCGGCGTCGCGGTGAGAGGAACGCGTCACACGTGCGCCCGGTCGGGTCGGGCGGGCTCGTCGTCGACCCGCGTGGAGCCCAGCCACCGGGCCAGCCCGCAGACGGCGTCCCGGCAGCCGCCGCAGCCGGTGGTCGCCCGGGTCGCCCCGGCGATCTCCGGCACGGACCGGGCGCCCGCGTCCCAGCACGCGGTGATGTCGTGCTTGGTGACGCCGTTGCAGCGGCACACGGTGGCGTCGTCGGGCATGTGCTCGGGCGACGTCGCCGGCTCCGCGCCGGGCATGACGGCGGTGAGGAGCAGGTGCGCGGGGTCCACCGGCGTCGGCGTGCGGCGCGTGTACGCCGCGGTGAGGTCGGCGGCGACGCGGGCGTCCCCGACGCAGGTCGCGCCCACGAGCACCCCGCCGGCCACGACGGCCTCGACGAACCGGCCGCCCGCCGGGTCGTGCAGCCGCACCGCGCGCTCGCCGTCGACGGGCGCGCGACCCGCGCCGCACGCCCCCATCGAGACGACGCTCAGCGAACCCGCCTTGACCTTGACGACGTCGGTGCCGCGCGTGTCGATCCCCGCGTCCGTCGGCGTGCGGGACGCGAGCAGCGTGCCGAGCCGCACCGCCATCGACGGCCGGGCGTCGGCGTGCGGGAGGCGCAGGTGCTCGCGCGGCCCGTCCGACCGGTGCGCCGCGGCGGCGCGGGCGGCGACCAGGCCCGCGAGCCGGTCGGCCAGGCGCCGCGCCTGGTCCCAGCCCTCGGCCACCAGCCCCCGGGACCCCTCCGGCGGCTGCGCGCAGTCGCCGATCGCGCACACCCGGGGGTCGTCCGGCGTCGCGAGGTCGTGCCCGACGACGACCCCACGGTCGACCTCCAGGCCCGCCCGGCGGGCGAGGTCGGTGCGCGGCACCGTGCCCGTGGTGAGCACGACGAGACCCGCGGCCACGACCTCCTCCGCACCGTGCGGCGCCCGACCCGTGACCCGCACCCCCACCGCGCGCCCGCCCGCGACCAGCACCTCGGTGGGGCGCACGCCGCAGCGCACCGTGACCCCGCTCGCCGCCAGGCCCGCGGCCAGGACCGCACCGGCGTCGGCGTGGAGCTGGCGGTGCATCGGGGCGGGCGACGGGTCGACCAGCGTCACCTCCAGCCCGCGGGCGGCCAGGCCGTACGCCGCCTCGACGCCCAGCACCCCGCCCCCCACGACGACCGCCCGCGTCGCGTTGACGGTCGCCGCGACGATCTCGCGGGCGTCGTCGAGGTCCCGCAGCGCGTGCACGCCACCCGGCAGCACGGTGCGCCCGGCGTCGTCGACGAGGCCGGGCAGCGGGACGACGCGCGCCTGCGAGCCGGTGGCCAGGACGAGGTGGTCGTAGGGGTGCACCGCGCCGGAGGCGTCGGTCACCGTGCGCGCCGCCCGGTCGACCGCGACGGCCGTGACGCCGCGCAGCACCGTGACGTGCTCGCCCGCGACCTCCGGCATGCCGAGGGACGCGACCTCGGTACGCCCCGCGACGACGTCGCTGAGGAGCACGCGGTTGTACGGCTCGTACGGCTCGGCGCCGAGCACGGTGACGTCGAACGCGTCGGGGCTGCGGCGCACCAGCTCGTCGGCGAACCGGGAGCCGACCATGCCGTGGCCGACGACGACGACCTTCAGCGGCACGTGGAGACTCATGCCGGCACCTCCTGGGGGTCGGGACGGGATCCGGTGACGGGCCGCGGGGGCGTCGCCGGTTCGACGACGACCGCGCACACCTTGAACTCGGGCATGGCGGAGACGGGGTCGACGGCGTCGCTCGTGACCCGGTTGACGCTGCCGGTGCCGCCCCAGTGGAAAGGCATGAACACGACCTCGGGCCGCACGGCGTCGGTCCAGCGGGCGACCGCCTCGACCTCGCCGCGCACGGACCGCACCCGGGCCCGCTCGCCGTCGCCGACCCCGACCCGCAGGCCGAGGTACGGGTGGATCTCGACGTACGGCTCGGGCACGAGCCGGTCGAGCTCGGCCACGCGGCGCGTCTGGGCGCCGGACTGGTAGTGCTGGAGCACCCGCCCGGTGACGAGGTAGGTCGGCGCGTCGGCGCGCACGTCGTCGGTGGGGCCGAGGTGGTCGACGGCCACCAGGCGGGCCCGGCCGTCGGGCGTGGGGAACCCGTCGAGGAACATCCGGGGCGTGCCGGGGTGCTCGGCCCCGTCCGGCCCCGGCGCGGGGCACGGCCAGTACAGGCCCGCGCCGCCCGCGTCCTCGTCGGCGTCGAGGCGCGCGTGCGACAGACCGGAGTAGTCGGCGACCCCGCCGCGCGAGGCGCGGGCGAGCTCGTCGAACACGACGGCGGGCTCGGTCGGGAAGGCGACGTCCGAGCCGAGGCGGCGGGCGAGCTCGGCGAGGATCCACAGCTCGGAGCGGGCCTCGCCGGGGGCGTCGACGGCCTGCCGGCGACGGATGACGCGGCCCTCCAGGGACGTCATCGTGCCCTCCTCCTCCGCCCACTGGGTCACGGGCAGCACGACGTCCGCCAGCATCGCCGTCTCCGACGGCACGAAGTCGCACACCACCAGCAGGTCGAGGGCGGCGAGGCGCTCGCGCACCCGGTCCGCGTTGGGGGCGGAGACCAGCACGTTGGACCCGTGGACGAACAGCGCCTGCGGCCCGCCGGGCCGCCCGAGCGCGTCGAGCAGCGCCACGGCGGGCAGCCCCGGTCCCGGGATCGTGGACTCCTCGACACCCCACACCGCGGCCACGTGGGCGCGGGCGGCCGGGTCGTCGATCTTGCGGTACCCGGGCAGCTGGTCCGACTTCTGGCCGTGCTCGCGCCCGCCCTGCCCGTTGCCCTGCCCCGTGAGGCAGCCGTAGCCGGACCCCGGCCGCCCCACCAGCCCCAGCAGCAGCGCCAGGTCGATCGCTGCCGTCACCGTGGCCGTACCCTGCGCCGACTGCTCGACCCCGCGGCCCGTCAGCACGTACGCCCCGCGCCCGCCCCGCGCCGGCGACGCCGCGGCCAGGAGGCGCGCCACCCGGCGCAGCGTCGGCGCGGGGACGCCGCACACCGTCTCCGCCCGCTCGGGCCACCACGCGGAGACGGCACGCACGACGGCGTCGTGCCCGGTCGTGCGCTCGTCGACGAACGCCCGGTCCACCAGGCCCTCGGCCACCACCACGTGGGTCAGGGCGAGCAGCACCACCATGTCGGTGCCCGGCACCGGCTGGAGGTGGATCCCCTGGTCGTCGTCCGTCAGCCGGGCCGTGGCGGACCGCCGCGGGTCGACCACGACGAGCCCGCCCGCCTCCCGGGCACCGGCGAGGTGCTGCACGAACGGCGGCATCGTCTCGGCCGGGTTGGAGCCCAGCAGCAGCACCGCCTGCGCCCCGCCGAGGTCGGTGAGGGGGAACGGCAGGCCACGGTCGGCGCCGAACGCGCGGTTGCCCGCCGCCGCGGCCGACGACATGCAGAACCGGCCGTTGTAGTCGATGCGGGACGTGCGCAGCACGGTGCGGGCGAACTTGCCCAGCGCGTACGCCTTCTCGTTGGTCAGGCCACCGCCGCCGAACACCGCGACGCCGTCCGGCCCGTGCGCGGCCTGGACGCGGCGCACCCCGGCCGCCACGACGTCGAGGGCCGCCTCCCAGCTCGCCGGGGCCAGCTCGCCGTCGGGGCCGCGCAGCAGCGGGGTGGTGATCCGGTCCGGCACGGTGAGCACGCTCGCGCTCGTCCAGCCCTTCTGGCACAGGCCACCCGCGTTGGTCGGGAAGTCGCGCGGGGCGACGGTCACGGGCAGGGGCGCACGCCCGTCGGGGGCCGCGAGCGGCTCCCCGGCGGGCGTGAGCGCCATGCCGCACTGCAGCGCGCAGTAGGGGCAATGGGTCTGCGCCGGCGCGGCGGAGGTGGCGGTCATACCCGGGCCGCTCCCATGACGCCGCCCCGGCGGCCGTACGTCGCCCACGTGACGACGGCCATCACCGCGTAGACCCCGACGATGACCCACAGGGCGGGGACGAGGGAGCCCGTCGCGGTGGTCGACATCGCGAAGCCGCGCGGGATGAGGAACCCGCCGAACGCGCCCACGGCACCGGCGATGCCGATGCAGCCGGCCGCGAGCTTCGCCGTGACCGCGGGGTCCTGGCCCTGCTTCGCGACCCGGAACGCGGCCGGGATCATCCGGTACACCGAGCCGTTGCCGACGCCCGTGGCGACGAACAGCAGCAGGAACGAGCCGAAGAACAGGCCGAACGAGCCGCTGCCGAGGGCCGTGATGGCACCGAGCGCCCCGACGATCATCACCGCGAACGACACGAGCGTGACCCGGGCCCCGCCCAGGCGGTCCGCGACCCAGCCGCCCGCCGGCCGGCTCAGCGACCCCACCAGCGCCCCGAGGAACGCGAGCGAGAGCGTGACCTCGGGGAACTCACGGGCCAGCAGCGTCGGGAACGCCCCGGCGAAACCCACGAAGCTGCCGAACGTGCCGATGTAGACGAACGAGATGACCCACGTGTGCTTCTCGCGCGCCGCCGCGCCGAACGACCGCGGGTCGGCCTTCGCGGTGCCGAGGTTGTCCATGAGCCGCCACGCGAGGATCGCGGCGAGCAGCACGAACGGCACGAACACCAGGCCCGCGTTCTGCAGCGCCAGCCCCGCGCCCGTGGCGATGACCAGCGGGACCACGAACTGCACCGCGGCGGTGCCGATGTTGCCGCCGGCCGCGTTCCACCCCAGCGCCGCGCCCTTCTCCTTCTCCGGGAAGAAGAACGAGATGTTCGCCATCGACGAGGCGAAGTTGCCGCCGCCGAAGCCCGCGAGCGCCGCGACGGCCAGCAGGACGCCGAACGGCGTGCCCGGGTGCTGCACCACCCAGGCGAGCGAGAGCGTCGGGACCAGCAGCAGCAGGGCCGACACGACCGTCCAGTTGCGGCCGCCGAACACCGGCACGGCCAGGGTGTAGGGGATGCGCAGCGTGGCGCCGACGAGCGCCGGGAGGCTGATCAGCCAGAACATCTGGTCGGCGGTCAGCGCGAACCCGGCGGCCGGGAGCTGCGGGACCACGATCGACCAGACGGCCCACACGCAGAACCCGAGGAACTCGGCGAACACGGAGACCGCCAGGTTGCGGCGGGCGATCCGGCGTCCGCCGTCCCGCCAGAACACGGTGTCCTCGGGGTCCCAGTGGTCGATCCACCGGCCGGACCGGTGGACGGGCCGGCGCGGCGGCGCGACCGGGGTGGCGTCGGTGCCGGCGGTGCCCTCCGGCACCGTCTCGGCGGGGGCGGTGCCGCTCGTCGGAGCAACCATCGTCGTTCTCCCTCGCGTGCTCGTGCCCGACGACGCCGGGCGGGGTCCCGGGGGCGGAGGTCGCCGCCGCCCGGACCGGCGCGACGTCGTGCCGGTGAGGACGACGCTAGGGAGCGGGTGTTTCGCCCCGCGGCGCCGGGGCGTGAAATCCCCATGAGCCGAAACTCTCACCACGATCCGGCGCGCTGTGAGAACACGGTTCGCGATGCACGATCCGGCGCGCCGGGTTTCACTGCTGGGAGCACCCTCGCCCGTCCCAGCAGCAGGGAGTACGCGATGTCGCACCGCACGCAGGCACCTCCGTCCGCACCTGCCGGGGACGGCAAGGACCCCTTGCTGCGGCTGGGCCGCCACCTGCGGCGCGGGGAGACGAGCGAGGACCTGCGCCAGCTGTTCCTGCACGGCGGACGTGAGGGTGACGTGTTCTACCGGGACCGGTGGTCGCACGACAAGGTCGTCCGGTCGACGCACGGCGTGAACTGCACGGGTTCGTGCTCGTGGAAGGTGTACGTCAAGGACGGCATCATCACGTGGGAGACGCAGCAGACGGACTACCCGTCGGTGGGTCCCGACTCCCCGGAGTACGAGCCGCGTGGCTGTCCCCGCGGTGCGGCGTTCTCCTGGTACACCTACTCCCCCACCCGGGTGCGCTACCCGTACGTGCGCGGCGTCCTGCTGGCGGCGTACCGCGCCGCGAAGGCGGAGGTGGGCGGCGACCCGGTGCTCGCGTGGGAGCGGGTGACGTCCGACCCCGAGGTGTCCGCCCGCTACAAGGCCGCCCGCGGACGCGGGGGCCTGGTGCGCGCCACGTGGGACGAGGTGTCCGAGCTGGTCGCGGCGGCGCACGTCCACACCATCAAGCGGTGGGGCCCCGACCGGATCGCCGGGTTCTCCCCCATCCCCGCGATGTCCATGGTGTCGCACGGCGTCGGCGCGCGGTTCGTGCAGATGCTCGGCGGCACCATGCTGTCGTTCTACGACTGGTACGCCGACCTGCCCGTCGCGAGCCCGCAGGTGTTCGGCGACCAGACCGACGTCCCCGAGTCGGCGGACTGGTGGAACTCGTCCTACCTCGTCCTGTGGGGCTCCAACGTGCCCGTCACCCGCACCCCGGACGCCCACTTCATGGCGGAGGCGCGCTACCGCGGCACCAAGGTCGTCACCGTCAACCCGGACTTCAACGACGCCACGAAGTTCGCCGACGAGTGGATGGCGCCGCACCCCGGCACCGACGGCGCCCTCGCCCTGGCGATGGGGCACGTCGTGCTGCGCGAGTTCCTCGTCGAGCGGCGTACGGCCCCGTTCGAGGCGTACCTCAAGCGGTTCGCGGACGCCCCGTTCCTCGTCCGCCTCGACGCGGCCGACGACGGCGCGTACACCCCCGGCAAGTTCCTCACCGCCGCCGACCTGACGGACGACGTCCTGCCGGGCGCGTCGACGATGGCGAACAACCACTTCAAGACTGTCCTGCTCGACGCGGACGGCACGCCCGTCGTCCCGAACGGCACGCTCGGACACCGCTACGGCGACGCCGACGAGGGCCTCTGGAACCTGGACCTCGGCGACGTCGACCCGGTGCTGTCCGTGGCGGACGTCGGCGGGGTGGTCGCGGGCGAGGCCGGGGTGGCGGGGGACCATGACCGCGAGAGCAGAGGGAGCGCAGCGACCGATTCATTCGAGCGGGCGGGGTCCCCCGCCACCCCGGGCGCTGCCTCGCCCCGCACCGTCGAGCTCCTGCTGCCCCGCTTCGACCTCGTCCCCGAGGACGCCGACGACGAGGCGGCGCACCTGGGCGGCGCGGGCGTGGTGCGGCGCGGGGTGCCGGTGCGGGAGGTCGGCGGGCACCTCGTCACGACGGTGTTCGACCTGCTGCTCGCGCAGTACGCGGTGGCGCGCCCCGGCCTGGACCTGCCGGGCGAGTGGCCCACCGGCTACGACGACGCGAGCACGCCGGGCACGCCGGCGTGGCAGGAGGAGCTGACGGGCGTCCCGGCGCCGCAGGCGGAGCGGATCGGGCGGGAGTTCGCGCAGAACGCCCTGGACTCCGGTGGCCGCTCGATGATCATCATGGGCGCGGGCACGAACCAGTGGTTCCACGGCGACGCGACGTACCGGGCGTTCCTCACGCTGACGACGGTGACGGGCTGCCAGGGCGTCAACGGCGGCGGCTGGGCGCACTACGTCGGGCAGGAGAAGTGCCGCCCGGTGACGGGGTGGGCGCAGTACGCGGGCGGGCTGGACTGGGTGCGTCCGCCGCGGCAGACGATCGGCACGGGGTTCCTCTACCTGGCCACCGACCAGTGGCGGTACGACGGCCTGCCCGCGGACGCGCTGGCGTCCCCGCTGGCGAAGGGGGTGCTGGCGGGCCGCACGACCGCCGACGCCCTCGTGGAGTCCGTGCAGCGCGGGTGGATGCCCGCGTACCCGACGTTCGACCGCAACCCGCTGGACCTCGTGGACGAGGCGCGGGCCGCGGGCAAGGAGCCGGCTCAGCACGTGGTGGACGAGCTGAAGGCCGGGAACCTGCGGTTCGCGGTCGAGGACCCGGACGCCCCGGAGAACTTCCCGCGGGTGCTCAACGTGTGGCGGTCCAACATCCTCGGGTCGTCGGCGAAGGGCAACGAGTACTTCCTCAAGCACCTGCTCGGCGCGGAGTCCGCGGTGCGGGCCGAGGAGTCGGGCCCGGACCGGCGGCCGCGGTCGATGGTGTGGCGCGACGAGGCGCCGCGCGGCAAGCTCGACCTGCTCGTCACCGCCGACTTCCGCATGACGAGCACGACGCTGTACTCCGACGTCGTCCTCCCTGCGGCGACCTGGTACGAGAAGCACGACCTGTCCTCCACGGACATGCACCCGTACCTGCACTCGTTCAGCCCGGCGATCGACCCGCCGTGGCAGTGCCGCACCGACTTCGCGATGTTCCACACCATCGCCAAGGACGTCTCGCGGCTCGCGGAGACGCACCTGGGGGTGCGGCACGACCTGGTGGCGTCCCCGCTGGCGCACGACACCCCCGACGAGCTCGCGATGCCGCACGGCACGGTGCCGGACCCCGGGGTGCCCGTCACCGAGCGGGAGCTGGTCCCCGGCGTCACGATGCCGAAGCTGGCCGTGGTGGAGCGGGACTACCCGGCGTTCGCCGCCCGGATGGCGTCGCTCGGGCCGCTCACCGACTCGGTCGGCATGATGACCAAGGGCGTGAAGTTCACCCCCGACGCCGAGGTGCAGTCGCTCGGCCGGCGCAACGGCACGGTCGCGACCGGCCCGACGGCGGGCCGCCCGAAGATCGAGACGGACGTCCAGGCGTGCGAGGTCATCCTCACCCTGTCCGGCACGTCCAACGGGCGCCTCGCCGTCCAAGGGTTCGAGCACCTGGAGCGGCGCACCGGTCGCGAGCTCGCGCACCTGGCCCGCGACGAGCAGGGCAAGCTCGTGACGTTCTCCGACACGCAGGCCCGCCCCGTCCCCGTCGTCACGTCGCCCGAGTGGAGCGGGTCGGAGCACGGCGGCCGCCGGTACACGGCCTTCGCGGTCAACGTCGACCACCTCAAGCCGTGGCACACCCTCACCGGCCGTCAGCACTTCTACCTCGACCACGACTGGATGGTCGAGCTGGGCGAGCAGCTCCCCGTCTACCGCCCGCCGCTGGACATGCACCGCCTGTTCGGCGACTCCCCCGTGCCCGGCACGGTGGGCGAGGCGGACGGGCACGCCACCGTCGCGGTGCGCTACCTCACCCCGCACTCCAAGTGGTCCATCCACTCGGAGTACCAGGACAACCTGTTCATGCTGTCGCTGTCGCGCGGCGGACCGAACATCTGGATGAGTCCCGCCGACGCGGCGAAGATCGGCGTCGAGGACAACGAGTGGATCGAGGCGGTGAACCGCAACGGCGTCGTCGTGGCCCGCGCGGTCGTGTCGCACCGCATGCCGGAGGGCACGGTGTACATGTACCACGCGACCGAGCGCACGGTGGACGTGCCGCTGACGGAGACCTCCGGGCAGCGCGGCGGCATCCACAACTCCCTGACGCGCATCCTGCTCAAGCCCACCCACCTGGCCGGCGGCTACGCGCAGCTCACGTACGCGTTCAACTACATCGGCCCGACCGGCAACCAGCGCGACGAGATCACGACGATCCGGCGGCGCTCGCAGGAGGTGCGGTACTCGTGACCCCAACCCGTGCCACCGCCCGGAGGTCGATCCGATGAAGGTCATGGCGCAGATGTCGATGGTCATGAACCTCGACAAGTGCATCGGCTGCCACACGTGCTCGGTGACGTGCAAGCAGGCGTGGACGAACCGCACCGGCACGGAGTACGTGTGGTTCAACAACGTGGAGACCCGGCCCGGCCTCGGCTACCCGCGCACCTACCAGGACCAGGAGCGCTGGCACGGCGGGTGGCGGCTCACCCGGTCCGGGCGGCTGACGCTGCGGGCGGGCGGGCGCTGGCGCAAGCTCGCGTCGATCTTCTTCAACCCGAAGCTCCCCGACATCCACGACTACTACGAGCCGTGGACGTACGAGTACGACATGCTGCTGTCCGCCCCCGCGCAGGAGCACACGCCGGTCGCCCGGCCGAAGTCGCTCCTCACCGGCGAGGACATGGCCATCCGGTGGTCGGCGAACTGGGACGACGACCTCGGCGGGTCGACGGCCACCGTGCAGGGCGACCCGGTCCTGGAGCACATGGGCACGCACGTCGCCACGGAGCTCGAGAAGACGTTCATGTTCTACCTGCCGCGCATCTGCGAGCACTGCCTCAACCCGGCCTGCGTGGCCTCCTGCCCGTCGGGCGCGATGTACAAGCGGGCCGAGGACGGCATCGTGCTGGTGGACCAGGACCAGTGCCGCGGCTGGCGCATGTGCGTCACCGGCTGCCCCTACAAGAAGGTGTACTTCAACCACAAGACGGGCAAGGCCGAGAAGTGCACGCTCTGCTACCCGCGCCTCGAGGTCGGGCAGCCGACCGTCTGCTCCGAGACGTGCGTGGGACGCCTGCGCTACCTGGGGCTGGTCCTGTACGACGCGGACCGGGTCGGCGAGGCCGCGGCCACCCCCGACGAGCACGACCTGTACGCGGCGCAGCGGTCCGTGCTGCTCGACCCCCACGACCCCGAGGTCGTGGCCGCCGCCCTTCGTGACGGCATCCCGGACGACTGGGTCGACGCCGCGCAGCGCTCGCCGGTGTGGCGGCTCATCCACGACTACGAGGTGGCGTTGCCCCTGCACCCGGAGTACCGCACGCTGCCGATGGTCTGGTACATCCCGCCGCTGTCCCCGGTGGTGGACGTCGTGGCGTCCTCCGGCAACGACGGGGAGGACGGTCGCACCCTGTTCGCCGCGATCTCGCAGATGCGGATCCCGCTGGAGTACCTGGCGGGACTGTTCACGGCGGGCGACACCGGGCCGGTGGAGAAGGTGCTGCGGCGGCTCGCGGCGATGCGCGCCGCCATGCGTGAGGTCAACCTCGGCCACGCGCTGCCCGAGGACGTCCCGGCGGCCGTCGGCATGTCCGGCGACGAGATCCGGGAGATGTACCGGCTGCTGGCCGTCGCGAAGTACGACGAGCGGTACGTCATCCCCACGGCGCACGCCGAGATCGCGGGCGAGCTGGAGGAGATGGCCTGCTCTCTGGACTACGACGGCGGTCCCGGCATGGGCGGCGGCGGGCCGTTCGGGTCGTCGTCGGGGCAGCCCACACCGGTCGCGGTGGAGAACTTCCACGCGTTGGCGAACCGGCAGACCGCGGACTCGCCCTACGGCCCCTCCACCCCGGGACGGGTGAACCTGCTCAACTGGGACGGCAACGGCCGCCCCGACGGGCTGTTCCCGCCCGGCGAGGAGTCCGGCACCGACGACCGCCGGGGGACGTCATGAGGCTCGCGTTCCTGCCCCGGCCCGGCGTCCGCGCGGCCCGGCTCGACACGCTCGACCCGGTGCGCCTCGACGACGCCGCCCGGGCCCGCGCCCACATGGCGGCCTCCCTGCTGCTCGCCTACCCCGACGACGACACCCTGGCAGCCGCCGCCGAGGTGCGGCCCGCCGTGGCAGCGCTGCCCGCCCCGGTGCGGGACCGGCTGGACGGGCTCGCCGCGACGCTCCTGGACGGCGACCAGCGTGCCCTCCAGGCGGACTACGTGGCGACGTTCGACCTGCGACGGCGCTGCTCCATGTACCTGTCGTACTACGCGGCGGGCGACACCCGGCGCCGTGGCGCCGCCCTGGTGCGGTTCGTCGAGGCCTACCGCGCCGCCGGCTTCGAGACCACCGGCACCGAGCTGCCCGACTATCTGCCGACGGTCCTGGAGCTGTCGGCGTGCGGGGGCGAGGTCGGTGCCCGGATCGCGGGCGCCCTGCTGGACGCCCACCGGGACGGCATCGAGGTGCTGCGCTCGGCGCTCGCAGCGCTCGGCTCGCCGTGGACGGCGGGGATCGAGGCCGTGTGCCTCACCCTCGCGCCGGTGGACGCAGCGACGGCGGAACGGATCGCCGACCTGGTGGCCTCCGGACCCCCGGCGGAGACGGTCGGGCTGGACGGGTACGGGGCCGACGCCCCCGGAGGGAGGGACCTGCCGTGGACGTGACCGGCGACCAGATCGTGCTGTGGGTCGTGGTGCCGTACGCCTGCCTGGCGATCTTCGTCGTCGGCACGCTGTGGCGGTACCGGTACGACAAGTTCGGCTGGACCACCCGCTCCAGCGAGCTGTACGAGAAGCGGCTGCTGCGGCTCGGCAGCCCCCTGTTCCACTTCGGCCTCCTGGCGGTGATCGCCGGGCACTTCGTGGGGCTGGTGATCCCCAAGTCGTGGACCGAGGCGGCGGGCGTGAACGAGGCCGCCTACCACTTCCTGGCGACCTGGCTCGGGTCGGTCGGCGCCCTCGCGCTCGTCTCCGGGCTGGTCATCCTCATCTACCGGCGCCGGTCGACCGGCCCGGTCTTCCAGGCCACGACGCGCATGGACAAGACGATGTACGTGGCGCTCGCCGCGTCGATCCTGTCGGGCGCCTGGGCGACCGTGCACACGCAGATCCTCGCGGGCGGCCACGGCTACGACTACCGCGAGACCGTCTCGCCGTGGTTCCGCACGCTGTTCACGCTCCAGCCGGAGCCGCTGCTCATGGCGGGCGTACCGCTGGCGTTCCAGGTGCACGTCACGGTCGCGATGCTGCTGTTCGCGCTGTGGCCCTTCACGCGGCTGGTGCACGCGTTCTCCGCACCCGTCGCATACCCGTTCCGGCCGTACATCGTGTACCGGTCGCGCGACACGACCACCCGCTCCGGCGCCCGGACCCCGCGGCCGGGCTGGGAACCGCCCACCACGCCCCGGGAGAGACGATGACGGACGCACCGCTGCCCCCGACCACGACCTCCGACCCGGCCGTCGCCGCCCCTCCCGGAGCGACCCGCCAGCTCGTGCTGGCGACCGTCGGGTTCGCGATCTGCTTCTGGGCGTGGGCCCTGCTCAGCCCCCTGGGGAACACGTACGGCGACCTGTACGGCCTCTCCGACTTCGAGGTGTCGGTCCTCGTCGCCGTGCCGGTCATCGTCGGGTCCCTCGGCCGCATCCCCGTCGGGGCGCTGACCGACCGGCTCGGCGCGAAGGTGGTGTTCCCGGTCGCGGCGGCGGCGACCATCGTGCCCGTCCTGTTCGTGGGGCTCGTGGCCGACAACCTCGCGCTGCTGCTCGTCGGCGGGTTCTTCCTCGGCCTGGGCGGCACCACGTTCGCGATCGGTGTCCCGTTCGTCAACTCCTGGTACCCGCCGGCCCGACGCGGCACCGCGATCGGCATCTTCGGGGCAGGCATGGGCGGCACCGCGATCGCCGCATTCACGACCGTGCCGATCCGCGACACGTGGGGCGACGCGGCACCGTTCTGGATCGTGTCGGCGTTCCTTGCGGCGTTCGCGCTCGTGTCCAGGGTCCTGCTCCAGGAGTCGCCCTGGCGCGTCCCCCCGGGGCCGGACGCGCCCGGCATGCTGGCCCGCACGTGGGCGACGCTGAAGATCCCCGTGACGCTCGAGCTCTCCTGGCTGTACGCCGTGGGCTTCGGCGGCTTCGTCGCGTTCAGCGTCTACCTGCCGACGTTCCTGCAGAACGCCTACGACCTGACCCCCTCGGACGCATCGTTCCGCACGGCCGGGTTCGTCGTCCTCGCCGTCGTGATGCGGCCCGTGGGCGGCACTCTGTCCGACCGGTTCGGCCCGGTCCTGGTCTCCCTCGGGTGCTTCGCCGTCGTGACGATCTTCGCGTCCGTCGTCATCTTCCAGCCGGCTCTCGTCCCCGGCGGCACGATCGCGTTCCTCGGCATGGCCGCCGGGCTCGGCGCGTCGTCCGGCGCGACGTTCGCCCTGGTCGCCAAGATGGCGCCCGCCGACCAGGTGGGGGCCGTCACCGGCGTCGTCGGGGCCGCCGGCGGGTTGGGCGGCTTCATCCCGCCGCTCATCATGGGCGCCGTGTACGCCGGCAAGGGCGACTACGACCTCGGCTTCGGCCTGCTCGCCCTGACCGGCGCCCTGACGTTCCTGTTCACGCTCGGGCCGGTCCGGCGGCGGGTGGCGGCGCACGACGCGTCATGACCTCACCACGGCACGGCGACGACTGTGAGGGCGCCGCTCCATGGCGGACACACGGGCCACCTATCGTGGCCGGTGTGACCCCGCGCACCATCGCCGAGCACCGGGCCGCCGTCCTGGCCCGGGTGTCTCCCGTGCCCGCGGGCGAGGTCGCGCTCGACGACCCGGCCGTGCTCGGCCTCGCGCTCGCCGACGACGTGGTGGCCGCGACGGCCGTGCCCGGGTTCGACCACGCCGCGATGGACGGGTACGCCGTCCGGCTCGCCGACCTGCCCGCCGACGGCACGCCCGTCACCCTCCCGGTCCTCGCGGACGTCCGGCCGGGCCGCCCCGCCGACCCGGCGACGACCGGGACCGGGGGCGCCGTCCGCATCATGACCGGCGCGCCCCTGCCCGCCGGGCTCGACGCCGTCGTCCCCGTCGAGCGCACCTCCACCGGGCGGTTCGTCGCGGGGGGTCCGTCGACGGAACGCACCGTCACGCTCGCCCGGCAGGCGCGCGACCACGTGCGCCGCACCGCCTCCGACGTCCCGCCCGGCGCCCTGCTCGCCAAGGCGGGCGCCCCGGTCCACGCGGGCGTGGTCGCCGCGGCCGTCGCGGCCGGTGTCACCACCGTGTCCGTGCGGCGCCGTCCCCGCGTCGCGGTGCTCTCGACGGGGTCGGAGCTCGTTCCCCTCGGCACCGGCGGGCCCGGTACCGTGCCCGACTCCAACTCCCTCATGCTCGCCGCCCTGGTCCGTGCCGCAGGAGCCGACGTCGTCCGCGTCGGCGCCGTCCCCGACGACGCGGCCGCGCTCGGTTCGGTCCTCGACCGGGTCACGGCCCCCGGCGGCGCCGTGGACCTCGTCGTCTCCTCCGGCGGCGTCTCCGCCGGCGCGTCCGACGTCGTCCGGGAGGTGCTCGCCACCGGCGTCGCGGACGCCGTCGACGTGGCCGCCGTCGCGATGCGACCCGGCCGCCCGCAGGCCCTGGCCACCTGGCACGGCGTCCCCTGGGTCGCCGTGCCCGGCAACCCCGTCAGCGCCTTCGTCTCGACCGTGCTGTACGTCCTGCCGGCCGTCCGCCGGCTCGCCGGCCTCACCGACGACCCCGCCCTCGCCGTCCCCGCCGCCACCGGCTGGACCTCCCCCGCGGGCGCCGAGCAGGTCCTGCCCGTCCGGCTCGGACCGGACGGCGCCACCCCCGCCGGACCCGGCGGGCACCACCTGTCCGCGCTCGCCGACGCCGACGCCCTCGCCGTCGTCCCCGCGAACGTCGACCAGGTGCGACCCGGCGACGTGCTGCCCGTGCTGCGCCTCCCGGAGCCCCGATGAGGTACGACGCGATCGTGCTCGCCGGCGGCCGGGCCACCCGCCTGGGCGGCACCCCGAAGCCCGGCGTCGTCGTCGGGACGCGACGCCTGCTCGACCGCGCGCTCGCGGCCTGCGCGGACGCCGAACGGACCGTCGTCGTCGGGCCCGCGCCCGAGATCGGGCCCGTCCCGCCCGGCGTGGTCGTGACGTGCGAGGACCCGCCCCGCGGCGGCCCCGTCGCCGGGACGGCCGCCGGCCTGGCCGCGCTCGCCCGCGACGACCGGCCCGCGCACGTCCTCCTCCTCGCCGTCGACGTGCCCGCCGCACCCGCCGCCGTCGGGCCCCTCGTCACCGCGGCCGCCGCCCACCCGGACGCCGACGGCGTCCACCTCAGCCGCGCCGGGCGGGCGCAGTGGCTCACCGGCCTCTACCGCACCGACGCCCTCACGGCGGCCGCCACGACCCTCGCCGTGCACGGCGCCCCGGTCCGCCGCCTCGTCGCCCCGCTCGACCTCGTGGAGGTCGACGACCCCGCCGGGGTGAGCGACGACGTCGACACCTGGGAGGATGTCACCAGGCTCGCCGCCCGCCGCACCGGCCGACCCGAGGAGGCCACACCATGACCGAGGACACCCCCACCTCGCTCGCCCGCTGGGTGGGCGCCCTGGAGTCCGAGCTCGGCCTGCCGGCGGGCAGCGTCGACGTCACCGAGGTCCTCGACCTCGCCCGGGACGCCGCCCACCGCGTCGCCCGGCCCGCGGCACCCGTCACCGCCTACGTCGTCGGCTACGCGCGCGGCCTCGCCGCCGCGCAGGGCACCGCCGCCGACGACGCCGCGGACCGCGCCGCCCGCCTCGCGCTCGCCTGGGAGCCCACCGCCACGGAGGCGCCATGACGCTCGTCGACCTCGGGATCCCGGCGCTGCCCACCACCGGCGCCCCCCGGCCCGTCGCCCTGCCCGCCGACCGCCCCGCCACCACCGGGCTCGTCGACCGGTTCGGGCGCGTCGCCACCGACCTGCGCGTGTCCCTGACGGACCGCTGCAACCTGCGCTGCACCTACTGCATGCCCGCCGAGGGGCTGCCCGCCCTGCCCCGCGACGCCACCATGACCCGCGCCGAGATCGCCCGGCTGGTCGGCGTCGCGACCCGCGACCTCGGGGTGCGGCAGGTGCGCTTCACCGGCGGGGAACCGCTGCTGCGCCGCGACCTCGTCGACATCGTGCGCGACGTCGCCGCGCTGGAGCACCGCCCCGAGATCAGCCTCACCACCAACGCCGTCGGGCTCGACACCCGCGCCCACGCGCTGCGCGACGCCGGGCTCGACCGCGTCAACGTCTCCCTCGACACCCTCGACCCCGACACGTTCGCCACCCTCGCCCGGCGCCCCTTCCTCGAACGCACCCTCGCCGGGATCGCCGCCGCCGCCGAGGTGTTCGACGTCGTCAAGATCAACGCGGTCCTCGTGCGCGGCGTCAACCTCGACCACGCCGCCGACCTGCTCGCCTGGTGCCTGGAGCGCGGTTTCGAGCTGCGGTTCATCGAGCAGATGCCGCTGGACGCCGACCACTCCTGGGACCGCACCGCCATGGTCACCGCCGCCGAGGTGCGCGGGCTGCTCGGGCAGCGCTTCACCCTCGCGCCCGACGTCGAGCCCCGCGACGGCGCCCCCGCCGAACGGTTCGTCGTCAGCACCCCCGCCGGCGGACGCCTCGGCCGCGTCGGCATCATCGCGTCCGTCACCGAACCCTTCTGCGGCGACTGCCGACGCACCCGTCTCACCGCCGAGGGCGGCGTCCGCGACTGCCTGTTCGCGCACACCGAGACCGACCTGCTCGGCCCCCTGCGCGCCGGAGCCACCGACGCCGACCTGGCCGACCGCTGGCGCGCCGCCATGTGGGCCAAGGGCCCCGGGCACGGCATGGACGACCCCACGTTCAGCCAGCCCGAACGCACCATGAGCGCGATCGGAGGCTGATGATGAGCGACACGGGTCTCGGCCCCGCCGTCCGGGTAACCGTGCAGGTGCGGTGCTTCGCCGCCGCCCGCGCGGCGCTCGGCTTCCCCGACCGGACGGTCGCCGTCGACGCCGCCGCCGCCGGTGCCGGAGCCGGTGCCGGAGCCGGTGCCGGTGCCGGTGCCGGTGCCGGTGCCGGTGCCGGTGCCGGTGCCGGTGCCGTGACCGTGGCCGACGTCGTCGCGCAGCTCGTGGCGGCCGTGCCGTCCGCCGAGCCCGTCGTCGCCCGCTGCTCCGTGCTGCTCGACGGCCGCCGCGCCGCGCCGGCCGACGTCGTGCCCGACGGCGCGACCCTCGACCTGCTGCCGCCCTTCGCCGGCGGCTGACCGTCGGGCTCGTCGCTTCGTTCGCCGGTGATGGGGCGGGCGTGCCCGACGCACCACCACGCTCCTGGTCCGCGGGTCTGCGCGCGGTCGTCAGACCGGAAGCGGAGGGCCCCCTGGGGCCCGTGAGCGCGGCCGCGCGCAGACCCGCGGACCGGGAGCGTCCACCCGGAGCGCGACGAGGACTACCGGGCGGCCTTGTGCGCCCGGATGACCTCGGCGGCCTGCGGCAGGACGTCGGCGAGGTCGCCCACGACCGCGAAGTCGCAGATCTCGAAGATGGGGGCCTCCGGGTCGGCGTTGACGGCGACGATCACCTGGGAGGCCTGCATGCCGCCGCGGTGGTGGGGGGCGCCGGAGATGCCGGCGCCGATGTAGAGGCGCGGCGCGACCGTCACGCCGGTCTGCCCGACGTAGCGGTCGAACCAGCCTTCGAAGACGGCGTCGCGGGAGGCGCCGACGGCGGCGCCGAGGGCGTCGGCGAGGTCTTCGACGGGACCGAAGTCGCCGCCGGTGCCGCGCCCGCCGGCGACGACGACGGCGGCTTCCTCGAGGGTGGGGCGGGCGGCGTCGCGCACGACGGGCACACGCTGGGTGACGGCGGGCAGGGGTGCGTCGACGGGGACGGCGAAGCCCTCGACCTCGGTGGCGACGGCGGCGTCCGCGGGCTTCGGGACGACGGCGTTGGCGCGCACGGTGAGGAGGGCGACGTCGGTCGTCACGACGCTGGTGGTGTCCCAGGAGCCGGCGAAGACGCGCTTGGTGCCGACGATCCGGCCGTCGGCGTCCTCGGTGACGCCGGCGGCGTCGATGATCACGCCGGCGCCGAGGGCGTGCCCGGCGAGCGCGACGGCCTCCTTGGCGGCGAACGTGGAGGGGGCGAGGACGACGTCGGCGTCGGTGCGGCGGACGGCGGCGGCGAGGGTCGCGGCGACGACGGCCGGCAGGTGGCGGGCGTCGCCGCGCACGGCGGCGGGGAGCTCGGCCTGGTGGACGGTCTCGACGCCGTGGGTGCCGAGCCGGGCGAGCGCCTCGACGGACGGCGACTCCAGGGTGACGACCTCGACGCGGCCGAGGTCGCGGCCGATGGTGAGGAGCTCCAGCACGGAGGAGCGGACCTCGGCGGCGGGGTCGAGGAGGACCAGGACGGTGCGGTTGGTCATTGTCGTGTCCTCTCAGACGAGGTCGTGGCGGATGAGGTACTCGGCGAGGTCCTTGCCGCCGGAGCCCTTGTCCTGGACGAGCTCGACCTCGGGCCTGGCGGGCCGCGGCGCGGCGTGCGTCGTGGTGGTGCGGGCGCCCGCGTCGCCGACGAGCGCCGCGTCGAGGCCGAGGTCGGCGAGCGTCCACGCCTCGATGGCCTTGGTGCGCGCCGCCATGATGAGCTTGAAGTTCGGCATGCGCGGCGTGTTCGCGGTGTCCGCGACGGACAGCAGGGCGGGCAGCGGCGCGCTGAGGGTCTCGGTGGCCTCGTCGGTCTCGCGGACGACCTCCAGCACGCCGTCGGTCAGCGCGACCTTCTTGGCGAACGTCAGGGCGGGGCGGCCGAGCTCGGCGGCGACGAGGGCGGGCACGACGGACCCGAGGCCGTCGAGGGCGGCCATGCCGGTGATGACGAGGTCGACGGGGCCGTCGGCCTCGAGGCGTCGCACGGCGGCGGCGAGCGCGGCCGCGGTCCCGGCGTAGTCGGACCCGGCGAGCGCGTCGTCGCTGACCCGGACGCCGCGGTCGACGCCCATCTGGAACGCCTTGCGCAGCGCCAGGTCGCCCTGCTCGGGTGCGACGGTGAGGGCGACGACCTCGGCGGCGGTGCGGGCGTCGTCGTCGAGGGACTCGACGATCCGCAGCGCGGCCTCCAGGGCGTTCTCGTCGAGCTCGTTGAGGGTCCCCTCGCCGGGCGTGCGCACGACCCGACAGTCCTCGAACCGCCGGTCGGCGTCGATGTCCGGGACGTACTTGACGAGAACGACGATGCGCACGAGGAACCTTCCGATCAGGTGCTCGACGGGCTGGGGCGGCGACGGTCGGCCGCCAGGACGAGCCTACTCGTCGGCGCTGCCCGGGCGGTCGCCGTCCGGATGGTGCGACACGCCGCACCGCCCGCGGACGACGGGAGTGGTCCACGATAGGTCCATGGAGGCCAGACCCAAGGTCACGCCGCTGACCCGACCCACCCGTCGCCGCAGCCACGTCCCGCCGCTCGGGGTGCGCACCACCCCGGACGGCGGCATCGACGTGGCGGTGCTCGCGTCGCACGCCACGGGCGTCGACCTGTGCCTGATCGACGAGGTCGACCCGGCGCTCGACGTCCACGACCCGGCGCGGTACGCGGAGCGGCGGGTGGCGTTGGACGGCCCGGTGTACGGGGTGTGGCACGGGCACGTGCCGGACGTCGGACCGGGGCGCCGGTACGGGTTCCGGGTGCACGGTCCGTGGGACCCGGCCGCGGGGATGCGCCACAACCCGGCGAAGCTGCTGCTGGACCCGTACGCGCGCGGGTACGTGGGCGACCTGGCGTACGTCCCGGCGACGCTGGGCGGCGGGGCGGGCGAGGACGGCGGGCCGGACGACGAGGACTCGCTGCCGTTCGTCCCGCACGGCGTGGTGATGCCGGAGCACCCGCGCGCGACGCTGGGCCGGCCGCGCGTGCCGTGGGCGGACACGGTCGTGTACGAGGCGCACGTGCGGGGCCTGACGATGCGGCACCCGGGCGTGCCGCCGGAGCTGCGGGGCACGTACGCGGGGGTGGCGCACCCGGTGGTGGTGGAGCACCTCAAGGCGCTGGGCGTGACGACGCTGGAGCTGCTGCCGATCCACGCGAACGCGTCGGAGCCGTGGCTGGCGGGCCGGGGCCTGTCGAACTACTGGGGCTACTCGACGATGTCGTTCTTCGCCCCGCACGCGGGGTACGCGACGGCGGCGGCCCGAGCGGCGGGTCCGGACGCCGTGCTGGACGAGGTGCGCGGCATGGTGCACCTGCTGCACGAGGCCGGCATCGAGGTGCTGCTCGACGTCGTCTACAACCACACGTGCGAGGGCGGCGACGACGCCCTGCACCTGTCGTGGCGGGGCCTGGACAACCCGCTGTACTACCTGCACGACGGCGGGTCCCCGGCACGGCTGGCGGACGTCACGGGCACGGGCAACACGCTGGACTTCCGGCGCACCCGCGTGGTGCAGATGGCGCTGGACTCGCTGCGGTACTGGGCGGAGGCGGTGGACGTCGACGGCTACCGGTTCGACCTGGCGGTGACCCTGGGGCGCGACCACGACGGCTTCACGCCCGACCACCCGTTCCTCGTGGCGCTGCAGACCGACCCGGTGCTGTCGGGGCTGAAGCTCGTGGCGGAGCCGTGGGACGTCGGCCCGGGCGGCTGGCAGACCGGTCGGTTCCCGGCGCCGATGGCGGAGTGGAACGACCGGTTCCGCAACGCGGCGCGCTCGTTCTGGCTGGAGGCGCCGAGGGCGGGCTCCCACGGTCAGCCCATGCACGGGCTGCGGGAGCTGACGACGCGCCTGGCGGGCTCGGCGGACCTGTTCGGGCACTCCGACCCGCCGCTGATGCGCGGGCCGGTGGCGTCCGTCAACTACATCACGGCGCACGACGGCTTCACCCTGGCGGACCTGGTGTCGTTCGACCACAAGCACAACGACGCCAACGGGGAGGAGAACCGGGACGGCACGGACGACAACCGGTCGTGGAACCACGGCGTGGAGGGCCACGCGCCGCAGAGCGACGACGCCACGACGGAGCCGTGGTCGGCGGTGGTGCCGCTGCGTCGGCGCTCGCAGCGCAACCTCCTGGCGACGCTGCTGCTGGCCGCGGGCACCCCGATGATCACGGCGGGCGACGAGCTGGGCCGGTCCCAGGGCGGCAACAACAACGCGTACGCGCAGGACAACGAGATCTCCTGGACGGACTGGGACCTGGACGACGCGGGGTCGGACCTGCTGGCCACGACCCGGTTCCTCGGGGGGCTGCGGGCCGAGCACGCCGCGCTGCGCGCCGAGTCGTTCTACCTGGGCACGCCGCGCCCGGGCGAGGAGCTCACCGACCTGCTGTGGTTCGACGAGACGGGCGCCGCGATGGACGGTGCCGCCTGGTCGGTGGACGGGCGGCGGGTCATCCAGATGCTGCGGCCCGGCCCGGACGACGACGACGCGGACGTCCTGCTGGTGCTGCACGGCGGGCTGGAGGACGTGGTCGTGACGCTGCCGCCGACGCTGGCCGGTGCCGGGGCGTGGGACCGGGTGTGGAGCTCGACGTGGGACACCCCCGACGGGCCGGACCAGGCCGACGAGGACGACGAGCCGGGCACCGCCCGGGTCGAGTCGCTCAGCGTCGAGGTGTTCGTGGCACGCCGCTGAGCCGCGGACCCGCGCCACCCCTGGGAGCGGGCCCCGTCCTCTGGCAGGATGCGGCCATGGCAGACGCCGACGTCATCGTCGTCGGGGCCGGGCTCTCGGGCCTGGTCACCGCGACCGAGCTCACCGCCGCGGGCCGCCGCGTGCTCCTCCTCGACCAGGAGCCGGAGGCCTCCCTCGGGGGCCAGGCCTGGTGGTCCTTCGGGGGCCTGTTCCTCGTGGACTCCCCCGAGCAGCGCCGCCTCGGAGTGCGCGACTCGGCCGAGCTCGCGTGGTCCGACTGGCTGGGTTCCGCCCGGTTCGAGCCCGGCGCGGAGGACGGCCGGGGCCCTGACCGGCACGGCTACGCGTGGGCGAAGCACTACGTGGAGGCCGCCGCCGGCGACCTGCGCTCGTGGCTGCACGCCAAGGGGGTGCGCTGGTTCCCGCTGGTGCAGTGGGCCGAGCGCGGCGGCTACCCGGCCGGGGGCCACGGCAACACCGTCCCGCGGTTCCACGTCACGTGGGGCACGGGGCCTGCGATCGTGGCGCCGTTCGTCGAGGCCGCGCGCCGGGCCCGCTCCGCCGGGCTGCTGGAGATGCGGTTCCGTCGCCGCGTCACCGGGTTCGTCGTCACCGACGGCCGCGTCACCGGCGTGCGCTGCGAGGTCCTGGCGGACGACGACGCGCTGCGCGGCGCACCGTCGTCGCGTGACGTCGTCGCGGCCGAGGAGCTGACCGCGGGCGCCGTCGTCGTCGCGTCCGGCGGCATCGGCGCCAACCACGACCTCGCCCGCGACCGCTGGGACCCCGCCGCCGGCACCCTGCCCGCCCGCATGCTCTCCGGCGTCCCCGACTCCACCGACGGCCTGCTGCTCGGGCACGCCGCCGACGCCGGCGCCGCGCTGGTGCACGAGCACCGCATGTGGCACTACCCCGAGGGCATCGCGAACCATTCCCCCGTCTGGACGAACCACGGGATCCGCATCCTGCCCGGCCCGTCGTCCCTGTGGCTCGACGCCGACGGCGGCCGCCTGCCCGCCCCGCTGTTCCCCGGCTTCGACGCCCTCGGCGCGCTCCAGCACGTGACCCGGCGCGGCGACGACCACTCCTGGTTCGTGCTCAACAAGGCGATCATGGAGTCGGAGTTCGCCCTGTCCGGCTCGGAGCAGAACCCCGACCTCACCGGCAAGGACCTGCGGCTGCTCGCCCAGCGGGTGCTGCCGGGCGCCGTGGGGCCGGTGGCGCGGTTCGCCGCGGAGTCCCCCGAGTTCCTGTGGGCGGACACCCCGGCCGAGCTCGCGGGGAAGATGAACGCCCTCACCGAGGCCACCCCGGGCTCCCGCGGGCACGTCGACCCCGAGGCGCTGGCCGCGATCGTCGCCGCCCGTGACGCCCAGGTCGCCTCCGGCCTCGGCAAGGACCCGCAGGTGGTCGCGACCCGTGCCGCTCGCGACTTCCGCGTCGACAAGATGATCCGCGTCTCGCCGCCGCGTCCCCTGACCACCCCGAAGGACGGGCCGCTGCTCGCGGTGCGGCTGTCCGTGCTGACCCGCAAGACCCTTGGCGGCCTGTGGTGCGACCCGTCGGGCCGCGTCCTGCACGACGACGGCACGGTGCTGGACGGCTTGTGGGCCGTCGGCGAGGCCGCCGGGTTCGGCGGCGGTGGCGTGCACGGCCACCGCGCCCTGGAGGGCACGTTCCTCGGCGGCTGCCTGCACACGGGCCGCGTCACCGGGCGGGCGCTGGCGGCCGAGGCCGGCTGACGCCTCGCCGCGAGGTGGTACCGGAGGTGGTGGGGTCGTGCCCCCGGGGTCCGACCTCGCGACCGCAGGTACGACCTCGGGGGAAGGGTCGACCCTGCCCGTCCCGGGCATGTTGTCGCGCACAGGGGCTCGCGGCTGACTAGCGTGGAGGCGTGACACAGCCCCAGCCGACCCCGTACCGCCCGATCGGCCGCATCCCCGTGCTCGAGGTCTCCCCCGTCGTCGAGGGCGGGCGCTGGCCCGCGAAGGCGACGCCGGGCGAGGTCGTCCCCGTCGAGGCCACCGTGTTCCGCGAGGGGCACGACGCCGTCAACGCGACCGCCGTGCTGTTCGGCCCGGACGGGCGGGTGCACTCGTGGGCGCCGATGGAGGACGTCGCGCCGGGCCTCGACCGGTTCCGCGGGTTCCTCCAGCCGGACGCGGAGGGCGACTGGTCGTTCCGTGTGGAGGCGTGGTCCGACCCGTACGCGACGTGGGCGCACGACGCGTCGATCAAGATCCCCGCCGGCCAGGACGTCGACCTCATGCTCGCCGAGGGCGCCCGCCTGTTCAAGGAGATCACGACCCACCGGCTGCAGAAGCGGCGCCGCCCGGCCGACGCCGAGCTGCTGACGCGGGTCGCCGCGGAGCTGGCGGACGGCACGCGACCGCCGGAGGCGCGGCTCGCGATGGCCACCCAGCACGCCGTCAAGGACGCGCTGCGCCGCATCCCGCTGCGGCACCGGATGACGCCGAGCGCGACGTACCCGCTGCGGGTGCACCGGAAGCTGGCGCTCACGGGGTCCTGGTACGAGATGTTCCCCCGCTCGGAGGGGGCGACGCAGCGCCGGGACGGCACGTGGCGGTCGGGCACGTTCGTGTCCGCGGCGAAGCGGCTGCCCGCGATCGCGGCGATGGGGTTCGACGTCGTCTACCTCACCCCCATCCACCCGATCGGCACCACGTTCCGCAAGGGCCGCAACAACACCCTCGACGCGCAGCCGGGCGACCCGGGCAGCCCGTACGCCATCGGGGCGCCGGAGGGCGGCCACGACGCGATCCACCCGGACCTCGGCACGGAGCGGGGCTTCAAGGCGTTCGTCGCGGAGGCCCGCGAGCACGGGCTGGAGGTGGCCCTGGACCTGGCGCTGCAGTGCTCGCCGGACCACCCGTGGGTCACCGAGCACCCGGAGTGGTTCACGGTGCGCGCGGACGGCTCGATCGCGTACGCGGAGAACCCGCCGAAGAAGTACCAGGACATCTACCCGCTGAACTTCGACCGCGACCCGCAGGGCATCTACGCCGAGGTGCTGCGGGTGGTGCGGGTGTGGATCGACCGCGGGGTGACGCTCTTCCGCGTCGACAACCCGCACACGAAGCCGCTGGACTTCTGGGAGTGGCTGCTGGCGCAGGTGCACGCCACGAACCCGGAGGTGATCTTCCTGTCGGAGGCGTTCACGAAGCCGGCGATGATGCAGACCCTCGCCCGGATCGGGTTCCACCAGTCGTACACGTACTTCACGTGGCGGAACACGAAGGAGGAGGTCGAGGAGTACCTCGCGGAGGTCGCCGGGGAGCAGGGCGCGGTGATGCGGCCGTCGTTCTGGCCGACGACGCACGACATCCTCCCGCCGTACCTCCAGGCGGGCGGGGTAGCCGGGTTCGCGGTGCGCGCGGTGCTCGCGGCGACGGGCAGCCCCACGTGGGGCATCTACTCGGGCTACGAGCTGGTGGAGAACGTGCCCCGACCCGGCGTCGAGGAGCAGATCGACAACGAGAAGTACGAGTACAAGCCGCGCGACTGGTCGAAGGCGGACGACCTCGGCATCGCGATGCTGCTCGGCCGGCTCAACGAGATCCGGCGGGCCCACCCGGCGCTGCAGCAGCTGCGCAACGTGCACGTCCACACCTCCACGAACGACCAGGTCGTGGTGTTCTCGCGGCGGGTGCGGGCCGAGCACCTGCCGGCGGCGGGGCGGCCGGGTGCCACGCAGGACGACGTCGTGCTGGTGGTGGTCAACCTGGACCCGCACCAGGCGCAGGAGTCCACGCTGCTGCTCGACCTGGGTGCGCTCGGCCTGACCCGGCCGGACGGCGTCGAGGACCAGCCGTTCTTCACGGTCCACGACGAGCTGTCCGGGCAGACCTTCGGGTGGGGCGCGCACCCGTACGTCCGGCTGGACCCGATGCAGCAGGTCGCGCACGTGCTGCGGGTGGTCCCGGCGTGACGGCGTCGACCGGCGGCGTGGAGGTCCCCCGCCCGATCACCCGGCAGATCCCCGTGCAGGCGCTGCCGC
Source organism: Isoptericola jiangsuensis (assembly GCF_002563715.1). Classification (NCBI taxonomy): domain Bacteria; kingdom Bacillati; phylum Actinomycetota; class Actinomycetes; order Micrococcales; family Promicromonosporaceae; genus Isoptericola; species Isoptericola jiangsuensis. The sequence goes on from NZ_PDJJ01000001.1 coordinate 2,896,446, forward strand.
CGCGGCGTCAGCCGGAGACGCCGCAGCTGCCGCAGCACGGGCTGACGGACGACCCCGACTGGTACCGCACGGCCGTGTTCTACGAGGTGCTGGTCCGGGCGTTCGGCGACTCCGACGGCAGCGGCAGCGGTGACCTGCAGGGCGTGATCGACCGCCTGGACTACCTGCAGTGGCTGGGCGTGGACTGCCTGTGGCTGCCCCCGTTCTACCCGTCGCCGCTGCGGGACGGCGGGTACGACGTCGCGGACTTCACGGCGGTGGCGGGCCAGTACGGCACGCTGCAGGACTTCTCCCGGCTCGTGGAGGCGGCGCACGAGCGCGGCATCCGCGTGGTGGTGGACCTCGTGATGAACCACACGAGCGACCAGCACCCGTGGTTCCAGGCGTCCCGAGCGGACCCGGAGGGGCCGTACGGCGACTTCTACGTGTGGTCGGACGACGACACCCGCTACCAGGACGCGCGGATCATCTTCGTGGACACGGAGAGCTCGAACTGGACGTTCGACCCGGTGCGCCGCCAGTTCTTCTGGCACCGGTTCTTCTCCCACCAGCCGGACCTCAACTTCGAGAACCCGAAGGTCGCGGAGGCGATGTTCGACGTCGTGCGGTTCTGGCTGCGCCTCGGCGTGGACGGGTTCCGCCTGGACGCGGTGCCCTACCTGTTCGAGGAGGAGGGCACGAACTGCGAGAACCTGCCGCGCACGCACGAGTTCCTGCGGGACGTACGACGCCTCATCGACACGGAGTTCCCGGGCCGCATCATGCTGGCCGAGGCCAACCAGTGGCCGAACGACGTGGTGCACTACTTCGGCACCCAGGCGGAGCCGGAGTGCCACATGTGCTTCCACTTCCCGGTGATGCCGCGCATCTACTACGCGCTGCGCGACCAGCGGGCGAACCAGCTCCTCGAGATCCTCGCCGACACCCCGGCCATCCCCGCGCCGGGCGGGCAGTGGAGCACGTTCCTGCGCAACCACGACGAGCTCACCCTGGAGATGGTGTCCACCGAGGAGCGCGCCGCGATGTACGGCTGGTACGCGCAGGACCCGCGCATGCGCGCGAACGTGGGCATCCGGCGGCGGCTCGCCCCGCTGCTCGACAACGCGCGCAAGGAGATCGAGCTGGCGCACGCCCTGCTGCTGTCCCTGCCGGGCAGCCCGTGCCTGTACTACGGCGACGAGATCGGCATGGGCGACAACATCTGGCTGCCCGACCGCGACGCGGTGCGCACCCCCATGCAGTGGACGCCGGACCGCAACGCCGGGTTCTCCACCGCCGACCCGGGCAAGCTGTACCTGCCGCTCAACCAGTCGCTGGTGCACCACTACCAGCACGTCAACGTCGAGGCGCAGCTCGCGCAGTCGACGTCGCTGCTGCACTGGGTGCACGGCATGCTGGCGGTGCGGCGCCTGCACCCGGCGTTCGGGACGGGCGACTTCACGGCCCGCGGCACCGACGACGACGCCGTGCTGGCGTTCACGCGGCGGGCCGACGAGACCCTGGTGGTCGCGGCGAACCTGTCGACGACGGCGCGCTCGGCGACGATCGACCTGCCCGGCCTGGAGGGCTGGTCGCTCACGGACGTGTTCGGCGGCGGGCGTTTCCCCGTCGTCGGGCAGGACGGCCGTGTGACCCTGTCCTGGGGGTCCCGCGACTTCTACTGGCTCCTCGCGACACCCCCGGACGGCCCCGACGAGAGGTGAGTCATGGTCGACGTCTCCGTGCAGTCCGCCACCCCCGACCCGAGCGTCGGTGACCTGCTGGCGGCCTGGCTGCCCACGCAACGCTGGTACCCGGGCGCCGGGGAGGTGAGTGTCGAGCCGTGGCTGGCGGTGACGTTCGGCCCGGACGGGGAGGTCGACGGCGGCGGCGACGTGGCGACGGGTCCGGCGTCCGACGGCGGGGCCGTCCCCACGGCGGAGCCGCACCTGGTGCTCCTGCTGGTGCGCCTCACGGGGCCGGCGCTGCCGGGCGGCGAGCTGGTGGCACAGGTGCCGCTGGTGCTGTCGGACGTCGAGCACGTCGGCCTGGGGCACATCGGGACGGTGTCGACGGACGCGGGCGACGTGGCCGTGCACGACGGCGGCGCGCACCCGACGGGCTGGGTGACGCTGCTGCACGCGATGGGCGTGCCGGGCGACCTCGACACCCTCACCGAGCGCGCCCGCGTGCTGGCGGGCGAGCAGTCGAACACGTCGGTGATCCTGCCGGCCGTCCCGTCGCCGGGCGGCACGGGCGCGATGCTGAAGATCCTGCGGACGGTGGCGGACGGCCCGCACCCGGACGTCGTGGTGCCGGAGGCGCTGACGGCGGACGGCTGGGACGGCGTGCCCCGGTTCCTGGGCGCGCTGGAGGTCGACGCGGGCGACGCGGAGCCGGTGCACCTGGCGATCCTGTCGGAGCTCGTCCCGAACGCGGAGGACGGGTTCGAGCTGGCCTGCGACCTCGCGAGCCGCGACGAGTCGTTCGCGCCGGACGCCGCCGCGCTGGGCCGGCTGCTCGCCGAGCTGCACCTGCGGTTGGCGCGGGTGCTGCCCGCGGGGCCGCCGCTGGACGCCGCGGCGTTCGTGGCCGGCCTGCGGCGCCGGGCCGAGCGGGCGGTGGCGGAGGCGCCGGACGCCCTGGCCGGGCGCGCCGACGAGATCGTCGCGCTCCTCGACGAGCTCGAGGCGCGCCTGGCGGGCCTGTCCGCCCCCGTGCCGACGCAGCACGTCCACGGCGACCTGCACCTCGGCCAGACCCTCGCCGGGGACGGCACCTGGAAGGTGCTGGACTTCGAGGGCGAGCCGCAGCGGCCCGTCGCGGAACGGACCGCGCCCGACCTTCCGCTGCGCGACGTCGCCGGGATGCTGCGCTCGTTCGACTACGCGGCCGCGGTGGGCGGGGCGCACGAGCCGGAGCGGTGGCGGACGGACGCCGCCGCGGCGTTCCTGGAGGCGTACCGCGCCGCGTCGCCGCTGCCGCCCGGGCTCGACGACGACACGGCCGAGGTCGTGCTGCGCGCGCTCGTCCTGGACAAGGCGCTGTACGAGGTCGTCTACGAGTCACGGCACCGGCCCGCGTGGCTGCCGATCCCGCTGGCGGCCGTGGACCGGGCGCTGGACCCGACCGGCTGACCGACCGACCGCCCGGCCACCGGCGCGACAGGCCGGACCTGCCCGCGCGCCGGTGGCCCGGGCGGCGCTCACACCGCGACGGCCCGCAGCAGCAGCACCCGGTCGGCGAACAGCACGGGCAGCGCGATCCCGACGCGCCCGAGCACGGCGCCGGGCGCCGTGACCCCGCCGTCCTCGACCCAGCCGAGCGGCACGCCCCAGCGGGCGGCGACCCCCTCCAGGGTGGTGACCGGCCCGTCGAGGGTGACGCGGTAGGTGCGCGCCGGGTCGAGCCCGGGCAGCGGCACGGCGGGCGGCGGCCACGTGTCCGACGACGCGGTGCACACCCAGGCGAACAGGGCCTCGGAGCCGTCGCGGGCGACGACGCCGTGCAGCGCGTACGCGGGGTCGGGGACGTCGGCGTGCACGACCCGACCGGAGTGCAGCAGGCCACGACGCCGCTTGTAGTGGTCCACCCAGAGCGCGAGCCGGGTCCGGTCGGCGGGCGGCGCCTCGGTGACGTCCCACTCGATCCCCAGGTGCCCGAACAGCGCCACGGCGCACCGGACGTCGAGCGGCAGCGCACGGTCCGACGTCGGGGCGACCGGCGCGGACACGTGCGCGCCGAGCAGCTCGTACGGGACCAGCAGCGACGTCCAGCGCTGGATCCCGACCCGTTCGTGCGCGTCGGTCGAGTCCGACGCCCAGACCCGGTCGGTGCGCTGCAGGATCTCCAGGTCGACGCGGGCGCCGCCGGACGCGCACGTCTCGACCTCCAGGCCGGGGTGGCGGGCCCGCAGCTCGTCGATCAGCCGGTAGACGGCGAGGGTCTGGGCGTGCGCGGCGGCGCGGCCGTCCGGGGGCAGGCCGCCCTCGCCGAGCTCGCGGTTGTGGTCCCACTTGAGGGAGGCGATCGGGTACTCGGTCACCAGCGCGTCGAGCCGGTCGAGCACGTGGGCGTACGCCCCCGGGTCGGCGAGGTCGAGCACCTGCTGGTGGCGGCCCGGTCCGGGCAGCCGGCCGCCCGCGGCCCGCAGGATCCACTCCGGGTGCGCCCGGGCGACGTCGGAGTCCGGGTTGACCATCTCCGGCTCCACCCACAGCCCGAACTCCATCCCGAGCCCGCGCACGTGGTCGACCAGCGGCCACAGCCCGTGGGGGTACACGTCCGCGGAGACCGTCCAGTCGCCCAGCCCCGCACGGTCGTCGCGGCGGGCCCCGAACCAGCCGTCGTCGAGCACGAACCGCTCGGCCCCCACCTCCGCGGCGGCGTCCGCGAGCGCCGTCAGCCGGGACAGCGAGTGGTCGAACGTGACGGCCTCCCAGGTGTTGACGACGACGGGTCGTGGCGAGGCCGGGTGGCCCGGCCGGGCACGCAGCCAGTCGTGGACCCGACCGCTCGCGGCGTCGAGGCCGTGCCCCCAGGTCGCGTACGTCCACGGCGAGGCGTAGGTCTCGCCGGGCGCGAGCCGCACCTCCCCAGGATCCAGCGCCTCGCCCGCCGCGAGCAGGCGCACCCCGTGGTAGCTGCGCTCGGCGACGAACCGCTGGTTGCCGGACCAGGCGGCGTGCACGCCCCACACCTCGCCGCGCCGGGCACCGAAGCCCTCCTCACCCGCGCACAGCAGGAACGCGGTGTCGAACCCGGGTCGGCCCCGGTGCCCGGTGCGCTCGTGCCGGCCGTGCGCGAACGGCAGCCGCTGGGGGCTGCGCTCGCGGAGCTGGTGGCCGGTGAGGTCGAACAGCTCGGTCGCGCGGGCGGGCACGGGCAGCGCGGGGAGCACGCCGGCGACGTCGTGGACGTCTGCGCCCACGTTCGTGACCTCGGCCCGCAGGCGGACGAGCCCGCTGCGGGCCTGCTCGACGACGAGGTCGAGAGCGAGCCCGGCAGCGTCGTCGTGGGCGCTCACCTCGAGCGCCTGCGACCAGGGCGCCTCACGGTCGGCGACGTGCAGCCCGGTCACCTCGAACCGGGTGGTCGGCGCGCCGCCGGACCGGTGCCCGGTGACGCCCCGGACGCCGGGCCACCCGGTGGACGCCTCGGGCAGCACCGACACCGGCATCGGGCCGTCGACGGGGTAGCCGAACGGCTGCGGGGCGGTCGCCCGCACCAGGGCCGCGAGCGCCGCGTCGTCGTGGTCGCCGAGGTCGGCGCCCCAGTGCACGACGACGGGCAGGCGGGCGTCGTGCACCGCCAGGACGAGGCTGACCCCGCCCGCCCGGAGGTGGACGTGCCGGTCGACCGCCGTCACGCCGGCTCGACGAGCTGGTTGAGGGAGCGCAGGACGTCCGGCGTCACCAGGGCGTCCGGGTTCACGACGGCGCCGACGGGGAGCGTCACGTGCAGGTCGACGCTCTCGCCCGGCAGGAGCGTGACGAGCATGTCGTCCACCACGGCGTCCGGGCATACCTTGTCCACCAGCAGCGTGAGGTCCCGCACGAGGTTCGCCGCGGTGACGCGCACCGTGACACCGCCGTCGGCGGGCAGCACCTCGGTCGCCAGGTGGGGCACGGCCAGGGCCGAGTCGCGCGGCTCGGCAGGGAACCACAGGCCGCGGCTCCCGTCGAGGTCCGCCACCAGCAGCTCCGCGGCGGGGTGCTCGAACCGGGTCGTCACGGCGTCCGGCAGGAGCGTCCGGGTCCCGCGCGCCGGGACCTCCACCGGGAGCCGCAGGGACGTGCGCACCGTCCCGTCGAACCCGAGGCGGCGCACGACGAGCTCGCCGGCCCAGTCCTCGTCGGTGTCGTTCACCAGCACCACGGCGAGCACGTCCGTGTCGTCGCCCACCGGCTCGCCGCCGGCCGCGGACCGCGGCTGCACCGTCACCAGCCGGTCGGCGTGCGCGTGCGCCAGCGCGTGCAGCAGCGGCTTCGCCCGGCCGTCGCCGTCCACCGCCGCCCACGACGTCACCGGCCAGCAGTCGTTGAGCTGCCACACCACCGACCCCTGGCAGCGCGGCGCCCACGACCGCAGGTGCTCGACCGCGACCTGCACGGCCGTCGCCTGGTTCCATGACATCGCCCAGTGCCAGTCGACCATGTCGTCCGGCAGGCGCAGGTGCGCGACCAGCCCGTCGGTGAGCTTGTCGTTGCCGCTCGCCGCCTTCTGGTGGACCTGCATCCCCGGCGACTCCGGCGTCAGCGGGTCGTCCGACACCGCCCGCGTCAACGTCGACCACGTCGGCGGGCCCTGCCAGCCGAACTCCGCCATGAAGCGCGGCACCACGTCGCGGTAGTGCGGCCAGTCCTCCCGGTTCCACACCTCCCAGGAGTGCATGGAGCCGTGCGCCGGGTCGTTCGGGAACAGGTCCGCCCGGATCGGCAGGTCGCCCGACCACGGGCTCGACGGCGTGTACGGCCGCGTGCCGTCCAGCTCCGCCACCACCCGCGGCAGCAGGTCCTCGTAGTAGCCCAGCCCCCATGTGCGCCCGTCGAGACGCTTCACCCAGCCCCACGTGCGGTGGCCCCACACGTTCTCGTTGGAGCCGTTCCACAGCACCAGGCTCGGGTGCGGCGACAGCCGTGCCACGTTGTCCCGCGCCTCCGCCTCCACCTCGGACCACAGCGGCTCGTCCTCGGCGTACGCCGCGCACGCGAACGGGAAGTCCTGCCAGGTCAGCACGCCCCGCTCGTCGCACAGGTCGTAGAAGTCGTCCGACTCGTACACGCCGCCGCCCCACACCCGCAGCAGGTTGACGTTCGCCACGACCGACTGGTCGAGACGGGCCGTCAGGCGCTCGCGGGTGACGCGGGGCAGGAACTCGTCGTCGGGGATCCAGTTGGCGCCCTTGACCCACACGGGCCGGTCGTTCACCACAATCGTGAAGGACGTGCCGTCGTCGTCGGGCCGGGTGTCGAGCCGCACCGACCGGAAGCCGGTCCGACCGTGCCACCGGTCCAGGCCTCCCGCGGCGGCCTGGGTCCCGCCGTCGCCGGCCGCGGACCCGGCGACGAGGGTGACCTCGACGTCGTGGAGCGGCTGGTCGCCGTACCCGCGCGGCCACCACACGGCGACGTCGGGCAGGCGCAGACGCACGACACCGGCGTCGTCGACCAGCGCGCCCGTGGCCTCGTGCGTCATGCCGTGGCCGGTGACGGCCACCCGGACGTGCAGCTCGCCCCGGTCGCCGCCCGGCGCCCGCACGGCGTCCACGTGCACGTCGAGCGTGCCGTCCCATGTGCCGTCGTCGGCGCGCACCACGCCGGGCAGCACCCGCACCCCGGCGAACCGGGCCGTGGTCCACGACTCGAGGCGAACGGGTCTCCACAGGCCGACGGTCGCGGCGTCGATGCCCCAGTCCCAGCCGTAGTTGTACGCGGCCTTGCGCAGCGCGTTGAAGGGGTGGTGGTTGACCTGCGGCCGGTAGCCCAGGGCGAGGCTGCGGGCGTCGGCCTCGCGCACCGGGGAGGCGATCTCCACGACGAGCTCGTTGGCACCCTCACGCAGCAGGTCGGTGACGTCGAACCGGTACCGGCGGTGCATGTTCTCGGTGCGGGCCACCTCGACGCCGTTCAGCCGGACGACGGCGACCGTGTCGATGCCGTCGAACGCGAGGTCGTGACGGTCGGCGCCGTCGGGCGCCCAGTCGAACGCCGTGCGGTACTCCCACGCGCAGTGCCCGACCCACTTCAGCAGCGCCTCGTGGTCGTCGAGGTACGGGTCGGGGATCGCCCCGGCCGCCAGCAGGTCGGTGTGGACCGTGCCCGGGACGGTGGCGGGCACCCCCGCCGCGCTCTCGAGCAGGTCGCGGGAGGACGCCGGGACGGGACCGGCGACGGCGCGCACGGTCCAGCCGCCGTGGATCTCGCGGACCGTCAGCGGTGCGGTGGTGGCGGACGGGGACGTGGTCACGAAGGGCTCCTCGGGTGGTGCGGTCGTGGCGGTCGTAGGGTGGTCGACGGTCGGCAGAAGTCGGCAGCGGGCAGTGCTCGGGCGGTCGGGGCGGTCAGGCGACGACGTCGATGCGGACGCCGCCGCCGGGATGGACCAGCTCGCCCTGCAGGACGAGCGCGGCCGCGCCCACGGCGGCCGCCTCGCCCGCGTGCGACGAGATGACGACGTCGACGTCGTGGTCCCCGCGCGCGAACTGGGCGGTGGCGAGGCGCTGCCGGACGGCGGGCAGGTAGAGCGACCCGGCGACCGCCATCGCCGGGCCCGTCAGCACCAGCCGGTCGACGTCGAGCACCTGGACGAGCGTCTGCGCGGCGATGGCGACGTAGCGGGCGGACCGGCCGAGGAGGTTCGCCGCGAGGGCGTCGCCGCCGAGCGCGGCGCGCGACAGCGCGGCGAACCGCTCCGACAGCCCCCGCCCGGCCCCGTCCAGGTCGAAGCCCGCGGCCTCCGCGGCCGCGACGACCGACCGCGGGCCCGCGAGCGCCTCGACGCACCCGCGCGACCCGCACCAGCACTCCGGACCGTCGGCCTCGACGCACACGTGCCCGATCTCCCCGGCGTTGGAGCTGACGCCGCGCAGCGGCACGCCGTCGATGACGGCGCCCGACCCGATGCCGGTGGCCAGGTAGATCGCGGCGAAGGCACGGCTGCCGCCGGCGCCCCCGCCCCAGTGCTCGCCGACGGCGGCGGCGGTCGCGTCGTTGTCCAGCACGACGGGCAGCCCGGTGGCCTCGCCGAGGCTCGCCCCGAGGGGGAAGTCCCCCCAGGCGTCCATCGCGGGGCGGGTGAGCACGAGCCGGGAGCGTCGTGACAGCGGGCCGGGCGCGACGACGCCGAGGCCGAGGACCTGGTCCCACCGGACGCCGGCGCTCTCCACGAGCCCGCGCAGCGTCGCGGCCATCCGCGCCACGCCCACCTCGGGGGCGCCGACGCCCTGGGCGCGGCGCAGCCGGGCCACGACCGCACCGCCCAGGTCGACCAGGACGTACGTGACGTCCTCGGCGTCGAGGTGCACACCCAGCGCGTACCGGCTGGTCGGCACGAGCTCGAGCAGGACGCGCGGCTTGCCGCCCGTGGACTCCCCCCGGCCCGCCTCGCGGACGAGCCCGTCCTCGATGAGGCGGCGGACGGTCGTCGACACCGTCGCGGCGGTGAGGCCCGTGACCTCGGTGATCTCGACCCGGCTGATCGTGCCCGCCACCCGGATCGCGTCCAGCACGGAGGCGCGGCTCGACGGGGGTGCGCCCAGGCCGGGCACCCGCAGCAGGTCAGTCATCGTCGGTCTCCCGGGTCGTCGTCGCACGAGGCGGGTGCGGGTCGGCGCTCACGCCAGCTCGGCAAGCCGCCGCTCCGGGTCCGGTGACGCGGCCCGCAGCGTCCTCGTGTACTCGTGCTGCGGGTGCAGCAGGACCTCGTCCGCCGGGCCACGTTCCACCACCGAACCCCGGAACATCACCATGATGTCATCGCTGAAGTGCCTGGCCGTGGCCAGGTCGTGGGTGATGTAGAGGACCCCGAGGTTCTCCTCCCGCTGGAGCCGGGCCAGCAGGTTGAGCACGCCGAGCCGGATCGACACGTCGAGCATCGACACCGGTTCGTCGGCGACGAGGATGCCGGGCTCCGGGGCGAGCGCCCGCGCGATGGCGACCCGTTGCCGCTGACCGCCCGAGAGCTCGTGCGGGCGGCGGGCCGCGAAGTCCTCGGCCGGGTCGAGCCGCACCCGGCGCAGGAGGTCGAGCACCCGCGTCCGCACCTGGGCCGCGGACAGCCCGGGATGGTGCAGCGCCACCGGTCGGGCGAGGTGGTGCTCGATCGTGTGGTGCGGGTTCAGCGACCCGAACGGGTCCTGGAATACCATCTGCACCTGCCCGCGGTACGCCCGCTGGGCGGCGCGCCCGCGGCCCACGGGACGGCCGTCGAGCAGGATCTGCCCCGACGTCGGCGACTCCAGGCGCATGAGCATCTTCGCGACCGTCGACTTGCCCGATCCGGACTGCCCCACCAGCGCGGTGGTGCGGCCCGGCTCCAGGGTGAACGACACGCCGTCCACGGCGCGCAGGCGCTCCGAGCGCCAGCCGTCTCGGATCCGGTAGTCCTTCGTGACGTCGCGCATCTCGAGGGTGGTCATCGCGGGTCCCCTTCCGCCAGGTCGTGCGAACCGCTGCGGACGAAGTCGCCCCGCTCCCCGGTGAGGCTGGGGAACGACGACAGCAGCCGCTTGGTGTAATCGTGCTGCGGGTCGGTGTACAGGGTCATGGCCGAGGCCTCCTCGACGATCCGGCCCTCGCGCATGACCGCGATGCGGTCGGAGATCTCCAGCAGCAGCGGCAGGTCGTGCGTGATGAACACGACCGCGAACCCGAGCTCGCTGCGCAGCCGCGAGATCTCCTGGAGGATCTCGCGCTGCACGACCACGTCGAGCGCCGTGGTCGGCTCGTCCATGATCATGACCTGCGGGTCGAGCGCCATCGCCATGGCGATCATGACGCGCTGGCGCATGCCGCCCGAGAGCTCGTGCGGGTACGCTCCGAGCCGGTTGCGGTCCACCCCGACCCGCTCCAGCAGCTCGCCGCCGCGCAGCAGCCGCTCCCGCCTCGACAGGTGCGGCCGGTGCGTGGTGAACACGTCGCCGAGCTGGTCGCGGACCTTCTTGACGGGGTTGAGCGAGTTCATGGCGCCCTGGAAGACCATGGAGATCTTCTCCCAACGGAACAGCCGCAGGTCGTCGCCGGCCAGTGCGCCGACGTCGATCGCGTGCCCCTCGCGGGAGTGGAACGTCACCTGCCCGCCCGTGACGACCGCCGGCGGCTTGAGCAGCCGGTTGATCCCGTAGGCGAGGGTCGACTTGCCGCACCCGGACTCGCCCGCGAGTCCCAGGACCTCGCCGCGGCCGAGGACGAGGGACACGTCGTCGACGGCGCGCACGGTCCGTTCGGCGCGGTACTCGACGCCGTATCGCTCGACCGTGACGACGGGGTCGACCTCGTGCCGCGGGGGCCGGGGACGCGCGTCGACGCCGGTCCCCTCCGCCGTGCCGTTCGAGGTGCCGTTCGCGCTCATGCCCGAGCCTCCGTCCCGGCGCCCTGCCCGGCGTCCCTGCGACCGGTCGTCCGGCGCGCCGGGCGGTCCAGGTGCCACCTCTTGCGCGCCTGGCGGGTCTGGTTGCGCAGGCGCGGGTTGATGACCTCGTCGATCGAGAAGTTGATGAGCGCCAGGGCCGCGCCGAACAGCGCGATCATCAGGCCCGGCGGGACGAACCACCACCAGGCGCCGAGGCGCAGCGCCAGGCCGTTCTGGGCGTAGTAGAGCATCGTGCCCCAGGTGAACGACCCCGTGGCGCCGAGCCCGAGGAACGACAGCCCGGCCTCGCCGAGGATCGCGAAGATCACGGCGAACATCGCCTGGGAGGCGAGCAGCGGCACGAGGTTCGGCAGGATCTCCACCATCAGCACCCGGTACGCGGGTTCGCCGGCCACGCGGGCCGCGAGCACGTAGTCCCGGGAGCGCACCGAGAGCGTGTACCCGCGCAGCACCCGGGCCGAGCCCGCCCAGCTCGTGATCGCCAGGACCACCGCCACGAGCCACACGCTCTTGTCCGGCACGTAGCTGGAGATGATGATGACCAGCGGCAGGCCCGGGATGACCAGCATGATGTTGGTCAGCAGGGAGAACGAGTCGTCGAGGAGGCCCCCGACGTAAGCCCCCACGACGCCGAAGAACCCCGACAGCACCACCACGATGACCCCGACGACGAGCCCGATGGTGAGCGACCCGCGCGAGGCGTAGGCGAGCTGGGCGAACACGTCCTGACCGGTCTGGGTGGTGCCCAGCAGGTGCTCCGCGCTCGGCGGGGCCAGACCCACGTCGCTCACCTGGGACGGGTCCTGGACGAGGAACGGTCCCACGACCGCGAACAGCGTCGTGGCCACGACGATCCCCAGACCGACGACGAGCTTCGGCGTCAGCGGCACCGAGAAGGCGCGCCGCCGACGACGGGCGGCCGGCGAGGGTGCGGCGTCCGGGGTGCGCGACGCGACGCCGTCCACCTCGTCCGCCCGCGAGGTCTCGGGAGGCTGCGGTTCTTGCGTGCTGATCGACATCGTCGTCCTTTCAGCTCCGGGCCCGGGTCCGCGGGTCGATCACGGAGTACAGGAGGTCCACGAGCAGGTTCGCGCCGAGGACCGAGATGGTGATGACCAGGAAGATGCCCTGCATGAGGGCGTAGTCGTTGGAGTTCACGGCCGACAGCAGCGCCGACCCGACCCCCGGGTAGGAGAAGACCGCCTCCGTGACGAGGGACCCCGCCACGACGAACCCGAGCGAGATCGCGAACCCGGACACCGACGGCAGGATGGCGTTGCGCGCCGCGTAGGTCCGCATGATGCGCCCCGGGGCGATGCCCTTGGCCTCGGCCGTGAGGATGTAGTCCTCCGAGAGGGTGGAGACCATCATGTTGCGCATCCCCACCATCCAGCCGCCCACGGACGAGATGACGATGGTGATGGCCGGCAGGGTGCCGTAGTAGATCACCGACCCGACGAACGGCAGGTTCCAGCCGATCTGCGTGGTGTAGACGTCGTAGCCGCCGTTGAGCGGGAACACCATCCACACCGACCCGAGCAGGTACAGCAGGATCAGCGCGAGCCAGAAGTACGGCACGGACTGGAACATCGTCGTGACCGGGACGAGGTTGTCCAGCCACGACCCCCGCTTCCACCCGGCGAGCGTGCCGAGCCCCACGCCGAGCACGAACGAGATCACCGTGGAGATGCCGATCAGGCCGATCGTCCACGGCAGGGTCTGGCCGATCACCTGCGTGACCGGGGCGGGGAAGTACGTCACCGAGACACCGAGGTCGCCCTGGGCGAGCTGGCGCAGGTAGTCGACGTACTGCTCCCACAGCGGTGCCGAGGTGTTGGCACCGAGGAGGAGCTCGATGGCCTCCCGCGTCGCCGGCGTGACCTGGCCCTTCTGGGCCAGCTTCGAGACGAGCTGGTCCACCGGGTTGCCGGGCATGAGCCGCGGGATCAGGAAGTTCAGGGTCAGGGCCGCCCACAGGGCGACGGCGTAGAACCCGAGCTTGCGCAGGACGAACGTCATGGCGATCGAGCCCCTCCGTCAGGTGAGTGCAGGTGCAGGTGGTCCGAGTCAGCCGGCGGGGGTGATCGTCTTGAGGACGATCCCGTTGTCCCACGCCTTCCACGAGGCGGCGAACGCGTACTTGTCGTCGTTGTCCGGCCAGCCGGTGACCCGCGTGTTGTTGAACTCCGTCAGGGTCGAGTTCACGTAGATCGGGATGTAGGGCAGGTCGGCCACGATCTGCTCCTGCACGATCGCGTACTGCGCCTTCTGCTCGGCCTCGTCCGCCGTCGCGGCGGCGGCCTCGATGGCCGCGTCCACCGTCGGGTTGTCGTACCGGGCGTAGTTGCCGCCCGAGGCCATCTCGCCCACCTTCGCGCTGTTCGTCGAGCGGTACTTGCCGTTGTACGTGTAGTAGGGGTTGTCCGACGCGCCCAGCCCGATGGAGTCCAGGGACAGCTGGAAGTTGCCCTTGACCTGGTTGTCGTTCCACTCGTTCCAGGCGATCTGGGTGGGCTTGAGCTCGATGCCGACCTCGGCGAGCTGCTGCTTCATCGTGTCGTTGAGGGAGATGAAGTCCGCCCAGCCGGTGACGGTCTGGATGGTCATGCTGAGCCGCTCGCCGTCCTTGGTGCGGATGCCGTCGTCCCCGGCCTCCCACCCGGCGTCGTCGAGGACCTTGTTCGCGGCGGCGACGTCGGCGGTCTGCGGCACCTCGAGGTTCGCGTCGTCGGCCACCCAGCCGGCGTCCCGCTCGGGCAGCAGCAGTGTCGGCGACGCGACGCCCGCGAACCCGCCACCGGCGAGCTGGTTCAGCTGGGTGCGGTCGAGGGCGTGGTAGATCGCCTGGCGGACCGCCGGGTCGGTCTGCGGGCCCTCGCAGCCCAGGTCGGCGTTCGAGCACGTGAAGACGGACGCCGTGAGGGCGGGGGTGTTGACGTAGGAGATCTGCTCGTTGTCGGCGAGCATCTGGTCGAGGCCCGGCAGGAACGAGCTCATCCAGTCGACCTGCCCGGCGAGCAGCGCGCCGGCGGCGGCGTCGGCCGTCTCCAGGGAGATGTACCGGGCCTCGTCGATGGCGGGCTTGCCCTCGTCCCAGTAGTTCTCGTTCGCCTCGATGACGTAGCTCTGCGGCGAGAACTCCTTGAGCGTGAAGGCGCCGGTGCCGACCGGGTCGGGGTTGATCGTGGTGACCGGGTCGTCGATCTCGGACCAGACGTGCTCGGCGACGATCGCCTGGTTGCCCAGCACGCCCGCCTCCTGCATGAACGAGCTCGGCTCCGGGAAGGTCAGGACGACGGTGGTGTCGTCGGTGGCCTCGGCGGTGGCGGCCGTGCCGGACGTGTTGAGCTCCGGGGTGCTCTGGAGCAGGTTGAACGTGAACGCGACGTCGGCCGCCGTGAAGGGCTCGCCGTCGGACCACGTCACCCCCTCGCGGGTGGTGATCGTCAGCTGCGAGCCGTCGTAGTTCCACGAGAAGTCGGTGCCGAGCAGGGGCGTCGGCTCGGAGGTCTCGGCGAGGTTGTACCAGAACAGCGGCTCGTAGATCACGCCGAGCGTGGGCTGCAGCGCGGTGGGCGAGAACGGGTTCCAGTTCTCGTTGATGGTGCCGGTCGCGCCGTTGAACACGGTGATCGACGTGGTCCCGCCCCCGTCGGTGCCCGTGGTGCCGGTTCCCGCGCCCGTCCCCGTGCCGGCGGTGCAGGCGGCGGTGAGGGCGATCGCCGCCGACGCGGCGGCGGCGCCGAGGACACGGCGGCTGGTGCGTCGTTGCGTGGTCATCTGTCGTCCTTCGGTCGGTCGCCGTCGTTGGCGACACCTGGCCGCTGCGCCCCCGTGGCGCACCCCCGTCGGTGGCCCGGGCGTCAGAGCTCGAGCGGCACTTACTTTTGTAGCCGATCAAAGTTAGAGGGGTCAATACCTTTGAGACGGGGAATCTCTCCTGATTCGTCGATAAGCCCTCCCCACTTCGTCAGGCTGTCGAACGAACTCCTCACCCGCTCGCCACACCGGGCGGACACCCCGCCGCCGGGTACGGTGACGACCGTGAACCGCTCCTGGACCCACGACGTCGCCGGGCTGGTCATCGCCCGACCGGCGCGGATGCTCGCCGTCGAGCCCTTCTTCATGGAGCTCGTCGCCGGGACCGAGGAGGTGCTCGCCCCCGCGCAGCGCTCCCTCCTGCTGCACGTCGTCGGCGACCTCGACGCCGAGGTCGCGACCTACCGCCGCTGGGCCGAGCACGGCACCGTCGGGGTCGTCGTCGTCACCAACGTCCGCGACGACGACCCGCGCCCCGCCGCCCTGCACGCGCTCGGCCTGCCGTTCGTCGTCGTGGGAGCCCCGCGCCCCTCCCCCGACGAGCCGCACGTGTGGATCGACAACGCCCGGCCCGCCCGCGACGTCGTCGCGTACCTCGCCGAGCAGGGTCACCGCGTCGTCGCCCGCGTCAGCGGGCCGGCGGAGTTCGCGCACACCACGACCCGCACGGAGGCGTTCGCGGCGCAGTGCGCGACCAGCGGTCTGACCCACCACGTCGTCGAGGGCGAGTACACCGAGGAGTCGGGCGCCCGGGCCACCGCCGAGCTGCTCGACCTCGACCCACGGCCCACCGCGATCGTCTACGACAACGACGTCATGGCGATCGGCGGGCTCGACCACGCCCGGTCGGCAGGGGTGGACGTCCCCGCCGACCTGTCGCTCGTCGCGTGGGACGACTCCGCGCTGTGCCGGCTCGCGAACCCTCCGCTGTCGGCCATGCACCACGACGTCCACGGCATGGGCCGGCTCGTCGGGGAGGCCGTGCTGTCCGTCCTCGACGGTGCGCCGCCGGCCACCCGCACCGCGCCGTTCCCCCGGCTTCTCGTGCGCGGGACGACGGCGCCGCCCGCCTGACCGGCTCGCGCTCTCCCGGTCAGCCCGCCACCAGACCGTCGCGGGCCGCGCGGGCGAGCGCAGGAGCCAGGGGTGCGCGCGGCAGGAGCGTCGCCTGCACGGCGTGGTAGAGGTCCGGCTTGCCCGGCCACACGTCGCCCGCCGGGCGGTTGCGCGCGTCGAGCTGGTGGAACCAGGAGCCCTGCGCGACGTCGACGAGGTGCACGGCGACCCAGTCCCACCAGGTGGCGTACAGCGCCGCGTACCGCTCCTCGCCCGTGGCGCGGTGCAGGGCGTCGGCGGCCGACACGGCCTCCGCCGCGACCCAGTGCATGCGGTCGCGCACCACGGGGGTGCCGTCCCAGTCGGTGGTGTAGACGAACCCGTCGGCACCGTCGACGGACCAGCCGTCCGTCACCGCACGGTCGAACAGGGCCACCGCGGTCGGGCGCAGCGCCGGGTCGGCCTGGTCCCCGAGCGCCGCCTCCAGCTCGACCAGCAGCCGCGCCCACTCCAGGCCGTGGCCCACGGTCGCGCCGAAGGGCTTGAACTGGTCGTCCGGCCGGTCGCGGTTGAGGTCCGGCTGCGGGGTCCAGTCCGGCCCGAAGTGCTCCGGCAG
The DNA here is from genome assembly GCF_002563715.1 of Isoptericola jiangsuensis. Taxonomy (NCBI): domain Bacteria; kingdom Bacillati; phylum Actinomycetota; class Actinomycetes; order Micrococcales; family Promicromonosporaceae; genus Isoptericola; species Isoptericola jiangsuensis. The sequence goes on from NZ_PDJJ01000001.1 coordinate 2,913,007, forward strand.
CCGGCCGTCGTGCCCCGCCGCGAGCGCCGCGACCAGCTCCGCGATGCGGGCCGCGCGGCCCCGCCACGCCGGGTCGTCGAGGGCGTCGGCCGCGGCCAGCATCGCCTCCACGGCGTGCATGTTCGCGTTGAGTCCCCGGTACTCGTCGAGCGTCGTGAACGCCGCGTCCCACGTGTCGACGCAGCGGCCCTCGTCCTCGTCCCAGAACCGGTCCAGCAGAACGCCGGTGGCCTCGTCCAGCAGCTCGCGCCCGCCGGGCAGCCCGGCGAGGGTCGCGCTGGACGCCGCCAGGACGACGAACGCGTGGTCGTAGCAGGACTTGCCCGCCGCGGTGTCGGGGGTGCCGTCGGCGGCCACGGCGTGGAACCACCCGCCGTGCTCGGCGTCGCGCAGCACGCCGGTGAGGCCCGCGAGCGCCCCGCGGGCGATCGTCGCGCTGCCGGGGACGCCGAGCATCGCGCCGAGGCTGTACACGTGCACCGTCCGGGCGGTGATCCAGGTCTGCACGCCGCGCCCCGGCTCGGGCGTGCCGTCGTCACCCAGGTAGGCGGCGCCGCCGGCGGGGTGCACGACGTCCCGCCCGAAGGCGAGCAGGCGCCGACACTCGGCGTCCAGCCAGGCCCGGTGCGTGGGCAGGTCGGTCCAGGGCGTCGTCATCGTGCGTCCTTCCAGGTCCGGGCGACGGGCTCGTCGGCGGGCACGAGCAGCGGCCCCCCGCGACCCTCCGGTCCCACGGATCGTAACGGTCGGCCCGCCCCGGGCCGCGTGTTGGCGGCGCGACCCACCGCCGGGCGTGGAATGGTGAACGTATGACGCCCGAGCCACCCGCCGTCGACCCCGAGGTCCTCACCGCGGTCGCCCGCGGCACCACCCACGACCCGCACGCCGTGCTCGGACCGCACCTGCTGCCCGACGCCGGTCCCACGGACGACGGCACGTCCTGGGCCGTCGTGCGCGTCCTGCGGCCGCTGGCCGACGAGGTGACCGTCGTCGTCGCCGGGCCCGACGGACCCACCGAGCACCCCGCCGGGCACGACGCCGCCGGCGTGTGGAGCGCCGTCGTCCCCGCGCCCGTCGACGCCGACGGCACGCGCCACGCCCCCGACTACCGGGTCCGGACCCGCTACGGCGACGACGTCCAGACCACCGACGACCCCTACCGGTTCCTCCCCTCCCTCGGCGAGGTCGACCTCCACCTCCTCGGCGAGGGCCGCCACGAGGAGCTCTGGCGCGTCCTCGGCGCCAACCCGCACACCTACCCGAGCGCGCTCGGCGACGTCACCGGCACCTCCTTCGCCGTCTGGGCACCCAACGCGCGCGGCGTCCGCCTCGTCGGCGACCACAACCGGTGGTCGCCCCTGCACCCCCTGCGCTCCCTCGGCTCCAGCGGCGTCTGGGAGATCTTCGTGCCCGGCGTCGGCCAGGGCACCCGCTACAAGTACGAGATCTGCGGGCCCGACGGCGTGTGGCGCGCCAAGGCCGACCCTCTCGCCAAGGGCACCGAGGTGCCGCCCGCCACCGCGTCCGTCGTCACCGGGTCCGCCTACACGTGGGGCGACCACGACTGGATGGAGCGTCGCCGCTCCGGCGACCAGCACGGCCGCCCGATCAGCGTCTACGAGGTCCACCTCGGGTCCTGGCGCCAGGGCCTCGGCTACCGCGAGCTCGCCGACCAGCTCACCGACTACGTCGTCGCCCAGGGCTTCACCCACGTCGAGCTGCTGCCCGTCGCCGAGCACCCCTTCGGTGGCTCCTGGGGCTACCAGGTCACCGGCTACTACGCGCCCACCGCCCGGTTCGGCCACCCCGACGACTTCCGCCACCTCGTCGACCGCCTCCACCAGGCCGGCATCGGCGTCATCCTCGACTGGGTCCCCGGCCACTTCCCCAAGGACGAGTTCGCCCTCGCCCGGTTCGACGGCACCCCCCTGTACGAGCACGCCGACCCGCGCCGCGGCGAACAGCTCGACTGGGGCACCTACGTCTTCGACTTCGGCCGCCGCGAGGTCCGCAACTTCCTCGTCGCGAACGCCACCTACTGGCTCGAGGAGTTCCACGCCGACGGCCTGCGCGTCGACGCCGTCGCCTCCATGCTCTACCTCGACTACTCCCGCGAGGACGGCGAGTGGGAACCCAACGTCCACGGCGGCCGCGAGAACCTCGAGGCCATCGCGTTCCTCCAGGAGGCCAACGCCACCGCCTACCGCCGCAACCCCGGCGTCCTCATGATCGCCGAGGAGTCCACCGCGTTCCCCGGCGTCACCCGCCCCACCAGTGCCGGCGGCCTCGGGTTCGGCCTCAAGTGGAACATGGGCTGGATGAACGACTCCCTGCGGTACGTCGACAAGGACCCCATGTACCGCAGCCACCATCACGGCGAGCTGACGTTCTCCCTCGTGTACGCCTTCTCCGAGCAGTACGTCCTGCCCATCAGCCACGACGAGGTCGTCCACGGCAAGGGGTCCCTGCTGCGCAAGATGCCGGGCGACCGCTGGCAGCAGCTCGCCGGCGTCCGCGCGTTCCTCGCCTACCAGTGGACCCACCCCGGCAAGCAGCTCCTCTTCATGGGCTCCGAGTTCGCGCAGGACACCGAGTGGAACGAGGGCCGCAGCCTCGACTGGCACCTCCTCGACGACCCCGGCCACACCGGGGTGCACCGCGTCGTCGCGGACCTCAACGGCCTCTACCGCGCCACCCCCGCCCTGTGGGAACGCGACTTCGACGGCGGCGGCTTCGAGTGGCTCGACGCCGACGACGCCGCCCGCAACGTCCTCGCCTACGTCCGCCGCGCCGCCGACGGCTCCCCCGTCGTCGTGGTCGTCAACTTCGCGGGCGTCCCCCACGAGGGCTACCGCGTCGGCCTCCCCCACTGCGGCACCTGGGGCGAGGCCCTCAACACCGACGACCTGCGCTACGGCGGCTCGGGCGTGGTCAACACCGTGGTCCACACCGAGCACGTCGCCCACCACGGCCGCGAGCACTCCGCCGTGCTGCGCGTGCCGCCGCTCGGTGCGCTGGTGCTGACGCCGCGCTGATCCTCGTGCGGGCCGGGGTGGGGGTGGGGTCCTCGGTCACGGCCACGAGCGCGACCCGAGCCGCGCGCACGACGGAGGCGGTGGGGACGAGGCGTGGGGCGCGGTCGTCAGACCGGAAGTGGAGGGCCCCCTGGGGCCCGTGAACGCGACCGCGCCCCACGCCTCGTCACCGCTGCCGGGCCAGGGCCCGGACCCGGACCCGGGACCGGAAGCGGCGAAGGGCTCAGTACAGGTACATCGCCAGGTGGCGGCGGGCCTTCGTCACGCGGGGGTCGGTGGCGCCGACGACCTCGAAGTACTCGACGAGGCGCGCGCGCAGCTTCTCCTTGGCGTCGGCGTCCGCGGCGGGGAGCAGGTCGAGGAGCCGCGCGAGGGCGTCCTCGACCTTGCCGCCGAGCATGTCCATGTCCGCGACGGCGAGCTGGGCGTCGGCGTCCTCGGGGGCGGACGCCGCGGCGGCGCGCACCTGGTGGAGGTCGGCGTCGCGGGTGCGCTGCATGAGGTGGACCTGGGCGAGGCCGGCGACGGCGTCGGTGTCCTTCGGGTCCTGCTTGAGGGCGCGCTCGTAGGCGGTGGCGGCGGCGTCGAGGTCGTCCCGCTCGATGGCGTCGTACGCCTCCTGGTGGAGCGGCGGCAGGGGCTCCGGCTCCGGCTCGGGGGCGGGTGCGTCGGTGTCCGGGACGCCGCCCTGGGCGGGGGCGCGGCCGGTGACGCCGTTCTGCTCGGCGGCGGCGAGGACCTGGTCGAGGACCTGGCGGATCTGGTCCTCGGGGGCGGCGCCCGCGAAGAGGGGCAGCGGCTGGCCCTGGAGGACGGCGACGACGGTGGGCACGCCCTGGGCCTGGAAGGCGCCGGCGATCTGGGGGGACGTCTGGACGTCGACGCGGCCGAGGAGGAACCTGCCGGCGTAGTCGTCGGCGAGGCGTCCGAGGAGGGTGCCGAGGTCGGCGTTGGCCTGGTCGGTGGGCATCCAGAGCAGGACGACGACGGGGTACCGGGTGGAGTCCTGGACGATCTGCTGGAAGTTCGCGTCGGTGACGTCGACGACGTACCCGCCGGCCGTCGGAGCTCCCCCGGGCTCTCCGGGGGGCGGCGCCTGGGGGCGGGTGAGCGCCGACAGGTCGACGGCGCCGCGGGTGCTGATGCCGGGCTCGGGCATGGGGTTGCTCATGGGGCTCATCCTACGGAGGCGTCGGGGCGGGTGGCCGCGGGGACGACGGAGCCCGGCACCGTCCGGGGACGGTGCCGGGCCGGCGCGGTCACTTCTTGCGGTCGGTGTTCTTCTTGTCGGGGATGCTCGTGTCGGCGGCGACGGCCACGTGGGAGTAGCCGAGGGGGCGCATGAGCTCCTCGGACCCGGCGGGCGGCACGTAGAGGGCGACCTGGTCGGTGTACTCGACGTACAGCTCGTTGGTGGCGTCCTTGTCGCCGACGAGCGCCTTCTGGGTCTCGGTGAGGGGGTTGATCTCCCCGTCCTCCTCGACCTTGATGCGCACGTTGCCGTCGAGGGCGCCCATGACGACGGCGCCGCCGTCGGAGGTGCGCACGGCCACGAGGTCGCCCTGCGGGACGAACGTGAGGGCGTACTCGCCGTCGGCCTCGCCGAACCCGTCGTTCTCGCGGACGCTGCTGGCGTCGGCCTGGACGCGGGCGACGAGGTCCTGGCTGCCGGAGGGCAGCTCGAACGCGGCGGCGTTCTTGGAGTCGTCGGTGCCCTTGGTGACGAGGTCGGCGTACTGGGCGAGGGCGTCGGCGGGGGTGACGGCGAGGGAGTCGTCGTCGGGCGTGACGGCGTCCGACCCGATGAGCTCGGGGTCGGCGAAGTTGGGCATGGTGGTGCCGGGGATGAGCTGCACCCAGGCCCAGAGCCGGTAGTTGTCCCGCGCGGAGGCCTGCTGGTAGGCGACGAGGCGGTTGACCTCGAGGTCGGCCGTGGGCTCGGTGATGGTGTAGCTCACGCGGGGCCAGGTCTGCGTGGTGGGCAGGATGGAGCGCAGGACGTCGGTGGGGATGTCGGTGACGAGCGAGTCGTCCTTGCGCTCGGCGGCGACCTTGAGCTGGCTGCTGCGCACCTCGAGGGCCGGCCCGGTGACGCGGGCCTTGAGGAGCTTGGCGTCGCGTTCCTCGCTGGCCTCGGTCAGGACGGACGCGACGTCGGCGACGACGGCGTCCTCCTGCTCGACGGTCACCATGGGGCCGGTGAACGGCTCCTCGGCGGTGGGGGTGGGCACCTCCTGGGCGCAGCCGGCGAGGAGCGCGACGGCGCCGGCGGCGCCGATCGCGACGGTGGCGGCTCGCCGACCGGCGGTGCGGCGGGTCGTGGCGGTCATCGGTTCCCCTCGTCGGTCGTGTCGTCGGTGCCGGTGTCGCGGTCGGCGGCGCCGGCGTCGAAGCCCCAGGTCTGGCGCCAGGCCGCGGACCGGCGGGACCGGTCGGTGGGCTCGGGCCGGCCGGGTGCCGCGCCGGGCGTGCCGTCCGGCGGGGGCGGGACGACGGGGGTCTGCCCGGTGAGGGCGCGCAGCGCACGTCCCATGCCGGTGCCGCCGGCCTGGCGGCGCTCCTCCTCCTGGAGGCGGAGCTCACGGCGGGTGAGGGGGCGGCCGTCGCGGAGGGCCGCCTGGGTGCCGGTGATGGGCTCGGGCTCGTCGACCGGGGACGCGGGGGCGGCGGGGACGGGCTCGTGCACGGCGGTGGCGGTGAGGTCGGCCTCCGGCTCGGCGGCGGGCGCGGGCCGCTGCCCGAGGCGGGAGCGGCGGGAGAACCGCCCGGCGACGGGCACCGGCGCGGTGCCGGAGCCCTCGCGCTCGTCGTCCGGGGTGCTCTCGGTTGCGGCGGGTTCGGCGTCGGGCTGCGCCGGGGCCGGGGCGGGCGCGGTGCCGGGCGCCGCGGCCGCGGGCCAGCCGGCGCCCGCGGCGGGCGACGTCCAGGGGCTGACGGGGCCGTCGCCCGCCGGGGACCCGGCCGACGCGGCGGACGCCGACGACGTCGGGGACTGCGCCGAGCGGGCGGAGCGGGCGGCTCGGCGCTGCCTGCGCCGTCCGACGACGAGCATGACGACGCCGACGAGGAGCAGGACGGCTCCGACGCCGACGGCGGGCCACAGCAGCGGCGTGGCGACGTCGCGCACCCAGGTGAGCCGGAGCGTCGGGGCGGTGACGGTGTCGGCCGCGGCCTCGTCCTGCGTGGCCTCGTCCGCGGCGGCGTCGCCCTCGCCCTCCTCGGCGGGCGCGGCGCCGGTGGCGGCCGCCATGACGACCCAGGGGCCGGGGCGGTCGCTCCAGCGCAGCGTGACCTCGCCGGGCTCGGTCTGCTCGCTGAGCCACAGGTCGGAGCCGCGGGGGTCGAGCAGGGCCGGTGCGGCCTCCTCGGCCTCGGCGTCGGCCGCCTCGTCACCCTCCTCGGGCGTCGCGGCGGCGACCTGCGTGGTCGACAGGGTCTCCCAGTCGGTCATGCCGGTGACGCGCGTGTAGGCGTCCTCGCCGAGCCAGCCGAGGGCGTCGACGTCGCGGCCGACGACGAGGGTGACCTGCTGGCCGTCCGGCACCGAGGCGGTGACCGTGACGTCCGTGCCGACCATGCCCAGCACCCCCGGGTCGGTGACGACGACGGTGCCGTCACCCGCGGGGCGGGCTGTCGCGACCACCGTGTCCGACTCCTTGAGCACGGTCGCGGACGCGACCCCGAACGCGATGACGCCCAGTCCGAGGACGGCCAGGACGGCACCGAGAATGCGTTGCAGCACCGAGTTTCCCTTCGACGTGGACTTCTCAGGATAGGGACACCTGCGGGCGCACCCGCCCCTGGGGCCGGGAGCGCGGGATGGTTCACCAACCCTTCACGAGTCGGGTACCGATGGCCCCGAGCCTGGCACGACCGGCGCGGCGACGGCGAGGCCAGGCGGCGTCCGGCGCGTCGGGGCGCCGCGCAGGGGTCCCGGCGGCGTCCGTCGTGCGGCCCCGGGGTGCCGCCCGGGCTGCGCCCGCACTATCCTGGCCGGTGCCGAGGCGCACCCACGACGTACGGAGGTCTCCACGTGTCCGACGAGCGCACGCTCTTCCCGATCGCCATGCGCGGTTACGACCGCGCGGCGGTCGAGAACCAGATCGCCCGCCTGGAGCAGGCCCTGGAGGAGGCCCGACGCAACGTCGAGGCCACGGACGGGCGTGCCATGCAGCTCTCGTCCGAGCTGGCCGAGGCGCACCGTCAGCTCCGCGAGAACGACAAGCCGTCGTACGCAGGCCTCGGCGCCCGCGCGGAGCGGCTGCTGCGGACGGCCGACGAGCAGGCCGCGGAGGTCCTCACCCAGGCGAACCAGCAGGCCGCCGACGTGATGGCCCGCGCGAAGCTGTCCGCCGGTCAGGTGCGCCAGCGCGCCGAGTCCGAGGCCTCCGAGCTGCTCGGCAGCGCCCGCCGCGAGGCGGAGGAGGTCCGCGCCACGACGTCGGCCGAGACGGAGGGGGTCCTGCAGGGCGCCCAGCGTCGCGCCGAGGAGCTCATCGGCTCCGCGGAGCGCGAGGCCGCGCTCATCACCAGCACCCTCGCCACCGAGGAGAGCGAGCGGCGCGCGAGCCTGGAGCGCGAGATCGGCACGCTGCGGTCCACCGCGGAGCGCGAGGTGACCGAGGCCCGCGTCGTCGCGGAGCGCGAGATCGCGCAGGCCCGCGCCGAGGCCGCCGCGGAGGCGGCGGCGCTGCGCGAGGAGGCCGACCGCGAGTCCACGGGGCTCATGGAGCGCACCCGCAACGAGGCGGCGCGGATCGTCGCGGACGCGAAGCACCAGGCCGCCGAGGCCGCCGCGGCCGTCACCGCCGAGCTGGAGCAGCTCCGCGAGCAGGCCCGCGCCACGCTGGCGGACGCCGACCTGTCGGCCGCGCAGACCCGGGAGCTGGTCGAGGCCCAGGCCGCGGAGCGTCACGAGGTGGCCCGCGCCGAGACGGAGCGACTCGTGCAGGCGGCGGAGGAGCACGCCGCCGAGGCGGAGAAGCGCGTCGCGGTGGCGCTCGCGCAGGCCGACCAGGTCCGCAGCGAGTCCGACGCGTACGTCAAGGAGCTCCTCGCCGACGCCCGCCGCACCGCGGACCGCATCGTGTCCGAGGCACGGGCGTTCGCCGAGCAGACGGTGTCGGACGCGCGGGTCGAGGCGGACCAGAGCCGCACGACGGCGCAGCGTCAGCTCGAGGACCTCACGCGCCGGCACGACTCCATCAACTCCTACCTGGAGGAGCTGCGCGGGCTGCTCGGCTCGGAGCAGGCCTCGGGTGCCGCGTCGTCCGTGCCGGCGGACGGCGTGCCTGTCGCCGAGGTCGAGGCCCCGCAGGCTCCGGCCGCGTCGTCGGCCTCGCCGGTCGCCCCTGCGCGCCCGGCCGGTCCCGCGCAGACCCCCGCCCAGGCGGCCCGTGCCGCGTCCACGCAGTCCGCGGAGGACGCGGCCGACGAGCCGGACGCCGACACCACGTCCGCCGACGAGGAGCCCGCGCCGACGAACGCCTGACGGCGCTCGCCCGACCGCACTCACGCACGACGGCCCGTCCTCGGTCTTCGGCGGTTTCCAGGGGTCCTCGCAACACCTGATGGTTTATGTGGCCGTCAGTAGACCACGCAGACGCTCGGCTGGGGTATCCCAGTCGAGCGTCTTGCGTGGTCGGCCGTTGAGTTCCTGGGCGACGTGTTCGAGGTCTTCGGGCCCGTAGGCCCGCAGGTCGGTGCCCTTGGGGAAGTACTGACGCAGCAGACCGTTGGTGTTCTCGTTCGATCCGCGCTGCCAGGGCGAGTGCGGGTCGCAGAAGTAGACCGGCACGTTCGTGGCAATCGTGAACTGGCGATGGGCGGCCATCTCGCTGCCCTGGTCCCAGGTCAGCGAGCCACGCAGGTGCGCGGGCAGGGTCCCGATCAGCGGGACCAGAACGTCGCGGACCTCCTCGGCGGTGTGTCCACCGGGCAGATGTCCGAGGAGCACGTAGCGGGTGGTGCGTTCCACCAGGGTCACGATCGCGGACTGCGAGGCGGTACCCACGATCAGGTCACCTTCCCAGTGGCCGGGCACGGCCCGGTCGGCGACCTCGGCCGGTCGTTCGGAGATCATCACCATCTCGTCGGCGAACCGGGGCGTGCGCTGCTCCGCGCTACGGCGCGGCTTGCGGCGGGTGCGTCCGGTGCGCAGCGCGGCCGCGACCTCACGACGCAGCCCGCCGCGGGCCTGGACGTAGAGCGCCTGGTAGATCGTCTCGGTACTCACCCGCATGCTCTCGTCGTTCGGATACTCCTTGACCAGAGCGTGACAGATCTGTTCGGGCGACCACCGCACCGCGAGCTTGGCGGTCACGTACTGGCGCAGCGGACCATTCACGGCGAGCTTGGCCCGCTTGGGGCGCGCCCGAGACGCCACCCAGGACCGCTGGGCCGCATGGGGTCGGTAGACCCCGCCGGCCGACCGGGCGTCGATCTCGCGCTTGATCGTCGAGGCCGGGCGCCCCAGCGCCCGCCCGATCGCCCGCAACGAGGCGCCCTCACGGCGCAGGTCAGCGATCTGCTCCCGCTCCGCCAACGTCAAGAACCGTGGATCCAGCTCGGCCTCCAGCGCAGCGAGCGAGGGCGTGATGGCCACTTCCACATGAGTCGTCACGCCCGTGGTGTAGTCCACCCGGCGACCATCCGGGTAGATGCGAGCCCCGCGAGCCTTCCGTACCCCGGCGTCCCAGTCCAGCGCGGTACGCACGTTGACCCCGACCTGCTGCGCGGCCCGCCGCCGGGACATACCCGTGCGGCGAAGCTGTTCGTACTCGACCCTGCGCGGATGCGGGCCACGCCCACCCTGCCCCTCAGAACGCCGACCAGCCTTGCGCACCCACCCGGCAGCCGTATGCCTGTTCACCCCGACCACGCGCGCCGCGATCGTCGCACTCGCTACCTCGTCGAAGACCTCGAAGAACCGCGCCCTGAGCTCTGGTGAAACCACGATCCCCGCAACCCCCTGAAATCCAGGGTGTTGCGGGGACCGCTAGAACCGGCCCTTCCCGAGGACGGGCCGTCGTCGTACCGCGGCTCAGCGGCGGGTGGCGCGGGCGTGCAGCGCCGCGAGGGCCGCCGCCACCGCGGCGGGCTCCTCGACGGCGCTGAGGTGGCCGGCGTTCGGCACGACCGTCAGCGTCGCGTCCCGCGCGGCGGCCACCATGTGCTTCGCGTCCTGCACGGGGGTGATCTGATCCTCCGCACCCACCACGACGGCGACGGGACCGTCGAACTCCGCCAGGACGTGCGTGCGGTCCGGCCGCGCGGCCATCGCCCGCTGCGCCCACGCGATCCCGGACGGCGACTGCGACCGGATCCAGTGCTCCACCGTCGGGTAGAGGCTGCGCCGCTCCAGGTGGCTGGTGGGCCCCAGCACCTTGGCGGGCATGCCCATGACCGCGTCCAGGGTCTGGGAGTCCTCGACGGTCCGCGCGATCTGCAGCCGGTTGGTCCGCACCTCGTCGGGGTCGACGGTCGTCTTGGTGTCGAGCATCCCGATGCCGTGCACGAGGTCGGGATGGCGGTCGGCGAGGGCGAGGGCGACGTAGCCACCCATCGACAGGCCGGCCACGACGACGTTCCCCTCACCGTGCGCGCGCAGCGTCGCGTGCACGGCGTCGGCGGCGGCGTCGAGGCTCGCCGCGACGCCCCCGAGGTCACTGTGCCCCTGCCCCGGCAGGTCGACGGCGAGGACGCGCAGCCCGTCCGGCAGGTGCGCGACCGTCGGCGCCCACATGCGATGGTCGAACGGGAAGGCGTGCAGCAGCAGCAGCGGCACGCCCACGCCGTCGCGCAGGACGTAGTCGGCCAGGGTCGGGGACGTCATCGTCATCATCCTCTCGTCGGGACGGGTGGGACGTCCGACGGGGCCTGGGTGACCTCGCCGTCGTAGTGCGTGGGCAGGGGTGCGTGCCCGGGCAGCACGTGCGCGACGATCTCGTCGAGCACGCGGCGCACGGCCGGCTCCCCCACCCACAGGTGCTTGGCGCCGTCCACGCCGATCACCTCGGCCTGCGGGACCCGCGCGAACCGTTCGCGCGCCTCGGCGGGACGCAGGTAGTCGTCGTGCTCGGGCACGAGGACCACGAGCGGCTTGCCGAACGCGGCCCACCGGTCGAGGTCCGCGTCGGTGGCCCGGTGCAGGGGCGGCGACAGCAGGATCGCGCCCTCGATGCTCGGGTCGGCGCCGTGCTTGAGCACGAGCTCGGTGCCGAACGACCAGCCGACGAGCCACGGCCGGGGCAGCTCGCGGAACTCGGCGAGCTCCAGGGCGGCGGCGACGTCGAACCGTTCGGCCTCGCCGCCGTCGAACTCCCCCTCGGAGGTGCCGCGGGGCGACGACGTGCCGCGGGTGTTGAACCGCAGGACCGCGAGGTCGGCCAGCGCCGGGAGCCGCCACGCCGCCTTGCGGTACACGTGGGAGTCCATGTAGCCGCCGTGCGTGGGCAGCGGGTGGAACGTCAGCAGCGTCGCGACGGGGTCCCGGTCGGCCGGCAGGGCGAGCTCGCCGACGAGCGTGAGACCGTCGGCGGTGTGCAACTCGACGTCCTCCCTCCGCCCGGGCAGGACGGACAGGGAGCGGATCTGGTGGCCGGTGGCGGCGTCGTCGTTCATCACCTCCAGCCTAGTTCGCGGCGCGTCTCCCGCCCGGTGGACGGGGCGTCCCGGCCGAGGTCAGCGCAGGCGTTCCCGCCGGTCGAAGCAGGAGGAGTGCCAGTGCCGGCGCGCCTCCAGCCCGGCGGCCTCCCCGCCGACGACGTCCCGCTGCCAGGCGACCACGTGGGGCGTGCCGGGCGGGATCTGCTGGTGGCACGCCGGGCAGGTGTAGGACTTGTCGCCCGTGACGCGCCGCACCGTCCACTGCCCGTCGCGGCCGTCGACGTGCCGCACTCCCCCGCGGGCCCGCTCGACGTCCAGCTCGGGGTGCTCGGCGCTCCACGGGCGCTTGCGGGAAGGTCGACGGTTCGGCATGCGCACCATTGTCGCGCGTCGGTCGTCCGGCCGCGGGCGCAGCCGGCGCACAGGTGCGACCGCTACAGTGTCCCGGGTTTGCTACCGCGACCGCACTGCTGCCGACCGAAGGGCCTCCCGTGAAGCTCCGCACCTCCGTCGCCCTCGCCGCGACGCTCGCCGCCACCCTCACCCTGTCCGCGTGCGCCGGGGAGAGCGACGGTTCGAGCGACGACGCGACGCCGTCGGCCTCGGCGTCGGCCGAGTCGTCCGCGTCGGCCGACGCGACGACCGCCCCGGAGCCGACGGCGGAGGACATCGCCGCGCTCGAGGCCGTCGAGGTCACCGGTGACGCCGGCTCCGAGCCGGAGCTCGTGTTCTCCGACCTCACCGTGTCCGTGCCGACCACCCGCAACGTCGACGCCGGTGACGGCACCGAGCTCGCCGACGGCATGAAGGTGACCATGCAGTACGTCGCCTACGACGCCACGGGCGAGCGCCTCGGCTCCACCTGGGAGACGGACGCCCCGCAGAGCTTCGTCCTGGGCGACCCCAGCTTCGACCTGCTCACCGAGCCGCTGACCGGCCAGAAGGTCGGCGCGCGCCTCCTCATCGCGAACCCCACCTACGACGCGGACAACAACCCGTCGACCGTGGTGAACCTCGTCGAGGTCGTCGACGCGTACGAGATCCCGTCGCGCGCCGAGGGCACGGCCGTGGAGCCCGCGGAGGGCCTGCCCACCGTCACCCTCGCCGACGACGGCGCCCCGTCGATCGAGATCCCCGAGGGCTACGAGGGCCCGTCCGAGCTCGTCGCGCAGACCCTCATCGAGGGCGAGGGCGAGAAGGTCACGGCCGAGCAGACCGTCACCGCGCACTACACGGGCTGGACGCTCGACGGCGAGGTCTTCGACTCGTCCTGGGAGCGCGGCGAGCCGTCGTCGTTCTCCCTCCAGGGCGTCATCGAGGGGTGGACCGAGGGCCTGGCCGGCAAGACCATCGGCAGCCAGGTGCTGCTCGTCATCCCGGCGGACCAGGCGTACGGCGCCGAGGAGAGCGCGGACAACGAGCTCGCCGGCCAGGACCTGGTCTTCGTCGTCGACATCCTCGACGCCGACTGACCCCTCCCGCGAGTCAGCGCAGGATCCGCCGAGTCAGCGCGGGATCCCGCGAGTCGGCGCAGGTCACCTGAGCGGCCCCGCACCTCCCCGGAGGTGCGGGGCCGCTCCGCGTCGCGACGGGGCGTCCGGCCGCCAGGTAGTTTTTGCCCATGACGAGCGACACCGAACGCGAGATCCTCACCTGGTCCGACTTCGGGGAGGCCTCGCGCCGCCTCGCCGAGCAGGTGGTGGCGGACGGGTTCCGGCCCGACGTCGTCGTCGCGATCGCGCGCGGCGGCCTCGTGCCCGGCGGTGCCATCGCCTACGCGCTCGGCACCAAGGGCGTCGGCACGATGAACATCGAGTTCTACACGGACATCGGCCGCACCCTCGACGACCCGCGCGTCCTGCCGCCCCTCATGGACACGTCCGACCTCACCGGGTCGCGTGTCCTCGTCGTCGACGACGTCGCCGACTCGGGCCGCACGCTGGAGCTCGTCATGCGGATGCTCGACGGCCACGGCGCCGACGCCCGCGCCGCCGTCCTCTACACCAAGCCGCGCTCCGTGATCCGCCCCGAGTACTCGTGGCGGGAGACCGACCGGTGGATCACGTTCCCGTGGTCCGCGGAGCCGCCCGTCGAGGGCGCGAACAGCGACGTCGTCGCCTGACGAGGCGGCTCCGGACGCACGAACGGGCCCGCACGCTCCTGGCGTGCGGGCCCGTTCGCGCGAGGCGGGTCAGAAGTCCCAGTCGTCGTCCTCGGTCTCGACGGCCTTGCCGATGACGTAGGAGGAGCCGGAGCCGGAGAAGAAGTCGTGGTTCTCGTCGGCGTTGGGGCTGAGCGCGGCGAGGATGGCCGGGTTGACGTCGGTCGCGTCCTTGGGGAACAGCGCCTCGTAGCCCAGGTTCATGAGGGCCTTGTTGGCGTTGTAGCGCAGGAACTTCTTGACGTCCTCGGTGAGCCCGAGCTCGCCGTAGAGGGACTCGGTGTAGGCGACCTCGTTCTCGTACAGCTCGAAGAGGAGGTCGAAGGTGTAGGCCTTCATCTCGTCCTGCTCGGCCTGCGTGAGCTTGGCCAGGCCCTTCTGGAACTTGTAGCCGATGTAGTACCCGTGCACGGCCTCGTCGCGGATGATGAGGCGGATGAGGTCGGCCGTGTTGGTGAGCTTGGCGCGGCTCGACCAGTACATGGGCGCGTAGAAGCCGGAGTAGAAGAGGAACGACTCCAGCATGGTGGAGGCGACCTTGCGCTTGAGGGGGTCGTCGCCGCGGTAGTACTCGAGGACGATCTCGGCCTTGCGCTGCAGGTGCGGGTTCTCCTCGGACCACGCGAACGCGGCGTCGATCTCCTTGGTGGAGATGAGGGTGGAGAAGATCGACGAGTAGCTCTTGGCGTGCACCGACTCCATGAACGCGATGTTGGTGTACACCGCCTCCTCGTGCGGGGTCAGCGCGTCGGGGATGAGCGACACGGCGCCGACGGTGCCCTGGATCGTGTCGAGCAGCGTGAGACCCGTGAACACGCGGGTCGTCATGAGCTTCTCGGCCTCGGACAGGGTGTTCCACGACTGGATGTCGTTCGACACCGGCACCTTCTCGGGCAGCCAGAAGTTGCCGACGAGCCGGTCCCAGACCTCGAGGTCCTTCTCGTCCTGCAGACGGTTCCAGTTGATCGCGGTGACGCGATCGATGAGCTTCAGCTTCCCCGTGGGTGCCATGTCCTTCTCTCCTGCTGCCCCGGACCGACCGGGACGTGGCTACGAAACGAACGCTACGCCGTCGTGCGCCATCGGTTGTCGTGCTGGTGCCCGGACGACGAGCGGGGACCGGAAGGGATGCGGGCGCCGGTCGTGGCGGGCCTGGCGGGAGGCCGCGAGGCACGAGCGGCCGGATGGTCGACCGGCGCCCGCATCCCTGGAGAGTCGCCGCGGTGACAACCTGCTCGGTTGCCTGAGGCGACTACAGCATGCAGCTGACGCAACCCTCCACTTCCGTGCCCTCCAGCGCGAGCTGACGGAGACGGATGTAGTAGAGCGTCTTGATGCCCTTGCGCCAGGCGTAGATCTGCGCCTTGTTCACGTCGCGGGTCGTGACGGTGTCCGGGAAGAACAGCGTGAGCGACAGGCCCTGGTCGACGTGCTGGGTGGCCGCCGCGTAGGTGTCGATGATCTTCTCGTAGCCGATCTCGTACGCGTCCTGGTAGTACTCCAGGTTGTCGTTCGTCATGAAGGGCGCCGGGTAGTACGCGCGCCCGAGCTTGCCCTCCTTGCGGATCTCGATCTTCGCGGCGACGGGGTGGATCGACGACGTGGAGTGGTTGATGTAGCTGATGGAACCGGTGGGCGGCACGGCCTGGAGGTTCTGGTTGTAGATGCCGTGCTCCATGACGGACGCCTTGAGCTCGCGCCAGTCGTCCTGCGTGGGGATGTGCACGCCGGCGTCGGCGAACAGGGCGGCGACGCGCTCGGTGGCGGGCTCCCAGACGCGGTCGGTGTACTTGTCGAAGTACTCGCCGGTCGCGTACGTGGAGGTGGCGAAGCTGCCGAAGGCGCGGCCGCGCTCCTTGGCGAGGCGGTTGGACGCCGCGATCGCGTGGTAGGCCACGGTGTAGAAGTAGATGTTGGTGAAGTCGACGCCCTCGTCGGAGCCGTAGTGGATCCGCTCGCGCGCGAGGTAGCCGTGCAGGTTCATCTGGCCGAGGCCGATGGCGTGACCGAGCTCGTTGGCGCGCTTGATGGACGGCACGGACTCGATGCTGGTCTGGTCGGACACGGCGGTGAGCGCGCGGATCGCGGTGTCGATGGTCCGGCCGAAGTCCGGGGAGTCCATCGTCTTGGCGATGTTGAGCGAGCCGAGGTTGCAGGAGATGTCCCGGCCGACGTGGTCGTAGGAGAGGTCCTCGTGGAACGTGGACGGCGTGGAGACCTGCAGGATCTCGGAGCACAGGTTCGAATGGGTGATGCGGCCCTCGATGGGGTTCGCGGCGTTCACCGTGTCCTCGAACATGACGTACGGGTACCCGGACTCGAACTGCAGCTCGGCGATCGTCTGGAAGAAGTCGCGGGCCTTGATCGTGGTCCTGCGGATCCGCTCGTCGGCGACGAGCTCGTCGTACTTCTCCGTGATGGAGATGTCGGCGAACGGCTTGCCGTAGATGCGCTCGACGTCGTACGGGCTGAAGAGGTGCATGTCGGCGTTCTTCTTCGCCAGCTCGAACGTGATGTCCGGGATGACGACGCCGAGGGAGAGGGTCTTGATGCGGATCTTCTCGTCCGCGTTCTCCCGCTTGGTGTCGAGGAACCGCATGATGTCGGGGTGGTGCGCGTGCAGGTAGACGGCGCCGGCGCCCTGGCGCGCCCCGAGCTGGTTGGCGTAGGAGAAGGAGTCCTCCAGCAGCTTCATCACGGGGATGACGCCGGACGACTGGTTCTCGATGTGCTTGATGGGCGCGCCGTGCTCGCGCACGTTGCTGAGCAGCAGGGCGACGCCGCCGCCGCGCTTGGAGAGCTGCAGCGCGGAGTTGATGCCGCGCGCGATGGACTCCATGTTGTCCTCGATGCGCAGCAGGAAGCAGGAGACGGGCTCGCCGCGCTGCGCCTTGCCGACGTTGAGGAAGGTGGGGGTGGCGGGCTGGAAGCGGCCGGCGATGACCTCGTCGACGATGTCGCGGGCCATCTGCTCGTCGCCGTCGGCCAGGCCGAGCGCGACCATGGAGACGCGGTCCTCGAAGCGCTCCAGGTACTTCTTGCCGTCGAACGACTTCAGCGTGTACGACGTGTAGTACTTGAACGCGCCGAGGAACGAGTCGAAGCGGAACCCGGCGGCGTAGGAGCGCTGGAACAGCTCCTTGATGAAGGCGCGCGAGTACTTCGCGAGGACGGTCGGGTCGTAGTACTTGTTCTCGACGAGGTGGTCGAGCTTGGCGTCGAGGGTGTCGAACTCGATCGTGTTCGGCAGGACGTGCTGCCGGAAGTACGCGGACGCCGCCTCGCGGTCCTTCTCGAACTGGATCTTGCCGTCCGGCCCGTAGAGGTTGAGCATCGCGTTGAGCGCGTGGTAGTCCATCTCCGCCTGCGGCAGGGCGACCTGCGCGGCGGCGTCGGACGTGGTGCTCACGCCGAGATCAGTGACTGTCGTTGCCAAAATCGTCCCCATCCGTCTCGGACGCGCTGGGCGTCCTCGGTCGTGCCGAGCAGCTCGAAGGCGTACAGGTACGGGACCTGGCACTTCGCCGCGATGATGTCGCCGGCGATGCAGTACGCAGCGCCGAAGTTGGTGTTGCCCGCCGCGATGACGCCGCGGATCAACGACCGGTTGTGCGCGTCGCCCAGGAACCTGCGGACCTGGCGCGGCACGGCTCCGCCCTCGTTGCCGCCCCCGTAGGTGGGGACCATGAGCACGTACGGTTCGTCGACCGTGAGGAAGCCGTCGGCCGGGCGCAGCGGGATGCGCCGCACCGGCACGCCCTGCTCGGCGAACCCGAGCTTCTGGACGAACCGGTGCGTGTTCTCCGAGACGCTGGAGAAGTACACGAGCGATGACATGTCGCTCTCCCCCGTTCGGAACGTACGTGGTGCCGGCCCGGTCGCGCGGTGGACGCGACCGGGCCGGAGCGTGTCAGGCCGAGACGGCCTGGGCGGCGACGGAGCTGATGCGGTCGGGACGGAAGCCCGACCAGTGCTCCTCGCCGGCGACGACGACGGGCGCCTGGAGGTAACCGAGACCGCGGACCATCTCGAGCGCCTCGGCGTCCTGCGTGATGTCGACGACGGTGTACTCGACGCCCTTGCGGTCCAGGGCGCGGTAGGTCGCATCGCACTGCACGCACGCCGGCTTGCTGTAGACGGTGACGCTCATGTCGATCTCCCCCTCGTCCGCCGCCCGCCTGGCGGCCCGTGATTTCTGTGTGTGGTGGGCGGTTCCCGGGCGGTCGACCGGGGTCCGCGGGACCCTGCGAAGGGCCCCCGACCAGGGACGACACCGGTGTAACTACGCCGATGTGATGCTCTGCGGAGGCTGGGCCCCCGACGTGCTCCAAACACTACACCTAGTGTTCGCCGCGCGCTCGCCCACGACATGTTGTGTTGCCAACGGTGTGATTTCAGCCGTGTCATCCGGTCCTCGGAGGGCCCGACGACCCTTGGCGACACCTGTGGGACCCATGTTCCCAGCCGCCTCCGACAGCCCCGTCGTCCACCGCCGTCGTCCACCGGCGCGACCCGGCGGGGGCCCTGGCAGGGGGCCGCCGAGGGCCCGGCTTCCACACCTGTGGACGCCCGGTCGTCCACAGGTGTGCACGACGACCCCGAGCCCTCCGGGCGGGCCGGAGGGCCGCTCCCCCGACCCCGGCGCGGACCACGACCGGGCCTTTCTCACACGACGACGCGCCCGGCGTGTCGGGCACGCCGGGCGCGTCTGCGGCCACGGGCCGGACGGTCGGGACGGGTCAGGCGGGCTGCGCCTCGAACACCCCCGGGATCCGGCCGGTGCGCACGAGCCGCGCGTACCAGTAGGCCGAGTTCTTCCACGTGCGCTCCCCGGTGGGGTAGTCGACGTGCAGCATGCCGAACCGCTTGGAGTAGCCGTAGGCCCACTCGAAGTTGTCCATGAGGGACCACGCGAAGTAGCCGCGCACGTCGGCGCCGGCGGCGATCGCGTCGGCGACGGCGGCCACGTGGTCGCGCAGGTACGCGACACGGGCGAGGTCGTGCACGCGGGCGATGCCGAGCGCCGGGTCCTCGACGACCTCGTCCTCGAAGGACGCGCCGTTCTCCGTCACGGCCAGCGGCAGGCCCGGGTAGGTGCGGTGCAGGTCGAGCAGGAGCTCGGTGAGGCCGGCGGGCTCGACGTTCCAGCCCATGGCCGTGTGCGGGCCGGGCTGCGGGAGGAACTCGACGTCGTCGGCGGCGACCCACGGGGAGACCGTGGTGGTCTTGTGGCCGTCGGCCCGCACGGGCTCGCCGTCGCCGGCGAACCGGCGCACGCGGGTGGTCGAGTAGTAGTTGACGCCGAGGACGTCGAGCGGCTGGCGGGTGATCTCCAGGTCGCCGTCCTGGACGAACGACCAGTCGGAGACGCTCGCGGTGTCGGCGAGGACGTCGGCGGGGTACTCGCCGTCGAGGAGCGGGCCGAGGAACACGCGGTTGGCGAGCCCGTCGACCTGCCGCACGGCGTCGGCGTCGGCGTCGGAGCCCGACGCGGCGCGCAGGACGTGCAGGTTGAGGGTGATGGAGCACTGCGCGTCGGGCAGCACCTCGCGGATCGCGCGGACGGCGAGGCCGTGGGCGAGGTTGAGGTGGTGCACGGCGGCGAGCGCGGCGGCGGGCTCGGTGCGGCCCGGGGCGTGCACGCCGGACGCGTAGCCGAGGTAGGCGGAGCACCAGGGCTCGTTGAGGGTGGTCCACATCCGGACGCGGTCGCCGAGCTCGGTGGCCATGGCGCGGGCGTAGTCGGCGAACGCGTACGCGGTGTCGCGGTTGGCCCAGCCGCCGGCGTCCTCGAGCTCCTGGGGGAGGTCCCAGTGGTAGAGCGTGACGTAGGGCGTGATGCCGCGCTCCCGCAACGCGTCGAGGAGGTTGCGGTAGAACTCGACGCCCTCGGGGTTGAGGGGACCGCGGCCGCCGGGCTGGACGCGCGGCCAGGAGATGGAGAGCCGGTAGCCGCCGACGCCGAGGCGGGCGAGGTGGTCCACGTCCTCGGCCCAGCGGTGGTAGTGGTCGCAGGCGACGTCGCCGGTGTCGCCGTTGACGACGGCGCCGGGGACACGGCTGAGGGTGTCCCAGATGGAGGGGCCGCGGCCGCCCTCGGTGGCGGCACCCTCGATCTGGTAGGCGGCGGTGGCGGTGCCCCAGAGGAAGTCGGCGGGGAACGGGCCGGGGGCCGCGGCGCCGGTGGCGTGGCCCGGGGTGGTGCTCATCGGTGGTCTACCTCCTGGTGGTCGGTGCGACGGGTCGCACCCTGGGCGTGGGAGCGTTCCCACGAATCGATTCGATGGTACCTCGGGACGGGCGGTGGATCCACCGCCCCGCCGAGGCGGCGCGTCGTGGCCGTCCTCGCGCCCGGCACCCGGGCACGAGGACGACCACGACACCCCTCACAGCACGAGCGTCACCGCGGCGCGACCCGAGGCCGCGGCCACCACGTCCCCGGCCCGCACGGACCAGTCGCCCGGCGCGTCGTCGGACGACACCACGACCTCGTCGCCGCGGCGCCGCACGTGGAAGCGCACCGGCTCGCCGCCGCCCCGGGCCGGGACCGCCGTCACGGCGTCGTAGCCGTCCGGGAGCTCGAAGAGCCGCAGCTCCACGCCGTCCGCCCACGCGTAGTCCGGGCGGTCCGTCCGCGCGCCGAGCGGCAGCACGGTGCCGGGCCGCACGTACAACGGCAGCGAGTCCGCCGCGTGCCGCTCGCGGACCCAGCGCGGACCGGTCACCTGCTCGCCCGTCAGCAGCGAAGTCCACGTCCCCGCGGGCACGTACACCTCGACGTCGCCCGCCGCCGTGAACACCGGCGCGACCAGCAGGGCCCCGCCCAGCATGTACTGGGTGTCGATGCCGAACGTCGAGCGGTCGTCGGGGAACTCCAGCGGCATCGGGCGCATCAGCGGCACGCCCGCCCCGACGACCTCCTCGGCCGCCGCCCCCAGGTACGGCATGAGCCGCATCTTGAGGTGCGTGAACCGCCGGGCGACGTCGACCGCCTCCTCGTCGAACGCCCACGGCACCCGGTACGAGCTCGACCCGTGCAGCCGCGAGTGGCTGGACAGCAGGCCGAACGCCAGCCACCGCTTGAAGACGTCGGCGTCGGGCGTGCCCTCGAACCCACCGATGTCGTGGCTCCAGTAGCCGAAGCCGGACATGGCCAGGGACAGACCGCCGCGCAGCGTCTCCGCCATCGAGGAGAACTGGGAGTCGCAGTCGCCGCCCCAGTGCACCGGCATGGTCTGCCCGCCCGTCGTGGCGGCCCGGGCGAACAGCACCGCCTCGCCCTCGCCGCGACGACGCCGCAGCAGGTCGAACACGGCCTCGTTGTAGGCCTGGGCGTAGTAGTTGTGCATCCGCTGCGGGTCCGAGCCGTCGAACCACACGACACCCTCGGTGGGCACCCGCTCCCCGAAGTCCGTCTTGAAGGAGTCGACGCCCTGGTCGAGCAGCCGCTCGAGGTGCGACAGGTACCAGGCGGTGGCCTCGGGGTTCGTGAAGTCGACCAGGCCCATGCCGGCCTGCCACAGGTCCCACTGCCAGGTGCCGCCGTCGGTGGTGCGCAGCAGGTAGCCCTTCGCGGCGCCCTCGGCGAACAGCGGGGAGCGCTGCGCGATGTACGGGTTGATCCAGACGCACACCTTCAGGCCGCGGTCGTGCAGCCGGGCCAGCATGCCCTCCGGGTCGGGGAACGTGCGCGGGTCCCACGTGAAGTCGCACCACTGGTACTCCCGCATCCAGAAGCAGTCGAAGTGGAAGACGCTCAGGGGCAGGTCCCGCTCGGCCATCCCGTCGATGAAGGCGTTGACGGTGGCCTCGTCGTAGTCGGTGGTGAACGACGTCGACAGCCACAGCCCGTACGACCAGTCCGGCACGCGCGGCGGACGCCCGGTGAGGGCGGTGTAGCGGGTGAGCACGTCCTTCGGGGTCGGGCCCGCGATGACGTGGTAGGTCAGCGTCTCGCCCGGCACGGAGAGCTGGACCCGGGAGTTCACCTCGGTGGCGACCTCGAGCGACACCTTCTCCGGGTGGTCGACGAGCACGCCGTAGCCGCGGCTGGTCACGTAGAACGGCACGTTCTTGTACGCCTGCTCGCTGGACGTGCCGCCGTCGGCGTTCCAGACGTCGACCTCCTGGCCGTTCTTCACGAACGGCCCGAACCGCTCCCCCAGCCCGTAGACGTGCTCGCCGGGCGCGAGCGCGAGCTGCTCGTGCACCCAGGAACCCCCGGCGTCCGCGGAGACCGCCGCGACCGACTTCGGCAGGGACGACGTGACGACCTGGCCGGCGTGCTCGAAGTCGACGCGCCAGGGACCGCCGCGGTGGACGCGGACGGAGAGCTCGCCGGTCTCCAGGACCCCGGCGGCCTCGTCGACCTTGACCACCGGCCGGAACCCCGGCTCGCGGTGCAGCGCGAAGTCGGGCCCGCGGTGCACCCCCCCGGCGTGGTGCTCGACGCGGACGGTGACGACGCCCGGCGCCGGGGAGGAGTAGGTCAGGGTGAGCATCGGCCGGTTGAGCGTGTCGCCGCGGTGGCGGATCGTCGCGGTGGGGGCGTACACGGTCATGGTGCCCGCCTCCTCGTCGACGCGGACGTCGTCCACCTCGACCGCGTAGAGCGGGTGCAGACCGGGCCGGGACAGCCAGTAGCCGTCGGTGAACTTCATGGTGGGTCACCTTCTCGTCGGGTCCATCGTCCGGCGGGGTCCGCCCCTCCGCACTCCCGGCGGCCGGGGCCGGGTCGGCGGGTGGGCGTCGTCGACGTCGATGTCGAAGCGCTTCGACAGCCGAGTATGTGCGGGCTCGCGGCTGTCGTCAAGAGGGGCGGGAGCGGCGGGACGACGCCGGTCGTACCGATTCGAGGCCGGGCCCGCCCGGGACGGCTCCCGTCACGGGTCGCGTGGGTCGAGGACGACGGCGCCGGACGGCGCCAGCACCACCTCACCGGCGACGACCTCCCCCGTCAGGAGGTCGACCGCGGCCCCGGGCACGGGGACCCGCGCCGCGGAACCGCCGTGGTTGAGCACGAACAGCAGGCCACCGCGACGCACCGCCTCCACGCCCGGCAGGTCGCCCAGCCCGGGCAGCACCCCCTCCACCCCGGCGCGGTCGAGCGCCCGGCCGAGCACGCCGGCGAGCACCGCCTCCGGCAGCACGGCCCCCACGTACCAGGCCGCGCCGCCGCCCGCCGGGACGTGGCGCGTCACCGCGGGCGCACCCGCCAGGTGGCCCTCGGCGAACGTCGCCAGCACCTGCGCGCCGTCGGAGCGCAGCAGCTCGCCGAACGTGGTCGCACGCGGCGCGTCCGACGCCGCGGCCGCGGACGCCAGGTCCGCGCCCACCGCCAGGGCGACGCCGTCGTCGGGCAGCGGCACCCACTCCTCGCCGCTCACACCCAGCGTGTCGCGCAGCAGCACCGGGAACCTCCCGGGACGAACCTGCGCGTCGGCGTCCGCGACGCCGCTGAACGGGCCGACGACGAGGCTCGCCCCGCGCCGGACCGCCGCCTCGAGGCCCAGCGCGGCATCCTCGGTGAGCACGTACGACTGCGGCACCAGGACCACGTCGTAGCCCGTGAGGTCGGCGCCCGGCGGGGCGAGGTCGACCGCGACGCCCGCCGCCCACAGCGGCCGGTACCAGGCCCGCACCTGGTCGAGCACGCCGAGCCGGGCCGTGGGTCGGGCCTGCTCCTCGGCCGCCCACCACGACTCCCAGTCGAACAGCAGCACCACGCGCGCCTCGACGCGGCCACCCACCACGGGGCGCAGGCGCCGCAGGTCCGCCCCGAGGCGACGCACGCCGGCATGGACCCGGGTGTCCGGGCCCGCGTGGGGCAGCATCGCGGAGTGGAACCGTTCGGCGCCGGCCCGCGACGCCCGCCACTGGAAGAAGCACACGCCGTCCGCGCCGCGGGCCACCGCCTGCAGCGACTCCAGCCGGGAGCGGTCGGGACTCTTGGTGAGGTTGTGCTCGCGCCAGCTCACCGCGGCGGTCGCCTGCTCCATGAGCACCCACGGGTCGCCCCCGCCGAGCGACCGGACGAGGTCCTGCACCAGCGCGGAGTCGGCCGGGGCGTGCGGGTCGCCGGGGTCGGGGTACTGGTCGTCGGCGACGACGTCGAGGTCGCCCGCCCACGACCAGTAGTCGACCAGGGGGAAGAACCCCATGAAGTTCGTCGTCACGGGGACGTCGGGGTCGGCCGCCCGGATCACGTCGCGCTGCTCGCGGTAGAGGTCGAGCAGCAGGTCCGAGGAGTAGCGCCGGAAGTCGAGGGCCTGCGTCGGGTTGACGTGGTAGACCATGCGTCGCGGCGGCAGGATCTCGTCGAACGAGCCGTAGGCCTGCGACCAGAACGTGGTGCCCCACGCCTCGTTGAGCCGCTCCAGGGTCCCGTAGCGGGTACGCAGCCAGTCGCGGAACCGCGCGGCGGACTCGTCGCCGTGGCACACCTGGCCGAACTCGTTGCCGACATGCCACATCCGCACCGCCGGGTGCCCGGCGTACCGGGCGACCAGGTCGCGGGTGATCGCGAGCGCGTGGTCCCGGTACACCTGGGACGCCGGGGAGAAGTGGTTGCGCGACCCGGCCACCAGCCGGACGCCGTCGACGTCGACGGGCAGGGTCTCGGGGTACCGGTGCCCGAGCCAGGCGGGCGGCGACGCCGTCGGGGTGGCGAGGTCGACGGCGACCCCGGCGGCGTGCAGGACGTCGAGGACCTCGTCGAGCCACGCGAAGTCGCGCACGCCGGGGCTCGGCTCGTAACGGGCCCACGAGAACACGCCGACCGTGACGAGGTTGACCCCGGCCTCGCGCATGAGCCGGGCGTCCTCGCGCCAGACGTCGGGACCCCACTGCTCGGGGTTGTAGTCGCCGCCGTGGAGCAGGCCGAGGTCGTCGGTCAGCGCGGCGAAGCGCCCTGCTCCGGCGGGGCGGGCGGACGTCGCCGTCCCGCCGGTCCTGCTCGCCGTCGTCCGCTCCGTGCTCGGCACCGTCGCCTCCTCGCGTCGTCGCCGCGACACCGCTGTCGAAGCGCTTCGAGCGCACGCTAGCCTGGGCCGATGCCGGGTGTCCAGCGTCGCCACCAGCCCCGTCCCGCCTCCCCGGGCAGCGCCCGCGGCCCTGCCGCGCCGACCGCCCCCGCCGTGCCCCCCGAGGCCCCGCCACGCGCCGAGGCCGGGCCGACGACGGACCCGCACCCGCCGGCCGACGGCCCCGACGACCTGCACCGGCTCTGGTACGACGCCCCCGCCACGACCTGGCTCGAGGCCCTGCCCGTCGGCAACGGCCACCGTGCCGCGATGTGCGCGGGCCGCCCCGGCACCGAGCACCTGTGGCTCAACGACGGCACCGCCTGGTCCGGGCGCCCCGACCCCGACCCCCTCGCGGGCGTCCGGGCCCGCGGGCCCGAGCACCTCGCCGCGGTACGGCGCGCCCTCGACGACGGCGACGTCCGCGAGGCCGAGCGCCTGCTCGCCGCGATGCAGTCCCCCTGGTCGCAGGCGTACCTCCCGCTCGCGGAGGCCGACGTCGCCGTCACGGCCGCCGACCCGCCCGGCGACGACGACGCGCAGGAGGCCGGCGATGACGGCGCGCGGGCGCCCGGAGCGTCCGGCGCCGGGGAGCGCGGCGCCGCGGTGCGTGAGCTCGACCTGCGCACCGGGGTCGCCACGCACCGCTGGTGGACGCCCGCGACCGGCGGCGTCGTCCAGGAGACCTGGGCCGACGCGACCGGCGGCGCGCTCGTCCACACCGTGCGCGCGGAGCGACCCGTGCGCGTCACCGTGCGGGTGGAGAGCCTGCTGCGCACGTCGGGCTCCCCCGACCCCGCGCTCACGCCGGACGCCTCCGGCGACCTCGCGCACGTCGTGGACCTGCCCGTCGACGTCCCGCCGGGGCACGCGCCGGGCGGGAGCGTCGTCCGCTACGCCGACGACGGCCGCCACGGCGTCGTCGTGGTGCGGGCGGTCGGGGACGCCGGGGCCGACGTCACCGGCGGCATGCTGCGCACCGGTGCGGCCACCACCCACGTCCTGCTCGTCGCGACCGCGACGACCGACCCGCCCGGCGACCCGGTCGGACCCGTCGCCGAGCGCCTCGCGGCCCAGCTCGACCCGCGCCCGGCACGGGTCGGCACGGACGCCGGGGCGGAGCCCGGGGCACGTGCCGGGGCCGTCCGCGAGCGCCTGCGCGCCGCCCACGTGGCGGCGCACCGGGAGCTGTACGACCGGGTGCGGCTGGTGCTGCCGTCGGCGGAGGGCGCCGCCGACCTGCCGACGGACCGGCGGGTCACGGCGGCGGAGCACCGCCCGGACCCGGGGCTGGCGGCGCTGGTGTTCCACCACGGGCGCTACCTGCTGCTGTCGTCGTCGCGGCCGGGCGGGCTGCCGGCGACGTTGCAGGGGCTGTGGAACCCGTGGCTGCCGGGCCCGTGGAGCAGCGCGTACACGCTGAACATCAACCTGCAGATGGTCTACTGGGCGGCCGAGCCGACGGGGCTGGCGGAGTGTCACGAGCCGTTGCTGGCGTTCGTGCGGCGTCTCGCGCGGGGGCCGGGGGCGCGGGTGGCGGCGGACCTGTACGGGGTGCGCGGCTGGACGGCGCACCACAACGCGGACGCGTGGGGGCACGCGGCGCCGGTGGGTGCGGGCGAGGGCGACGCGTCGTGGGCGGCGTGGGCGTCGGCGGGCTGGTGGCTGGTGCAGCACCTGGTGGAGCACCACCGGTTCGCGGCGGACCGGGAGGCGGCGGACGCGGTGCTGCGGGAGTCGTGGGACGTGCTGCGCGGGGCGGCGCTGTTCGCCCTCGACTGGGCGCGGCCCGCCGCGTCCGCTCCGCGAGGTGGCACCTCCGGTCGTGGGGTCGTGCCCCCGGGGTACGACCTCTTGGCTGCAGGTACGACCTCGCGGGCGACGGCGCGGCTGAGCCCGTCGACGTCCCCGGAGAACACGTTCGTCGCGCCGGACGGGGCGCCTGCGGCGGTGACGGCGGACGCGACGATGGACGTGGCGCTGGTGCGCTCGCTGGCGGCCGCGTGCGGGGAGGTCGCGGCGCTGCTGGGCGGGGACGAGGCCGCCGAGCCGTGGGTGGACGAGCTGGCGACCCTTGCGGCGGCGCTGCCGGAGCATCGCGTGGGGCCGCGGGGCGAGCTGCTGGAGTGGGGGGCGGAGCTGCCGGAGGCGCAGCCGGAGCACCGGCACCTGTCGCACCTGGTGGGGCTGTTCCCGCTGGGCGTGCTGGGTCCCGCGACGACGCCGGACCTGGCGACGGCGGCGGGGCGGACCCTGGAGCTGCGGGGCCGGGAGTCGACGGGCTGGTCGCTGGCGTGGCGGGTGGCGCTGTGGGCGCGGCTCGGGCGGGGCGACCGGGCGCACGAGCAGGTGCGCCTCGCGCTGCGCCCGGCCGTGGAGGGTGCGGGGCACCGGGGCGGGCTGTACCCGAACCTGTTCAGCGCGCACCCGCCGTTCCAGCTGGACGGGAGCTGCGGGCTGACCGCGGGCGTGGCCGAGCTGCTGCTGCAGTCCCACCGCGGCTCGCGCGACGTGCCGCACCTGGACGTGCTGCCGGCGCTCCCGGTGGCCTGGCCGGACGGCGAGGTGACCGGCCTGCGGGCCCGGGGCGGGCTCCGGGTGGACCTGGCATGGCGGGCCGGGACGCCGGTGCGGGTGGTGCTGCACGCGCCGCGGGGGCGCGACGTGACGGTGACCCTGGGAAGTTCGCCCGGCCGACCCGCGCCTCCGGGGCCGCTGACGGTCCCGGCCGGGGCTATGTTGACCCTCGACCCCATCAGCCTGACCGACCCGGCCGACCGGGGCCGCACGGACGCGGCCCCGGGCTCGGCGGTCGCCGCCCCGTGAGGAGCTGACCGTGCCCACCATCGAGGACGTCGCGAAGGCGGCCGGAGTCTCGGCGTCGACGGTCTCCTACGTCCTGTCCGGCAAGCGCTCGATCTCGGGCCCGACGCGCAAGCGGGTCGAGCAGGCCATCGCGGACCTGGGCTACCGGCCCCACGCCGGGGCGCGCGCGCTGGCGTCGAGCCGCACGAACGTCATCGGGCTCATGGTGCCGTTGCGTGCGGGGGTCGACGTGTCGGTGGTGATGCAGTTCGTCACCGGCGTGGTCACGCGGGCGCGCGGCGCGGACCACGACGTGCTGCTGCTGACGCAGGACGACACGGGCGGCCTGGAGCGGGTGGCGGCGGGGTCGATGGTGGACGCGATCATCGTCATGGACGTGGAGGCCGACGACCCCCGCGTGCCGGTGCTGCGGGGGTTGCGGCAGCCGACGGTGCTCATCGGGCTGCCGCACGACCCGGCGGGCCTGAGCTGCGTGGACCTGGACTTCGAGGCGGCGGGGCGGCTCGCGGCGGGCCACCTGGCGGACGCGGGCCACCGGGAGGTCGCGCTGGTCGGTCCGCCGCCGGCGGTGCTGGCGCGGCACACGAGCTACGCGGACCGGGTGATCCGGGGCTGGTCGGCGACGTGCTCGGCGCGCGGTGTGGCGGGCGTGGTGGAGGCGTGCGAGACGACGCCGGACGGCGCGCGCCGGGCGGTGGACGCGGTGCTGGAGCGGGCTCCGGGCACGACGGGGTTCTTCGTGCACAACGAGCAGGCGCTGCCCCACGTGCTGGGCCGGCTCGCGGAGCGGGGGCTGGCCTCGGCGGCGGGCGCTCCGGTGGTGGCCCTGTGCCCGACGGCGGTGGCGACGGCGCAGGCGGTGCCGCTGACGAGCATCGACATCCCGGGCGAGGTGATCGGCGGGGTCGCCGTCGACATGGTGCTGGCGGGGCTGGACGGGGAGCGGCCGGCGGAGACCCGTCTGCTGGCGCCGGTCCTGGTCGAGCGCGGGGGCGCGACGACGCCCTGACGGCGCACCTCCGGCTGCCACGGCCGCCGTCCGGGACGTTCCCGGACGGCGGCCGTCGTGCGTCCGCCCGGGGGCCGGAGGGTCCCGGGATGCGGTCGACCCATTGCGCGGCGGCCCTCGTCGGTGATATCAATTCGAAGCGCTTCGACAATGTTCGTCGTCGCGCCGACCATCACGAGGGAGTGACAGGTGAGTCTCACGCAGGGAACCCCGGCGGCCACGGGCGCGCCCGCCGCGACGCAGGCCGCGGCGACCCCGCTGCCCGTCGCCGGACGCGGCACGCCGTCCCGGCGTCCCGGGGGGCGACGCCGCGGCGGGCGCCCGTCGAGCGCCCGGTCGTCCAAGACGATGTTCCTGCTCGTCGCGCCGTTCCTCGTCCTGGTGTTCCTCTTCTCGTACCTGCCGCTGGCGGGCTGGGCCACGGCGTTCTACGACTACAAGCCGGCGCTCGGGCTCGCGGGCAGCGAGTTCGTGGGGCTCCAGTGGTTCGAGATGCTCGTCTCCTCGCCGGTGCAGCTCCAGCAGATCGGGCAGGTGCTGACCAACACGCTGGCCATGAGCTTCCTCGGGTTCGCCACGTCGCTGCTGCCGGTGTTCTTCGCGATGCTGCTCAACGAGATCCGCGCCCCCTGGTTCCGCAACGCGGTGCAGACCCTGACGACCCTGCCGAACTTCATCTCGTGGGTGCTGGTCTACCTCATCGCCTTCTCGCTGTTCTCCAGCACGGGCCTCGTGAACTCGGTGCTCGGCGACTGGGGCCTCATCACCGCGCCGCTCAAGTTCCTCGACACCGACCAGCACGTCTGGCTGACGATGCTGCTCTGGAGCCTGTGGAAGGGCCTGGGGTGGGGCGCGATCATGTACCTCGCCGCCATCACGTCGATCGACCCGGCGCTGTACGAGTCCGCCCGGATCGACGGGGCCAACCGCTTCCAGCTCATGCGGTACATCACGTTCCCCCAGCTCATGCCGACGTACGTCGTCCTGCTGGTGCTGTCCATCGCCAACATGCTCAACAACGGGATGGAGCAGTACTACGTGTTCCAGAACGCGTTCAACAAGGAGTACATCCAGGTGCTGGACCTGTACGTCTACAACATCGGCATCACGGGCAACAGCCTGTCGATGGCCACCGCGCTGGGGATGCTCAAGTCCCTGATCTCCGTCCTGCTGCTGGTCGCCGCGAACGCCGTCGCCAAGCGCGCCCGCGGCACCTCGATCATCTGAGCCCGGAGGACGACGATGACGACGCCCACCACGCCCCGCCCGGCCCCCGCGGCCGACGCCGGCACGACCCCGCCGACCCCCGCCCGGCGGCGGCGCCGGTCCCCCAGCGAGCAGCGCTCCCGCGGGGACGTCCCGTTCGCGATCCTCAACTACGGCGGCTTCCTGCTGTTCGCGCTGCTGTGCGCCTACCCGTTCTACTACCTGATCATCAACTCGATCAGCGCGAACGACGTCAGCGCGCTCGGCGACGTCCGGCTGCTGCCGCAGGGCCTGCACCTGTCGAACTACCAGCAGATCCTGGCGCTGGACGGCCTGACGAACGCGGCCGTGGTGTCGGTGGCCCGCACCGTGATCGGCACGGCGGCCACGGTCCTCGCCTCGGCGTTCCTCGGCTTCATGTTCACCCAGGAGCGCATGTGGAAGCGCTCCCTGTGGTACCGGCTGACCGTCTTCACGATGTACTTCAGCGCCGGTCTCATCCCGCTGTACATCACCATGCAGACCCTCGGGCTGACCAACTCGTTCTGGGTGTACGTCATCCCCGCGATCGTGCAGCCGTTCAACATCATCCTCGTCAAGACGTACGTCGAGGCCATGCCGCGTTCCCTGCAGGAGGCCGCGGAGATCGACGGCGCCGGCACGTTCCGGACGTTCTGGCGGATCGTCCTGCCGAACATGACGCCCATCCTGGCGACCGTGGCGATCTTCACCGCCGTGGCCCAGTGGAACTCGTTCCAGGACACGCTGCTCTACGTCACCGACCAGAAGCTCTACTCGCTGCAGTACCTGCTCTACACGTACACGAACCAGGCGAGCAGCCTCGCGCAGGCCGCGCAGAACGCCCAGGGCAACCTCGGCTCCATCGTGTCGGCCGCGACCTCGCAGACGCCGACGTCGATCCGGATGACCGTCGCCGTCCTGGTCGTGCTGCCGATCATCTTCGTCTACCCGATGTTCCAGCGGTATTTCGTCAAGGGCATCATGCTCGGCGCGGTCAAGGGCTGACCGTGCTCCATCGAACACGAAGGGGTGTCATGAATTCCAGGAAGGCTGCGGCCGTGATCGCCGTGCCGCTGCTCGGGGCGCTGTCCCTGACCGCGTGCACGGGCCCGGGGACCACCGAGGAGGCGGGCGGACCGGTCAGCATCGACCAGGACTGGTCGCAGGCCGAACCGCTGACGATCGACGTCTTCGACGGGCTCGCCAACTACATGGGCACGCAGAGCGGCTGGTTCGGCAAGGTCGTCAAGGACAAGTTCAACCTGGAGCTCAACGTCATCGCGCCCAACGTGGCGGGCGGCGGCGACACGCTCTACAACACCCGCGTCGCCGGCGGCGACCTCGGCGACCTCGTCGTGGTCGACAAGGGCGAGAAGCTCGACGAGCTCGTCGAGGGCGGCCTCGTGCTGGACGCCTCGCCGTACGTCGACTCGATGACGAACCTCGCGCCGTTCGACGCGGCGCTCGACCACCTCAACGAGGGCAAGGACGGCGTCTACGGGTTCCCGACGGCGGTGTCGAGCATCAGCCCGACCGAGTCGTCCGAGGGCCTGGAGCCCACGTTCGGGCCCTACCTGCGCTGGGACCTGTACGCCGAGGCCGGCTACCCCGAGATCGGGACGCTCGAGGACCTGCTGCCCGTCCTGGCGGACATGCAGGAGGCCCACCCGGAGGCCGACAACGGCCAGAAGGCGTACGCGGTCTCCCTGTTCAAGGACTGGGACGGCAACATGATGGTGATGGGCAAGCAGCCCACCACCCTGTACGGGTACGACGAGATCGGCTTCGTGCTCGCCAAGGCCGACGGCTCCGACTACCAGAGCATCGTCGACCCGGACTCCGAGTACGTCCGCGCCCTGCGGTTCTACCACGAGGCCAACCAGCTCGGCCTCGTCGACCCGGAGTCGACCACGCAGAACTACGACACCATGTTCTCCAAGTACCAGAACGGGCAGGTGCTGCTGTCCTGGTGGCCGTGGCTCGGCCAGTCGGCGTACAACACTGACGAGAACATGGCCGACGGCAAGGGCTTCGAGCTCGTCCCGATGGCGGACCAGCAGATCTTCTCCTACGGCGCGGAGGTCTACGGCGGCAAGCAGGTGCTCGCCATCGGCGCCGGCGCGGAGGACCCCGCCCGCCTCGCGGCGTTCATCGACTGGCTGTACTCCCCCGAGGGGGTCACCATGAACGGCTCGCAGACCGGCGCGTCCGCGGGCCCGCAGGACCTCACGTGGGAGGTCGGCGAGAACGGCGAGCCGGCGCTCACCGAGTTCGGCGAGCAGGTGTTCCTCGGCGGCGGCGCGGACGTCCCCGCCGAGTGGGGCGGCGGCGCGTACACCGACGGCGTGTCCACCCTCAACGTGCAGACCGTGCTGCCGAAGGACGTCGACCCGAGCACCGGGTTCCCGTACAACTACACGTTCTGGCCGAGCTACCAGGACAAGGTCGCGAACCCGCTGACCGAGGACTGGAGCGAGCGGATGGGCGGCGCGGCCTCGACCATGGAGTACCTCCAGGCGAACGACCAGCTGCTCGTGGCCCCCGGGTCGAGCTTCACCGCCCCGGCCGACACCAGCGAGATCGAGACGATCCGCAGCCAGGTCAAGGCCAGCATCGTCGAGCACTCGTGGAAGATGGTGTTCGCGAAGGACGACGCCGAGTTCGACGCGCTGCTGGCCTCCATGAAGGAGACCGCGGAGGGCCTCGGCTACCAGACCGTGCTCGACTTCGACATGGCGAACGCCGAGGCGCAGAACGACGCCCGGGAGGCCGTGGCCAACGAGTTCGGGTGACCTGACCCGGCCCCTGCCCGGGCAGGCGCCCGGACGGCGAAGGGCCCGGACCGTACGGTCCGGGCCCTTCGTCCTGCCGGCTCAGGCGTCGGTCGCCTGCCAGGGACCGTTGCGCGATCCCGGCTCCTGGTTGCGGGTCCACCACCTGGCCCGGTAGGTGACGCCGTCGTGCCGGACCACGTCACCGGTGTCGAAGACGCGCGACGGCGTCCACCGGTCCACCCCGTCGGCGTCCGTGGCGATCTCCTGCCACGACCCCCACACGCCGGTGCCCGGCTCGTCGCGGGTCCACCAGCCGGCCCGCCACAGGGAGCCGTCGTGGGTGACCTCGTCGCCGGTGTCGTAGGTGGCTCCCCGCTCCCAGGCGTCCGCCGCGGCGTACACCTGGACCTCGACGAGCCCCGCGGCCCAGCTCGCGTCGTTGCCGTTGTGGTCGTTGACCACCTGCTCCACCGCGACCCGGACGTGGCGCCACGCGCCGGCGAGCTCGTCGGACGTGAACCCGACCGTGGTGTTGTCGAGCCGGGACGCGACCCGTTCCCACGTCACGCCGTCGACGCTGCCCAGCACCGTGTACCGGGCGTACGTCTCCGAGCCGTTCCAGCTGCGCCACGCCAGGTCGACGCGGTCGAGCGGCAGCACCTCGCCGAGGTCGACCTGCCAGGTGAACGGCACCCCGGTCGGCTGGAAGTAGTTCGTCGAGTCGCCGCTGCGGTTGAGGTTGGTCACCACCCCGTCGACCGCCGCGGACGCCGGACGTCCCGCGACGGCGGCGGACGACGTCGCCTCGCGGCCCTCGGACACGAGCGGCGTCGTCGGTGCCGACACGGCACCCGTGGTGGTGTCGAGCGACCACGTGGGCCGGAAGTCCAGCGTGATCCCGTCGTCGTCGACCTCCAGGGGCAGCCACACGTACGTGGAGCGGCCCAGCGTGCCCGCGTCCCACCGGTCACCCATGTACACGTGCTCGGTGCCGCCGTCGGCGCGCGTCACCGACATGATGTTCGTCGGCTGGCTGTAGTACGTCGTGTTGTTCCCGACCGGCTCCAGGTCCGACCAGGCGTCGGGGTCCGTGATGTCGGTGGTGGAGGCGACGTACGCCTGGTTGGGGTACCAGCCGGACTGGCCGGACGTGATCATGACGAACCGGTCGCCGATCTTCGCCACCGCGGGCGCCTCGCGGCGCTCGCCCTCGAACAGCGGGTACGACGCCTCCCAGTCGACGCCCGTGTAGTCGTCGGTGAGGGGGTAGAGCCGCATGCTCAGGTGGTCCTGCGACCCGACCAGGTAGCCCTGGCCGGTGTCCGGGTCGGTGAAGACGGTGAAGTCGCGCGAGCCGTAGCCCCACCGCTCGTCGTCCCCGGTGTAGGTCGGGTCCGCCTCCTCGGTGTGCACCGAGCCGGCTCCGGGCCGGAAGTGGTCGAGGAACGTGTAGTCCCCGTCCACGGTGCTGCTGGTGGCGACCACCAGGTGCGAGGCGGCGTAGCTGTCCGCCGTCTCCCAGTGGCCCCAGAGGACGAACGTGTCCGTAGCATCGTTGTACAGCAGCTTGGGCCGCTCGACCTTGCAGTCCGCGAGCTCCGGGTGGGACGCGGGCGTCAGGATGTCCTTGACGTACTCCCAGTTCACGAGGTCCTGCGAGCGGTAGAGGCTCACCCCGAGGAACGACGCGGCGTCGTGCGACTTGTTCTCGCCGACCCAGTAGTACCAGCCGTCCTTCTCGAGGAACCCGCCGCCGTGCGCCTGGATCGGGTTCCCGTCGGTGTCGTACCAGGTGCGCCCGACCGGCACGGTGTCGTAGCCGTCGGCCGGGACCGGCTCGATGTCGAGCACGGACCGGGCGACCGGGCTCGCGACGCCCTCGTCGACGGCGACGGCCCGCACCGTGGCGGACGTCGCCAGGGTGAACGGCCCGGTGTACCGGGTGCCGTGCGCGACCGTGGGGACGGTGCCGTCGGTGGTGTACCGGACGGTCGCACCCTCGGGGGCCGTGATCGACACCTCCTGGGCCGCGGGGTACAGCCCGCTGCCCGGCGTGATCGTCGGCGCCTCGACCACGAACGGCGTCGTGTCCACGGCGACCTCGCCGGCGGCGACCGCCAGCCAGGAGACCACGGGCGCCTCGGTGCCGCCCGCGATCTCGACGCGCACCTGCGCCGTGCCGGCCTGCGCCAGCTCGACCGTGCCCGACGCGACCGCGTTCCGCGCGGTGGCCGAGGCGTTCGACACCGTGACCGACGGCGCCACGACGGTCGCCGTGCCGTCCGGCGCCACCACCGAGACCTTCATCTGGCGCGGCCCGGACCACCACTCCTCGAACCCGAGGGTCACGGTGTGCGTGCCCGCGTCCAGCGGGAGGCGGTACACGATCGGCCGGGACGTGCCCGCCCGTCCGCGCGCCCACCAGCCGGTGGCGTCCTTGTCGGCCACGTCCCCGGAGCGGGCGCCCACGTCGGCGTCGCCCTCGTTGACGTACCCCCACGCGTCGGGCGCCGTGGACCGCCGGTCGGC
Organism: Isoptericola jiangsuensis; assembly: GCF_002563715.1. Classification (NCBI taxonomy): domain Bacteria; kingdom Bacillati; phylum Actinomycetota; class Actinomycetes; order Micrococcales; family Promicromonosporaceae; genus Isoptericola; species Isoptericola jiangsuensis. Next base: position 2,948,196 of record NZ_PDJJ01000001.1, read on the forward strand.
GGCGTCGTTGCGCAGGTCCGCCACCGCGGCGACGGCAGCGTACGGCGGCGTGCTCGCCGCCGGACCCGAGTCCACGAAGTACTCCACGGACCCGGGCACGACCTCGACCGCGGCCGACACCGCCAGTCCGGCGGCATCGCCCGCCACGGCGTACGTCGCGTACGTGCGGTCGAACCGGAGGTCGGCGACCTGCCAGTCCACCGGCACGGTCCGCGTGCCGCCGGAGGCGGTGCCCACCTCGACCTGCGCGGGCAGGTCCGGCACGGTGCCGGAGGTGGTCGCCACCGACACCGCCTCCGCGAGCGCCACCGGGGTGTCGTCGGCCGCGGTCGCGGCGCCCGCCCCGGCGGTGATCCCGCCCGCCACGAGGGCGGCGACGAGCGCCGCCCCCGTGACGGACCGGGCGTGCGTGACGGGCCGGGCGTGCGGGCCCGCGACGACGCGGCCCGTCCTGGTCGGGCTCACGGCTTCTTCCCCTTGCCGGGGGTCGCCTGCGGCTCGTCCGCGGGCTGCCAGGGTCCGTTCGCGGCTCCGGGCTCCTGGTTCCGCGTCCACCACTGCGCGCGGTAGGTCACGCCGTCGTGCACGGCGAGGTCGCCGGCGACGAAGACGCGGGACGGGGTCCACAGGGCGGTGCCGTCCGCGGCGCGCACGGTCTCCTGCCAGGAGCCCCACACGCTCGCGCCCGGCGTCTCGCGGGTCCACCACTGGGCGGTCCAGTACGCGTCGTCGTGGAAGACGGCGTCCCCGCCGGTGTAGGTCGCGCCGGCGTCCCAGGCGGGCTCGGCCTCACCGGGCACCTTCGCCATGACCCCGATCTCGGACACCACGAGGTGCGTGTTGTCGCGGGCGGTCATGACGACGCGCACGGCGTCGGCACGGACGTCCGCGGGGACGTCGACGACGGGCGCCGTGCTGCCGCCCGGTACGTCGACGGGCTCGCCGACGGCCTGCCAGGTGCCGCCGGTGCGGGCCTCGACCCGGATGCTGCGCGGCCAGCTCTCCGCGGAGCCGTCGCGCCAGAACCGCGTCACGACGCGGGTGAGGTCGCGGGCGGCGGGCAGGGTGACCGTCAGGGTGTCGGTGGTGTTCTTGGTGCCGGAGCGCCAGTTGGACCAGCCCTTGTCGGTGAGGTCGCCGTTGATCACGCGCTGCGCGGGGTAGCCGGGCTCGGTGTACGACGCGGTCGCGGTGGTGCCGTCGGTCAGGGCGGCGTTGGCCTCCCCCGGCTCGGTCACCAGGACGCGGACGGTCGCGGGCAGGGTGCGCCCGGAGCCGGCGTCGGCGGTGCCGGTGACCTCGACGACGCCGACCTCGGCGACCGCGGCGGCGGTGACGTCCTGCCAGGTGACGGGGCGCTCCACGGCGACCCCGCCGTCGGTGACGGCGGTGACGGTGGCGGGGAGCTGCGGCAGGCCGCCGACGTAGGTCGTGGCGGTCGCGCGGCGGGTCGAGACGAGGACGTCGACGACGACGGTCGCGGTGGCGTCCACGGTGGTGCCGGCGGGGGTGGTCACGGTGCCGGGCACCTCGACGGTGCCGGGCGCGGCCCACGCGTCGTCACCGGGGACGTCCCAGGTGACGGGCAGCTCGCCGCGGCCGTCGCGCAGGACCGTGGTGACGGTCGCGGGCAGCTCGGGCGCGGTGCCGGGCGTGGTGAACACGTCCACCGGCTCGGTGCCGAGCACGGTCTCGTCGAGCAGGCGCCAGCGCTGGTTGTCGCCGGAGTTGGCGAGGTACGTGCCGACGGGCGAGCCGTCGGCCGTGGCCTGGCCGCCGACCTCCAGCAGGGTGCCCGACGACGCGTTGACCAGCGTGTACGTCCCGTCGCCGGTGGTGGACAGGATCCAGCGCGCGGTCGCGGGGGTGTCCGCCGGGTCGGCGGGGGCCGCGACGGTAGTGGCGGACGTGTCGGCGGTGACGGCGAGCAGCGCGCCGGTGCCGACGTTCGTCAGCGTGTACCGGCCGCGGTGCGTGCCCGAGCCCTCGGGGGCACCGAGGTCCTGGAGCGTCCACAGCTGGTCGGCGTCGGCCGCGTCGGTCTCGATGCGCACCCCGGCGCCCGACGGTGCGAGCGAGCGGCCCGACTGCACGCCGTCCACGCGGTAGACGTGACCGTCCTGGGCGAGCGGCGCGTCGTCCGCGACACCGGAGACGCCGTCGACGACGAACGTCGTCACGGACTCGGCGGGCACGACGAGCGTCGCCGCGGGGCCGTCGGCACCGTCGGTCACGGCCACCGGGTCACCCTCGACGAGGTAGCCGGCGGTGGACGTCACCACGGGCGTCACCGTGGCGCCCGGCGCCACGTCGGCGAACCCGGCGAGGTCCAGCGTCACCGCACGGTCGGCGGTCGAGGAGTTGACGTGCACGACGGTCGCGCCGGAGCCGTCGGCCTTCACCGCGGCGGTGCTGCTCGTGTCGTCGACCCCGATCAGCCGGTCGCCCGGGGTGATGTGGTGCGTGAAGTTCTGGGTCGCCCAGTACTTCGTGTTCGTGTAGATCGGGCACGTGGCGAGGGTGTCCTCGGCGGTGCAGTCGAACGGGATCTGGATCTCGCCCCAGTTCATGCCGTCCGCGCTCTCGCCGCCGGGCGCCATGTTGTCGTAGTCCTCGACGGGCTGCCAGAACACCCAGGCGCTCGGCTCGAGCTCGCGCAGGTCGTCGACGATGTGCTGGGCGCTGCCCAGCCCCGACTCCATGGTCTCGAAGTCCTGCCCGGTGGAGCTCCAGTTGCCGCCCACCTCGCTCATCCAGAGCGGCTTGTCCGCGCCCTTGGCGATGTCGCGCACCGTGGTGCGCTGCCCCGTGCCGTACGTGTGCACGTTGAGCTGGGACACCTGGTCGCGCACCGCGCCCGACCACGCGTTCCAGTTCGTCGCGAACCGGCCCGGGTTGGTCTCGTCCATCGCGGAGATCACCGCGTCGGTCGACGCGCCGTCGAGCGCGTCCGCGAGCGCGGGGATCACCCGCTGCTGGAGGCCGGGCCCCATGTGGGCGCCCTCCTGGCGGCCCCCGGTGGGGTTGCCGTCCGCGCCGAGCTGGGTGCCCCAGTAGTTGGTGTTCGGCTCGTTGAACGGATCGATGGTGTCGACCTCGATGCCGTGCGCGTCCTCCAGGCGCTCGGTGACGCCCACCAGGTAGTCCGCGAAGTCCTGGACGCTGCCCGGCTCGAGCTGGTCGGCGTTCGCGTCGAACCCGCCCGACACGTAGCCGCTGACCGTCATGAACCAGGGCGGGGAGTTGGAGAACGTCTCCCAGTGCGTCACGTCGTCCTTGATGCGGTCGACCCACCAGCGCTGGGTGGCGTCGGCGTCCGGGTCCCAGTCGTCCTCGTCGTCGGCGTCCCACCAGTCGACGTCGGTGCGGGTGGTGCCCTCGGGCGCCTTCCACCAGCCGTCCACGGCGCCACCGGCGCGCAGGTAGTCCGGGACGTCGGGCGCGTTGCCGCCGCCGATGTTGTACCGCGCGATGTTGAGGTTGAGGCCCTCGTCGCCGAACACCATGTCGGCGAGCCTCTCGCGGACCTCGTCCGGGTAGTCGCCGGTCGCGTTCGCGAACCAGACGAGGCTGGTCCCCCAGCCCTCGAACGGTTCGCCCGCGTACGACGGGTCGGGCCGCACGGTGACGGCCGACGTCGCCGCCGCGACGGCGGCCCCGGCGTCGGCAGGGGCGGGTGCGGCCTGGGCCGCCGGGACCAGCGCGGTCGCGAGCAGCGCCCCCGCGGTGCCGGCGACCACGCCGCGGCGTGCTCGGTGTGTCCTTCTCGTCGTGCTCATCGGTGAGCGTCCTCTCGCCTCGGTGCGATGGGTGGACCAACGGGTGCTGCCGGGCAGCGGGCACGGCCGCGGCGCGGTCGTGCGAGTCGTGCGGGTCGTGCGGGTGGAACCCGGTGCCGGCCCGGGAGGTGGGCCGGCACCGGAGATCAGGCCTCGGTCGGTCCGAGGTCGGGGGCGGCGACGAACCGGGCGCGGGCACGGGCCGCGCCGTGCAGCTCGAGCACCACGAGCTCGTTGGCGCCGTCGCGCAGGAACGGGCCGGGGACGTAGAGCGTGCGCGTCGGGGACTGGGCCGAGTAGCGGCCGAGCAGCTCGCCGTTGACCCACGCCAGGCCGCGCGTCCAGCCGTCGAGCCGCAGCAGGTGGTCGGTGCCCGCGACGCCCGGGAACTCGCCGCGGTGGAACGACGGGCCGGCCAACGGCGCGTCGGCACCGCCGGGCGCGGCACCGAAGGCGTCGGCGAGCAGCGCGGGTGCGTCCGCGAGCCGCAGCGGCCTCGCCTCCCAGTCGGTGAGCTCGCGGCGTGCGGTGCGGACCGCCCCGACGAGGCCCTTGGGCTCGCCGATGCGGGCGCCGTAGTTCACGCGGCCGCGGTCCTCGACCAGCAGGGTCAGGGTGCCGGCGCGCCGCGGCAGCGGCACCGAGCCCGTGTGGCTCGTGCGGTCCAGCACGCCCACGGGCTCCCCGTCGAGCGCGACCAGCGCCCGGTCGCGGATCTCGTCGACCACCACCACCGCGTCGTCCGCCTCGACCGACGTGCGGTAGAGGGTGAAGCCGGACCACTGCCGCAGCGCGTCCGCGGTCGGGGGCAGCCCGGTGGTGCGGGTGACCGCCCCGCCGAGCAGGTGCTCGACGTCGGCCAGCGCCACCCGGTCGGGCAGGACGACGTCCAGCTCCGGCGCGGGCACCGGCTCGGCCGGGTCCTCGTCGGGCACGGGAGCGTGCTTGCCGATGACGGCCTTGAGGGCGCGGTACTTGGCCGTGGGCGCGCCGTGCTCGGACAGGGGTGCGTCGTAGTCGTACGACGTCGTGATGGGCAGGTAGGTGCCCTTGTCGTTCGCGCCGTTGGTCAGCCCCAGGTTGGTGCCGCCGTGGAACATGTACAGGTTGACCGACGCGCCGGCCCCGAGCAGGTCGTCGAGGTCGTGGGCGGTCGCCTCGGGCGTCGTGGTGTGGTGGACCAGGCCCCAGGAGTCGAACCAGCCGTCCCAGAACTCCATGCACATGAGCGGTCCGGTGGGCTGGTGCCGTCGCAGGACGGCCAGGCGCTCCAGGGAGCGGGACCCGAAGTTCGCCGTCTTGTGCAGCTCCGGCAGGCCGCCGCGGGACAGGTGCTCGTCGTCGGCCTGGTCGCTGGTGAACAGGGGCACGTCGATCCCCTGCGCGCGGGTGAGCGCGACGAGCTCGCGCAGGTAGCGCGCCCGCTCCTCGTCGGGCACGCCCGGGTAGGCGCCGTACTCGTTCTCCACCTGCACCATGAGCACCGGGCCGCCGCGCGTCACCTGACGCTCGGCCACGACGGGCAGGACCTGGGCGTAGTACGTGCCGATCGCGTCCAGGAACCGCGCGTCGTGGCGCCGCACGCCCGCCGCGCCGTCGGCGAACAGCCACGCGGGCAGGCCGCCGTTGTCCCACTCGGCGCAGATGTACGGGCCGGGACGCACGATGGCGTGCAGGCCCTCCGCGGCGACGAGGTCGAGGAACCGGCCGAGGTCGTGGCGACCGTCGAGGTGGAACGTGCCCGGGTCCGGCGCGTGGAAGTTCCACGCCACGTACGTCTCGATGGTGTTGAGCCCCATGAGGCGCGCCTTACGGAGGCGGTCCGCCCACTGGTCCGGGTGCACCCGGAAGTAGTGCAGGGCCCCGCTGACGAGCTGGACGGGGTGGTCGTCGAGGAGGAAGTCCTTCTCGCCGATCTCGAACGTGGGCATCGGGGTGAACCTCTCGGACAGGCAGGGTCGAGGGACGGTCGCCGGACGGGGCCGGCGCCGGCGGTGGTGCGGGCGCGGTGGTGCGCGGCGGCGGCCGCGCGGTGATGCCGGGCGGGGCGGCCGGGTCCCGGCCGCCCCGCCCGGGGCGTCACTCGGAGACGGTGAAGCCCTGGTCGTTGCCGTACGCCACCGACTGCTGCTGCCATGCGGCCAGCCCGTCGGTCAGCGTCGTGCCGGACACGTAGGCCTGGCCGACGGTGTCGTTGAAGATCGAGTTCGCGTACACCTGGAACGGCAGGTACTGCCAGCCCTCGACGACGTTCGCCGCGGAGTCCGCGAGGACCTCGTTGACCTGCTGGCCGCCGAAGTACTCGAACTCCTTGCCGCGGAACTCGTCGGACTCGAGCTCGGCGGTCGTCGCGGGGAACGCGCCGCCGTCGACGCGGGTCTGGACGCCGTCGCCGGCGGTCGCGTACTCGACGAACGCGTAGGCGAGCTCGGCGTTCGCGCTCGCGGCGGGGACGGCGAGCGAGGAGCCGCCGTTCTCGGCGGTGGCGTGCTGGCCGGCCTCCCACTGGGGCATCTCGGCGACGCGCCACTTGCCGGCACCGGCGGGGACGCCCGACTCGAGGTTGGCGGGCATCCAGGCGCCGATGGTCAGGGTGGCGATGCTGCCGTCGCCGAGGCCCTGGTACCACTCGTCGCTCCAGGAGCTGACGGGGGCGAGGAGCTCCTCGTCGACGAGCTGCTGCCAGACCTCGGTGAACGTCGAGGTGCCCTCGTCGCCCGCGAAGTCGATGGTGACGTCGGTGCCGTCGACCGTGTAGGGCTGGCCGCCGGCCTGCCAGATCATGCTGGTGGTGAACCCGGCGTCGCCGGTGTCGTTGGCGATGTACGCCTTCGGGTCGGCCTCGTGGATGGCGCGGGCGGCCTCGAGGTACTCGTCCCAGGTGGTGGGGACGTCCACACCGACCTCGGTGAAGACCTCCTCGTTGTAGAACAGCGCCATGGGGCCGGAGTCCATCGGCAGGCCGTAGATGCCGTCGCCGCTGCGGACGGAGCCCCACGGGCCGGTGGTGAACGTGCCGTCGAGGGCGCTCGCGCCGAGGTCGGACAGGTCCGCGAGGGACTCGGAGATCGCGAACTGCGGGACCGCGTAGTACTCGACCTGCGCGACGTCGGGCACGCCGTCGCCGGCGGCGATCGCGTTCTGCAGCGCGGTGTACTGGTCGTTGCCGGTCCCGACGTTCTCGAGGTTCACGGTGACGTTCGGGTAGGCGGCCTCGAAGTCGGTGACGACGTCCTCCAGCGTGGGCTCCCAGGCCCACACGGTGATCTCGCCGCCGGTCTCCAGCACGGAGGCGGTGTCGACGGCCTCGCCGCCGGTGCCGCCGTCGTCGGTGGAGCTGCACGCGGTGAGCGCGAGGGCGAGGGTGCCCACGAGGGCGGTGCCGCGGATCAGGCGGCGGGGTCGAGCGGTCATGACTGTCCTCACTTCGTTGTTCGGTACGGGGTGGGCGGGTGGTGGGGCGTGCGACGGCCGGTGGGCGCCGTGGCCCCGGGGGTCGGTGCGGTGCGGGGGTGCCGGTGGTGCCGGGCGGTCACTCCTTGACGCTCCCGGCGGCCAGGCCGGACTGCCAGAAGCGCTGGAGGAACAGGAACGCGACGACCAGCGGCAGGATGGTCAGGAGCGCGCCGGTGATGACGAGGTTGAAGATCGCCTCGCCGCCCGCGGTGGCGGCCTGCGCGTTCCACGCGTTGAGGCCGAGCGTGAGCGGGTACCAGGACGAGTCGCGCAGCATGATCAGGGGCAGGAAGTAGTTGTTCCAGGTCGCGACCGTGGTGAACAGCAGCACGGTGACGATGCCGGGGGCGAGCAGCGGCAGGCTGACGCGGAAGAAGGTGCGGAACTCGCCGGCGCCGTCGATGCGGGCCGCCTCGAGGAGCTCGCCGGGGATCGCCTCGGCCGCGAAGGTCCACATGAGGTAGAGCCCGAACGGGGAGATGAGGGACGGCACGATGACGGCCCACGGCGTGTTCGTCAGGCCCATCTGGCTGAACATGAGGAACGTGGGCACGGCGAGCGCGGTGCCGGGCACCGCGACGGCGCCGATGACGACGGCGAACACGCCGCGCTTGCCGGGGAAGTCGAACTTGGCGAGCGCGTACCCGCCGAGGACGGCGAGGAACGTGGCGCCGCCGGCACCGAGGACGACGTACAGCACGGTGTTGACGAACCACCGCACGAACACGCCGTCGTCGTAGGCGAGCGTGGCCTGGACGTTGTCCCACAGGGCGAACGAGTCGCCGAACCACAGGCCGAAGGACGAGAAGAGGTCGGCCTGCGTCTTGGTGGCGTTGATCAGCAGCCACACGAGCGGGACGAGCGCGTAGACGAGCACGAGGGTCGTCAGGACGGTGAGCAGCGGGCTCTTGCGGCCGCGGCCGCCGGTGCCGGGGCGCGGGGTGCGCAGGCGCGGGCCGGGGCGGCGGGTGCTCGGGGCGGGGGTCACGGTGGGAGCGGCGGCGGACGCCGGGACGGGTGCGGGCACGGTCATGCCTCCTTGCGCATGCCGCGCAGCTGCACCACGTAGGCGACCACCATGGTGATCAGGCCCATGATGATGGCGACGGTCGCGGAGTAGTTGTACTGCTGGCCGGAGAACGACAGCGAGTAGGCGTACAGGTTCGGGGTGAAGGACGTCGTGATCGCGTTCGGCGCGAGGCTCTGGAGGATGCTGGGCTCGTTGAAGAGCTGGAAGCTGCCGATGATCGAGAAGATCGTCGCGATGACCAGCGCCCCGCGGATGGCGGGCAGCTTGATGGCCGTGATGACGCGCCACTGCCCGGCACCGTCGATCTCCGCGGCCTCGTACAGGGAGTGCGGCACGACGCGCAGCGCGGAGTAGAAGATCAGCATGTTGTAGCCGACGAACTCCCAGGTGACGATGTTGCCGATGGAGGCCAGCACGAGGTCGGGCGACAGCGGGTTCGGCAGGCTGGTGCCGAGCAGGTCGTTGAGGTTGCCGACCAGCCCGAACCGGGTGCCGTACATGAAGCCCCACATGAGCGTGGCCACGACGGCGGGCACCGCGTAGGGCATGAAGATCGAGATGCGGAAGAAGCTCGTGCCGTAGAGGCGGCCGCTGTCGAGGGCGAGCGCCACGAGCAGGGCGATGCCGAGCATGATCGGCACCTGGACGACGAGGAACAGGCCGACGCGGGCGACGCCGTCCCAGAACTGCGGGTCGCCGAGGGCGCGGGCGTAGTTGTCGAGGCCCACGAACTGCGTGCCGCCGACCATCTGGGTGCGGAACACCGACAGGTACAGCGAGTACGCGATGGGGGCGAGGAACACGAGGGTGAACACGGCCATGAAGGGGCCGACGAACATCCATCCCGTCCACCGCCGTCTGCCGGCGCGGTGGGCGACGGGGTTCGTGCTCGCCGTCGTCGGCGGAGACGTCGTCGTCATCACTTCTTCCTTGGGCTGACTGGATGTTGACGTGAACATCGCAGCCGTGGCGTATCGATGTTTACGTAAACATGGACTAGGCTCATCGTGCATCGCCCCCGGCGAGCCGTCAAGTCACGGTCTGGTGACGACGCCCGCGGACCATCGAAGAGGAGAGCACGTGAGCGACCCGGGACCGCGCCCCAGCGGCGCGTCGACCGACACCGCCCCGGCGGACGAGCCGACCACGGCCGCACGCCGCGGACGCCCCGCCGGACGCGTCCAGCGCGTCTCCATGGCCGACGTCGCCCAGCTCGCCGGGGTCTCCTCGCAGACCGTGTCCCGCGTCGCCAACGGCCACCCCAGCGTCGTGGAGACCACCCGCCGGCAGGTCCTCGACGCCATGCGACAGCTCGGCTACCGGCCCAACAGCGCCGCCCGCGCGCTGCGCTCCGGCCGGTTCCGCACGATCGGCGTCATCCTCTTCACGCTGTCCACCACCGGCAACGTGCGCACCCTCGAGGCCATCGCGACCTCCGCCGCCGCCGAGGGGTACGCCATCACCGTCATCCCCGTCGAGGCCCCCACCCAGGACGGCGTCAACGGCGCGTTCACCCGCCTCGGCGAGCTCGCCGTCGACGCCGTCATCCTGCTCATGGAGGTCCACCTCCTCGACGCCGCCAGCGTGTCCCTGCCCACCGACGTGCCCGTCGTCGTCGCCGACTCCGACGCCGGCGACCGCTACCCCGTGGTCGACACCGACCAGGCCGCCGGGTCCCGCGTCGCCGTGGAGCACCTGCTCGGGCTCGGCCACGAGACGGTCGTGCACCTCGCCGGACCCGTCGGGTCGTACGCCGGGCAGCGCCGCGAGGACGCCTGGCGCCAGGCGCTGCTCGACGCCGGACGCACCGTGCCACCCGTGCGCCGCGGCGACTGGTCCGCGGCCTCCGGCTACGAGGTCGGGCTCGAGATCGCCCGGACCGACGCGACCGCCGTGTTCGCCGCGAACGACCAGATGGCGCTCGGCCTGCTGCGGGCCCTCGCGGAGAGCGGCCGCCGCGTCCCGGCCGACGTCAGCGTCGTCGGGTTCGACGACGTCCCCGACGCCGTCGCGTTCCTGCCGCCCCTGACCACCGTCCACCAGGACTTCGCGGAGGTCGGGCGGCGCCTCGTCACCGGGGTGCTGCGCCAGCTCGCCGAGCACACGACACCGCACGGCACCACGCTGGTGCCGACGCGGCTCGTCGAGCGCGCGAGCACCGCGCCCGCACCCGGCCGGACCACCTGACCGCCCCCGCTCACTCCCCCGAGTGCGGGGAGACGGGCTCGAGCTCCGACGGGTCGGCCCGGCGCCGCCGGAACACCCCGTGCAGCAGCAGGGCCAGCAGGTAGGCGCCGAACGACAGGCCGATCGTCGCCGCGAGGAACCCCGTCACCGGCACGAGGTAGACGACGCACGCGCCGGTCACGGGTAGCAGCACCAGCCCGAGCGTGCGCGCCGGCTCGACCAGCGGCAGCAGCAGCGCGTTGCGCAGGCACCGGCGCAGCGGCGCGTCGAACCACGCGACCAGCGCGAACCCGTACAGCGTCGCGGCGAACCCGAAGGTCGCGGCGAGGACCGACAGCGCCCCCGCCACGGCCGTGAGCAGACCGCCCAGGTTGAGCCAGAACACGGCGCTGAACACCAGCATCAGCGTCGGCACGCCCAGGGCCAGCAGCACCCCGGTGCCCCGCCACAGGTTCGTCCGCAGCGCCCGCAGGTAGCCGCGCACGAGGTCGCCGCGCTCCTCGTCGGCATACCGCAGGGTCACCTCGAGCAGGGCGCTCGTCGCGGCCCCGACCGTCACGACGGGCAGGCAGGTCACCAGGTACAGCACGTTGAGCACCACGAACAGCACGAACGTGGAGATCCCCTGGACCTGGCGCCCGTCGGGGTCGATCCTCACCGCGCGTCCCCGACGGCGAGGACGGTGCGCACGGGCAGGTCGACGCTGGAGGGCCCGGCAGCGACGACGTACTCCCCCGGCTGCACCCGCAGCGCGCCGTCCAGCATCCCCGGCCCGTCCGCGTGCCACACCGCCAGGCGGGTGACGTCGACCGGCACGTCGACCACGGCCTCCGTCCCCGGCTCCAGCCGGACGCGCCGGTAGCCCAGCAGCAGCCGGACCGGTGTCGGCACGGCGACGTCGGCGCACCCGAGCGAGTACACCTGGACCAGCTCCTCGACGGCCCGCGACCCCGCGTTGGCCACGCGCACCCGCACCGTGACGACTCCCGGGGACGCCGGGTCCGCGGGGTGCAGCGGCGGGTGGTCGCGGGTCGGGGCCGGTGCGGCGACGGCGTCCGCCGACACCTCGACCCCGGCGTAGCGCACCGCGCCGTAGGTCAGGCCGTGCCCGAACGCGAAGGCCGGCACCCCCGTGGCATCCGCCGGCAGGTGCCGGTAGGTGACCTGCTGGCGGCGGGTGTCGTAGTCGAACAGGTCGCCCGCCTGCTCGGGGCGTGCGGGCCACGTCTGCGCCAGCCGGCCCGTGGGCTCGACGGCCCCCGTGAGGACGTCGACGAGCCCGTGGCCGAGCTCCTGGCCGCCGTGGCTGCTCCACACCACCGTCGCGGCGTCCGCCACGCCCGGGCCGAGCACGTACGGGTAGCTCGACACCAGGGTGAGCACCGCCCGCGGGTTGGCCTCGACCGCGGCACGCCACGTCCCGACCTCCGCCTCCGGGAGGAACAGGTGCGGGCGGTCCTGCGTCTCGCGGCCGCCCAGGTGCGGGTCGTTGCCGACCGCGACGAGCACCGTGTCGCAGCGCCCCGCGACCTCGGCCACCCGGGCCGCGCCCGACTCGAGCGTCCGCACGACGAACCGCTCCGCCTCCGCCAGGGTGCGCGCCTCGGCGCACACCGCGCCCGTCCCGCGCTGGACCCGCACCCAGCGGCCCGAGCCCAGGTGCAGCAGCGACCACGAGCCGTCCGCGTGGACGTGGCGGCGGAAGCTCTCCTGCACCTCCCAGCCGCCCACCCTCGCGGCGTCGGCGCGCATCGGCCACGCTCCGCCGGTGAGCAGCCCGCCCGAGGCCTGCGACCGCAGCGTGAGCACGCCGTCGCCGCGGTCCGCCACCTCGAACCGGCACTCCTTGCCCGCCACCGCTCCGTCCGCGACGACCCGCTCCCCCGCGTCCGACACCGCCACGTACCGGCCGTCGGTCGTCCGCAGCGCCACGACGTCCGCGCCCGAGGCGACCTCGACCCGGTCCGCGCCCCACCGTTCCCGCACGGCGTCCGCGAGCGTCACCACGTAGGGCGGCGTGCCCGAGTACCAGTCGGTGAGCACCGCGTCCGCCAGCGGACCGACCACCGCGACCGACCCCGTGGGGGTCAGCGGGAGCACGTGGTCGTCGTCGCGCAGCACCACCACACCCTTGGCCGCGGCCTCGCGGGCGAGCTCCCGGTGCGCGGGCAGGTCGAGGTCGTCGGCGCCGATCCCCGCGTACGGGTCCGCGCCGGGCCCGTCCAGCTCGCCGGTGCGGATCCGCAGCTCCAGCAGGCGCAGCACGGCGGCGTCCACGTCGTCGTCGGTGAGCAGGCCGCGCTCCAGCGCCTCGGTGACCCGGGCGATCGTGAGGTGGGAGGCCGCGTCGTCGTCGGTGAACGAGTCCACGCCCGCCCGCAGCATCGCGGCGGCACCGCCGGCCCGGTCGGCGGCGGCCCGCTGGAGGGTGACGAGGAACGTGGGGGCCGCGGCGTCCGAGACGACGGCGACCGACCGGTCCGTCCAGGACCGCAGCTCGGCCAGCAGCTCGTCCTGGAGGTGCGCGGGGACGCCGTTGACCCGGTTGTAGGCGGGCATGACCGCGGCGACGGCACCGGAGGCGACGGGCTCGCGGAACGCCGCCAGCTCCTCCTCGTGCAGGGTCCGCGGCGGGAGGTCCGACGACGTCGAGGAGCGGTCGGTCTCGTTGTTGTAGGCGAGGAAGTGCTTGAGGGTCGGCGCGGTCTTCCACACGCGCTCGTCCTCGCCCCGCAGGCCGCGGCAGTACGCCGCCCCGAGGTGACCGGTGAGGTGCGGGTCCTCGGAGTACCCCTCCTCGTTGCGTCCCCAGGCGGGATGGCGCAGCGTGTTGACGACCGGCGCCCACACGTTGAGGCTGACCGTCGGGTCGGCGGCGTGCTTGGCCCGCACCTCGGTGGCCACCGCGTCGCCGACGCGGCGCAGCAGGTCGGGGTCCCAGGCGGCCGCGAGGCCGACGGGCTGCGGGAACACCGTGGCGGTGCCGAGCCAGGCGACGCCGTGGAGGACCTCGCACCCGGTGTGGAACCGCGCCAGCCCGAGCCGGTCGACGGCGGGCATCCGCTGGTGCAGCATCGCCACCCGTTCGGCACGGGTCAGGCGGTCGAGCAGGTCCCGGGCTCGCGCGGGGGCGGGCAGCAGGTGGTCACGGAAGGCCGGCACGTCCATGGGTCTCCTTCGGGCCGCGACGGTGCGGCAAGACGGGGCGCCCGATGTCGAAGCGCTTCGACCACGCTAGCGACCCCTCCCCCTCCCGGGCAACCGCCCCGCACGTCCCGCGCCGCCCGAGCACCGCCGCCGTGGTGCCGTGCGGGCTCAGACGACCTCGGCCCCCGCGCGCAGTACGCGCTGCACCACCAGGTCCGCGTCCGTCACCACGACGTCCGCCCGGCGTCCGGCCAGCAGGCCACCCACGTCCGTCAGCCCCAGCACGCCCGCCGGCACCCACGACGCGCACCGCACCGCGTCCACCAGGTCCACGCCCGCCGCGACCGTCGCCCGCACCACGTCCAGGAGGTGCGACGTACCGCCCGCGATCGGGCCGCCCTCCGGGTGCGTCGGGTCGGTGACGCGGGCCACGCCGTCCTGCACGGACACCGCCATCGGGCCCAGGTCGTACGCGCCGTCCGCCATCCCCGCGGCCGCCATCGCGTCCGTCACCAGCATCACCTGGTCGGCGCCGACGGTCCGGATCACGCTGCGCACGACCGCCGGGTCCAGGTGGACCTCGTCGCCCACCAGCTCGACCACCAGGTCGCCCCGCGCCGCCGCCGCCAGGCACGCCGCCACCGGACCGCCGTCGCGGTGGTGCAGCGGCCGCATCGCGTTGAACAGGTGGGTCGCCGTCATGCGCAGGTCCGGCGCCGACTCCGCCAGCCCGGTCACGACCTCGCGCACGAAGTCCTCGGCGACCTGCGTCGTCGCGTCCGTGTGACCCAGCGACGGCACCACGCCGGCCTGCACCAGCGCCGCGGCGACCCCGCCGGGGCCCGCGACGCCGTCGACGTCCGGGGCGACGGTCATCGTGCGCAGGTGGCCGCGGCCCGCCTCCACCAGGCGGCGCACGAGCGCCACGTCGCCGGTCTGGAGCAGCTCGGGGTCGTGCGCGCCGCGCCGGACCGGCGACAGGAACGGCCCCTCGGCGTGGATGCCCTCGATCTCCCCGGCGTCGGCGAGGTCGGCGAGCAGCGCCGTGCGCTCCAGCAGCGTGTCCGCGTCGGCCGTCACGAGGGAGGCCAGCATCGTCGTCGTGCCGTGCCGCCGGTGCTCCAGGACGGCCGTCATCACGGCCTCGCGCGTCGTCGCGTCGGGGAACCCGGCACCGCCGCCGCCGTGGTCGTGCAGGTCCACCAGGCCGGGCAGGACCAGGGTGCCGGGCACGGGCTCCGCGGCCGCCGCCACGACGTCGCCCAGGCCGGCGGCCACGGCGTCCTGCAGGGGCCCCACCCAGACGATGCGGTCGTCGGCGACGACGACGGCCGCGTCGGGCACGACGGCGTCGGGGACGACGACGTCACCACGGACGGCGAACACCTCGGGGGCAGCAGGGGTTCCGGTGCGGTCGGCGGGCTCGACGGTCATGCTCCCATCCTGCACCACCGCGAGGACGTTTGGTAACTGCCCTGCCTAAACCTAGAAGAGGCGGGAGTCCACGTCGTCGACGCCCCGCATGGCGTCGTAGTCCAGGGTCACGCACGTGATGCCGCGGTCCGTCGCCAGCACCCTCGCCTGCGGCTTGATCTCCTGCGCGGCGAACACGCCCCGCACGGGGGCCAGCAGCGGGTCCCGGTTCAGCAGGTCGAGGTACCGCGTCAGCTGCTCGACGCCGTCGATCTCCCCCCGGCGCTTGATCTCCACGGCCACCGCGGAGCCCGCGGCGTCGCGCGCCAGGATGTCCACCGGGCCGATCGCCGTCATGTACTCGCGCCGGACCAGGGTGTGCCCCGAGCCCAGCAGCTCGATCTGCGCGGCCAGGAGCTCCTGCAGGTGCGCCTCCACCCCGTCCTTGATCAGGCCGGGGTCGACGCCGAGGTCGTGCGCCGAGTCGTGCTCCACCTCGTGCAGCTCGATCTCGAGGCGGTCGTCCGACTTCTGGTGCTGAACCGTCCACACCTCGGTGACGCCCCGCCCGACCGCGTCGGCGTCGGGCTCGCGCACCGCCAGCGTGCAGGGCGGGCTCATCCAGTTCAGCGGCTTGTACGAGCCGCCGTCGGAGTGCAGCAGCACGCTGCCGTCCGCCTTGACGACCAGCAGGCGGGTCGCGAGCGGGAGATGAGCGGTGAGCCGGCCCGTGTACCGGGCCGAGCAGCGGGCGACGACGAGCCGCACGGGAGATCCCTCCAGGTCGTTCGGTCGGTGCTCAGACCACCAGGTCGCGGCGCCCCGGGGGCGCGGCCTCCAGCCACGACGCGAGTCCCGCGTACGCGCCGGACGACATCGTGAGCTCGAAGTCCACGCCGTCGTACCGGCAGCGCACGAGGTACTGGTCCACCTGGCCGGCCTGGTCCAGCGGCGTGCGGCCCGTGATCGTGAGGCGGTCCCGGTACCAGGTCCGCGCGGGGCGCGGCGACAGCGACCAGCACCGCCACCACTCGATCCGCCCCACGGCGTAGTGGGCGATGCCCACGGACCAGGACGCGTGCGGCGCGCTGCCCGGACGGGCGCTGCAGGGGAACGAGCCCACCCGCCGCGAGAGCGTGCGCAGGCGCGACGCCCCCAGGGCGCCGACCAGGAGCACCGCGAGGAGGACCGCGCCGATCAGACCCAGCACGTACCCCACCGCGGATACCTCAGGCGTGGGTGACCTCGGAGGTCTCGTCGATCCCGTCGACGACGATCGTGACGACGTCGCTGTCGACGGACACGAACCCTCCGGAGACGTGCGCCTCGACCGCGACCTGACCCGGCGCGGTGGAGACCTTGACGGTGCCGGCACGCAGCACCGCGAGCAGCGGCGTGTGGCCGGCGAGGATGCCGATCTGACCGTCGGCGGACGGTGCGCTGACCTCGCGCGCCGCGCCGGACCAGACCTTGCGGTCGGCCGCGACGAGGTCGACGTTCAGCTCTGCCATGTCGGGCTCCAGGGTTCTTCAGTCGAGGATGGTGCGTCGTCCTGCCGGCCGGTTCCGGCCGGCAGGACGACGCGTGGCGTGCTCGGGAGCGAGGCTCAGGCCCCGTACTCCTTCTGGATCCGGGCCCAGTTCTCCTCGAGCATCTCGAGGCCGCCGATGTTGTAGAACGCCTGCTCGGCGATGTGGTCGAACTCGCCCTCGGCGATCTTCTTGAACGCCTCGATGGTCTCGCTCAGCGGGACCGTCGAACCGACGACGCCCGTGAACTTCTCGGCCATGTAGGTGTTCTGCGAGAGGAACTGCTGGATGCGGCGCGCACGCGCCACCAGCGTCTTGTCCTCCTCCGAGAGCTCGTCGACACCGAGGATCGCGATGATGTCCTGGAGCTCCTTGTTGCGCTGCAGGATCGACTTGACCTGCGTGGCGACCTCGTAGTGCTCCTTGCCCACGTAGCGCGGGTCGAGGATGCGGGAGGTGGAGGCCAGCGGGTCGATCGCCGGGTACAGACCCTTCGACGCGATCTCGCGGGAGAGCTCGGTGGTCGCGTCCAGGTGGGCGAACGTCGTCGCCGGCGCCGGGTCGGTGTAGTCGTCCGCCGGCACGTAGATCGCCTGCAGGGAGGTGATCGAGTGACCGCGCGTCGAGGTGATGCGCTCCTGCAGGAGGCCCATCTCGTCGGCGAGGTTCGGCTGGTAGCCCACCGCGGACGGCATGCGGCCGAGCAGCGTGGAGACCTCGGAACCCGCCTGCGTGAA
Organism: Isoptericola jiangsuensis; assembly: GCF_002563715.1. NCBI lineage: Bacteria > Bacillati > Actinomycetota > Actinomycetes > Micrococcales > Promicromonosporaceae > Isoptericola > Isoptericola jiangsuensis. The sequence continues at coordinate 2,965,474 of NZ_PDJJ01000001.1, forward strand.
GCGGAAGATGTTGTCGATGAAGAGCAGCACGTCCTGCTTCTGCACGTCGCGGAAGTACTCCGCCATCGTCAGGGCGGACAGGGCGACGCGCAGACGCGTGCCCGGCGGCTCGTCCATCTGGCCGAAGACCAGCGCGGTCTTGTCGAAGACGCCGGCCTCGTCCATCTCGTGGATGAGGTCGTTGCCCTCACGGGTGCGCTCGCCGACACCGGCGAACACGGACACACCGCCGTGGTCCTGGGCGACGCGCTGGATCATCTCCTGGATGAGGACGGTCTTGCCGACGCCCGCACCACCGAAGAGACCGATCTTGCCACCCTGCACGTACGGGGTGAGGAGGTCGATCGACTTGATGCCCGTCTCGAACATCTGCGTCTTCGACTCGAGCTGGTCGAACGCCGGCGGCTTGCGGTGGATCGGCCAGCGCTCGGTGATCTCGAGCTTCTCGCCCTCGGCGAGGTTGAGCACGTCGCCCGTGACGTTGAAGACCTTGCCCTTGGTGACGTCACCGACGGGCACGGAGATCGGGGCGCCGGTGTCGGTGACGACGGCGCCGCGGACCAGGCCGTCGGTCGGCTTGAGCGCGATGGCGCGCACGAGCGAGTCGCCGAGGTGCTGGGCGGTCTCGAGCATCAGGGTGAAGGAGTGCTCCCCCTCGCCCTGGCCCGACAGGTCGATGTCGACCTGGAGGGCGTTGTAGATGTCGGGGATCGAGTCCTCGGGGAACTCGATGTCGACGACGGGGCCGATCACGCGAGCGACGCGGCCGGTTCCGCGCCCGCTCTGGTGCTCGACCGGGGCTTCCACGGTGGTGGCGGTCATTGCTTGCCTCGCTTCGAAAGGTTCGGGTGTGAGTTCGTCGATCGACGGCGTCGGACGGAGGTCACGACGCCGCGAGGGCGTCAGCACCCGAGACGATCTCGCTGATCTCCTGGGTGATGTCCGCCTGGCGGGCCTGGTTCGCCAGGCGCGTGTAGGTACGGATCAGGTCCTCGGCGTTGTCCGTCGCCGTGTGCATCGCGCGCTGGCGGGACGCCAGCTCGGACGCCGCGGCGTCGAGCATGAAGCTGAAGATGCGGCTGCGCACGTAGCGCGGCAGCAGGGCGTCCAGCACCAGCTCGGGGGACGGCTCGAAGTCGTACAGCGGCAGCGCGTCGTGCTCGCCGGGGACGGCGACGCCCTCGACGACCTCGAGCGGCAGCATCCGCACGACGCGAGGACGCTGGGTGACCATGTTGACGAACTGCGTGTACACGACGTGCAGCTCGCCGACGCCGCCCTCGGACGCCGGGGCGAGGAACGCCTCGAGGAGCGAGTCCGCGACCTCGGTGGCGACCTCCGCGTCCGGGCTGTCGGAGCCGTAGGACCACTGGCCCGCCAGCTCGCGACCGCGGTAGCGGTAGAACGTCACCGCGCGACGACCGGTGGCGTAGAGGGCGACCTCCTTGCCCTCGGCCGTCAGCTTCGCGACGAGGCGCTCCGTCTCGCGGATGATCGCCGCCGAGTAGGACCCGGCCATGCCGCGGTCCGAGGCGATGACCAGGACCGCGACGCGGTTGGTGTCCTCACGCTCGCTGGTCAGCGGGTGCTTGGTCGACGTGTGCGTCGCCACCGCCGACACGGCGCGGGTGATCGCCCGCTCGTACGGGGCGGCGGCCGCCGTGCGTCCGCGCGCCTTGCCGATGCGGGACGCTGCGATCAGCTCCTGCGCACGGAACATCTTCTTCAGCGACTGCGTCGACTTGATCCGCTGCTTGTAGACGCGCTGGGATCCTCCGGCCATACGATCAGGCCTTCTTCTGCACGACGAGCTGCTCCTGCTCGACCGCAGCGCCCTCGCCCTCGGCGGCCCCGCCGACGAGCGGCGAGCCGTCCGCCTTGAGGAAGCCGTTGCGGAAGTCCTCGACCGCGGACGCGAGGGAGTCCTCGGTGTCCTGCTCGAGCTTGCCGGTCTCGGCGATCGTGGAGAGCACGGAGGTGTTGCGGCGCAGGTGGTCCAGGAGCTCGGACTCGAACCGCTTGACGTCCTCGACCGGGACGTCGTCGAGCCTGCCCTTGGTGCCGGCCCAGATGGACGCGACCTGCTCCTCGACCGGGTACGGCGTGTACTGGGGCTGCTTGAGCAGCTCCATGAGCACCGCGCCACGGGCGAGCTGACCGCGCGAGGCGGCGTCGAGGTCGGACGCGAACATCGCGAAGGCCTCGAGCGAGCGGTACTGCGCCAGCTCGAGCTTCAGCGTGCCGGAGACCTTCTTCATCGCCTTGACCTGGGCGTCACCGCCGACGCGGGACACCGAGATGCCGACGTCCACGGCGGGACGCTGGTCGGCGTTGAACAGGTCGGACTGGAGGAAGATCTGACCGTCGGTGATGGAGATGACGTTGGTCGGGATGTACGCCGACACGTCGTTCGCCTTGGTCTCGATGATCGGCAGACCGGTCATCGACCCCGCACCCAGGTCGTCCGACAGCTTCGCGCAACGCTCCAGCAGGCGGGAGTGCAGGTAGAAGACGTCACCCGGGTAGGCCTCGCGGCCCGGCGGGCGGCGCAGCAGCAGCGACGTCGCACGGTAGGCCTCGGCCTGCTTCGACAGGTCGTCGAAGATGATGAGGACGTGCTTGCCGTCGTACATCCAGTGCTGGCCGATGGCCGAACCGGTGTACGGGGCGAGGTACTTGAAGCCCGCGGGGTCGGACGCCGGGGCCGCCACGATCGTGGTGTACTCCAGCGCGCCGGCCTCCTCGAGGGCGCCGCGCACCGAGGCGATGGTCGAGCCCTTCTGGCCGACCGCGACGTAGATGCAGCGCACCTGCTTCGTCGGGTCGCCGGACTCCCAGTTCGCCTTCTGGTTGATGATCGTGTCGATCGCGATCGCCGTCTTGCCGGTCTGGCGGTCGCCGATGATCAGCTGACGCTGACCACGGCCGACGGGGATCATCGAGTCGATCGCCTTGATGCCGGTCTGCAGCGGCTCGTGGACCGACTTGCGCTGCATGACGCCGGGCGCCTGCAGCTCGAGGGCACGGCGGCCGTCGGTCGCGATGTCGCCGAGACCGTCGATCGCGTTGCCCAGCGGGTCGACGACGCGACCGAGGTACCCCTCGCCGACGGGCACGGACAGCACCTCACCGGTGCGGCGGACCTCCTGGCCCTCCTCGATGCCGGTGAACTCGCCGAGGACGACGACACCGATCTCGCGCACGTCCAGGTTCTGCGCGAGGCCGAGCGTGCCGTCCTCGAAGCGCAGCAGCTCGTTGGCCATGGCGCCGGGCAGGCCCTCGACCCTCGCGATGCCGTCGGCGGCGAAGGTGACGCGACCGACCTCCTCGGTCGCGGCGCCCTCGGGCTCGTAGGACTTCACGAAGCTGTCCAGCGCGGCCCGGATCTCCTCCGGCCGGATCGTCAGCTCAGCCATTGCTCTTCTCCTGTCGTGGCCGCAGGTGCGACCTAACGTTCATCTGCGCCGACCGGTGGCCGGCTGGGCGTCGAATGTTCAGCCGGCCAGCCGGCGACGGGCGTCGGCCAGGCGGGACAGCACGGTGGAGTCGACGACGTCCGCGCCGACCTGGATGCGCAGGCCGCCCACGACGGTCGGGTCGACCGTCACGTTCAGCTGCACGGGGCGCCCGTAGGAACGCTCGAGGATCGCCCCGAGCCGCTCCTCCTGAGCCTGGGTGAGGACGGTGGCGCTCGCCACCGAGGCCACCAGGCGGTGCCGGCGCTCGGCCGCGACGTCGCCGAACCACGTCAGCGTCGCGACGTAGCGGCGCCCCCGCAGTGCGGCGGTCGCGCGTCGGGCGAGCACCAGCGTGACCGGGTCGACCTTGCCGGCGAGCAGCGTCTCGACCAGGGCGGTCCGACGCTCCGCCGAGGCGGTCGTGTCGGACAGCGCCTGACGGGCGTCGCGCTGCCCGACGAGGCCGCGGGTGAGGCGGAAGAGCTCGTCCTCCACCGTCTCCAGCGCGTCCCGGGACTGCGCCCCGGCGAGCACGGCGTCCAGGCCGAGCCGCTCCACGGCGTCGACCAGGTCCGTGTCGGCGGCCCAGCGGGAGCGCACGACACCGGCGACCAGGTCCACGACGCGCTCGTCGAAGCCCTGGAGGACACCGGCCACCAGTCGGGCCTTGTCCTCGCCGTCGCGGGAGGGGTCCGCGAGCGAGCGGCGCAGCGCGCCGGACCCGTCGAGCGCGTCCACGACGACGAACAGCTGTTCGCCCAGCGTGACGGACTCGGCTCCCGCAGACCGCAGCACCGGCTCGAACCGCTCCTGGGCGGCCGCCAGCGATGCTCCGCTCGTGCCTCGCATCAGCCCTCCTTGACGCTCGTCGACTGGCTGGCCTCGAGCTCGTCGAGGAACCGGTCCACCACGCGCGACTGCCGGGCGCTGTCCTCGAGGGACTCGCCGACGATCTTCGAGGCGAGCTCGGTCGCCAGGCTGCCGACCTCGGTGCGCAGCGACACGGCCGCAGCCTGACGCTCCGCCTCGATCTGCCGGTGGGCGGTCTCGACGATGCGCGCGGCCTCGTCGTTGGCCTTGGTCCGCAGCTCCGCGACGATGGCGGCGCCCTCGGCGCGCGCCTCCTCACGGGTCTTGGCGGCCTCGGCACGGGAGTCGGCGAGCTGCTGGTGGTACTCCGCCAGCGCGGCCGCAGCCTCCTCCTGTGCCTGCTCGGCCTTCGCCAGGCCACCCTCGATCTTCGCCGTGCGCTCGTCCAGGACCTCCTGGAAGCGAGGCAGCACGAACTTGTAGAAGACGACCGCGATGACGACGACGATGACCGACGACCAGATGATGTCGTACCAGGCGGGGATGAAGAGGTCGATGCCCTCCGCCGCCGTGTCCTCCGCCGCCACCGTGAACGGGGCGGCGAGGTTCGCCGCCGGCATCACGCGGCCGGGAAGAGGAAGCCGGCGACGAGACCGAGGAGCGCGAGGAGCTCGACGAACGCGACACCGAGGAACATCGTGGCGCGGAGCTGGCCGGCGACCTCGGGCTGGCGGGCCATGCCCTCGATGGTCTTGCCGATGAGGATGCCGAGACCGATGCCCGGGCCGACCGCGGCGAGGCCGTAGCCGACAGCGTTGAGGTTACCGGTGACCTCGGCGAGGGTGGTGACGTCCACTGGGTTTCCTTCCGTTGGGCGTCGGACCGGGCGGTCCGACGTCGCTGACTTGCGTCTGTGGTGGGTGTGGGCGTGCCGTGTCAGGGAGACACCGACCGGAAGGTCAGTGCTCCTCCTCCAGCGACAGGTTGATGTAGACCGCGGCGAGCAGGGCGAAGATGTACGCCTGCAGCGCGGCGACCAACAGCTCGAACGCCGTGAAGGCGAAGCCGCCGGCGAGCGTGAGCGCGCCGATGGGCTTGAGGGCCGCGGAGGCCTCGAGGAAGAAGAAGTGCGTCGCGGAGAAGCAGAGCACGAGCATGATGTGCCCGGCGATCATGTTCGACGCGAGTCGCAGCGCGAGCGAGACGGGCCGCACGATGAGGATCTGCAGCAGCTCGATCGGCGTCACGATGAAGTAGATCGGCCACGGGATGCCCGGGGGGAACAGGTTGTTCTTGAGGTACCCGCCGACGCCGTGCTTCTGGATGCCGACGTACCAGTACACGACGAACACCCACAGGGCGAAGACCAGCGGCAGGCCGATCCGTGCCGTCCCGGCCATGTTGAGGAACGGGATGACGCCCGTGAGGTTGAACGCGAGGATCGACAGGAAGATCACGGTGAGCATGGGAACGAAGCGCTTGGCCTGCTCCTTGCCCAGGATCTGCTCGGCGACCTGCACCCGGACGAAGTCGAGCATCATCTCGATCGCGCCCTGGAACCGGCCCGGGACGAGCTTGGCGCGTCGCGCCGCGATGATGAAGACGGTCAGGAGCACGACCGCGGCGATGATGCGGACGATCCAGATGCGGTCGATCTGGAAGATCGTGTCCTCGAAGAGGATCGCCGGCGGGAAGAACTCGTCGATGGACGGCGCGTGGAAGCCGCCCTCACCTTCGGAGGCGGCGAGCAGCATGGGGGTCGCTGACGTGAACAGGAGGACTCCCGGTGATCTAGGGCCTTCGGGTGGCACCTCACGTGAGTGGGTACGCCGTCGGACCTGGTCGTCATGGATTCGCGGACAGCCTACCGGATGTCGGGCGATGCTCCGAGCCCGTCCCGGCCTGCCCGGGCCGGAATCTGGCCCCTTGTGAACAACAGCACTTTCCTCGCACAGCGGGTGCCGGGCGCCGGTGAGGTCCGGCGGCCCGGGCGGCCGCGCGACACGCCCGGCCCGCCGCCGCGCGACACGCCCGTCAGGGCTGCACGTACGGCATCCGGCTGTCCCGGACCGCCTGGTAGTCCAGCAGCGCGGAACCGATCGCGCCGACCGCCAGGACGACGAACAGCACGTACGGGTCGTAGAAGTCGGCGCCGCGCAGCACGACGAGCACGACGAGCAGCACGACGATCTTCGCCATCCACGTGCCCATCACCAGGCCGGCCATCACCGTCGGCGACTTCCCGACGGAGCGCTGCATCGACCAGATGGTGGTCGCGCAGAAGAACGCGGCCAGGCCCGCCCCGACGAGGGCGCCCCACAGGCCCGCGGTGCCGGCCACCAGGAGCCCGACGGCCCCGCCGACGACGACGAGCGCACCGACGAGCAGCAGGGTCGAGCGCATGGCGCGGCGCAGCATCGCCCGCTCGTGCGTCTGGACCTCGTCGTGCGTGCGGCCGGTGGGCTCGGTGGGCTCGTCGGGCTGCGACGGCACCGCGGTGGGGTCGGTCATCGTCCGGCTCCTAGTCGTGGGAGGAAGAGGTGGAGGACGTCGCGGCCGTCGGCGCCGTCGCGGCGGCCGCCGCGGGCGTCGGGGCGGCAGCGGCCGGGAGGGTACCCGACGCGACGTCGTCGTCGAGGAAGCGGCCGCGTGTCCGCAGCGGCCCGAGCGTCAGCACGAGCGCGACCACGACCGCGACGACCAGCCAGGTGAGGACCACCTGCCAGCGCCAGCGGACCAGCGCCGCGGCGCCGAACGCGAACACGGCCGTCCACACGTACAGGATCAGCACCGCGCGGCGGTGGCTGTGCCCGAGCGCGAGCATCCGGTGGTGCAGGTGCATGCGGTCCGGCGCCATCGGCGACTTGCCGGCCGCCAGGCGCCGCACCACCGCCATCGTCATGTCGAGCAGCGGCAGCAGCACGACGGCGAGCGGCAGCAGGAGCGGGATGAACAGCGGGGCGCGCTGCGCGCCGCTCACCGCGTCCGTCACCGTGGCGTCGATCTGCCCCGTCACGGAGATCGCCGCCCCCGCGAACACCAGGCCCAGCACCATCGACCCGGAGTCGCCCATGAAGATGTGCGACGGATGGAAGTTGTGCGGCAGGAAGCCCAGGCAGACACCCACCAGGATCGCCGTCACCATCGTGGCCAGGCTCGAGAAGTCCGTCGGGCTGGCCTGCTGGGTCAGCGAGTACGTGTAGAGGAAGAACGCCGTGCCGCCGATCGCGACGATGCCCGCGGCCAGCCCGTCCAGGCCGTCCACGAAGTTCACGGCGTTCATCGCCACGACGACCACCAGGACCGTCACGAACAGCGACAGCCGCGCGGACGGGATCGCCAGGCCGACCGGCGTCGGCAGCGACGTCAGCTGGACCTGGTTGATCGCCATGAACCCGCCCGCGAGGATCTGCCCCGCCAGCTTCGTCATCCAGTCGAGGTCCCAGACGTCGTCGGCCCAGCCGAGCAGGCACACGATGACGGCGCCGCCCACGATCCCCAGGACCTGCGGCTCGTCGAACACGGGCCCGAGGAACGGCATCTGCGAGGCCAGCAGGACGGCGACGACGAGGCCGAGCAGCATCGCCAGGCCCCCGAGCCGCGGCGTCGGCAGCACGTGCACGTCGCGGGCGCGCACCGCCGAGATCGCGTTCGTGCGGCGGGCCACCCACCGGGCGCCGGGGGTGGCGAGGTACGTCACCGCGGCGGCGACGAGCATGAGGAGCAGATAGGCCCTCACCCGGCAGGCTCCTCGTCGGCGCCGAGCACGGGGGCGACCTCGCGCAGCGCCTCCAGGGAGATCGCGCCCGCCCGGACGACGCGCAGGTGCTCCCCGGTCGCGTCGACGATGGTGGAGGCCACTCCCCCGGGCGCGGTGCCGCCGTCGAGGTAGCACGCGACGGCGTCGCCGAGCTGCTCGACGGCCTCGGCGGCCTCGACGGCCGCCGGGCTGCCCGTCCGGTTCGCGCTGGACACCGCCATCGGGCCGGTGCGGCGCAGCAGCGCCAGCGCGGCCGGGTGGTCCGGCATGCGCAGCGCGACCGTGCCGTGGGTCTCCCCCAGGTCCCAGTGCAGGGACGGCTGGGAGCGCAGGATGATGGTGAAGCCGCCGGGCCAGAACGCCTCGACCAGCGCGCGCGCCGCGTCGGGCACCTCGGTGGCCAGGCCGTCGAGGGTGCGCACGTCCGGGACGAGCACCGGCGGCGGCATCTGCCGGCCCCGGCCCTTCGCGGCCAGGAGCGCGGCGACGGCGTCCGCGTCGAAGGCGTCGGCCCCGATGCCGTAGACGGTGTCGGTGGGGAGGACCACCAGCCCGCCGCGGGAGATCGTGTTGACCGCCTCGTCGAGGGCCGGGCCCCAGGTGTTCGGATCGGTGGCGTCGTGCAGGCTGCTCACACGCCGCAGTCTTTCACGTCGCGGGACACGTCGGGATCACCCGGCGTGCCCGTGGTCGTCCCGGACGCGCCGGGAGCACGCGCCACGACCATCCGGTCCCGACCCGTGAGGTCGGTCCGGGTCATGGCGTCGACCAGTCCGGCGTCCTGCACGGTCCGGCGGGCGGCCGCCGCCTGGACCTCGGCGTGCTCCATGACGAACAGCCCGCCCGGGCGCAGCAGGCGCGTCGCGGCGGCGGCGATCCCGCGCGGGACCTCCAGCCCGTCGGGCCCCAGGCCGTAGAGCGCGACGGCGGGGTCGTGGTGCGCCACCTCCGGGTCCTGCGGGACGGCGTCGGAGGGGACGTAGGGCGGGTTCGACACGACGACGTCGACGGTCCCGTCGAGGTCCGCCAGCGCCGTGCGCGCGTCCCCCCGCACCAGCGCGACGGCGTCGCCGTGCGCCGCGACGTTCCGGGACGCCCACGCGTGCGCCGTCGCGTCGAGCTCGACGGCGTGGACCCGGGCGCCCGGGACCTCGGTGGCCACGGCGAGCGCGATCGCCGCGCTGCCGGTGCACAGGTCGACGACGACGGCGGTGCCGCGCGCGGCGACGACGGCCGCCGCCTCGTCGACCGCGACCTGGGCCACCTGCTCGGTCTCGGGCCGCGGGACGAACACGCCCGGTCCGACCGCGAGCTCCAGGTGCCGGAACGGTGCGGCACCGGTGAGGTGCTGGAGGGGCTCGCGCGAGGAGCGACGCGCGACGAGCGCGGTGAAGGCCGCGGCGTCGGCGGCACCCACCGGCACGGAGTCGAGGATCGCGCGGTGCCGCACCTCGGCCCGCGGCACGCCCAGGACGTGGGCGAGCAGCAGCTCGGCGTCGGGACGCGGCGACGGCACGCCCGCCGCGGCCAGCACGGCCGTCGCGTCCCGGAGCAGCACGGAGGGTCGGGCGTCGCCCACGTCAGGCCTCGCCCGCGGCGGCCAGGCGGGCCGCCTCGTCGGCGTCGATCGCGGACTGCACGACGGGGTCGAGGTCGCCCGCGAGCACCTGGTCGAGGTTGTACGCCTTGTACCCGGTGCGGTGGTCCGCGACGCGGTTCTCCGGGAAGTTGTAGGTGCGGATCCGCTCGCTGCGGTCGACCGTGCGCACCTGCGATCGGCGCACGTCCGCGGCGGCCGCCGCGGCGGCCTCCTGCCGTGCCGCCAGGAGCCGGGCGCGCAGGACGCGCATCGCCTGCTCCTTGTTCTGGAGCTGCGACTTCTCGTTCTGCATCGACACGACGATGCCGGTGGGCAGGTGGGTGATGCGCACCGCCGAGTCGGTCGTGTTGACGGACTGGCCGCCCGGGCCCGAGGACCGGTAGACGTCGATCCGCAGGTCGTTCTGGTCGATCTCGACCTCGCCCGGGTCGTCGACCTCGGGCAGCACGAGCACGCCCGCGGCGGAGGTGTGGATGCGGCCCTGCGACTCCGTGACGGGGACGCGCTGCACCCGGTGCACCCCGCCCTCGTACTTGAGGCGGGCCCACACGCCGTCGCCCGGGTCGTCGAGGCTGCCGCGCGTCTTCACGGCCACCTGGACGTCCTTGTACCCGCCGAGCTCGGTGGCGTTCGCCTCCAGGACCTGCGTCGCCCAGCCGCGCCGCTCGGCGTAGCGCAGGTACATGCGCAGCAGGTCGCCGGCGAACAGGGCCGACTCGTCGCCGCCCTCGCCCGCCTTGATCTCCAGGATGACGTCGCGCCCGTCGTCGGGGTCGCGCGGGACCAGCACCCGGCGCAGGTGCTCCGCGGCCGCGGCCGCGGCGTCGCGCAGCCCGGGCAGCTCGGCCGCGAACGCCTCGTCCTCCGCCGCGAGCTCGGCCGCCGCGACGGCGTCGTCCTGCGCCGCCTCCCAGGTCCGGTAGGCCCCGACGACGCGGTTCAGCTCGGCGTACCGACGCCCGAGCGTGCGGGCCCGGCCCGCGTCGGCGTGCACGGACGGGTCGGCCAGCGCCCGCTCGATCTCGGCGTGCTCGGCGAGCAGCGGCCGTGCCACCGCGAAGTCCTCGGTCACGTCTTCAGGCTCCCTGGGTCGCTCGGCGGTCGGGGCGCCCGGCCGGTGCCGCCGTCGGCGACACCCTGGTCGCGCTCCGCCCGTGGGGTGCAGACACGACAGCGCCGGCGGTCCGGCGTCCGACTGCCCCTGGAGAGGTTGTCGGGCGGACCACCGGCGCTGCCGGGGGTGCTACTTGGACTTCTTGCCGTAGCGGGCCTCGAAGCGGGCCACGCGGCCACCGGTGTCGAGGATCTTCTGCTTGCCCGTGTAGAACGGGTGGCAGGCGCTGCAGACGTCGGCGCTGATCTTGCCCGACTTCTCGGTGCTGCGGGTCACGAAGGTGCTGCCGCAGGTGCAGGTGACCTCGGTGAGGACGTACTCGGGGTGGATACCGGACTTCATGATGCTCCTTGGGGTGATGCCCCCGGGTCGCCTCGCAGGACCGCGAGCCGTGAACCGGAAGGCCGACGAACCATTGTGCCAGAACGCCCGGCCGCGCGGAACGATTCCGCGCGACCGGCCGCTGTGACGTGGATCAGATCGTCTCGCCGGGACGGTCGGTCGTCAGACCGGCCGGCGTCGTCTTCTGGACCTGCAGCAGGAACTCGACGTTCGTGCGGGTGTCCTTGAGCTTGCCGAGCAGCAGCTCGATCGCCTGCTGCTGGTCGAGGGCACCCATGACACGGCGGAGCTTGTACACGATCCCCAGCTCGTCCTTCGACATGAGGATCTCCTCGCGGCGGGTGCCGGACCCGTTGACGTCCACCGCCGGGAAGATCCGCTTGTCGGCGAGGTTGCGGGACAGGCGCAGCTCCATGTTGCCGGTGCCCTTGAACTCCTCGAAGATCACCTCGTCCATCTTCGAGCCCGTCTCGACGAGCGCGGAGCCGAGGATGGTCAGCGAGCCGCCGTTCTCGATGTTGCGCGCGGCACCGAAGAAGCGCTTCGGCGGGTACAGAGCCGCGGCGTCGACACCACCGGACAGGATGCGACCCGAGGCCGGCGCGGCCAGGTTGTAGGCGCGCGACAGGCGGGTGATCGAGTCCAGGAGCACGACGACGTCCTGCCCGAGCTCGACGAGACGCTTCGCGCGCTCGATCGCGAGCTCGGCGACGACCGTGTGGTCCGACGCGGGGCGGTCGAACGTCGAGGCGATGACCTCGCCCTTGACCGTCCGCTCCATGTCGGTGACCTCTTCGGGCCGCTCGTCGACCAGGACAACCATGAGGTGGACCTCGGGGTTGTTCTGCGTGATCGCGTTCGCGATCTGCTGCATGATGATCGTCTTGCCGGCCTTGGGGGGCGCGACGATGAGGCCGCGCTGGCCCTTGCCGATCGGCGCGACGATGTCGATGACGCGCGGCGTCAGACGGGTCGCCTCGGGGTTCTCCAGGCGGAGCCGCTCCTGCGGGTACAGCGGCGTCAGCTTGGTGAACTCGGGACGCTCGCGCGACTCCTCCGGCGACATGCCGTTGACCGTGTCCAGGCGGACCAGCGCCGCGAACTTGCTGCGCGGGTTCTTCGGCGAGCCGCCCGTGGGCGGCTCCTCGCCCTCGCGCGGCTGCCGGATCGCCCCGACGACGGCGTCGCCGCGGCGCATGCCGGCCTTCTTGACCTGGTTCATCGACACGTAGACGTCGTTGGCGCCCGGCAGGTAGCCGCTGGTGCGCACGAACGCGTAGTTGTCGTGGATGTCGAGGATGCCGGCGACCGGGATGAGGACGTCGTCCTCGCGGACCTCGACCTCCTCCGGACCGATGTCCGGACCGCCCGGGCGTCCGCCGCGGTTGCGCTTGCGGTCGCGGCCGCGGTCGCGACCCCGGCGGCGGCGCGAGCGGTCGCCGTCGGACTGCGGGCCCTGCCCGCCGCCCTGGTGGCCGCCCTGGCCGTTGCCGCCCTGGTTGCCCTGGCGTCCGCCGTCCCGGTCGGAGCGGTCGTCGCCGTCCTGGCCGGACCGGCCACCGCCGGAGTCCTGGCGCTGACCGCGCTCGCGCGGTGCGGCGACGGCCTCGGCCAGCTCGGCCAGGCGCGCCTCGCGCTCCTCGCGCGGCGGGGACTGACGGCCCTGCTGCTCGCCGGACGCGCGGCCGTCGCCGGACGCGGTCGCGGCGTCGACGCCGGTGGTCGGCCGGACGGCGCGCCGCTGACGGCGCTGCGGCGCCTCGGCCGTGGCGTCGGTCCGCAGGGTCGGTGCCTCTGCGGCGGCCGCGGCGACCGGCGCCGCGGCAGGCTCGCTCGTCGCACGACGGCGCGGGGCGGAGCCCTCGGCCGGCGCGGAGGACGTGCCACCGCGACGCGTACGGATCGCGTCGGCGAGGTCGCCCTTGCGCATGCGACTGGTTCCCTTGACGCCCATCTCGGACGCCATGGCCTGCAGCTCGGCGAGCTTCATCGAGCTGAGGTTGTCGGTGCTGTTCGTCACGAAGGACCCTTCCCCCTCGTCTGCGGTCCTGGGGTTGGTCCCACCAGGGCCGAGTGATGGCGTCCGGGCACAGGGGGCACCCGGACGCGAACCTCACATCAGTGGTACGACGACGTCGGCTGACGGGGTTGCTTGCAGCCTTCGGCAGTGACGTGGGAGGCGCTGGATCTGCCGCCGCGGGCCTGACGTCTCCATCCCGTGGCCGCGCGCGATGGCGCCGCAGGCGGGGAGAGTGCCGTCATGGTCGGTCCCGAAGGCTCACACCATGCTAACACTGCTGGCCGTCGCCCCGGTCGTGTCGATGCCGGGACGCAGCGCGCGCCACCCCGCCACCGCGTCGACGGTGTCGGCGAGCACCGCGTCCAGGGTCCCGGCCTGCGCCGCGGTGGTGAGGACCAGCACGGTCGGCCCCGCCCCCGACACGGTCGCGGCCAGCCCGTGCTCGCGCAGGGTGCGCACCAGCTCGGCCGTCCCGGCCATCACCCCCGCCCGGTAGTCCTGGTGCAGCCGGTCCTCGGTCGCGTCGAGCAGCAGCTCGGGACGCCTGGCCAGCGACTCGACCAGCAGGGCCGCGCGGCCCGCCGTGAACGCGGCGTCGGCGTGCGGCACCTGCGCCGGCAGGACGCCGCGCGCCCGACTCGTCGCCAGGCGGACCTCCGGCACCAGCACGGTCGCGGTGATGCGCGGGTCGATCTCCAGGTCGACGGCCCGCGGGCCGTCGACCCCCGCCCAGGCCACCGTCGCGCCGCCGCGCAGCGCCGGCGCCGCGTTGTCGGGGTGCCCCTCGAACTCCGTGGCGACCCGCAGCATCGTCGCGAAGTCCAGCACGCCCGGGTCGGCCAGCAGCCCGCGCGCCGCCACGACCCCCGAGACGACGGCGGCCGCGGAGGACCCGAGCCCCCGACCGTGCGGGATCCGGTTCACGCACCGCATGTGCAGCCCCGTCAGGGGTGCCCCCGCCAGCTCGAGGGTGTGCCGCAGCGCCCGCACCACCAGGTGGTCGGCACCCTCCGGCACCTCCCCCGCGCCCTCGCCGACGACCTCGACGGTGATCTCGTCGCTGGCGACCAGCCGCACCTCGACCTCGTCGTGGAGGGCGAGCGCCATCCCCAGCGCGTCGAAGCCCGGTCCCAGGTTGGCGCTCGTCGCCGGGACGCGGACGTGGACGCGGTCGACGCCGAGCCGCACGTCAGCCCAGCCCGAGGGCGTCCGCGACGGACACCACGTCGGCGGTGACCCGCGTCGGGGCGACCTCCCCGCCGTCCGGCGTGCGCAGGGCCCACTGCGGGTCCTTGAGACCGTGGCCCGTGACGGTCACGACGATCCGCGCGCCGGCGGGGACCAGGCCCCGCTCCGCCCGGGACAGCAGGCCGGCGACGCCCGCCGCGGACGCCGGCTCGACGAACACGCCGACCTCGGCGGACAGGACGCGGTGCGCGGCGAGGATCTCCTCGTCGGTCACGGCCTCGATGACGCCGCCGGACTCGTCGCGCGCGGCCTCGGCCTGCGCCCACGACGCCGGGTTGCCGATCCGGATGGCCGTCGCGATGGTCTCCGGGTCCACGGGGTGGCCCTTGACGATCGGGGCGGCGCCCGCCGCCTGGAAGCCCCACATCGCGGGCGTCCTCGTGGCGACGGCGACCGGCGCCGCGCCCGGGCCGTCCTCGCTGGTCGGGATGCCCGCGTACTCGCGGTAGCCCTTCCAGTAGGCGGTGATGTTCCCGGCGTTGCCGACGGGCAGCGCGTGGATGTCCGGGGCGTCGCCGAGCGCGTCCACGACCTCGAAGGCGGCGGTCTTCTGGCCCTCGATGCGGTCCGGGTTGACGGAGTTGACGAGCTCGACCGGGTAGGCCTCGGCGAGCTTGCGCGCCACGACCAGGCAGTCGTCGAAGTTGCCGTCGACCTGGAGCAGCCGCGCGCCGTGGGCGACGGCCTGGCTGAGCTTGCCCATCGCGATCTTGCCGTCCGGGACCAGGACGGCGCAGACCATCCCCGCCCGCGTGGCGTAGGCGGCGGCCGACGCGGACGTGTTGCCCGTGGAGGCGCACACGACGGCCTTCGCGCCGCGGGCCGCGGCGGCGGACATCGCGGTCGTCATGCCGCGGTCCTTGAACGAACCGGTCGGGTTCATGCCCTCGACCTTGACGTACACCTCGGCACCCGTGCGCTCGGACAGGACGGGTGCGGCCACGAGGGGCGTACCGCCCTCCGCGAGGGTGACGATCTTCTCGGCGACGTGCGCCGGGAGACGGTCGGCGTACTCGGTGATGACACCCCGCCACTGGTGGGCCGGCATGCTCAGACTCCCTCGACTCGCAGGACGGACGTGATCCGCTGGACGGGCTCGAGCCCCTCCAGCGCGGCGACCGTGGCCGCCAGCGACGCCTCGCGCGCCGCGTGGGTGGTGATGACGAGGTCGGCGACCGGCTCGGTCGTGGTCTCCGGTCCCGCGCCGTGGACGGCCTCCGCGACGTGCGTCGGCGGGTGGGCGACGGTCTGCCGCACCGTGTCGATGGACACGCCGTGGTCCGCCAGCACGCCGGCCACCTGGGCGAGCACGCCCGTGTGGTCGTCCACCTGGAGGCGGACCTGGTACCGGGTCACCGCGGCGTCGGCCGGCAGCACCGGCAGCGACGCGTAGGCCGACTCGAACGACCCCTTGCCGCCGATGAGGCGGTCGCGGGCCACGGAGACGAGGTCGCCCAGGACGGCGGACGCCGTGGGACGACCGCCCGCGCCCTGCCCGTAGAACATCAGGGGGCCCGCGGCCGCGGCCTCGACGAACACCGCGTTGAACGCGCCGCGCACCGCGGCCAGGGGGTGCTCGACCGGGACGAGGGCGGGGTGGACGCGCGCCGACACGCCGTCTGCGGTGCGCTCCGCGATGGCGAGCAGCTTGACGACGTGACCCGTGCGGCGCGCCCACTCGACGTCGTCGGCCGTCACCGACCGGATGCCCTCCCGGGCCACCTGGTCGATGGAGACCCGCGTGTGGAACGCGAGCGACGCGAGGATCGCGGCCTTGGCGGCGGCGTCGAAGCCGTCGACGTCGGCCGTCGGGTCGGCCTCGGCGTAGCCGAGCGCCTGCGCCTGCTTGACGACGTCGTCGAGGTCGAGGCCCTTGGTGGCCATCTCGTCGAGGACGTAGTTGGTGGTGCCGTTGACGATGCCGAGGACGCGCGTGACGTGGTCCCCCGCGAGGGACTCGCGCACGGGACGCACGATGGGGATCGCGCCGGCGACGGCGGCCTCGAACGCGATGTCGACCCCGGCGGCGTCGGCGGCCTCGAACAGCACGGGACCCTGCTCGGCCAGCAGGGCCTTGTTGGCCGTGACCACCCCGGCGCCGCCCGCGATCGCGCGCAGGATGAGGCTGCGGGCCGGCTCGATGCCGCCCATCAGCTCCACGACGAGGTCGGCACGGTCGACGAGCGACTCGGCGTCGTCGGTGAGGAGCTCGGCGGGCACGCCGTCGCGGGGCCGCGTCACGTCGCGCACGGCGACGCCGACGAGCTCGAGCGGGGCGCCGGTGCGGGCGGCGAGGTCGTCCGGGTGGTCGAGCAGGACGCGCGCCACCTCGGTTCCGACGACCCCGCAGCCCAGGAGCGCGACGCGCAGCGGACGCACGGCGTCCGCGGGGGCCGGCGCGCTGGCAGCAGGAGCGGACACGGGTCTCACCTTCGGTGTCGGGATCCGGGGGGACGGACGTCAGGATAACGGTGCGGGAGGGCCCTCGGCCCGGCCGTCCCGCATGCGGACGGCCCGGCCGCCGCCCGGTCCGGACGGCGGCCGCGGCACGTCAGCCGAGGTCGAGACCGAGGAGGTCGTCGAGCGTCTCGCGACGCACCAGCACGCGGGACGTCCCGTCGACGGCGGCGACCACGGGCGGACGTGTCAGACCGTTGTAGTTCGACGCCATCGAGCGGCCGTAGGCACCGGTCGCGGCGACCGCCAGGAGGTCGCCCGCCCGCACGTCGCCCGGCAGCATCACCTGGTGGACGACGATGTCGCCGCTCTCGCAGTGCTTGCCGACGACGCGGGCGAGCACCGGCTCGGCGCCCGACGCCCGGCCCACGACCTCGGCGTGGTACTGCGCCCCGTAGAGCGCCGGACGGATGTTGTCGCTCATGCCGCCGTCCACCGACACGTACAGGCGCGTGAACGTGGCGTCGTCGTCGGAGACCGTGACGGGTTTCACCGTGCCGACCGTGTAGAGCGTCAGACCGGCGGGGCCGACGATCGCGCGCCCCGGCTCCACGGAGATGCGCGGCAGGGGCGTGCCGAGCTCGGCGCACACCGCCGCCACCGACCCGGCGACCTCCCGCGCGACGGGGGCAGGCTCCAGGGCCTCCTCCCCCGGCAGGTAGGCGATGCCGTACCCGCCGCCGAGGTCGACCTCGTCCACCAGCACGCCCGTGCGCGCGGCGAGGTCCGCGCGCAGCCGCAGCACGACGCGCGCCGCCGCCTCGAACCCCGACGGGTCGAGGATCTGCGAGCCGATGTGCGAGTGGATGCCGAGCAGCCGCAACGACGGCCGCGCCAGGACCGCCTCCAGGGCCGCGAGCGCCGGCGAGGTGCCGCCGTCGGCCGCGGGCGCGACGGACAGGCCGAACTTCTGGTCCTCGTGCGCGGTGGAGATGTACTCGTGGCCGCCCGCGTGGACGCCCGTGGTGACGCGCACCATGACGGGCACGACGACGCCGCGCCCGGCCGCGAGGTCCGCGACGCGCTGCACCTCGACCAGCGAGTCCACGATGATCCGGCCCACGCCCGCGTCGAGCGCGGCCAGGACCTCGGCGTCGGACTTGTTGTTGCCGTGCAGGCCGATCGCGGCGCCCGGCACGTCGGCACGCAGCGCCACGGCGAGCTCGCCGCCCGACGCCGTGTCGACGCACAGGCCCTCGTCGCGCGCCCAGCGCGCCACCGCGACGGTGAGCAGGGCCTTGCCCGCGTAGTAGACGTCGACGCCCGTGCCGACGGCCGCGAACGCCGCCTCGAACGCCTGCCGGTAGGCGCGGGCCCGCGCCCGGAAGTCCGCCTCGTCCAGCACGTACGCGGGGGTGCCGTGGTCGGCCGCCAGCGCGGCGACGCCGACGCCCGCGACCTCGACCTCGCCGTCCGGTCGGCGGCGCACGCCCGACGACCACGGGGCGCCCGCCGCGTCGGGACCGCCGGTGGGCAGCCCCGCCGCGACGGCCTCGGCCCCGGGGCCGGTCACATCCGCTCCGGCGCGCTCACGCCCAGCAGGCCGAGACCGTTCGCCAGGACCTGGCGCACGGCGTCGTTGAGCCACAGGCGGGTGCGGTGCAGGTCCTCGACCGGCTCGTCCGGGTAGGGCAGCACGCGGCGGTCCTTCTGCTGGTACCACGTGTGGTAGTCGCCGGCGAGCGCCTCGAGGTAGCGGGCGACGCGGTGCGGCTCGCGCAGCTCCGCGGCCTGGGCGACGATCCGCGGGAACTCCGTGAGGCGGCCCAGGAGGGCGGACTCGGAGGCGTGGTCGAGCAGCGACGGGTCGAACCCGTCCGTGCCGTCCTCGAGCGTGCGCGACACCGCCCGGTCCGCCGCGTTGCGGTCCACGGCGCACGTGCGCGAGTGCGCGTACTGCACGTAGTAGACCGGGTTCTCGTTGGTGGCCCGCGTGAGCAGGTCGAGGTCGAGGTCGATGCTGGAGTCGACCGACGAGCGCGCCAGCGAGTAGCGGGCGGCGTCCACCCCGACGGCGTCCACGAGGTCCTCGAGCGTGACGACGGTGCCCGCGCGCTTGGACATGCGCACCGGCTGGCCGTCCTTGACGAGGTTGACCATCTGGCCGATGAGGAGCTGCAGGTTCTTGCCCGGGGTGTCGCCGAACGCGGCGCACACCGCCATCATGCGGCCCACGTACCCGTGGTGGTCGGCGCCCAGCATGATGATGACGTCGTCGAACCCGCGCTCGCGCTTGTCGAGGTAGTACGCGATGTCACCGGCGATGTACGCGGCGTCGCCGTCCGACTTGATGACGACGCGGTCCTTGTCGTCGCCGAAGTCGGTGGTGCGCAGCCACGTCGCGCCGTCCTTCTCGAACATCTTCCCCGCGTCGCGCAGGCGCGCGACGGCGCGGTCGACCGCCCCGGACTCGTGCAGCGAGTCCTCGTGGAAGTACACGTCGAAGTCCACGCCGAAGTCGTGCAGCGACGCCTTGATCTCGCCGAACATGCGCTCCACGCCCCGGGCGCGGAACACCTCCTGCGCCTCCGCGTCCGGCAGGTCGCGCGGGTCCGGGCCGCCGGCGGCCACCGCGTCCGCGATGACGGCGTCGGCGATCTCGGCGATGTACTGGCCGCCGTAGCCGTCCTCCGGGGCCTCCAGCCCGCGGGCCCGGGCGAGCAGCGACCGGGCGAAGCGGTCGATCTGCGCGCCGTGGTCGTTGAAGTAGTACTCGCGGGTCACCTCGGCGCCGCTGGCCTCCAGGACGCGCGCCAGCGAGTCGCCGACGGCCGCCCAGCGGACGCCGCCGATGTGGATCGGACCCGTCGGGTTCGCCGAGACGAACTCCAGGTTGACCTTCGTGCCCGCCTCGGAGTCGCCGCGGCCGTACGCGGCGCCCGCCTCGACGACCGTGCGCGCCAGCTCGCCCGCGGCACCGGCGTCCAGGGTGATGTTGAGGAAGCCCGGCCCGGCCACGTCCACGGCCTTCACGCCCGGCGTCGCGCCCAGCCGGGCGGCCAGGTCCTCCGCGAGCGCGCGCGGCGTCGTGCCCGCCTTCTTCGCGAGCTGCAGGGCGACGTTGGTCGCCCAGTCGCCGTGCTCGCGCTGCCGGGGTCGCTCCACGTGGACCGACGACGGGACGTCGTCGGCGGGCAGGGCGAGGGTGCCGTCGGCCACGGCCGAGGCGAGGGCGGCGCTGAGTGCTCGGGAGAGCTCGTCGGGAGTCACCGGGCGATTCTATCGAGCCGACGGTGCCGCCCCGCGCAGGGTTTTCCGACCAGCGGACCGACGGTGGTAGTCTCGGTGATCGTGCCGCGACGTCACCTGTGGTGACGCACCCGGCACAGCGCGCCTGTAGCTCAGCGGATAGAGCGTCTGCCTCCGGAGCAGAAGGTCGGGGGTTCGAGTCCCTTCAGGCGCACCAGCACGACGGCCCCGGTCCCACGGACCGGGGCCGTCGTCGTCCCCGCGCCGCGATACCCCGTGCCGGTGTCGGCAGAGACGCGGTATCACGTAGGGTGCGAGGGCAGCCACGAGCGACGACGCTCCCGCGATCCGGAGGACCCCATGATCGACCACACCGTCCGCGTCTACCGTGCCGACGAGCCTCTGCCGCGTGCCGACCAGCTCGCCTGGAAGATCGCGGAGGTCGCGACCGAGCGCCTGGAGCCGACGCCCGAGGTCACCGACATGGTGATCAACCGCGTCATCGACAACGCGGCGGTGGCGACGGCGTCGCTCGGGCGGGCACCCATCCTGGCGGCGCGGGCGCAGGCGGAGGCCCACCCGGTATCCCGGGGTGGTTCGGGCGCGACGATCTTCGGGTCGCCGGAGCGGACGAGCCCCGAGTGGGCGGCGTGGGCCAACGGCGTGGCGGTGCGCGAGCTGGACTACCACGACACCTTCCTCGCGGCGGACTACTCCCACCCCGGGGACAACATCCCGCCGATCCTCGCCGTCGCCCAGCACCTGGGCCGGTCGGGGGCCGACCTGCTGCGCGGCATCGTCACCGGCTACGAGATCCAGGTCGACCTCGTCAAGGGCATCTGCCTGCACGAGCACAAGATCGACCACGTCGCCCACCTCGGGCCGAGCGCCGCCGCCGGCCTCGGCACCCTGCTGGGCCTCGACACCGAGACGGTGTACCAGGCGGTCGGGCAGGCCCTGCACACCACGACGGCCACCCGGCAGTCCCGCAAGGGCGAGATCTCCACGTGGAAGGCGCACGCCCCGGCGTTCGCCGGCAAGCTCGCCGTCGAGGCCGTCGACCGGGCCATGCGCGGCCAGACCTCCCCCAGCCCCATCTACGAGGGCACCGACGGGTTCATCGCGTGGATGCTGTCCGGCCCCGACGCCCGCTACACCGTGTCCCTGCCGGCGCGCGGCGAGGACCGCACCGCCATCCTGGACACGTACACCAAGGAGCACTCGGCGGAGTACCAGGCGCAGGCCTGGATCGACCTGGCCCGGCGCCTCGGCCGCGAGCGCCCCGAGCTGCGCGACCCGGCAGCGGTGCGCGCGGTGGTGCTGCACACCAGCCACCACACCCACTACGTCATCGGGTCCGGCTCCGGGGACCCCCAGAAGTACGACCCGACGGCCTCCCGCGAGACCCTCGACCACTCGATCCCGTACATCTTCACCGTCGCGCTGCAGGACGGCGCCTGGGACCACGTGGGCAGCTACGCGCCCGAACGGGCGGGTCGTCCCGACACCGTCGAGCTGTGGCGCAAGGTCACCACCGCGGAGGACCCGGAGTGGACGCGCCGCTACCACTCGTCCGACCCGGCCGAGAAGTCGTTCGGCGGGCGCGTCGAGATCGAGCTGGCCGACGGCTCGCGGGTCGTCGAGGAGATCGCCGTCGCCGACGCCCACCCGCTGGGTGCGCGCCCCTTCGGCCGGGAGCAGTACGTCGCCAAGTTCCGCACCCTGGCCGCCAATGTCCTCGCCGACGACGAGGTCGAGCGGTTCCTCGACGTCGCGCAGCGCCTGCCCGAGCTCACCGCGGACGAGCTGTCCGGCCTCACCGTGACGCCCGTCGTCGACCCGGCCGCGGCCGCACCCGGCGCCCGCGGGATCTTCTGAGGAGGACCCGGTGCTGTACTCGACCCTGACGCCCGCGGCGAAGCGCGCCGCGTTCCGCAGCCGTCTCGCCTCCGGGGAGATGCTGCAGCTCCCCGGCGCGTTCAACCCCCTGTCCGCCCGGCTGATCGAGCGCAAGGGGTTCGACGGCGTCTACGTCTCGGGCGCGGTGGTCGCGGCGGACCTCGGCCTGCCCGACGTCGGCCTGACGACGCTCACCGAGGTCGCCGGCCGGGCCGGGCAGATCGCCCGCATGACGGACCTGCCCGTGCTGGTGGACGCCGACACCGGGTTCGGGGAGGCGATGAACGTCGCCCGCACGGTGCAGACGTTCGAGGACGCCGGGGTGGCGGGCCTGCACGTCGAGGACCAGGTCAACCCGAAGCGGTGCGGCCACCTCGACGGCAAGCAGGTCGTCGACGAGCCGACGGCGCTGCAGCGGATCCGCGCCGCGGTCACGGCCCGCCGGGACGAGAACCTGCTCGTCATGGCGCGCACCGACGTCCGCGCCGGCACGAGCCTGGAGGCGACGATCGAGCGGGCACAGGCCCTCGTGGACGCCGGGGCGGACGCCGTCTTCCCGGAGGCCCTGCGCGACCTCGACGAGTTCGCGGCCGTCGCCTCCGCCCTCGACGTGCCCGTCCTCGCGAACATGACGGAGTTCGGCAAGTCGGAGCTGTTCACCGCGGCCCGCCTGCGTGACGCCGGCGTCGCGCTCGTCATCCACCCCGTGTCCCTGCTGCGCCTCGCGATGGGGGCCGCGGACCGCGCTCTCGACGCGCTGCGCACCGAGGGGTCGCTCACCTCGCAGGTCCCGCACATGCAGACCCGCGCCGAGCTGTACGACCTCCTGGACTACCCCGCGTACGGCGCGTTCGACGCGGGCGTCTTCGACTTCTCCCTCGAAGGCCACCACCACCAGTGACCCGCCTGCGTCCGCCGGGCACCACCCCGCCCGGCGGGCGGACGCACGTCATCCGAGCAAAGGAGCACCGATGACCGACTCCCCCACCGTCGAGGTCCACCGCGGCCTGGCCGGCGTCGTCGCCGACACCACGGCGATCTCCAAGGTCGACCCCGAGTCCAACTCGCTGCTGTACCGCGGCTACCCCGTGCAGGACCTCGCGGCCACGCAGCCGTTCGAGGCCGTCGCGCACCTGCTGTGGCACGGTGAGCTCCCCACCCCTGCCGAGCTCGCCGCGCTGGAGGCCCAGGAACGGGCCCTGCGGCCGATGGACGAGCGCACCCGGCGCGTCATCGACGACCTGCCGCTCGACACGCACCCGATGGACGTGGTGCGCACGGCCGTCAGCCAGCTCGGCGGGCTCGACGCCACGCTGCTACGCGACGGCGGTGTGCTGGACCCCGAGCTCAACCGCGGCCGCGCCGTCCACCTCCTCGCCCAGCTGCCCGGCATCGTCGCGTACGGCCAGCGGCGCCGGCGCGGCCTCGAGCCCGTCGCCCCTCGCGACGACCTCGACTACGCCCGCAACTTCCTGTGGCAGACGTTCGGCGAGGTGCCCGACGACGTCGTCGTCGACGCGTTCCGCACGTCGCTCGTGCTGTACGCCGAGCACTCCTTCAACGCCTCCACGTTCACGGCGCGCGTCGTCGCGTCCACCCTGTCGGACGTCTACTCGGCCGTCACCGCCGCCGTCGGCGCCCTCAAGGGCCCGCTGCACGGCGGCGCGAACGAGGCCGTCATGCACGCGTTCGCCGAGATCGGGTCCGCCGACCGGGCCGAGGCCTGGCTGGACGAGGCCCTGGCCGCGAAGCGGAAGGTCATGGGGTTCGGGCACCGCGTCTACCGCCACGGCGACTCCCGCGTCCCCGCCATGAAGGCCGCGCTCGACGCCCTCGTCGCGCACTACGACCGGCCCGACCTGGCGGCGCTCTACGACACCCTGGAGTCGGCGTTCGTCGCCCGCAAGGG
The DNA here is from genome assembly GCF_002563715.1 of Isoptericola jiangsuensis. Taxonomy (NCBI): domain Bacteria; kingdom Bacillati; phylum Actinomycetota; class Actinomycetes; order Micrococcales; family Promicromonosporaceae; genus Isoptericola; species Isoptericola jiangsuensis. Next base: position 2,989,280 of record NZ_PDJJ01000001.1, read on the forward strand.
CATCTACCCCAACCTCGACTACCCCGCGGGCCCGGCCTACCACCTCATGGGCTTCGACACCGAGACGTTCACGCCGATCTTCGTCGCCGCCCGCGTCGTCGGCTGGACGGCGCACGTCGCCGAGCAGCAGGCGGCGAACTCCCTCATCCGCCCGCTCTCGGCGTACACCGGCCCGGCGCGACGCGACGTCCCGCGCTGACCGCCGCGCGGTGCCGGTGCGCGGGCCGAGCCGGACCGGGTCCGCGCCGCGCACCGGCCCGCCGACCCGCCGAAGCGTGCGCTCCCTCGCCCGCCTCTGCGCTGACTCACGCACATCCACGCTGACTCGCGTGACGGTGCGCTGACTCGCGCGAACCAGCGCTGACTCACGTGACCTTGCGCTGACTCGCGTGGCGGTGCGCTGACTCGCGTGGCGGTGCGCTGACTCGCGTGGCGGTGCGCTGACTCGCGGGAAGCGGGTCGTGAGCCGACGGAGCCGGGTGGTGGGGGTGCGGGGCGCGCGGCTGGCCGGGCCTGGCGGGAGGCCGCGAGGAACGAGCGGCCGGATGGAAGCCGCGCGCCACGCACCCCCACCACCCGGCGACCCGACCCAACCCGACAAGACCCGACGGGACCCGACGAGACCCGCCCCTAGGTGGCGTCGATGGAGGTGTTCTCGCCGAAGTCCTCGCGGAACCGCGGGCCGGTACGGACGAGCTCCTGGGCGTACTCCGCGGCCCACTCGGCGTAGGGCTGCACGGCGAGGGACTCGTTGGAGAACCGGCGGTCGTCGGTGATCTCGGTGACGCAGAAGTCGGGGATCTGGAGTCCGGTGACGGGGCCGGAGCGTTCGCACTCGGCGACGACGAGGGGGTGGTTGGCGCCGCCGAAGACGTCGAGGGACCAGCCGTCGGCGCCGATCCAGGCGGCGTAGCGGGTCTTGACGACGCGGGCGCCGCCGCGGCGGACGAGCTCGAGCGCGACGAGGGGGTCGAGCTCGCGCTCGGCCTCGTAGCGGGTGCCGCCGGCGGAGGGGCCCTTGACGGTGACGGCGGCGAAGTCGACGCGGTCGCGGACGGCGTCGAGGACGTCGGCGGGGTCGCTCTGCGCGTCGAGGCGTCCGTCCACCCCGCCGGCCTGGACGCGGACGCGGAGCGCGTACCCGCCGTCGGACAGGAAGTAGGACTGGACGATGAGCGACGGCGCGTCACGGAGCGCGTCGGGGAGGGCGCGGACGAGGAAGCGCCGTTCGAACTCGAAGTCGGTGTACGCGGTCGACATGCTGCCGACACTACGCGCCCGCGGTGGTCGCGGGGCGGGGGCCGACGTCAGTGCCAGGTGGTGATCTTCTCGACGCCGGCGCGGTACTCCCAGTGCCAGGGCTCGTACTTGCCGGAGCCGCCGCGCTGCGCCCACGGCGGGTTCTCCCAGCCGTAGGCGGGGGCGTTGTCCCACAGCCAGCTGTAGACCTCGGAGCTGCCGGTCTCCTTGGAGCACAGGTCGATGGCGAGGCCCCAGCCGTGCATGGAGGTGCCGGGGGTGGCGGCGAGGTAGCCGCGGCTGGCCTTGACCGAGTACTGGGAGGACAGCGAGCGGTAGCTGTCGACGAGGCAGAGGTTGCGGCCGAAGCGGGCGTTGAACGCCTCGTTGAGCGCGCTGAGGGAGATCGCGGCGTCGGGCTGGAGCTGTTCGCCGTCCTGCCAGAGGGCGCACAGGGAGTGGTCGGCGAGCTGGCCGTTGCCGCCCTCGACGGGGGTGTCGCCGTCGCAGTCGGGCAGGGGTTCGCGCTCGGTGGCGCGGCTGGCGGCGGCGACGCTGCGCTCGCGGGGCGCGGCGGCGATGGCGGCGGAGGTGGCGGGCGCGGTGCTCCCGGACTGCAGGACCGCGAGGGTCGAGGGTCCGGTGGGCGCGGTCTCCAGGTCGAACGGGGAGCGGGCCTCGCTGTCGGCGCTGGCCGTGAGCGGGACGGCGATGGTGGCGGCGGCGAGGGAGCCGAGGACGGTCACGCGCGTCACCCAGGTGTGCCCGGCGGACGCGGCGTGGGTGCCGCGGGTGCGGGTCCGGGAGGCGGGTGCCGTCCGGCGGGGGGCGCGGCCTCCCCGGGCCTCCTCGGCCTCGCGGATCTCCCGACGGGAACGCGGGACGGGGTTGCCGTCCGGCGACGTCGTGCCCACGACACCTCCTGCCTCAGCCACGTCCGTGGCGCCGACTCGACCTGGTCCCGACCTGCGAGGACGTCGTCGTGACCCGTCCGGGCCACCGGGTCCTCACCGGTTCGTGACCGCACACTAGCGGTGACGGACGTCTCGGCCAAGTCCCGAGTTGTTCAGGACTTGTTCACGCCGTGGGCGTCCCCGGGCGGGGCCTCAACGACGGCGCTGCATCGCGTCACGGACCTCGCCGACGAGCTCCTCGAGGATGTCCTCGAGGAACACGACGCCCACCGTGCGGCCGCCGTCCTCCACGCGCGCGAGGTGCGCGCCGGTGCGCTGCATGGCCCGCAGCGCCTCCTCGACCTCGTCGCCGGGCGCGACGGACGCCATCGCGCGCACGCGCCAGGACGGGACGGGGCGGGTGCGGTTGCCGTTGGTCGCGTAGAGCACGTCCTTGAGGTGCAGGTAGCCCAGCAGGGCGCCCGGCTCGGCGTCGTCGTCGCACAGCGGGAACCGGCTGTAGCCGGTGCGCGAGACGAGGTGCTCGACGTCGTCGGGGGTCGCCTGCGACGTGATGGTGACGAGCTCGGCGGACGGCACCATGACGTCGCCGGCCGTGCGCGACGAGAACTCGATGGCGCCGGTGAGCAGGCCCTGGTCGTCGTCGAGGACGCCCTCGGCGCGCGAGTGCTCGACGATGGACTGGACCTCCTCGACGGTGAACGCGGAGGCGACCTCGTCCTTCGGCTCGACGCCGAGCAGCCGCACGCAGTGGTTGGCGACCCAGTTGAGGGCGACGATGACGGGCTTGAGGACCCGGGCGACGAGGACGAGCGGCGGGGCGAACCACAGCGCGGCCGTCTCCGGCCCGGACACGGCCAGGTTCTTGGGGACCATCTCGCCGAGCACGACGTGCAGGTAGACGACGATGCCGAGCGCGATGACGAGGGCCACGGGGTGGACGAGCTGCTCGGGGACGCCCAGCGCCTCGAACGGGCCCTCGAGCAGGTGCGCGAGCGCGGGCTCGGCGATGATGCCGAGGCCGGTCGAGCAGACGGTGATGCCGAGCTGCGCGCACGCCAGCATGAGCGAGACGTGCTCCATCGCCCACAGGACGATCTTGGCGCGCTTCTCCCCCGCCTCGGCGCGGGGCTCGATGGTGCTGCGCCGCACGGACAGGACGGCGAACTCGGCGCCGACGAAGAACGCGTTGGCGGCCAGCAGGAGCAGGCCGACCAGCAGGGCGGTCCCGGTGGTCACGCGCCCACCTCCCGCACGCGCAGGCGTTCGACGCGGCGGGTCTCGACGACCTCGACGCGCAGCGCCACACCGTCGACGACGACCTCGTCGCCGGGCTCGGGGAGCCGCCCGAGGCGGTCCATGACGAGGCCGGCAAGGGTCTCGTAGGTGGCCCCCTCGGGCACGCGCAGACCGGTGGTCTCCTGGAGCTCGTCGGGGCGCAGCACGCCCGGCACGACCCACGAGCCGTCCGCCTGACGGGACACGCCGCCGCGCCGCCGGTCGTGCTCGTCGGCGACGTCGCCCACCAGCTCCTCCACCACGTCCTCCAGGGTGACGACACCGGAGGTGCCGCCGTACTCGTCGACGACGACCGCCATCTGCAGCCCGAGCCCGCGCAGCTCGACCAGGAGCGGTCCGAGCGTGACCGTCTCGGGGACGCGAGGCGCGTCGGTCATCAGCGCGGCGGCCGGCACGTCGTGGCGGCGCTCGAACGGCACGCCGACGGCGCGTCGCAGGTGCACGAGCCCGACGACGTCGTCACGGTCGTCGCCGATGACGGGGAACCGGGAGTGCCCGGTGCGGTGCGCGAGCGCGACCACCTCGGTGGCGCTGGTGTCCCGGTCGACGACGGACATGCGGGTGCGGTCGGTCATGACGTCGCGCGCGGTGAGCTCGTCGAGCTCGAGGGAGTTGGCGAGCAGCGTCGCGGTGCCGGCCTCCAGGGTGCCCTCCTGCGCGGAGCGCTTGACGAGCGAGATCAGCTCGGACGCCGAGCGTGCGCCGGACAGCTCCTCGCGCGGTTCGACGCCGACGCGCCGCAGGATCGCGTTCGCGGACCCGTTGAGCACCCGGATGAGCGGGCCGAAGACGATCGTGAAGACCCGTTGCAGCGGGACGACGGCGCGCGCGGTGGCGTGCGGCGCGGACAGCGCGAAGTTCTTGGGGACGAGCTCGCCGAACAGCATGGAGAACGCGTTGACCACGACCAGCGCCAGCACGCCCGCGAGGACGGCCGCGACGCCCTCCCCGAGGGAGGTGGAGGCCAGGCCCGCGCCGAACAGCGACAGCAGGGCCGGCTGGGCGGTGTAGCCCAGCAGGATCGTGGTGACGGTGATGCCGACCTGGGCCGAGCTGAGCTCGGTCGACAGGTGCTTGAGCCCGGAGCGGACGATGCGGTCCCGACGATCGGGAGGCGTCCGGCCGGGCGACGGACTGTCGCCCTCCTCGTCGTCGGCCCCCACCACGGCAGGGTCCAACGTCACCAGGGAGAACTCGCTCGCCACGAAGATCGCGGTTCCGGCGGTGAGCAGCACGCCGAGGCCGACCAAGAGCACATCGGTCAGCATGGTTCGTACCGCCGGCCGGTATATCGACTGTCGTCCATCGTGGACCGATGGTAACCGGTCGTCCGCGTGATGTCCCGTGACGGTCGCCACGCCAGCGTGTGCCCAGCGAAACCTCAGGTTCACCGTGCAAGATGGTGCAATGACCACCACTTCGAGCGGCACGGCCCAGGGCCAGCAGAACGCCACGGTGCTCGTCGTCGAGGACGAGCCCGCCATCGCGACGGCCATCGCGCAGCGGCTCTCGGCCGAGGGCTGGCGCGTCGAGGTCGCCCGCGACGGACTCTCCGGCGTCGACGCCGCGGCCCGTCTGCGACCCGACGCGGTGGTCCTGGACGTCATGCTCCCCGGGATCGACGGGCTGGAGGTGTGCCGGCGGATCCAGGCCGACCACCCCACGCCGATCCTCATGCTGACGGCCCGCGACGACGAGACCGACATGATCATCGGCCTGGGCGTCGGCGCCGACGACTACATGACCAAGCCCTTCTCGATGCGCGAGCTCGTCGCGCGGGTCAAGGCGCTGCTGCGCCGGGTCGAGCGGGCGGCGCAGGCCGCGGCGTCGGCCCCCAGCGACCCGCCGCTCGTCGCGGGCGACGTCACGATCGACCGGGCGCAGCGCCGGGTCCACCGGGGCGGCGAGGAGGTCCACCTCACGCCGACCGAGTTCGAGCTGCTCGTCATGCTCGCCAGCTCGCCCAAGACCGTGCAGACCCGCGAGCGGCTGCTCGCCGAGGTCTGGGACTGGGCGGACGCGAGCGGCACCCGCACCGTCGACTCCCACATCAAGGCGCTGCGCCGCAAGCTCGGGCCGGAGCTGATCCGCACCGTGCACGGCGTCGGGTACGCGTTCGAGCCGCCGGCGGGCTGACGTGCCCGACGTGCACGACGACGGCGTCCGACGACGCGACCACCGGCTGCCCGACGTCCGCCCGCTCGACCCGGTCCACTCGCTCAAGGCGAAGCTGGGCCTGCTGGTCGTGGCGAGCGTGACGGTCGCGGTCCTCATCACGTGGATCGGCCTGCGCAACGGCCTCGGGCCGAGCCGCACGTTCCCGCTGGCCATCATCGTGTCGCTGGTGCTCACGCAGCTGCTGGCGCGCGGCATGACGTCGCCGCTGCGGCAGATGACGGCGGCGGCCCGGGCGATGGCGGACGGCGACTACTCGATCCGCGTGCGGTCGACGAGCCGGGACGAGGTGGGGCAGCTCGCCCTGGCGTTCAACACGATGGCGCAGGACCTGGGCGCCTCGGACCGGGTGCGGCGCGACCTCATCGCGAACGTGTCGCACGAGCTGCGCACGCCGGTGGCGGCGCTGCAGGCGCAGCTGGAGAACCTCGTGGACGGGGTGACCGAGCCGACGCCGGCGGCCCTCGAGCTCTCGCTGGAGCAGACGGAGCGGCTGACCCGCCTGGTGACGTACCTGCTGGACCTGTCGCGGGTGGAGGCCGGGGCGTCGGCGCTCGTGCTGAGCGAGTTCTCCGTGGGCGACTTCCTCGAGGAGTGCGCGGAGGCCGTGTCGATGGTCGACGCCGCCAAGGGCCTGACGTACGTCGTGGACGTCACCCCGGAGGACCTCGCGCTGGAGGCCGACGTGGAGCGCCTGCGGCAGGTCGTGACGAACCTGCTCCAGAACGCGATCCGCCACTCGCCGTTCGGCGGGACGGTGCGGCTGGACGCCTACCCGGTGGGCGACAGCGTGGTAATCGAGGTGGGCGACGAGGGTCCCGGGATCGCTCCGGAGGACCGGGACCGGGTGTTCGAGCGCTTCGCCCGCGGGACGCCGTCGGGTCGTCCGGCGGCGACGGGCTCGAGCGGCGGCACGGGGATCGGCCTGGCGATCGTGCGCTGGGCGGTGGACCTGCACGGCGGGCACGTGGAGGTGGCCGACACGCCGGTCGGCGCGACGATGCGGGTGACGCTGCCCGCGGTGGCCCGCCCGGCCCCGGGCGTGTCGACCGAGACGCCCGTCTGACCGTGATCTCCGTCACACCTGTCATGTGGCGGACATCTCGCCGTGAGGCGCGCATGACGGCTCTCGACACAATGTCGCCTCGTCCTTTCCCGCCCTATTACCCGACCCGCACGTCCCGGTGGGACAGGCCTCGCCGGGCCCGCGCCGCCGCCCCGCGAGCCGCTCCGGCCCGGAGCAGGAGGGCCTACCCTTGGTAGGTGCCCGGGGACACCCCTGGGCACGACCGTCAACGAAGCAATGTGGGAAAGTGGGCGAACCGGGCGTGGCATCCCCTCAGGCTGGGTCAGAGTCGATCAACGCCGAAAGTGCGTCGTTCGGGGCCAACGAATGGCTCGTGGACGAGCTCTACGAGCAGTACCTCAAGGACAAGAACGCGGTCGATCCCGCGTGGTGGGACTTCTTCGCCGACTACACGCCGGGCGAGTCGTCCGACGGGACGCCGGCCGAGACCAGCACCCCCGCCGCACCCGCGCCGTCGGCGCCCGCGGAGCCCGCCTCGCCGGCCACCGCGTCCCCGGCACCGGCGTCCCCGGCGGCCGCGTCGACGCCCGCGACGGACGGCACGGCCGCGGCCGAGGCGTCGCAGCCCGCGGCCGCCGCGCCGGTCCCCGCCGACCCCGAGGTGACGGCGGTCAAGCCCGTCGCCGAGGCCGTCGCCGCGACCGCCCCCTACGCCGAGGTGGCCCGTCGCGCGCCCCAGGCGGACGACGAGGAGGCGACCGACGAGGTGCAGAAGCTGCGCGGCCCCGCCGCGCGCGTCGTGACGAACATGGAGGCGTCGATCGCGGTCCCGACCGCGACGTCGGTCCGTGCCGTGCCCGCCAAGCTCATGGTGGACAACCGGATCGTCATCAACAACCACCTGGCCCGCGGCCGCGGCGGCAAGATCTCGTTCACCCACCTCATCGGCTTCGCGCTGGTCGAGGCGCTGGCCGACATGCCGGTGATGAACGCCCACTACGAGGAGGTCGACGGCAAGCCCGGCGTCGTCCAGCCCGCGCACGTCGGCTTCGGCCTGGCGATCGACCTGGCCAAGCCGGACGGCTCCCGCCAGCTCCTCGTGCCCAGCATCAAGAAGGCCGACGAGCTCGACTTCGCCGGGTTCTGGGCCGCGTACGAGGAGCTCGTGCGCAAGGCCCGCGGCGGCAAGCTCGGCGTGCCCGACTTCGCCGGCACCACCATCTCCCTGACGAACCCCGGCGGCATCGGCACCGTGCACTCCGTGCCGCGCCTCATGCAGGGCCAGGGCACGATCATCGGCGTCGGTGCGATGGACTACCCGGCGGAGTTCGCCGGCGCGTCCGAGGAGCGCCTCGCGCGCATGGGCGTGTCGAAGGTCATGACGATCACCTCGACCTACGACCACCGCATCATCCAGGGTGCGCAGTCGGGCGAGTTCCTCAAGATCCTCAGCGGCAAGCTCCTCGGCCTGGACGGCTTCTACGACCGCGTCTTCGCGGCGCTGCGCGTCCCCTACGAGCCCGTGCGCTGGGTCCGCGACAACAGCAAGGACGACGACGTCGAGGCGGCCAAGCCCGCCAAGATCGCCGAGCTCATCCACGCGTACCGCTCGCGCGGCCACCTCATGGCGGACACCGACCCGCTCGCCTACCGCCAGCGCAAGCACCCCGACCTGGACATCCAGAACCACGACCTCACGCTGTGGGACCTGGACCGCACGTTCCCGACCGGCGGGTTCGGCGGCAAGCCCAAGGCGACGCTGCGCGACACCCTCGGCCTCCTGCGCGACTCGTACTGCCGCTCCATCGGCATCGAGTACATGCACATCTCGGACCCGGCGCAGCGCCGGTGGCTCCAGGACCGCCTGGAGCACGGGTACGCCCGCACCCCGCGCGAGGACCAGCTGCGCATCCTGCGCCGCCTGAACTCCGCCGAGGCGTTCGAGACGTTCCTGCAGACCAAGTACGTCGGCCAGAAGCGCTTCTCGCTGGAGGGCGGCGAGTCCGTCATCCCGCTGCTCGACGCGATCCTGTCCAAGGCCGCCGAGAACGGCCTCGACGAGGTCGGCGTCGGCATGGCGCACCGCGGTCGCCTCAACGTGCTCGCGAACATCGCCGGCAAGAGCTACGCGCAGATCTTCGCGGAGTTCGAGGGCCAGCTCGACCCCAAGTCCGTGCAGGGCTCCGGCGACGTGAAGTACCACCTCGGCACCGAGGGCACGTTCACCGCCGAGTCCGGCGCGACCACCAAGGTCTACCTCGCGGCCAACCCGTCGCACCTGGAGGCCGTGGACCCGGTGCTCGAGGGCATCGTGCGCGCCAAGCAGGACCGCATCGACCTGGGCGGCGACGGCTTCTCCGTGCTGCCGATCCTCATCCACGGCGACGCCGCGTTCGCGGGCCAGGGCGTGGTGCCCGAGGTGCTGAACCTCGCGCAGCTGCGCGGCTACCGCACCGGCGGCACCATCCACGTCGTCATCAACAACCAGGTCGGCTTCACCACGGCCCCGTCGTCGTCCCGCTCCACGACGTACGCCACGGACGTCGCCAAGGGCTACCAGGTCCCGGTGTTCCACGTGAACGGCGACGACCCGGAGGCGTGCGTGCGCGTCGCCGAGCTGGCCTTCGCCTACCGCGAGCAGTTCGACCGCGACGTCATCATCGACCTCGTCTGCTATCGCCGCCGCGGTCACAACGAGGGCGACGACCCGTCGATGACGCAGCCGCTCATGTACAACCTCATCGAGGCGAAGCAGTCGGTCCGCAAGCTCTACACGAAGAACCTCGTGGCGCGCGGCGACATCACCGTCGAGGAGGCCGAGCAGGCCCTGCAGGACTACCAGGCGCAGCTGGAGCGCGTCTTCACCGAGACCAAGGGCGGCGGCTACACGGCGCCCGCGGGCACGGAGGAGGTCGCCGGCCTGGAGCGTCCGGAGTCGCAGCGCGAGGACGCCGGCACGATGGTCGGCTGGCGCACCGCGATCTCCCACGCGATGCTCGAGCGCGTCGGCGACGTGCACGTCGCGCCGCCGGAGGGCTTCAACGTCCACCCCAAGCTCGGCAAGCTGCTCGAGAAGCGCCAGATCATGGCGAAGGAGGGCGACATCGACTGGGGCTTCGGCGAGCTCGTCGCCTTCGGCTCCCTCCTCGCCGAGGGCACCCCGGTGCGTCTCGCGGGCCAGGACTCCCGCCGCGGCACGTTCACGCAGCGCCACGCCGTGCTGCACGACCGCCTCACCGGCGCCGAGTGGACCCCGCTGCTGTACCTGTCGGGCGACCAGGCGAAGTTCTGGGTCTACGACTCCTCCCTCAGCGAGTACGCCGCGCTCGGCTTCGAGTACGGCTACTCCGTGGAGCGGCCCGACGCGCTGGTCCTGTGGGAGGCGCAGTTCGGCGACTTCGTCAACGGCGCCCAGACCGTCATCGACGAGTTCATCTCGTCGGCGGAGCAGAAGTGGGGCCAGAACTCCTCGGTCGTCATGCTGCTCCCCCACGGCTACGAGGGCCAGGGGCCGGACCACTCGTCGGCCCGCATCGAGCGGTTCCTCCAGCTCGCCGCCGAGAACAACATGACGGTCGCGCAGCCGTCGACCCCGGCGTCGTACTTCCACCTGCTGCGCAAGCAGGCGTACGACCGTCCCCGCCGTCCGCTGGTGGTGTTCACGCCGAAGCAGCTGCTGCGCCTCAAGGCCGCGGCCTCCGGCGTGGAGGACTTCACGACCGGCACGTTCGAGCCCGTGCTCGGCGACGTCGCGGTGGCCGACGGCAGCATCACGCCGTCGAAGGTCGAGCGTCTCGTGCTCTGCACCGGCCGCGTCTACTACGACCTGCTCGCCGAGCGGGCCAAGCGGGGCGACGACCGCACCGCGCTGGTGCGCCTGGAGCAGCTCTACCCGTTCCCGGAGGAGCAGGTCCGCGAGCAGATCGCCCGCTACGAGGGCGCCGAGGTCGTGTGGGTCCAGGACGAGCCGCAGAACCAGGGCGCCTGGTCGTACCTGCACCTGGCCCTGCCGACCGACCTGCCCCGCGTCGACGTGATCTCGCGTCCCGCGTCGGCCTCCACCGCGGCGGGCACCGCCAAGCGGCACAAGGAGGAGCAGGCCGCTCTGCTGGAGCGCGTCTTCACCCGCTGAGGTCGTACGACGAAGGGCCCGGCAGCCGTACTGCTGCCGGGCCCTTCGGCCGTCCTGGTGGTCGGCGCACCGTCGGGTGCGCCGACCACGAAACGGTCACCAGCGGTCGTGCACGTGCTCGCGGATCGCCTCGTCGTAGATCTCGCGCACGCCGGCGGCGAACAGCGGTCCGAGCACGTCGGCGTGTCCCGCGGCGGCGTTGAGCCGCGCCTGCTCCGGGTTGCGGGCACCGGGGATGACGGTGGAGACCCCGGGACGCTGCCACACCCACGCCAGGGCCGCCTGGGCGGGCGTGAGGTCGCCGGGGAGCTGCTCGGTCAGCGCGGTGAAGCGACGGGCCGCCTCGACGCCGGTCTCGAACGGCACGCCGGAGAACGTCTCGCCGACGTCGAACGCCTCGCCGGAACGGTTGTAGGTGCGGTGGTCGTCGTCCGCGAAGGTGGTCTCGGCGGTGTACCGCCCCGACAGCAGGCCCGAGGCGAGGGGCACGCGGGCGATGATCCCGACGCCCGCCTCCGACGCCGCCGGCAGCACCTTCTCCAGCGGCTTGTGGCGGAACGCGTTGAGGATGATCTGCACCGACGCGACCCCGGGGCGCGCGATGGCCGCGAGCGCCTGGTCGACGGTCTCCACGGACAGGCCGTAGGCCGCGGTGACGCCGTCGGCGACGAGCGTGTCGAGGGCGTCGTAGACCTCGTCGTCCTCGACGACGGCGCTCGGCGGGCAGTGCAGCTGCACGAGGTCGAGGCGCTCGACGCCGAGGTTCTTGCGGGAGCGGTCGGTCCACTGCCGGAAGTTGTCGAGGACGTAGTTCTCCGGCACCTGCTCGCTGCGGCGGCCCATCTTCGTGGCGATCGTGATCCCGGCGTCGGGGTGGTCGGCCAGGAAGCGGCCGATGATCTGCTCGCTGCGCCCGTCGCCGTAGACGTCGGCGGTGTCGTAGAAGGTCACGCCCTGCTCGAGCGAGGTGTCGAGGACGGCGCGTGCGTCCTCCTCGCTGACGTCGCCCCAGTCGGCGCCGAGCTGCCAGGTTCCGAGGCCGATGACGGACACCATCCGTCCGGTCCGTCCGAGCACCCGCTGTTCCATCTGTCCTCCAAGGTGGGGTCGACTCCACACGGTACGCGTACCGCGACCGGCTGGCTCTCCGACTACCGTGTGAGGGTGAACACGACTCTTGAGACCGCCGTGCCGTCCGGTGCCCAGCACCGGATCAGCGCCGGCGACCACACCGCCACGATCGTCGAGGTGGGTGCCATGGTGCGCGAGTACCGCGTCGGTGACCGGGACGTCTTCGTCCCGTTCGACGTGGCCGAGCTCGCCCCCGTCTACAACGCGGCCGTCCTGGTGCCGTGGCCGAACCGGTTGCGCGACGGCCGGTACACGCTGGACGGGGAGACCTTCCAGCTGCCGGTGAACGAGCCGGACCGTGGCACGGCCCTGCACGGGCTGGGCTGCTGGTACCGCTGGGAGCTGGTCCGGGCCGCCGCGGACGAGATGACGCTCGAGCTCGCCCTCCCCGCGCAGAAGGGCTGGCCGTTCCAGCTCACGACGCGCGTGACGTACCGCGTGGACGCCGTCGACGGCCTGGAGGTGCGGGTCCGCACCACCAACGTCGGCGGTGGGAGCGCTCCCTACGGCGTGGGCTTCCACCCCTGGCTGTCCACCGGCGGCGCGGACCTCGACGACTGCGTCGTGCGCCTCGACGCGGGCTCGCACGTCACCGTGGACGACCGCCTCCTGCCGACCGGCGTCGAGCCCGTCACGGGCGACCACGACCTGCGCTCCGCCCGCTCGATGAAGGGCCTCGACCTGGACGACGCGTGGGTGGACGCCACGCGGGACGCCGACGGTCTGTCCTGGTGCCTCCTGGAGCGGCCCGACGGCAGCACGGCGGCCGTGTGGATGGACGAGTCCATGGACTGCTGGCAGGTCTGCTCGGCGGACCACATCGCCGGGTACGAGCGCTTCGGCCTCGCCGCCGAGCCGATGAGCTGCTACGCCGACGCCTACAACTCGGGCGACCGGCTCGTGCGTCTCGCGCCGGGCGACAGCCACGAGGTGCGCTGGGGTGCGACCCTGCGCTGAGCCGCCACCGGGTCCGCGTCGGTGGAAGGTCGTGGACGTCACGTTCACACCTCGTGCCCGAAACGTCACGAATCCCCCGCTCGTCCCTCCCCACACCCCGAGGACGCGAGCAGGCACGGCGTGGGATCATGCGGTGCTGCGCCGGGTCCGGTGACAATGACGGCGCAGGAAGCGACAGGCAGGGGATGGTGACGGGTCGTGACCGAGCGACAGGTGCGCATCTGCGTGGTGGGCGACGAGCTCAGCGCCGGCGTCGGCGACGCCCGCGCGCTGGGCTGGACCGGCAGGGTGCTGGCACGGACCCGGTTCGACCGGCCGGCGATGACGTTCGTGCTGGCGGTGCCCGGCGAGGGCACGTCGGCGCTGGGCGCCCGGTGGGAGGCGGAGACGGACTCACGGTTCGGGCCGGAGGCCACGCACGACAACCGTCTGGTCGTCGCCCTGGGGCGGCACGACCTCGACCCGGGACTGTCGGTGGCGCGGTCGCGGCTCAACCTGGCGAACATCCTCGACATGGCGGACAGCCGGCGGCTGTCGACGTTCGTCGTCGGGCCGCCCCCGGGGCGTCCCGAGGACGGCGGCCGCATCGCCGAGCTGTCGGCGGCGTTCGCGGACGTCGCGAGCCGCCGCCGCGTGCCCTACGTCGACACGTACACGCCGCTGGTGCAGCACGAGCAGTGGCTGGCCGACCTCGCGACCACGGGCGACACCTACCCGGGTCAGGCGGGGTACGGCCTCATGGCGTGGCTGGTGCTGCACACCGGGTGGCACGCCTGGCTCGGGGTGCCCGCCGAGGGCGAGTGAGGCCGTCGCCCGCCCTCGGGCCGGCCGCCGCGACCGAGGTCTCCTCGACGCGGGGCCGGTCCGGGCCGGGTCAGGTCCGGGACACGACGACGCGCGCCGACGTCACCGTGGCGGTGACGTAGGCGACGGACCGGCCGTCGCTGGGCGGGTCGGCGTGGTCGACGCTGAGGGTCCGGCCCTGCGAGTCGAGGACGTGGCCGTCGAGCACCGCCTGCCCCGCCGCGCCACGCACCCGCAGGCTCACGGGCGTGCCCGGGTCGAGCCGGACCGTGACGTCGCCGGAGACCGTCTTGGCGGACACCATCGGCGTGGTCCCGCTCGCGGCGACCGCGATCGCGGCGGACACGCTCGCCACGGTGACGCGACCGAGGTTGCCCGTGACGGACAGGTTCCCCGAGACCGTCTGCGCGGAGACGTCACCGGCGTGGGCGTCGATCCCGGCGTCGCCGGACACCGTCTTGAGGTAGAGGGAGCCGGACGTCCCGACGGTCCGCACGGCGCCCGTGACGGTCTTGACCACGGTGCCGGGCGTGCCGGTGACGTCGATGTCGGCCTCGGTGGTGCCGACGTCCACCGTGACCCCCGCGGGGAGGCGGAGCCGCACGACGGCGTGCTCGGAGTCCCCCAGCGACCGCACGCGGGCGACGAACGCCTCGACGGCCGTGCGCTCGTACCCGACGCGGAGCCGCCCCGCCTCGAGGACGACCTGCAGCGGCTTGTCCCCCACCTCGACGACCTCGAGGACCGCCGAGGTGCCCTCGGCGTCCGCGACCACCTCGACCCGTCCCGCCTGGAGCCGGACCGACGCCGCGGTGACGGCACCGACCTCGATCGTCTGCGGGGCGGCGACCGCCCAGGACTCCGTGCTCATCGAAACCTCCGTGGTGCCGGCGATTCCCTGGCTGCGGTCCCGGTGTGGGACCATGGGGCGACACCCGTCCACCTTCTCGTGAGGAGTCCGCCATGAGCAAGCGCGGCAGCAAGCGTCGCGCCCGCAAGGGCAAGGCCGCCAACCACGGCAAGCGTCCCAACGCCTGAGGCCGAGGTGAAGCGAGGGTGAGGGCCGACGAAGGAGGCACTCGCCCGCAGCGGAACCGGCAGCCTCAGGCGTTCGCAGGAACAGCGTGAGGCACCAGCGTGTGACGTGACGAAGGGCCGGACCCCACGGGGTCCGGCCCTTCGTCGTCGGTGCGTCAGTCGGCGATCGCCATGACGGTGATCTGCTGGTGGATGCGCACGTAGAGCTCCTGGGGTGCGCGTTCGGCGCAGGACCGCTTGACGAGCTTCTTGACGAGCTCCTCGATGGAGAGCTCGGCGAGGCACGGCGAGCAGTGGGCGACGTGGGCGCGCATGCGTCGCTCGTCGGCCTCGGTCATCTCGGAGTCGAGGAACTCGTAGAGGTGGACGAGCGCGTGCTCGCACTCGGTCTCGCCCTCGGCGGGCTCGTGCGGGATGGGGGTGATCTCGCCGCTCATGACTCTCCTTGACGTGCTGCCGTCAGACCACGGTCTGCGGCGTAGTCGGCGAGCAGCTCGCGCAGCTGCCGCCGGCCGCGGTGCAGGCGGGACATCACCGTCCCGATGGGTGTTCCCATGATCTCCGCGATCTCCTTGTAGGGGAAGCCTTCGACGTCCGCGTAGTACACGACCATGCGGCGGTCCTCGGGGAGCTCGGCGAGGGCCTGCTTGACGTCGGAGTCGGGGAGCCGGTCGAGGGCTTCGGCCTCGGCGGAGCGCAGCCCCTGGGAGGTATGGGTGGCGGCGCGCGCGATCTGCCAGTCCTCGATCTCGTCGGTCTGGGACTGCTGCGGCTGCCGCTGCTTCTTGCGGTACGAGTTGATGAAGGTGTTGGTGAGGATGCGGTACAGCCAGGCCTTGAGGTTGGTGCCGGGCTTGTACTGGTGGAACGCCGCGTAGGCCTTGGCGAAGGTCTCCTGGACGAGGTCCTCTGCGTCGGTGGGGTTGCGCGTCATCCGTAGTGCCGCCGAGTAGAGCTGGTCGACGTACTGGAGGGCGTCGCGCTCGAACCGGGCGGCGCGGTCGGCGCCGCTCTCCTCGGTGGGTGCGCGCTCGGTGTCCTCGCCGATCTCGGCCTCGGTCTCCTGCGCGGTGCTGGGCCCGCTGTCGTCGCTCATCACCGTCGAGCCTAGCCCTGTCGGCCAGGGTGCGCGGGCGGGGCCGGTCGGCGTCAGCGCGGCGGGCGCGAGGGCGAAGAGCGGGACCTCGGTGGGGGCGGCGGCGGGTCGCGTCGGGCAGGGTGTCACGTGTGGCGTCAACGGGCGGGTGCGGCGGCGCATTCCCGGTGGCGGGTGTGGCGTCGGTCCGGGGCGGCGCGGCGGTGTCAGGAGGCGACGTCGGCGAAGCGGCGGCGGTAGGTGCTGGGGCTGGTGCGCAGGACGCGGGTGAAGTGGTGGCGCAGGACGGCGGCGCTGCCGAACCCGACGGCGTCGGCGATCTCGTCGACGGACGCGGTGGTGCCCTCGAGGAGCTCCTGCGCGCGGGCGAGCCGTTGCCGGACGAGCCAGGAGGCGGGCGTGGTGCCGGTCTCGGCGCGGAAGCGGCGGGCGAAGGTGCGTTCGGAGAGCATGGCGCGCCGGGCGAGGGTGGGCACGGTGTGGGGTTCGGCGAGGTGGGCCCGCATCCAGTCGAGGAGGTCGCGCAGGGAGGTGGCGTCGTCGGGCACGGGGTCGACGACGTACTGGGCCTGGCCGCCGTCGCGCTGCGGCGGGACGACCATGCGGCGGGCGACGTTGCGGGTGGCCTGGCCGCCGAGCTCGGTGCGCAGGAGGTGCAGGGCGGCGTCGATGCCGGCGGCGGTGCCGGCGCTGGTGAGGATCTTGCCGTCCTGGACGTAGAGGACGCCGGGGTCGACGGCGGCGGTGGGGACGGTCTCGGCGAGGAGGTCGGCGTACATCCAGTGGGTGGTGCAGCGCCGCCCGTCGAGGAGGCCGGCGGCGCCGAGGACGAACGCGCCGGTGCAGAGCGTGAGGAGCCAGGCGCCGCGGTCGTGGGCGCGGCGGACGGTGTCGACGACGGCGGCGGGGACGTCGACGTGGCCGTCGGTGTCGAGGAGGTCGTACGCGACGACGATGACGACGTCGGCGTCGTCGGCGGCGTCGAGGCCGGCGTCGACGACGACGGGGAACCCGCCCTTGGTCATGACGGGGCCGGGTTCGGGGGTGCAGAGGGTGAAGTCGAACGACGGGCCGCCGGTGGCGCTGCGGTCGATGCCGAACACCTCGTAGGCGATGCCGAGCTCGAACGGCGCGACGCCGGGGACGACGAGGGCGGCGACCTTGCGGATCATGTGGCCATCGTGCCACAGCACTGGCAGAAGATCGATGGTGAATGTCGATCCTGCCACTAGTGGCAGGATCGAACCGGTCGAAGAATTACTGCCATGAGCCTCCTCCTGATCCTCCTCCTGGTCCTCGCCCTCCCCTACGCCGTGCTGCTGGCCCGCGCCGTCCGGCACGACGGCCTCGGGCACCGCCCCGCACCCCGGTCGCACCGCGACTGGGACGAGCTGCCCACCACCTGACCCGGGCGCCGGGCGCCCGCCGACCTCGCTCGCTCCGGTGGGCAACCGCCCGCCCGCTCTGCCACAGTGGGGAGCATGCTGCTGCGACGCCTCGCCCGCCCCCTGCTGGCCGTCCCGTTCGTCCACGACGGCCTCTCGGCCGCGCTGCGACCGACCGAGCACACCGACGCCGCCCGCGAGGGCGCCGACCTCGTGACGCGCACCCTCGGCGTCGACCCGCTGGACGACACCCAGGTGTCCCTGCTGGTCCGCGCCCACGGGATCGCGACCGTCGCCGCCGGCGTGCTCCTCGCCGTCGGCCGCGCACCACGCACCGCCGCGCTGACCCTGGCCGCGCTCACCGCGCCGCTCGCCGCCGTCAACCAGCCCTTCACCTCCAAGGGCGAGGTGCGCAAGGAGAAGACGACGAAGTTCGTGCGGAACGTCGGCGCCGTAGGCGCCGCCGTCATCGCCGGCATCGACCTCGAGGGCCGCCCGGGCGTCTCCTACCGCATCGGGCAGAAGCGCGCCGCCGCGGGGCGCTCGATCGAGCACGCCGCCGAGCGGACGAAGCTGCGCGCCGACGCCGCGGCGTCGTCGGCGAAGAAGTCGGCCAAGCACGCGGCGAAGGACGTCAGGCACGCGGCCGGATCGGCCCGCAAGGACGCGAAGCACGCCGCCGGCTCCGCCCGCAAGGACGTGAGGCGGGCCGTCGCAGAGGCGAAGGCGTCGGCCGGGAAGGCCGCGGCGAAGTTGTCCTGAGCCCGGACCACCGGGCCGCCGACGGGGCCCGTCCACTACCCTCGGAGCCATGACGACCACGCCTGCCCGGACCGACCTCCCGCTCTGGCCCGCCCCTCTCGCGGGCGGCCCCCTGGACGCGACGGTCGAGATCCCGGGCAGCAAGTCGCTGACCAACCGGCTGCTGGTCCTCGCCGCCCTCGCGGACGGCCCGGGCGTCCTGCGCGGGGCCCTGCGCTCCCGCGACGCCGACCTCATGATCGCCGCGCTGCGCTCCCTCGGCGCGACCATCACCGAGGGCGACGCCCCCGGCACGCTCCACGTGACCCCGGGGCCGGTCACGGGCGGCGTCGAGATCGACTGCGGCCTCGCCGGCACCGTGATGCGGTTCCTCCCGCCCGTCGCCGCGCTCGCGGACGGCGCCGTCCGGTTCGACGGCGACCCGCAGGCCCGCGTCCGCCCGATGCTGCCGGTGCTGGCCGCCCTGCACGCCCTCGGCGTGACCGTCAGCAGCGACGGCCCCGAGCTGCCCTCGCACCTGCCGTTCACCGTGCACGGCCGTGGTCACGTCGCCGGCGGCGCCGTCGACGTCGACGCGTCCGGCTCGTCGCAGTTCGTGTCCGCGCTGCTGCTGGCCGCCGCCCGGTTCGACCGGCCTCTCATGCTGCGCCACATCGGCGCCACCCTGCCGAGCCTGCCGCACATCGAGATGACGGTGGCGACGCTGCGCGAGGTCGGCGTGCAGGTCGACGACTCCCGCGACGGCATCTGGGAGGTCGTCCCCGGTCCGATCACCGCGCGCGACGTGCGCGTCGAGCCGGACCTGTCCAACGCCGCGCCGTTCCTCGCCGCGGCGCTCGTGTCCGGCGGGACCGTGCGGGTCGCGGGCTGGCCCGCCGAGACCACGCAGCCCGGCGCGATGGTGCCGGGGCTGCTGGAACGCATGGGCGGCACCGTCTCGCTCGACGGCGACGTCCTGTCGGTCACCGGGACCGGTGAGATCCACGGCATCGACGTCGACCTGCACGCCGGCGGCGAGCTCGCCCCCGCGTTCGCGGCATTGGCCGCGCTCGCCGACTCCCCCAGCCGGCTGCGCGGCATCGCGCACCTGCGCGGGCACGAGACCGACCGCCTGGCGGCGCTCGCCACCGAGATCACCCGCCTCGGCGGGCGGTGCGAGGAGACGCGCGACGGGCTCGTCATCACCCCGCGCCCCCTGCACGGCGCGACGTTCCGCACCTATGCCGACCACCGCATGGCCCACGCCGGCGCGATCATCGGGCTGCGCGTGCCCGGCGTGCAGGTGGAGGACGTCGCGACCACCGCCAAGACCCTGCCCGGCTTCGACCTCCTGTGGACGCGGATGCTCGCGTCCGGCGGCGAGGGCCGGGCCTGATGGCCCGGGACCGCGACGAGCACGCGCGCTTCGCGCGGCCCTCCAAGCACGGGTCCCGGCCGCGCACCAAGCAGCGCCCCGAGCACGCCGACGCCGTGCCCGCGATGGTCACCGGGGTCGACCGCGGCCGGTACACCCTCGTGATCGACGACGGCGGACCGGACGAGCGCGAGATCCTCGCCATGAAGGCGCGCGAGCTCGGGCGGACCCGCACCGTCGTCGGGGACCGCGTCGACGTCGTCGGGGACACCACCGGCGACGAGGGCACGCTGGCGCGCATCGTCCGCGTCCAGGACCGCACCTCGGTGCTGCGCCGCACCGCCGACGACACCGACCCGTACGAGCGGATCGTCGTCGCCAACGCCGACCAGCTCGTCGTCGTCACCGCGCTCGCCCAGCCCGAGCCCCGCACGGGCATGATCGACCGCTGCGTCGTGGCGGCCTACGACGCCGGGATGGACGTGCTGCTCTGCCTCACCAAGGCCGACCTCGCCTCCCCCGACGAGCTGCGCGACCTCTACGAGCCGCTCGGCGTCGAGGTGGTGGTCACCCGCCGCGACGACCCGACCAGCGTGGAGGAGGTCCGCGGCCACCTGCTGGAGCGCACCTCGGTGCTCGTCGGGCACTCCGGCGTCGGCAAGTCGACCCTCATCAACGCGCTCGTGCCCGACGCCCGGCGGGCCACCGGCGTCGTCAACGACGTCACCGGCCGCGGCCGGCACACGTCCACCTCCGCGGTCGCGCTGCGGCTGCCCCGCTCCCCCGGCACCCCCGAGCACGACGGCTGGGTCGTGGACACGCCCGGCGTGCGCTCGTTCGGCCTGGCGCACGTCGAGACGGACCGGCTGCTGCACGCCTTCGAGGACCTCGACGCCGCCGCGCAGGAGTGCCCGCGCGGGTGCACGCACGCCGCGGACGCCCCCGACTGCGCGCTCGACGAGTGGGTCGAGGCCGCCGCCGACGACGAGACCCGGGCGACACGCACGGTCCGCCTCGCGTCGTTCCGCCGCCTGCTGAGGTCGCGGACCGCTACCGTGTGACCGTGGCCACCTTTCAGCAGACCTCCAGCCCGCAGGGGCACGGGCGCACGTACGAGGACGACCTGCGCCTGGCGCACGTCATCGCGGACCAGGTCGACTCCCTGACGATGTCGCGGTTCCGGGCGCTCGACCTGCACGTGGAGACGAAGCCGGACCACACCCCGGTGTCGGACGCCGACCGCGGCGCGGAGGAGTTCATCCGCGCGCAGCTCGCCCGCGCCCGCACGCGCGACGCCATCGTCGGCGAGGAGTTCGGCGAGGCGGGCACGGGGTCGCGCCGCTGGATCATCGACCCCATCGACGGCACGAAGAACTTCGTGCGCGGCGTCCCCGTCTGGGCCACCCTCATCGCGCTGGCCGACGGCGACGAGGTCGTCATGGGCCTGGTGTCCGCCCCGGCGCTGGGCCGACGCTGGTGGGCCGCGAAGGGGTCGGGGGCCTGGACGGGCAAGTCCATCGCGGCGGCGTCCCGCATGCACGTGTCGGGCGTGTCCACCCTCGCGGACGCGTCGTTCGCCTACTCGTCGCTGAGCGGGTGGGAGGAGCGCGACAAGCTCAACGGCTTCCTCGACCTCACCCGCGAGTGCTGGCGCACCCGCGGCTACGGCGACTTCTGGTCGTACATGCTGGTCGCCGAGGGCGCCGCGGACATCGCGGCCGAGCCCGAGCTGGAGCTGTACGACATGGCCGCCCTCGTGCCGATCGTCACCGAGGCCGGCGGCCGCTTCACGTCGCTCGACGGCGAGCACGGCCCGTGGGGCGGCAACGCGCTGGCCACCAACGGCCTGCTGCACGACCAGACGCTCGTCTACCTGGGCTGAGCCGGCCCGCGGATCCCGCCGGGTGCCTGCTCAGGGACGCGGGACGGCGTGGACCTCGCTCGGGTCGTACCAGAGCAGGTCGCGGTCCGTGACGCGCTCGACGGCCTCGCCCAGCGCCTCGTCGTCGTCGGCGTCCACCGCCGCGAGGACGGCGAGGACGTCCGCCGCGGCCTCCGGCTCGTCCGCGTGCACCGCCTCGACCCGCACCCCCGGCAGGTCCCGGGTCACGGTCACACCCGACGGCGCCCCGTCCGTCGGGCCGCCGACCTCGACCGCGTCGTCCGGCACGTCGAGGGACAGCACGACCCGCAGCGGCGCCCCGTCGCCCGCGGCCACCAGGGCCAGCGAGTCGTCGGCCGCCATGAGGAACGCCGCGTACTCGTGCCCCTCGGTGTCCTCGTCCGGCAGCGCCGCCACGAGCGCGGCGGTCACCGCGTGGGCGGGCCGCGCCCCCAGGTCCCAGCGGGTGGCGTTCCGGGAGACGACGGCGGTGGCGAGCTCCTCGAGCGTCACGGGCACGTAGATGCGCATGGCACCAGTGTGCCCGTGCCGGGCGCCCGACCGTCCTCGACCCGCAGGTGGGCCGGGACCCGCGCGGGCCGCGCGACGGACCCGCCGGGGTCGTCAGGCGACGGGCGCGGCCACCGCCGACCGCAGGGACGCCGCCAGCCCCGCGAACCCGGCCCGGGCCGCCGACGCCGGGGCCTGCTCCGCGAGCGTCCGGCCCGCGAGCACGCAGGCGTCGAGGGCCGCCGGGTCGTCCGGGACCGTGTGCAGCACCTCGACCCCCGCGTACCGCGCCAGCGCGTCGCCCACGGCGCGGGCCGGGTCCGGACCCACCGCGGAGGACCGGACGCGGTTGGCGACCACCACCCGCTCCGGGGTCACCGGGACCGGGACGTCGGCCAGGTCCTCCAGGGCCCGCACCAGCCGCTGCACCCCGATCGGGTCGGCGGCACCCACCACGACGACGACGTCCGCCGCCTGGAGCGCGGCCAGCGTCGCACCGTTGCGCTGCGGCGCGTGCGTGTCGTACATGAGCAGCTCGTCCGCCTCGACGAGCGGTCCGCAGTCCACGACCGTCCAGTCCGCCACGCGGCGGGCCGTGGCGAGCACCGCCTCGACCGCGCCGGCCGACAGCTCCGGCCACCGCGCGGCCCGCGTGATCCCGGTGAGGACCCGCAGGCGACCCGCCACCACGGGGGCGAGGCGGGCGAGCGTGACCGCGTCGAGGTCCCCGCGCCCGGCGACCCGCGCGGCCGCCGCCAGGCCGGGGGCGTCGTCGAGCAGCCCCAGGCGCGCCGCCAGGCACGCGCCGTACGTGTCGGCGTCGACCAGCAGGACCGGCTGCTCGGCCGGGACGTGACCCCGCTCGCCGCGGCGGCGTCGCCGTCCCGCCGACCCCAGCCCCGCGAGCTCGGCCGCCAGCTCGACGGCGGTGGTCGTGCGGCCCGGTGCCCCCACCGGCCCCCAGACCGCCACGACGCGGCCGTCCCGCACCGGACCGGAGGGCGAGGTCAGCTCGGACAGGTCGTGCTCCGCGGTCGCGAGCGGGTCGCGGATCGGGGCGGTGTCCCGGACGGCGTCCAGGAGCCGGGGGTCGTCGGGCCCGGCCACCACGGCCTCCACCCCGAGGGCGAGGAGCCGTTCGACGGGGCCGTCGTCGGCGAGCGCCACGACCCGCGTGCCGGCCGCGTGCAACCGCGCCACGGCGTCCCGGTCCAGGCCGGACAGCTCGGCCGACACCACCGCGACCGTCCCGGTGCCCGCCGCCGCCGCGGCGAGCAGCTCGGCGAGGTCGCCGCAGCGGCGCGTGACCGTGGTCCCGGCACCGGGGGCGCCCAGCGCGAGGACGACGTCGGTCTCGGTGGGTCCCTGGACGGCGCACAGCACCGTCACGGCGGGCGTCATCAGCTCGCCACCGGCACGACGGCCACGGACCCGTCGGCGCCGAGGGCCGCGAGGACCGCCGGCAGGTCGACGTCCCGCACCAGGACGTGCAGCGTGCCCTGGTCGGACACCACGAGGCCGCTCTCGGCCACGTCGACCTGCTCCACCACCACGTCGGAGACGACCGGTGCGGGGTCGGCCGCGTCGCCGTCGCGGCCGGGCGCCGGGACGAACCAGAGGTCGACGGCGGCGCCGGGGTGGATCCGCTCGGACAGGCCGGAGTCCACCGGTACGGCGACGGACCGGACGTCGACGGCGGCCGCGTCGCCCAGCGCGGACGCGGCCACGAGCTCGCCCTCGTCGACGACGCGCAGGGCGACCCGGCCCTCGGGCAGCCCGGCCTCGGCGAGCAGGTAGGCGTCCTGCTGGTCGCCCAGGTTCACGTCCACGACCCGGAGGCTGTCCGGTCCGACAGGCTCGCCCGGGGTCAGGGTGCCCGCCGCGGCGTACACCGGCACGGTGCGGTCCGCGCCGGACACGACCCACGCGCCCAGGGCGACCGAGGCCGCCACGAGGAGGAGCCCGACGACGAGCCGCGGGTCGCGCCAGGTGGGGCGACGCAGTCGTGGTGCGGAGGGTGCCGGCAGTGCTTCGTCGCTCACGGGCTGTCCTTCGGATCGGCCGGACGCCGTCGGCGGGTCCGGGAGTCGGGAGGTCCGTCGTGGTCGCGTCGCAGGCTAGCGACGTGACGACCGCACCGGACACCGCCATCCATGATCCGGGACGGACCACGCTCGGCGAAGTCAACGAGCATCACCTGTGGACAAACGGCTTCAAACGTTGTCGTGTGCCACCATGGACGACATGGGCAGCCGATTCCTCTCCCTCGCCGACGTCCAGGAGATGCTCAACATCTCCGCCGCCCAGGCGTACTCCCTCGTGCGCTCCGGCGAGCTCCCCGCCATCCAGGTGGGCCCCAAGAAGGTCTGGCGGGTCGAGGCAGCCAAGCTCGAGGAGTACATCGAGCAGCAGTACTCGCGCACCCGGGAGCGGATCGCGTCCGGCGAGCTGTGACCTGATCAGCCCTCGCTGACGCGCAGCAGCGCGGCGAAGGGCACCAGCCGCGCGGTCCCCGGCGCACCGTCGGCGGTCGTGAGGTCGAGGTGGTCCTGCCCGACCCGGTCGATCCGGCCGACGAGCGTGCCCGCCGTCGTCCGGACCAGCACCCGGGCGCGGTCGCGCTGGAGCGCGCGGAGCGCCGTCCCCAGACCGAGGCCGTCGGTCCTGCTCGTGGACGGCCTGGCCTGGGGGCCGATCCCCGCCAGCGACGCGACGGCGGACGTCGGCACGAGGTGCTGCACGCCGTGCGGGGAGGTCCGGGCGTCGACCTGGAACCACGCGTCCGCGACATGGGCGAGCCGGCCGTCGACGACGTCCCCGTCCCGCAACTCCACCCGGACCGGTCGGCCCAGGGCGGCCCGCAGCCGGTCGGCGAGCGGGACGGACGCCTGCTCGGCGCGCGTCAGCTCCGCGACCGTCCCGTCCCGCTCCGCCGCCGCGGCGGCGTCGAGCTGCGCCTCCAGGTCGGCGAACAGCGCCGCCCACCTCGCACCCGAGGTCATGCCTGCTCCTCCCGTCGGCCGGCCAGGCGCCCAGGATGCCCTTCTGCTGGACAGCGACGCCAACCTGCGCTTTGATATCCAGCATCCAACAGCACCAAATGATATCAACCAGCATCATCAAGGCTCATCCGACGGAGGTTGCCATGACCGCCCCGCGCCCGTCCCGCCGCACGTCCAGCGCCGCCGCGCTGCTCGGGCTCGCCGGCCTCGCCGCCACGACGCTCACCCTCGTCGGCGTGCGGCTCCGCAGCACGCTGCCGGCCGCCGTCCAGGACCCGCGGCTCGTGACCGTCGACGGCTGGGTGGAGCTCGTCGTGCTCGGCCTGGGCGCCGCCGTCGCCGGGTGGATGCTGGCCGGGACCCTCGTCGCCCTCCTGTGCGCCCTGCTCGTCCGTGGCCGCCGGGCCGGGGAACGGGTGGACGCCGCGCTGGGTCGCTGGACCCCCGCCCTGGTCCGGCGGCTCGCCCGGTCGGCGGTCGGCGTCGGCGTCGGCGCGGGGCTCGCCCTCACCCCCGTCGCCGCGACCGCCGCCGACGCACCCCCCACCCCGGCACCCGCGGTCGTCCTCGACCTCGGGTGGCAGCCCACCGCGACCGAGGACACGCCCGCCCCGTCGTACCCCGGGCCCGGGCAGCCCGGCACCGACGGGACCACCACGGCCGCTCCGCAGGGCTCGGCCCCGGCCGTGACCGCGGCGGTCGACGCGCCCACCACGGCACCGCTCCCCGCCGCCGACCCGTCCGGCACGCCGTCGTCCGAACCGGGCGGACCGAGCGCCGCCACGAGCACCGCCCCGACGCCCGGGGACCGCGCGACCGCCGCGGACCCCGGTCCGGGTTCCTCGCCGGGATCCGGCGCCGCCACCACGACCGAGGAGCACGGGGGCGCGGCGCCGGACGCCGGCACCGCGGGGCCGAGCCCGGCCGGAGCCGGCACGCAGGGTCCCGGACCGGGACCCGAGCAGGAGACCACCCGTCGGACCACCGCCCCGGTCGAGCAGGCCGACGGCACCGCCGGCGCCCCCGCCACGACGCGGGACCGCCGAGCGGCCGCCCCCGGCGACGACGCCGAGGTCGTGGTCGTCCGCGGCGACACCCTGTGGGACATCGCCGCCCGGCACCTGCCGGCGGACGCCACGGACGGAGACGTGCTGCGCGCGATGCTGCGCTGGCACGACGCCAACCGTGACGTCGTGGGCGACGACCCCGACGTCGTCCTGCCCGGTCAGGTGCTCCGCGCCCCCTGAGGCTCGCCGCCCGCCCCCGTGCCGCCCCGGCCGTCGCGACCCGACGTCCGTCGCGGCGCGCCCCACGCCCGACCCAGCCGCTCCGTCCCGCCCGTGAAGGGAACGTCATGACCAGCACCGCGATCTCGCCCGCCCCCGCCGTCCGTCCGCTGCGCGTCA
Source organism: Isoptericola jiangsuensis (assembly GCF_002563715.1). Classification (NCBI taxonomy): domain Bacteria; kingdom Bacillati; phylum Actinomycetota; class Actinomycetes; order Micrococcales; family Promicromonosporaceae; genus Isoptericola; species Isoptericola jiangsuensis. The sequence continues at coordinate 3,015,393 of NZ_PDJJ01000001.1, forward strand.
CCGCGCCGCCGACCCGACGTCGCCCGGCGGAGCCCCCGGCCGGACCCCGGCGTCCCGGACCCGTGCGCCGGGTCCGTGTCGGCGCTCCCGCGGTCGCAGCCGCACCGCTGCCGGGACGGCTCGCGGAACCGGGACCGAGCGCACCGGCGCCGGAGCCCGGCGACCCGACGGCCCTGTGCTGCTCGGTCGTGCGCGCGGCCGTCGAGGTGCTGCGGGACGAGCGACCCGCGACGCACGTCGCACGCTGGGTGGCGCCGGCCGTGCTCGACCACCTGGTGGAGCGCGCACGGCTCGTCCGGGCGGCACGGAGCGCCCGACCGTCACAGCGCCGGGGCACCCCCGTCACCGTCCGGCGCGTGCGGATGCTCCGCCTCGGCGCGGGCACCGCGGAGGCGTCGGTCGTGCTGGACGACGACGGCAGAGTGCGCGCGGCCGCGGTGCGCCTGGAGGCGCACCGCGGCCAGTGGCGGGTGGTCGTGCTCGAGCTCGGCTGAGGACTACTCGTTCACGCCGTGGCAGACCTTGTACTTCTTGCCGGACCCGCAGGGGCACTGCGCGTTGCGCGGCGTGCCCGGGAAGGTGCGGCCGTCCGACGCCGGCGCCGACGCCTCACCGTGCAGCGCACGGCGGGCGGCGCGACCGTCGGCGGTGCGGGTCGTCGACCCGTCCTCGCTCGGCGCCGTGTACTGGAGGTTCTGCGGCGGGCGCGGGGCGTCCAGGCCCTTGGCCACGAGCACGGGCTCCTCGGGGCCCCCGAACGCGGCGGGGACCTCGGGCTGCGGCTCCGCGGCCGGCTCGGCGGGCGCCTGCTCGACCGGGACGGCCTGCGCGGGGCTCGCCGCCGGGACGATGGAGCGGGCGGCGGCCGACGTCGCGACGGCCGCGGCGGAGGCCGCCGTCACCGCCGGCGCACCGGGCTCGGCACCCTCGGCACCCTTGACCTGCACCTCGAGGTTGAACAGGTAGCCGACCGACTCCTCCTTGATGGCCTCGGTCATCGCCTGGAAGAGCTGGTAGCCCTCGCGCTGGTACTCGATGAGCGGGTCGCGCTGCGCCATCGCGCGCAGGCCGATGCCCTCCTTGAGGTAGTCCATCTCGTAGAGGTGCTCGCGCCACTTGCGGTCCAGCACGGACAGCACGACCCGGCGCTCCAGCTGGCGCATCGCTGCGGAGCCCAGCTCGTCCTCGCGCCCCTGGTAGGCGACGCGCGCGTCGGACAGCAGCTCCTCGAGCAGCCCGTCCTTGGTCAGGCGGTCCCGACCGCCGGCTTCGGCGACGACCTCGTCCACCGTGATCGACACGGGGAACACCGACCGCAGCGCCGTCCACAGGCCGTCGAGGTCCCAGCCCTCGGCCGAGCCGTCGTCCGCCGCGCCCTCGACGTACGCCGTCACCACGTCCGTGAGGAAGTGCTGCACCTGCTCCTGCAGGTCCTCGCCCTCCAGGACGCGGCGTCGCTCGTCGTAGATGACGGTGCGCTGGCGCGACAGGACGTCGTCGTACTTGAGGACGTTCTTGCGGATCTCGAAGTTGCGGGCCTCGACCTGCGACTGCGCGCTCTGGATGCCGCGGGTCACCATCTTCGACTCGAGCGGCATGTCGTCGGGGAACCCGGCGCGGGACATCATGGTCTCCGCCAGGCCCGAGTTGAACAGGCGCATGAGGTCGTCCTGCATCGACAGGTAGAACCGGGACTCGCCCGGGTCGCCCTGACGGCCGGAACGACCGCGGAGCTGGTTGTCGATGCGGCGGGACTCGTGGCGCTCCGTGCCCAGCACGTACAGGCCGCCGAGCTCGACGACCTCGACGTGCTCGGACGCGACCGACTCCTCGGCCTTCGACAGCACCTCGGGCCATGCGGCCTCGTAGGCCTCCGGGTCCTCCGTCGAGTCGAAGCCGCGGGCCGCCATCTCGGCCACCGCGATGAACTCGGCGTTGCCGCCCAGCATGATGTCGGTACCGCGACCGGCCATGTTGGTCGCCACGGTGACGGCGCCCTTGCGGCCGGCCTGCGCGATGATCGCGGCCTCGCGCTCGTGCTCCTTGGCGTTGAGGACGTCGTGCGGGACACCCGCCCGCTTGAGGAGCTTCGACAGCAGCTCGGACTTCTCGACGCTCGTCGTACCGACGAGAACCGGCTGCCCCTTGGCGTGCCGCTCGACGATGTCCGCGACGACCGCGTCGAACTTGCCGTCCTCGTTCTTGTACACCAGGTCGGGCTGGTCGATGCGGACCATCGGCCGGTTCGTCGGGATCGGCACGACGCCCAGCTTGTAGGTGCCCTGGAACTCCGCGGCCTCGGTCTCCGCGGTACCGGTCATCCCGGAGATCTTCTCGTAGAGACGGAAGTAGTTCTGCAGCGTGATCGTGGCGAGCGTCTGGTTCTCCGCCTTGATCTGCACGCCCTCCTTGGCCTCGATGGCCTGGTGCATGCCCTCGTTGTAGCGGCGGCCCGCGAGGATACGGCCGGTGTGCTCGTCGACGATCATGACCTCGCCGTTCATCACGACGTAGTCCTTGTCGCGCTTGAACAGCTCCTTGGCCTTGATCGCGTTGTTGAGGAACCCGATGAGCGGCGTGTTCAGCGACTCGTACAGGTTGTCGATGCCGAGGTAGTCCTCGACCTTCGCGATGCCCGGCTCCAGCACGCCGACGGTCCGCTTCTTCTCGTCGACCTCGTAGTCGTCCTCGCGGGACAGGCGCTTGACGACCTTCGCGAACTCCACGTACCAGCGGTTCGCGTCGCCGGACGACGGGCCGGAGATGATCAGCGGCGTGCGCGCCTCGTCGATGAGGATCGAGTCGACCTCGTCGATGATCGCGAAGTGGTGGCCGCGCTGCACCAGGTCGTCCGGCGACCACGCCATGTTGTCGCGCAGGTAGTCGAAGCCGAACTCGTTGTTCGTGCCGTACGTGATGTCGGCGGCGTACTGCCGGCGACGCTCCTCCGGGTTCTGCCCCGACACGATGATGCCGGTCGTCAGGCCGAGGAACCGGAACACGCGGCCCATCAGCTCGCCCTGGTACTTGGCGAGGAAGTCGTTGGTGGTGACGACGTGCACGCCCTTGCCGGTCAGCGCGTTGAGGTACGCCGCGGTCGTCGCCACCAGCGTCTTGCCCTCACCGGTGCGCATCTCGGCGATGTTGCCGAGGTGGAGCGCCGCGCCGCCCATGAGCTGCACGTCGAAGTGACGGTGGCCGAGGGTCCGGCGGGCCGCCTCGCGCACCGTGGCGAACGCCTCGGGGAGCAGCTCGTCGAGCGTCGCGCCGTGCTCGAGGCGCTCCTTGAAACGCGCGGTCTCCTCCTGCAGCTCGGCGTCGCTGAGCTCGGTGAAGCTCGCCTCCAGGCCGTTGACCTGCTCGGCGTATCCGTTGAGCTTCTTGAGAATCCGGCCCTCGCCGATGCGGAGGATCTTCTCGAGGATCGCAGGCACGCAGTTCTCCCGTGTCGGTGGTGCCCGGTCGGCCCGGGCCCGTTCGCTGGCAGCACGTGGACCCGGCTGATCCGCCGTCGTCCTCGTCGCACCGTCCGCCATCCTATTCCCCTGCCCGGCGGGCTCGGGACCGGGTTTCGCGGCCGACGAACACCCGGCACCCGACCTCGCAGGTCAGCGACCCGAGCTCAGCACCTCCGCGGCGCGGTCGGCGAGCTCCGCGCCGGCCGCCCCGTACAGGTGGTACACGGCGTGCGCGCCGTGCCGACGCAGCTCGGCCGCGTCGTCGTCGTACCGCGCGATCGCCGCGACGTGCCCCTCGAACCCGGCGTCCTGCAGCCGGGACAGGGCGATGAGGTTCGCGTTGTGGAACGGCATCGCCAGCACGGCGAGGCGGACGTGACCCGCCCGTTTCACCCGCGCCCAGAACTCCAGGTCCGTGGCGTCGGCGCGCACCACGTCGAACCCCTCGTCCCGGGCCGCCACGACGCGCGCCACGTCGTGCTCCACGCCGATCGCGCGCAGCCCGTACTCGTCGCGCAGCTTCGCGCACGTCGCCGACCCGACCCGACCCAGGCCCAGCACGAGGACGTCCGCGTCTCCCACGTCGACCAGCCGGTCGTCCGGGTGCAGACGCGACGGGTCGCGGGCGGGCAGCAGACCCGTGAGCCGGGTCGCGAGCTCGACGCCGCGCCGGTTCACCATCGCGGAGATCGCGAAGCTCGCCGCGACGGCCAGCGAGACCACCACCACCCAGTCCTCGCCGAGCAGCCCCGCCTCCGCGCCCACGGCGACCACGATGATGCCGAACTCGGAGTAGTTGCCCAGCACCAGACCCGACAGGAAGGACGTCCGGCGGCGCAGCCGCAGCAGCCACAGCACCACCGCGAACACCGCCACCTGGACGGGGAGCAGCAGCAGCAGTCCCGCCGCCATCGCCAGGTGCTGGCCCTGCGGCGTCCCGTGCAACCCGATCTCCAGGAAGAACGCGACGAGCATGAGGTCCTTGAACGTCATGAGCGACCGCGACATCTCGCCCGCCTGCGGGTGGGACGCCAGCAGCGCACCCATGACCAGCGCGCCGAGGTCGCCCCGCAGCCCCAGGAGCTCGAACAGGAAGAAGCCCGGCACGAGCGCGACCGCCACCCCGAACAGGGCCTGCAGCTCGCCGTGCCCCACCCGGTCCCACAGCGCGTGCAGCACCCGCCGGCCCGGGATCAGCAGCAGCAGCGCGACCGCCCACGGGCTCGGCGGTTCGCCCTCCGCGACGGCGAGGAAGACCACCGCGACGAGGTCCTGGACGACCAGGATGCCGATCGCGACCCGCCCGTACAGGCTCGTCGCGTCGGACCGGTCCTCCAGCACCTTCACCACGAACACCGTCGACGAGAACGACAGCGCCAGCCCCACCAGCGCCAACGTCCCGAGCGACTGACCGCTCACCAGGGCGACGCCCACCAGGCCCGCCAGGGCGAGCGCACCGGCCGTCAGCACGACGGTGACCACCATGTGAGTGGCCGACGTCAGCCAGACCTCCGGCCGCACCAGCGTCCGGACGTCCAGCTTCAGACCGATGGTGAAGAGCAGCAGCGCGACGCCGATCTCCGCCACGACCGCGAGACCCGGCATCTCGGGCGCGTGCACCGCCCCGAGCGCGAAACCCGCCGCGAGGAACCCGACCAGCGGAGGGAGCTTGACGAACGACGCCAGCACCCCCGCGACGAACGCCACCCCGACGTAGAGCGCCACGACCTCCATGCCCACCTCCCGGGGCCGATCCTACGGTCGGCGGGCGCCGCTCCCCCGTCGCCGTCCGCAGGCCGGGCCCGCCACCGCGCACCCGGGCGGTCGGCCGCCGCTACCCGGGAACGCCCTGCGCCGCCGCCAGGGCACCACGGAGGTCCGCCGCGAGGTCGCCCTGCGCCACGTCCACCTCGTCGAGCCCGAGCCAACCCGCGAGGAGCCGCAGCTCCGCGGCCAGCCGGTCCGCCGTCGTCGCGCCCGTCACCGCGGTCCGGTGCGCCGCCACCACGCGCAGCACGCCACCGGCCCGGTCCGCCTTGAGGTCGACCATCGCGGTGAGCTCCTCGCCCTCGAGGAACGGCAGCACGTAGTAGCCGAGCTGCCGCTTCGCCGCCGGCACGTAGATCTCGATCCGGTAGTAGGCGTCGAACAGCGACTCGAGCCGCCGCCGCTCCCACACCAGCGGGTCGAACGGGCTGAGCAGCGCGACACCCGTCGCACGCCGTGGGACGACGGCGTCCCGGTGCAGGTACGTCGGCTCACCCCAGCCCTCGACCGCGACGGGCAGCAGGACGCCGTCCTCCACGAGGTCCGCGAGCGCCCGCGAGGCCGCCGGGCCCCGCAGCCGGAAGTAGTCCCGGAAGCAGCGGGCCGTGCCCACACCGTGCGCCCGGGCACCGAGCTCCAGGAGTCGGCGCACCGCGTCGTCCTCCGGCACCGGCGCGGCCGCGCGCACGGCGGGCGGCAGCACCCGCTCCGCGAGGTCGTAGCGCCGCTCGAACGCCGCGTTGCGCGACGAGGACAGCACCTCGCCCGTGAAGAACAGGTGCTCCAGGCAGAGCTTCGCCGTCGTCCAGTTCCAGCCCCACTCGATCCGCTCGCGCGGCTGCGTCCGGCCCGAGGACAGGAGCTCGTCGTGGATCTGCGCCGCCGTCACCGGGCCCCGCTCCGCGACCAGGGAGCGCACCAGGTCCAGCTCCGCGCGCCGCTCGGCCGCGTTCGCGATGGCCCGCCACGCCTCCCGCTCGAACGCGCGCCGCCGCCACTCCAGCAGGGGGTACGTCGACGCCGGCACGTAGGACGCGACGTGCGCCCACGTCTCGACCAGCCGCCGCGGCGCGACCCCGGCCGCCCGGTCGAGGAGCGCCGTGTCGTAGGGGCCGAGCCGGGAGTACAGCGGCACCAGGTGCGCCCGGGCCAGCACGTTCACCGAGTCGATCTGCAGCAGGTTCACCCTGTCGACCGTCGTCGTGAGCCGTCGCATCGTCACCGGTCCGGTCGGCCGGGCGCGATCCAACCCCTGCGCGCGCAGCGCCACCCGCCGGGCCTGGGACCGGGACATCGTCAGCATGCCCCCACCCTGCCGGACGCCACCGACACCGTCCTGTCGTCACCTGGCGATCACGCGGGCCCTGCTGTCCGGGGGGTCGTATCGCCGGGTCGCGCGACTCAGCGCCGGCCCCCGCGACTCAGCACACCCTCCGCCGAGTCAGCGCAGCGTCACGCGAGTCAGCGCACGCTCCGCCGAGCCGCGGGAGGCTGCGCTGAGTCGCGGGGACGGCACGACGCCGGGCCCCGTCCCGACGGGCCGGCACGGGAGGTGCGCGGCGGGTCGGGACGGGGCCCGGCGTTCAGGTGGTGCGAGGTGCTGGTGCGTGGACTACGTCAGCTCGGTCACCGGTGCGGTGGCGCTGCACGTGGTGTCCAGCTCGATGACGCCGTACGTCCAGCCGCGACGCCGGTAGACGGCGGCGGGCCGGGCGGACTCCTTGTCGATGTAGAGGAAGAAGTCGTGGCCGACGAGCTCCATGCGCTCGACCGCCTCGTCCGTCGTCATCGGCTCGCCCCGGTGGAGCTTCTGCCGGATGAGGACGGGTGAGTCGCCGAGCTGGTGCTCGACGGCGTCGCCGGGTTCGCTGAGGGTCGCCGGTTCGGGTTCCGGCTGCGCCTCGGCGCTGCCGTCGTACGGACGGACGTCGACGGCGGGGACGACGTCCTCACCTCGACGGCGGTGGTCCTTGCGGCGGTCACGGGAGCGGCGGAGCCGCTCGTTCAGCTTGTCCAGGGCGAGGTCCAGCGCGCCGAACCGGTCGTCCGCGGCCGCTTCGGCGCGGATCACGGGTCCCTTCGACCGGACGGTCAGCTCCACCCGTTCGCTCACGTTCGCGAGCTTCGGGTTCTTCTCGTGCGTGACCTCGACGTCCACGCGGCGCGCGTGCGGCGCGAGCTGGGTGACCTTGGCGAGCTTGTCCTCGACGTGGCGACGGAACCTGTCCGTCACCTCCGTGTGCCTGCCGACGACGGCGATCTCCATCGTGTCGCTCCACTTCGTTCAGTGGCCGTCGCATCCCGCGGCGGCCGGTTTGCTCCTGGTCTGGGCACCGTGAGCGGTGCCAGTGAGAGCACCACCTCCCGGTCGCCGGAACCTGGGTCCGACCCGCTCGTGGGTTGCGACGACGGGCCCCTCGCGGGTCCCGGCGTCGTCGGGTTCCCAGGCTATCCCGAAGGTGTCCCCGGGGTGAACTCGGGTGGTCGAACTCGCTGCGGAGAATTGGTGACGACCCCGGGCGGAGGGGTCGCGGCGAGCACGACGGCGGCCGCGACGACCGCTCCGGCGGCGTCCAGGGCCCGCTCCGCGGCGGCGAGGGTCGCGCCGGTGGTGAGGACGTCGTCGACGAGGACGTGCAGGTCGCCGGGCCGCACGGCGCGGGGTGCGGCGACGACGGAGCCCGCGAGGTTGCGGGCGCGGTCGCGGGCCCCGAGCCCGACCTGGTCGCGGACCCGGCCGCGGCGGCGCAGCGCCCGCACGACGTGGGCGTCGACGCCGGCGGCGCGCAGGCCGCGGGCGGCGGCCCGTGCGAGGACGGCGACCGGTTCCCGGCCGCGGCGGTGCCGGGCGAGTCGGCCTGACGGCGCGGCGACGACGGCGACGGTGCGTCCGGCGGCGAGGTCCCGCAGCGCGGCGCCCGCGTCCCGGGCGGCCCGTTCGACGGCGCCGGCGAGCAGGGGGTCGAGGTCGGCGCGCTCGCGGTCCTTCCAGGCGACGACGAGGTCGCGCACGGGTCCGGTGCAGTCGGCGACGGCCCAGGTCGGCAGGGGTGGCACACCGTCGAGGCGGTCGAGGCGGGCGGCGCCGGCCTCGACGCGGCGGGGGCGGGCGCGCAGGGGCGCGGTGCAGGGTCCGCACCACGGGACGTCGGGGACGCCGCACGCGGGGCAGGCCACGGGGACGACGAGCCGCGCGAGCCGGGTGAGCACGTGCCGATGCTCCCCGACCGCCGCCCGGTCGACGCGGTACGCGGGCAGGATCGGTGGACGGCGGTGCGTCCCGGCCGTCGGTGGACGGGCGCCCGGGCGCCTCAGCCCGGGTAGGTGACCGCGACGACGTCCTCGGACACGGAGGGCCAGAGGGCCGCGCTCTGGCGGACCTGGAGCGTCCCGTCGGCGTCGACGACCAGGGGCGGGCTGCCCCCGCCCACACCGGACGTCACCTGGGTCACCCCGGTGGGCGCGGTGTACTGGCGGGACTCACCGCCGCCGGCGCCGGCGAGCCCGCCGATCCCGGCGAGGTAGAGGGCGTCGGCGCCGTCGGGGTCGCGCCCGAGCAGGAGGAGCGTCGACTCCTCGAACCAGGCGGCCGAGGTGACACCGGCGACGGGCGCGCCGACACGGACCGCCTCGGACAGCCCGGTCGGGGCGTCGTCGGCGTCGCGCTGGACGGCGGCGACCCAAGTCTCGGGCCCGGCGGGACCGTCCAGCACGACCGCGATCCGCGCGCCCTCGGGGGACACGGCGACCGACCGGGCGTGCCGGGCGTCGGTCCAGTCGCCGTCGACCTCGAGCGTGCCGCCGTCGGGCAGCACGGCCCGCACGGCCGCGCTGTCGGCGGTCCACACGGTCCCGAACCGGTCGACGCTCGGTGACGCGAGGCCGTCCCCGACGAGGAGCTCGACCGGGGCCTCCCCCGAGACGCGCACCAGCCGGTCGGTCCCGTCGCGGACGACGACGGTGCCGTCGTCCGGCGCCACGCCCAGCGCCGTCGGGTCGAGCCCGTCGAGGACGTACGCCTGGGCCGTGTCGGTGAGCTCCCGTCCGACCACCCGCCGCAGCACGGTCGCGCCGTCGACCTCGACCAGGGCGAGCGCGTCGCCGACGGTGAGCGGCCGCGACGGTTCGGTGACGGACTGCGTCGCGAGGGGCGACGTGCCCTCGGACAGCACGACGCTGCGGCCCTCACGGTCCCGCAGCGTCTCGGACAGCTGGGCGACCAGCAGCGCACGGTCCTCGGCGGACGCGCCGCCGATCGGCGACGTCACAGACACCTCGATGACGCCGCTGTCGTCGACGGTCACGGCGTCCAGGGCGAGGGTCGTGCCGTCGGGCACGACGGAGATGGTGGAGTGGGCGAGGTCCGCCGGCGGCCCGGCGAGGATCTCGCGGGTGGCGGCGGTCCGCCAGGACTGCTCGGGGAACCACCGGACGTCCGGCACCCACCACTCGCGGTCCGGGGTCGGGTAGCTGAGCGTCGTGCGGTGGAACGAGTCGCCGAGGAAGTTGGCCAGCACGAGCAGGCCGTCGTCGAGGCCGGAGATGCGCCACTGGCCGCCGGCGGCGCGGGACAGCTCGAAGGAGACGTCCACGGGGCTCGGCTCGGGGAGCTCGGTGTAGACGCCGATCTCGTCGACGGTCGCGACGACCTGCGCCTGGCCGGTCACGGTCGCGGTGGTCGCCTCGTCGTCGACGACGCCCGTCTCCCACTCCGGGTACTGGGACAGCACGAGGACGCGGGACGTCCGGTCCCAGCCGGACCAGGCGCTGGGCAGCACGTACTCGCGGGCGACGTTCGCGGTGCTGGCGTTGGCGGGGGCGAACTGCGCGACGCTCACGAAGCTCTGCACGAGCTGCTCGGGGTCGGCGTCGACGGCGGGACCCTGGACGTTGAACGCGATCTCGCGTGCGGTGTCGACCTGGACGGTGCTCTCCATGACGGCCCCGTGGTCGGGCATGGAGGCGCACGCGCCGAGCACGAGCGCGACGGCGGCGGCGCCGGCGAGGGCGCCCGCTGCGCGGCGGCGGTCAGCTGCCGTCATGGTGGTCCTCCTCGGCGGCCGCCAGGTCGGGGATGGCGGTGGGGGTGGGGCCGGTCGGCGGGTTGACGACGGGGACCTGGCCGGTGGGCACGTGCTGCCCGCCGGCGCGGGAGGGTCCGCGCAGCGGCAGCGGGGACTCGCCGAGGGCGATGCCGGCACGACGCGGGAGGGTGAGGCGGAAGCTGGCGCCCTCCCCCGGTCGTCCCCACGCCTCGAGGCGGCCGGCGTGCAGGCGGGCGTCCTCCTGGGAGATGGCCAGGCCCAGGCCGGTGCCGCCGGTGGTGCGGGCGCGCGCGGGGTCGGCCCGCCAGAACCGGTCGAAGACGTGCGCGAGCTCCGGGACGGTGAGCCCGACGCCGTGGTCGCGCACGACGACGGCGACGGCGGTGTCGTCGCCGTCGACGGTGACCTCGACGGGCTTGCCCTCGGCGTGCTCGACGGCGTTGACGACGAGGTTGCGCAGGATGCGCTCGACGCGGCGGGGGTCGATGTCGGCGCGGACGGGGTGCTCGGGCATCGCGACGGAGAGGAACACCTCCTTGCGCTCGGCCAGGGGCGCGGCCGTGTCGACGACCGCCGTGACGACGTCGCGCAGGTCCCGCTGCTCGACGTCGAGCTCGGCGGCACCGGCGTCGAACCGACTGATCTCGAGCAGGTCGGTGAGGAGGTCCTCGAAGCGGTCGAGCTGCGTCTGGAGCAGCTCGGCGGAGCGCCGGGCGGCGGGCTCGAGGTCGTCACGGGCGCCGTGGATGACCTCGCCGGCCATCCGGATGGTCGTCAGGGGGGTGCGCAGCTCGTGGGAGACGTCGGACACGAAGCGTCGCTGCGCGGCGGAGAGCTCCTCCATCCGCGCGATCTGCTCCTCCAGGCCGGCGGCCATCTCGTTGAACGTGCGCGCGAGTGTCGCCATCTCGTCGTCGCCGCGGGAGCCGGGGACGCGGACGTCGAGGCGGCCCTCGCCGAGCTGCGCGGCGGCCGTCGCGGCGCGGCGCACGGGCGCGACGGTCTGGCGCGTGACGATCCAGGTGAGGACACCGATCATCGCGAGGATGGCGAGGGCCCCGACGCCGAGGGTGCGCTGCACGAACCGCAGGGTCTCCTGCTGGGAGGCGAGCGAGTACAGGGCGTACAGCTCGAAGGTCCCGCCGGACGGCACCTCGACGGTGGAGCCGACGACGACGCCGGGCTCGTCGAACCCGGAGTCGGTGGCGGCGCCGGGGATGAGGACGGACTGCAGCGCCTGGTCCTGGGTGGCCAGCGTCGCGGTGCGCAGGGCGGGCGACACGACGTCCTCGACGGACAGGGCGCGGCTGGAGGCCGGGTCGACCAGCGGCAGGCCCTGCCCGGGCGCCTGCCGCAGGAAGTAGTCCTGGGCGCTGGACCCGCCCGCGGCGAGCGACAGGATCACGTCGCGCAGCAGGGACTGCTGGTCGCCGGGGCTCGTGGCCGACGACGCGGCGAGCGTCGTGCGCACCTGCTGGGTCAGCGCCGCGTTCTCGCTCTCGATCTGGTCGACGCGCTGCTCGAACAGCCCGTCGCGCACCGAGTACGACAGGTAGATCCCCAGCACCGCGACCGCCACCACGCCGAGGGCGAGCGCGGAGGTGACGACGCGCACCTGCATGGAGGAGCGCCAGCGGCGGGCGAGGGAACGCGCGCCGGCCACGACCCAGTCGACGACCTCGACGCCGCGGCGACGTCGGTCCCCGGCCGGGGCGCGGTCAGCGGGGGGCACCGGCCTTGTATCCGACGCCACGCACCGTCTGGACGACCTCGGGGTTCTCCGGGTCCCGCTCGATCTTGGACCGGAGCCGCTGGACGTGGACGTTCACGAGCCGGGTGTCGGCGCTGTGCCGGTAGCCCCAGACCTTCTCCAGGAGCACCTCTCGGGTGAACACCTGCCAGGGCTTGCGCGCGAGCTCGACGAGGAGGTCGAACTCGAGGGGCGTGAGGGCGATCCGCTGCCCCTCGCGGGTGACGGCGTGCCCGGTGACGTCGATCTCGACGTCGCCGATGCGCAGCCGCTCGGGGCCGGGGTCGTCGGTGCGTCGCAGGCGGGCGCGCACGCGGGCGACGAGCTCCTTGGGCTTGAACGGCTTGGTGACGTAGTCGTCGGCGCCGGACTCGAGGCCGAGCACGACGTCGACGGTGTCGGTGCGGGCCGTGAGCATGATGATGGGCACGCCGGACTCGGCGCGGATCTCACGCGCGATCTCGATGCCGTCCTTTCCGGGCAGCATCACGTCGAGGAGGACGAGGTCGGGCTGGGTCGAACGGAACACGTCGAAGGCTTGGTCGCCGTCGGCGCAGAAGCTCGGTTCGAACCCCTCCGACTCCAGGACGATGCCGATCATCTCGGCCAGCGCTGTGTCGTCGTCGACCACCAGGACACGGGACTTCATGCGGACAGTGTGCCAGGGGTTCCACAGGTCCCGCTGGCGCGGCACGTCCGCAGGTGGCGAGACGATAGGGTCGTGGCGGTCACCACTCGTCCCCCGGCGCCTCAGGGAGGCCGCATGAGCACGCCCGACCAGCCGACCCCGCCCACGGGCTGGGGGGATGCGCCGCGCCCGCCGGCGCCCGAGCCGGGTCAGTACGGTCAGGGGCAGTACGGCCAGGGTCAGTACGGTCAGCCCCGCTACGGCGCCCCCGGCCCGCAGGGCGCCCCGGCGACGCCGCCCGGGTCCCCCTACCCCCCGTCGCCGTACGGGCCGGCCGCCGTCAAGCCCGGCATCGTGCCGCTGCGCCCGCTCTCGCTGGGCGAGGTGTACGACGGCGCGTTCGGCGCGGTGCGGCACAACCCCGCGGTGGTGCTCGGCCTGGTCACCCTCGTCGTCGCCGTCGCGACGCTCCTGGCGACGCTCCTCGCCCAGCTCGCCGTGCCGTGGCTGACCGGGCTGTTCGGCGACGTCACCGGCGAGCCGGGCATGGAGCTCCTCGTCGGCCCCGACGTGGCGATGCTGGCCCAGCTCATGGCCGTGTCCGGCGCCCTGTCCCTGACGCTCCTGGTCGCGCAGCCGATCGCCGAGGGCGTCGTCACCGTGTCCGTCAGCCAGTCCGTCATCGGCCGCAAGCTGTCCCCGGGCGAGGTGTGGGCCCGCCTGCGGCCCCGCCTCGGCCTCCTCGTCGGCTGGATGGTCCTGCGGACGATCGGCGTGGCCGTGGGGTTCACCGTCGTCCTCGTCGCTGCCGTGCTCCTCGTCGCGGGCGTCGCGAACGTCACCGACTCCGCCGCGCTCGCCGTCGTGCTGGGCCTCCTGATCGCGCTCGGCGTGGTCGCGCTGGTCCTGTGGCTGACGGTCCGCCTGGTCCTCGTCGTCCCGGCGCTCGTCCTCGAGGGCGCGGGGCTCGGTTCCACGATCGCCCGTGCGTGGCGCCTGACCCGCGGGAACTTCTGGCGGGTGCTCGGCACCTACCTCCTGGCGAGCATCATCGCCGGGTTCGTCGGGCAGATCGTCGGGTACCCGCTGAGCCTGGCCGGGATGGCGATCGACGGCGGGGACACCCTCGGGTGGGGCTTCCTCCTCGCGACGATCGTCGCGAGCGTCGTGTCGACCCTCGTCGTCATCGTCTTCGTGTCCGGCGTCGTCGCGCTCGTCTACACCGACGTGCGCATGCGCCGCGAGGGACTCGACGTGACGCTCGCCCGGGCGGCGGCGCGCGCCGCGCAGACCCCGGCACCGTGACGGCCGCGACGGCGGCCCTCGCGGCGCTGGCGGCCCAGGTGCCGGTCGACCCGGACCGGCCGACCGCGACCCGGTGGCTCGCCCGGGAGCTGTCCCGTCCGGAGTACGCGCAGGACGAGTCCCTGCTGCTCCGCCTGGTCGAGTGGCTCGAGGGGCTCTTCGACGGGATCGACGCGACGGCGGTCGGGACCGGCCAGCTCGCCGTGGTCGTCCTGCTGGTCGTCGCCGTCGTCGTCGGCCTCGCGTGGTGGCTGGCCGGCCCCGTCCGGCTGCGCCGCCGACGCGCCGCCGCGTCGATCGTGGTCCACGAGGACGACCCGCGCACCGCCGCCCAGATGCGCGCGGCGGCCGACGCCGCGGCCGTGCGCGACGACTGGACGACGGCCGTGCTGGAGCGGTTCCGCGCCGTCGTGCGCGAGTTGGAGGAGCGGGTCGTCCTCGACGAGCTGCCCGGACGCACCGCCGTGGAGGCGGCGCGCCAGGCCGGCGACCGGCTCCCGGACCTCGCCGGGTCGCTGCGTGCCGCCGCCACGCTGTTCGACGGCGTCTGCTACGGGCACCTGCCCGCGAGCGCCGCGGACGACGCCGTGCTGCGCCGCCTCGACGCCCAGGTGCAGGAGTCCCGGCCGGTGCCCGCCGGGGCGGTGGTCGCATGAGCGCGCCGAGCGACGTCCCCACGCGGACGTGGACCAGCACCCCCGAGCAGCGCGTCCCCGACCGGGCCCGCGCGGCGCGCCGCCGCCGCTCCGTCACCTGGTTCGTCGTCGGGCTCGCCGCGCTCGCGCTGACCGTGCTCGTCCTGGCCGTGTCCCGCCCGCCCGGTTCCGTGATCCCGTACGACCCCGACAACAGCCGGCCCGACGGGTCCCGCGCCCTCGCCCAGGTCCTCGGCGACCAGGGCGTGGAGGTCGAGCACGTCACGACCGTGGCCGACGCGATCGACGCGGCCGGTCCCGGCACCACGCTGCTCGTGGCCCCCGCCCCGCTGATGGTGCGCGAGCAGGCCGACGCCCTCGCGGCCTCGGGCGCCGACGTCGTCCTCGCCGGTGCCGGCCGTCAGCTCGCGGCCGCGTTCACGGGAGGCCGGGTGGAGCCCGACGACTGGGGCACCGCGCCCCGCGTGCGCGAGCCCCGCTGCGACCTGCCCGCCGCCGTCGCCGCGGGCACGGTCCGGCTCGGCACGGGTCTCGTCGCGACCGGCCCGGACGTCACCACCTGCTGGACCGACGGCGACGGGACGTCCGCCCTGGCCGCGGTGACCGCGGACGGCCGCCAGGTCACCCTGGTCCACGACCCGGCGTTCCTGCGCAACGACACGGTGCTCGACGAGGGCGCCGGCACCCTGGCCCTGCACCTGCTGGGCGCCCACGACCGACTGGTCTGGCTCGTGCAGGACCCCACCGACCTGACGGCGATCGACGACCCGCCCGCCTCCGACGGCGACCTCGAGCCCGACACGTCCGCCGTGGTGCCGCGCTGGCTCGCGGCGGTGCTCGGGTGGGCGGCCGTGGTCGCGGTCGTCGCCGCGCTGTGGCGAGGACGGCGGCTCGGCGGCCTGGTCGGCGAGGACCTGCCGGTCGTCGTGCCGTCCGCGGAGTCGACCCGGGGCCGTGCCCGCCTGTACCGCCGGGCTCGCGCCCGCGGCCACGGCGGTGCCGCGCTGCGCGCCTCGACGGCGGACCGGATCGCCCGTCGCCTCGGCGTGCCGCGGACCGCCGACCCGGCGGTCCTCGTCGACGCCGTCGCCCGCGCCACCGGGCACGACCCGGTCGAGGTCGACGCCCTGCTGTACGGCCCACCACCCGCCGACGACGCCGGGCTCGTCGAGCTCGCGCACCGACTCGACATCCTGGAGAGCGAGGTCCACCGATCGTGACCCACCCCGACGAGAACCAGCCCGTGCCGACGCCGGACGCGGAGCCGGTGCCGGAGTCCGCCGACGCCCCGACGACGACGACGGACGCCCCGCAGACCGGGGTCTCCGCGGGTCCCGACGAGCCCGCCCCCGCCCCTGCTCCCGAGCCCGAGCCCGAGCCCGAGCCCGAGCCGACCGTCCCGCCCGAGCCGTCGCTCGAGCTGCGCCGGGCGCTGGCCGCCGTCCGGACGGAGGTGGGCAAGGCCGTCGTCGGGCAGGACTCCGCCGTGACGAGCCTGCTCATCGCGCTGCTCTGCTCGGGCCACGTGCTGCTGGAGGGCGTGCCCGGCGTCGCGAAGACGCTGCTCGTGCGGTCCCTCGCGGCGGCGCTGGACCTCGACTTCAAGCGCGTCCAGTTCACGCCCGACCTCATGCCCGGTGACGTGACCGGCTCCCTCGTCTACGACGCACGCACCGCGGAGTTCTCGTTCCGCGAGGGCCCGGTGTTCACGAACCTGCTCCTGGCGGACGAGATCAACCGCACGCCGCCCAAGACGCAGGCGTCGCTGCTGGAGGCCATGGAGGAGCGCCAGGTGTCGGTGGACGGCTCGCCGCGCCTGCTGCCCGAGCCGTTCGTGGTCATCGCCACCCAGAACCCCGTCGAGCACGAGGGCACCTACCCGCTGCCCGAGGCGCAGCTCGACCGGTTCCTGCTCAAGGTGCTGCTCCCCCTGCCGGAGCGGGACGCCGAGGTCGAGGTGCTGGCCCGGCACGCCGCGGGCTTCGACCCGCGCGACCTGGCCGCGGCCGGGGTGTCCGCCGTCGCGGACGCCGCCGTGCTGGCCCGCGCCCGCGCGGAGGTGCGGCGCGTCGAGGTCGCCCCCGAGGTCCTCGGGTACGCCGTCGACGTGTGCCGCGCGACCCGGCAGTCCCCCTCCCTGCAGCTCGGCGTGTCCCCGCGTGGCGCGACGTCGCTGCTCGCGGCCGCGCGCGCCTGGGCGTGGCTCTCCGGGCGGATGTTCGTCACCCCGGACGACGTCAAGGCCCTCGCCTTCCCCGCGCTGCGCCACCGCGTGCAGCTGCGCCCCGAGGCGGAGCTGGAGGGCGTGACGGCCGAGTCGGTGCTGAGCACCGTGCTGGCCGCCGTCCCGGTCCCCCGCTGACATGGCAGTGACCTGGCGGGCCGTGGCCCTCGCGGCGCTCGGCGTGCTCCCGGTCGCGCTGTGGCCCGTCCCGGGCACGGCCCTCGCGTGGGGGCTGCTCGTCGTGCTGGCGTGCGCCGTCGACGTCGTGCTGGCGGCGTCCCCGCAGCAGGTCGCGGTCCAGCGGTCGACCCCGACGTCGGCGCGTGTCGGGGTCCCGACGACGTCGACGCTCGTGATCACGCACACCGGTGCCCGCCGGCTGCGCGGCACGGTCCGCGACGCGTGGCCGCCGTCGCTCGCCGTGGACCGCACCGCTGACGGGCTGACGCCCCACACCGATCCGGCGACGGTCACGGGCACGGCCCGGCACGACGTCGACCTGCGACCCGGTGGCGCGGTGCGGCTGCGCACGCCGCTGCTGCCCACCCGGCGCGGGCAGCGGCCCGCCGGCCCGGTGACGGTCCGCACGGTGGGGCCGCTCGGCCTCGCCGGGCGGCAGCGGTCCCTGCCGGTCGGCGGCACGCTGCGGGTCCTGCCCGAGTTCGCGTCCCGACGGCACCTGCCCAGCCGGCTCGCCCGGCTGCGGGAGATGGACGGCCGGGCCGCCGTACAGGTGCGCGGCGAGGGCACCGAGTTCGACTCGCTGCGCGAGTACGTCGTGGGCGACGACGTCCGCTCGATCGACTGGCGCGCGACCGCCCGGGGCGGCGACGTCGTCGTGCGCACTTGGCGTCCCGAACGGGACCGGCGCGTCGTCGTCGTGCTCGACACGGGGCGCACGTCGGCCGCCCGGATCGGGCTGCTCGACGACGGCTCGGTCAACACGGGCGGCACGCGCCTGGAGGCCTCCATCGAGGCCGCGCTGCTGCTGGGGGCGCTGGCCGACCGGGCCGGCGACCGGGTGCAGGTGCTCGCCTACGACCGGGCCGTGCGGGCGCAGGTCGCCGGCGCGTCCGGCCCACGGCTCCTGCCCGCGATGGCCGAGGCGCTGTCCACGGCCGAGCCGGTCCTGCTGGAGACCGACTGGCCGGGCCTCGTCTCACAGGTGCGCTCGCGCGTGTCGCAGCGCTCCCTCGTGGTGCTCCTCACCTCCCTCGACCCGGCGGCCGTCGAGACCGGGCTGCTGCCCGTCGTGGACCGGCTGACGGGCACCCACCAGGTGGTGGTCGCCGCGGTCGCCGACGCCGAGGTCGCGGCGATGCGTCAGGAGCGCGACGACTCCGAGACCGTCTACGCGGCGGCCGCGGCGGCCCGCGCCGACCTGGAGCGCACCGCGGTGGCCACCGTCCTGCGCCAGCACGGCGCCGAGGTCGTGGAGGCGCTCCCGGCCGACCTCGCCCCGCGGCTCGCCGACACCTACCTGGCGCTCAAGGCCGCCGGACGCCTCTGAGTTCCGCCCCGGCGGGGGTCAGCCGGCCGTCGGCAGGACGGCCCCCGCCCGGTCGGCGTCGAGGTCACCCGTCTCGCCCGCCCGCACCGCGCGGCGCCCCAGCACGAGGAAGTACGCGAGGAACACGGCGAGCGCCAGGGCGCCGACGACGATCTTCACCCACCAGGGCAACGACGACCCGGTGACGAACCCCTCCACGAGGCCGGACAGCGCAAGCGCCCCGACGAGGCCCACGACGACCGTGAACAGGGCGCGGCCCTCCGTGGCCAGCGCGTCGGCCCGGCGTCGCGGCCCCGGGGACACCCACGCCCAGAAGATCCGCAGGCCGGCGGCCCCCGCGACGAAGATCGCGGTGAGCTCGAGCAGGCCGTGCGGCGTGATGAGGGTGAGGAACAGCCCGAGCTCGCCGTGCGCGGCCATCATGCCGCCGATCCCGCCGATCGCGACGGCGTTGTTGAGCAGCACCCAGACCGGCCCGATCCCGGTGATGCCGAGCGCGATGGTCTGCGCCGCGATCCAGGCGTTGTTGGTCCACACGACCGCGGCGAAGGACAGCTTCGGGTCGTAGTAGGACGCGAAGGCGTGCCGGACGTACTGCTCCTGCTCCGACGGCGTCCCCATCGCGGCCAGGGCCTCCGGGTCCGTGGCGACGCGCACCCCGACGACGACGGCCACGGCGAGGAACGCGAGGGTGACGGCGAGCGTCCACCAGCGGATCCGGTACAGCGCGGCCGGGACGGTGACGGCGACGAAGCGGGTGACGTCGCTCCAGCCGGGCTCGTGCGCGCCGGCGATGCGGGTGCGGGCGCGCGCCAGCAGGTCGGACAGGCGCGCCACGGTCACCGGGTCGGGTGCGGCGGAGCGGACCGTCGACAGATGGGTCGCGACCGCCTGGTAGAGCCGAACCATCTCGTCGGCCTCCGCCCCGTCGAGGCGGCGGCGGCGCACCAGCTCCTCGAGGCGGCGCCACTCCGGTCCGTGCACGGTGCTGAAGGCGTCCAGGTCCACGGGCGCTACCCTGCCACAGGTGACCCGTCGGCCGGGTGACCGGCGGTGCCCCCGCAGCGGGGACCGCCGACCCACGACTGCGGAGGTTCGGTGGACCAGGGAATCGTCATCGGCGAGGGCGTCGTCCTCGAGACCCGGCCCGCGTCGTTCGCGTCCCGCGCGGTGGGGGCGCTGCTGGACGTCGTGGTCACGCTGGTCCTCGCGTTCGGTGCGCTCTACCTCGTGACCGGCACGGCCGTCGCGGGCTCGGAGCTCGTCCTGGACCCGCAGTGGGGCCAGACGCTCACGGTCGTCCTCGTGGTGACCCTGCTCGTCGTGTGGCCGGTGACGTTCGAGACGCTGTCGCGCGGCCGGTCGCCGGGCAAGCTCGCGATGGGTCTGCGCGTGGTGCGCGACGACGGCGGCCCGGTGCGGTTCCGGCACGCGTTCGTGCGGGCGCTGGTGGGGGTGTTCGAGCTGTGGCTCACGTTCGGGTCGGTGGCGGTCGTGGCGTCGCTGTCGAACGCGAGGGGGAAGCGGCTGGGTGACGTCCTCGCCGGGACGTACGCGGTGCGGGTGCGCAGCTCGCGCGGCTGGACGACGCCGCTCGTCCTCGCGCCGGGCCTGGGGGCCTGGGTGGAGGGCGCCGACATCCGCCGCCTGCCCGACGGACTCGCGCTGGAGGTGCGCCAGGTGCTCGACCGGGCGCCCCGGCTGTCCCCCGAGTCGCGGCGGCAGCTCACCGACGCCCTCGCCGGTCAGGTGGAGCCGTACGTGGCGCCGGGGCCGCCGCCCGGCACCCCCGCGGAGCTGTTCCTGCACGCGGTCCTGCACGAGCGCCGGCGTCGCGAGCTGGAGCGGGGCGAGGTGGAACGGGACCGGGCCGCCGCGCAGGCCGCCGTCCTGCACCGCCTCCCCTACGGCGTCCCCGACCCGCGAGGCTGATTCGTCAGGTTTCCGTCCCAATTCGCCGCAGGGTCTAGGCGCGGGCCCGACGAGCGCCCTAGGGTGACCGCCATGCGCACACACCTCACGCGCCTCGGTGCCGCCGCCGCTGCCGCCGCCGTCGCCCTGACCCTGTCGGCCTGCTCCGCGCAGGACGAGACCGTCGTCGCGTTCTGCGACGCGTTCGACTCCCTCGAGGCCCTCACCGGCCAGCCCCAGGACGCCGACGACGACGACCCGGCCGCCGCGGCCGCGGCCCGGCTCGAGACCGTCACCGTCGAGATGGAGGGGATCGACCCGCCCGCGGAGATCGACGCGTCCTTCACCCTGGTCACCGAGCACTTCCGCGCCCTGTCGGACGCCACGGCGAAGTCCCTCGCCGTGCCCGACGACGAGGCCGAGCAGACGGCGGTCGCCGAGGCCTCGCAGCGGATGACGACGGCCGAGTTCACCGACGCGACGGCCGAGCTCGACGCGTTCACCGAGGAGCACTGCTCCTGACCCACGACGACGCCCCCTGCCGCGGTGTGCGGCAGGGGGCGTCGTCGCGCGGGTCGAAGCCCGGCGTTCCGGCCCGCGACCGGCTCAGTAGCGGTAGTGCTCCGGCTTGTACGGGCCCTGGACGGGCACGCCGATGTAGTCGGCCTGCGCCGGGCTGAGCTCGGTGAGCCGCACGCCGAGCGCGTCGAGGTGCAGGCGCGCCACCTTCTCGTCGAGCACCTTCGGCAGGCGGTACACCTGACGCTCGTACTGCCGCTCCTCGGCAGGGCGGGCCATGTCCGCGAACAGCTCGAGCTGACCGATGACCTGGTTCGCGAACGAGTTCGACATGACGAACGACGGGTGGCCCGTCGCGTTGCCGAGGTTCAGCAGGCGCCCCTCGGACAGCACGATGATCGAGCGCTCCGCACGACCGTCGCCCGCCGGCAGGGTCCACTCGTGGACCTGCGGCTTGATCTCCGTCTTGACGATCCCCGGCACGGCCTCCAGGCCGGCCATGTCGATCTCGTTGTCGAAGTGGCCGATGTTGCCCACGACGGCCTTGTCCTTCATGGCGAGCATGTGCTCGACCCGCACGACGTCCTTGTTGCCGGTCGTCGTGATGAAGAAGTCCGCCTCGCCGACGACGTCCTCCAGGCGCGCGACCTGGAAGCCGTCCATCGCGGCCTGCAGCGCGCAGATCGGGTCGACCTCGGACACGATGACGCGCGCGCCCTGGCCGCGGAACGCCTCCGCGGCGCCCTTGCCGACGTCGCCGTAGCCCGCGACGAACGCGACCTTGCCGCCGATGAGGATGTCCGTGGCGCGGTTGATGCCGTCGGGCAGCGAGTGCCGGATCCCGTACTTGTTGTCGAACTTCGACTTCGTCACCGAGTCGTTGACGTTGATCGCCGGGAACAGCAGCTCGCCCGACTCCGCGAGGTGGTAGAGCCGGTGCACGCCCGTCGTGGTCTCCTCGGTGACACCGCCGAGCTGCTGGGCGATGCCCGTCCAGCGCAGCGGGTCCGACTCGAGCGCACGCCGCAGCACGCCGCGCACCACGTTCATCTCGTGCGTGTGGTCGGGCTCCCCCGGCAGGGTGTCCGGCGGGACGATGCCGGCGCGCTCGTACTGCAGGCCCAGGTGGACCAGCATCGTCGCGTCGCCGCCGTCGTCGAGGATGAGGTTCGGACCCTCCTCGCCCGGCCACAGCAGGATCTGCTCGGTGCAGTCCCAGTACTCCTCCAGCGACTCGCCCTTCCAGGCGAACACCGGTACGCCCTGCGGGTCGGCCGGGGTGCCGTGCGGGCCGACGACGACCGCCGCGGCCGCCTCGTCCTGGGTGGAGAAGATGTTGCAGCTCGCCCACCGGACCTGCGCGCCCAGCGCGACGAGGGTCTCGATGAGGACGGCGGTCTGGACGGTCATGTGCAGCGAGCCCGCGATGCGGGCGCCGCGCAGCGGCTGGGCCGCGCCGAACTCCTCGCGCAGGGCCATGAGGCCCGGCATCTCGTGCTCGGCGAGCCGGATCTGGTGGCGGCCGGCCTCGGCCAGCGCGAGCGAACGGACCTTGTACTTCCCGAAGACCTCGTCGAATCCGGGCGCGGTCGCGGGTGCCGACGTGGTGTCGGTCATGGGTGCCCTCCTGGGACGTCGTCGTGTCGTGTCGCGCACTGGGGGCTCCCGTCGGCGCAGGCCGCGCCCTGGGCGCGATCACCCCAGGGTAGTCCGCCCGCGCGCCCGACGGCGGCCCCTCTCGGGGTGACATCGGCGGGACGACGACGGGCCGGCACCCGCAGGTGCCGGCCCGTCGCACGGGTTCGTCAGCCGTTCTTCGAGGCGCGGTAGCCGGCCTCACGCGCCGCCGACGCCGTCGTGAAGCACTCCTCGGGGTTGGTCACCTCGTACCAGCGGCCGCCGGGCACGTGGTAGATCCAGTCCGTGCTCCCCCGGTTGCCCTTGATCGGCGCCCAGCCCGGGCAGTCCCATCCGTCGGGCGACGTGCTGGTCGGGCGCACGCCCGCCTTCACGACGAGGGTCTGGGTGCGGGTCTTCGTCCTGACCTCGCCCCGCTTCTGCCGGGTCACGGAGTCGTACCGCTGGAAGCGCACCTTGGTCGTGACGCGGTACGTCCCCGGCGCCAGCCTCGCCTTGCGCACGTTCTTCGCGACCGTCGCGCCCGTCGACGTCTTCTTCACGGTGATCGTCTTCTTCCGCACCGACACCACGCCGGTGGTCGCCACGCGCGGCTTCACCGTGGCCTTGCCGCCGTACGGGGCACGCTTCGTGGGAATCTTCCTGATCGTCAGCTTCGGGACGACCTTCGTCGCGGCCACCGTCGTACCGACGGGGGCCGCGGTCGCGGCGGGGGTGGCGACGGCGAGCGAGCCGCCGGACAGCAGGGCGCCGATCGTGACGGCGGCGAGGAACGTGCGCATGAGGGGTGCTCCGGGTCGTGGCCGCGGCGCGGCCGGGTGGGATGGCGCGGGGGCGGGTCGCGCCGCACGGCGCGGCCCGCCCCCGCGGGGACCGTCGGTCAGTTCAGACCGTCGACGTACTGCGTCGTGGGGCCGAACTCGGACTCGCCGCTCCAGTCGGTGATCGCCCAGATCCCGCCGCGCGCGGTCGCGGTCGGGACCGTGGCCTCGATCACGACCACTCCGCACCCGTCCTCATCGATCCCGTAGTCCGACTCCGTACCCGTGTACCACGCACCGTTCGACGTGCGGTAGCGGGAGTAGAGGTCCCAGTACGGCGTCGAGGAGACGTCGTCCGACAGCGCGCACGCGGCGACTCCGGCGACGAGCCAGGTGGTGCCGTCACCCATGTTGACGGCCTCGGTCGGGCTCACCATCTGGAGCCAGTAGTTGCCTACGTAGGCGGTCTCCGCGGGGTACGGGTCCGACTCCGTGGAGTCGACGAGGAGCCCGGCGGCCTTGCTCGTGGCAGACCCGCCGGAGTTCTTCACGACCACGCGGTACTCGGCCAGGGTGTCGACAGCGCGCGCCGTGAACGACAGCGCGGACGTGGTGCGACCCGAGAGGTTCTTCCACACGTCTTCCCCGAAGGCGCGGCGCTGCCACTGGTAGGACAGACCCGAGCCGCTCGCCGTGACCGAGAATCGAACGGTGTCACCGGCCAGGACGTAGGTGTTGTCGGGCTGATCGGTGATCCGCGGGGCGACGCGGGTCACGGTGGCGGTGGCCGCGCTGGCGCGGGTCTTCGTGGTGTAGCCGGCGCGCTTGCCGGTGACCTTGACCGTGATCTTGTCGCCGAGCTGGGCGGTGGTCACCTTGAACGAGGTGCCGGTGGCGCCGGAGATGGCGCGGCCGTCGGCGTACCAGCGGTACGCGAAGCTGCTCGGCGCGGGGGTCCAGGTGCCGCGGGTGACCTTGAGGGTGGAGCCGACCTTGGCGGTCCCGGAGATCTTGGGCGTGGCGGCGCTGAACGTGCCGGCGGCGACCGTCTTCTTGGCGCTCTTGCGGACGACCTTGGCGTGGCCGGGGCGCTTGCCGGTGACGACGAGCTGGAGGGTCTTGCCCCGGTGCGACGCCTTGGGCGTGAAGGTCTTGCGGGTGCCGACGGTGGTGCCGGCGACCTTCCAGGCGTAGGTGAGGGTGGTGCCGGACGGCCAGGTGCCGGGCTTCGCGGTGAGGCGGGAGCCGACCTTCACCGTGCCGGAGATGGTGGGGGTCGTCTTCGACGCGGCGACGACGTGGACGCTCGAGGCGACGGGGGCGACGGCAGCCGTGGCGGTGGCGCCGAGGCCGGTCGTGGCGAGGGTCGCGGCGGTGAGGGCCGCGACGAGGCCCGCGCGCACGCGCGCGCGAGGGGACAGCGTGATCTGCAACAGATCCTCCGGTGGGAGGGGGCGGGAGGCCCGGATGTGGGGGTTGACATCGCGCGGCAGGAAGCGCCTTCCGGAGCTGCGGTCGTCGCAGGCTCCGTGCGGGGTCGGGAGAATGCTAGGCGCGCCGTGCGACGCCCCTCGCCGCCCTGCGGCCCTCAGCGGGAAGTTCACCCGGCACCGTGGGCAACCTCACCCGCAGGGCGCGGTGACGTGGGAGCTTCGCGCGGTACGTCCCCCTCCGTCGCGACCGTTATCAATCCGTGATCTATGGTGGATCGGGATGCCGACGACGAGAACACCGACCACGAGCCCGCAGACCTCCGCCGCACCGCCGCGGCTGCACCTGCTCGACCTGCTGCGCTTCGGCGCGGCGGCGGCCGTGCTGGTCTACCACTTCACCGCGACCCCGACCGCCTCCCACTACTGGGGCCAGGACGTCCCGACGCTGTTCGGCGGCCTCAACGAGGTCACGCGGTACGGGTGGCTCGCCGTCGAGGCGTTCTTCGTCATCAGCGGCTTCGCGATCCTGTGGAGCACGCAGGGGCGCGGCGTCGCGCAGTTCGTCGGCTCGCGGGTCGGCCGCCTGTACCCGGCGCTGTGGGCCTGCGTCCTCGCGACCGCCGTGCTGCAGGCCTTCTGGACCGACGGACGCCGGCTCGGCTGGGGCGAGACCCTCGCCAACCTCACGATGGCGCCCGACCTGTTCGGCGCCCAGCTCTCCCAGGTCGTCTACTGGACCCTGCTCGTGGAGCTGAAGTTCTACGTCCTGGTGGGCCTGCTGCTCGCGCTGGGTCCGATCACGCGGGGCCGCGCCCTGACGCTGGCGCTGGGCTGGCCCGCAGCCGGGATCGCGCTGCGCGCCCTCGGGTACCCGGAGGTGGCGGAGCACTTCGTCGTGCGGCACGCCGTGTACTTCGGCATCGGCATGGTGCTGTTCCTGCTGTGGCAGGACTCGCGCGACCGGGCCGCGGGTGCCGGACCGGACCGTCGCGCAGCCCTCACGACCGCCGCTGCGCTGGGACTGCTGCTCGCCCTCGCCGCCGCTCGCGTCGTCGAGTCCGCCGACGCGGCGTCGTCGCTGCAGGGCGTGCCCGTCAGCCCGGTGGTGGCGGTCGGTGTGTTCGCGGCGTCGGTCGCAGCGGTCTGGGCCTCGACCCGCCCGTGGGCACAGGTACGGCACCCGCGCCTCGCGGCGGCCGCCGTGACGGCCGGCGCGCTCACCTACCCCGTCTACCTGGTCCACACCCAGTTCGGGTGGGCGGTGACGCAGTGGCTGACCGGGCTCGGCGTCGGCACGGCCCTCACCCTGGCGGCGGCCTCCGCGGTCAGCCTGCTGCTGGCGGCGGCGATCCACCACGGCGTCGAGCGGCCTGCGCACCGGCCGCTGCGCCGCGCGACGACGGCGGCCTGCACGCGGCTCGCCGAGCGGTACCGGCGCCGGGTCGCCCCCGCTCCGGCATCGCCGAGGGTGACATCGGACACACACTTTCTTGGTGCAGATGTGACGCCGACCACGCCTCAGGTCACGCTACGGTAACGATTCTGTCGCCCGGATCAAGGGTCAAAATGTCGCAAAGCCCCAGCGTACAGCGCCGCAGAGGCCCCTGACCTGCCCTGACGCAGGGGTGGCGCTCCTCCACCCGGACGTTGCAGGGTAAAAGGGCTCCCTCGACGCGCCTCTGCCACTCGACGGCGCACGGCGCACCCCGCGCCGTACCGCGCGACAGGTGAGCGCCCTGTCACCGACACGGAAGGCGGCGAGTCCTGCCCACATGGCAGCCGACCCCAGCACCACCGTTCCCCCCACCACCACCCGAGCCACGACCTCCTCGACGCCACCCGCGGTCTCCGTCCGCGACGTCTACAAGGTCTTCGGCCCCCGCCCCGCCCAGGCCGTCGAGCGCCTGCGCGCCGGCGCCCACCGCGACGAGCTGAAGAAGCTCGGCACCGCCGCGGTCATCGACGCGAGCTTCGACGTCGCCCCCGGCGAGATCTTCGTCGTCATGGGCCTGTCCGGCTCCGGCAAGTCCACCCTCATCCGCATGCTCAACGGCCTGTGGACCCCGACAGCCGGCACCGTGCACGTCGGCGACGCCGACCTCGGCGGCGTCGGCAGGGCACGGCTGCGCGCCGTGCGCCGCGAGCGCGTCTCCATGGTGTTCCAGCACTTCGCGCTCCTGCCGCACCGCACCGTGCTCGACAACGCGGCCTACCCCCTGGAGATCCAGGGCGTCCGCCCCGCCGAGCGGCGCGAGCGGGCCCGGGAGGCGCTCGACCTCGTCGGGCTCTCCGGCTGGCAGGACTCCGTGCCCGGTCAGCTCTCCGGCGGGATGCAGCAGCGCGTGGGCCTGGCCCGCGCGCTGGCCGCCGACACCGACGTCCTGCTCATGGACGAGGCGTTCAGCGCGCTCGACCCGCTGATCCGCACCGAGATGCAGGACCAGCTCCTCGACCTCCAGGCGCGGCTCGGCAAGACGGTCGTGTTCATCACCCACGACCTCAACGAGGCCATGCACCTGGGTGACCGCATCGCGATCATGCGTGACGGCCGCATCGACCAGATCGGCACGCCGACGCAGATCCTCGACGCACCCGCCAACGAGTACGTGGCGCAGTTCGTCGCCGACGTCGACCGCTCCCGCGTCATCACGGCGGCCGCCGCCATGACCGCGCTGGACGACGTGCCTGGCGGCGCCGTCGGCATGGCCGACGGCCCGTCCGTCACCGAGGGCACCACCCTCGCCGACGCGCTGGCGCCCCTCGCCGACGCCGACGGCCCGCTGCGGGTCGTCGGCGACGACGGCGCCACGCTCGGCACGCTCGACGCCGACGACGTCGTGTCCGCGATGGCCAACCCGGCCGCGTCCTCGCCCGCCGAGGCCCCCGCCGCCGACCTCCAGACCACCACGGAAGGAGGCCGCGCATGATCCGCGCCGTCGCCGACACCGGCACGTTCGTCCCCCGCATCCCGCTCGGCGAGTGGGTCGACACGGCGGTCGACTGGGTCACCGCGACCTTCGACCCCGTCTTCGACGCGATCCGCGCCGTGTTCGAGGCCCTGTACGACAGCCTCGAGTGGGTGCTCGCCACCCCGCCGTTCATCGTCGTCGCGCTCGTCCTCGCCGCCCTCGCCTTCTGGGCCAAGGGCTGGAAGCTCGGGCTCGGCACCCTGGTCGGGTTCGGTGTCATCGCCGGCGTCGACCAGTGGGACAACGCGATGGACACCCTCGCGCTCGTGCTGCTGGCGACCCTCGTGGCGCTGGTGCTCGGCATCCCGCTGGGCATCTGGGCCGCGCGGGACGACCGGGTCTCCCGCATCGTCCGGCCCGTCCTCGACTTCATGCAGACGATGCCGGCGTTCGTGTACCTCATCCCGACCGTCGTCATCTTCCTCACCGGGCCCGTCGCGGGCCTCGTCGCGACGGTCGCGTTCGCCATCGCGCCCGGCGTCCGGCTCACCGAGCTGGGCATCCGTCAGGTCGACGCCGAGGTGGTCGAGGCCGGTCGCGCGTTCGGCGCCACGGACGGCCGCATCCTGCGGCAGATCCAGGTCCCGCTCGCGCTGCCGACCATCATGGCCGGCATCAACCAGGTCATCCTGCTGTCCCTGTCGATGGTGGTCGTCGCCGGCCTCGTCGGCGCACCGGGCCTGGGCGCCGAGGTCGTCGCGAGCTTCCAGCGCATCGACGTCGCGCTCGGCGCGGAGGCGGGCCTCGCCGTGGTCCTCCTGGCGATCTACCTCGACCGCGTCAGCTCCGCCCTGGCCGACCGGGCCCCCGTGGCCCGCGCCCTGGCCGCCACCCGCTGACCCCGCCCGGACCTGCGCACCCGGCACCCGCCGACGTGCGTCGCTCCGGTGCACCCCGACATCACCACCGCACCACCCCGACCCGGAAGGAACTCCCTGTGAACACCCGTCGACGCACCATGCGCCGCACCCTCGCCCTCGGCTCCGCCGTCGCGCTCACCGCCACCCTGGCGGCCTGCGCCACGGACGAGCCGGAGGACGCCGCCGCCGACGCCACCGGTCAGGACGAGACCGAGGTCTCGATCGGCATCCCGTCCGGCTGGGACGAGGGCATCGCCGTCTCCCACCTGTGGACCTCGCTCCTGGAGGACGCCGGCTACGAGGTGGAGACCCAGACCGCCGACGTCGGCGTCGTCTACACCGGCCTCGCCGGCGGCCAGTTCGACGTCACGTTCGACGTCTGGCTGCCCTACACCCACGCCTCCTACGAGGAGGAGTACGGCGACCAGGTGAGCGACCTCGGGGTCTGGTACGACCAGGCCAAGCTGACCATCGCGGTCAACGAGGACTCCCCCGCCCAGTCGCTCGCCGACCTCGCCGACATGGCCGACGAGTACGGCAACAAGCTCGTGGGCATCGAGGCCGGCGCGGGCCTGACCAAGATCACCCAGGAGCAGGTCGTCCCGACCTACGGCCTGGAGGGCATGGACTACGCCGTCTCCTCCACCCCGGCGATGCTCGCCGAGCTGAAGTCCGCGACGGACGCCGGCGAGAACGTCGCCGTCACCCTGTGGCGCCCGCACTGGGCCTACGACGAGTTCCCGGTCCGCGACCTGGAGGACCCGGAGGGCACCCTCGGTGAGGCCGAGGAGATCCACATGTGGGGCACCGACGACTTCGCGGACCGCTACCCGCAGCTCGCGGGCTGGCTCGCCGACTTCACGCTGACCGACGAGCAGCTGTTCTCGCTGGAGAACATGATGTTCAACGACGACGCGTACGCCGACGACCCCGAGGCCGCCGTCGACGCGTGGCTCGACGCGAACCCCGACTTCGCGAGCGAGGTCACGGGCGGCACGCTCTGACGTCCCCCGCCTCGACGGGCGGTCGACCGGTGACGGTCGGCCGCCCGTCGGCGTCCCCGGTGCCCGGCCGGGGAGCCACGAGACCGTTGCGTCGGGCGACAGGCACGGTACGGTGATCGGTGCCCGGGCCCCGACCCCGTCCGAAGGAGTGCGACCGTGGCGTTCAGCCCACCCCCCGCCCACCTGACCCGCCCCGACCTGCAGGGCGCGCACGGCATGGCCGCCGCCACGCACTGGCTCGCCGCGGCGAGCGCGCAGTCGGTCCTGGAGCGCGGCGGCAACGCGTTCGACGCCGCGACGGCGGGCGCCTTCGTGCTGCACGTGGTGGAGCCGCACCTCAACGGGCCGGGCGGCGACGTCGTCGCGATCTTCGCCACCGCCGCCGACCCCGGCCGCCCCGTCGTGCTCGACGGCCAGGGGCCCGCCCCCGCCGCCGCCACGATCGAGCACTACCGCGACGTCGAGGGGCTCGACCTCGTCCCCGGCTCCGGCGCGCTGGCCGCCGCCGTCCCCGGCGCCGTCGACGCCTGGCTCACCCTGCTGCGCGACCACGGCACCTGGACCCTCGCCGACGTCCTCGCCCCCGCGATCGGGTACGCCCGCGACGGGCACCCCGTGCTCGCCGCCGTCTGCCGCACCGTCGCCGGCGTCGCCGACCTCTTCACCGAGCACTGGCCCACCTCCGCCGCCCGCTGGCTCCCCGACGGGCGGCCACCACGGCCCGGCGACGTCGTCACGAACCCCGAGCTCGCCGCCGTGCTCACCGGGCTGGTCGACGCCGAGCACGCCGCCCGCGCGGCCGGCGACCCGCGGGACACCGCGATCGACGCCGCCCGCGACCGCTGGCGCGACGTCGTCGGCCACGCCGTCACCGAGTTCGTCGCGACGCCCCACCGGCACAGCGACGGCCGCGACCACGCCGGTGTCCTCGCCGCCGACGACGTCGCCTCCTACGCGGCCCGCTACGAGGACGCCGTCACCGTCGAGTTCCGCGGGCACACCGTCGCCAAGCCCGGCGCGTGGAGCCAGGGACCCGCGCTGCTCCAGGCCCTGCGCATGCTCGACGGCCTCGACGACGAGCACCTCGACCCCTCCACCGTCGCCGGGGCGCACACCGTGCTGGAGACCCTCAAGCTCGTGCTCGCCGACCGGGACGTCTGGTACGGCGACGACGACGTGCCCCTCGACCACCTGCTGTCCCCCGGCTACGCGCGCGAGCGTCGCGCCCTCCTCGGCGAGGTCGCGTCGCACACGATCCGCCCCGGCGACGTCCCCGGCCGCACCACCCCGCCGACGCCGCCGCTGCGGACCACCTACCCGGTCGACGCCCCCGCGGGCTCCCTGCCCGGCGCGTCCGCGGGTGTCGGCGAGCCGACCGTCCCGGTGACGCCCGTCGTCGCGGGCGACGGTCTCGAGACCGACGCGACCGGCCGCACCCGCGGGGACACCTGCCACCTCGACGTCGTCGACCGGTGGGGCAACATGATCAGCGCGACCCCGTCCGGCGGGTGGCTGCAGTCCTCCCCCACGGTGCCCGGACTCGGGTTCTGCCTCGGCACCCGCCTGCAGATGACCTGGCTCGACGAGAGCTCCCCGTCCCGCCTCGCGCCCGGAAGCCGCCCCCGCACCACCCTCACGCCCACCCTCGTGCTCCGCGACGGCCACCCCGTGCTCGCCTGCGGGTCCCCCGGCGGCGACCAGCAGGACCAGTGGCAGCTCCCGTTCCTGCTGCGCGTCCTCGCGGGCGGCTACACGCCCCAGCAGGCGATCGACGCCCCCACCCTGCACACGACGTCCGCCGTCGGGTCCTTCTGGCCCCGCACCTGGACGCCCGGCGGCGCCGTCGTCGAGGACCGCCTCGGCGCCGACGTCCTCACCGGGCTCGCCGAGCGCGGGCACCGCCTCACCCTCGCCGGGGACTGGGCGCTCGGCCGGCTGTCCGCCGTCACCCGCGACCCCGCCACCGGGGTGCTCGGCGCCGCCGCCAACCCGCGCGGCGAGCAGGGGTACGCCACCGGCCGCTGACACCACCGGTAGCATGGCGGGGTCCCCGCCACACGCCTCAGAAAGCGCCATCGAAGCATGCCGTTGCTCCGCGACATCAAGACATTCTCCGGGATCGTCACCTCCGCTTTCGACCGCCGTCGCAACCAGTCCGAGTGGGACCGGTTCGCCGAACAGCGTGGCCCGGTCGAAGAGAACTTCGGTGCGGCGATCTTCTTCCCCGACGGGCCTGTGAACGTCTACCAGCTTCGGCAGTGGTACGAGCCGATGCGGCACCTGGCCGAGCGACGCCCCGTCGCTGTGCTCGTGCGCAACGTCAGCACGGCGAACCTCCTCAAGGACGAGTGTCCGCTGCCGGTGCTGCTCCAGCCGCAGATCGGCCTGACGGAGCAGTGGCTCGCCGAGCACTCCGTCGGGGCGGTGTTCTACGTGAACCAGAACATCGTCAACTTCCGGATGATGCGGTTCCGCGACCCCGCCCACATCTTCATCAGCCACGGGGAGTCCGACAAGGACTACATGGCGTCGAACCAGCTCAAGGCCTACGACCACACGTTCATCGCGGGTCAGGCGGCCTACGACCGCATCGGCCGCCGCCTGGTGGACTTCGACCGCGAGGCCCACCTCCGGCGGATCGGTCGCCCGCAGGTCGACGTGAAGCACTCCGGCCCGGCCTTGCCCGACGACCACCGCACGGTCGTGCTCTACGCACCGACCTGGGAGGGCGACCGTCCCTCGATGCAGTACTCGTCGCTCGGTTCGCACGCCCCGGGAATGCTGGACGTACTGCTCACGACCGGTCAGCACCGGGTCGTGTACCGTCCCCATCCGCGCACCGGGGCGTTCGACCCGTCGTTCCGCGAGCTGCACGACGAGGTTGTCCGCAAGATCGAGGCCGCCAACGAGGCCGACCCCGACGCGAGCCACGTCGTCGACACCGACTCGGTGTTCGGCTGGCACCTCGCAGCCGCCGACGTCTGCGTCTGCGACATCTCCGCCGTGGCGTTCGACTTCCTCGCGACGGGCAAGCCACTTCTCCTGACCGAACCCGCGGCAGCAGCAGCCGAAGTGGATCGGGACGGTCTGCCCGGTCTGCTGCGGACCTTCCGTGCCGAGGACGCCTCGGACGTCCTCACGGTGATCGAAGCGGTCCGTGACGGCGGCGACCGCGAGCGCTACGGACAGATCGTCGAGCACTACTTCGGCGACACGACACCCGGGGTCTCGCTCCGAACGTTCCTCGACGTCTCGTCCGAGATCATCGACCGGCGTCAGAAGCTGGCCACCGAGGCGATCTGAACGGGACGACGAAGGCCCGGACCGGGGCGTCCCGGCGGTTTCCAGGGGTCCTCGCAACACCTGATGGTTATGTGGCCGTCAGTAGACCACGCAGACGCTCGGCTGGGGTATCCCAGTCGAGCGTCTTGCGTGGTCGGCCGTTGAGTTCCTGGGCGACGTGTTCGAGGTCTTCGGGCCCGTAGGCCCGCAGGTCGGTGCCCTTGGGGAAGTACTGACGCAGCAGACCGTTGGTGTTCTCGTTCGATCCGCGCTGCCAGGGCGAGTGCGGGTCGCAGAAGTAGACCGGCACGTTCGTGGCGATCGTGAACTGGCGATGGGCGGCCATCTCGCTGCCCTGGTCCCAGGTCAGCGAGCCACGCAGGTGCGCGGGCAGGGTCCCGATCAGCGGGACCAGAACGTCGCGGACCTCCTCGGCGGTGTGTCCACCGGGCAGATGTCCGAGGAGCACGTAGCGGGTGGTGCGTTCCACCAGGGTCACGATCGCGGACTGCGAGGCGGTACCCACGATCAGGTCACCTTCCCAGTGGCCGGGCACGGCCCGGTCGGCGACCTCGGCCGGTCGTTCGGAGATCATCACCATCTCGTCGGCGAACCGGGGCGTGCGCTGCTCCGCGCTACGGCGCGGCTTGCGGCGGGTGCGTCCGGTGCGCAGCGCGGCCGCGACCTCACGACGCAGCCCGCCGCGGGCCTAGACGTAGAGCGCCTGGTAGATCGTCTCGGTACTCACCCGCATGCTCTCGTCGTTCGGATACTCCTTGACCAGAGCGTGACAGATCTGTTCGGGCGACCACCGCACCGCGAGCTTGGCGGTCACGTACTGGCGCAGCGGACCATTCACGGCGAGCTTGGCCCGCTTGGGGCGCGCCCGAGACGCCACCCAGGACCGCTGGGCCGCATGGGGTCGGTAGACCCCGCCGGCCGACCGGGCGTCGATCTCACGCTTGATCGTCGAGGCCGGGCGCCCCAACGCCCGCCCGATCGCCCGCAACGAGGCGCCCTCACGGCGCAGGTCAGCGATCTGCTCCCGCTCCGCCAACGTCAAGAACCGTGGATCCAGCTCGGCCTCCAGCGCAGCGAGCGAGGGCGTGATGGCCACTTCCACATGAGTCGTCACGCCCGTGGTGTAGTCCACCCGGCGACCATCCGGGTAGATGCGAGCCCCGCGAGCCTTCCGTACCCCGGCGTCCCAGTCCAGCGCGGTACGCACGTTGACCCCGACCTGCTGCGCGGCCCGCCGCCGGGACAAACCCGTGCGGCGAAGCTGTTCGTACTCGACCCTGCGCGGATGCGGGCCACGCCCACCCTGCCCCTCAGAACGCCGACCAGCCTTCCGCACCCACCCGGCAGCCGTATGCCTGTTCACCCCGACCACGCGCGCCGCGATCGTCGCACTCGCTACCTCGTCGAAGACCTCGAAGAACCGCGCCCTGAGCTCTGGTGAAACCACGATCCCCGCAACCCCCTGAAATCCAGGGTGTTGCGGGGATCGCTAGAACCGGCCCCCGGCGGTCCGGGCCTTCGTCGTCGCGGGGAGCCCGAGGCGGATCAGCCGTCGAGGCGCCAGGGCCAGTCGTAGTACGGGTCCGCCACGGACCAGCCGTCGCCGTAGCGCTCGGCCAGGAACGCCTCGGGGTCCGCCGGGCCCAGCAGGTCACGCCCCTTGAACTCCAGCGGCGTCGGCGGCATCACCACGGACGCCGGGATGGTGCGCAGCTTCATGCCCTCCATGTGGAGCGTCAGGCGTTCACCGTCCACGAACAGCGGAAACACGTCCACGTGCAGGCCGGTCGACGGGTCGTGCAGATGAAAGTTGGTGTACGAGTTCGGCCGGGACACCTTCCAGCCGGCCTCACGCAGGTCCGAGCGCAGCTTCTCCAGCACCGGCTCCGCCGCCGCGCGGTCGGGCACCTCCAACGGGACCATGAGGTCCACGTCGTCGTCGTGGGCGAGGAAGTCCCGCTCGCGCACCGCACCCAGCAGCGTCCCGTACGCCAGCATGGTCGGGTAGCCCAGCCCACCGAGCAGCGCCGACGCCCTCTCGATCGTGTCGAGGTATCGAGCGGACTCCTGGCGGAGGCCGCTCTGGTCGACGATGCCGTGGCGCGACAGAATGGCCACCGGCGACCCCAGCACGGCACCGGCCCGGTTGACCTCGTCGGTGAGCCGTTCGAGACGGGCCCGGGTGCGCAGCTGGAGATGGAACGTGCGGATCGACGTCGCCGTGGACGGAAGCCGATGCCGCTCCGCGGCGAGCACATGGCCCAGCAGCGCCCAGTCGTCGTCGTCGAGGTCCTGCTCCACGGGCTCCAGCGGCACCAGGGACACCAGCAGCCGCTCCTCGACGGGATCGGTGGTGAGCAGACCCTCCTGGGCACGGGCGGCGAGGGCCGCGACGACCCGCCGACGTGCCGTCGCCGCCGACGCGACAGCGTCGAGATCAGACTCCGGGACCCTGATGCCCGTCAGGCGCTCGACGAGATCGAGCGTCCGACGTACGACCCGGTCGGAGTCCACCGTGACGACCGCACCGTGGCGTCCTGCGCCGTCCGCGACACCGACGGTCAGGCGCCGGTTGCGGTGGCCGAAACCGTCGAGCCGATTGAACACCCTCACCTCGTCGACAGCGACCGGGGCCTCGAACGAGACGCTCCACCAGGGGCCGATCTCCTTGGCGGTGCGGATCCCCCCGAGTGCGAACGGTGACCGGTCGTCCTTCGTCGTGTCCGAGCTCTGCTCCACCCGTGCCCCGGCCTTCGTCGGATCGACCCGACGACCGCGGCGGTACAGCTCGATGCCGCGCAGGTCGATCTGGCCCGGCTCGTCGGACGGCAGGAAGAGCCGCACCGCACCGACAGTGCCGGAGACCGGGACAGCGAGGTGGTTGGCAGCGATCCCGCCGAAGTATCCGAGCGACGGCAGCAGCGTCGCCGTCCCCGGCCGGTCGACGAGACTGCTGCGCTCGCGGCCCAGAGGCTCCGGACCGCTCGTCGCCTCGACCTCCACCTGCCCCTCCCCGGGGAGTTCCCCGGTCCGCAGCACGTGGACCGCCACGGAGATCCGTGACCTCAGGTTCCGAGGTGTCATGTCAGGACTCCGTCGTGAAGAGGTGCGCGAGGACTCGGGACGCCGCGGCGCCGTCGTCGTGGGGGACGAACTCCGCGACGAAGGCGTCGTAGTCGCCCCCGTGCGCGGCCCAGTAGTCGGCGCTCAGCGCCTCCACCAGGTGCGGTGTGCTGTCGCACAGCGGACCCGGCGCGAGGTCGGCCAGGTCGCGGTAGAAGCCGCGCGTCGTCCCCGAGTACAGCTCGAGGTCGGGCACGAGGAAGTAGATCGGACGACGCAGCACCGCGTAGTCGAACATGATCGACGAGTAGTCGGTGACGAGGGCGTCGGAGGCGAGCATGAGCTCGTTGAC
Source organism: Isoptericola jiangsuensis (assembly GCF_002563715.1). Taxonomy (NCBI): domain Bacteria; kingdom Bacillati; phylum Actinomycetota; class Actinomycetes; order Micrococcales; family Promicromonosporaceae; genus Isoptericola; species Isoptericola jiangsuensis. The sequence goes on from NZ_PDJJ01000001.1 coordinate 3,051,549, forward strand.
GTCCGGGTGGCGGGTCACGTCGATGACGGTGCCGGGCAGGGTGGTCGTCGCGCCCGCGGTGTTCGCGTGACCCCGGTACAGCACGACCGTCCCGGCCGGGAGCTGTTCGGCGTCCAGGTAGGAGACCCGTCCGTAGCCCTGCGACGCCGTGCGCAGGTTGTCCCGCCACGTCGGCGCGTACAGCACCACGTGGGTGTCGGGCGCCAGGCCGAGCTGCTCGCGCACGCGGTGTCGCGTGTCCTCCGCGTCCGCCCCGACGAGGCTGTCGTTGCGCGGGTAGCCCGCGACGACGACGTCCCCGGCGAAACCGAACGCCTCCGGGAAGATCTTCGCCGAGTAGTCGTTCTGCGCGAGCAGGAGGTCCCACCACGCGGCCTCGCGCTCCATGAGGCGTCGGTACGTGATCGACAGGTTCGCGTCCGGCACGTGGTTGCCGATGCGCTTGAGGGGCGTGCCGTGCCACGTCTGCACGTACACCTGCCCGGGGCGCTTGGTGAAGTACCACGGCCAGTTGTTGTTGTTGACGAGCAGCCGCGACCCGCCGAGCGCCTCGAACCAGGGGCGCGAGTACCGCAGCACCGGGGTGGCCCACTCCGGGACCGACGTCCGCAGGTCCGCGACCGACCAGTACTGCACCACCTCGGGGTGCGTGCGGTGCAGCTCGCGGCTCAGCGCGAGCGGTGAGTCACCGACGGTCCGCCCGCCGAACGCCTCGAACAGCGCGGCGTCCTGCAGCGGGCCCCCCGTCGCCCGGTAGGCGTCGATGAGAAGCTGCTGGTGGCGCCGGCCACGGGCGTCGTCCTCGAACGGCGGCCGCAGGGCGACCGCGAGGGCCGCACGGGGCGACGCCGTGACCTCGGCCCGGAGGTCGGCCACGTCCCGCTCGACGGGGAGCCGGCTCCACAGAGCCGTCGCGATGCGCACCGGGCAGGTGACGTCGTCGACGACCATGCTGAGCGCGAGCTGCGGACCGCTGGGCATCGGGATGCCGTGCCGGTCGACCAGGGGGATCACCACGCGGAACGCACCGCCCTCGGACACCTCCACCGGCACCGGGGCGGTCTCCGTGCCGCCGCCCACGAGGACGGCGCTCACGGCGCCCGTGCCGGGGCCGGTCGTGCACCAGCCGGTGACCTCCAGCCCGCCGTCGGTGAGCAGCACCTCGTCGGCCTGGGACACCACCGGGCCGGTCTCCAGCGTGACGTTGCCGTACTGCGACGTGGAGGTCGCGCCGAGCGTCCCGCGGGGCAGGACGAGGCTCGCGGACGCCTCCGCCCACGACAGCCGCACGGACTGCGTCGAACGGGCGCGGCGCATCGCGAACACCCACGAGCGCTCCTCGCCGACCCACGGCCCCAGGTCGAGCTCCGCGACCGTGGACGTGCCGTCGGCCGTGACGGTCGCCTCGACGGAGGCGTCGGTCGACGTCGCCAGGACGGTGGCCCCGGCGGGCAGCGCGTCCAGGGTGAGGCGCACCCGCGTGCCGTCGAGCTCCGCGGCACGCACCGGCACGCGGTTCGCCGTCAGCCGGCGCAGCACGAGCCCGGTGTCCGACTGCCGCTCCAGGCACCAGCGGCCGTCCCCGCCGAGGGCGTCGAAGACGGGCATGCGGCCCCGGCCGCGGTAGTCGGGCTTGGGGAGGGAACCGGTCGCCGACCAGCCGTCGACGGTGACCTCCACCTCCAGGGTGCAGCTGCGCCGCTCCAGCAGACCCAGGTCGAGCGTCGCCGTGAAGCCCGCCTGGGCGTGCTCGTTCCACGGGTCCTTCGCGAACGCGTCGACGGCGGGGTCGTCGCGCAGCTCGACCGCGGCCTCCACCCGCCCGCCGGCGTCGTCCACGGCGAACAGCCGCAGCGACACGTCCGAGCCCGCCGTGGTCGTGACGTTGGCGAGGTGGGCGCTGCCCTCCACCACCAGCGTGCGGTCCTCGATGCGCACCAGGTCGGTGCGGCCCCGCACCTCGGCGTCGCGCTCCAGCGACGCGACGACCTCGTCCGGAGCCAGCGCCAGCTCGTCGAAGAAGCGGTCCTGGACCACCGGCCTGCCGTCGACCACGTGGCCCGGCAGCTTCCAGGTCTGCGACTCCTTGCGCTGCACCAGGACCGCCAGGTCGTCCCGGTGGCCGTGATAGGTCGCGGCCGCCAGCAGACGGTCCGACACCGGGACCTCGGCCAGCACGTCGTAGCCGACCTCGTCCACGAAGTGGCGCACCCGGCCCTGCAGGAACTCCCAGTACTCGGCCGGGGTCCGGGGCACCTGCTCGTAGTACGGGCGCATGTCGAACCCGACCGTCTTGACCTGCCAGGCGCGCAGCAGGTCCGCCGGCGCGTCCTTCATCTCCTCGGCGAGCTCGTCCAGCATCGTCCACCGGCCGACGAGGTCCTTCATCGTCGACTTCTGCTGGGTGATGGACGTGCCGTCGTCACGGATGCGCCAGTAGCACACGACGTCGCTCAGCACGTCGAACGTGCCGTGCAGGTAGGCGCGGGCCGCCGGGACCTGGTCCTCGTAGAGACCGTCCGGGAACTCGCGCACGACCCGCCGGAAGAACTCGGTGCGGTACAGCTTGGTCCACGCGAAGACGTTCTTCAGCACCTCGGGGTCGTCCGAGAAGCGCAGCCCCTGCCGCGTCGTCGCGTGCAGCTTGCGCGCCCACGGCGGCATGAACCGGCCGTCCGACGTGTCCCGCACCAGCGAGCCGACGGCGAAGTCCGACCCGCTGCTCACCAGCGAGCGCAGCATCGTCTCGATCGACGTCGGGGGGATCGTGTCGTCCGAGTCGACGAAGCAGATCATCTGGCCGCGGGCGTGCCGGGCACCGGTGTTGCGGGCCGCGCCGAGGCCCGCGTTGGCCTGGCGGACGATCCGGACGCGATTGTCCTGGTCGGCGAACCGCCGAGCGACGTCGATCGAGCGGTCGGGCGAGCCGTCGTCGACCACCACGACCTCGAGGCGGCGGTGCGTCTGGGAGAGGATCGACTCCAGGCACTCCGCGAGGTACTCCTCGACGTTGTACACCGGCACCACGACCGACACGAGCATGGACCGGCCGGCGGCCCGGTGCTCCTTGACGGCCTCGCGGAGCCGGGTCGGCACGATCCGGGTCGCACGTCGGGCGGCCTTGCTGATGATCTCTTGCACCGTGTCGCGTCCTCGATGTCCTCGGCGGGCGGTGGCGCACCGGTCGTCGCGGCCCCTCGCCGCGCGTGCGCGCACCGGCGGACAGGCTACCGGAGCGCCCCCGCGCGTCACGACCGGCCGGCGCGGCGGCCGGTCGGCCGGCGACGGCCTCAGGCCAGGTCGTCGAGCCGCGCGAGCTCCGCGACGTGGGCCTCCCAGGCCTCCTCGCAGGCCCGCACGAACCGAGCCGTCGACGACCCCGGCGTGACGTCGCCCAGGTAGTACTCGACCAGCCGCTCCCGGGCGGCGCGACCGGGGTCCTCGCCGGCCTCGCGGGCGAGCAGGTCCGTCAGGCCGGGCAGGTCCGCGACGCCCAGGCGCGGGGTGATCTCCAGCAGGGGCGTGGCCGCCACCCGGGCCCAGGGGGCGGACACGTCGGTGACCACCAGGGGCCGCAGCGTCGGCAGCCACTCCGTGGACGCGGCCGAGATGTCGCACACCAGGACGTCGGCCTCGCCGAACGTGGCCGCGAGCTCGCCGTCCGTACGCACGCCGTGCCCCGCGGCGGGGTCCGCCGCGACGGCCCGCGCCACGATCTCACGGACCTCGGCGTCGGCGTCCGCATAGGCCCCCGAGCGCACGCCGCTCAGCGGGTGCGGGCGGTACAACAGGCGCAACCGAGGGTCCGCGATCACCGCGCGCGCCAGGTCGGGACCGAGCACGTCGAGCGAGCCGTACGCCACCGACGGGTTCGCACCCTCCCAGGTGGGCGCGTACAGGACCGTCGCCCGGCCCTCCGGGCGCGGCCGGGCTGCCAGGGGCAAGGCGTCGAGCTGGGGACGGCCGACCGGCACGCAACGGCCCTCCGCGTCGAAGTAGGGCAGGTTCCGCGAGAAGCGGTCGACCGCGGCCCGACCGGCGACGAACACCAGGTCGTACGCCTTGTGCTGGTTGGACACCGACACGGTCTTGTCGGAGTCGCCGTGCAGCAGGGACACGTGCACCACCTGCGCGAAGCTCAGCATCGTGAAGTTCTGCTGGCTGTGGTTGACGTACAGCGCCAGGCGCACGTCGCTGCCCGCGAGAATCTCGTCGAGCGTCGCGTGCCGGGCCACGACCACGACCCGCAGGGACGTCTCCGCGCGGAGCAGCCGCGCCGTGCGCGAGTCACCCGCGACGACGACGAGCGGCATGCGGCGGTCGAGCGCCTCGAACGCGCCGTACCACTGGCGGATCTGGTACATGCTCTGCGGCGGGTCGCCGAAGAACACGACCGCGCGGGCGTCCAGCGTCGTGCCCTGCAGCGCGTCGTCATCACCCAGCCCGTCGGGAACACCGCCGGGCAGCAGGCCGAGCCGACGGATGATCCGACCGCCGGACGAGCGGACCGCCCGGCGCAGTCCCGCGCCTCGTGCCGCGTCAGTCATGCGTCCACCTTCCCAGACGTGCCCGACCAGGTCGGGCGGGGTCGTCACATCATAGGAGCCCTGCACACGCCGCCGACGGCTCGTTTCCCCAGCCATGCGTCCGAACTTCGGACGTGCCCGCGAGCGTGGTCAACTACAGTCGGTCCTGGCACCTCGGGGTGCCGACCCGAGGTCCATGCCTGGCACGAGGCGAGCCGAAGGGTGCCGCACGGCCCCTGGCCCGTCCGTGATGCACGGAGGAGAAAGATGAGCAGCGCCGAAGCGGCCCGACCGACCCCCCTGCCCAACCGGGCGGTGTTGTTCCACATCGGCCTGATGAAGACCGGGACGACAGGCCTGCAGAACGCCGCCACCGCACTCCGCCCCGAGCTGCTCGCCCAGGGGGTGCGCTACCCCGGGCGTTCCGTCAATCATCGCAGCGCCGTCAACGACTTCATGGGGCATTCCTGGGGCTGGGGCACCACACCCGTCGCAGGCGCCTGGGCCAAGCTCCGGCAGGAGATCGACCGGGACACCGAGAACAAGATCTGGATCTGCCACGAGTTCGGTGCGAACGCCGACGACGCCACCGCGGCGCGGTGGCACGAAGAGCTCGGCGAGCGCGCGCACGTCGTCGTCACGCTGCGCGGCTACGGCTCCCTCCTGCCCTCGGTCTGGCAGCAGACCACCAAGGAGGGCGACCGCTGGCCCTTCGAGACCTGGCTCACCGAGATGCTGTCGGACGAGCCGTCCGAGGACCTGCGACCCTTCACCGACCGCCACGACCAGGGCGCCGTCGTGACCCGCTGGGCGAAGGCGTTCGGGCCCGAGAACGTCACCGTCGTCGTCGTCGACAAGTCCACGCCGACCCTGCTGTTCGACGCCTTCGAGGCGATGCTTGGCCTCGAGCCCGGTCTGCTGGGCACGGCAGAGCTCGACGCCAAGGCGTCGAACCGCGGCATGTCGGTCGAGGAGGCGGAGTTCCACCGCGTCCTCAACCTCAGGCTTCGCGACCAGCTCACGTGGCTCGAGTACTGCAAGTGGTTCCGCGACTCCGCCTCGACGTCCCTGCTGCGCCGTCGACGGCCCGGCCCTCACGACACGCGCCTCGTGCTGCCCCGGTGGGCGGCGGAACGCGCCGACGAGCGGGCCTACCGCTACGCCGAGCAGATCTCCGCCGCCGGCGTGCGGGTGGTCGGCGACCTCGAGTTGCTCACGGCCCCGGCACCGTCCGTCGAGGACCCCGTGATGACCGCCGACGTGGTCCCCATCGACGCCGCGGTCGAGGCGCTGCTGGGCGTGATGCGCCAGGGTCGCCGCGACGAGGCCCGACTCGACGCCGCACGGACCGAGCTCGAGCAGGTGCGGGCAGACCTCACGCGCACCCGGGCCGAGCTGAAGAAGGCACGAAGCGGGCGGGAAGCGGCCTCGTCGCGCTCGCTCGACGAGGCGAGCGGTCGAGAGCTCGCGCACGAGCTGCGCGCCCGCGTGGGACGCCGACTTCACCGCGGCTGACTCCAGGCGCCACGAGAGCTAGCGGGGCGGAGCCGTGGCGTCGCGGACCGCAGGCGTCTTCTCCGGCTCGGGCTGCCCCTCGTTCACGTGCAGGTAGCTGCTCGAGATGTGACCCACGTCGATCGCCCACACCCCGGCTCGGGCCAGCCGGCTCGCGAGGATGGTCCCCGCCGGGCCCAGCGCGATGAGGACGAGCTCGTCCGACGCGCGGGCGACGATCTCCTTCTCCAGGCGATCGATCTCCTCGAAGGCGTGCCGAGGAGCCGCCCAGAGGTGCTCCGCACCGGCGATGTTGTCGAAGAGGCCCGGGACCAGGTCGAACCTCGACCCCTCGCCCGTCACGACCAGGACGTGCTCGCCGTCCCACACCTCCCGCCACAGCCGAACGGCGTCCTCGCCGAGCTCGCTGAAGCAGGCCGGACGCGACACGTGGCTGTTGCCGAACTGCTGGCCCTCGGGAACCATCCGCCGCACGTCCTCCCAGACGAGCTCCCAGACGGCGCTGTTGTGCGCCGTGCGGAAGCTCTGGGGCCATCCGAGGAGCAGGGCGTCGGGCGCAGGTGTGCTGAGGGTCTCCCGCAGCGCGGCACGGAGCTCCGCGCTGTTCCGCTGGAACCCGAGGTGGTAGAGCGGGTCGACCATCAGGCGGAACTCGCCGTCGCCGAACCGTGCGAAGCTGACTCGCTTGCGCGCCAGCAGCTCGAGAGTCTGGCGGAGGGTCATCTGCCGACGCGCGCTGAAGTCGAGGACGTCGCTCATCGTCGCCGCCGTCGACGACACGCGGAGCGTCCTGAGCTCCTTCCTGCTGGCCTCGACGTCGGCTCGAATCGTCCCGATCTCGCCGTTCAGACGATCCATGCGGGACGAGAGCGCGGTCGTCAGCTCGGCGACCTGCTTCTCCAGCTGTCCGGCGCGGCGTGCCGTCCGCCGGGAGGCGGCGAGCTGTTTCTCACCCACGGACCGGATGCGGCGCAGCTCCTTCAGCACGTCGCTCGCCACCCGTGCGCCGGGAAGTCGGAAAGTACCCATCGATCAACCTTCACTTCGGTGTGGTGCGGCGTGGACCGCACCGGGACATGCAGAAGGCCGGGCCGTCCGAGGACGGCCCGGCCTGGCCACGGCTGTCAGGCCGAGCGGGGCAGGCCGCCGACCATGCCGGCCGCGACCGTCTTGTTGGTCGCCTCGTCCACGAGGATGAACGAGCCGGTCTGACGGTTCTGCGTGTACGGGTCGACGAACAGCGGGACCGTGACGCGGAGCTGGATGCGGCCGATCTCGTTGAGCCGGATCTCGGTCGCCTCCTCGTCGCGGTGCAGCGTGTTGACGTCGACGCGGTAGTTGATGTCCTTGACCATGGCCCGCGCCCACCGGGACGTGTGCTTGATCGCGTACTTCTTGCCCTTGACCAGCGGGGCGGACTCGTCCATCCAGCAGATCTGGGCGTCGATCTCCTGCAGCGCCGCCGGCTTGTTGTTCGGCCGGGCGATCATGTCGCCGCGCGAGATGTCGATCTCGTCGGCGAGCCGCACGGTCACGGACATCGGGGGGTACGCCTCCTCGACGGGCCCGTCCGCGGTGTCGATCGACTCGATGGTCGTCTCGAGACCCGCGGGCAGCGCCACGACGCGGTCGCCCGCCTTCATGACGCCCGACGCCACGGTGCCCGCGTAGCCGCGGTAGTCGCGCGCGTCGTGGGACTGCGGGCGGATGACGTACTGGACCGGGAAGCGGACGTCCACCAGGTTGCGGTCCGAGGCCACGTGCAGGCGCTCGAGGTGGCTCAGCAGCGGCGAGCCGTCGTACCACGGCGTGTTCTCGGACCGGTTGACGACGTTGTCGCCCACCAGCGCCGAGATCGGGATGAACGTCAGGTCCGGGACGCGCAGGCGCGAGGCGAACTCCGTGAACTCGCGGCGGATGTTCTCGAAGACCTCCTCGGAGTAGTCCACGAGGTCCATCTTGTTGACGCAGACCACGATGTGCGGGACGCCCAGCAGCGTCGCGAGGAACGTGTGCCGCCGCGACTGCTCGATGACGCCCTTGCGCGCGTCCACGAGGATGAGCGCGACGTCGGCCGTCGAGGCACCGGTCACCATGTTGCGGGTGTACTGGATGTGCCCCGGGGTGTCCGCGATGATGAACTTGCGCTTCGGCGTCGTGAAGTAGCGGTACGCGACGTCGATCGTGATGCCCTGCTCGCGCTCGGCGCGCAGGCCGTCCGTGAGGAGCGCCAGGTCGGTGTAGTCGTTCCCGCGGTCCTGGGAGACCTTCTCGACGGAGTCGAGCTGGTCCTCGAAGATCGTCTTGGAGTCGAACAGCAGACGCCCGATGAGGGTCGACTTGCCGTCGTCGACGGAGCCGGCGGTCGCGAACCGCAGGAGGTCCACCGAGCCGTCGGTGAGGGCCTCGGCGGTGGTGTCGGTCGTGGTGGTCATGGCTTAGAAGTAGCCCTCTCGCTTCCGGTCCTCCATGGCGGCCTCGCTCACCTTGTCGTCGCCACGCGTGGCGCCGCGCTCGGTGATGCGCACCGCCGCGATCTCCTCGACGATCTCGTGCAGCGTCGCGGCCTCTGACGCGACCGCGGCCGTGAGGTTCGCGTCGCCGACGGTGCGGTAGCGCACCGAACGGACCTCGGACGTCTCACCGTCCTTGAGGGGGGTGAACTCGTTCACGGCGAACAGCATGCCGCCGCGGTCCACGACCTCGCGCTCCTGGGCGAGGTAGAGGTCGGGCAGGTCGATGTCCTCGGCCGCGATGTACGACCAGATGTCCAGCTCGGTCCAGTTGGACAGCGGGAACACGCGGATCGACTCGCCCTGGTGGACCCGGCCGTTGTACAGGCTCCAGATCTCGGGGCGCTGGTTCTTCGGGTCCCACTGGCCGAAGTCGTCGCGGAAGGAGAACACGCGCTCCTTGGCGCGGGCCTTCTCCTCGTCGCGGCGGCCTCCGCCGAACGCGGCGTCGAAGCCGTTCTTCTCCATCGCCTCGAGCAGGACGGGCGTCTGGATGCGGTTGCGCGACCCGTTCGGCTCCTCCTGGACGAGACCGCGGTCGATCGCGTCCGGCACGGACGCGACGACCAGCTGGATGCCGAGACGCTCGACCCAGCGGTCACGGCAGTCGAGCACGGTCTGGAAGTTCAGGCCGGTGTCGACGTGCATGATCGGGAACGGGATCCGCGCAGGTGCGAACGCCTTGGCCGCGAGGTGCAGCATGACGATCGAGTCCTTGCCGCCGGAGAACAGCAGCACGGGCCGCTGCATCTCGGCGACGACCTCACGGATGATGTGGATGCTCTCCGCCTCGAGGCTGCGGAGCTGGCTCAGGACGTGGGACGTCACGACTGGGCACCTTCCTTGATCTCCACGCCGACCTCGCTGAGCGCCGCGCGCAGGTGCGCGGCCAGGGCCGGGTGGCAGACGAACAGATCGGGGAGCCAGGGATCCTGGCGGTTGTACTCGAGCGGCGTGCCGTCGAGGCGCGTGCACTCGTGGCCGGCGGCGAGGGCGACCGCGACGGGCGCGGCCGAGTCCCACTCGTACTGGCCGCCGCCGTGGACGTACGCGTCGACGGTGCCGTCGACGACGGACACCACCTTGACGCCGGCGGAGCCCATCGGGACGAGCTCGACGTCGTCGCGCTCGGCGAGCGCGGCGACGAAGGCGGGCGGGCGGGAACGGCTCGCCGCGATCCGCAGCGGACGGTCGCCGGCCAGCACCGCGGCGACCGCGGCGTCCAGGTCGGCGGCCGACGACGGCTCGTGCGTCGTGTGAACAAGGTCACGGGCCGGCAGCGCGACCGCGCCGGCGGCGAGACCGCCGGGGCCGCCGGTCGCGTCGTCGGTCCCGCGGACCCACAGCGCCACGTGGACGGCGAAGTCGTCGCGCCAGGGGTCGGTCGGCGCGCCGTGACCGGCGCGCTCGGCGAACTCGCGGGTGCCGTCGAGGGGATCGATGATCCAGACCCGGTCGGCGCCCGTGCGCGCGGCGTCGTCCTTGGCCTCCTCGGAGAGCACCGCGTCACCCGGTCGGGCCTGGGCGACGGCAGCCGCCAGCCAGGCCTGGGCCGCGGCGTCACCGGCGTCCTTGAGGGTCTTGGCGTCGAACGCGCCGCCGGCGGCGTCGACGTCGGAACGGAGACCGAGCAGCACCTCACCCGCGCCCCGTGCGAGGGCGGTCGCCAGCGGGCCGTCCCCCAGGGCGGGGTCCGGGAATGCCGGTTGTGGCGTGGACATCGAGCTCCTCAAAGTCTCGGGCGTCGGCACAGGGATCTCCTGGAACCCGGCCGAGGTTACCATTCCGACCATGCGTGCCTGCGTGCTGAACCGCCGTCCGAGACCGGGCGCCGAGCCCTCCCGGGGCACCCTCCGCGGACCGGGTCGCGCCGCCGGCGCGAACCCCGCGGCGACCGGTGCCGACGCATGATCGACATCGACCCGGGACTCGTCCTCGGCGGCCTCGCCGTCGGCTTCGTCGTGGGGCTGACGGGCATGGGCGGCGGCGCCCTCATGACGCCGATGCTCGTCTTCGTGTTCCGCGTCGACCCGCTCGTGGCGGTGTCGAGCGACATCGTCGCGAGCCTGTTCATGAAGCCCGCGGGCGCGATCGTGCACCTGCGCCGCCGCACGGTGAACCTGCAGCTCGTCCTGTGGCTGTGCCTCGGGTCCGTCCCCGCCGCGTTCTGCGGCGTGTTCCTCATCCGGGCGCTGCCGTTCGGGGACTCGCTCGAGGAGGGCCTCCTCGTCGTCCTCGGCTGCGCCCTGCTGCTGGCGTCCGCCGGGCTCGTGCTGCGCGCCGTCCTCGGCGCGCTCCAGCACCGCCGCGCCCTCGGGGAGGGACCGGCGGTGCCGACCGCTCCCGACGTCGTCGTGCGCAAGGTGCCCACGCTCCTGCTCGGCGCGGTGGCCGGGCTGCTCGTCGGCATGACGTCGGTCGGCTCCGGCTCGATCGTCATCGTCGTGCTCCTGCTCCTGTACCCCGCGCTCAAGGCCTCGCAGCTCGTCGGCACGGACCTGGTCCAGGCCGTGCCGCTGGTCGCGGCCGCCTCGCTCGGGCACCTGCTGTACGGCGAGTTCTCCCTCGCCCTGACGACGTCCCTGCTCATCGGTGCGATCCCCGGCGCCTGGTTCGGCGCCCAGGTGTCGAGCCGCGCACCCGGCGGCCTGATCCGCCGCGCGCTGGCCGTCCTCCTGCTCGCCTCCGGTCTCAAGCTGCTCGGCGCGTCGGTGGAGGTCGTCGTGGGCGCCACGCTCGCCGCGCTGGTCGGCGGCAACATCGCCTGGGTGCTCGTGCGCGACCGCCTCAAGAAGCTCCCGCCCCGGGCGCCGGCCGCGGACGCGGCCGTGCCCTCCACCCCGACGAAGGACCCCGACACCCCGTGAACCTGCCTGCGACCACCCACGTCCTGACCGACGACGAGCTCGACGCGCTCGAGCTCCACCTCGGCGGCGGCTCCCCCGCCCTGGAGACGGGCGCCGAGGCGAGCCCCGTGACCCTCACGGACGCCGAGAACACCCCGCTGGCCGTCCTGGACGGCGCCGTCGCGACGCCGGTCAAGCCGATCGCGCGCGCGGCCGGGCCGCACTGGGACGCCGCGCTGCGGCGCCCGGCCCGCGACGTCGCCGCCGACGTCCGCCGCGCCGTCGGCCCCGACGGCGACGTCCTCGCGGTCGTCGTCGACGAGGCACCGACGACGGCCGAGCTGGCGGCGCTGCCCGGGCTCGTCGCCGGTGCCGCGGCCGTGCTCGTCCTCGCGCCGGTGGCCCGCCGCTCCCCCGCGCCCGGCGCCCTCGGCGGTCCCGGGCTGACCCGGGTCGCGCTGGCCGTGCGCGACGCCGCCCGGGCGGCCGGCGCCCCGCGCACCGACGTCGTCGTGGTGCCCTGGGCCCACGGGCCGCTGGCCGATGCCGTCGCCTGCGCGCACGGCGCCGACCGGGCGGTCCGCCTGGCGGACTCGCGTCCCGCGACCGTCCAGGACGAGGTGGACGCCCTCGCCACCGTGCGGAGCCGCGCCGTCGAGGCCCTCTACCCGCCGGCGGTCGCCCGCGAGGTCGAGGACGCCGCGACGCACGCCCGCCGCACCGGCACCGTCGTGTTCTTCACCGGGCTGTCCGGCTCCGGCAAGTCGACCGTCGCCCGGGCGCTGGCCGCCGAGCTCGACGACGAGGGCGTCCGCACGACCCTGCTCGACGGCGACGAGGTGCGCCAGCACCTGTCCAAGGGCCTCGGGTTCGACAAGGAGTCGCGTGAGCTCAACGTCGAGCGCATCGGCTACGTCGCCTCGCTCGTCGCGCAGCACGGCGGCGTGGCCGTCGCGGCCCCCATCGCGCCGTTCGCCTCGGGGCGCGCCCGCGTGCGCGCGCTGGCCGAGGCCGCCGGGCGCTTCGTGCTGGTGCACGTCTCCACGCCGCTGGAGGTCTGCGAGGCCCGCGACCGCAAGGGCTTCTACGCGAAGGCACGCGCCGGGGAGATCGCCGAGTTCACCGGCATCTCCTCCCCCTACGAGACCCCCGACGACGCCGACCTCGTCATCGACACCTCGCAGGTGTCCGTGGAGGAGGCCGTCGCACTGGTTCGCGCCGTGGTGTAGCCGCCGCGCACGGGTGTGACGCGCCGGTCCTCGGACCGGCGCGTCGCACCCGTCAGGCCGAGCGGCGAGCGACGTCCTTGCGGGCTGCCTTCCCGCGACCCGCCCCCGCGCGCTGGGGCTTGTCGGTGCCGCGTACCCGCCGCTGGCCACCGGCACCACCGCCGGTGCGCGCCTCACGGTTCGCTCGCACGAACTGCTTGTAGGCGCTCGCGACCTCGTCCACGTGACCGTCCATGACGAGTCGGCCCTGGTGCATCCACAGCACGCGGGTGCACATCGCCTCGATCGTCGAGATCGAGTGGCTCACGAGGAACACCGTGCCCGCCTGCCGACGCACCTCGTCGATCCGCGCCTTCGACCGCGCCTTGAAGGCTGCGTCGCCGGTGGCCAGCGCCTCGTCGACCATGAGGATGTCCGGGATGGCGGCAGAACTGATGGCGAACCGCAGGCGCGCGGCCATGCCTGACGAGTAGGTCTTCATCGGCAGGTCGACGAACTCGCCGATGTCGGCGAACTCCACGACCTCGTCGAACTTGTCGTCGATCTCCTTCGGGGTCATACCGAGCGCGAGACCACCGATCTCGATGTTCTTCGCGCCGGTCATCTGGGGCATCAGTGCCGCGTTGACACCGAGCAGCGCGGGCTCTCCGTCCACCCACACCGAGCCCTCGTGCGGCGGGATGAGCCCCGTGATCGCCCGGAGCAGGGTCGACTTGCCGGAACCGTTGATGCCGACGATGCCGATGGACTCGCCGTGCCGCGCCACGAAGGACACTCCGCGGACGGCGTGCACCTCGCTCACGGCCCCGACGTGCTGGCGGCCGGCGCCGAGGATCCGCTGGACGAGCTTGCGCCGCGGCGGCTTGACGTCCTGAACATGCACGCCGGACTGCTTCGCGCTGTCCCGCTGCTTGCCGCCGAAGACGCGGAAGACGACGTGCAGGTCGTCGACGACCAGGCAGGGGTCGCCGAGCGGGATCTCGACCGCGTGCTGACCGCGGTCGTCGTCCTCGTCCTCCATGTCGAAGTCCAGGTGCGCGTCGGCCTCGACCACGTCGTCAGTCACGTCCGTACCTCTCCTCGCCACGCCAGAACACGATGAAGCCGACGACGAAGAAGACGATCGCCCACACGACGCCCAGCACCCACATGAGGGGGTCCTGGGCGAAAGCCTCTTCCGCCATGAGGGACGACCGCCCCAGGTACAGGTACACGGCGACCGGCTGGTACTCCAGCACGGGTCCGAGCCATGCCTGGACGGTCTGGGGCAGGTCGTCCACGTAACGCACCACCGGGAAGATGACACCGGAGGCGTACATCGTGAGACGCAGGACGAAGCTGATCACGTTGTCCAGGTCCGGCGTGATAGCGACGAGCCGCGCCATCACGAAGGCCACACCCATGTTGAAGACCCAGAGCAGGGCGACGGCCGGGATCAGCAGCAGCCACTCCCAGGTCACCGGTTCCGGTGCGTTGCTCCCGACGTAGCCGGAGGCGAGCACGATCCCGCACATGACCACGATCGCGGGGACGAGCGTCGTCAGGTGCGACAGCACGTTGGACAGCGGGAGCACCGCACGAGGGAAGTGCATCGACCGGATGAGGTTGACGCTCTTGCCCGTGAGGGCCCTGGCCCCACCGTGCACGCTCTGCTCGAGGAACCGGAAGAGGAACACCCCGATGACGATGAACGCGATGGTGTTGTCGACGCCTCGGCTCACGTCCAGGAGCAGCCCGAAGATGAGGACGTAGACGATCGCGTTGAGCACCGGGTTCAGGACGGCCCAGAGCTGTCCCAGGTAGGTGTTCTGGTTGCGCGCGTAGGCGGCCGAGGTGCCGAGGACACGGATGAACGGGCCGCGTGCCACGACCTCCTTCACGTACGTCCACAGCGGAGGGCGCACGCCCATGCGCGTGAGGCCGTAGCGCTCGGCGATCGCGATGCGCTCGGCGGAAGTGGTGGCGGGGACGACGGGGTCCGGCGGCCGGGGCGGCGCAGGCCGCTGGGCGCCGGGGGTGTCTCCCGCGGTGGTCTGGGTGGTCACGTCGTGTTCGAACCTGTCCTTCGAAGGGGGACCCGACCGCTCGATCCTACCCACAGTGGGATACTCGGAGATCGCCACCTCGTCTCCTGGCAGAGAGGCTCCGATGCCGAGCACCAGCAGCCCCGCCCCCCGTCCACGGACCGGGGGCGGTACCGTCGACCGAGCTGTCCGGACGACGGCGACCACGGTCCTGAGACTCGGGTCCCGCGCGAAGTCGGCCCTGCACCGCGCCGCGGCCCGCGGGCCGGCGGTCGACCCGCCCCTGGCGGAGATCGACCCGGCACCCGTCGTGGCCTACTTCGGTGACACCCCGGTCACCCTCTACCAGGTCCGCCAGTGGCTGCCGGTGCTGGAGCGGCTGTCGGAGCAGCTACCCGTGGTCGTCGTGGCCCGGCAGCACGACACGGCCGAGGCGCTCCGCCGGCACACCTCGCTCCTGGTGGCGACCGCCGTCGAGATCGACGACCTCCTCGGCCTCTACGACCACCTGGGCGCCAAGGTCGTCATCTACGTCAACAACGGGATGCGCAACTTCCAGTCGCTCATCTACCAGCGCGCGCTCCACGTCCACGTCAACCACGGCGAGTCCGACAAGATGTCCATGGTGTCCAACCAGGCCAAGGCGTACGACCGGGTCGTCGTCGCCGGTCAGGCGGCCGTCGAGCGGCATCGTCGGGTGCTCCTCGGCCTGCCGGACGACCACCTCGCCGTGTGCGGGCGTCCCCAGCTCGACGTCGACCCGGGCCCCGCGCTGCCTGCCCCCCCGACGGGTCGCCGGACCGTGCTCTACGCCCCCACCTGGTCCGGGGAGAACGACGCGAACAACTACACGTCGGTCGACGTCTACGGGCCTGCGATCGTCCGGGCCGTCCTGGCGAGGGACGATCTGCGGCTCGTCTACAAGCCGCACCCGCGGACCGTGAGCGGGACAGATCCCGCGAACCGGCACGCCCATGCCGAGATCGTCCGGCTGATCGAGGCGGAGGATGTCGACGCGGGACACCTCGCCCCGCTCGACATGGACCCCCTGTCCGTCTTCGCCGGCACCGACCTCCTCGTGACCGACGTCTCATCGGTCGGGCTCGACTTCCTCTACCTGCACCCCGGGGTCCCGATGCTGCTCACCGACCGGCGCACCGACCGCGCCCGGCTCCTGGCGGAGTCCCCGGTCGCCCGCGCCGTCGACGTCGTCGACGACGAGACCCTCGGTTCACTGCCGGAGATGCTCGACCGCAACCTCGGGACCGACCCCTGGCACGAACGACGTCTCGCCGCCCGCGACCACTACTTCGGGTTCCGGCACGGCGAGTCGACCCGACGGTTCGTCTCCCTGATCGGGGAGTGCGCGGACCGGCGCGACGCCCTGCTGGACCGGCAGCAGCCGTCGGCCTGAGCCCTCATCGCGGCCTGTTCGCGATCTCGGCCGCGACCTCGGCCCACCGCTGCGCGACGCGGGCGTCGTCGAATCGCTGCGCGGACCGGACCGCGGCCTGTCGCATCGGTACCAGCGTCGCCTCGTCGAGGCCCGTCACGTGCTCGATCGCCGCCGCGAGCGACTCGGTGTCGCCCGCAGGGACGAGGAAGCCGTCGACCCCGTGGGTGATGACGTCGGCCGGTCCGTACCGGATGTCGTACGCGATCGGGAGACAGCCGCGTGCCATGGCCTCGGCCAGCACCAGGGCCATCCCCTCGGAAGTGCTGGTCAGCAGCATGAACGAGGCGTCGGCGAAGCGGTCGGCGGCGCCCGGCACGTGCCCGCGCAGCCGCACGCCCGGGGCTCTCGCCGCCAGCGCCCTCAGCGCGGCCCGCTCGGGGCCGTCGCCGTACACGTCGAGACGCAGCGGTCGGCCCGTGCGCCGACGGACGGCGTCGACGGCCGCGATCGCGTGGTCGATCCGCTTGCGCGGGTGCAGGCCGGCCACCACGACGCCGCGGGCCGGGTCACGGCCGGTCAGCGCGGTGTTCACGCCGAGCTCGGTGCTGTTGGGCACGACGAACGTCCGCACGCCCGGGCCGAGCCGCTCGCTGAGCTCTCGCTCCTGGGTGGGGGTGAGCAGGACGACGCCGTCGTAGTCGGCCAGCACGCCGAGCATCCGGCTGCGGCGGCCGACGAGCTCGCCGTGCGCGTCCTGCGCGTCGGTCGACAGGTGGGCGCCGTGCACCAGGTGCAGCGTCCGCAGCGAGGGCACGTCCCTGAGCGACGCGAAGAACCGGATGAGGACCTTGCTGTCGACCACGACGAAGGTCGGGTCGTCCGGCAGCACCTGCGTGGTCCACTCCAGGTGGAAGGCGCGCCGGGACGGCCAGGTCCGGCCGGGGCGGCCCGTCCGGGTGAAGGTCGCCACCGTGCGCCGGGCGCCCTGGCGCTCCTCGACGGCGAGCAGGCTGCGGTCCCGGCGGAACACGAGGGTGCGCACGCCGCCGGTGCCGTCGGGCTCCTCGCGGGTGAGCTCGCCGCGGCGGCCTCGAGGGCGCCGACCGGGTGCCTCGTCGCCGCGCGGGTCCAGCGCCTCGTCGGGCAGGTCGCGCAGGTCCTCCCACACGTTGTGCAGGGTGACGCCGTCGACCAGGTCCCCGCGGCGGGTCAGCCGTCGACGGGCCTCGTCGACGTCCAGCCCGGGCGAGTACGTGAGGATCCGCACGGGCGCGTCCAGGTGCGCGGCGAGGATCCGCGAGCGACGCAGCAGCGCCGACGTCATCCCGCCGAAGTCGTGCGGGACCGACCACGTCGCCGTCGCGAGACCGCCGGCGGGCGGCGGGGCGTCGGGGAGGCCCGCGGGGCGGGGCAGGGCACCAGGAGCGGTCACTCCCGGATCCTAGAGGCCGGGCGCGCCGGGACGTCCGGGCACCGGGCGTTCACCGACAGGTCATGCGCCGTCCCCCGGCGCGTCGCACGGCGGTGCGACGCTGACCGCGTGAGTGCGCTCGTCGAGTCCCCGCTGCAGCTGTTGTGCGTCGTCGAGGCGCACGCCGCCGGTCTGACCGGCTTCCCGACACGGGTCGTGGCCCGCGCGGACGTCCCGACGATGCGGGCCGCGGTGGACGCGGTGCGTGCCGTAGGCCCGCCGGACGGCCTGCACGTCGAGGTGGGTCCGGCGCGCGACGCGCTGGGACCCGCGGACGTGCGCGTCGTCGGGGACCCGTTCTCGGGGGCGTTCCAGTCGTCGCTGGTGCGGGGCGGGGGCGCGGACCGGTTCGTGGTGGTCGACGACGGCCTGGCGACGGTGGACGTGGCCCGCCGCCTCGTCGCGGGCGAGCCGATGGTGCGGCTCGCGGCGCCGGGCGGCCCGCTCCGCTCGGCGCTCGGCACGGTCGCGACGCGGCGCCTCCTGCGGGCCGCGCGGCAGGACCGGCTGACGCTGTGCACGATGCTGCCGCCGGACGCGGTGCGGGCGGACGCCCTGCGCGGTCTCGGCGTGGACGTGCAGGAGCACTCCTTCGAGTGGCTGGCGTCGCGGCCGGCGGACACCGACCCGGCGCTGCGGGTGGACGAGCCGACGGTGGTCGTGGGCTCGGGTCTCGTCGGCGACCGGCTGGTGCACGCCGACGCGTACGCCGCGTGGCTGCGCGGGCTGGCGGCCGACGGCCCGGTGCGCTACCTGCCGCACCGTCGCCACGACCCGCTCGTCACGGCGCTGTTCGAGCAGATCCCGGGCGTCCGGGTGGACGCCCCCGGCGCGCCGGTGGAGCTGCGCCTGCGTGACCTGCCGGCGGGACGGCGCGTCGTGTCGCTGCCGTCGACGTCGGCGATCACCCTGACGCGCCTGCTCGCCCCGCGAGGCGTCGAGGTGGTCGGGCAGCACGTGCCGGACGCCTGGTGGACGGACCGCGCGGGCCCGCGCCTGCGGGAGCACCTGGGCCTGGCGGCCGACCTCGCGGCGCAGGCGGCGGGCCGGACCCGGGCGCGCCGCGTCGCATGAGCGGCCCGTCCGTCCTCGCCGTCGCCGACTCGGACTCCTACCTCAAGTGGGCCGCGTGGACCCTGGCCCGGCTGCGGTCCGGCGCGGGGGCGCGCGGCACCGCGGTGGTGGTGCGCTCGCCGCTGGCGCCGACGCCCGAGCAGGCGCGGTCCGCGGTGACCGGCACGGGCGTGGCGCCGCCGGCGGTGCTCGGCCCGGCGGCGCTGGCCCGCCGGGTGCGGGACGAGCGGCCGGACGTGCTGCTGGTCGCGGCCACCGGACCCGTGGCCGAGCTGGTGGCGCGCGCGGTGGTGCGGGCCGGGGGTGACCGGCGTCCCGCGCTGGTCACCGGGCTGCCCGGCATGGCGCTGCCCGCCACCGTGCACGGCACGGGCTGGCGGCGCTGGGCGGACGCGTTCGTCGTGCACGCCCCGGGCGAGGTCGCGCCGTACCGGTCGGCGTTCGCCGGGCACGACCGGCGTCCGGCCCTACCCGTGACCCGGCTGCCGTTCCTCGACGCCGCCACCCCCCTGCCCGGCACCGTCCGCTCCGGCACCGTCCGCTCCGGCACGACCACCGCCGCAGGGTCCCGCCCGGTGCCGCCCCACCGGGTGGTCGTGGCGGCCCAGGCGAAGGTGCCCGCGACGCGTGCGGAGCGCCTCGGCCTGCTGGACGGCCTGGCCCGGCTCGCCGACGACGGGTTCGAGGTCGTGGTGAAGCTCCGGGCCCGCGGGGGCGAGCGGCAGACCCACAACGAGCCGTACCCCTTGGACGTGCTGTGGGCGGCCGAGGCCGCGGCACGGGGGCACCGCGCCGACGCGGTGACGTTCGCCGTCGGGCCGATGGCGGACCACCTCGGGCCGGGCACGGCCCTGCTCACCGTGAGCTCGACGGCCGCCCTGGAGTCGCTGGCCCGCGGTCTGCCGACGGTGTTCCTCGACGACTTCGGGGTGGGGCCGGAGCAGCTCAACGTGCCGTTCGCCGCCTCGGGGTGCCTGGTCGGCCTCGCCGACGTGGCCGCGGTGCTGCGGTCCGGCGGGCCGGTGCCCGACCCGCAGTGGTGCGCCGCCGGCTACCTGCACGACCGCGACGAGCTCGGCGCGGTCGTCACGGACCTCGCCGCGGCGGCCCGGGCCGGTGCCCTGCCGCCCCTCGGCCCGGTGCGGCCGTTCTCCCGCCCACGCCACGGCTGGTCCCGGGTGCGCTCGGCGCTGCCCGTCGCGGTGTCCGCCCGCCTGACGCGCTGAGCCCTCCCCGCCCGGAGGCGGGGAGGGCTCGCTGCCGGCGGGTGCGCCCGCGCGTCAGGCGCGGTGGTCGGCGGCGGCCCGCGCGGTGAGGCCGCGCACGAACCCCGCCCCCCACGTCAGGTGCATGACCACGAGGACGACGGGCAGCGCGAGCGCCGCCCGCGCGCGCAGCCGGGGCGACCGCGCGGCCGCGACCGCCGACGCGCCGACGACCCCCAGCAGGTAGGTGACGGGGAGCGCGAACCCGGCGGCGGCCAGGCCGGCGGTGCCGGCGGCGAGCCCGACGGCGCCCGCGGCGACGGCGAGGCCGAGCAGCAGCACGAGGGCGGGCGGCGCCAGGTACCGCCACGACACGGTGGACGCGTCCCGGCGCACCACCTCCCGCCGCCACATGCCGGTGCGCCAGAACTGCTTCGCGACGGCACGCAGGGTGCGTCGCGGCCGGTACTCCACGACGAGCGCGGGGTCGAACCAGAGCAGGCCCCCCGCCCGGCGCAGGCGCAGGCACAGCTCCCAGTCCTCGGCGCGGAACAGGGACGGGTCGTACCCGCCGACGGCCTCGACGGCCGCCCGCCGGAACGCGCCCAGGTACACGGTCTCGGCGGGGCCGGCCCGCCCCCCGGTGTGGAACGCCGCGGGGCCGATCCCCACGGGGTGGCTCATGGCCCGCGCCGCCGCCTCCTGGACGGCGCCGTCACCCCGGGGGGACATGACGCCGCCCACGCCGACCGCGTCGTGCGCCCGCAGCAGGGCGACGCAGCGGCGCACGTAGTCGGGGGGCAGCACGGTGTGCCCGTCGACGCGCAGGACGACGTCGCCCGCCGGGCCGTCGTCCCGGTGCCCCACGGCGAGGTTGAGGCCGATGGACCGCGAGCCGGTCGGGTTGTCGAGCACGGTGACCCGCGGGTCGGCCGCCGCGAGGTCCGCCGCGATCTCGGCGGTGCGGTCGTGCGACGGCCCGACCGCGAGGACCACGTGCAGGTCGCCGTCGTGCTCCTGGGCCAGGACGGAGCCGACGGCGGCGGCGAGGTGGTCCTCCTCGTCGCGCACGCACGCGACGACGCGCACGTCGCAGCGGCCGAGGCGGCCGGGGGTGCGGACGTCGTCGAGCTCGCGCAGGCCGTCAGCCGTCACCGTCGAGCCTTCCTCGCATCGCCCCGACGGCGGCACGCAGGTCGTCGCCGCCCACGGCGTACCGGGCGCGCACGACCCGCCGCAGACGACCGCCGAGCAGGCGGCGGTCGACGACGTCGCCCAGGTGCACGATCCGCGAGGACCGCCACCACGGCACGGGCAGCCCGCCGGGCAGCCCGAGGGCGGTGAGGCGCTTGCGCCGGAACCAGCGCCGCAGACGGTCGTCGTCCAGGCCCGTCAGCAGGTCGGCGGCGTCGTCGCGCAGCCCGGGCAGGAGGCCGGGCTGCTGGCAGTACGAGACGGCGCGGACGAGCCGCTGGAGGTCGGCGACGTCACCCGCCCACGGGTCGGCGGACCAGAGGGCGTCGACGACGACGGCGGGCACCCGGTTGGAGTTCGGGTACGGCTCGAGGCGGTCGAGGAGCAGGTCGGTGCCGACGGCGGCGACCTCGACGTCGTAGAGGGCCCGGGCGGTGGCGAGCGCGGTGGAGAAGCAGGACACGACGAGGCCCGGCGCGGACTCGCCGAGCAGGGCCTCGGCGAGGACGGCGGCGGGCGCCACCTCCAGCTCGACGCCGAGGGTGCGCGCGTGCGCGGCGAGCTCCTCGGTGCCCTGCCGCGGCGCGGACGGGTGCGGCTTGAGCAGCACGTGCCGGTAGCCCCGCTCCGCGGCGTGCGCCACCATGCGCCGGTGCAGCGCCGCCTCCTCGGCGACGTCGATCAGCCCGATGGCGGCCATGTACTGCCCGAGCACGAGGGCGTACGTGCCGGGTGCGGGCAGGTGGTCGGCGAGCCGGACGCCGGTGCGCTCCTGGCCGGCGGACCCGGCCGGTCCGGTCACGGCGTGCTCGGTGAGGGCGGCGACGACCTTGCGGAACGACTCCGCGGGCACGACGACGCCCGGGACGTCCCACTCGGCGAGCAGGGTGGGGCGGACGCCGGGCAGCAGGTCGAGGTGCAGGAGCCGCTCGACGCGCCCCCCGGTCTCGTACCGCAGGGCGAACCGCGTGGGCCCGTAGACCATGAGGCCGTCGGCGTACACGGTGACGGCGGCGGACGCGAAGATCGCGACGAGCGCGCCGGTGGGCGACGTCGCCACCGACTCCCCCACGAGCTCGACCGGCCCGTCGCCGAGGTCCCAGCGCTCCCGCAGGAGCCGCTCCCACAGCGGCGCGTCCTCGGGGCGGGGCCGCCACTGCTTGGGGTGGTAGGGCGCGACGACGTCGTTCCACGCGACGACCTCGTCGAACCGGTCCGCGAGCGCCGCGAAGGCGGGGCCCGCGGTGAGGTCACCGCTCGCCTCGGGCGCGGGGACGTTGTGCTGGACCACGAGCACGGTGCGCTCGCGGCGCGGCAGGACGCCCGCGTCCCAGGCCGCGACGACGGTGGCGGCGCCGAACAGCGTGGACGCCGTGACGACCTGGGTGCTCACCTCGGTCATACGTGGACCCCCTGCCTGCGGAGGTCGTGCGCACGCTCCGCGTCCATGGCGGACCGCTGGTCGGCCCGCACCGTCGCGTCGAACCGGTCGACGAGCCGCTGGGTGCTCTGCGTCATGCGTGCCCACACGTCGTCGGGGTAGGCGTCGCGCCGCTTCACGTGGTGGTGCAGGACGGCGAGGGTGTCGCGCAGCGCCTTCGGCTCGTAGCGGGCCAGCGCGTCGTCCTCGCGGAGCAGGTCCAGGACGCCGTCGTAGGCGGTGACGAAGCCGAGCTGGCGGGCGTCGCCGATGGCGGTGAGCGAGTTCGCGACCTGCCGCCGGTAGACGTAGCCGGGGGCGTCCACGACGGCGTAGCGGCGGGTCCCGAGCAGGAGCCGCCAGGCCCACTCGCGGTCCTCCGCGGTGGGGAGGTCCTCGTCGAACACGGCGAGACCCTCGTCGACGACGCGGCGGGACAGGAACCGCGAGGACACCTGCACGTAGTTGACCATCGTGGAGCGGTTCGTGGGCAGGATGCCGGTGCGGGGGTCGAGGGCGACGTGGCGGCGGACCTCGGGGGCGCGGACGCGCTTGCGGTTCTCGCCGTAGGCCTGCACCTGGTCGCACACGAGGAAGTCGACGTCGAGCGTCCCGGCCGCGGCGACCATGCGGGCGAGGTGCCCGGGGTAGAACCAGTCGTCGGGGTCGAGGAACGTCACCCAGCGGCCGCGGGACTCCCGCACGCCGCGGTTGCGCGCGGCGGACACGCCGCGAGGGGTGCGGTGGTGGACCCAGCGCAGCCCGGGCAGGCGCGTGGAGGCCTCCTCGAGCACCTCCTGGGTGTCGTCGGTGGAGCCGTCGTCGACCACGACGACCTCGAGGTCGACCGGGTCGATCCCCTGCCGGCCGAGGCTGCCGAGGGCGTCGGGCAGGTGCCCGCCGGCGTCCCGCGCGGGGACGACGACGGACACCTGGGGTCGTGCGTGCGTCATCGGGCGTCCGGGTCAGCCGACGCGGCGCAGGCGCGACATGGGGGCGAGCTCGCCCGGCATGACCTTCTTGACGCCGTCGCCGAGCGCGTCCTGGAGGATGCGGATGTCGCGCACGAGGTTGCTCAGGCCCTTGGGCTCGAGGGAGGCGGCGTGGTCGGAGCCCCACATGGCGCGGTCGAGGGTGATGTGCCGCTCGACGGCGACGGCGCCGAGCGCGACGGCGGCCAGGGAGATCTGCAGGCCGGTCTCGTGGCCGGAGTACCCGACGGGGACGCCGTAGCGCTCGGCCAGGGTCTCGATCGTGCGCAGGTTCGCCTCCTCGGGGGGCAGCGGGTAGGTGGAGGTGGCGTGCAGCAGCACGAGCCGGTCCGTGCCGAGGATCTCGACGGCCTCGTCGATCTGCTCCACCGTCGACATGCCGGTGGACAGGATGAGCGGCTTGCCGGTGTCGGCGAGCGCGCGGAGCAGGTCGTGGTCCGTCACGGAGGCGGACGCGATCTTGTGCGTGGGGACCCCGAACTCCTCGAGGAACGCCACCGAGGGGACGTCCCACGGGGAGGCGAACCACTGGACGCCCTGCGCCTTGGCGTACTGGTCGATCTCGGAGTACTGCTCGTGCTCGAACTCGACCCGGTACTTGTACTCCAGGTACGTCATCTCGCCCCAGGGGGTCTGGCGGATCTTGTCCCGCTGGTCCTTCGGGGTGCTGATCTCCGGGGTCCGCTTCTGGAACTTCACGGCCTGGCAGCCCGCGGCGACGGCGACGTCGATCAGCTGCTTCGCGATCTCGACGTCACCGTTGTGGTTGATGCCGATCTCTCCGATGACGTAGACGGGCTCGCCGGCGCCGACGACGTGCTCGCCGATCTGCACCGGGCTCGGGGCGGTCGGGGTGGCGGTCATGGCGGGTTCCTTCCGATGGGTGGTGGTGATGCGGTCGCAGACCTCGCGGACGGCACCGTGGCCGCCGCGGGCTGACGTGACGACCCGCGCGGCGGCGAGGACGTCGGGGTGGGCGTCGGCGACGGCCACGGGCCAGCCGACGACGCGCAGGGCGGGCAGGTCGTTGACGTCGTTGCCGACGTAGGCGACGCGGGCCGGGTCGATCCGGCGCACGGCGAGCCAGTCGCGCAGGGCGCGGGCCTTGTCGTCGACGCCCTGGAGGACGTCGACGCCGAGCTTGCGGGCGCGGGCGGTGACGACGGGGTTGCGCTCCTTGGACAGGACGAGCATCGGCAGGCCGGCGTCGCGCAGACGGGCGACGCCGAGGCCGTCGCCGCGGTGGACGCGCACGCTCTCCGTGCCGTCCTGGTCGACGTACACGGCGTCGTCGGTGTGGACGCCGTCGAAGTCGGTGACGAGCGCGTCCACGTCGAGCGGCTCGGCGGCCGCGGGCTCGTGCGCCGGGGCCGGCGGTGCGGCGCTCGGGGTGCCGCCCGGCTGGTCCAGCAGGGTGCGGGCGAGCCACAGGTCGCGCGGCTCGTCGATCTCGACGGCCCACTCGGGGGCCACGGGCCGCAGCCCGACGGACCCGAAGAACCGGGAGCCGTGCTCGCGCAGCCCGGCGGTGCGCATGGCGTAGAACGCGCCGGTCTCGCGGAAGTGCGGGGCGCGGTCCTGGCGGCGGGGCCGGTGGTCGGTCGTGTGCCCGACGGGCACGGGGCCGTCGGCGTCGAGCCGCCACTGGAAGTCGTGGGTGGGGGCGACGGCCACGACGACGTCGTGGGTGCCGTCGAGCACCTGCCGCACGGCGTCGTCCAGGTCGCCGGGGTCGACGAACGGGCTGGTGGCCTGGAGCAGCACGGTGACGGCGGGGTCCGCGGCGCCGGACCCGGCCGCGAGGACGTCGAGGGCGTGCAGCACCGCGGACTCGGAGCTCGCGGCGGCGCCGGCGAGGTCCGCGGGCCGTCGCACGACCCGGGCACCGTGCCGCTCG
Source organism: Isoptericola jiangsuensis (assembly GCF_002563715.1). NCBI lineage: Bacteria > Bacillati > Actinomycetota > Actinomycetes > Micrococcales > Promicromonosporaceae > Isoptericola > Isoptericola jiangsuensis. Next base: position 3,076,851 of record NZ_PDJJ01000001.1, read on the forward strand.
GCCTCGGCCGCGATCTCCGCGTGGTCGGTCGACACGACGACGTCGGTCACCGAGGGTGCGGCGAGCGCGGAGCGGACGGCACGGGCCACGAGGGAGCCGCCGCCGACCTGCTGGAGGTTCTTCAGCGGCACGCCGACGGACCCTCCACGGGCCGGCACCACGACGAGCACGGATTCGTTCATGGCGGCGAGACTAGGAGGCCTGTGCGGCGAGATCGGCCACTTCTCGATAACTGTCACCGAACATTGCGTGGACCGTCGATGAACATTTGTCGACCTCGCCATCGAACAGCAGAATCCGGCCACGCGGACGTCATTTGCGCAAAGGTCCGTGCATTAACGTCTCGACCGAGCCGATCCCTATCCGCAAGGAGCCACCATGACCACAGCGACCGCCCGCAGCACCGCGTGCGCCGTCGCGGTCCACCTGTCCGCCCACCGGGCGAGCGGGGCGACGGTCCACCGCTGGTGCGAGACGCACCCCGGCCCGCTCGCGGGGGCGGGGGTCGCCGTGCGCACGTCCGACGCCGCCCTGCGCGAGGCCGTGCCCGGGCTGGAGTGGCGGTCGGACCGGGGCCGCCGGCGCCTGCACGCCCACCTCACGCCCGGGTCGGCCACCCTCGTCTCGACCGCCGCCGTGCTCGGCCCCGCCTACCGGCACACGGGCGGGCACCTCCACCCCGACGCCCGCGCCGGCGTCGCGGCGCTCGCCGCCGCCCTGCACGACGTGCCGTGGCGGGTCCACCTGACCGTCGGCGACCACGCGAGCACGGTGGTGCAGGCCTGGGTGGACGCCGTCCGTGCCGGGCACCGCGTGCCGTTCGACGACTTCGCGGCCACGCTGGACGAGCCGTCGTGGGTCCCGCTCGTGCACCGCCTCGTCAGGACGGTCGGGGCCGACCGCGTCGTCGTGCACGACGCCACCCGCGCCCGCCCCGACGACCAGGCCGCCGTGGCCGCCGTCGCGCGGGACGTCCTCGGCGCCCTGCTCGGCGCGCTCGACGCGACCGCGCCCGTCCACGACCTCGAGGTGCCGCCCGACCCGGCGCGCTGGTCCGCACGGCAGGTGGACGTCGCGCTCGCGATGCTGCCGCACCTGCGGTCCTGGGAGGACCGTGGCGCGATGCGCCGCTTCGTCGACGACGAGGTCGACGTCGGCGGCGGCCCGGCGTGGCCCGTCCCGCCCGCCCTCGCGGACCGCCTCGCGGCCTGCGACGCCGCCGACCTGACCCGCCTCACCGAGCTCGTGGAGGTCCGATGAGCCCCCTGCCCACCCCGCGCCGGCTGGCCGGCCGCACCGCCCGCGCGCTCGGCCTGCGCCGGCCCGACCGCCGGGAGCGGCGGGTCGTGCTGCACCTGGGATCGCAGAAGACCGGTACGACCGCCGTGCAGGCGTGGTGCCGCGACCACGCCGCCGACCTGGCCCGCGGCGGGGTCGCCGCGCGCACCCGGCAGCCCGACATCCGCGAGGCGCTCGGCGGGTGGTACGAGACGTCGCGCGACGGCGCGGACGATCTCCTGGCGGCCTACCTCGCGGCGCCGTGGCGCGACCGGCAGGTGCGGGGCGTCCTGTACTCGTGCGAGTCGAACGTCGGGGCCGCGTTCCGCGACGACTCCCGGGACCTCTACCCGCGGCTCGGCCCCAACCTCGAGGCGATCGAGCGCGCCACCGCGGGCAGCTCGCGGCACGTGCAGTTCACGGTGCGCAGCTACGGCCCGTTCCTGGAGTCCGCCTACCAGCAGCAGCTCAAGCACGGCCACCCCTCGTCGTTCGACGCGCTCGCCGACCGGGTCGCCCCGACGCTGTCCTGGCGGCCGGTCGTGACCCGGCTGGTCGAGGTGTTCGGCGCCGAGAACGTCACCGTCTACGACTACGACCGGGCGCGCGAGGCCGACGTCCCGCTGGTGCGCCAGGTCCTGCTCGACGCGCTGCACCGGCTCGGCGCGGGCGACCTCGACGTCGTCGTCGACGACGGTCACCGCCCCAACACGCGGTACACGCAGCGGATGGCGGACCTCAGCCTCGCCACCCTTCCCCTGCTGGAGGGCCGCGAGGAGCGCGAGGCCCTGCACCGGTTCTCCGTGGCGACCCTCGGCCGCCGGCCCGCCCCCGACGACGCGCCGGCCCGGTTCCTGGCCGACGACGCCGCCGCGGGGCTGGCGGACCGCTACGCGGCCGACGTCGCGTGGCTATCCCGGCTGGTGGAGGTCAGGTGAGCCCCGTAGCCGAACACCTCGGTGAGCAGCCGCTCGCGGGCCGCGACCCGCTCCCACGCGTCGGCGGGGACGGCGAACCCGGCGTCCGCGTCCAGGCGGGAGCTCGTGTTGAGGCGGGCCTGCGCGGCCAGGGCCGCGAGGGCCGCGTCCCGGGACGGCCGCCACGCCAGGTCGTCGCGCCGCACCAGCGCGGCGAGGTCCTGCGTCATCGACTCGTTGCGCAGCACCACGTCGACGACGGAGAGCTCCCGGTAGCCGGCGACGAGCTCCTCGGACGACCCGACGCGGCGCAGCCAGCGCAGCGCGCGCGGCACCGTCAGCCGGGCCACGCGGAACGACAGCAGCCCGGTGTGCGGCGCCACCCCGGTGCGGGCGTACGAGCGCGGGTTGAGCGCGTCGGCCGAGGCCGGGTCCAGCACGACGTCGAGCCAGCGGTCGAACCCGGCGGCCGTCCCGTCGTACAGGTGGCCCAGCCCCGCGTCACGCATCGTGCCGCTGAGCCCTCCCTTACCCTGACACCCGTAGGAGTACAGCGACAGGTACGAGTCGAGCGGGTCACGGACGGAGACGACGTGGAGACGACCTGCAGGGGGACGGTCCTCGACCTCGACGTGCTTGCGGAACGACACCTCGTCGTCGTCGAGGAAGTCGCGCAGGAACTGCGACACGTACGTGGAACCGGACTTCTCGACGTCGAGGTAGGCGAGAGAATGAAAGGCGTGCACAGGTGCTCCGAACAATCACGGTGGACGACGCTCGAATTCGATCGTCGTGGCGAATCACGCCAGCATCGGGAAGGTCGATGACATGACGATGAACTCTCACCGAACGTCGGATGTCGGAACGGTGGCGCTCGCCCACCTGGACAACACCGTGCAGCGTTACGACTGGGGCGGTCTCGAGGCCATCCAGGACCTCGTCGGCCTGCCGTCGGACGGCAGCCCGGCGGCGGAGCTCTGGCTCGGCGCGCACCCGTCCGCCCCCTCGCGCCTCGCCGGCGGGACCTCGCTGGCGGACGTCGTCGCCGCCGACCCGGACGCCGTGCTCGGCCGCCGGGTCGCGGACCGGTTCGGTCCCCGCCTGCCCTACCTGCTCAAGGTCCTGGCGGCCCGCCGCGCGCTGTCCCTCCAGGTGCACCCGCGTCCCCACGCCGCCCGCGCCGGGTTCCAGCGGGAGAACCGCGCCGGGCTGTCGCTCGACGCGGCCGACCGGTCGTTCCACGACGAGCAGCACAAGCCGGAGATGCTCGTCGCGCTGACCCCGTTCGAGGGCCTTGCCGGGTTCCGCAGCCCGCGCGCCGTGCTCACCCTGCTCGACGGGCTCGACGGCAAGCTGGTCGAGCAGGTCCGCGAGGCCCTGGGACGCGCCCGGTCCGCCGTCGGCCTGCGAGCCGCCCTGGAGGTGCTCGTCGCGGCCCGCGGCTCCGCCTGGTGCGCCGCCGACGTCGAGGCGACCGTGGCCGGGGTCCGCGCCCGTGCCGGGGCGTCGCCCTCGCAGCGCGCCGACGCGACCGTGCTCCAGCTCGCCGAGCAGCACCCCGGCGACCCGGGCGCCCTCGTGTCGCTCCTGCTCAACCGGGTCTCCCTCGAACCGGGCGAGGCGATGTTCGTCCCCGCCGGGGAGGTCCACGCCTACCTGTCGGGGCTCGGCGTGGAGATCATGGCGTCGTCGGACAACGTCCTGCGCGCCGGGCTGACCACCAAGCACGTCGACGCCGACGCCCTGGTGGAGTGCGCCGCGTTCGCGCCCCGCCCGCCGGTCCGGCCGGACGCCGAGGTCGTCGGGACGCACAGCCTCGTGACGACCTACCGTGCGCCCGTGGAGGAGTTCGCGCTCACCACGTTCGACCTCGACCCGGCCGAGCCCGCGGCGCTCGCGCCCGACGGCCCGCGCATCGTGCTCGCGCTCGACGGTGCGGCGCAGGTGCGGACCGAGGCGGGGTCGATCGACCTGGCGCGCGGCGAGTCCTGCCTGGTGCCGCACGCCGCCGGCGCGACCACCGTCGCCGGCGACGGGCACCTCGTGTGCGCGTGGGTGCCGTGACCCCGGCGGGACGCCCGCACGGACGGCCCGCCAGGACCGGCGTCAGGCCGTGAGCTGGTTGTCCACCATCGACAGGGCCGACCCGATCGCCATGTGCATGTCGAGGTACTGGTAGGTGCCCAGGCGCCCGCCGAAGTAGACGTCCTTCTCCCCCGCCATCAGCTCGCGGTAGCGCAGCAGGCGCTCCCGGTCGGCCGGGGTGTTCACCGGGTAGTACGGCTCGTCCGCCCGCTGCGCGAACCGCGAGTACTCCCGCACGACGACCGTGCGGTCGGTCGGGTAGTCGCGCTCCGGGTGGAAGTGGCGGAACTCCAGGATCCGTGTGAACGGCGTGTCCTCGTCGGCGTAGTTCATCACCGACGTGCCCTGGAAGTCCCCGACGTCGAGGACCTCCTGCTCGAAGTCGAGGGTGCGCCACGACAGCTCGCCCTCGGCGAAGTCGAAGTAGCGGTCCACCGGCCCGGTGTACACGACCGGCACCTGGCCCACGACGGACGCCTTGCTCACCGGCTGGGCGTCGTCGAAGAAGTCCGTCGACAGCCGCACCTCGATGTTCGGGTGGTCCGCCATCCGCTCCAGCCACGCCGTGTAGCCGTCGACCGGCAGGCCCTCGTAGCGGTCGTTGAAGTAGCGGTTGTCGTACGTGTACCGCACCGGCAGGCGCGAGATGATCGACGCGGGCAGCTCGCGCGGGTCGGTCTGCCACTGCTTGGCCGTGTACCCGCGGATGAACGCCTCGTACAGCGGGCGGCCGATGAGGCGAACGCCCTGCTCGTCGAGGTTGGCCGGGGTGCGGTCGCCCAGCTCGGCGGCCTGCTCGGCCAGCAGCGCGCGGGCTGCGGCCGGTCCGTGCGACGACCGGAAGAACTGGTTGATCGTGCCGAGGTTGATCGGCATCGGGAACACCTCGCCGCGGTGCGTGGTGTACACCCGGTGCCGGTAGTCCGTGAACGCCGTGAACCGGTTGACGTACTCCCACACGCGCTCGTTCGAGGTGTGGAACAGGTGGGCGCCGTAGCGGTGCACCTCGATCCCGGTGGTGGGCTCGGCCTCGGAGTACGCGTTGCCCCCGAGGTGGTCGCGACGCTCCACCATGAGGACGCGGCGGCCCGCGGAGGCGAGGCGCTCGGCGACGGTGAGGCCGAAGAACCCCGTCCCGACGACGACGACGTCGGCATTCATCTGGTCTGGCTCCTAGAGGTCGTCAGGCACGTAGCCGCCGCGACGGCGGACGAAGGACTGGTAGCCGGCCCGGCGCAGCCGCTGCGGCACCAGCCGGTAGCCGGCGCGCACCACCACGTTGCGCACCATCTGCGGCGTCGAGACGAAGCCCTCGGTGTGCAGGGTGCGCTGCAGGGCGAGCTCGGAGGCGAGGAGGCGACGGCCACCGCGGCGCGCGTACGCGCCGGCGCCGACCCGGTACAGCACCAGCGGCTCGGTGACGTTCTCCGCGTGGGCGCCCGCGGCGATCATCCGCGCGAACAGCAGGTAGTCCTCCATGAGGTCCAGGTGCTCGTAGCCGCCCACGGCCGCGACGGCGGACCGCCGGTACACGACCGACGGGTGGTTGAACGGGTCGCGGAACCGCGCCGACTCGGCGATCGCGGCGCCCGTCGGCGGGACGCGCACCATGCCGCGCTCGTGCTCGTCGTCCTCGAACTCGCAGATCGCGGAGCCGACGAGGTCGAACCCGGACGCCACCAGGGGGACCTGGGTCGCGAACCGGTCGGGCAGCGAGATGTCGTCGGCGTCGGCGCGCGCGACGATCTCGTGGGTGCAGGCCGCCAGGCCCTCCTCCAGCGCGCGGGCCAGGCCGAGGTTGTGCGGCAGCCGCACCACCTTCACGGGGACGTCCGTGATCTCGTCCAGCCGGTCGAGCACCGCGGCGATCTCGGCGCCCACGGGCCCGTCGCGCACCACGACGATCTCGTCGGGCGGCAGCGTCTGGTCGACGCTCACCGACCGGAAGCCGCGCTCCAGGTGCGCGGCGTCGTCGCCGCGGTACACGGGCAGCAGCACGGAGAACCGGGCGTCGGTCAGGGGCTCGCCGGAGACGAACGTCCCCGGAGCGGCCGCGATCCGGTTGACGTGCACGGGCGCGGGCAGCGCCGCACCGGCGCCGAGCCGGGCCACGGTGAGCGCGGCCGGTCCGACGCCGGACAGCACCTCGGTGTCGGGGCGGGGGTGCTTGGTCAGGCCGTGCCACAGCCCGCGACCGCCCGCCCGCCAGAGGGTGCGACGGTCGGCGGAACGGACGAACGTGCGCACCCAGCGGCGCACCGTGGACCCGCCGTACAGGACCCGCTCGCCGAACGACAGCGCGGGCGACCGCGAGAACATCCAGATCTTGTTGCGCACCTCGTAGTAGAACCGCGGGCCGGGGTCGGCGTCCGTCGCCCCGAGCTTCTTCGTGCGGTGCTCGACCACCGAGCCCGGGACGTACAGCCCCACCCGGCCGCGCAGCAGGCGCGTCGAGTACTCGAAGTCGTCGTTCCAGATGAAGTAGTCGGTGACGGGCAGGCCGGACCGGCGGATCGCCACCGCGTCGATGAGCATCGACACGAACGACATCGACCGCACCGGCATCGCGCCGGCGGCCCGCGCCCGGGACACGTCCGCGGCCGAGGCGCGCGGGTGCTGCCGCGGCGTGTTCATCGGGTGGTCCGACCCGTCGGTCCACACGACCCGGCTCGCGAGCGCCGTGACGTCGCCGTCGTAGGCGTCCCGCGCGGCGAGGAGCTCGCCCAGCGCGGTCGGCGTGGGGATCGTGTCGTCGTCCATGACCCACACGAGGTCGGCGCCGAGGTCGGCGACGGCCGTCGCGATGCCCGCGGCGAAGCCGCCGGCGCCGCCGGTGTTCCGGGCGAGCGCCACGACGTGGGGCACGCTCGGGTGGTTGCGGGCGACCTGGAGGGCGTCGTCGGTGGACGCGTTGTCGACGACGACCACTCGGTCGACGGGACGCTTCTGGTCGGCGAGGGCGTCGAGCGCGGCACCGAGCAGCTCGGCCCGGTTGTAGGACACGACGACGGCGACCACTACGGGGGCGGACATCCCCGACATCCTAGTGGCCGCCGGTCGGGCCGAAGGACGCCCGCCAGGTCTCCGGGTCCACCAGGCCGGGCGCGGCGGCCCGCCAGGTGCGGGCCAGCGACCGCCAGCGCAGCGCGAGGCGCAGGTGCGCCCCGACCGTCGCGGCGGCCAGGCGCCAGAACGTGCGGGCGTCGCGGCGCAGCCACACCCCGGTGGTCCCGGCGGCGTCGAGCACGAGCACGGAGTCGTGGGCGGGCACCTGCCACCACCCGGCGGCGTCGCGGGTCAGCACGGCCGCCGGGGTGCGCCGGGCGGCGGCGGGCACGGGCCGCAGGGTGCGCAGCACGCCGCGGGCCACGAACCCGGCCAGCGCGGCCGCGCCCCCCGGCTTGGCGGACCCGTCGGTCGCGGGCAGCGGTGCGCCCGGACGCACGACCGCGTCGAACACGGGGTCGCCGGCGGTGTGCCGCACCGTCTCCGGGTGGCGGGCGCCCACGCCGCGTACGGACCCCACCAGCGTGCCGAGCTCGCGGTGCAGGCGGCCCGGACCGCCGAGCACCTCGCGCAGCGCCCGCACGTGCAGGTCCACCGGGTAGTAGCGCATGGCCAGGAGGAGCTTGAGATCGGTGGCGAGCAGCGCCGCGGGCAGCAGGTGCGGGCCGTCGGCGTGCAGCAGCGCCGTGATCACGCGGTTGCGGACGTGCAGGTACGCCTGCCACTCCACGGAGTCGTCCTTCTCGGTCCACGCGACGTGCCACAGGCAGAACCCGGGCAGCGACACCGTGGGCACGCCCGCGGCGGCGGCGCGCAGCCCGAACTCGGCGTCGTCCCACTTGAGGAACAGCGGCAGGCTGAGGCCGACCTCGCGCAGCACGGCCGCGGGGATCAGGCACATCCACCAGCCGTTGAACTCGGACTCGCCGCGACGGTGCAGCCACGGCGTGGCCGTCAGCCCGCCCGCCAGGTCGTGCCACTGCTGGTCCATCGCGGGCGGGCCCCAGTTGAAGGTGCGCCGGTGCACCACCTCGGCCCAGGAGTTCAGCACCGTCGGGCGCGCCAGGTCGAGCATGTGCCCCCCGACCACCACCGGGTCGACGGCCGCCCGGTGCAGCCGCACGGCCCGCAGCATCGACTCCGGCTCCACCTCGACGTCGTCGTCGCAGATGAGCACGGCGTCCGCCCCCGCGGCGAGCGTGTCCGCCATGCCGCGGGAGAACCCGCCCGAGCCGCCCAGGTTGGCCTGCTCGACGACGCGCAGCCGGTCCCCGAGCGCGGCGGCGACCGCAGCGAAGCCCTCGTGCTCCCGGACCGTGCGGCCGCCCTGGTCGACCACCTGCACGGTGACGTCCGACGCCGCGAGCTCCGCCGACCCGGCGAGCACGGCCAGCGTCGCCACGCAGTACTCCGGCTTGTCCATCGTCGTGATCGACACCACCACGGTGCCCTCGCGCCGGGGCGCCACGTCGACGTCCCAGTCGCCGCCCGTGACGACGACGTCGTCGTGCGCCTCCACGCGGGCCCACAACCAGCCGCCGTCCCGCATCCCGGTGAGGTCCGCGTCGACCGGCTCGCCGAGCGGGGCGCTGCCCACCTCGACCGTGCTGCCGTGGACGCCGGAGCGCAGCACCCGCACGGTCGCGCCACCCGTCCCGGTCACGGTCAGCCGGGCGCGGGTCGCGCCGGTCCAGCGCGCCCAGTAGGCGGCCGGGAAGCCGTTGAGGTACGTCCCGAGGCCCTGCTCGGTGCCCGCGGGCAGGTCCAGGCGCCCCTCGGTGAGCACCCCGGCGCCGTCCTCGACGCACAGGGCACGGCGCTCGGACCGGCCGGACAGGATCAGACGTTGGGCGAGGTGCACGCGCGAGAGCCTACGCGGAGTTGTCCTCCGTCGAGGTCGCCCCGTGACGTCCGACCAGGCCACCGGCCCGCGACCGCAACTTGCGGGTCAGCGCGGCGACCAGGTCCTGGGTCGACGCACCGTCCAGCATGTCCCGGGTGTCGACGGGCTCGACGTGCGGGACACCGTGACGCCCTGCGCGCTCGACGCCGAGGCGGCCCTGGGCGATCGCCCCGAGCACGGCCCTCGCGGCCGCGTCGACGGGAACCGTCGGGGAGTCGAGCACGGGACGCTCCTCGTGCGGCACCGGCCGGTCGAGGAGGTCGAGGTCGCCGACGACACGCGCCCCCGACGACGAGATCTGCTCCACGAAGCGCGCCGAGCGCTTCGCGGCCTTCTCCGCGGCCCAGGTCGGCAGCACGATCCGCGTGTCGTGCTCACCGGGCGAACGCTCGCCGAGCATGTGCCCGGCGACACCGAGCCGCAGCCACCACCGGTACTCGGTCCACGACAGCTGCCCGCGCAGCTCGTGGTTGACGGCGCGGAGCAGCTCGGCCTCCTCCACGCTCATCGACCGGTTCGAGGCGTAGCCGTCGAGCTCTGCCTGCGACAGCATCCCGCGGTCGAGGCCGAGCATCGACTCGAACGCGTCGAAGAGCAGCTCGGGGGTGGACTTGTCCACGACGACGACCGTCACCTTGTCGGGTCCGAAGACGGACGCCCACCGCTGCACGATGGCGCCCTGGTCGAGCCGCTCCTGCGCGCGCCGCGTGCTCTCCAGCTTCGGGGCGTCGGACAGGACGCCCTTGAGCCAGCTCTCGAACGGCCTGGTCCGACCGCCCTTCATCGTCTGCTGCCAAGCCGAGGGGAGGACGGCGGCGTAGTTACGCAGCGTCACGACGACGTGCGTCCGGTCGCCGAGCTCGTCGCGGAACCGACGAGCGAGGTCGTCGTCGCACTCGGACACGAACTCGTGCCCGACCCACACGCGGCGAGACTCCTCCGCCTCGATCTCGGCCTTGAGGTCGCGCCAGGCCTCGGGCTGGGGCGTGCTGTTCCAGCCCCAGCCGCGCCCCATGACGGCGGTCAGGGCGGTGCGGTGGTTGAGCCCGTTCCCCGGGTAGCGCACGCCGGCGGCGAGAAGGGGCTCACGCAGGGAGGACGCGGCGTTCTGGAGGCCGGTGGTCCCCGTCTTCATCAGCCCGATATGGAGCAGCCGTGCCCGCGGTGGCAGCAGCAGTCCGTCGGTGGAGGCGTTCGCGGACATGTCTCTCCTGGTCTGGCGGGTCACGGCAGCCGTCACGATACCGCGACGACCGGAAGGAGCAGGTTCCCGGCAGCGGATGCCGTCGACGGGTGCCTGGGGCACAGTGGATCGCAAAGGGGGGATTCACCGTGGAACACCGAAGACTGCACCGAGCCCTCGCGGGCGCCGTCGCCCTGCTGGTCGCGGCCGCCGGAGGGCTCGCCGTCGCGGCCCCGGCGTCCGCGGCCGTGCCGGACGACTTCACCGTCACCGGGTCCGGCTACGGGCACGGCGTGGGGATGAGCCAGTTCGGCGCCTACGAGCTCGCGCGGGAGGGTCGTTCCGCCGTGAAGATCCTCCGGCACTACTACTCCGGCTCGAAGGTGCCTTACACCTCGACCCCGAAGCGAGTCCGGGTACAGGTGTACGGGCCCGACCCGTACGGATACTCCGGCTACGGCGACTCGGGACGCACGACGATCACGGTGAGCGGGGGCGACTGGCGGGTCCGGGTCCCCGGGAAGGGGACCGTCGCGCAGGGCAGCGGGACCAAGACCCTCAAGGTGCGGATCGGCGCGAAGGGCAACGTCCGGGTCCGGGTGGACGACAGGACCCACGTCGCCCCGAAGGTGCGGATCCAGTGGTCCGGCACGACGTACTGGCGCCCGTCGGGCCGCACGGCGGTGGCCACCGTCGTGGGAACCCACGGCTCGTACAAGAACGGCCGCCTGACGATCCAGGGACGGTCCGGCACCCCGAACATCACCAACGACGTCCTCCTCAACACCGAGTACCTGTACGGCATCGCGGAGATGCCGTCCTCCTGGGGCCTGAACGGCGGGGACCGCGCACTGCGCGCGCAGGCCGTCACGGCCCGGTCGTACGCGCTGTCGAAGATCGCGTCCGTGCGCACGGCCTGCGACTGCCACGTCGTCGACGACGTCCGCGACCAGAACTACGCGGGCTGGCGCAAGGAGGCCGAGGGCACGGGCGGTCGCTACGGTGCCGCGTGGAAGAAGGCGGTGGACGCCACGACCCGGGACACGACCACGGCGCGGGTCCTTCAGGTCGGCGGACGACCCGTGGCCGCGCACTACTTCTCGTCCAGCGGCGGCCGCACCGCGAACTCCGAGGACGTGTGGTCGTCCGCGCTGTCCTACGAGCGCAGCGTCGCCGACCCGTACAGCCTGCGGGCGCCCGGCAACTCGTACCGGTCGTGGACCCGGACGATCACGCAGGCGAAGGCGCGCCAGCTCTTCGGCCTGCAGAACGTCGCGTCGATCAAGGTCACCCGCACGTGGTCGAGCGGTCAGATGCGCACCCTGACGGCCACGCAGCCCGACGGGACGACGGCGACGCTCACCGGCAAGGCGGACCAGATGCGCGCCTGGGTGGGGCGGGCGACCACCCGCGGCAGCCTGCCCGCGGCGTGGGTGTCGCGCATCAGTGGGTGAGCCTCAGGTCCGCGGTGGCGCGGGTCGTCGGCCGCTCGGCTCGACGGCGATCCGACGTCGCAGCCGGGCGAGGCGGCGGCGCGCGCGGCTGATCGCGGTGGGCGGAGGTGACGGCGGCGGTTCCGTGGCGGTCCTGTCCGGTGCGGCACGCCAGGGCAGTCCCAGCTCTTGTACGCGCCACCTTCGGTGGTAGCGCACCATCTCCGACCGGGGCATGTCGGCGAAGACCTCCGCGGTACGGTCGCGAAGGTGCTCCACGAGTTCCGGCTGCATGGCGTACGCGAGCGCGTCGACGAGACCTTGCAGCCGTTCGACCGTCGTGTACGGCGTGTCCGGACGCGTCAGCGCATCCATGATCGCCACCGGGATCCGGTTGCTGTTGGCCCATGGCGCGAGCCGCTTCAGGACCCGGTGCGTGCCGACGGAGCGCACCGGGATCCCGAAGATCTCCCGGGCGGTCAGCAGCGCCGTCGAGAAGCAGCCGAGGACGAGGCCCGGACGTTGCTCGACATAGAGCACCTCCACGGGGCGGTCGTCCCGCAGCACGTCGATCGCGACCCCGCGCAGCTGTGCGACCTGACGCATCGCCGCCACGTACCCGGGCGGCGACGACGGATGGGGCTTGAACACGACCCGCGCCATCCCGGCGTCGGCTGCTTCGCCGACCATCCTGGCGTACAGCTTCCCCTCCTCCGTCGGAGACATGAGTCCGAGCGCCGACAGGTACTGGCCGACCACGACGGCCGTCCGCGCGGGCGTGATGGTGCCCGCCTCGACGTCGGCGACCGCCGCCTCGACGGGCGTCGACGCTGCCGCGATCTCGGTGAACACCTTGCGCGCCACGTCGAAGGGGATGGTGCGGGTTCCGACGCCGTGCTCGGAAAGCAGGACCGGGCTCAGGCCGGCGACGAGGTCGAGGTGGACGAGCCCGCGGACGCGGCGCGCCGTGCGCAGGGGAACCTTCGTCCGTGTCGGCCCGTAGGTCATCAGCCCGTCCGAGAGGACCGTCACCGGTGCGTCGTCGAACACCTGGGCGAGGGTCGACGCCGGGGGTAGCGCGACCGACTCGAGCACCAGCTCGACCTCGTCGTCGTCGACTCCCCACGCCCTGCGCAGCAGGCGACGGACCATCGGCTGATCCGCAGCCCGCAGGGACCAGGAGTGCGGGTGCAAGGGTTCGACCAGCTCAGTGAGGTGTTCGACGCGGTCGAACCGCGCCAGCACGGGCCGGGCGCCGGGAATCTCGTCGAGGGCGGGCGTGAGTTCCGGCTTCGGCGCGCTGTTGACGACCAGCAGGATGCGGCGGTCCGGCGTGCCCAGCAGCCCGCTGTCCACGGCGGCCGCAGCGCAGGCACCCGCGAAGAGCGTGCTCGCCATGACGATCTGCGTGGTCATGCGGCCGAACCCGTCGCCTCGAGATCGTCGAGCGTGGGCACGGGGAGCGCGGCCCAGTCGGGCCCGAGCAAGCCGTCCACGAGCGCTGTCCGTTCCGGTGGCCCGGAAGCCGCCTGGCGCACGACGAGATCGACGGGCAACGACTTCAACAGTGCGCTCGACACGGCGAGGAAGTCCGCGTAGACACCCGGCGCCATCCGCGACGAGTTGCGGTAGTGGTGCATGGTCACGGCCACGATCGTGCGGACCAGCTTGGGCAGGAATCTGGCGGACTCGGCATCGTCCATCAGGACGTCGCGCGCAACGCCGAACGCTCGGGCGAAGTCCAGCTGCCGGGAGTCGTAGACCTGGGTGAGGGACGTGCTCACCCCCCGTCGGTAGCAGATGCTCGGCGCATCGACCACGGCGTAGCGGGGGCCGTTGAGGTGCAGGTTCCAGATCCAGGGTCGGTCCTCGGCCGTGTGCAGACCGTCGACGAAGTCGAGCAGCCCGTCGGTCTTCAGCGCACGGTCGAAGATCCCGGCCCAGGCGTAGGGATAGTCCACCATCGTGATCTCCGCCGCCGGCACGATCGAGTCGCGGGGGTCGAGAGCGACCCCGCGCAGCCCTTCCGGGGCCTGGCGCCGAACACGGTGACGACCGTTCACGGTCGTGTGGTCCGTCCGCACCCAGGCGCACCCCAGCCGTCGGCACGCGGCGACGAGGGCCGGGAGTCGGCGTGGCGCCATCCAGTCGTCGGCGTCGAGAAAGGTCAGCCAACGACCTGCCGCGGCGTCCGCCCCCTGGTTCCGAGCGGCCGCCAGGCCGTGCGGCCTGTCGTTACGCAGCACCACGAGGTCGGCAAGTCGGTCGCGGAACGAGTCGACGATGTCCCCCGTGCCGTCGGTCGAGCCGTCGTCGACCACGACCACCTGCAGCTCGCGTGGTTCGTCGACCTGTCGGCCGAGGCTCGTCAGGGCGTCTGCCACGTAGTCGCTCGCGTCCTTGGCGGGGACGATCACGGAGATGAGGGGTCCGTCGGTCACCGAGGCAGCGTAGCCACGACGACGGGGACGGAATGGCCGATTCCCGGCTTCGGAGCCGGGTGTTGTCCCGATCGTCGCCACGCGTTCACGCGGGTGTCATCCGAGGCTCAGAGCGGGCGGGCCTCGCTCTCCAGCAGGACGGGGATGCCGTCACGCACCGGGTAGGCCAGGGGTCGCTCGGGGTCCGTGGAGCGCAGCTCGGGCGCGCCGTCCGGGCCGGTGGCGTCGACGAGCTCGGCACCGGTGACGGGGCACCGCAGGACGGACCGGACCCACGGGTCGATCCAGGGGCTGTTCTCGGTCATGCGTCCTCTCCTCGGACCAGCGACAGCACGTCGTCGCGCAGCTTGGTCATGATGTCGGCGTCGGCGGCCTCGACGTTGAGCCGCAGCAGCGGCTCCGTGTTGGAGGCGCGCAGGTTGAACCACCACTGGGGGTGCTGGCCGTCCCAGTGGGCGACGGTGAGCCCGTCGAGGGTGTCGATCACGGCGTCGGGGTACGCCGCCGCGTAGGTGTCGCGCACGCGGGCGGTCGTGGCGGCGGCGTCCGCCACGGTCGAGTTGATCTCGCCGGACGCGACGTACGGCGTGTACATCTCGGCGAGCGCGGACGCGGGGTGCTGCTGCTCGCCGAGCGCCGCGAGCACGTGCAGCGCCGCGAGCATGCCGGTGTCGGCGAACCAGAAGTCGCGGAAGTAGTAGTGCGCGGAGTGCTCGCCGCCGAACACGGCGTCGTGGGACGCCATCTCGGCCTTGATGAACGAGTGGCCGACCCGGGTGCGCACGAGGGTCGCGTCGGTGGCGCCGAGCAGGTCCGGCACGGCCCGGGAGGTGATGAGGTTGTGGATCACCGTGGCGGGGCGGCCCGCGGCCTGCTCCTTGGCGATCTCGCGCAGCCCGACCAGGGCGGTGACGGCGGACGGGGACACGGCGGCCCCCCGCTCGTCGACGACGAAGCAGCGGTCGGCGTCGCCGTCGAACGCGAGCCCGAGGTCGGCCTCGTGCGCGACGACGGCGGCCTGCAGGTCGAGCAGGTTCGCGGGCTCCAGCGGGTTCGCCTCGTGGTTCGGGAAGGTCCCGTCGAGCTCGAAGTACAGCGGCACGACCTCGAGCGGAAGGGCGGGCAGCCCGGCGGCGGTGCCGAGCACCGCCGGGGCGGTGAGGCCCGCCATGCCGTTGCCGGCGTCCACGACGACCTTCAGGGGGCGGATGCCGGACAGGTCGACCAGGCCGCGCAGGAACCCCGCGTAGTCGGCCAGCAGGTCGCGCTCGGTGAGCGAGCCGGGCTCGTCCGCGCTCGTCGACGGCGCGCCGTCGAGGAGCTCCTCGGCGAGGCGTCGCACGTCGGCGAGGCCGGTGTCCTGCCCGACGGGGCGGGCACCCGCGCGGCACAGCTTGATCCCGTTGTAGACGGCCGGGTTGTGCGAGGCGGTGAACATCGCGCCGGGCGCGTCCAGGTGCCCGGAGGCGAAGTACAGGCCGTCGGTCGAGCACTGCCCGACGTCGACCACGTCGACGCCGGTGGCGCGGACGCCGTCGGAGAACGCCGCGACGAGCTCGGGGCCCGAGTCGCGCATGTCCCGCCCGACGACGACCCGGCGGGCGCCCTCGGGGAGCACGACCACGCGGGCGTACGCCTCGCCGAGCGCGCGGGCCACGGCCGGCGAGAGCTGGTCGGGGACGGTGCCCCGCACGTCGTAGGCCTTGACGAGGCCGGTCAGGTCGGTCACGGTGCCCACCCTACGGCCCCGGGCCGGGGCAAGGTCCGGCCCGCGACGGACCTCACCCGGGCGACCGGTCAGTCGGGGTCGCCGCGCAGCACCCGCAGGTGGCCGCGGCGGGCCGTCTCGGTGACGCCGTCGGGCTCGGGGGCGGCGACCTGCCGCCCCCCGCGACCGGCCTCGCGCACGGCTTCCGCCAGCGCCGACAGGTCGTCCTTCGACGGGGGCGGGGTGTCGAACTCGGGCTGCAGGCGCACGACCTCCCAGCCCCGGGGCGCCGTGAGGCGTGCCGCATGGACGGAGCACAGGTCGTAGCTGTGCGGCTCGGCCCGTTGCGCCAGGGGGCCGAGCACCGCGGTGGAGTCCGCGTAGACGTAGGTGAGCGTCGCGACGGCTGCCTGGGTGCATGCCGTGCGCGAGCACTGCCGGACCGATCTCACGCGGGGAGGATACGCCGCCCGGACCCGGCGGCGCTCCCCGGCGCGCCGCGCTGGATAGGCTCGGGGGATGAGGAGCGAGGAGCCGGACGGCACCCCCGGTCACCTGGTGCCGCTCGGCGGGGGCCCGGCGGGCGGGCTGCCGCCCCGCGGGGTGCGGCGACGCGACCGTCGTGGCCGGGGCCTGCGCGGCACGCTGCTGCCGCCGGGAGCGCCCGCCCACCGCACGCGCGCGGAGAAGTTCGACGACGCGGTCCTCGCCGCGGTGGACCGGATCGAGCGCCGCTGGCCCGCGGTCGGCGGCGTCGAGTTCGCCGTCGAGGACGTCCCGCCGTCGGACCCCGCGCCGTGGGAGCCGGGCGGCGTGGCCCTGGGGCGGTTGTTCCCGGCCGAGGCCGGTCAGCCCGCCCGGATCGTCGTCTACCGGCGCCCGGTGGAGACGCGCGCGCTGGACGCCGACGACCGGGACGACCTCGTGCACGAGGTCGTGGTCGAGCAGGTGGCGCACCTGCTGGCGCGCACCCCCGAGGAGATCGACCCGGAGTTCCGCGGTCGCTGACGGCTCAGGGGACGTCGTCGCGGCGCACGGCGACCTCGCCCGCCGCTCCCCCGGACGCCGTCGGCTCGAGCGTCGCGACCAGCGTGCCGGTGGTGTCCGTGCCGTCGGACGCGGTGAGGCGGACCGACCACGGGACGGACCCGGCGGCGGACGCGGGCACGTCGACCAGCACCGCGGAGACCGCGCCGACGTCGGCGGCCGGGACCTCGACGGTGCCGCCCACGGGCACGGCGACCCGTCGCTCCCCGGCGACCGCGCCGTCGGCGTCGACGCCGCGCACCGTCACCTCGATCTCCCCCTCGGGCGCGGCGTCGGTGTCCCGGGCGGCGGGCACGCCGGCCAGGACGACGGTCGCGTCGGTGCCGGCGGGCAGCGCGACCTGGCCGGTCGCCGCACGCTCCGGGCCGGGCACGGCCGGCGCGGCGCTCCAGGCGACGTCGTAGGGCGTGCCGTCGACGACCGCGTCGTCGGGCAGCACGCCGGGCACGGCCGCGTGGGCACCGGCCACGACGGGCACGTCCGCGTCGACCACCACCGTGTACGTCCCGGCGTCGAGCCCGCCCAGGGGCACCGCCGTCACCTCGCCGGCCGTCAGCTCCGTGCTCTCGGCACCGCGCAGGGTGACGCGTCCGTCGGGTCCGTAGACGTGGACGGCGGCCCGGCCGTCCTCGTCGGGTGCGAGGAGCCACAGCTCGGCGGCGTGCGGGTCCGCCGGCGCCTCCCCCCGGGACACGACGCCGGTGACGACGACGGCGTCGGTCGGTCCGGCGCCCGGGGTGACGACGTCGGTGCCCGCCGGGACCAGACCGTCGATGCCCTGGGTCTGCAGGGACGCGGTGACGCGGGCGCCGGTGGCGCGCACGTGCACGGCGAGCCGCTCCTGCTCGGGGGCGAGCGCGTCGAGGCGCACGACGGTCTCGGCGCCGGGTTCGAGGGCGAACGCGCCGCTGCCCCCGACGGGCAGCGGCCCGGTGGACCCGTACACGTCGAGGCGCACGCTCGCGGGGCCGTCGCTGGGGTTCTGCACCGCCAGCAGCGCGCTGGACCCCGTCGCGCTGTCGCCGCCGACGAGCCACCGGTCGGTCGCGGGCGCCGCGCAGGACGCGGCCGCGAGCCCCCGCAGGTCGCCCTGGGTCGTCACGGACGCGGTGGCCGCGGCCGCCCGCAGGGGCCGTTCGGGCACCGGCACGACCGTGAGGGTGCGCGGGCCGTCCTGCGCGGTGGCGACGGCGGCGTCGGGGCCGGCGGTCAGCGGGTCCTCGTCGCCGCCGTCGAGGGCTCCGAGAGACCCGTCGCCCGCGGCTCCCACGACGGCGGCGCGCAGGGTCGTGGCGGTGGCGACCGGCGTGGCGCCGAACTGGTCGTCGCCCACGTCGGCCCCCTCGGGCAGGGCCGCGGCGGGCGGGCAGACGAGCCGCACCGGGGCCGGCTCGACGGCGACCTGCCGGGTCGCGGCCTCCAGCGCGACGGCCTCCGCCCCGGTCCAGCGCTCGACCCCGACCTGGCCCCCGACGGCGACGGCCGCGAGCACGCCGACGACGACCACCCCGCTGACGGTGCGCAGGACGACGCGGACGGCCCGCGAGCGCGGGGACGGCAGCGGGCTCATCGGGTCCTCCGGCGGCCGACGGGCAGGGCGAGCAGGGTGAAGACGACCAGCACGAGGGCGGTCAGGGCGAGCCACGGGGGCCGGGAGGCGGCGGCGTGCTCGACGACGAGGTGCCCTCCGGCGGCCCCGAGCTCGAAGGCCTGCCGTCCGTCGACGTCGAGCGCGGCGAGGCGGCGGCCGTCGAGGCTGGCGCGCCAGCCCTGGCCCGCGCTCTCGGCGAGGACGACGGTGCGGTCCGGCGCGCCGGGGCCGACGTCGGTGCTCACCCGGCGGCCGTCGGAGGCCAGCACCACGGCGGGGGTGGCGGGGTCGGCGTCGGCGGCGTCGAGGACGGTGGCCCACCCCGTGCCGGGGTCGGCGTCGCCGACCCGCCAGAGCAGCACGCCCTCCTCGGTGACCCGGTGCAGGCCGGGCACGAGGTCGAGGGAGGTGACGAGGTCGGCGTCGCCGTCGGCGGGGACCTGGACGGCCCCGACGCCGAGGGCGGCGAGGCGGTCGGCGAGGTCGGGGCTGCGCCCGGCGGCCACCTGCGCGACGAGCGCGTCGAGGGCGTCGACGTCGGGACGCGCGGGTCCGGGTGCCAGGCCCGCGTCGCGGGCGCGCACCACGACGGAGGAGTCGAGGAGGCTGCTGCCGTCGGCGTGCAGGACGGCGTACTCGACGACGTCGTCGACACGGTCGAGCTGCAGGACGCGGGCGGAGCGCGGCGGCGCCTGGAGCTGGCGGCCGACGGCCGGCACCGCGTGGTCGGCGTCGGCGGTGAGCGCCCCGACCCCGGCGGGGGTCACGGACTGCGCCCACCACACGGCGAGCCCGCCGGCGGGCACGGCGAGCGCGAGGGCGGCGACGAGCCCGACGGCGACGCGGCGGGCCGGGTGGCGGCCGGGGCGCGGCGTCGCGGCCAGCGCGGCGCACCCGAGGCCGAGCAGCAGCACGGACAGGCCGGCGCCGGGCCAGCCGTGCACGACGGCCGCGGACCCGTCGGGGGCGGCGCCGGACGCGACGGCGGTGCCGGCCGCCGTGAGGGCGACGACGAGGCCGAGGATGGCCAGCAGGAACCCGCCGCGCACGGCGGCGGTCCGTCGTCCGGGGAGCGCGGCCGCGGCGAGGACGAGCACGAGGCCGCCGAGCAGCCAGGGCCCGGCGCCGCCGGCGGCAGCGAGGGGGTCGGGCAGCGTGCCGGTGGGCCAGGCCTGCGGCGGGGCGGGCTGGCCGAGCAGCAGCGTGAGCCCGTCGGGGGCGGCGGACGGCAGCGGCACGCCCGGTTCGGCGAGGACGGCGCGCCAGCCCCCGTCGGCCCACGTCGCGGTGACGTGCCACCAGAACGGGAGCCCGACGACGACGGCGGGGACGAGCACGAGGAGCAGCCGACGCCAGGACCGGCGGGCGACGACCAGCACGCCCGCGCACGCCAGGACGGCGACCGGGAGGAGGGCGGGGGCCCCGCTCACCGCGACGGCGAGCAGCAGGCCGGCGGCGGCGGCGGCCCCGAGGGACCCCGTGCGCGGGCGGGCGGGCCCGACGCCGTCGCGGGCCTGCGTCCCGACGGCCCGCACGGTGGCGACGAGCACCCACGGCAGGGCGAGGTGCGCGACGACGGCGCCGACCCGGCCGGACGCGAGCGAGGCGAGGAACGCCGGGGACGCGGTCCACACGAGCGCCGCGGCGGCGCGCGCCCACACGGACCGGGTGACCACGCCGGCGCCGAACCACCCGGCGAGGGCCGCCAGCGGCAGGGCGCCGAGGACGAGCAGGTCGACGCCCTGCTGCACGGAGCCGGTGAGCGCGCCGAGCGCCGTCAGGAGGGTCAGCAGCGGGTCGGCGGGGGCTCCGGTGCTTAGGGCGTCGCGCACCCAGCCGGAGGTGGCGGCGGCGAACGCGTCGCCGAGCGAGCCGGGGGCGGGCAGCAGCGCGCCGCCGACGATGCGGCCGCCGTCGGCGAGCACGCCCTGCCAGGGCGCGAACGTGGCGGCCGTGAGCAGGAGGACCGGCACCACGACCAGGGTGAGCGCGGTGCGGCGGCGGCGGGCGAGGCGCCGCAGCTCGGCCCGTTCGAGGTCGGTGGGCCCGCGCCGGACGCGGTGCGCCTCGGCCCGGGTGAGGCGGGCGTCGCGCCGCTCGGCGGCCACGCGCCGCCAGCTCGCCCGCAGGGGGCGCAGCACGCGGCGCGGTCGGGTCCGTGTCGCGGCGGCACGGCGCCGGCCGCGCACCAGCGGGACGACGCGCAGCACGGTGACGACGGGGGCGAGGATCTCGTCGCGGGCGCGGGCGGGTCGCTTGAGGGCGAGCCGGTACGCCGCGGCGAACGGCGCCCAGACGAGCATCGCCACCATCGCGACGGGCACGAGGGGCAGGGGGACGCCGACGAGGCGGGCGTAGAGCTGGCTGCGGCGGCGTGCGTACGCCGACGCGTCGAGGCCGGCCCCGCGGCGGGCGCCCCGCAGCCCCCGCAGGGACGCCTGCGCGTGGTGCACCAGGGCGGCGGGCACGACGACGACGCGGTGCCCCGCGAGCCGGGCGCGACGGCTGAGGTCGAGGCCGTCGCCGTAGCGGCCGGCCTCGGGGTCGGTGCCGCGCAGCTGCTCCCAGACGCTGCGCCGCACGAGCGCGCCCGCCAGGCCGACGGCGAGCACGTCCTCGTTGGCGTCGTGCTGGCCCTGGTCGATCTCGGAGTCGTCGATGCCGGTCATGCGCCGCCCGAGCGGCGAGACGGTGAACCCGACCTCGAGGAGGACGCCGGGGCGGGACCGGTCGGGGACGACGGGGGTGCCGTCGGCGTCGAGGTCCCAGCGCACCTGCTTGGGTCCCGCGACGGCCACGGCCGCGGAGTGCTCGACGGCGCGCAGGAGGTGGCCGAGGGCGTCGGGCGCGGGGGCGGAGTCGTCGTGCAGCACCCAGATCCACCCGGCGTCGCCGAGCGCGCCGACGGCGAGGGCGTGGTCGACGGCGTCACCGAGGGTGCGGGAGCCGGAGGCACCGACGTAGCGGTGCCCGCCGAGGCTGAGGTCGGCGTGCGCGGCGGTCGAGGGCGCGGCGTCCACGTCGACCACGACGACGTCGTCGGGGGCGTGGCCCTGCGCGGCGAGCGCGTCGAGCGTCGCGGGCAGGTAGGCGGTGCGCCCCCGCGTGACGACGACGGCGGTGACGGCCACGGCCGTGCGCGACGGACGGCCCGCGGCGAGCGCGAGCCCCGGGGTCGCGCCAGGTGGTGCGACCCCGTCAGCGGGCGTCCGGGTCAGGTGCGGTGCAGTCATCCTGCCCGCCATGATGCGTTCCCCGGGCGCCGGGGTGTGGGACCCGCGTCAGACGGCGCGCCGCTTGAGCTTGCGACGCTCCCGCTCGGACAGGCCGCCCCAGATCCCGAACCGCTCGTCGTGGGCCAGGGCGTAGTCGAGGCACTCGGCCCGGACCTCGCAGGACGCGCAGACCTTCTTGGCCTCGCGCGTGGACCCGCCCTTCTCCGGGAAGAAGGCCTCCGGGTCGGTCTGGGCGCACAGGGCTCGCTCCTGCCACCCGAGCAGCGTGTCGTCGTCCTCGACGACCGCCTGGCCGAAGAGCGGCAGGACCGGTGCGACCCGCTCCGTCCCGCTCTCGACGTCAGACGGGAAGACCCCCTGGTCCCCGTCGAACAAGTTCCACATGGCGTGCCCCTCCATGCCGTCCGCTAGGAAACTGCATACCTGGAATTACACGCGTGTCTTTCGGGGTCGTCAAGCCGAAATGTGCTAGGTCGGCCACCTGCACGGTCTGTTCACAACCACCTGAGGTCGAGTTGAGGTCCGACCACGAGACGTCGACCCAGGTCGGAGCCGTAGGGTTGGCCGGTGACCACCGAGCCCCGCACCGTGACCGCACTGCTCGACCGGCTCGCCGCCACCGGCGGACGCCCGGCCCTCACCTGGTACGGGGACGACGGCGAACGGGTCGAGCTGTCGGGGGCCGTCGTCGGCAACTGGGTCGCCAAGACCGTCAACCTGCTCGTCGAGGAGTTCGACGCCGGTCCCGGCACCGACGTCGTCGTCGACCTGCCCGTCGGCTGGCGCCAGACCGTCTGGGCGGTCGCCGCCGCCCGCTGCGGCGCCACGCTCACCCTGGTCGACCCCACGGCCGACGGCACCGGCCACGACGCGGACGTCGTCGTCACCTCGCGCCCCGGGCACTGGGGCGGGACCACGGCCGAGGTCGTCGCCGTGACGCTCGCGGCGCTGGCCCGCCGGTACGACGGCGACCTCCCGCCCGGGGCCGTCGACGCCGCGGCGGCCGTCATGACCTACGGCGACGTCATCGGCTTCGACCCCGCCCCCGGCACCTCCGCCCCGCTGGCCACCCTGGTCGGCCCGGTGCCGGCGGAGCCCGCCGGGCGGGAGGTCGTGCGCGGCGACCGTCCCGTGGCGGACGTCCTCGCCACCACGATCGGGGTGTGGGCCCGCGGCGGGTCCGTGGTGCTGCTGTCCGCCGCGACCACCGCCACGCTCGACGCGGACCCCGCGCGCCGCGACGCCCTCGTCGCCACCGAGCGGGTCACGGGCGTCGCTCAGGACCTCCCGAGCGCCCGGTAGGTCCAGCCGGCCGCCTCCCACGCGGACCGGTCGAGGGCGTTGCGGCCGTCCAGCACGGTGCGGCGCGCGACCAGCGAGCCGACCCACGCCGGGTCGAGCTCGCGGTACCGGCGCCACTCGGTGAGGACCAGCACCGCCTCGGCCCCGGTCAGGGCGTCGGCGAGATCGTGGGTGTAGACGAGGTGCGGGGCGCGCGCCCGCGCCGTGCCGAGCGCCTGCGGGTCCGTCACCACCACGTCCGCGCCGGCCGCGGCCAGCCGCTGAGCGACGTCCAGGGCGGGAGAGTCCCGCACGTCGTCGCTCTCGGGCTTGAAGGCCGCCCCCAGCACCGCCACCCGGCGTCCCTTCAGCTCGCCGCCCACGACCTCGGCGGCCAGCTCCACCATGCGGTGCCGGCGCCGGTTGTTGATCCCGTCGACCTCGGCGAGGAACGCCACCGCCTCCCCCGCCCCGAGCTCCTCGGCCCGCGCCATGAACGCGCGGATGTCCTTGGGCAGGCAGCCGCCGCCGAACCCGAGCCCGGCGTCGAGGAAGCGGCGCCCGATACGGACGTCGTGGCCGATCGCGTCGGCGAGCCGCGTGACGTCGCCGCCCGCGACCTCGCACAGCTCGGCCATCGCGTTGATGAACGAGATCTTGGTGGCGAGGAACGAGTTCGCGGCGACCTTCACCAGCTCGGCCGTGGGCAGGTCGGTGACGATGCGCGGGACGCCCTCGGCCAGCGGTGCCGCGTACACCTCGTCGAGCAGGGCGGCCGCACGCTCCCCCGCCGCGCCGGCCGGGACCCCGTAGACGATCCGGTCGGGGTGCAGGGTGTCGTCGACGGCGTGCCCCTCGCGCAGGAACTCCGGATTCCAGACGAGGGTCGCGCCGGTCGCGGCGACCTGCTCGGCCAGCCGCGCCGCCGTCCCGACCGGCACCGTCGACTTCCCGACGACGACGTCCCCCGGCGCCAGGTGCGGGACCAGTCCGGACACCGCCGCGTCGACGAAGCGCAGGTCGGCGGCCAAGGAGTCGGGCCGTTGCGGGGTGCCCACGCACACGAAGTGCACCGCGCAGCCGGCTGCGTCCGCCACGTCCGGCGAGACCGTGAGCCCGCCGGAACCCTGCACGCGCGTGAGCAGCTCGTCGAAGCCCGGTTCGTAGAAGGGCGCCTTGCCGAGCGCCAGGGCCTCGACCCGGGACGGGTCGACCTCGACCCCCACGACGTCGTGACCGAGGCTCGCCATGCTCGCCGCGTGCACGGCGCCGAGATAGCCCAGACCCACCACGGAGATGCGCATGCCGCGATCCTAGGTCGCGGCGTCGTACCGGTCACCGGTGCCTGCGGGTGACGCCCGGGTGAACTCTTCGCTCGTCCACGTCGTCGGACATGTCTCGCGTGGCGGGATAGGTCCGGGTCGATGCTGCGCGTGTGCCCCGGGCGACGTACTGTCCTGCGCGTGATGCGCAACACCAGGCTCGGCCGCGTCGGCGCCGCCACCCTCGTCGCCCTGCTCTCGACCGCCCTCGCGGTCCCGGCGGGCGCCCAGGAGGCGCCCTCCCCCGGACCGGCCGACCGGGCGAGCGCGTCGCCCGACGCCACCGCCGGTCAGGAGCCCGTCGCGGTCACCGACACCGCGACCGAGGCCGTCACCGATGCGGTCACCGAGGTCGTGCCGGTCACGCCCCCCGCCGCGGAACCCGTCGAGCCCAGCACCGAGGAGGCCGGGTTCGTCCCGGACGACCTCGTCGCCGACGCGGTCGCCCCCACCCGCACCACGGCCGACGCACGCGCCGCCGCGGCCGCCGGGGAGCCCCTCGTCGCGACCGCCGACGTCACCGGGTTCGGCGTCGTCGGGGTCACCTGGACCGGGGACGTCGACCCGACGGCGCTCGTCGTCGAGGTCCGCACGAGCGACGACCCCGCCGCCGACGCCGGCTGGAGCGCCTGGGAGGAGATCCAGCCCGAGCCCTCCCCCGACGGCACCCTCGACGGGACCGAGCCCGTCGTCGTCGGCGACGTCGCCCGCGTCCAGGCCCGGGTGGCCGGCACCGGCGCGGACGGCGTCCACGACCTGACCCTCACCGTGGTCGACCCGGGCACGTCGGCCGCCGACGACGACGTCGCCGTCCCGCCCGCCGAGGCCTCCCCCGGCGGCGCGTCGGTCGTCGCCGCCGTGCCCGCCGCGCCCACCGTCGCGACCCGCGCC
This sequence comes from Isoptericola jiangsuensis, assembly GCF_002563715.1. Taxonomy (NCBI): domain Bacteria; kingdom Bacillati; phylum Actinomycetota; class Actinomycetes; order Micrococcales; family Promicromonosporaceae; genus Isoptericola; species Isoptericola jiangsuensis. The sequence goes on from NZ_PDJJ01000001.1 coordinate 3,102,173, forward strand.
GCCTGGGGCGCCGTCGAGTCGATGATGACGTGGAGCCCCACGCAGGGCTCGATCCGTGCGGCGACGATCCACCACACCGCCGGGACGAACAGCTACTCCGCGGCGCAGGTGCCCGGCATCATCCGCGGCATCTACGCGTACCACGCGAACACCCGCGACTGGGGCGACATCGGCTACAACTTCCTCGTCGACAAGTACGGCCGCGCCTGGGAGGGCCGCGCGGGCGGCATCCTCAACCAGACGATCGGCGGCCACGCCCGCGGGTTCAACACGAACACCACCGGCGTCTCCGTCCTCGGCAACTACGACGTCGTGCAGCCGTCGACCGCCTCCGTGACCGCCGTGGTGAAGCTGGTGGCGTGGAAGCTGGCCCTGCACGGGGTGCCCGCCACCGGCAGCACCACCATCGAGGGCGTGCGCCTGCCGCGCATCCTCGGGCACCGGGACGTCGCGTCCACGGCCTGCCCCGGCCGCTACCTGTACCCGAAGCTCGGGGAGATCCGGCGCCGTGCGCAGGCCGTGCAGGACGCCGCCCCGCGCCCCGTCGTCCAGGACGGCACTCTCGTGCGCAGCCCCGCGGGCGACGTCGCGCTGGTCGAGGGCGGACGGCGGCACGCCTCCTGGTGCTCCACGGCCGCCCACTACGGCCTGCGGTGCGGCGCCGCCGCACCGGTCACCGCCGCGCAGTGGGACGCCCTCAAGCCCGGCGGACGCCTGCGCCAGACGGTCCGCACCACCGACGGCCGGCTGTTCCGGGTCGTGAACGGCGCCAAGCGGGAGGCCTTCGACACCGCGTCGCTGAAGCGCGCCGGGATCCTCACCGCCACCGTGACGATGTCGGCCACCGCGCTCGACCGCCTGCCGTACCGCGACCCCGTCGTGCGCCCCGGGGTCGTGGTGACGAACCGCACGACCGGCGGCACGCGGCTGGTCACCTCCGGGCTGCGGCACGGCTACGTCGGGGACGCGATGCGGCAGAACACCGCGCTGCGCGGCCTCGACGCCGGCTACCTGGACGGCGCCAGCGTCGCCCGCATGAGCAGCACCCGGAAGACCACGGGCGTCGTCACGAAGTCCAACGGCCGTGTCTTCGTCGTGACGACCAAGGGGCTGCTGCGCATCGACCGCAGCGGGACGCTGCGCTCGAGCACCACGCCGCAGTACTGGGCGTCCGACGCCGTCCACGAGCTGCCCCGCGTGTCCCGCCCGTCCCTCGTCGTCCTGCGGGTCCGCACCAAGGACCAGCTCTACGTGCTGCGCGACGGCGTCCTGCGGCCCGTGACCGCCCAGCGGGCCCGCCAGCTCAACGGCGGGACGGCCCCGGCCGTGCACGTCGTCGTCAAGCTGACGAAGAAGCAGTTCCCCGTCGGGTCACGGCTCTGACCGACACAGGACCTCTACGCCACCGGCGCGGGTACGCAACAGGCGCGACTCGTGCGCCCTCTATGCTCGCCCCGTGAATCGCACGCCTGCCCGCCACGTGGCGCCCGCCGAGGACCCTGCCAAGGGGCCCGCGCACGCCCGGAGCCTCGACGGTCGTCCGGTCCTGCGTGCGGTCGGGCTCGTCGCCACCGCCGCCCTCGTCTTCGTCGGTGCCGGGATCGGCACCGCCGCCGTCACCCTCACCGGCAACATCACCGCCGTCGACGCCGAGGCCGCCCTCGGCACCGACCGGCCCGAGAAGGAGGAGCCGACCGACCCGAACGCCGGGTCGCCGCTCAACATCCTGCTGCTCGGGTCCGACTCCCGCGAGGGCGACAACGCGAAGTCCGCGAACGACGGCACCGAGGGCGCGCGGTCGGACACGACGATGATCATGCACATCTCCGCGGACCGTTCCCGCGTCGAGATGGTGTCGATCCCCCGCGACACGACGGTCGACATCCCCTCGTGCCCCACCACGAGCGGTGCCCAGACGCCCGAGCTGTACGGCACCAAGTTCAACGCCGCGTTCTCCCAGGGCTACCTCTACGGCGGGGACGTCGAGTCCGGCGCCCTGTGCACGATGAAGACCGTCGAGACACTCACCGACGTCTACATCGACGGCTTCATCGTGGTCGACTTCTCGGGGTTCCGGAAGATGATCGACGCCATCGGCGGCGTCGAGCTCTGCATCCCGAACGACATCGACGCCCCGAAGGCGGACAACCTCGTCCTGTCCGCGGGCGTGCAGACGCTCAACGGCAAGACCGCGCTGAAGTACGCCCGCGCCCGCATGGGCGACGGTCTCGGGGACCAGTCGGACATCAGCCGCATCGCACGACAGCAGGAGCTCATGGCGGCGCTCGCGCGCACCGTCCTCGGCCAGAACCTGCTCACCGACTCCCCGCAGCTGCTGAAGTTCCTCGGGGCCGTCACCGGGTCTCTGACGATGAGCAGCAACTTCGCCTCGGTGACGGGACTCGCCGGGCTCGCGTACAGCGCCCGCAACGTGCGGCCTGACACGATCGCCTTCATGACGGCGCCGTTCCAGTACGACCCGTCGAACCCGGCGAACGTCTTGTTCACGGACGAGGCCACCCAGGTGTGGGAGAACATGGAAAAGGACCTTCCGCTCAGCGACGCGATCGCCGTGGAGAAGAAGGAGAAGAAGAACAAGGACAAAGACAAGGCCTCGACAGACGGCGCCGACACCGGCACGTCGGACGGCGCGGACGACACCGCGAGCGCCGAGCCGACGGCCGAGTCGTCCGCCGAGGCCAGCCCGGACCCGTCCCCGACGCGCACGCGCGACGCCGGGGCCGAGGCGTTCACCAGCGCCGACGTCACCGCGGTCTGCGGGTGATCGCATGACCGACGAGCGCCGTATCCCGCCCAGCTTCACTCCCGCCGGGGGCCGCAGCTCCCGCCCGGCCTCCTCCGGCGACGCCATCTGCGTGGGTGGCAGCGCCGGGTCGCCCCCGCGCCCGACCGGCCGCGTCGGGCGCCGCGACGACGCCGTCCCGATGGACGGCCGCGAGCCCCGCGTGCGCCGGCAGTCCTCCCGCGAGGTCCCGGTGACGCCGCCGCAGCGTTCCGGCCCGCACCGGCAGGCCGCCCGCCAGGCAGCCCCGGAGAGCCGGCAGCCGCGGTCGTACCCGCCGGCGTCCGCTCCCCGCGGCGGGGCCCAGCAGCCTCCGTCGCAGCGCCCCGCCGCCCAGCGGCCGGCCGCGACCCGGCAGGCCGCCGCCCCCGCACGCGCCGCCGGCGGTGGCGCGCCGCCGCGCGGTCCCGGCGCGGCGGCCCCCGCGACCGCGGGACGTCCCGACGGGTTCCGCGTCCGCAAGGGCCGGGTGGCCGTGCTCGTGCTCGTCGCGCTGCTCGCCCTGGTCCTGGCCTGGCCGATCGGGCTCCTGGTGTGGGCCAACGGCCAGGTGCAGCACGTGGACGCCCTGTCGGGCGCCGACGGCACGCCCGGCACCACGTACCTCCTCGCCGGGTCCGACCAGCGCGGCACGGGTGGTGTGGACGACGGCACCGCCGGCGCCCGCACCGACACGATCATGGTGCTGCACAAGCCGCGCAGCGGACCGGTCGCCCTCATCTCCATCCCCCGCGACACGTACGCGGAGATCCCGGGGGAGGGCATGAACAAGATCAACGCGTCGTTCGCGTGGGGCGGCCCGCCCCTGCTCGTGGAGACCGTCGAGCAGCTCACCGGCCTCACGGTGGACCACTACGCCGAGGTCGGCTTCGGGGCGCTCGAGGACCTGGTGAACGCCGTCGACGGCGTCGAGCTCTGCTACGACGAGACCGTGAAGGACAAGCGCAGCGAGCTGAACTGGAAGGCCGGCTGCCACGAGGCCGACGGCGAGACCGCGCTCGCGTTCTCCCGCATGCGCTACTCGGACCCGAAGGGCGACATCGGCCGCGCCGAGCGTCAGCGGCAGGTCATCTCCGCCGTCTCCGCGGAGGTCGTGCAGCCGGGCGTCTTCCTCAACCCGTTCAAGCAGGTCAAGCTCGTCAAGGCCGGCACGGGCGCGCTCGTGGTCGACGAGGACACGGGGATCGTCAACCTCGGCCAGCTCGCCCTCGCCTTCAAGGCCGCCACCGGCCCCGAGGGCGTGACCGGCACCCCGCCGATCGCGGACCCCGGCTACGACGCGGGCGACGGCAGCGGGTCCACCGTGCTGCTGTCCGACGACGCCCCCGCGTTCTGGGTGGACGTCCGCGACGGAAACCTGGAGCCCGGCACCGTCGGCGGACTCGGCTGACGACCGTCGCGCCCGCACGAGCGGGTGAAGTGCGGGTCTGACGAGCACACGACGCCGGCCCCGCCCTCCCTCAGGACAGGGACGGCCGCGCGCCGTCGTGGCACGCCCCTCGCACGGCCCGACCGGGTCGGCGCCCGACGTCGTCGTGCCACCGTGCGCGGCGCGACGCCGCACAGCGGGGAGCGGGCCGATGGACGACAGCACCAGGGGCCGCCGGGGCGAGGTCCCGGGCGCCCCGTCACCCGTGGCGTACCCGTGGCCCCCGCCCGACAAGGTCCGGGAGAAGGACCGGGACAGGCCCCGCAAGCGGATCTGGGTGCCCCACGTCGACTCGGAGCTGCGCGCCCTGTGGCTGCGCACGGACCTCGCGCTCGCCCAGGCGGACGCGCGGGACGCGACGGTGCCGGCGCCGGGCACGACCTCCGCCACCACCGGCACCACCGCGGAGGAGCGCAGGATCCTGGCCGACGGGATCAAGGACCTCATCAGCCGCGCCGTCAACGCCGCGCACCGACGCGACCCGGTCCCGGGCCGCATCCTCAACTGGTGGCGGGGCACGCTGGTCGAGCAGACCTACCACAACCTCCACATGGCCCGGGCGCAGATCATCGACCTGCTGCCGGAGGAGGAGGTGAACGCGGAGATCCCCGGCGTCGTCGCCCGGGTGCACGCGACGCTGCACCCCGACGACACCCGGCGGGTCAGCCAGCAGCAGCTCTACCTCCAGCCGCTGGCGGACCGGCGCGCGTGGACCCGGCGGCTCATGGAGGACGGCTACGAGGCGCTGGACTACCGGCACGCCCGGCTGCGCAACTTCCGCAACATCGTGCTGGGCGCCGCGATCGTCATCATCCTGCTCCTGACGGCGACGTGCGTGTACGTGACGCTGCACCCGTCCGACGTCCCGCTCTGCTTCGCCGAGGTCACCGCCTCCGGTGCCCCCGTGGCGAGCGCCGGGACCGTCCTGAACTGCCCGACCGGCAGCGGGGTCGCGGCGCCGTCGGGCGGCGACGTGCTCGTCGTGGCCCTGCTCGGGCTGCTCGGCGGCGCCCTGGCGGCCACGGTCTCGATCCGCAAGCTGGGCGGGTCGGACGGCGCCTACGACGTCCCCGTCGCGCTCGCCTGGCTGAAGGTGCCGCTCGGTGCGCTCACCGCGATCCTCGGCCTGCTGGCCCTGCGCGGCCAGTTCGTGCCCGGCCTGACGAACCTCGACTCCCAGGAGCAGATCCTGGCCTACGCCGTCCTCTTCGGCTTCGCGCAGCAGGCCTTCACGTCCGTGCTGGACCGCAAGGCGGGAGACCTGGTGGACGCCCTGCCGACGAAGGACTCGCAGCCCGGCGGCTCCGCCGCGCCCGAGAAGCTGTTCCCGCCGCCGTCCACGAAGGACGGCGGCGACGCAGCGGCGGAACAGGCGGGCGGCGCGCAGGCGGGCGGAGTGACCCCGCCGAAGGAGGCCCCGTCGGGGCGGGGTGCGGCGCGGACCGGGCCGCGGGCCCGGCGGCCGGCCGGGGCCTGACGGGTCAGCCCGCGGACCGGGCGGCGCGCAGCCGCGCGCCCTTCGCGTGGGCGACGTCGCGCAGGTTCTCCTGGAACGCGACCATGCGCTCGCGCAGCGCGAGGGACTCCGCGTCCGTGCCCGCGCCGAGGATCTGCGCGGCGAGCAGGCCCGCGTTGCGCGCGCCGCCGATGGAGACGGTGGCGACGGGCACCCCGGCGGGCATCTGCACGATGGACAGCAGGGAGTCCATGCCGTCGAGGTGCTTGAGCGGCACGGGGACGCCGACGACGGGCAGCGGCGTGACGGCGGCGAGCATGCCCGGCAGGTGCGCCGCCCCGCCGGCGCCCGCGACGATGACGCGCAGGCCGCGGCCGGAAGCCTCCTGGCCGTAGGCGATCATCTCGGTCGGCATGCGGTGGGCGGAGACGACGTCGACCTCGTAGGGGACGCCGAGCTCGTCGAGGGCGTCGGCGGCGCCCTCCATGACGGGCCAGTCGGAGTCGGACCCCATGACGATGCCGACGACGGGTGCGTTCTCGCTCATCAGTCCTCCAGGTTCTGCGGCGTCTCGCCGCGCAGCAGCGCCGCGGCGGCGAGGGCGCGGCGGCGGACCTCGGTCAGGTCGGTGCCGCTGACGTTGACGTGCCCGAGCTTGCGGCCGGCGCGGATGCCCTTGCCGTACAGGTTGACGCGCGCGTCGGGGAACTGCTCGCCGACGGCGGGCAGGGCGTCGGTGAGCCGGTCCAGGGTGGAGCCGAGGACGTTCGCCATGACGGTCCAGGTCGCGACGGCCTCGGTGGACCCCAGCGGCAGGTCGAGGACGGCCCGCAGGTGCTGCTCGAACTGGCTGGTGACGGCGCCGTCGATGGTCCAGTGACCGGAGTTGTGGGGGCGCATGGCGAGCTCGTTGACGAGCACCTGCGTGGTGCCGTCGGGGCCGGGGGCCTCGAACATCTCGACGGCGAGGACGCCGGTGACGTCGAGGCCGTCGGCGATGCGCACGGCGACGTCACGGGCGGCGGCGGCGAGGTCGTCGTCGAGGTCGGGGGCGGGGGCGATCACCTCGGCGCACACGCCGTCGCGCTGGACGGACTCGACGACGGGCCAGGTGCGGACCTCGCCGGAGGGTCGGCGGGCGACGAGGACGGCGAGCTCGCGGGTGAACGGCACCTTGGCCTCGACGAGCAGCTCGGGGCCGCCCGCGACGTGCGCGTCGAGCCAGTCGTCGACGGCGTCGGCGGCGGTGACGACGCGGACACCCTTGCCGTCGTAGCCGCCGCGGGCGGTCTTGACCACGGCGGCGCCGTCGGGGGCGTCGGCCAGGAAGGCGGCGAGCGCGTCGCGGGCGGCGGCGGGGTCGGTCGGCAGCGCGGCCCAGCGGGGGCAGGGCGCACCGAGCTCGGTGAGGCGGCGCCGCATGACGATCTTGTCCTGGGCCTGGACGAGCGCGTGCGGTCCGGGCCGGACCGGGGTGCCGTGCTCGGCGAGGTCGGCGAGCAGCGTGTTGGGGACGTGCTCGTGCTCGAACGTGAGGACGTCGGCGGCGGGGCGACCGTCGGCCGGGGTGACGAGGTCGCGGATCGCGGACTCGTCGGCGGCCCCTCCGACGGGGGCGTCGACGACGACCTGCGCGGCGGACGTCGCGGGGTCCTCCACGAGGACGCGCAGGTGGACGCCGAGCTCGGCGGCGGCCGGGGCCATCATGCGGGCGAGCTGGCCACCGCCGACGACGGCGACCACGGGTGCTGCGGGGGAGGTCACGGTCGTCGAGGATACCGGGCCGGTCGCCCCGCTCCCCCATCGGCGCCGTCCGGCGCGGGTCGGCCGGCGCGGGCGGCCCAGGGGACGGGACGCCGCGGGGCGCCTCCCGTGCGGCCGATAGGGTGTGCCGCATGTCGGAGCACTCTGCCGGGGACACCGCCGTCTCCCCGCGGTCCTGGCCCGTGCGCGTGCTGGCCGAGACGTGGCGGCGCCGCGTGGAGCTGCTGCGCTTCGGCACCGTGGGCGGCGTGGCCTACGTGGTCAACCTGGCCGTGTTCAACCTGCTGCTGCACGGCCCGGCGCCGTTCGACGTCCTCTCCCACAAGCCGGTGACGGTCAACGTCATCGCGGTGGCGGTGTCGACGCTGGTGGCGTGGCTGGGGAACCGGTACTGGACGTTCGCGGCGCACCGCACGACGCGGCACGTGCGCGAACTGGTCGAGTTCGGGCTGGTGAACATCGGCGGCCTGGTGATCTCGTCGGCCTGCCTGGCGTTCTCGCGCTACGTGCTCGGGCTGGACTCGCCGCTGGCGGACAACGTGGCGGCGAACGGCGTGGGCCTCGTGCTGGGCATGGTGTTCCGGTACGTCATGTACCGCGCGGTGGTGTTCCGCGGCGACCGCTGAGCGGCGACCGCGGATCCGCCGGTGCGGTCAGTCGTCGGCGTGGTGGAGCCAGCCGCGGCGGCGACCCCGCGAGGAGATCGTGGTGCCGGGCGGCAGGACGACGCGGGGGTCGAGCGTGCGGGGCACGCCGGACAGGAAGATGCGGAACACGGGCGGGCGACGCTGCGCGAGCTCGAGGCGTCCGCCGTCGGCGGCGACGAGGTCGCGGGCGAGCGCGAGGCCGAGCCCGGTGCTGTTGCCGGTGGTGGCGCCGCGCTCGAACACGCGGGGGGCGATCTCGTCGTCGACGCCGGGACCCTCGTCGGTGACCTCGAGGGCGAGCGCGCCCTTCGCGCCGGGGGTGCGGGACCGGATCGTGGTGGTGCCGTCGCCGTACTTGAGGGAGTTCTCCAGGAGTGTCGCGATGACCTGGGCGAGGGCTCCGGGCGTGGCGAGCACGCGGTGCTCCTCGGCGACGTCGACCACGAGCTCGCGGCCCACCTGGGCGAAGGTGTCGGCCCACTCCTCGTGCTGCTGGCGCACGACGTCGAGGAGGACGACGGCCTCGGTGGTGCCGCCCTGGGAGCGCCGGGAGGTCTGCAGGAGGTCGTCGACGACGGCGACGAGGCGTTCCACCTGCTCGAGGGACACGCGGGCCTCCTCGACGACGGCGTCGTCGTCCGAGGTGAGCATGATCTCCTCGAGCCGCATCGACAGGGCGGTGAGCGGCGTGCGCAGCTGGTGGGAGGCGTCCTGGGCGAACTGCCGTTCGGCCGCGAGGCGTCCCGCGAGCCGGTCGGCGCTGCGGGCGAGCTCGGCGGCGACGAGGTCGATCTCCTCGACGCCGGACGGTTCGAGGCTGGGGCGCACCTGCCCGGAGCCGAGCTGCTCGGCGGACGCGGCGAGGTAGACCAGGGGCGCGGAGAGCCGGTTGGCCTGCCACACGGCCATCGCGATGCCGGCACCGATCGCGACGACGCCGGCCACGATGACGAGCGCGACGATCTGCGCGGCCTTGACGTACACGCCCCAGGCGGAGACCTCGAACGACACCCAGGCGCGGTTGTCGGTCTCGGCGGCCTTGACGAACGTGGGCTGGCGCTGCTCGCCGCCGTAGGTCAGCAGCTCGCCGTCGGGCATGCTGACCGTCACCAGGGCGGGCAGGTCGCCCTGACGCCCCTCGGAGGCCCGGGCGACCTGCTCGTCGGTGGGGCGCTCACCCCGCTCGACGGTCCGTTCCAGGGTGCGGACGAACGAGTCGACCCGGTCGGAGACCCGCTGCTCCTCGATCGCGACGACGTACCGTGCGCCGAACATGCCCAGCGGGACGCCCAGCAGGATCACCGCGACGGCGACCGCCGAGATGGTCGCCAGCAGGACGCGACGGCGCACCGGGGGTCAGGCCTGCTGGCCGAGCTCGAACCGGAAGCCCAGGCCACGCACGGTGGAGACGTAGCGGGGCGCGTTGGCGTCGTCGCCGAGCTTGCGGCGCAGCCACGACACGTGCATGTCGAGCGTCTTGGTGGAGCCGACGGGGTCGGACCCCCAGACGTCGCGCATGAGGGTGTCGCGCACGACCACGGAGCCCGCGTTGGCGACGAGCACCTTGAGCAGGTCGAACTCCTTGGTGGTCAGGTGCAGCTCGCGCTCGCCCTGGAACGCGCGGTGCGCGGCGACGTCGACGCGGACGTCCTGCGCGCGCAGCTCGTCCTCCTCGACCGTCTCCCCGTGGGTGCGCCGCAGGAGCGCGCGGACGCGGGCGAGCAGCTCGGCGAGGCGGAACGGCTTGGTGACGTAGTCGTCGGCGCCGGCGTCGAGCCCGACGACGAGGTCGACCTCGTCGGCGCGTGCCGTGAGGACCAGGATCGGGGTGCCGAGGCCGCGCCCGCGGATCTCCCGGGCGACGTCGAGCCCGTCGATGTCGGGCAGACCGAGGTCCAGGACGACGATGTCCGCGTCCCCCGCGTGGTCGACGGCTCCTTGACCAGTTCCTTGCACGACGACGTCGTAACCTTCACGCGTCAGCGCCCTTGCCAAAGGCTCGGCAATCGCCGGGTCGTCCTCGGCCAGCAGTACGTGGGTCATTCCCTCATGCTAGCGGCACAGCCCCAGGTCACCGCACGTCGCCACACGCCGGGTTCGTCACCCCGTGGTGGGACATGGGGCCACCGACCGTCCCACCCCGGGCGGACGCGCGGGCCGCGCACGCCTGCCTAGGGTGGTCGCATGGGGTGGTACGGGCGGGTCGTCCGCTGGTCGGAGCAGCATCCGTTCGTGCTCGACGCGACGGGCGCCGCCGTCCTCCTGCTCTTCGTCGGGATCACCGCCACCGACCTCGGCGGCGCCGACCGTGGCCCCGCCGTCGTGCTGTGGTCGATCGCCACCGTCGCGCCCCTGGCCTGGCGGCGCGTCCGCCCCGTGCTGTCGGCGGTCGCCGTCTACGCGTGCGCGCTCGGCCACCTCCTGGCCGGGTTCCCCCTGCTCCTGCCCGCCGACGTGGCCGTCCTGGTCGCGCTGTACTCCGTCACCGTGTGGGGTCCGCGCTGGGCCCACCGGACCGCCATGGCGTCGACCGTGCTCGGCTGCCTCCTGCTGGCAGCCGTCGTCGGCCTGGCCGGCGGGCCCGCCACCCTGGGGTTCCTCGCCCTGCTGCCGGTCACGGTCTTCCTCGGGAGCCTCGCCACCGCCGTCTGGGCGTTCGGCCTGACGCGACGCTACCGGCGCGTCACCGTCGAGACGCTGCGCGACCGCGCCCGCCGGCTCGAGGTCGAGCGCGACCAGCAGGCCCGCATCGCCACCGCCGCGGAGCGGGCCCGCATCGCCCGCGAGATGCACGACATCGTCGCGCACTCCCTGTCGATCGTCGTCGCGCAGGCCGACGGCGGACGGTACGCCGCCGGGCAGGACCCGGCCGCGGCCACCCGCGCCCTCGGCGTCATCTCCGAGACCGGCCGGGCCGCCCTGGCGGACATGCGCCGCCTGCTCGGCGTGCTGCGCGACGACCCCGCCGGCGGGGAACCCGCACCCGGGGCGACCGGACGGGCCACCCTGGCGCCCGGGCCCGGCCCGACCGGGCCCGGCGGCGCCGGCCCGACGGGTCCGGTCCCCGCGGGCGCCCCCCGCGCGACCACCTCGGGCGCCCCGCTCGCGCCGCAGCCCGACGACGCCGACCTCGAGACCGTCGTCGCCCAGGCCAAGGACGCCGGGGCGCACGTCTCGCTCGTCCGGGTCGGGACGCCCCGCCGCCTCCCCCCGGGCGCTGGCCTCACGCTGCACCGCGTCGCCCAGGAGGCCCTGAGCAACGTCCGCAAGCACGCCGGGCCCGACCCCCGCGTGACCGTCGTCGTGCGGTGGGAGCCGGAGGCCGTCGTGCTGGAGGTGTCCGACGACGGCCGCGGCGCCGCCGCGGGGCACGACTCCCCCGGGTTCGGGCTGCTCGGCATGCGCGAACGGGCGGCGCTGTTCGGCGGCAGCGTCACCGCGGGTCCACGGCCCGGGGGCGGCTGGCGGGTACGGTTCACGATGCCCCTGCCGGGCGTCGCCCCCGCGCCGGAGGCCGGCCCCGCCCCCGCCGACCCGCCCCCGGCCGCCGGGGGCGGGGCCGTCCGGCACCCGGTACCCGAGGACACCCAGGAGCCCGCATGACCGACCCCGTGCGCGTCGCGCTCGTCGACGACCAGCAGCTCGTCCGTGCGGGGTTCCGCATGGTCATCGACTCCCAGCCGGACCTCACCGTGGCCGTCGAGGCCGGGGACGGCGCCCAGGCGCTGCGCCTGCTCGCCGACCACCCCGTCGACGTCGTGCTCATGGACGTGCGCATGCCCACGATGGACGGCCTCACCGCGACCGCCCGTCTGACGGCCGACCCCGACGCGCCGCGCGTCGTCGTCCTGACGACGTTCGACCTCGACGAGTACGTCCTGGAGGCGATCCGGGCCGGGGCGTCGGGGTTCCTGCTCAAGGACGCGCCGCCGGAGGAGATGCTCGCCGCGATCCGCACCGTGCACCGCGGCGACGCCGTCATCGCGCCGTCGACCACCCGGCGGCTCCTGGAGCACCTCGTCACGGCGATGCCGGCGGCCGCCGCCCCGGCGCAGCACGACGCCCTCGCGGAGCTCACCGAGCGCGAGCGCGAGGTGCTGGTGCTCATGGCCCGCGGGCGGTCGAACACCGAGATCGCGGGCGACCTGTTCGTCGCGGAGGCCACCGTGAAGACCCACGTCGGGCGCGTCCTGGCGAAGCTCGGGGCCCGCGACCGCGTGCAGGCCGTCGTGACGGCCTACGAGGTCGGGCTGGTCCGCCCGGGGTCCTGACCCCGGGACCACCCCGGGTGAACCCCCGACCCCGGTCGGGGTCGGTGTCATCCCTGGGGATGACCTGGACGTCGTGGGGACCAGCCCGCGGGCCGACGACGCGGGCGCGCCGCGTCCGTAGCGTCGGTGGTGTCATCGGCTCCCCGTGCGGGAGACCGTCAGCAACGACAGACGTGGAGAGCTCCCGTGGACACCACCGTGTTCGTCCCCCTCGACGACGGCGCCGTCGGCGCCCCGACCCCCGCCGTGCGCGCCCGCTCCCTGACCAAGACGTACGGGTCGGGCGAGGCGCAGGTCCGCGCGCTCGACGGCGTCGACGTGGACTTCGCGGCGGGCCACTTCACCGCGATCATGGGTCCGTCCGGCTCCGGCAAGTCGACCCTCATGCACCTGCTGGCCGGCCTGGACACGGCGACGGGCGGGCAGGCTTTCCTCGGCTCGACCGACGTCACCGCGCTGGGCGACAAGGAGCTGACCCGCCTGCGCCGCGACCGCCTCGGGTTCGTGTTCCAGCAGTTCAACCTGCTGCCGATGTTCACCGCCGAGCAGAACATCGTGCTCCCGGTCGAGCTCGCGGGCGGCACCGTGGACCGCGCCTGGTTCGACACCCTCGTGAGCACGCTCGGCCTGGAGCGCCGGCTCACGCACCGCCCCGGCGAGCTGTCCGGCGGCCAGCAGCAGCGCGTCGCCATCGCCCGCGCCCTCATCTCCCAGCCCGAGGTCGTGTTCGCCGACGAGCCGACCGGCAACCTCGACTCCCGCTCCGGCGTGGAGGTGCTGAGCTTCCTGCGCCGCTCCGTGCGCGAGCTCGGCCGCACCGTCGTCATGGTCACCCACGACCCGGCCGCCGCGGCGTACGCCGACCGCGTCGTCCTCATCGCCGACGGCCGCATCGCCGGCGAGATCACGGACCCGACGCCCGAGGCCGTGCTGGCCGGGCTCGACGCCCTGCGCTCCCTCGAGACGCCCGTGGCCGACGACGCGGGGGTGCGTGCCTGATGCTGCGCATCACGCTGGCGCAGATGCGCTCCAGCGCGGGCCGGCTCGCCGCCGCCGGCGTCGCGATCCTCATCGGCACCGCATTCGTCACCGCGACGCTGCTCGCCTCCGGGGTCATCACCCGGACCACCTACGACGCCGTCACCGCCCGCTACGCCGACGCCGACCTCGTCGTCAGCGCCACCTCGGACGCCCCGCTGACACCCGCGCAGGTGGCGGACGTCGACGCCCTCGGCGACGTCGAGGCCACCGCCGTCATGGACTACGTGGGCGTCGCCCTCGTCGGCGGGTCCCGCACCGTCTACCAGAGCGTCGTCGGCGTCGTCGACGACCGCCTCCAGCCGCTCGAGGTCACCTCCGGCGCCCTGCCGGCCGCCGACGACGAGGTCGCCCTGCCCACCGACGTCGCGGAACGGCTCGGCGTGGCCGTGGGCGACGGCGTCGGTGTCGAGACCTGGTCGAGCGAGACCGGCGAACCCGCCACGACGACGTTCACCGTGTCCGGGCTCGTCGCCGACCCGAGCGGCGCGTTCATGACGACCGGCGGCGCCGCCGTCGTCTCCCCCGCCACGTTCGACACGTGGCTCGCCGACCAGTGGGGCGGCGAGCCGCAGGTCACCGAGCTCGCGGTGGCGCTCGCCGACGGCGCGGACGTGGCCGCGGCCCGCGGCGAGGTCGCCGACGCCGTCGGCGGCACCGGGCGCGAGGTCGTCACGACCGACGAGCGGGCCGAGGCCGTGACCGCCGACTTCACGGGCGGGCAGGACCTCATGTTCCTCGTCTTCACGCTCACCTTCGCCGCCATCGCGCTGCTGGTGGCCGGGCTCGTCATCGCCAACACCTTCCAGGTGCTGGTCGCCCAGCGCACCCGCACCCTCGCGCTGCTGCGCTGCGTCGGCGCGGACAAGCGCCAGGTCTCGCGCGGCGTGCTCACCGAGGCCGCGATCCTCGGCGTCGTGGCGTCCGTCGCGGGCGTCGTCCTCGGCGCGCTGCTCGGCCAGGGCGCCCTGTGGGTCGCGCACGCCATGGACGTCCCGGTGCCGCTGCCCGCGACGATCACCCTCACCTGGCAGGCCGTGGTCCTGCCCGTCGCGGTCGGCACGCTCGTCACGGTGCTCTCCGCGCTCGTCCCGGCCCGCGCCGCGACCCGCGTCGCCCCGCTGGCGGCGCTGCGCCCGGCCGACGCCCCCAGCGCCGTGCGGGGGGCCGGCAAGGTCCGGCTCGTGCTGTCCGTGCTGGCCACCGTGGCCGGGTTCGCCCTGCTCGCCGGGGGCGCCGCCCTCGGGCTGGCGGACCAGCCCGGTCCCGGCCTCCTCGCGGGCGTCGCGGGCGGCACGCTGTCGTTCGTCGGCGTCGCCGTCGGTGCCGTGTTCTGGCTGCCGAAGGTCACCGCCGCGGCCGTCCGGCTCGTCGGGGTCTCCGGCCCCACCGCCCGCCTCGCCGGCGCGAACACGCTGCGCAACCCGCGGCGCACCGCCGCCACCTCCACGGCGCTGCTCATCGGCGTCACCCTCGTCGCCACGATGTCGACCGGCGCCGCGAGCGCCCGCGAGTCCCTCACCTCGGCGCTGGACGACCAGTACCCCGTCGACGTCACGGTGAGCTCCGCGGAGTACGACGAGGAGGGGAACCCGGCCGCGCTGCCGGACACCCTGGTCGGCCAGGTCGCGGGGACCGACGGCGTGGCACGAGCCGTGCCCGTGACGTCGTTCAGCCCGCAGATCACGTGGCCCGGGAGCGAGGACGAGCCGTACTGGCCGCAGGCCGTCGGCGTCGACCCGGGGGCGGGGCGCGACGTGCTGCGCACCGACGGCCTGGCCGAGCTGGCGCCCGGCACCGTGCTGCTCCCCTCGTGGACCGTCCCGACGGGCGCGGACACGCCGGCGACGGTCACCGTGACCGTCGGTGACGAGAGCCTCGAGCTGCGGGCCGTCGTCGCGCCCGTCGAGGCGTGGGGCGCGGTGCTGAGCGCCGCGGACACCGCCGCCCTCACGGGCGGCACGCCCACGACCGACCTGTGGGTCGGCGTCGCCGACGTGGCCTCCGCGGACGACGTCGTGCCGACCCTCCAGGACGTCGTCGCGGACTCGGGCGTCGTGGCCGACGTCAGCGGCGCCGCCGTGGAGCGGGCGAGCTTCGAGCAGGTGATCGACACCCTGCTGGCGATCGTCGTCGGGCTGCTCGCGGTGGCGGTCGTCATCGCGCTGATCGGTGTGGCGAACACGCTGTCGCTGTCGGTCATCGAGCGCCGCCGCGAGTCCGCGACGCTCCGCGCGATCGGCCTGTCCAAGGCCCAGCTGCGCGGGATGCTCGCGATCGAGGGCCTGCTCATCGCCGGCGTCGGCGCGGTGCTGGGCATCGCGCTGGGCCTGGTGTACGGCTGGGCGGGGTCCGCGGCGGCGCTCGGCATCATGGGTGACGTCAGCCTGGCCGTGCCGTGGCTGGACGTGACGCTGGTGCTGCTGGTCGCGGTCGTCGCGGGCCTGGTGGCGTCGGTCGTGCCGGCCCGGACGGCGCTCAAGGCGTCGCCGGTGGAGGCGCTGGCCGCCGAGTAGCCCGCGCACCCGTGAGGGCGACGTCCCCGCGCCGGGGTCGACCGACGGTCGGTCGACACGGCGCGGTGGCGTCGCCCTCACGGTTCTCCACAGGGGTGTGGACCACGTCGGCACGCCACCGGCGACGACGGCAGGCTGGCCCGCATGCCCGTCCGCGTCACCATCGCCCCCGGCGAGGACGTCGAGCTGCCGGACGGCGTCCCGCTCGACGACCTGCGCCCCCGCCTCGCCCGCCTGCTCCGGCGGCCCGAGCTCGACCACGCCCCCCTCACCGCGGACGGCGTCCCCCTGCACGACGACGCGCGCGCCGGGAGGCGCCCCCTGCTGCCGGGCGCCGTGGTCCGGGTGCGGTCCGCCCCCGCGGACCCGGACCTCGACGCGGTGCGCAGCCCCTGGTTCGTCGCGGTCGCGTCCGGCGCCACGGCCGGGGACCTCGTGCCGCTGCGCGCCGGCGTCGTCCTCTCCCCGGCGCCCGGCGTGCAGGTCCGCCTCGACCGTCGGGGGCGGCCCCGCGTCACGGCGCCCTGGTCGGGCCGCGCCCGGGTCCGCCGGGTGACCGCGACGGGTGGTGGGCACGTCCTGCGGGGGCGGGGGCACCGGTGGCCCGCCCCCACCCTGCTGGAGGTCGACGGCGTCCGGCACGCCCTGCACCGGTCCGGCGACGTGACGACGCTGCTCGTCCCGCCACCCGCCCCGGACCGGACGGCGCCGCTGCGCCCGGCGCAGCTCGTCGCGGGACTGGTGCCCGTCGTCGCGTCCGTGGCGCTCGCCGCCGCGTTCCGCCAGCCCCTGTACGCGCTGTTCTCGCTGGTCGCGCTGCTGACCGTGGGCCCCCAGCTCGTCGCGTACCTGCGGCACCGCCGCCGCCCCACGACACCCGCCCGCCCAACGGTCCCCGGCGCCGCGCCGGGCAGCACGACGGCGCGGGTCGCCGCCCTCTACCAGGCGTCGGACGGTGCCTGGCGGGAGGTCCTGGACGACCTGGGCCGGCGCGCCGGTGACACCACGACCGCGGCCGGTGCGCCACCGCCGGCCGGGCTGCCGGACGGGTCGGTGCTCGTCACCGGGCCCGCCGACCTCGCGCGGGCCGCCGCCCGGGCGCTCGTGCTCGACCTCGCCGCGGCCGGCGCCACCGTCGACGTCGCCGGGACGGGCCGCGGGTCCTGGGACTGGTGCCGCTGGCTCGCCCCGCAGACCACCACGGGAGCGCCCGCCGCGGTCCTCGTCGTCGACGACCCCGACGACGACGCGGCCGCCGCCGCCGACGCCGCGGTCCGCCGCGGGTCCGTCGTCGTGCTCCGCCTGGCCGAGGCAGCCACCCGGCCCGTGCCCTCGTGGTGCCGCGCCACGCTGCAGGTCACCACCGACGGCCGCACACGACGGACCGCCCCCGACGGCACCGACGAGACCGCCCCCCTCGCGGGGGTGTCCGCGGACCGCGCCGAGCGCACCGCCCGCCGGATCGCCGCCCTGCGCGCCCTCGGCCGCTCCACCGCCGACCTCGTGCCGTCCCCCGCCCCCGTGCTCGGCGGCCCCGCGACGCCCGCCCTCGACCCCGCCCGCGACGACCTGCCCGCTACGGCGCCGCTCGCCGGGCTGGTCGACCTCACCGACCCGGCCGCCGCCTGGACCCGCGCCGACGGGTGGTCCGTCCCCCTGGGCGTGGGCACCGACGGCTCGCCCGTCCGGTTCGACCTCGTCGCCGACGGTCCGCACCTGCTCGTCGCCGGGACCACGGGGGCCGGCAAGTCGGAGCTCCTGCAGTCGCTCGTCCTCGGGCTCGCCGCCGCCCGGTCCCCCGCCGACCTCGCCCTCGCGCTCGTCGACTTCAAGGGCGGCGCGTCGTTCGGCCGCTGCGCCGACCTCCCCCACGTGGTCGGGCAGGTCACGGACCTCGAGCCGGGCCTCGCCGGCCGGGCCCTCGCCGGGCTCCGCGCCGAGCTGCGCCGCCGCGAGCACGTGCTCGCCGACCACCGCGCCGCGTCGCTGGCCGACGCCCCGCCCGGCACCCTGCCCCGCCTCGTCGTCGTGGTCGACGAGTTCCGGGCCCTCGCCGACGACCTCCCCGAGTTCCTGCCCGGCCTCCTGCGCGTCGCCGCGCAGGGCCGGTCCCTCGGGGTGCACCTCGTCCTCGCCACCCAGCGACCCGCGGGGGCCGTGGGCGCCGACGTCCGCGCGAACGTGACCGCCCGCGTCGCGCTGCGGGTGGTCGACGCCGCGGACTCCCTCGACGTCGTCGAGGACGCCGCCGCGGCCCGCATCCCCGTGTCCGCCCCCGGCCGCGCGGTGCTGCGCGTCGGCGCCGGGACGCCGGTGGTGCTGCAGTGCGCCCACGCGGCCGCGCCCGCCACCGACGGACCGGCCGTGCGGCGCGCACCCGCCTGGCACCGGCGCACGCCCGCCGACCCGCCCGCGACACCGGGGCCCACCGGGCGCGGCGACGCCGCGGACGGCGATCCCGCGGGCGACGACGTCGTGGGCCGGGCCGTCGCCGCCCAGGTCGCCGCCGCCCGGGCGCTGGGCCTCCACCCCGGCCCGGCACCGTGGCTGCCCGCGCTGCCGGACCGCGCCACCGTCGCGGACCTCCCCGCCGCCGGGCCCGGCGACCTCGTCACCCCTGCCCGCGCGGGCACGGCCGCCGCCCCGACCGGCACCGCGGGCGGCCGGGGTCGGACGCTCCCGCTCGCCCTCGGCGACGACCCCGACCGCCAGCGGCGCACCGCCGTGGAGTGGGACCCGACGGACGGGCACCTGGCGGTCGTGGGCCGGGCCCGGTCCGGCCGCAGCACGACCCTGCGCGCGCTCGGGGCGGCGGCGCTCGCCCGGGGCTGGCACGTGCACGCCCTCGTCCCGGCGGCGGCCGCCGGCGCGTGGGACGACCTGCGCCGCCACCCCGGGTTCGGCACCCTCGCCGGCCCCGACGACCCCCGCCGTGCACGCCGGCTGCTCCGGCTCGTCGCCGACCGCGGCACGACGCCGCCCGACCCCGTGCTGGTGGTCGTCGACGGCGTGGAGGAGCTGCGGGCGGCGGTCTCCGCCCACGACCCGTGGGACCCCCTGGCGGCCGCGCTCGGGGCGGCGGGGACGGCGTTCGCCCTGTCGGCCGACGGCGCCACCGTCGGCGGCGTCGCGGCCCGCGTCGGTCCGCGCCTCGTCCTGCTGGGGACCGACCGGCACGCCGACGCCGTGCTCGGGGCGCCGTCCGACGTCGCGGGGACCGGCGGTCCCGCCGGGCGCGGCGTCCTGCTCGGTCCCGGCGCACCGGTGACGTGCCAGGTGCTGCTCCCGCCCGCGGTCCCCGCCGGGCCACGACCGCGGGTCGCGCCGGTGCGCGTGCTTCCCCTGCCCGACAGGGTGCACGCCGGGGACCTGGCCCGGCCCGGGGCCGGCGCGGCACGGGGTCGCGGTGGTGCCGGGGCGGCCGTCGAGGTCCTCGTCGGGGTCGGCGGTGACCACGCGACGCCGCTCGCCCTGGACGTCCGCGACGGGGCGCTGGTCGTCGGGCCGCGCGGGTCCGGCCGCACGACGACGCTGCGGACCGTCGCGGCGGCGCTCGCCGTCGACGGCCGGCTCCGCGGCGTCGTGGCGCGGGACCCGGCCCTGCGGGCGGCCGCCGGGCCGGCGCGGACGTTCGAGCCCACCGCGGCGGGCCTGCGGGCGCTGCTCGACGCGCTCGACGCGGACCCGTCCCGCGTGCGGGCCGGTGCGGCCCCGGGCGGGCCCGCAGCGGTGGTGGTCGTGGACGACCTCGACGTGCTGGTCCAGCTCTGCCCCGTCGAGGCCGAGCGACTCGCGGCGTTCCCCGGCGGCGCCGCCCTCGTCGCCGCGACGACCACCCAGGGCGCCCTCCTGGCGCACCGCGGCCCGGTCGCCGAGCTGCGCGGGCGCCGCACCGGCGTCGTGCTGGCCCCGGGCGAACGCGGCGCCGACGAGGTCCTGGGCGCCGCCCTGGGGGAGGTCGCCGACCCGGGACCGCCACGTCCCGGCCGGGGCGCGCTGGTCGTCGCCGGTCGTGCCGTGCCGTTGCAGGTGGCCGCGCGGACGGCGTCAGCCGGCGGTGTGCTCCACGACGCGACGCGACAGCAGGGCGACGACGACGAACGCGGCGAGCGCCACCGCGAGCACCCCGGCGAGCGCGGCCCACAGGGCACCGCTGGTGAGCAGGGCGAACCCGATGAGGATCTGGAACGCCTGCCAGCCGATGATGATCGGGCGGCCGCTGCGGCGGCCCTGCCACACGGCGCGGGCGGAGCCCACGAGGAACGCGGCGAGGGCGAGGAAGAACAGGACGACGAAGACGCTGACGCCGGTGTTGGACGACCCGCCGCCCACGAGCTCGACGAGCACGGCGCCGGCGAAGACGGCGAAGAACAGGGCCTCGACGACGACAGCGGCGACGACTCCCCCCACGAGGCGGGGTCGGGGCCCGCCGACGGCGGGGGTCTCGGGCTCGGCTGCGGCCATGGGCGTGAGGATACGTCGCCCCCCGAGATCTGTGCAGTGTGATGAAACCCTCAGGGTTCACACGGCAGAAATGTGACCGTAACCCCTTGTGCCTGGGTTCACGAGGTGTGACCCTGGTAGGCAGATCCCACCCCCGGAAACACCCGGGCCATCCGGACCTGGACACGGCGGACTCCCCCTTGAGAATCGACCTCTCACGGGCGCGCCCCCGTCCAGGTCGAAACCAGAGGAGATGACATGGACTGGCGCCACAAGGCGGCCTGCCTCGACGAGGACCCCGAGCTCTTCTTCCCCATCGGCAACACCGGCCCCGCCCTCATGCAGATCGAGGAGGCCAAGGCCGTGTGCCGCCGCTGCGACGTCGTCGACACCTGCCTCAAGTGGGCCATGGAGTCCGGCCAGGACGCCGGTGTCTGGGGTGGCATGAGCGAGGACGAGCGCCGCGCCCTCAAGCGCCGCACCGCCCGGGCCCGCCGCGCCGGCTGAGCACCCCGCACCCTTCGACGAACGCCCCCCGCGCACCGCGCGGGGGGCGTTCGTCGTCCCGCCTCAGCGGTGGGACTCGACGCGCAGGTCGAGCTCGAGGACGACCTCGGTGCCCCCGCCGTCCCGGGGCCGCCAGTCGATGCGGCCGCGCAGCTCGTTGGTCACCAGCGTCCGCACGATCTGGGAGCCGAGGCCGCTGCGCGCGCTCCGGCCGAGCTGCTCGATGCCGTTGCGCATGCCCTCGCCGTCGTCCGCCACGACGATCCGCAGCGACGGGCCGTCGCGGCTCACGTCGACCACGACCGTGCCGGACTCGCGGCCGGGGAACGCGTGCTCGACGGCGTTGGTCACGAGCTCGGTCAGCACGAGCGCGAGGGGCGTCGCGTCCTGGGCGGGCACCATGCCGAACGACCCGGACTGCTCGGTGCGCACCTTGGTGCGCGTGGACGCGACGTCGGCGGCCAGCCGCAGCGCCCGCTTGAGCATGTCGTCGAGCTCGACCTGCTCGTCGAGGGTCTGCGACAGCGACTCGTGGACGAGCGAGATCGTGGCGACGCGGCGCATCGCCTCCTCCAGCGCGGCCCGCGCCTCGGGCACCTCCATGCGGCGGGCCTGCAGCCGTAGCAGGGCGGCCACCGTCGCGAGGTTGTTCTTCACGCGGTGGTGGATCTCGCGGATCGTCGCGTCCTTGGTCATGAGCTCGCGCTCGCGTCGCCGCAGCTCGGACACGTCGCGGCACAGCAGCACGGCGCCGACGCGCTGCCCGTGGTCGGTCAGCGGCAGGGCCCGCAGCGACAGCGCCACCCGGCCGGCCTCGATGTCGGTGCGCCAGGGCGCGCGGCCCATGACCACCAGCGGCAGCGACTCGTCGACGGTGTCCTGCTGCTCGACGATGCCGGCGGTGACCTCGACGAGGGACTGTCCCACGAGCGGCCCGATGACGCCGAGCCGGTGGAAGCACGACAGGGCGTTGGGGCTGGCGTACAGGACCTCGCCCTCGGAGTTGAGGCGGATGAGCCCGTCGCCCACGCGGGGCGCGCCGCGCCGCGGCCCGGTGGCGGCGTTCGGCGACGGGTACTCGCCCCGGCCGACCATGGCGAGCAGGTCGTCGGCCGACTCGACGTAGTTGAGCTCGAGGCGGCTCGGCGTGCGGCCGGACCCGAGGTTGGTCTGTCGCGCGACGACGGCGACGGCCCGTCCGCGGTGCACGACGGGCACGGCCTCCTCGCGCACGGCGTAGGCGCCGAACCATCGCGGCTCGCGCGACCGCTGGGCGCGTGCCTCGGTCATCGCGGCGGCGAGCTGGCCGGTGTGGCCGTCTGGGGCGAAGGACCCGACGACGTCGTCGTAGTGGACGGTCGCCCCGGTGCTCGGGCGGCACTGCGCGCCGGCGACGAAGCGGCCGTCGCGCGTGGGCAGCCACAGCACGAGGTCGGCGAAGGCGAGGTCGGAGATGATCTGCCAGTCGCCCACCAGGAGGTGGAGCCACTCCACGTCCCCCTCGGCGAGGTCGGTGTGCTCGGCGATCAGGTCACTCATGGCTGACACGTCCCACAGCCTACGGCGGTGCGGCGGGGGTGCCGTCCCGGGACCTGCCGGTAGGGTGAACGCGTGCACCTGTCGGTCGAGCTGACGTACGCCGCGGACGTCACCACGGTGGCGGCCGTGCTCGCCGACGCGGAGTTCGTGCGGTGGCGCTCCCACGCCCCGGAGGTCGGGGCGGTGGGGCCCGTGGACGTGGCGGGCGATCCCGGCCAGGGCTTCACGGTGTCGCTGCGGCGCACCCTCCCGACGGACGTCATCCCGCCCCAGCTGCGGCCGCTCGTGGGCGACCGGGTGGAGGTGCGCCAGACGGAGGCGTGGGAGCCGCCGGTCGAGGGACGGCACGTCGGCACGATCGTCGTGGAGTTCACGGGTGCCCCCGTGCGGCTGACGGGCCGGCTCCTGCTGGAGGACGACGGGGCCGGCGGTTCGCGGCACCGGTACGACCTCGACGTGCGCTCGTCGGTCCCGCTGTTCGCGACGGCGGTCGAGGAGGCCGCGGCGTCCGCGGTGCGCGGGACGCTCGCCGCGGAGCAGCAGGCAGCGCGGGAGTGGCTGGCCCGACCGTGACCCGGGGCGCGCCGTCCGGCGTGTCGTCAGGTCACATGTTGGTCACGGAAGCGCTCCCACCAGGCCGCTGACCTGCGGAAACGCCTCAGAGGAACGTCACGTCATGGCATCGCTCCCACACAAGGCTTGACGCGAGCCCACGAACAGGGGAAACATCGTGGTCGGCCGTGGAAGCGCTACCA
Organism: Isoptericola jiangsuensis; assembly: GCF_002563715.1. NCBI lineage: Bacteria > Bacillati > Actinomycetota > Actinomycetes > Micrococcales > Promicromonosporaceae > Isoptericola > Isoptericola jiangsuensis. The sequence continues at coordinate 3,125,341 of NZ_PDJJ01000001.1, forward strand.
CGTCGTCGCCGACACAGCGCTCCCAGCACGTCCGTCCTGTATCGACCCAGACAAGGGAGTCACCGTGCTCAGCAGCACCCGCCCCCGCCAGGCGCGCCGCGTCGCAGCGGCAACCGCCGGCATCGCGTCCCTCGCAATCGTCCTCACCGCCTGCTCGAGCGACGCCGAGCCGACCTCCGAGGGCTCCACCTCCGCCGACGAGGACATCACCCTCACCGTCGCCACGTTCAACAACTTCGGCTACACCGACGAGCTCCTCCAGCAGTACATGGACGAGAACCCGAACGTGACCGTCAAGCACGTCACCGCCGCCGAGTCGGCCGACGCGCGCACCAACCTCACCACCAAGCTCGCCGCCGGCGGCGAGGGCCTGGCCGACATCGAGGCCATCGAGGTCGACTGGCTGCCGGAGCTCATGCAGTACCCCGACCTGTTCACCGACCTCACCGACGCCGAGCTCGACGGCCGCTGGGTCGACTGGAAGGTCGCCCAGGCCACCACGCCCGACGGCAAGCTCATCGGCTACGGCACCGACATCGGCCCCGAGGCCATCTGCTACCGCTCCGACCTGCTCGAGGCCGCCGGCCTCCCGTCGGAGCGCGACGAGGTCGCCGAGTGGATCGGTGGCGACTCCGCCACCTGGGACTCCTACTTCGCCGCCGGCAAGGAGTACGTCGAGGCCACCGGCAACGCCTGGTACGACGGCGCCGTCGCCACCTTCCAGGGCATGATCAACCAGGTCGACGCCGCCTACGAGGACCCGTCCACCGGCGAGCCGAAGGACCTGGCCTCCAACACCGAGGTCAAGGACCTCTACGACCAGCTCATGACGGCCTCCGTCGACGACAAGCTGTCGGCCGGCCTCGAGCAGTGGGGCGACGACTGGGCCGCCGGCTTCCAGAACGACGCCTTCGCCACCATGCTCTGCCCGGCCTGGATGACCGGCCCGATCGAGCAGAACGCCGGCAACGTCGAGGGCTGGGACATCGCCGACGTCTTCCCCGGCGGCGGCGGCAACTGGGGCGGCTCGTTCCTCACCGTCCCCGCGTCCGGCGCCCACACCGACGCCGCGAAGCAGCTCGCCGCGTGGCTGACCTCCCCCGAGGTCCAGACGCAGGCCTTCACCGAGGCGGGCACCTTCCCGTCGCAGCTCGAGGCGCAGGGCTCCGAGGAGGTCCAGTCGTTCGTCAACGAGTTCATGAACGAGGCGCCGGCCGGCGCGATCTTCTCGGCCCGTGCCCAGGCGATCACCGGCAACCCGTTCAAGGGCCCGAACTACTTCGCGATCCACACCGAGGTCCAGAACGCCATCAACCGCGTCGACCTGACCGGTGACGACCCCGAGAAGTCGTGGGAGCAGGCCGTCGCCGAGGTGCCGAACGTCATCCAGTGACGCACCCCGGGGCCCGCTGAGGCGACCGCCGCAGCGGGCCCCACGCACCACCCCCGGGCCGGCCGCCCTCCCCCGGCGGCCGGCCCGGCACGCCCCCTCGTCAGCGGAGAGACGTACAGGAAGCAGTCATGGCACTTTTGTCCCCCAGCAAGCCGGCGCACGCGCGCAACGGCTCCGAACGCCCGCCGCGGCGCGTCGGGTTCTCCCAGCGGCTCGGCCGGCTGGACGTCAAGGTCTCGCCCTACCTCTACATCTCCCCGTTCTTCCTGGTCTTCGCGGTCGTCGGGCTCTTCCCCCTGATCTACACCGCCGTGGTGTCGGTCTACGACTGGAACCTGCTGGGCGGCCAGGGCGACTTCGTCGGCCTGCAGAACTACGTCGACGTGCTGAACCAGCCGCTGTTCTGGAAGTCGCTCGTCAACACGTTCTCGATCTTCCTGCTGTCGTCCGTGCCGCAGGTGATCCTGGCGATCGTCATCGCCGCGCTGCTCGACCAGAACCTGCGCGCCGCGACGTTCTGGCGCATGGGCGTCCTCATCCCGTTCGTCGTCGCACCGGTCGCGGTGTCGATGATCTTCGGCCGCCTCTTCGCCGACCAGTACGGCTTCATCAACGAGATCCTCGGCCTGGTGGGCATGGACCCCGTCGCCTGGCACGGCGACCGCCTCGCCAGCCACGTCGCCATCGCGACGATGGTCAACTACCGCTGGACCGGCTACAACGCCCTCATCTTCCTCGCCGCGATGCAGGCCGTGCCGCGCGAGCTCTACGAGGCGGCCGTCATCGACGGCGCCGGCCGCGTCCGCCAGTTCTTCTCGGTGACGGTCCCGCAGATCCGCGCCACCATCATCTTCGTCGTCATCACCTCCACCATCGGCGGTCTCCAGATCTTCGACGAGGTCCGGATGTTCGACGCGCAGGGCCTCGGCGGCCCCGACCGCGACTGGATGACCACCGTCGTCTACCTCTACGACGTCGCGTGGGGCAACCAGAAGGCGTTCGGCCGCGCCGCCGCGGTCGCCTGGCTGCTGTTCCTCATCATCATCGTCATCGGCATGATCAACTTCCTCGTCACGCAGCGGATCTCCACCTCGGGCGCCAAGGGCCCGAAGGTCAGCCGCCGGCAGACGCGGGAGCTGATCCGTCAGGCGCGCGCCGCGGGCGAGGTCCCGGCCGTCGCCCCGGCGTCGGGCTCCGCGGGCGGCCCCGCCCCGGGCACCGCGCCGAGCACCCGACGCACCGCACACCCGTCCGACGTCTCGGACCACAACCACGGGGAGGACGCCCGATGAGCTCCGTCGCCGTCACCGCGCAGACCGCCGGCAAGGGCGCCGCCCGGGCGGCCGCGCGCCGCCGCGCCCAGGGCAAGGCCTCCGGCAGCGCCACCCGCCGCGCCGGCTGGGTCGTCTACCTCCTGCTCGCGATCGCCCTGGTGGTCTCGGTCTTCCCGCTGTACTTCACGCTGCTGCTCGGGTCCTCCGACCCGGTCTCGATCGCCCAGAACGCGATCCCGCAGTGGTTGCCGGACGCCAGCATCTTCGGCCAGTTCCAGGAGGTCGTCACCAGCGACGCCATCAACTTCTGGAAGGCGCTCGGCAACTCCGTCCTCATCGGCGTGGTCTGCTCGGCCTCGGTGGTGCTGTTCTCGACGCTGGCCGGGTACTCGTTCGCCAAGCTGAGCTTCCGGGGCCGCGGCCCCCTGCTGGTGTTCGTCATCGCGACGATGGCCGTGCCGACCCAGCTCGGCATCATCCCGCTGTACATCCTCATGAGCGAGATCGGCTGGTACGGCAAGGTGCAGGCCGTCATCATCCCCGGCCTCGTCACGGCGTTCGGCGTGTTCTGGATGACGCAGTACCTGTCCGAGGCCCTGCCGTACGAGCTCATCGAGGCCGCCCGCGTCGACGGCGCCTCCATGATCCGCACCTTCTGGTCCGTCGCGCTGCCCGCCGCGCTGCCCGCCGCGTCGATGCTCGGGCTGTTCACGTTCGTGCAGCAGTGGACCAACTTCTTCTGGCCCTCGATCATCCTGACGAACGAGAACCCGACGCTCCCCCTCGTGGTGCGGTCGCTGCAGGCCAACTACTTCGTCGACTACTCGCTGGTCATGGGCGGCATCTTCCTGGTGACGCTCCCGCTGCTCGTGCTGTTCGCCTTCGTGGGACGACAGCTCGTGGCGGGCATCATGGCCGGCGCCGTGAAGGGCTGACCCACCGCACTCCCCCGGCGTCGCCCGGGCCGGCCGGCCCGGGCGACGTCTTGATCCTCCCAGGGATGGACGCCATGACGCAGAGCACCTCCAGCACGGGCGCACGCACGGCCGCGCCGGGCACAACGGTCCCGTTCGTGCCGTCGTCGCCGCTCGTCGGCGCGACACCCAACAGCACCGGCCGGGTCGAGTTCCCCCCGGGCTTCCTGTGGGGCGCGGCGACCGCCGCCTTCCAGATCGAGGGCGCCGCCACCGAGGACGGCCGCCAGGACTCGGTCTGGGACGTGTTCTGCCGCGTGCCCGGCGCCGTCGTGAACGGTGACGACGGGTCGGTCGCCTGCGACCACTACCACCGGTACCCGCAGGACGTCGCCCTCATGACGAGCCTGAACCTGGACGCCTACCGGTTCTCGACGTCGTGGGCCCGCGTGGTCCCGGACGGCCGCACCGTCAACCGGGCGGGCCTGGACTTCTACTCCCGGCTCGTCGACGAGCTGCTGGCGGCGGACGTCCTGCCGTGGCTGACGCTGTACCACTGGGACCTGCCGCAGGCGCTGGAGGAGCGGGGCGGCTGGCCGCGCCGCGACACCGCCCACCGGTTCGCGGACTACGCGGTCACGATGCACGAGGCCCTCGGTGACCGGGTCAAGGTGTGGACCACCCTCAACGAGCCGTGGTGCTCGGCGTTCCTCGGCTACACCGCGGGCGTGCACGCCCCGGGACGGACCTCGCCCGCCGACGGCCTCGCCGCCGCGCACCACCTGCTGCTCGGTCACGGGCTCGCGGTGAACGCGCTGCGCGAGCGGGACCCGGAGGCGACGCTCGGTCTGACGCTGAACTTCACGGTGTCCGACCCGGTGGACCCGACCGACCCGGCCGACGTCGACGCCGCGCGCCGCGACGACGGCATGTTCAACCGGATCTTCCTCGACCCGGTGTTCCGCGGCGCCTACCCGCCGGACGTCCTGGACGACACGGCCCACCTCGGCTTCGCGGAGGTCGTGCAGGACGGGGACCTGGAGATCATCTCCACGCCCCTGGACGTGCTGGGCGTCAACTACTACAACGGCGGCGCGGTGTCCGCGACGCCGCCCGCGCAGGCCCCGCAGGGCACCGCCGGACCCGACGGCGAGCGCGCCGTGCCGGCCGACGGCCCCGTGCGTGAGACCCGCTCCCCCAACCCGGTGCCGGACGGCATCCACCCGCACGGCCGCGGCCTGCCCACCACCGACATGGGCTGGGAGGTGCAGCCCGAGGGTCTGACCCGGCTGCTGCTGCGTCTGCAGGAGGACTACACGGGCCCGCGCGGCACCGCGCTCTACGTGACGGAGAACGGCGCGGCGTACCCCGACGTCGTGCAGGACGACGGCGGCGTGGACGACGCCGACCGGCTCGCGTTCGTCGACGCCCACCTGCGCGCCCTCAAGGACGCGATCGACGGCGGCGCCGACGTGCGGGGCTACTTCGCGTGGTCCCTCCTGGACAACTTCGAGTGGGCGCTCGGCTACTCCAAGCGGTTCGGGATCACCCGGGTGGACTACGCGACGCAGCAACGTACCGTGAAGGCCTCCGGCCGCTGGTACGCGCAGGTTGCCCGAGACAACGCAGTCCCGGCTCGCGACTGACAGAAGGCAGAATCAGACCGTGGTCACGAAGCACATCGCCCCGACGCTCGACGACGTCGCCCGCGCGGCCGGCGTCTCCCGCTCCACCGCGTCGCGGGCGATCAACGGCGGCGAACGCGTCTCGCCGGAGGCGCAGCAGGCGGTGGACGCCGCCATCGTGCGGCTCGGCTACGCGCCGAACCGGGCCGCCCGGTCGCTCGTGACCCGGCGGACCGACTCCATCGCGCTCGTCGTCCCGGAGCCGGACGCCCGCATCCTCACCGACCCGTTCCTCGCGGGCGTCGTCCGCGGCGTCAGCGAGGGCCTGGGCGGCACGGACCTGCAGCTCGTGCTGCTCCTGGCGCGGCCCGGGGAGCGTCCCGGCCACATCGCGCGCTACCTCAACAGCGGGCACGTGGACGGCGTCATCATCGCCTCGCACCACAAGGACGACCGGCTGGAGCCCGAGCTGCGGGCCGGGTCGCTGCCGGGCGTGTTCGTCGGCCGCCCGTTCGACAGCGCGGGACTGCACTACGTCGACGTGGACAACGCGGCGGGCGCCCGCGTGGCGACGCAGCGGCTGGTCGACCGCGGATGCCGCCACGTCGCGACCCTCACCGGACCCCAGGACATGACGGCCGCGCTCGACCGGCTCGACGGCTGGCGCCAGACCCTGACCCGTGCGGGGCTCCCCACGGACGCGGTCGCGCACGGCGACTTCACCGTGCAGGGCGGTGCCGCCGCGATGGCGCAGGTCCTGGCCGAGCACCCGGACGTCGACGGCGTGTTCGCGGCGTCCGACCTCATGGCCACCGGTGCGCTGCAGGTGCTGCGCGAGCAGGGTCGGCGCGTCCCCGAGGACGTCGCGGTGGTCGGGTTCGACGCGCTCGGCGCGGAGCTCACCACCCCGCGCCTGACGACCGTCCTGCAGCCCGTGGTGGAGATGGTCGCCGCGGCGACGTCGACGCTGCTCGACATGCTCGCGGGCGAGGTCGTCTACCCGGAGCCGCGGATCTTCGTGCCCCGCCTGGTCGAGGGCGACTCCGCCTGAGGGGTGCGCTCGGCGATCCAGCGGTCCACGACCTCCCACTGGTCGAACAGCCAGGCGGCGCGGCCGACGTCGTCGGCGGGCAGGGTGCCGGGGCGGTGGAGGCGTCCGCCGAGGGTGATGGTCTTGTCCATGGGGAGCTCGCGCCAGATGTCCCTGAGGGTGACGAGGCGTTCGAGACCGGTGTGCGCGACGACGAGGACGGCGGCACCGGGCACGCCGTCCAGCGCGGCGGAGAACCCGCCGGTGTGGGGTGCCATGACGTTGCCCATCGCCTCCGCCCGGCGGGCGAGGTCCTCCTGACCGGCGGCGCGCAGCGCGTCGATGCGGGCGGCGCGGCGCCGAGGGGTGACGTTGCCGCCCTCGGGGAAGAGGACGAGGGCGTCACCGGCGGTCAGGTCGCGGGCGATGCGGTGGACCGTCTCACGGGCGCCGGGACGTCCCGGGGGACGCCGTGCGGCGGGGGTGACGAACGCGGACGGCAGCCGGTGCAGGAGCACGTCGACGGCCGGGTCCCACTGGAGGGTGTCCTTGAGGACGACGGCGGGGGCGCGTCCGGCGAGGCCGAGGAGCCGGTCGACGAGGATGAACGAGTCCCCGGGTCCCGCGTGCCGGCTGACGACGACGAGCGGCGCGTCGACCAGGGCGCCGTCGGAGCGGTCGCCGTCGACGATCTCGACGTCGATGCGCAGGCGCAACGTCCAGCGCACCTGCCAGAAGAACACGGCGAGCATGCCGCGCGCGAGACGGACGTGGGCACGCCGGTACCAGGGGCGGCGGGCGGCGAGCCCGCACCCCGACGCGATCCACAGGCCGAGGAGGGCGAGGAGCGCGGCGGCGTCCCACACGACGTAGAACGCGGCCATCCACAGCGCGCGCAGGAGGCGCAGGCGTCCGGGCAGCACCCAGGTGAGGGCGGCGCCGACGACGAGGGCGAGCATGAGGGCGGTGGGCACCATGACCACGGCGAGGGCGACCACGAGGGGTGCCAGCAGGACACGGCGGACCCAGCGGGGTGGCGGGGCGATCACGCGTGCTCCGCGAGGTAGGTGCGGGCGGCGTCGTAGGACCGGCCGATTCGGTCGCGGGTGGCGTCGAGCCGCCGGAACGAGCCGATCTTCTCGTCGCCCGGCACGGGCCCGCCGGAGGGCAGGACGTGCACGGCGACGCCGAGCGGCACGTCCGCGAGCTCGCGGAAGAACCGGTGGCGCCGGGAGATCTCGAAGGCGACCTTCGCGACGTCGGACGGGGTGCGGGGCACGGTGAGGGGTTCCTCGACCCGCCCGACCTGCAGGACGTACACGGTGGTGGCGCCGCGCCGCACGGCCTCCCCGAGCGGGATGGAGTTGACGAGACCGCCGTCGAGGAAGTGCTCGCCGTCGATCTCGGCGGGCGGCAGCGCGCCGGGCACGGACGCCGACGCGACGATCGCGTCGACGAGGGGTCCGGTGTCGAACCAGTGCTCGGCGGCCCGCTCGATGCTGGCGGCGGCGACGACGAGCGGCACCTCGAGGTCGGCGAACGTGCGGTGGTCCCCGACGGTGCCCTCGACGAGGGCGCGCAGCTTGGCAGGGTCGAACACGTGGGTGCGGGACCGGGCGAGGTGCCCGATCTGGCGGTACCAGGGTTCGCCGTAGACGCTCGCGGCGACGGGAGACGCCCAGGCCTCGACGAGCCGGTCGACGACGGCGGGCGTGGGATCGGCGGCGAGCGCGGCCCCGTTGATCGCGCCGATGGAGGTGCCGACGACGAGTTCGGGCCGGACCCCCTGCTCCAGCAGCGCCTGGATCATCCCGACGTGGACGGCGCCGCGCACCCCGCCGCCTCCGAGCACGAACGCTGTGGTCACGCACCCGATGCTCTCACGGTGCTCCGCGCGGCGCGGGGCGTCCGCGCCGGACGGTGCCGACGGCCGTCGTCGCGGCCCTTGACCGGACGTGAGGTACTGGGGGCAGGACGTCGACAGCACGAAGGGCAGCACCGATGAGCATCACCGAGTTCCTGGAACGCCGGCTCGACGAGGACGAGAAGGTCGCCGGCGCGGCTGACCTCGTCTCCTCGGGGCTGGAGACGCCACCGTTCTCGTCGCGGTACGACGAGCTGACGGACCACATCCTGCGCTGGCGGCCGTCGCGGGTCCTGGCGGAGATCCGGGCCCGCCGGCACATGCTCGAGCTCGCCTACGAGGCGACGGGGCTGGACATGGACCGGGACCTCGACCGGGCGCTGGGGTCGCGGGAGCGCAGCGGGGTGGCGTACGTCGGCGACCGCATGCTGCGTTCGCTGGCCATGCCCTACGCCGACCACCCCGACTACGACGAGGCGTGGCGGCTGTAGCCGACGGCGCCGGACCGCCGGTCGCGAGGTCGTCCCTCCGGTCGCGGGTCGGTACCCCGACCTGCGACCGGAGGGACGTCCTCGCCGGGGGTCAGGCGCGCCGGTGGCCGTAGCGGTGCCGGGTGCGGCTGACGGCCTGCTCCCGCAGGAACGTGAGCAGCTCGCGACGCCCCGCGGCGACGACCGGGTGGTCGAGGACGGCGACCTCGCCGAGCCGGCCGACGGCGGCGGCGCGCAGGCCGGGGGCGGTGCCGACGACACGGATCCGCCCCGTGACCTCGCCGGCCTCGACGGCGGCGGCGAACGCCTCGTGGGTCATGGCCGGCTCGTGGGGCACGCCCCAGCCGGCGTCGGAGTCGGGGACGACGACGGCGCGCACCCCGGCCCGGTCGGCGGCGGCGAGCACGCGGCGCACCTCGACGGGCAGGGCGCCGTCGCCGACGCGCACGGTGACGTGCTCGACGGGCCGGTAGCGGAACGTGTTCTCCTCGACGTCGAGGCCGGACTCGTCGTGGCCGCGGGCGAACTCACGGGTCCAGGCGTCGTCGTCGGAGGTCCGCGCCCAGGCGAGCCAGCCCTCGGGGTCGCCGGCCCGGTCCGGGACGTCGCCGGCGTCGGACCACGCGCCGAGCTGGGCGACGTAGTTGGGGCCGCCCGCCTTGGCGCCGGGTCCGACGGCGGAGGCCTTCCAGCCGCCGAACGACTGTCGCTGCACGATCGCTCCCGTGATCTGTCGGTTGACGTAGGCGTTGCCGACCTCGACGGTGTCGAGCCAGGTCGCGACCTCGTCGGCGTCGAGGGAGTGGATGCCGCCGGTGAGCCCGAACGACACCTGGTTGGCGAGCGCGACGGCCTGCTCCAGGGTGTCGGCGCGCATGATGCCGAGGACGGGCCCGAACACCTCGGTGAGGTGGAAGAACGAGCCGGGCGCGACGCCGTCGCGCAGCCCGGGGGTCCACAGGCGGTCGGGGTCGAGGCCCGCGGCGGCGGCGACGTCGTCGAGGCGACGCGGCTCGACGAGCCACGTCTCCCCCGGCTCCAGCGTGGTGAGCGCGCGGTGCAGCTTGCCGGCGGCCGGCTCGGTGAGGGGACCCATCACGGTCGACAGCGACGTGGCCGGCCCGACGGCGAGCGAGCGCACCGAGTCGACGAGCTGGCGGCGGAACCGTTCGCCGGTCGTGGTGGTGGGGTCGCCGACGGGGCCGACGAGGATGACGAGGGACGCCGCGGAGCACTTCTGCCCGGCGTGCCCGAACGCGCTCCTGACGAGGTCGGCGACGGCGAGGTCGAGGTCGGCCGACGGGGTGACGATCAGCGCGTTCTTGCCGGAGGTCTCGGCGAGGACGGGTCGTCCGGGCCGCCAGCGGGCGAACATCTCGGCGGTCTCGATCGAGCCGGTGAGCACGACGCGGGCGACGTCCGGGTGGGTGACGAGGTGGCGGCCGAGGTCGCCGTCGGGGACGCGCACGTACTGGACGACGTCGTGGGCCACGTCGGCGGCCAGCCCGAGGGAGTCCGCGGCGGCGTCGAGGGCGTCCTGGACGGCGCCGACGGCGAGCTCGAAGCAGCGCGGCGTGGGCGGTGCGGGCTTGGCGAGCACGGTGGACCCGGCCGCGAGCGCCGCGAGGACGCCGCCGACGGGGATGGCGACCGGGAAGTTCCACGGCGGGGTGACCAGTGTGACGCCGTCGGGGTGGAACGTCGCGCCGTCGACGGTGTCGAGGGCCTCGGCGGCGGCGGCGTAGTAGTGCGCGAAGTCGACGGCCTCGGTGATCTCGGGGTCGGCCTCGGCGACGGTCTTGCCGGCCTCGTGGACGGCGGCGGCGACGAGCTCGCCGCGGCGGGCCTCCAGGCGGCGGGCGGCGTCGCGCAGGACGCGGGCGCGGTCGGCGGGGGCGACGGCGGCCCAGGCGGCCCCGACCTCGACGGCGCGGGCCACCGCGGTGTCGATCGTGGCGACGTCGGTCACCTCGGGGGCCTGCACGGGCACGAAGCCGCTGTCCGGGCCGACGATCCGGGCGGCCCAGGCGCGGTGCTCGGCGACGGCGGGGTCGGTGTCGGCGGCGTTGCGGAACCCGACGGGGGCGCCGGGTCGGTCGGACGCCGCGGCGGGCTCCTGCGGCGTCCCGGGCGTGCCGTCGGCGGCGAACCGGGAGCGGCGCCGGGGCGCGACGTCCTGCGGGTCGTAGTCGACGCCGTGGGTGACGGACGCGCGGAACGCGACCTCCTGGCGGTCCATCGCGGTGCCGGACACACCCGGCACCTCCACCGGCGGCGCGAACGAGGCGTGCAGGAAGTTCTGCACGGCGGCGTTCTCCTCGAGGCGACGCACGAGGTAGGAGATGGCGACGTCGAAGTCCTCGTCGCGCACGACGGGGGTGTAGAGCACGACGCGGCCGCCGTCCTTGGACACCTCGCCCTTGACGAGGCGCGCCTCGAGGGGGGCCATGCCCTGGAGCATCTCGACGTCGAGGCCCTCGCTGACGCCGCGGGCCCGGCCCAGCAGCACGGCGAGCGCGACGTGGAACAGGTTGTGGGAGGCGACGCCGACGCGCACGGCGGCGGTGCGCTCGGGGGTGAGGTGGTGGTCGAGGAGACGCACGTAGTTGGCGTCCACCTCGGGCTTCGTCCCGTAGGGCGCGAGCGCCCAGTCGTGCAGCTCGGCCTCGACGTGCTCCATGGCGAGGTTCGCGCCCTTGACGAGCCGGACCTTGACGCGGGCCCCGCCGGCCGCGACGCGCTGCTGCGCCCACGCGGTGAGCTCGTCGAGCGCGCCGAGGGCGTCCGGCAGGTAGGCCTGCAGGACGATGCCGGCCTCGAGGCCGCGCAGCTCGTCGCGGTCGAGGACGTCGCGGAACACGGCCGTGGTGAGGGCGAGGTCGCGGTACTCCTCCATGTCGAGGTTGAGGAACACGCCGTGGTCCCGGGCCGCGCGGTACAGCGGCAGCAGGCGCTCCACGACGCGCTCGCGCGAGCCGTCGAGGTCCCACGTGACGAGCTGGGCGGCGACGGACGACACCTTGACGGACACGTAGTCGACGTCGGGTCGGCGGACGAGCTCGAGCGTGCGCCGCAGGCGGGCGTCGGCCTCGTCGGCGCCGAGGACGGCCTCGCCGAGCAGGTTGACGTTGAGGGTGTAGCCCTCGGCGCGGGTCCGCGCGAGGTGCTTGCCGAGACCCGACCCGGCGTCGGCGACGAGGTGCCCGACGAGCTGGCGCAGGCGCACGCGCGCGGCGGGCACGACGACGGACGGCAGCGTGGGGGCGACGGCCGCGCCGACCTTGAACAGGGCGCGGTCGACGGGCGACAGGAACGACGCCGCACCGGCGTCGCGGCCGAGCCGGGCCAGCGCCTTCGCGGCCACGCGGACGTCCTGGGGGCGGGCGACGTCGTCGACGAACCCGACGGCGAGCTCCAGGCCGGCGGGGTCCGCGACGAGCGCGCCGAGGCGCTCCGCGGTGGCACGGGTGCGCCGGTCGGCGCGGGTCGTGGTGGCGCCGGCCTCGTGGGCGGCGGCGATCCAGGAGTGGGCGAGGGCGACGGCGTCCTCGACCAGGGCGGCGGTCTCCGCGGCGCCCGGGGTGCTGGTGCTCCGCGCAGGGACAGAAGTGCTCATGGCACCACTGTGCCCCCGTGGCGCCGAGGTCGTCTTGTACGGATCCGGCGGCGCGCGCGACCCTGGCTGCCAAGCCCGGCCCCGCCGGACGGGGGTACGTTCTTCCCTGGGGCCCGGAACGGGTCCCGTGACCGGCAGGGCCACCACCCTCGGCCGTGCCCCGACCTCCGAGGAGGACCCGTTGACGACGACGTCGACCCGCCCGGCCCCCGCGGCCGACGCCTCGCCCCTGGCGACGGCGCACCACCAGCTGGCGACGGCGGTCGCCCACCTGGGCTACGACGACGGGCTGCACCAGATGCTCGCGACCCCGCGTCGTGAGATGCACGTGGCGGTCCCCCTGCGCCGGGACGACGGCTCCTCGGCGCTGTTCCACGGCTTCCGCGTGCAGCACAACGTGTCCCGCGGCCCCGGCAAGGGCGGCCTGCGCTACCACCCGAGCGTCGACATCGACGAGGTGCGGGCGCTGGCCATGTGGATGTCCTGGAAGTGCGCGATCGTCGACCTGCCGTTCGGCGGCGCGAAGGGCGGCATCGGCATCGACCCGCGGGAGCACTCGACGGCGGAGCTGGAGCGGGTGACGCGCCGGTACACGTCCGAGCTCATGCCCGTCATCGGGCCCGAGACCGACATCATGGCGCCCGACATGGGCACGGACGCCGGGACGATGGCGTGGATCATGGACACGTACTCCGTGAACCGCGGCTACACGATCCCCGCGGTGGTCACGGGCAAGCCGCTGACCGTCGGCGGGTCGCTGGGCCGTGGCACGGCGACCAGCGCGGGCATCGTGCACGTGACGGCGGCCGCGCTGAAGGAGGACGACGTCCCGCTGGACTCGGTGTCCGTCGCGATCCAGGGCTTCGGCAAGGTGGGCGGGCACGCGGCGGCAATCTTCGCCGAGCGCGGCGCGAAGGTCGTCGCGGTGAGCGACCAGTACGGGGGCGTGCGCGCCGACGACGGCCTGGACGTGGCGCGGCTGTTCACGCACGTGGAGCGGACGGGGTCGGTCGTGGGGTTCGACGGCGCCGACCCGGTGTCGAACGAGGAGCTGCTGGGCCTGGACGTGGACGTGCTCGTGCCCGCCGCCGTGGAGGGCGTGCTCACGGCGACCACGGCGCACCACGTGCGCGCCCGCTGGGTCGTCGAGGGCGCCAACGGGCCCACGACGACGGCGGCGGACGAGATCCTGGCGGCCAAGGGCGTCACGGTGGTCCCCGACGTGCTCGCGAACGCCGGCGGCGTGGTCGTGTCGTACTTCGAGTGGGTCCAGGCGAACCAGGCGTACTGGTGGACGGAGCCGGAGATCGCCGAGAAGCTGGCCTGGCGGATGGCGTCCGCGTACGCGTCCGTGTCGGCGCTGGCGCGTCGGGACGAGCTGTCGCTGCGGGAGGCCGCGCTGATCATCGGCGTGCAGCGCACCGCCGAGGCGCACCAGATCCGCGGGCTGTACCCCTGACGGGCGCGCCGGTCCGGCACCCGGTGGCGGCCGGCGCGCCGTCACCGGGCCTGGTGGCGCGCCTGCGGGCCGCGGGCTGCGTGTTCGCGGAGGACGAGGCCGTGCTGCTGGAGGACGCCGCCCGGCCGGGCGGCGGTTCTCCCGGCCCGGACGCCGCGCTGCTGGAGCCGCTGGTCGCGCGCCGGGTGGCCGGCGAGCCGCTGGAGCACGTGCTCGGCTGGGCGGAGCTCGCCGGGCGCCGCTGGTCCGTGGGGCCGGGCGTGTTCGTGCCGCGCCGCCGCAGCGAGCTGCTCGTGGAGGTCGGGGCGGGGCTCCTGCCCGGCCCGGACGACGTCGGGGCGACGGGACCGCCGGTGGTGCTGGACCTGTGCTGCGGCTGCGGCGCGGTCGGCGGGGCCGTGCTGCTCGCCGCGCGGGACCGCGGGGTCGCCGTCGAGCTGCACGCCAGCGACCTCGATCCCGCGGCCACCGCGCACGCGGTGCGCAACCTGGGTCCGCTGGGCGCCGCGGTGCACACCGGCGACCTGTTCGCCCCGGTCCCGGCGACGCTGCGCGGTCGCGTCGACCTGCTGCTGTGCCACGCCCCGTACGTGCCGACCGGCACCCTGCCCACGCTGCCGCCGGAGGCCCGAGAGCACGAGCCGGTCGCGGCGCTCGACGGCGGCGGTGACGGGCTGGACGTCGTGCGCCGCGTGGCCGCCGTCGCGGGCGGATGGCTGGCGCCGGGCGGTGCCCTGCTGGTCGAGGTCGGCGAGGGTCAGGTCGAGGTCGCGACGGACGTCCTGCGGGGCGCCGGGCTGCGGGTCGCGGTGGTCCACGGCGACCCCGGGGACGACCCGTGGGACGACCTCGGCGCGGCTCCCGGACCGCCTGCCGGGCGGGCACCCGCCGACGGCACGGCGCCCGGTCACCGCGTGCCGGGCGGCCTCGTCCTCGTGGGGACGGCGCCGACGACCCGCCCCTGAGGGCTCAGCGACGCCGGCGCGCCAGGACGACGAGCGCCACGGGCACGAGGGCCGCGACGGCGGCGGCCACGGTCGCGGCGGTCGCGACGGTCGCGTCGACGAGCGGCCCCTGCGTGCGGGCGACGGCGATCCACGCCAGCCCCCACCCGGCGGCGAGGCCGGTGGCCACGGCGACGACGGGTCGCCGCACGGCGCGGACGGCGACGGCGACGACGATCGCCGCGCCCGCGAGCACGAGGACGGCGCCCCAGGCGGACGCGCCCAGGCCCAGGTCACCCACGGCGGCGGCGGACAGCGCCGCGGTGACGTTCGCGAGGGTGGCGACGCACACCCAGCCGAGGTAGAGGCCGGTGGTGGCCTCGGCGACGACGCCGTCGAGGGTCCGGGTGCGCGGGAGCCGCACGTACCGGACGAGCAGGACGCCCAGCACGACGAGCAGCGCGGCGATGACGACCACGCTCCCCCACAGCCACCCGGCCTGCACGACGGCGATCCACAGGGCGTTGAGCGCCATGGACGCCAGCACCCACCAGGCGGTGGCCCGCCAGCGCGGGTCGGCGGCACGTCCGGGCAGGGCCTGGACGACGGCGGTGACGACGAGCCCGAGGTAGATGACGGACCAGATGCGGAACGCCGGGGTGCCGGGGGCGACGACGGTGGCCTCGGCGGACAGCGCGCCGCCCGCGGCGTCCTGGATCGGCTGCCCGCCGAAGGCGCCGGAGCCGACCGCCGCCGCGGCGACGGCGACGAGCGCCCCGACGAGCACCACCGCCTGGCGGACGCGGTCGGCGGCGGTGGGTCCGGTGGTCGTGGTGGTGCCGGTGGGTGCGGTCATCCACCCAGCATGGCAAAGGTCAGCATGCTGAGCATCTCGGGCGGCGAGCCGCCCGCCCCTCAGTCCTGCGGCTGCGCGTCCACCCACGCCGCGAGCGTCGTGCGCGGACCGGTGTAGAACGGGATCTCCTCGCGGACGTGGCGCCGCGCCTCGGTGGCCCGCAGGTCGCGCATGAGGTCGACGATGCGGTGCAGCTCCGAGGCCTCGAAGGCCAGGAGCCACTCGTAGTCCCCGAGGGCGAACGCCGACACCGTGTTCGCGCGCACGTCCTTGTACCCCGCGGCGGCCGTGCCGTGGTCGCGCAGCATCGTGCGGCGCTCGTCCTCGGGGAGCAGGTACCAGTCGTACGACCGGACGAACGGGTACACGCACAGGTACTCGCGCGGCTCCTCGCCCGCGAGGAACGCGGGCACGTGACCGCGGTTGAACTCCGCCGGACGGTGGAGCGCCGCCACCGACCACACCGGCTCCAGGCCGCGTCCCAGCGCCGAGGCGAGCAGCCGGCGGTAGGCGCCCTGCACCGCCTCGATGCTCGGGCCGTGCGTCCAGAGCATGAGGTCCGCGTCCGCGCGCAGGCCGCCCACGTCGTACCAGCCGCGCACGACGACGTCGCCCTCGGTGGCGGCGGCGTCACGCTCGGTCGCGCCGCCCCAGACGGCGTCCTCCGCCTCGGCGACGAGCGCGGCCCGCTCGGCGGCGTCCGCCGGCACGGACTCCGACAGCGCGAACACCGACCACATCGTGTAGCGGATGCCCTCGTTGATCGCCGTGGTGTCGACGTCGTGGCCCGTGTCGCCGTGGACGTGGGTGTCGGTCATGCGGAGGTCTCCTCGGAGGTGGGTCGGGCGGGCGGGGGTGCGCTCAGACGGTCAGGCCGGAGCCGCACAGCGCGGGGACGCCGCTGGGCTCCCCGTCGCGGCGCAGGCAGCAGCCGGGCGCGCACACCGAGCGGTACGCGGGCAGGTCGCCCACGGTCTCCTCGGCGACGTCCTCGCCGCGGGCGATCGCGGCGCGCTCCAGCAGCAGGTCCACCAGGGCCCGCACGAACGGCTCGCGGGTGCCGACGGTCCCTGCGCGCACCGCCGTCATGCCGAGCTCGGCGGCCGTGGCCATCGCCTCGGTGTCGAGGTCGTAGGCGACCTCCATGTGGTCGGACACGAACCCGATGGGCGCCATGACGACGTCCGTGACGCCCTCGCCGGCGAGCGCCTCGAGGTGGTCGTTGACGTCCGGCTCGAGCCACGGCTGGCTGGGCGGGCCGGAGCGGGAGCAGTAGGCGAGGTCCCACGCGACGTCGTGCCCGAGCCGCTCGGCGAGGCCGGCGACCACGGTGCGCGCGACGTCGAGGTGCTGCGCGGAGTAGGTGGCGTGCGACAGGCGTGACGCGGCCTCCATCGTGTCGGGGATGGAGTGGGTGACGAAGACCAGACGCGCGGCGCGGGGGTCGCCACCCTTCGCGACGAGCTCCGCGAAACCGTCGGCGACGGCGTCGAGGTTGGCCTGCACGAAGCCCGGGTGGTTGAAGTACGAGCGGATCTTGTCGAACTGCACGCCGGTCGAGCCGTCGGCGTCGAGCTGGCCGCGCTTCTCGAGCACGACGGCCAGGTCCTCGCGGTACTGGCGGCAGCCGGAGTACGACGAGTAGGCGGAGGTGACGAGGGCGACCGCGCGCTGCGCGCCCAGCCGTTCGAGCTCGTCGATCGCGTCGGTGGTGTACGGCTCCCAGTTGCGGTTGCCCCACACGACGGGCAGGTCGAGGCCGCGTCGGGCGAGCTCGGCCTCGAGCGCGGCCTTCAGCGCGAGGTTCTGCTCGTTGATGGGGCTCTTGCCGCCGAAGCCGTAGTAGTGCTCGCCGACCTCCTCCAGCCGGGAGTCCGGGATGCCCTTGCCGACCGTCACGTTCCGCAGGAACGGGACGACGTCCTCGGGCTTGTTCGGGCCGCCGAAGGAGTAGAGCAGCAGCGCGTCGTACGGGGCAACGTCGAGTGACCGGGGGGTCGCAGGCATGGGACCCATCATCCACCCGACCACCGGGAGCCCACGACCGATGGACCCCCGGACCGACGTGACATTGAAAGCACGGCCCGTCAGAACCTCTGGAACGGAACCCGCTGTCACACCGGCGGGCCGGGCGGTGTCTCCATGTCGACCGCACCGACGGACGGAGGAACCATGAGCACCACCCCGAGCATCGTCCCCAGCCCGCTCCCGACCGGGACGCCCCGCGTCCCCGCCGCGGAGATCACCGGCCTGCAGGGCGCGCTGACGAAGTCCCTGAGCCGCCGCATGCTGGGCAAGGTGCCCGACTCCCTCGGCGTCATGTGGCACCACCGGCGCGTGCTGCGCGACCTCATGGGCGTCGGGCGCAAGGCGGAGCGCTGGGACCGGCTGGACCCGAGCCTGGCGACGTTCGCGAACATGGCGGCCGCCGCCGCGGTCGGGTGCGGCTTCTGCCTCGACCTGCACTACTTCCTGTCGCACGACCGCGGGCTGGACGAGCGCCGCGCCCGGGAGGTGCCCCGCTGGCGCGAGTCCGACGTCTTCACGCCGACCGAGCGCCGCGTCATGGAGTACGCGGAGGGCATGTGCCGCACCCCCGTCGAGGTCTCCGACGAGCTCGCGGCGGCGCTCCTCGACGACCTGGGCCCGGCGGGTCTCGTGGAGCTCTCGGCGCGCGTCGGCATCATGAACGCGACCGCGCGGTCCAACATCGCCCTCGGCATCCGCTCGCAGGAGTTCGCGGACGCCTGCGGTCTGCCCCCGCTCGCGGCACCCGCCCGCCCCGCGGCACGGTGAGCACATGAGCGACGACTTCACCGCCCACCGCGGCCTGCTCTTCACGGTCGCGTACGAGATGCTCGGCTCGGCCGCCGACGCCGAGGACGTGGTCCAGGAGACGTGGCTGCGGTGGGCGGCGGTCGACCGCGGGGACGTGCGGGACCCGCGCGCCTACCTGGTGCGCGCGGTCACCCGTCAGGCCCTCAACCGGCTGCGCACGGCCTCGCGCCGGCGGGAGGACTACGTCGGGCAGTGGCTCCCCGAGCCCCTGCTCACCACCCGGGACGTCGCGGACGACGTCGAGCTCGCCGACAGCGTGTCGACGGCGATGCTGACGGTCCTGGAGACCCTCGCCCCCACCGAGCGCGCCGTGTTCGTGCTGCGCGAGGTGTTCGACGTCCCCTACGACGAGATCGCCGCGGCCGTGGACCGCACGGTCCCCGCCGTCCGCCAGATCGCGCACCGGGCCCGCGGCCACGTCGCGGCGCGGCGCCCGCGTCTCAGCGTGGACCGGGCCGAGCAGGAGCTGGTGGTGCGGCGCTTCCTGGACGCCGTCACCACGGGTGACCTGCAGGCCCTCCTCGACGTGCTCGCACCGGACGTCGTCGGCCTCTCCGACGGCGGTGGGCTCGTCCGCGGCACCGCGCGCAGGCCGATCGAGGGCGCCGACCGCCTGGCTCCCGCGCTGCTGCGCGGCATGGCCCGGCAGACGGACGTCGTGGCGACGCCCGTCTGGATCAACGGCGCGCCGGGCGTGCGGGTCGAGATCGACGGCCGCCTCGCGGCGGCGATCACGCTGGACGTGTCCGGCGGGCGGGTGCACCGGCTCTACGGGGTGACCAACCCCGAGAAGCTGTCCCGGCTGGACGTCGCACGGGAGCTGGTCCGCTGACGCGGGTCAGCGCCCGGCGAGCGCCAGGCGGGTCACGGACGCGGCGAGGTCGGTCAGGCGCGCGGCCGTGCGGGGCAGCAGGTCCTCCAGCGCGACCGGGCCCGGGGCGATCGAGAAGGCCGCGGCGATCCCGGCGGCGTGCGCCTGCGCCGCCGGGAGCAGCACCTGCCCCGCGAGGACGACGACGGGCGGCCGGGCCGGGGAGGCGGCGGCGACCCGGGCCACGCCGTCGGCGACCTTGCCGCGCACCGACTGGGAGTCGAACGACCCCTCGCCGGTGACGACCAGCACGGCGTCGGCGACGGCGTCGGCGAGGCCCACGGCCTCGGCCACCAGCGTCGCGCCGGGCTCGGGCACGGCGCCGAGGACCGCGACGAGCGCGGCCGGGACGCCGCCGGCGGCCCCTGCACCCGGCAGGTCGCGGACCGCGACGCCCGTGTCCTGCTCCAGCAGGTCCGCCCAGCGCGACAGCGCCGCGTCGAGGAACGCCACGTCGCCCGGCGTGGCGCCCTTCTGCGGGCCGAAGACGGTGGCGGCGCCGTGCTCGCCGACCAGCGGGTTCGTGACGTCCACGGCGAGCCGCCAGCGCACCTCGCGGGCCCGCGGGTGCAGCCCGTCGAGGTCGAGGCGGGCGACGCGGGCCAGGCCCTCGCCCCCGTCGGGGACGGGCTCGCCGGCGGCGTCGAGCAGCCGGGCGCCGAGGCCGACGAGCACCCCGGAGCCGCCGTCGGTGGAGGCCGAGCCGCCCAGGCACACCAGGACCTCGTCGACCCCGGCGTCCAGGACGGCCGCCGCGAGCTCGCCGGTGCCCCGGGTGTGCGCGTGCAGCGGCTGCAGGGGTTCGTCGGCGACGGCGGGCAGCCCGCTGGCCTCGGCGAGCTCGACGACCCCGGTGCGGCCTTCGGGCGAGACCGCCCAGCGGGCGGTGGTCGGACGGCCGAGCGCGTCGCAGGTGCCGACCTCGTGCACGGGCGCGCCCCACGAGGTCACGAGCGCGTCGAGCGTGCCCTCCCCGCCGTCGGCCATGGCCAGGCAGGTGACGCGGGCGTGCGGGGCCGCGGCGAGGACGCCCTGGCGGACGGCCTCGGCGACCTCCGGCGCACCGAGGCTCCCCTTGAACGAGTCGGGGGCCACCACCACGTGCGGCGCGGCGGCGTCGGGCGCTGTCCCGGGGCGTGTCGACGGTGTCACGCCGCCGAGGATAGCGGTTTCCATCAGGAGCGGGGCGACCAGTCCGCGATCCCCGGCTGCGCCGCACGCAGCCGCTCCAGCAGGCGCGTGAGCTCCGCCTGCTCGGCGGGGTCCAGCGCCGACCCCACGTACTGCTCCATCGCGCGCACGTGGCGGCGGCCGACCTCCCGCTGCAGGCGGCGACCCTCGCGCGTCAGCGCGACCAGCGTCCCGCGGGCGTCGTCCGGCGGCACCGACCGGGTGACCAGGCCGCGCGCCTCCAGCCGCTCCACCATCCGCGACAGCGAGGACTGCGCGAGCAGCACGTCCTCGTTGAGGTCGCGCAGGCGCAGGCAGCCGCCGTCGGCACGCGACAGCGTGAACAGGACGTCGTACTCGCGCATCGACAGCTCGACCCAGACGTCGTCCGCCTGGAAGCGGCGCATCAGCGTCACCTGCGTGCGGAACAGCGCCTCCCAGGTGCGCGCGGCCTCCTTGGCGGTGCCCGAGACGCTCGACGTCGACGCGGCCATCACGCTCCCCCTGTCCCGGCGACCTCGCCGACGCCCTAACGTCCCAGCCGGCGTTCCCGCCGGGAGTAGTCGCGCAACGCCCGCAGGAAGTCGACGCGACGGAAGTCCGGCCAGTACGCCTCGCAGAAGTACAGCTCCGAGTGCGCACTCTGCCACATGAGGAAGCCCCCCACCCGCTGCTCGCCGGAGGTGCGGATGACGAGCTCCGGGTCGGGCTGACCCTTCGTGTACAGGTGCGCCGCGATGTCCTCGACGTCGATGCTGTCGGCGAGGTCCGCCAGCGTCGCGCCGTCGTCCGCCGCCGCGCGCAGGTAGGCCCGCACGGCGTCCGCGATCTCGTGCCGCCCGCCGTACCCGACGGCGACGTTGACCTGCAGCCCGTCGACGTCCGCCGTGGCCGCCGCGGCGGCGCGCAGCGCCCGGGACAGCCGCTCCGGCAGGAGGTCGAGGCGGCCCACGATCCGCAGCCGCCACCGCCCCGTCGCGGCGAGGTCGCTCACGGCGTCGGAGATGATGTCGAGCAGGTCGGCGAGCTCCGCCTTGGGCCGCGCGAGGTTGTCCGTGGACAGCATCCACAGCGTGACGACCTCGATGCCCTGCTCGGACGCCCAGCCGAGGAACTCGGCGATCTTGTCGGCGCCGCGCCGGTGCCCGGTGGCGGCCGTCTCCCCGAACGAGCGGGCCCAGCGACGGTTGCCGTCGAGGATGACGCCGACGTGACGGGGGGTCCCGAGACCGGCCAGCGACGCGGCGAGCCGGTGCTCGTACAGCCGGTACAGGGGGTGGGGAAGGCGCACGAGGTCCTCACGGTCTCGGGGCGGACGAATCGGGACAACGGTACCGCGCGGCGTCGGGGCCGGACCGCGTCCGGGCGCCCCGCTGCGCGCTCCCTGCGGACTCGTCGCACGATCTTCACAGGCTCCCGGGGACAACCGCCGCGCACATCGCCTACGGTGGCGTAACCTACGGAAGCGTAGGTTAGTTCGAGCAACGCCCCGAAGGAGACACCCGTGGCAGGAACCGCCGACCGGAGCCGCCGCCTGAGCGTCCCCGACCCCGCCGACGTCGGAGCCGCCGCCCGCGAGGCCGCCGCCGGCGCCCGCGGCGCCGTGCAGAACGTCGGCACGTCGGCCGCCGCCCAGGCCCGGCGCCTCAAGCCGCGCCTGCGCGGCTGGATCCACCTCGTCACCGCGCCGCTGGCGCTGGCGTCCAGCATCGTGCTCGTCGCCCTCGCCGAACCCGTCGCCGGCAAGGTCGCCGCCGCGATCTTCGGTCTCAGCGCCCTGCTGCTGTTCGGCACCAGCGCCGTCTACCACCGCGGCAACTGGTCACCCCGGGTCGCCGCCGTGCTGCGCCGGCTCGACCACTCGAACATCTTCCTCATCATCGCGGGCACCTACACCCCGCTCGCCGTCGCCCTGCTGCCCCGCTCCAGCGCGACGATCATGCTCGGCATCGTGTGGGGCGGCGCCGTCGCCGGCCTGCTCACGCGGGTGCTGTGGATGAACGCGCCCCGCTGGTTCTACGTCCCCGTGTACGTCGCGCTCGGCTGGGTCGCCGTCGCCTACATCGACCAGTTCTGGGTCAACGGCAGCCCCGCCATCGTGTGGCTCGTCGTCACCGGCGGCCTCGCGTACACCCTCGGCGCCGTCGTCTACGGCACCAAGTTCCCCGACCCGTCACCGCGCTGGTTCGGGTTCCACGAGATCTTCCACGCCCTCACCGTCGTGGGCTTCGCCTGCCACACCGTCGCGATCTACCTCGCCACGCTCGCCGTCTGAGGGCACCGCGTCCGCCTCAGCGCGGGCGCGGCACCACCGTGTAGCGACGGTTCGCCAACGACGGGTTCGTCGCCCGCACCGCCCCGAGGGCCTCGGCGTCGAGGTCCACCGTGCGCAGCTGCGGCGCCTCGTCCAGCTCCAGGCCGACGACGCCGTCCGGCCCCACCAGCGTCGACCGGCCCGTCAGGCCCTTGCCCGCCATGCCCACGCCGATCGCGACCATCGTGTTCTCGATCGCGCGCGCCGCGAGCAGCGTGCGCCAGTGCAGTGCCTTGCCCGGACCGTCCATCCAGGCGGCGGGCACCACCAGGACGTCCGCCCCGGCGTCCACCACCCGGCGCGCCGACTCCGGGAACCGCAGGTCGTAGCAGGTGATGACGCCGAACGTCAGGTCCCCCACCCGCATCGTCACCGGCTCCGCGTCCACCGGGCCCGGCTCCAGCCGGTCCGACTCGCGCGTACCGAACGCGTCGTACAGGTGGACCTTGCGGTACACCCCGGCGAGCGCGCCGGTGGCGTCCACCGCCACGACGGCGTTGACCGCCCGCGCGGCCTCGCCCGGCGCCGGGTCCGCACCCGGCAGCGTCACGCCCGCCACCACCGCGATCCCGTGCTGCGCGGCCAGGCCCCGCAGGCCGGTCACGAACGGGCCGTCCAGCGGCTCGGCGTGCTCCACGCCCACGCCGCGCCGGTCGTAGGCCGAGGCGTACTCCGGCAGCAGCAGCAGGTCCGATCCCACCCTCGCCGCCGCCGCGAAGGCGTCGGCGACGACCTGCCGGTTGGCGGCGCGGTCGTCCGACACGACGACCTGGGCGACCGTGACCCGCGTGGTCACGACGCCCCCGGCCCCGACCGGTCCGGACCGCCGCCGTCCGCGCCCGGCGCGGCGCCCGGCGACGTGGCCGAGGCCGCGCCGGCCCCGGTGTCCGGGCTCGCGGCGAGGTCCGGCGACGAGTCCGCACGGAACCCGATCGTGCGCCGCTGCGGCACCTCGATGCCGTGCTCGCGCGCGTACGCGTTCGCCTTGCGCATGTGCCGCGCCAGGGACAGGAACAGCAGGACCGCGGCCACCGCGACGCCGAACGTCGCCAGGAAGCCCTCCAGGCCCGGCGTCACCTCCCAGTCCTCCAGGCGGCGCGCCGTCGGGCTGGGCGACGGGGCGGGGTCCACGGCCGCGGCCAGACGGCCGACCAACGCGTACGGCAACTCAGTTCTCCTTCCGGACACCGGCGAACAGGTCGTCCTCCGGCGTCGACGTCGGCACGCGCGAGTCGGCGAGCTCGAACTCCTCGGTGGACCAGACGTCCGCCTCGATGTCCCGCGGGACCGCGAAGAAGAAGCCCGCCGGGTCGATCTGCGACGCGTGGGCCACGAGCGCGGCGTCGCGCTGCTCGAAGAACTCGGCCACCTCGACGCGCGTCGTCACCTCCCGCTCGGGGATCTCGCGCGCCGTGCGCGACTCGATCCAGTCGCCGAACGGGGACTCCAGGCCCGCGCCCTCCATGGCCTCGTGGGCGGCCCGCAGCCGCGCCATCGAGAAGCCGTGGTTGTAGTACAGCTTGAGCGGCTCCCACGGGGCGGCACCGCCCTCGACCACGTAGCGGTCCGCGTCGCCCGCCGCGTGGTAGGCCTCCACGGCGACCTCGTGGCACTTGATGTGGTCCGGGTGGGGGTAGCCGCCCGAGGGGTCGTAGGTCGTCATGACGTGCGGCCGGAACTCGCGCACCAGCTCGACGAGCGGCGCCGACGCCTCCTCCAGCGGCACGAGGGCGAAGCAGCCCTCGGGCAGCGGCGGCAGCGGGTCGCCCTCGGGCAGGCCCGAGTCGACGAAGCCGAGCCAGTGCTGACGGACGCCGAGCGCCTGCGCGGCGGCGGCCATCTCCAGGCGGCGCACGGCCCGCTTCTCGTCCAGCGACTCGAACCCGTGCCCCTCGGGCACGGCGAACGACGGGTTGAGCACGTCGCCGCGCTCGCCACCGGTGCACGTCACCACGAGGACCTCGACGCCCTCCGCGGCGTAGCGGGCCGTCGTGGCGGCACCCTTGCTCGACTCGTCGTCGGGGTGGGCGTGCACCGCCATGAGGCGCAGCGTTTCACCGGGCACGGGGTCCTCCTGGGGTGGTTCGGGACTGCCGGGGCGTCGAGCACAATGGTGTCATGAGCGAGGCACAGCCCCCGACGGGCACCACCGCACCCGACGACCGGTACGGGAGCGCCCGACGCCCGGCCGCGCGGGGCACGGGGCGCGGCGCGAAGATCGCGATCGGTGCGGCGCTGGTGGCGGCCGTGGCGGCCGTCGGCTGGTACACCGTCGCCCAGCAGCAGGCGGCCCCGGTGGACCACGAGGACATCGGGTTCACGGTCGTCGACGCCGAGCACGTGGACGCGCAGTTCCAGGTGCACATGCCGCCCGGCACCCGGGCGGTGTGCACGGTCGACGCCCTCTCCCCCAGCTACGCGCAGGTCGGCACGCTCGACGTCGAGGTCGGCCCGGTCGACACCCGCACCAGCGCCTACGAGGTGACGATCGGCACGTCCCAGGAGGCGACCACCGCGACGGTCGTCGGCTGCGAGGTCGTCGACGACTGACCGGCCGGTCGGGGCGCCGGGACCGGGGCCGCGCGAGCGCCGGCGGACTCCCCCGGCGGTCCGGCGGGCGGGGGACCCGCGTCGATCCGTTATCCTGAGGGATTCACACGCAAGCCCCGCACGAGCCGATGCGCGTGCCGACGCCGTCGGCAGGAATCCGCGCGGCCCGGACCGGGCACGATCGAGCACCACGAAAGGAGAGCCGTGGCCGACAACGTCACCTGGCTCACCCAGGAGGCTCACGACCGGTTGAAGGCTGAGCTGGAGCACCTGTCCGGCCCCGCCCGCACCGAGATCGCCGAGCGCATCGCCGCCGCCCGCGACGAGGGCGACCTCAAGGAGAACGGCGGCTACCACGCCGCCCGCGAGGAGCAGGCGAAGAACGAGGCCCGCATCCGCGAGCTGACCGAGAAGCTGCGGACCGTCCAGGTCGGCACGCCCGCCGACGACGGCATGGTGGAGGCCGGCATGGTCGTCACCGCGCTGGTCGCGGGCGACGAGATGACGTTCCTGCTGGGCTCCCGCGAGATCGCGGGCACCACCGACCTCGACGTGTACTCGCCGACGTCGCCGCTGGGTGCCGCGATCGACGGCAAGAAGGTCGGCGACAAGGCCGCCTACACCGCGCCGAACGGGCGCGAGATCCCGGTGGAGATCACGTCCGCCACGCCGTTCCTCGGCTGATCCGGCGCGTCCGTGGGCACCGCACGGTGCCCACGGACGCCCCCACGAGGCGACACGCCGGAGCGCGACACGCCGAAGAGGTGCGATCCCGCCCTCTGCCGCACGATCCCAACGATAAGTCCGGACCAGCGGCCGCCCATTCTCTCGATCCGGTCAAGTTCAGGGTGAGAATCCACCCCGACTGTGTCTATGGTCGTTGACGGTATGACGATCTTCGACCCAGCCCCCGTTGACCACACCTCCGCCGAGACCGAGCACGACGCCGAGCAGGCCGCCCCCGCGCGGGGCGCCCTCGGTCAGGACGGACCAGCTCGCCCGACGATCCGCCGCCCCGCCGTCACCGACGGCGCCGCGATGTGGCGGGTCGCCCGCGACTCCGGGACGCTCGACCTCAACTCGTCCTACGCCTACCTGCTGCTCGCCGACCACTTCGCGGCAACCAGCCGCGTCGCCGTCCTCGACGGCGAGGTCGTCGGGTTCGTCTCCGGCTACCTCACGCCCGACGACCCGACCCGCTGGTTCTGCTGGCAGGTCGCCGTCGACGAGCGCGCCCGCGGGCACCGCCTCGCCGGCCGCCTCCTCGACGCCGTGATCGACGACCACCCCTCCGTCACGTCGTTCGCCACGACCGTGACCAACGACAACACCGCCTCCCGTGCCGTGTTCCGCCGCTGGGCCGACGCCCGCGGCGCCACCCTCACGGAGACCGCCGGGTACGAGGCCGAGCACTTCCCCGACGGTCACGAGGCCGAGCCGCTGCTCGTCGTCGACGGCTTCCGTCGCTGACGACGCACCGCACAGACTTGGGCTGCGCCGGTACGGCGCGCAGGTGACGACGCAGCCCCGACCCTTCACCGCACCGGCGCGCACCATCGAAGGAGTGTCATTCGTGACAACCTTGACCACCCCGACGCCCGACACCACCGCCGACCCGATGGGCTTCACCGCCCTGGAGTCCGAGGTCCGCAGCTACTCGCGGGCCTGGCCCGTGGTGTTCGACCGCGCCGTCGGGTCGACCGTCTTCGCCGAGGACGGCACCGAGTACCTCGACTTCTTCGCGGGCGCGGGCTCGCTCAACTACGGGCACAACAACCCCGTGCTGAAGAAGGTCCTGCTGGACTACCTCGCCGACGACCGCATGGTCCACTCGCTGGACATGCTGACCAGCGCCCGCCGCGAGTTCCTCGAGACGTTCCGCGCGCACATCCTCCAGCCGCGCGGCCTCGACCACAAGGTCGTCTTCCCCGGCCCGGGCGGCGCCAACGCCGTCGAGGCGGCCCTCAAGCTGGCCCGCAAGATCACCGGGCGCGAGTCCGTCGTGAACTTCACCAACGCGTTCCACGGCATGACGCTCGGCGCGCTCTCCGTCACGGGCAACTCGATGAAGCGCGGCGGCGCCGGCATCCCGCTGGTCCACGCCACCCCGATGCCGTACGACGACTACTTCAACGGCGACGTCTCCGACTTCCAGTACTTCCAGCGGATGCTGGAGGACTCCGGCAGCGGCCTCAACAAGCCCGCCGCCGTCATCGTCGAGACCGTCCAGGGCGAGGGCGGCATCAACGCCGCCCGCGCCGAGTGGCTGCGCGGCCTCGCGGACCTGTGCAAGGCCCACGACATCCTGCTCATCCTGGACGACATCCAGATGGGCTGCGGCCGCACCGGCGGGTTCTTCTCCTTCGAGGAGGCCGGGATCGTGCCGGACATCATCTGCCTGTCGAAGTCCATCTCCGGCTACGGCCTGCCGATGGCGATCACCCTGGTGCGCCCCGAGCTCGACGTGTGGGAGCCCGGCGAGCACAACGGCACGTTCCGCGGCTTCGCGCCCGCGTTCGCCACGGCGTCCGAGGCGATCCGCACGTACTGGTCCGACGACGCCCTGGAGCGCTCCGTGCGCGCCAAGGGCATGCTCGTGGAGAGCCACTTCAACACCGTGGTCTCCCGCTACCCGGACCTCGGGCTCGTCGCCAAGGGCCGCGGCCTGGCCCGCGGCCTCCAGCTCCCCGACGGCGAGACCGCCGGCCGGGTCACGGACGAGGCGTTCCGCCGCGGCCTCCTGGTCGAGACGTCGGGCCCCGACGGCGAGGTCGTCAAGCTGCTGCCGCCGCTGACGATCACCGAGGACGAGCTGCGCCGCGGCCTGACGATCCTCGACGAGTCGTTCGCCGCCGTCCTCGGCTGAGCCGCCACCCGTCCCCCGACCCGCAGACCCGAGGAGGAACCATGCTCGTCCGCACCCTCGACGAGATCACCGACACCGACGCCGACGTCAAGAGCGAGAACTGGCGCTCCAAGCGCATCGTGCTCGCCCAGGAGGGCGTCGGGTTCTCCGTCCACGAGACCACGCTGTACGCCGGCACCGAGAGCTTCTTCTGGTACGCCAACCACATCGAGGCCGTCTTCATCACGTCCGGCGAGGGCGAGATCGAGGACCTCGCCACCGGCGAGGTGCACCCCCTGCGACCCGGCACCCTGTACCTGCTGAACGACCACGACAAGCACAAGGTCCGCCCCACGACGGACATCACGTGCGTGTGCGTGTTCAACCCGCCGGTCACGGGCCGCGAGGTCCACGACGAGAACGGCGTCTACCCGCTG
This sequence comes from Isoptericola jiangsuensis, assembly GCF_002563715.1. Lineage (NCBI taxonomy): Bacteria > Bacillati > Actinomycetota > Actinomycetes > Micrococcales > Promicromonosporaceae > Isoptericola > Isoptericola jiangsuensis. The sequence goes on from NZ_PDJJ01000001.1 coordinate 3,153,832, forward strand.
ATCACGGAGCCGGAGACCGCCACCGTCTGACGGTCCCGCGCCTGACCCCCTCCGGCGACGTGCGTGCTGGGTCGGTACCGCAAACCGAGGTTTGCGGTACCGACCCAGCACGCACGTTCGCGTCCGGGCGGCCGGGGTCAGGTGGCGGAGGCGGGTGGCCGGGTCCGCTCAGCGGTCGTCGACGGCGCCGGTGAGGGTCGCCAGCCGCCGCTCCAGCAGCCGCCGGTCGCCCTCGCGGTCGACGAGCGCCAGCGCGACCCGCAGGGCGTCCGCGGCCTCGGCGGGACGGCCCAGGCGGGTGAGGAGCTCCGCCCGGACGGCGGGCAGCAGGTGGTAGCCCGCCAGCGCGGGGGCGCCGGCGAGGTCGTCCAGCGCCGCCAGCGCCGCCTCGGCACCGTGCACCTCGGCCAGGGCGACCGCCCGGTTCAGGCCCACCACCGGTGAGCCGGTCATGGCGGCCAGCACGTCGTAGAGGGCGAGGACCTCCACCCAGTCGGTGGACCCGACGTCGGCGGCCCGGGCGTGCAGCGCCGCCACCGCCGCCTGCACCTGGTACGGACCGGGGCGGCCCGCGGCGAGGGCGGCGTCCAGCACCGCCAGACCTTCGGCCGTCTCGTCGTCGCGCCACCGGGACCGGTCCTGCTCCGCCAGGACGAGGGCGGCGCCGTCCGGCCCGGTGCGCGCGTCCCGCCGGGCGTGCTGGAGCAGCGCCAGCGCGAGCAGCCCACGGGCCTCCGGCTCGTCGGGGAGCAGCCGCACGACGAGCCGGGCGAGCCGCACCGCGTCACCGGCCAGCGCACGCCGCTCGGCGGCCCCCTCGACGGCGTCGGCGGGCTCGGCCCAGGCGTCGTAGCCCTCGGTGAACAGCACGTACAGGACCGTCAGGACGCCCGCCGTGCGCTCGGCCAGCAGGGTGGACGGCGGTACCCGGAAGACGATGCCGGTGTCGCGGATGCGCTTCTTCGCGCGGACGAGCCGCTGCGCCATCGTCGCCTCCGGCACGAGGAAGGCACGCGCGACCTGGGCCGTCGTCATGCCGGTCAGCGACCGCAGCGTGAGCGCGACCCGGCCGTCCAGCGGGATCGCCGGGTGGCAGCACGTGTAGACGAGCCGCAGCAGGTCGCCGTCCGGGTCGTCGAGCTCCCAGGCCCCGTCGTCCAGGCCGTCCGCCACCGCGGTCGGCACCGGGTCGGCGGACGGCCCGTCGGCCCGCGCACCCGGGCGCACCCGCTCCTCCAGACGGGCGGCCTCACCGGTCCGCTCCCGCTCGGTGCGGCGGCGGCGCAGCACGTCGATCGCGTGCCGGCGCGCCGTCGTCGTGAGCCAGGCTCCCGGCCGGTCGGGCACACCGTCGCGGGCCCAGGTCCGCACGGCGGAGGCGAACGCCTCCTGCGTCGACTCCTCCGCCAGGTCGAGGTCGCCCGTGGAGCGCGCGACCGCGGCGAGGACGCGTCCCCACTCGGAGCGGAACGCGTCCTCGACCGCGGCGCCGACCGTGCCCGTCACGCGGGTCCGGCACCGTCCGTGGGCCAGAACGGGTGCACCTCGACCGTCGAGCCGCCCCACGCCCCCGGGTGCTCCGCCGCGATCGCGAGGGCGGTGGCGAGGTCCGGGGCCTCGACGACGTCGAACCCGCCGATCACCTCCTTGGACTCCGCGAACGGCCCGTCGGTGACCACCGGCCGGCCGTCGGTGACCTGCACGCGGCGGACGTCCGCCGCGGGCCGCAGCCGCTCGCCCAGCACGCGGGAGCCGTCGGCGTCGTGCCGGCGCACCCAGTCCTCGATGTCGGGGGTCGGGCCGCGGTCGGGCACGTCGGGCTCGTGGACGAGGAACAGGTACCGCATCACCCCTCACCGCCCTGGCCGTCGAGGTCCAGCGGCCACACGGGGCGCAGCTCGATCGCGCCCGCGTGCGCCATGGGGTGCTCCGACGCGACGGTGATCGCGGTGTCGAGGTCCGGGGCCTCGATGACGTCGAAGCCGCCGATCGCCTCCTTCGACTCCGCGAAGGGGCCGTCGGTGACGAGCACCTTCCCGCCCCGCACCCGGACGCCCACGGCGTCCTCGGGCGGGCGGAGCCGGTCCCCCGCCGAGGCGGTGCCGTCACCGTAGTAGCGGTCGACCCACCCCTCGATGGGCGGGGCGCCGGCCTCGTCCTGGGGGGTGAGGTCCGGGTCCTGGGGGGTGGAGAGCACCAGCATCAGGTAGCGCATCGCGTCCTCCTCAACGGGTCCCGACGCCCGGTCGGGCGTGCACGAGGGGTCCGAACAGCACGACGTCGGCGGCGTCGACGCCGTCGCCGACACCGTACCTCCGCTCGGCGACGGCACGCCGGTGCCGCTCCACCTCGGGGCCCCGGCACAGGATCGTGGTCAGGAATCGCATGGTCGTCTCCTTCCGCACGGCCCGGGCGGCCGTGTCGTCACCACGACGAACGGCGGCGCCCCCGATCGACACCCCGCCGGGAAGGAGGTTCAGGAGACGTCGTAGCCGTCCCGTCGCAGCCGCTCGACGACGGCCGCGCAGTGCTCGGGGCCCTTCGTCTCGAGCTGGAGGGTCACCAGCACCTCGGACACCTCCAGCGCCGTGTCGGTGCGGCGGTGGTCGACGCGCACGATGTTCCCCTCGGCGGACGCGACGGTCTCCAGCAGACGGGCGAGGGCGCCGGGCTCGTCGTCGAGCCGCACCGACATCTGGAGGTAGCGGCCGGCCGCGACGAGGCCGTGCTGCACCACGCGCTGCAGGAGCAACGGGTCGATGTTCCCGCCGGTCAGCACGGGCACGATCGTGCCGGGGAAGTCTCCCGGAGCGTTCATCACGGCCGCCACGGCCACGGCCGCCGAGGGCTCGACGACCAGCTTGGCGCGCTCCGCGACGAACAGCAGGGCGCGGGACATCTGGTCCTCGGTGACGGTGCGGACCTCGATGCCGAGCCGGTGCAGCACCTCGAACGGCACGTCGCCCGGGGTGCCGACGGCGATGCCGTCCGCCATCGTGCCGCCGAGCGTGCCCGGTACGGGGTGCCCCGCGGCGAGCGAGGCCGGGTAGGCGGCCGCCGACGCGGCCTGCACCCCCACCACCTTGACGTGCGGCGCCGCCTCGGCGAGCACCGTCGCGATGCCGGCGACGAGCCCGCCGCCGCCGAGCGGGACGACGACCGTCCCGACGTCGGGCACCTGCTCGAGGATCTCCAGGGCGACCGTGCCCTGGCCCGCGACGACGTCCGGGTGGTCGAACGGGTGGACGAGCACCTTGCCCGTGCGGGCCGCCTCGGCGCGGGCCGCGACGACCGCGTCGTCGACGGACGTGCCGACCTGGCGGACCTCCGCGCCGTAGCCGCGCGTGGCGGCCAGCTTGGGCACGGACGCGCCCTGCGGCATGTACACGGTGGCGGGGATGCCGAGCTGCTGGGCGGCGAGGGCCACGCCCTGCGCGTGGTTGCCCGCGGACGCCGCGACCACGCCGAGCCGCTGCTCGGCCGGCGAGAGCCGGGACAGGCGCGTGTACGCACCACGGATCTTGAACGACCCCGCCCGCTGGAGGTTCTCGCACTTGAGGACGACGTCGGCTCCCGCCAGCTGCGCGAGCGCCCGGAAACGGTGCACCGGGGTGCGGGTCACCGTGCCGTCGAGCAGCTCGGCAGCGGCGCGCACGTCGTCGAGGGTCACCCGATCGAGAGGATTCGCTGCGTTCACGCCCCCCAGTATGGGTGGCGGCACCGGGGTCCGGTGACGCCGGGGCCGGTCAGCGCGGCGCGGTCGGCCCGCCGGGGCCGGTGCCGTCGCCCGCACCGTCCTGCGGGGCCGCGCCGGTGCCGTCGCCCGCGTCGGGGGTCGCGCCCGGGCGGTTGGCCCACAGCAGGGTGCCGGGCAGCTCGTCACGGGTCGGACGTCTCAGGAGGGGGACGTGGTCGTCGGTGCCGAGCTCGGGGAACTTGTCGTGCCCGTGCAGGTACTGGATGACGGTGTTGAGCACGGCGGCCAGCGGCACCGCGAACAGCGCGCCGACGATCCCCGCGACGAGGCTGCCGGCGGCGACCACGAGCACGACCGCGACCGGGTGGAGGGACACGGCGTGGCCCATGAGGAACGGCTGCAGGATGTGGCTCTCCGCCTGCTGCACGAGCAGCACGATGCCGAGCATGATGAGCGCCGACACCCAGCCCTGGGACACCAGCACCACCGCGCACGCGATGGCGCCGGTGAAGATGGCGCCGAGGATCGGGATGAACGAGCCCACGAACACGAGGATGCCGATGGAGATCGCGAGCGACGGCACGAAGAACGCCGCGCCGACGCCGATGCCGATCGCGTCCACCAGGGCCACGAGGATCTGCGTGCGGACGTAGGACGACAGCGTGACGATGCCGCGACGGCCCGCCTGGTGGACCTTCTCCCGCGCGGCGAACGGCAGCAGGTTGACGATCCAGGTCCAGATGGTGCGGCCGTCCTGCAGGAAGAAGATCGTGCAGAAGATCGTGATGATGACGCCCACCAGGACGTGCCCGACGGTCGTCGCGGCACCGAGCGCGCCGGAGATGAGGGAGCCGCTCTGCCCCGCGACCATGTCCTGCGCCTGCTGGGTGAGGTCGCCGAGGCTCGCCGTGTCGAGGCCGAACGGCCCGTTCGACAACCAGTCGAGGAACTCCTGGAAGCCGGCGACCGCCTGGTCCCAGAGGTCCTGGAAGCCGTTGACGATCGACTGCCCGGCGAGCACGATCAGGCCGGTCACGAACGCGATGAGGCCGAGGATCGACAGGGCCGTCGCGAACCCCCGGGGCACCCCCACCTGTTCGAGCGCACGCCGCATCGGCGCGAGCAGGATCGTCAGGAGCAGCGCGATCGCGACGGGCACCGCGATGGTCTTGAGCTGGCCGAGCACCCAGACGATCGCGCCGATGCCCGCGGCGACGAGCAGCAGACGCCATGACCACGCGGCCGCGCTGCGCACGCTGAGAGGGACGGTGTCGGCGCCGCTGAGCCGCGGGATCCCGGGAGTGCTCACCGGTTCACCCTAGGTTCCGCTCCCCCGCGCCGCGCGGCGACGCCCGGAGCCGTCCGTGCAGGTCCTGTGCGTGTCCTGGGCGGGTGGGTCACCGGCAGGGCACGGTCACGACCCGAACAGCGGTCGCTTCTGCGGGTAGGCCGTCTCGCCGCGCTCCAGCATCGCGACGAACTTCTCCACGTTCCGCGTCCGCGACTCCGGCCGCTTGAGGGTCACGATGCGGTGCAGGACGGCGAACCGGTTCTGCGACGTCAGGTTCCCCCACGCCTCCGTGGCACGCGGGCTGGCCGCGAGCGCCGCCGCGAGCTCGTCGGGGACCTCGATGGTCGCGGGCCCGGCGTACGCGGCGTCCCACCGGCCGTCGGCGCGGGCCCGGTCGATCTCCGCCTGACCGCGCGGCCGCATCCGACCCTCCTGCGTCAACCGCGCCACGATCTCCTGGTTGCGCACCGACCAGATGCTGCGGGCCCGGCGCGGGCAGTAGCGCTGCAGGGAGGTGTCGGCGTCCCGGCCGAGGGCCTGCGCGTCGATCCAGCCGCTGCACAGCGCCTCGTCGAGCGCCTCGGCCCGGGTCAGCGTGGTCGGGGCGTCGGGGCGGCCCTTGCGCGCGAGCACCAACCACACCCCGTCGGGCGTGGAGTCCTCGTGCTCGTCGAGCCACGCGCGCCACGCCGCGGCGTCGGGCACGACCAGCGGGTCCTGCGACGGCTTCGTCATGGTCCGACCCTAGGCGCGGCCCCCGACACCTGCCGCGGTCCAGCGTGTGCACGGTCCGGCGCCGGGGGGCAGACTGGCGCCGACCAGCGGGTGCGGGACCGGGGAGGACGCATGTCGACGATCGCGCTGTGGGGTCTCGTCCTCGCGGGGATCGTCGTCCTCACGCCGCTCGCGGACCGGGTGCGGGTGCCGCTGCCGGTGCTGCTGACCCTGTTCGGGATCGTGCTCCCCCTGATCCCCGGCACGCCCACGCTGCGCCTCGAGCCGGACCTCATCCTGCCGCTGGTGCTGCCGCCGCTGCTGTTCGCCGCGACCCAGCGGGCCACCGTCCGGGAGTTCCGCGAGCAGGCCCGACCCATCCTGCTCACCGCCGTCGGCCTGACGATCGCGTCGGCGGCGGTCGTGGCGGTCATCGCGCACGCCGCGGGCGCGCCCTGGGCGGTCGCGTGGGTGCTGGGCGCCATCGTGTCCCCGCCGGACCCGGTCGCCGCCACCGCCGTCGCCCGTCGCCTGCGCCTCCCGGGCCGCGTGGTCACGGTGCTGGAGGGCGAGGGCATGTTCAACGACGCCACCGCCCTCGTGCTCTACCACGTGGCCGTCGCCGCGGTCGTGGCGGGCTCCGTGACGGCCGGCGAGGTCGGGCTCGACCTGCTGCTCGCCGTCGTGGTGGGCGTCGGGGTCGGGCTGGCCGGGGGCTGGCTCGGCCACCGCGTGCTCGGCCGCCTGCACGTGCCGGCCGCCGAGACCACGGTGACGATCGCGCTGCCGTTCGCCGCCTACCTGGGCGCGGAGGAGCTGCACGGCTCCGGCGTCCTCGCCGTCCTCACGCTCGGCCTGATGCTGCGCGCCGTCTCCCACACGTCGGTGACGTCCGGCGGGTGGCTGCTCGGCCGGTCCGTGTGGGAGTACGCCGACTACCTCATCACCGGCGTCGTGTTCGTCCTCATCGGGTTCGAGCTGACCAGCGTGCTGGACGACAACCCCGTCGCTCCCCAGGCGCTGCCCCTCGCGCTCACCGTCGTCGCGGCGCTGGTCGTGGTCCGGTTCGCGTGGATGTTCCCCTCCCTGTGGCTGCTCGGCCACGGGTTCGCCCGGCGGGCCCGCGCCCACGGCGTGCCGGAGGAGGTCGCCGGCGTCGGGGCGTTCACCCGCCGCGAGACCCTCGTCGTGTCCTGGGCCGGGATGCGGGGCGTCGTGTCCGTCGCGTCCGCGCTCGCCCTGCCGCACGTCGTCGAGTCCGGGGCGGACTTCCCCGATCGTTCCGCGGTCGTGTTCGTCGGGCTGGTGGTCGTCCTGGCGACGCTCGTGCTCCAGGGCCTCACCCTCGCGCCGGCCGTGCGGTGGCTCGGCGTCGGCAGCACCACCGACGAGGCCGCCGAGGTGGCGACGCTGCGTGAGCAGGCCACCCGCGCCGCGCTCGAGGCGGTGCGCGCCCGTGACGACGTCCCCGCCCCCGTCCGGGAGGCCGTCGCCCTCCAGTACGAGGGCTACCTCACCGCGCAGCTCGCGCTGTCCGAGGCGCGCCGCGCCGGCGACGACGTCGAGGGACGGTTCGGCGAGCTCGTCGACGCGCTGCTGCGCGACGCCGTCGAGGTCGAGCGGGACGTCGTCGTCCGGGCGCGCAACGACGGCGAGGTCACCCCGCACGTCGCCGATGAGGTCCTCGCCGACGTCGAGGCCCGCGCCGTCCGCGACCTCGACTGAGCTGATCGATCCTCCCCAGGGCGGGTGCCGACGCGCGTGCCGTCGATGACCTCTACGATCGGGAGGACCGACCGTAGTGGGAGGTGCGCGTGATGCTGAGACGTATCGGCGTCGTCGCGTCCGTCGCCGCCCTCATGGCGCTCCTGGTCTACTCGATCGCCACCGGCAACGGCATCGCCGGCTGGATCCTGTCCCTCGCGCTGCCGGTCCTCGTCGTCTGCGGCGTCGTGCGACGCCGGCTGTCCGGGCACTCCGTCTCGTCCGCCGTCCGACCCGCCGCGCAGGGCTTGAACGAGGTCCAGGGTGTCGTCCTCAACCGCCCGGGCAGCGCGGTGATCTACGGGTCTCCGGTGCGGGACGTCGCGGCGGACCACGACGCCCGCTCCCGAGAGCCGCTCCTCAGCGAGCCGGACCGGAACGGAGGCGATCCGTCGCCCGACGACGACCGGCCGCGGTCCGGTGCCGTTGGCTAGAGCGGGCGCCGCGCCACGAACGTCACGTGCGTGTCCGGCCACGCCACCGGCTCCCCCGTGGCGGCGTCGCGCAGCGCGGCCCCCACGGACAGCCGGTTCTCCACCAGCCACTCGTTGCGCCACGGCCCGCTCACCGGGTCGACGCTGAACCCCGCACCCTCCAGCAGCTCGACCCAGTCGGGCCAGGTCATGTCGCAGAACCGCTCGTGGCACTCCGACAGCCAGGAGTCGGTGTAGTCGCGCGTGTAGAGGAACTCCGCCGCGGCGCGCAGCGTCAGCTCGGCGACGCCGTCCGCCACCCACGTCACGTCGCACGCGCCGCCGGACAGCGCCGGGAAGTCGTGCGCGAACTGCACCAGCCGCTCCGCCGGGGACAGCGCCGCCACGTGCGCGGCGACGTCCGCCGTCGGCAGGCCGTCCAGGTCGGTCGCCGTGGCGCCCGCCCCCGCGCCGTCGAGGGCGACGTGCACGAGCCGGTCCCCGCCCTCGGGACCCAGGACGTCCGAGCACACCCACACGCCGCCCGGAGCCGTGTGCTCGAAGATCCGCCGCGCCAGCAGCTCCAGGTCCGCCCGGCCCGCCCCGTAGCTGGAGATCTCGTGCGTGAGGGCGACCGTGAACGTCGTGCTGACCGACGCCGGCGGGAACACCGCCGAGCGCAGCAGGTTGCGCTGCGCGAAGAACACGTTCGGGTTCGCGAACACGCCCTGCGCCCGACGGTGCTCCGCCTCCGCGACCAGGTGCCGCGACACGTCCACCCCGTACAGGTCCGACTCCGCCAGCCGCGGGTCGCGGGCCGCCCGCTCCAGCAGCCCGCCCGCCGCGCAGCCCAGGTCCACCACCCGGCCCGGCACGACGAACGGCGCCACCAGGTCCCACTTGCGGTCCGACGCGTCGTCGAACGCCGCGGTGTACGTGCGGTAGTCGCGCGTCGTCGTGAGGTCCCCCTCCGTGGAGACCGTCGGGTCGGCGTGGACCAGCTCGACCTGCGCCGCCAGGCGATAACGGTCGTAGTAGGCCACGGCCTCCGGGTGCGCGAGGTCGCGCCACCGGTCGTCACCGGCGGCCAGCAGCTCCAGCACGTCCCACGGGCGCAGCGGCTCGCCCGCCCCGTCGTCGGCGCGGTCCTCCACCGGCACCACACGGAACCCCAGGTCGGCGTACATCGCGACGACGGCGGGGGTCGAGCAGGCGACCACCGTGTCCCCGGGGGTCGCCGCGACCCCCGTCGACAGCTCGACGCTCGCCAGCACCGTGCGGGCGAAGCGTGGGCTCGGCGGCACGTCCGCCACCGGCGCGACCAGCGACGGCAGCCCCTCCAGGGCCGCGACACGCTCGATCATCGCCTCGCGGCGGTGCGCCGGCACCGGGTTGCGACGGGTGCCGCTGTGCGTCGCGGACGTCACCGCCCACACGACGTCCGCGCCCTCGGCGCACTCGACCGGCACGCCGTCGGCGTCGGTCAGGTCCCCGGCGAGCAGCCGGTGCAGGTACTCCGTCTGGAAGCGCGTCACCAGGTGGTGCCGGCCGGGGAACAGGACATGTCGGACGCGCGTGGGCATGCGCGCAAGGATGCCATCCCGCGCGCCCTGCGCCGTCAGGACTCCGCGTCGTCCATGATCTCGCGGACCTCCTGCGCGCACCGGCACGCCGCGGCGGTCCTCGCCGCCCACTCCAGCGCCTCGTCGCGCGTGGCGACGTCGACGACGCAGAACCCGCCGACCACGGCCTTCGTCTCCGGGAACGGGCCCGGCGTCACCGTGCCGTCCGTGCCCACGACCGTCGCCTGCTGCCGCTCCAGCCCGCCGCCGAACACCCACACCCCCGCGGCCTTCGCCTCCGCCGTCACCGCGTGGGCCGCCGCACCCACGGCCGCGAAGTCCTCCTGCGGGATCGCGTCCATCGCACCGTCGTCGAACGAGATCAGGTACTTCGTCATCGCCGGTCCTCCTCGTGCTCGCGGCGGCCGGGCGGACGCCGCTCCGTCCCCCCGGTAGGACGGCTCCCGGCACCAGGACTCATCGCCGCACGCCCGGCACCCCCTCCGACGGGGCGCCCGCGACCTCCGCGGCCAGGGCTCGGGCCTTGCGCGAGGCCGCCGCACCACCCGGTCGTGCCGCCAGGTCGGCGAGCCCGGGCCAGGTGGCCTGCTCCGCCGGGACCAGGCCCCGCCGGGCGGCCTCGCGCAGCACCGGGGCGTACTTCAGCGCGACGTCGAGGACCCGGTTGAGCCAGCGTGGCGGGCTCACGGCGTCCGCGGCGTGGCGCACCGGCTCCACGAGCAGCGGCCACAGCACCGGCAGCAGGTCCTCGTCGTCGTCGACCGCCTTGACCAAGCGGGCCGGGCTGACGTCCGGCGAGGCGAGCAGCGCCCGCACCGCCACGGTCACGGCCGCCGACCCCACGCGCTCGCGCAGGATCCCCCGCTGGTGGTAGGTGGACGCCGCGTCGTGGGCGAGCGTGGCGAGCACCACGGCCACCATCGACGTGGTGAGCGGTGGCACCGGACCCTTGCTGAGAGGCCGGTCCTCGCCGGTGCGCCAGTCCCGGTGCGCCGAGACGGCGAGCCGTCCCTCGGACGCGTCCCAGCGCAGCCACGCGTCCAGCGGGCGTGACGCGTCCGCGGCGGGCGACGTCGCGGCGCACTGGCCCTCGTGCTCGAGGTCGTGGAACCAGGCCTTCACCACCCGGTACGGACCGCCGGGATCATCAGGCAGGTCGAGGTCGACGGCGAGCATCCGACCCGGCACGTCAGGGTCGACCCAGCTCGCCACGACCCCCGCGCCGTCCACGACCGCGGGCAGGGTCCCGGCGCCGGCGGGCCAGACCTCCTCGAACGGCCGCGACGGCTCGGGCTCCGGCGCGGCGGGCGCCCCGGGGGAGGCCGGCGCCGGGAGGTCCGCGGCGACCGCGCGCGCGGCGACCACCGCCCGCGACGTCCCCGACCGGGCCGCGAGCGCCCGCGCACCCGGCAGGTCGAGCGCGCCGGTCCCCGCGTCCCCGGCCACGACGGCGGCACGCACCGCCGGGGCGAGCGCCTGCATCGTCTCGGCGACGGCGGCGGTGCCGGCGAGCAGCCTGGTTCCGCGCTGCGAGGTGACGAGCAGGTCGTCGAGCAGCGGCCAGACGACGGAGAGGAGGCCGTCCGCGGCGAGGTCGCGGCACACCGCGGCGAAGGCCGCCAGCCCGGTGGGCGTCTCCTGCCACGCGAGGAGCCCGACGTCCGCGACGCCGGGCCGCAGCAGCCCCCGCTCCCACGCCTCGGCCACAGCGGTCGCGCCGTCCACCGCGGCCGCGGGGTGCAGGTCGCGCTGCGCGGCGACCAGGTTGACCGCGAGGCCCGGGGTCAGCGGTGCCGAGCGGCGGGCCTGCTGGCGCAGCGCGATCTCGGCCCGGGGGTCGTCACTGCCCCACCACTCCCCCGTGGCGTCCCCCCAGGTGGGGAAGGCGGCCGCCTCGTGGCGGTCGTACCGGTCCGGGCGTCCGGTGCGGGCCGGCAGCGCGGCGAGCGCCGGGAGCGGCGTGGCCGGGAGGGGGTGCCAGCCGGCCCAGGGGATGCCGCGCACGAGCCCGGGCTCGCGGAACGGGTCGCGCAGCACGTCCCGCAGGAGAGGCCCCGCCGCCACCGGGAGCGGCTTGCCGTCCTGGCCCACGACGGGCACCGCGAGATCGCCGAGCACGGCGAGGACGTCGGCGTCCGCGAGCGCCGGGTCGACGCGGGTGGCCGCGAGCTGGAGGTCGGCCTCACTGACGGCCACCCCCGCGTCGGCGTACCGCCCCAGGCGGGTCACGAGGTCGGCCGGGTCGATCCGCAGGTCCACCCACGACGGCGTGGACAGCAGCACCGGCACCTCGCCGAGCCGGGCCACGACCTGCGCCTCGCGCGCCTCCAGCGGCTCCCACACGGTGACCCCCCAGCCCCGGAGCGCGTCGACGTCCGCGGGCAGGACCGTCCGCGTGTCCGCGAGCGGCGACGGCGTGCCGCGCACCCAGGACGGCACGCACCGCAGGCCGGCCACCCAGGTGTCCCGGACCCCGCCGAGCGCGGAGCGGGCGGCCTCGCGGTCCGCTCCGGCGACGGCGTTCGCCAGGGCGAGGAACCGTTCGACCTCGACGTCCACCACACCCTCGGGGTAGCCGGTGAGCACGGCGGCCGCGGCGGTGAGCGCCTCCGGGGTGGCCTCGCCCGTGTCGAAGCGCGGCGGCTCCCACACGGGCGGGGTGGGGAGCCAGCGGGCGGGCGCACCGTCCTCGCCCGCGTCGTCGTCCCCCGCGACGGTGAGGTCCCACGCCGCGACGAGCGCCGACGCCGCCCGGGCGAGCACGCGGTCCGGGCCGGCGGCGTGGGGCACCACGAGGGGCGCGACGACGTCGGCCGCCTCCGCGGGCGGGCGAGGACGCCCGGCCGCCGCCGTGAGCAGCAGCCGCAGCACCTTCTTCGTCCGGACCGGCAGCGTGACGAGCAGGACGTCCGCCAGCAGGTCGTCGGGCAACGTCCGCACCAGGCGCGGCCCGAACGCCTCGACCACCGGGCCGTCTCCGTGCGTGAGGATCGCGACCAGGACGTCGGTGCGGGCCACGAGCTCGTCGTCGGTGACGGCGAGCGGGCCGGTCAGCAGCCGCGCCCACACCTTGCGGTCGCCAGGGCGTTGCGCGGCGTCGAGCGCGGCGAGCGCCAGGTCGAGGGCTTCGGTGCGCTCGACCAGGTCCCGCTCCACCGCCGCCGCGAACACCGTGCCGAAAGGACCGGTCGCCGGGACGCCCGCCGCGACACCCGCGCGCAGGTGCTCGGGCAGCCGCCGCAGCACGACGTCGGGCTCGCACCAGCCCCGATCGTGCGGCTGGAGGTCTCCCCATTCCGGGAGGTCGTACCCGCGCAGTGCGCCCCGCGCGAAGACCGCCCAGTCCTTGAGGTATTCGACGTCCACCGGGACGTCGAGGTCGAGGGCGTCCACCACGCGCACGACGGCACCGGCGTGCATCGAGGTCGCGTGCTCCGCCCACCGGTCGGGACGGCGCGCGGCCTCGGCGACGAACCGGGCGGCGAACGCCCTCCCCCGCCCGGCGACGAGGCGGGCGACGACGTCGTCGTCACGGCTGGACAGGACCCGCACGGCCCGGCGGGCGTCCACCCCGACGCGCACCGCGAAGAGCGCGAGCAGCGACTCGTCCTTCCAGGTCAGTCCTCCCGGCGGGTCGTCCCGCCCCCATCGCTGCCAGTCCGCCGGCGCGAGCCCGTCGCGCGCGACGCGCTGCTGCTCGGGGGTGCCGAGCGGCAGGCTCTCCGCGTCGGCGGCCGAGGCGCCGCGCCAGCCGAGATCGGTGAACACGTCGATCGCGGCGAGCAGGCGCGCGCTGGTCATGCGGTGGTCTCCTGGACGTCGGTGCGGGGGGTGCGGTCGGACGAGGCGTCGAGACCGGTGGCGAGGACGTGGGCGCACGGGCCGCGGCCGGTCGGGTGCCGCAGGTACCAGGGGCACGTGCACGTGCCGCCGCGCCCGACGCGATGGTCGGGGCCGCCGGTGCGGCTGCGCACGGTCCACCCGTCCGCGGTGGCACGCACGGCGCCGTCGGCGACGAGACGCCGGGCGGCGACGAGGCGCGGGTTGTCGCGGTCGACGGCGGCGGGGTCGTGCGGGAGCTCCCGGTGGAACCAGGTGCCGTCGTGCACGTCCCAGCCGACGCGCCCGTCAGCCGCGAGCACGGCGAGCGCCGCCCGGACGCGGGACTCGTCGAGCCCGCCGTCGGAGGCCAGACGCGGCACGTCGATCACGGGCTCGAAGGCGAGCAGCGCGCTGACGAGGTCGCCGTCCTCGGCGACGGTCGGGCCCGCGAGCGCAGGCAGCAGCGCGCCCTCGCCGGAGTGGCCACGCCACGCGGACTCCGTCAGGCCCAGGACGAGCCGCGCGCCGGGCAGCGCGAGCTCCACCACCACCGGCCCGGCCTCCGGACCGCCGTGCACGGTGAGGCCCCGGACGTGCGGGAGGAGCCGCTTGGCGGCGCTGAGCCGGTGCAGTCCCGCGACGGGCACGCCGCCGGGCACCCTCCGGGGCGAGACCTGCACCGAGCCCCGCGCGGCGGCGATCCACACGGTGCGGTCGGTCGCGGTGGCAGCGGGCAGGCCCGCGACGAACGCCCGCGCCCCCGCGGCCCCGACCGTCAGCACCGGGGCGAGCCCGTGGTGGAGCTCGGCGACGTTCCCCAGCGCCCGCACCCACCGGGTGGGCATCTCGACCGGACGCTCGACGACGGTCCGGTCCGGGGCGGACACCGTCAGGCCGTCCCGACCGACCGCGACGTGCAGCAGCCGGTCCCGACCGACCCGCGCCAGGGCCGCCCGCGTCGTCGCGGCGATGTCGACGTTCGTGGTGCCGTGCCCGACCGCGCCGGCGTCGACGCCGTCGGGCAGCACGTCCAGGCGCGCGTAGACGCCGTTGCAGGCCGAGAAGCACTCCGCGCGGAGCCGGTCGCCGTGCGCGGTGAGCACCGGGTCGCGCAGCGACGACGGCGCGAACCGGACGTAGCGTGTCGCGGTGACGTCCGCGAGCGCCACGAGGCCGCGTGCCACCACCTGGGGGTGGGCGAGGAAGCCGCGGAAGAACGTGGGGTCGTCGTCGACGCCGTCGGGCGTGAGCGCCGGGGCGAGCCCCAGCGCCAGTGCGCCGGGCCGCTGGTGGGACGCTGTGCTGAACGCTCGGCTGGTCACGCCCGGGACACTAGGGGGACCGTCCGACAGCGCCCGTCGTCGAGCTCGCCCGCCCTGCTGCCCCGTCGGGGCGAGGGAACAGGTGCACCTGGCCGGGCGTTGCCGATCACGGGTGCCACGAGCACCCGTCCTGAGGAGGAAAGCGATGATCTTCGAGAACCTGTTCGGCAGCGGCAAGCAGACGATGGTCGCCCCCGAGGAGGCCCTGCCCGGCCGCCAGTCCCCGGTGCTGCCCGCGCCGCGCCCGCACACCGTGCTGGGCTCGTCGTTGACGGGCCCGTGGGCGCCCGGCACCCGGGTGCTGTACCTCGCGATGGGCTGTTTCTGGGGCGCCGAGGAGATCTACTGGCAGGTCCCGGGCGTGGTGAGCACCGCCGTCGGCTACATGGGCGGCACGACGCCGAACCCCACCTACGAGGAGGTGTGCTCGGCGCGCACGGGCCACACCGAGACGGCGCTGGTGGCGTACGACCCGTCGGTGGTGTCCGAGGAGGAGCTGCTGCGGATCTTCTGGGAGCGGCACGACCCGACCCAGGGCTTCCGGCAGGGCAACGACGTCGGCACCCAGTACCGCTCGGCGGTGTACTGGACGACGCCGGAGCAGGAGGAGGCCGTGAAGGCGACCGCCGCCCGCTACGGCGAGGTGCTGGCCGCGCGGGGCTACGACCCGATCACGACCGAGACGGCGCCCGCCGTCGAGGCCGGGCCGTTCTTCTATGCGGAGGACTACCACCAACAGTACCTGCAAAAGCACGTAAACGGCTATCGTTGCCACAGCACGACGGGGGTTCCGTTCCCCGGGTAGACAGAGAGGGTGCTCATGGCAGGCGCGAAGATCGACCGAGTCGCAATCTACGCGCGTCTGTCCAGGGCTACTGAGGAGTCTGTCAGCATCGAGCGGCAGATCGAGTCCGCCCGGAACTACGCGAAAGCGCGCGGCTGGACCGTCGTCCTGGAGGCGAAGGACGACGGCGTCAGCGCCACCCGGAACAAGCCCGAGGACCGGCGCGGCTGGCAAGAGGTGCTTCACTCGCCCGAGGACTACCAGGCAGTCATCGTCTGGAAGATCGACCGGCTCGCGCGGAGGGTTCTCGATTTCCTCCACGCTGACGAAGAACTCCAGAAGCGGGGCGCCGCCCTCGTGGCAGTCGACCAGCCGATCGATATGACCTCGCCCGAAGGTCGCGGGTTCACACAGATGCTCGCGATCTTCGGCGAGATGGAGGCCGCGGCTATCGCGGCGCGCGTCACGGCGGCTCGGCGGACGCTCCTCAACTCTGGGCGCCGAGTCGGTGGACGCCCCCCGTTCGGCTACATGAACATCGAGAATCCCGACGGCCCCGGCGTGATCCTCGCGCAAGACCCCGCAACGATCGACTTCGTCCGTCAGGCGGCGGCCCGCGCCGCCGAGGGCGCCTCGCCCTACTCGATCGCCCGGTGGCTGGAGGCCTCCGGCGTCCGTCCGCGCCCTCGCCGAGTCCGGGACGCCGAGGGCAACCTCTCGGAGAAGCCCGTCGCCGCTGACTTCTGGCACGAAGCATCCGTGGACGCCTTTCTTCGGGCGCCCGCACTGGCGGGGCTGACGCCCTACTCCCCCGGTCGGAAGCCGAAGATGACGAAGAACTCGAAGGACTACGTCGTCCAGGACGTCCTTCGCGGCTCCAACGGCCTGCCGGTCGTGGACGAGTCCATCGCGATCATGACCCCGGCCGAGCGCCGGGCGATGCTTGCGACGATGGACTCCGCCAAGCGTCCCGGCGCGAGGACGCACGGCAACGCCGAGCCCGCGTTGCTCTACGGGCTCGCCCGGTGCGACGGGTGCGGGAGTCTCCTGCACCGCGCGTCGTCCAGCGGGGGCTATACGACCTACCGGTGCTCCGATGCTGGCAAGCGGTGCCCGACGCGGGTGTCGATCAGCCGCCCTGCGCTGGAGGAGCATGTCGTCGCCGAAGTTATTCGGGTGGCGGGTGAACTCCCGGTGACGTTCGCCGAGGTGACCGCCCGTGAAGAACCGTCCCAACGCGCTGAGGTCGAGGCGGCAATCACGGATACCCTCACAGCACTTGGTCAGGTCGATGACCTAGAGCAGGAGGAGCAACTCAACGCGCGACTCCGGCGCCTGAAGGCAGCACGCCGTGAGGCGCGGTCGAAGCCCGATCACGCCGAGGTCACCCTCCACGAGACGGGAGAGACCTTCGCCGAGGTTCTCGACCGGGTCAAGGACGTCGAGGAGCGCCGCCGCATCCTGGGAGCGGCGATCAGCACCGTCACGGTGCGGCCCCCGCTCCGGCGCTCGAACAAGTTCGACCCTGACCGCGTCACGATCGAATGGGACACCGCCGAGAGCATGGACGCCGACCTCCAGATGCAGGTCGACTGAGCAACCTCTCTCTGCCCGCCCGCCCTCGGGCGCCGCGTAGCGCCGAGGAGGCCCCGTCCGTGGGCGCCGATGTACCGAAGGGCTGCACTCTCTAGGTCTGTGTTCTAGAGCCGCTCTGCTCTACTACAGACCTAGAGAGTGCAGCCCTTCCGTACATCGCCCTCCAGAAAACCCCCTCCAGGCATTCAGGTATCCCAGCCCGCGCCCGGCGCCTCCTGCCCCTGCGTGAGGCCCTGTCCAAGGCCGGACGGCCAACTCCCTGGCCGTCCGCCCTTCGTCGCTCTACGCGATTGTCTGTGATTTCTTGGGGCATACCACGCCGAGGCCCTCGCGCCGGGCGCTTCCCGCTTTCACCTCTGCAACCCTGAGTGTCGTTCTTGACTGCATTCCTATATTGAGTTCTAAGGCGACTCTTTCACTCTAGTGCGCCCTGTTGCCCCTTGCCCCCTCTATTTCCAGCACCTATTTACTACACTGCCAGTTCACGCCGGAGAGGGCTCCGCCCTCGTCGTCCGGCCGGTAGGCCGTTTAGACACTCCCAGAGCCCTCCCCTGGGGCCTCCGGCCCGGACGGGGCGCCCGCCGCGCCACCCGCTAAAGGAACCCAGGGGGCACCGGGGCAACACTCGGCCGCGAGCCGCGCACTCCTTCAGCGTCACAACGGGGCACCCGGCCCCGCCCGATCGTCTGGAGTCCCTCGTGCCCGACTTCCTCCCGCCCGTCCCGCTGCCGATCATCCGTTCGATCCTCGCCCTTCCCGACGAGGTCACCCGCCTCGACGCGGTCGTCCACGGGATCGCCCAGGGCTTCGACACCTTCCCGCTGACGACGCCTCTGCCTGCCGACGGGCTCCTCGCGGCCTGCCACGACGGGGACCTCGCCGCGCTGCCCGCGATTGTGAAGAAGGAGTCCCATGCCGACCCGCGGGCGCACCGGGCCGGGCTCCTGCCCCGCCGCCCTCTGGCGGCCGACCTCGCCGCGCGGGGCGTGACCTACTTCCGGGGCAACTTCCACATGAACGGCGACCACCTCGACCGGTACGACCTCGGCGAGGTCGCGGCCGAAGTCCTGCGGGACTGCGCCGCGGCGGTCGACCTCACGCCCTGGGGCGCGCTTCACGAGTTCCGCGCCCTCCTCGACGTCTTCGACTACGACGGCGACCCCACCCTCGCGTCCCTCGCCCAGAGACTGAAGGACGCGGAGCGCACCGCTGCCCGGCGCCCGGGAGCCGTGAGTCCTGCGGAGTCCGCCGACCAGGCCCACGCCCTGCGTCGCACCGCGGACGACGTCCAGGCCTCCCGTCGCGTGATGGGCACCCTCGCCGAGATGCTTCACGGCCCTTTGACGGTCTCGACCCCGCCCGACGACGACCCCGCGGGCGAGGCCGCCCTCGCGTGGCTCGGGTTGCACGATGCCGAGTTGAAGATCGTCCGCCCCGACCTCGGCCGCATGTATGCGGCGGCCGGTTCTCCCGGCGCCCTGGCCCTGCCCGAGTTGTACGGGGCCGCCGCCGAGCGGTGGGGCCTCCCGACCAAGGTGCAGGGCATTTACGTCTTCCGCCCGGCGCGCGCCTTGAAGTGAGGGTCTCAGGAAGCGCCCTGCGCACTGTATCTGTAGGACGAGTTCACACTCGCCCCGCGTGCGGTGCGTCGCCTTCATCGACTCCCGCGCATTGAATCGCCGCGGCTCCTCCGGTTCGTGATCGGAAGTTGAAGCCCGGTAGGCCCCTGGGGCCGTTTCGCTATGAAGGAGCGAAGCGGCTCCGGGGGCTTTTTTTGTTTGCGTCGAATCGTCGCCCGTGCCCGGCGCTGGACGATTCCGCCCGCTATTCACGACGCCGGACCCTCCGGCGAGATTGGAGATGCCGCTTTGGCATCGCACACCTTCAACGGCACAGAGAACGTCGGAGACGCCCTGCCGACCCTTCTCCCCGTCCTTCGCGATCTCCGAGACCTGCGGGCCTCGGCCGAGGAGGCCCGCTGGACGCCTCCGTCCCGCGCTCGCTCGCGCGAGGACGCCGAGGGCCGCCGCCCTTCCGGTGGCCGCCGCTCGGACCCGACGGCCGCGGCGGCGCTGGACGACCGACGTCTCGCCCTGTCGTCGGCCTGCACGAAGGCCGACGCCACGATGCGGGCGGCGACGACGGCGATCCTCGACGCCTACTCGGACCTCGCGAAGGCCTTCACGGATTACGCGGAGTGCGACCTCCCCAGCGTCCACATGGCCCGCGCCTCGGCGACCTCGGATCCCGACGCTCGCGCCGCTCACATGCGGGCCTTCGCGGCCTCGGCGGGCATCCCGATGGGAGTCTTCGCGTGATGCGCCACCGGTTCGTGTCCTACGTCGCCTATGTCGACGGGGTCCGCCAGGTCCGCACGGTGGCCCGCGACCAGCGTTCCGCGAGGACCGCGGCCGGGCCGATCGTCCCGCGCGCTCCCCGCGTGGCCCTGTGGGACGTGCCTTCCCAGCGTGAGGGCCGCGCCCGCGGCCTGGAGCCCGCCGACGTCGTCGCCGAGCACGTCGGCCCCCGCGCCCTTCCGACCTTCTCTTCCTTCACCCGATAGGACCCCGCCTCATGCCCACGAAGAAGCTCGCCCCCTCGTCCCTGCACTCCCTCGCCGACCTCCTGCCCACGACGGGCCGGTTCACGGTCGCCGTCCGTCTCGGCCCGGAGTCCCTGCGCGAGGCCCGCGCAAATGACGGCCCGCGCCGCGCGCACCTGCGCAACGTCCCGCCCGCGTTCGTCTCCGGCGCTCTGGCGGCCGACGGGACCACTAAGGCCCTCGCGGCCCTGGCCGAGGCCCGTGCCGCCTCCAGTGCCGCGCACGACGCCCTTCGCACGGCCACCTCGGCGCGCGCGGCCCTGCCCGGCGATTCCACGCCGGGCGAGGTCGAGGAGGCCGAGGTCGCCAAGCGGGATGCAACCCGCGCCCTGGCCGCCGCCCAGCGCGTCACGACCGCCGCCGAGGTGGCCGCCGTGACCGCGATCTACGACGTGCCCGAGGACCTCGCGGCCCGTCGCCGCGAGGCCTACGCGACCGCCCGCACGGTGGCCGTGCTCCAGGCGCGCGAAGCGCTGGTCTCGCTCACCGAGTCCCTCTCGATGATCGCGGCCGACGACTACGTGAACCCGGCGTCCGACGCCTCGCGCGTCATCCTCGCCGACCGTCCTGCCGGGTCGGAGCACCTGCACGCGATCACCGAGTTCGTCGCGGGCTTGAAGACCGAGGACGAGGAGGAGGCCCGATGAGCGCGCCCGCCCTCCAGGTGCAGGCCTTCGCGGCGGCCGTCGTGGCCGCGCGCGAAGCCGAGCACGACCGAGCCGAGCGGGCGGCCCTCGGCGAGTCCCTCACGGCCGAGGACCACGCCGACGTCGCCGCGTCTGCCCGCCGTCCCCGCTGGTCCTAGTTCGTCCGCCGTCGTCGTCGGACCTCGCCGTCCGGCGACGACGGCCCCCTCGGGGGAGCCCCGGCCCTCGACTTCTACCCCCGAGAGGGCATGGCGCCTAGCCCCAAGCGTCCGCATGACGCCCCGCCCCCCAATGACCCGCCCAAGGAGGCGCCCGTGAGCACGACACCCGCCCCCGACGGTTGGGCCTTTCCCGAGGAGTGGAGCGCTGAGGCGCTCGAAATGGCGGCCGAGGTCCTCGCCCAGAGAGCCGACCTCTCCGGCGCCGAGGTCGCCCTCCTCGAAAATGCCGGCTGGCTCCTGACGCAAGCCTCGATCGCGTTCGACGTCGCCAAGCGGCACGCCTTCGAGTCCACGACGGACCGCGGCGCGATCACCCTGCACCCCGGCCTCGCCGAGGCCCGCCAAGCCCGCCTCGCCGCGAACGCCGCCCTCCACAAACTCGTCCCGCACGACTCCGGCGCCGCCGCTGGGACGATCGCGGGCGCGTCCCTGGCTCGGCGCCGCTGGAGCCCACGTTGAGACGCCTCACGCCGTCGGCGCCCGCCCGCCCGACGGTCGAGGTCCGCGGCCCGGACGGCCCCGTCACGGTGCCCGCCCCGCACGGCTGGACGGCCGGGACGGTGTCCCTCGCCGATGCCGCCGCGGCGGCCGACGACATCGTCGCCGCCCTTGGCTGGCCGCCGTCCTACCGGAGCCGCGTCCTGACCGCCGTGGCCGCCTGGGACGACCCGAGCCCCGGCGTCCCGCGCCTGTCCCGCGAGTCCCTGGCCGCCCGCCTGGCGACCGACTGACCACACCCTCCGCGCCGCCCTTCCCGGCGTGGCCTTGACCTTTGAGGAGCCCACAAACGATGACCACGACCACGACGCAAGCCCGCGACCTGATCGACCGTCTCGACGCCGAGAGGGCGCCAGGCGGACGTCTCGACATTGCCGAGAGGTACGCCTACTCCGGCGACACCGACCTCCCGTACATGCCGCGCCAGGCCCGCCGCGAGTACCGCGAACTCGCCAAGTCCAGCCGGGAACACCGTGTACCTGCCGTTCTCGGCGCCCTGACGGCCCCGCTGCGCGTCGTCGGATTCCGTTCCACCGGCGCGACGGACAACCTCTCCCCGTGGGACAACTGGCAAGCAAATGGCTTGGACGCCCGCGCGGACGGAGTCCACATGGACGCTCTCGCTGCGGGGGTGTCCTACGTTCGCGTCACGCCGTCGAACCAGCCGGGTCGCGCGGCGATCACACCGTGCCGCTTCGACTCGGTCCTCGCCGACTACGCCAACCTCAACGGCAAAGACACCGACTGGCCCACGATCGCCCTGCACTACATCGGGACGACCGTGGACACCTTCGGGACGTCCCGCCGCGTGTTCGACGTCTGGGACGCCGAGAGCCGGACCCGATTCACCGAGACCGACCGGACCGACAACGTCGGGGGCCTGGTCGCGTCTGAGCCCGTGGAGCACGGCCTCGGCGTCGTGCCGATGGTGCGCTTCCGTGAGCGCTGGAGCCCGTCGGGGTCGCCCGGCCTCGCCTCGGTGCTGAAGAACCCGGCCGACCGCCTCAACCGCGCCCTCCTCGCGTGGGAGGTGGCGATTCAGTACGCCTCCTTCCGCCAGCGGTGGGCGACCGGTCTCGTGATCCCGGAAGACGACGAGACCGGCGAGCCCGTGGAGCCGTTCGAGTCGGCTGTCGATCGCCTCTGGGTCTCGGACTCCCCGGACGCGAAGTTCGGTGACTTCGCCCAGACGGACACGTCGGGCATGAGGGCCGCGGTCGAAGACGCGCGCACGGCCCTCGCGGTCCTTGCTGGCGTCCAGCCGGGCTTGGTCGAGGGTCTCGACGTGGCCGGGGCCAAGACCGGCGCCGCCGCGACGTCGTCGTCGCTCATGGACCGGCGCCTCCGCGCGCTCTCGGCGTCGTTCGGCGAGTCGTGGGAGCAGGTCCTGAGACTCGCTGCCCAGATCACGGGAGACACCGAGGCCGCCGCCGACACGTCGGCGCGGGTCGTGTTCGAGGTGATCGAAGCCGAGTCCGTCCAGGCGACCGTGACCGCCCTCGCGACGGCCGTCGGCTCGCTCGGTCTGCCTCCGGAGGCGACGTGGCCCTCGCTGGTCGCGGTCATCCCCGGCGCCTCCGCGAACGACGTCGAGACGTGGAAGGCGCTGGCCCGTGACCGTGACGGCCGCGCCGGGCTCGCCGTCGACTACGTCGTCGGCGCCGAGGAGCCCGCGGTCGAGGCCGAGCCCGCGGTCGCCGCGTGACGCCCGAGGAGGGGGCCGCGTGGGAGGCCCTGCGGGTGTCCGTCGCGGCGCGCTCCTCGCGCGTTGGGTCGGCCTTGGAGGGGCTCTGGTCGGGCCGGATGACGCCGGGGACGCTGACCGCCTCGGCGACCCGCTCCGCGTTCCTCGGCGACGTGCTCGCGCTGGTCCGTGAGGCCTACGGCGCGAACTCCCTGGAGGCCCTGGAGGCCTACCGGATCGCCCGCGCCGCGGCGGGCCTCGGCCCGCTGCCCGCGACCCTCGACCGGCCCGCCTCGGCGAACCCTGACCGCGTCCTGGAGTCGGTCGAGGGCATCGTGACGGCGCGCCTGGACGCCGAGGACACCCCGACGCTGCGGACGGCCGAGCAGGCCCTCGCGGCCGTCTCGGCGCGCGCCGTGAGCCTCGCGGCCTACGGCTCCTCAGACCAGATCATTCGGACAGTGGCCCGCGACCGGGACGCCGTCGGCTGGGAGCGGTACGACGACGTCGGCGAAACGTGCTCGCGTTGTCTTCTACTTCTGGCGAGAGGTCCGGTCTACTCGGCGACGTCGTCGTCCTTCGCCCGGCACCCACACTGCACCTGCGGAGCCCGCGCGGTCTTCACGGACCGCGGCCCGAGCCCGGAGGCGCGGGAGGCCTATGGCTTCTATGCCGCCGTCCAGCGCGGCGAGTTCCGCTACCCCGAAGGGCACCGCCTGGAGGGCGAGCGCCTCTCGTTCCGCGCGGCCCTCGCGGCGCAACGGGCGGGCACTCTGGAGTCCTTCCGCGCCTCGGCGTGATGCCGAGCGAAAGAAGTTGGGGCAACGGGGCAACACTCGCGACGTCGCCGCGTACTGCCTGAGCATGAACAACAACACCGACCCCGCCGCCCCGACGACCGCCTCCGCCGTTCCGTTCACGGAGCACGGCGAGGTCCGCGTCGACTCGGCCCGCCTCCTGATCGTGGACCCGGCCTACCTCCCGGCCGACCTCGTGGAGCGCCTCACGACGCCGAACGCCTACGGCGTCTCACCCGCCCTCATGCTCTGCACCCCGAGCGTCGACGGCTGGCACGACGTCTGGAGCGACCCGGAGGAGTCCGCCGAGCACGGCATGGCGACGCTCCACATCACCGCCCCGAGCGTGAGGCTCGGCGAGGTCTTCCACCTCACGGACATGCACCACTGACGCACGAGAAGGCCCCGACCCTCAAGTGAGGGCCGGGGCCTTCGGGCGTTGTGGGTCAGGGATCATGAGCCGAGGAGCCCCTGAATGGCGGCGGTGGCACTCGACGCGACGAGAGGGATACCGTCCCCGGCCGCGACGTTCGCTGAGAACTGCAAGACCCAGTCGGAGGCCTTCTGTCTCCACGCGCTGCGGTGCGGCTCTGGGACCACCTCTGCCGTGAGGGACGTAGTCCCGATGAACTCGGCAACGAGTGGTCCGGCCTGATCTGCCCGACCGTTCTCCACCGCCTCACGAATCGCAGCGAGGAGCCCCAGGAGGTGCAAGCGGAGTGAGTCCCTGATTTCCTCTGCGCCCTTGATGAAGTCCTCTGCGTCTGTGATCGCAGCCTCGACCTTCTCGATCGATTCCGGACCCAACTGGACTGAGCCGCCAGCAACGTCGGTCGTGATCGCAAGGGACCGAAGTAGCCTGAGGTCGCCAGCCCCGACTACCGCACGCGAGATGGTCGCCACGTTCGACCAACCCTCATCTATCGAGTAGATGGACTCTGCCCAACGAGTCAGGGCCTCCTCAAAGTCCGCCACGTCGTGACCTCGGGCGCGAAGCCTGACGATGTCCTGTTCGACCAAGGAGAGGAGGTGTGTAGCGCGCTTCATCTCCTCGTGGAGCGTCGAGTCCTTCCCTGCCGCGACACTGCGCCGATGGTCGATCGCGTCGACACGAGCCGGAATCGTCCACTCGTCCAACATGACGGCGAGTTCGCGTGCAGGGTTCTTCATGACGCGAAAGTACCGGAAAGTGTCGTCAGAAGGGCGCCTGAGTCTTCTTCGACCGGCGTGTCACGCAACCGTCGCGCGACGGTGGAGGCATGGCATCCAAAGGCCGCCCCAACCTCGCGCAACGTGGCGCCCGCGGACCTCATGGCCTGCATCGCGGCGAGTGTGTCCTCGACCTCGATGGGCTCCTCCTCGGCGTCGTCTGCAACGTCGTCGGCGACGAATGCAACGTCCGGCGCAACGGGCTCCTCCTCGGCTGCAACGTCCACATCCTCGGCCGTACCCGGCGCAAGGAGCGCCGCGAGGGTGTGCGTCGCCACGAGGACCACGACGGGCGCGAGTCCGACGACGAGCACGCCGACCGCCACGCGCGCTGCCTCGGGAACGTGCGCGCCGAGGCCGTGCGCTGTATTGGCTGCCACGCTGACGACGGCGAGGACGCCGAGCGCGCACCATTCGACGCCCGCGCCGCGCCCCTGCCCTCGGCGCACGAGTGCGGCGAGGCTGAAGGCGAGCGCGCCGCCGTCCGTGAGGACGGGGACGCACCATGCGAGGCGGCCATCCACGCCCGCCCAACCGGCGACCGCAACGAGCGCGGACGCCGAGAGGGCGAAGGACGCGACGGCGACGACGCCGACGAGCGCGGCGACCGTCCAGACGACGGCGGGGGCGGGTCGGTTCACGATGGGGCTCCTCACGGGTTGACGATCACGGGGCGGTGCGTGGAGTAGAGGGCGGTGCGCCGAGCCGACTCGATCGAGGCGCGGATCGAGGCCCGTGCGGAGGCGACGACAGCAGGCCGGGAGGCGGCCCGCTCGGCGGCCTCCTCGGCCTCGCGGCGGCGGGCACGCTCGGCGCGCTCCTCGGCGGCCTTGGCGGCCCGCTCGGCGGCCGTGCGGTGGCCGCTGGCGCGTCCGGCGCGGAGACGGGCGCCGAGCCATGCCCACGGGTCACGGGCGTCCTGCGCGGCCCACACGCGGCCCGTGCCGCCCGCCTCGGCGATCGCGAGCACGTCGCCCGCGGTGGCACCCTCGACGGCCGGACCGAGCGCCCGGACGAGGACGTCGGCCAACCCGCCAACATGGCGACCGACCGGGGCGAGGTGAGGCGCCCGTCGGGCGACCTCGGCCGTGAGCCGCTGGAGTCGGATGCTCCTCGGCGCGGTCTGGGTCTTCGCGGAGCGCTTCGCCCCGGCGCGTCGCGCCTTGGGGGTGTTCTCATTACCCGAGGACCCCTCACGGCTAAAGCCGGAGGGGTGGGCGGACACGGCGCCGCCGGTCAGAGCCCACACCGAGGCGGCGCGGATGCCCCGCGCGCCGACGTCCCGCCGCTCCGCCCTCTCGGCGCGCGTCAGGTGACGGCCCTTGAACACCTCGACGGCGAGGCCCTCGGCCGCGAGCCACGCCCGTGCCCGGCGCACGGTCCGATCGGTTACGCCCGCCCGCTCGGCGGCCGTGTCGACGCCGAGGGCGACCCCGCGGCCGGTACGCCCGTCCGCGGCCTCGGCGAGGACCCGCGCGACGGCGAGGGCGCCCGCGGTGGCCCCGCGAGCCTCGACCTCGGCGAGCCACTCCCGCCGCCCGGCCCACACCGGGACGCGGCTGTAGGCCCCCGCCTCGACCATGTCGTGCCATGCCCGACGACGCCCCCGACGGGACGCCGAAGGGCGGCCGGCCTCCGAGTTGGAGACGGGCCGACCCCCGCGGTTCACGCGGCGATGAGCGAGCCGTTGAGGACCGCGGCACCGAGGCGCACGCGATCTACGACGACGGCGAACACACGGGCTCGTTCGGCGGCATCTCGGAGCGTGAGCCCCGTAGGTCGCGCCTCCTCGATCCTCGCGAGGTGGAGGAGGACGCGGCCGTGGAGGACGCCCGACACCGAGGCCGTAGCGGCCTCCTCGACGTCGACCTCGCCGCGGGCGATGAGGGCCTCGGCCTCGGCGACCTCAACCGCGAGGTCCTCGACCGGCTCCGAGTCGACCTCGACGTCGTGCTCGGCCTGCCAGGCGGCGATCGTCTCGACGGCGGCCTCGACCTCGGCGGCGCCGGTCTCCGTCGGGCTGTACGCGGTCGCGCCGCAGATCAGGCAGGCGACCCGGTAGTCGTCCCGGCGCGCGGTGGTGGTGTGCGGGCACTCGCCGCTCTCCGCGCCGGACCAGTAGAAGAACGTGCAGGTACGCTGGAGCATGTCGGGAATCCCCCCGGCCGTGCCCCCGACCGGTGCCAGCCGGTGCGGGGGTTTCTACGTGTTCCGACTACGCGGAACACCTGACACGGCCAGCAGTACCTGTCGGCGGCGAAGAACCCGCACGGCTACCGCTGCCACGCCACCACCGGGGTGCCCTACCCCGCGTGACGGAGCACGACGAGGCCCCGCGACACCGTCCGGTGTCGCGGGGCCTCGTGCGTGGTGCGGGTCGCCCGCGTCAGGCCGCGACGGTGAAACGACGGCGACGGTGCGCCGGCTGCTCCAGCTCGTCGACGAGCGCGACGGCGAAGTCCGCACCGGAGATGGCGGAGGTGCCGTCCTCGGCGGCGAGCAGCACGTCGCCGCCGGTGCGGTAGCTGCCGGTGCGCTCCCCGGGGGCGTAGGCGCCGAACACGGCGGGCGGGCTGAGGTAGAACCAGTCCAGGCCCTCCGGGGCGGACCGCAGGTCCTCGAGGACGGCGGTGAACTCCTGCGCCTCCGCCTTGTAGGCGTCGGGGAACTCGGGGCCGTCGACGAGGCGCGGGCCGCCGGGCGCGACCTGCAGCGAGCCGGCGCCGCCGACGACGGCGAGGCGCACGTCGCGCCCGGTCGCCAGCTCGGCGAGACGCGCATAGGCGGGGCGCACCTGCCCGGCCATGTCGCCGCGCGGCGAGACGGTGGCCACGACGACGTCCGCGCCGTCGAGCGCGGTGGTCAGGTCGGCGTCGTCGAGCACGGACCCGGTCGTGTAGCGGACGCCGTCCACCTGCTCGGTCGGCAGGGACCGGCTCAGGGACGTGACGTCGTGCCCGCGGGACGCCGCCTCCCGGACGATGTGCTCGCCGGCGAAGCCGGTCCCGCCGATCACCACGATGCGTGCCATGGGTTTCTCACTCTCTCGTCGAGGGTCACTCTCCATTGGAGAGTGGCTTACCGTCGGCTACCATAGGCGGGTCGACCGCGTTCCGCAAGGAGGTGTCACCGTGACCCCGATCCCCTTCGACCCGTACCTCAAGGACTGCCCCAGCCGCACCGTCCTCGACCGCGTCGCCGACCGCTGGACCGTGCTCGTCGTCGGCGCCCTCGCCGACGGACCCCAGCGGTTCACCGCGCTCGCGCAGCAGGTGGGAGGCGTCTCCCAGAAGATGCTCACCCAGACCCTGCGCGGCCTGGAGCGCGACGGACTCGTGCGCCGCACCGTGCACGCCGAGGTCCCGCCCCGCGTCGAGTACGACCTCACCGACGCCGGCCGCGACGTCCTCGGCCCCCTGCGCGCCCTGGAACGCTGGACCCTCGACCACTCCGCCGCCGTCCTCGCCGCCCGCGACGCGTACGACACCGCGCACGCCCCCACCGCCTGACGGTCGGGTCGCCCACCTCGACCCCCGGCACGCAGCCGCTGCCGCGCTGCGATTCCTCACCGATGAACGTCCGACGGGCGAGAATCCGCAGCGCCGACGACGCGCGCCGCCGCGCTTCCTCACCCATGAGCCGCTGATGCGTGAGAAACCGCCGCCTGGCGAGCCACCGCTAGGTTCCGGTCCATGAGAATCGACGTCCTCGCGGTCCTGCTCGTCGTCGTGACCGCCGTGCTCCTGGGCGCAGGGCACCGCAGCCTCGCAGCGGGCACCACACGGTCGGTCGCGACCGGCGCGCTCCTGCTGGCGGTCGGCGTGATCGCCGGGTTCGCCGCCGTGCTGACCGTCGCCGCGCTGCCCGTCTGGTAGTCGCGCGGCGCCGTCGTCGACCCGGGACACCGCCGACACGCGTGGTGCTCGGGCAGGACCGGTACCGCAGCGCCACGATGGGGGGATGCTGCTCGCCGAGCTCGTCCGCACCCACACCGCCGTCGCCGCGACGCGCTCGCGGCTGACCAAGCGGGCCGAGCTCGCCGCGGCACTGCGGGCGGCCGCCGGTCGCAGCGACGAGCGTCCCGGGGCCGCCGCCCCGGGGCACGGCGGAGCGGGCGACGGTGACGCGGGGGCCGACTCCCCGGACACGGCGGACGTCGTCGGCGACGACGTGGAGATCGTCGCGTCGTACCTGTCCGGGCGGCTGCGGCAGCGCCGCACGGGGGTGGGCTGGCGCTCGCTCGCCGACCTGCCGCCCGCGGCCGCGGACCCGGTGCTCACGCCCCGTGACGTCGACGACGCCCTGGAGGCCGTGTCCCGGCTGTCCGGCCCGGGCTCGGCGACGGCGCGCGCAGCCGCGGTCGCCGACCTGTTCGGGCTGGCGACGGCGGACGAGCAGCGGTTCCTGCGCGGCCTCGTGCTGGGCGAGCTGCGCCAGGGCGCCCTGGACTCGCTCCTGCTCGACGCCGTCGCCGACGCCGCGGGCGTGCCCGCGACCCTCGTGCGCCGCGCGGCCATGTTCAGCGCCGAGTCCGGGCCGATCGCCCGCGCCGCGCTCACCGGCGGCGCGCCCGCGCTCGAACGGTTCGGCCTGGAGGTCGGGCGGCCGGTGCGACCCATGCTCGCGTCGTCCGCGCCGGACGTCGCGGCCGCCGTCGAGAAGCTCGGCGGCGGGCAGGTCGTCGCGGACGTCAAGCTCGACGGCATCCGCGTGCAGGTGCACAAGCGGGACGACGACGTCCGCGTGCTCACCCGCTCCCTCGACGACGTCACCGACCGGCTGCCCGAGATCGTCGACCTCGTCCGCACGCTCGACGTCGGCGCGGCCGTGCTCGACGGCGAGGCCCTCGCCCTCGACGACGCGGGCCGCCCCCGCCCCTTCCAGGAGACGGCGTCCCGGGCAGGGACCCACGACGTCGCCGAGGTCGCGGCCGCCGTGCCGCTGACCGTGCGGTTCTTCGACGTCCTGCACGCCGACGGCGTCGACCTGATCGACGCCCCCACCGCCGAACGCCTCGCCACCCTCGACCGGGTCGCCCCCGCCGGGGTCACCGTCCCGCGCCTCGTCACCGACGACGTCGCCGCGGTGTCCCGGTTCTTCACCGGCGCCGTCGCCGACGGCTACGAGGGACTCGTCCTCAAGGACCCCGCCGCCCCGTACGCGGCCGGACGCCGCGGGACCGCCTGGGTCAAGGTCAAGCCGCGTCACACCCTCGACCTCGTCGTGCTCGCCGTCGAGCGCGGCTCCGGCCGCCGTCAGGGCACCCTGTCGAACATCCACCTCGGCGCCCGCGACGGCGACTCCTTCGTGCTGCTCGGCAAGACGTTCAAGGGCATGACCGACGAGATGCTCGCCTGGCAGACCGAGCGGTTCCGGGAGCTGGAGACCGCCGACGACGGCTGGGTCGTCACCGTCCGCCCCGAGCAGGTCGTCGAGATCGCGTTCGACGGCGTCCAGCGTTCCACCCGCTACCCGGGCGGCGTCGCGCTGCGGTTCGCGCGCGTGCTGCGCTACCGCGACGACAAGCCCGCCGCCGAGGCCGACACGATCGACACCGTGCGCGGCCACCTGCCCTGACGCCGCCCCGCCGGGTGTCGAGCGTCTCTGAAAGTCCGGCATGGAGCGCGGATGCCGGACTTTCAGAGACGCTCGACGCGCGGTGTCTGTCGGTCAGCGGCGCCCGCGCCCCCCGGACCTGCCGCCCTTGCCGCCCTTCGGGCCGCGCCCGGACCCCTTGCCGCCCGGCGTGCCGCCCTTGCGGGGGCCGCCGCGACCGGCCTGGCCGCGCGAGGACCCGCCCTTCGACGCGCCGCCTGCCCCGGCGCGCGCCCCTCGGCCCTTGGTGTCGCGGGACTTCTTCTCCGCGGGTGCCTCGGCGGCGCGCGGCCCGCGCGAGCTGTTCGCGGTGCGGCCCCGCACGATGCCCACGAGCTCCTGGACGAGGTCGTCGTCCCGGTCGCGCGACCACACGAGACCCACGGGGGCGAGGGGCGCGTCGTCGATGAGCCGGTGCACGACGTCCTTGCGGTGGTGCAGGCGGGCCAACGACATCGGCACCACGGTGATGCCGGACCCGTTCGCCGTCCACGCCACGGCCTCGGCCGTGGTCGACGGCGCCGGGGTCACGAGGGTGCCCGAGCCGTCGTCGTACACCTCCGGGGCGCGGCCGGGGCGCGGCTCGTCACCGCCGAACAGGACGTCGTCGGCCGCCACCCACACCACGTCCTCGGCGAGGTCGGCCGCGGCGACGTGCTCGTCCTCCTCCGTCGCGGCGAGCAGGTGGTCCTTCGACACGACGACGACCGGCACCTCCTCGTACAGGCGGATCGCGTGGAAGTCGTCGGCGTCGACGGGCAGGCGCCCCAGCGCGGCGTCGACGTCACCGGTCCGCAGCGCGGCCTCGACGGCCGCGGCCTCGACCTGGACCAGCTCGAGCCGGACGTCGGGGACGCGGTCCCGCCAGGTCCGTGCCCACTTCCCCGGGGTCGCGCCGGGCACGTACCCCCAGCGGAACACCGGGCGGCCGTCGTCGGGCTCCTCGGGCAGCTCGTCGTCGGGATCGACGTCGGGCCAGCCCTCGGGGACGTCCGCCGCCTCGTCGTCGCGCTCATCGTCGCGCTCGGTGTCGACCGCGGAGCCGTCCGCGCCGTCGGCGTCACGCTCGGCGTCGACCGCGGAGCCGTCCGCGCCGTCGGCGGGCCCGGCGTCCTCGGGCGTCACGTCGTCCGGGGTCCGGTCAGGCGTGCCGTCCGGCACCGTGTCGTCGCTCACGCGACCAGGCTACGTGTCGGCGGCAGGGGCCTGCCGCGTCTACCCTGGGCTCATGGCCGGAACCCCCTACTCCCAGCAGGTGCTCAAGCCGACGAACGCGGCGAAGCGGCTCGGCGTCTACCTGCCCGCCACTCCCCCGGAGTTTCAGGAGAAGGGGATCACGCGCGCGGAGCTCGAGCAGCTCGAGGAGAACCCGCCGCAGTGGCTCGCCGACCTGCGTCGCAACGGGCCGCACCCGCGTCCCGTGGTGGCCGGGCGCCTCGGCATCTCCATCGCCGGTCTGGCGCGCGGCGGCATCACCGACCCGCTGACCACCGAGGAGATCGACGCCCTGCGCGACGAGCCGCCGGCCTGGCTGGTCCGCGAGCGCGAGACGGCCGCGAAGGTCCGCGCCGAGGAGGACCGCATCGCGGCGGAGCGCACGCCCCGCGACTGACGGTGGTGGTTCGTCGTCCGGACCGAGGTCCTGGGCGCTCGAATGAATCGGTCGCTTCGCTCCCTCTGCTCTCGCGACCAGGACCTCGGTCCGGACGACGACGCTTCGGTCTACTGCTGGCCGACGCGGTCGGTGTGCCCGAGGGCGAGGTCGGGGGCGACGGCGTCCCGCACGGCCTTCTTCAGCGGCGGGATCTCCGGGAACCCGCCCTGCTCCTTGCGGTCCCACAGCAGCACGGGTTCGCTGCCGGGCGTGGTGACGAGCTCGACGCGGAACACCCCGCCGGTGCCGGGGACGAGCGCGACCTCGCCGAGCCGGGTGCGGAACGTCTGGAGGAGCTCCTGGGCGACCCAGGCGGCGCGCATCAGCCAGCGGCACTGCGTGCAGTAGGTGATGGTCACGCGGGCGTCCGACGACGTGGCTTCGTCCATGCGCCCAGACTACGGTCGTGCCGTGACTGATCCTTCGCTGCCCGCGCAGCTCACGCCCTTGCTGGACGGGCTCGTGCCCTGGCCCGACGACGGCACCCGCGCGGACGGGCCGGTGGCGGTGGACGCCACGGACCGGTTGTTGCTGGCGCACGCCGCGGAGCGGGTGGCTGCGGCGGGTCCGGGGGACGTGGTGGTGCTGGGCGACCGGTTCGGGGCGCTGACGGTCGGGGTGCTGGCGCTCGGTGCGCCGGACGTGCGCGGGCACACCGACGCGGTGACGGCGGAGCGGGCGATCGCCCGCAACCTCGACGAGACCGCGGCGGAGGTGGGCGTGGGCCGTCCCGTGCGGCTGGTGCCGGAGCTCGGCCGGGACGTCCTCGACGGCGCCCGGACGGTGCTGCTGCAGCTCCCGAAGTCGCTGGCGGAGCTCACGGAGGTCGCGGAGGCCGTGGCCCGGTGGGCGGCGGACGACGTGGTGCTGCTGGCGGGCGGGCGGGTCAAGCACATGACGCGGGCCATGAACGACGTCCTGACGGACCGGTTCACGGATCTGCAGGTCAGCCTGGCGCGCGGCAAGTCGCGCCTCCTGGTCGCGTCGGGCGTCCGGCCCGAGGCCCGGCAGGCGCCGCCGCTGTACCCGGCGCGGGAGCAGGTGACGGACCCGGAGCTGCTGGCGGCGGCGACCCCTACCGCGGGCGGCGCCGCGCCGACGCACCTCGACGTGGTCGCGCACGGCGGCACGTTCGCGGGTGCGGCGCTGGACCACGGCACCCGGTTCCTGCTCAGCACCGCCGGGCGGTGGCCTGCCGCGGCGCGCGTGCACGACGCCGTCGACCTGGGCTGCGGGTCCGGGCTGCTGTCCGTCGTGCTCGCGCGCCGCTACCCGGACGCGCGGGTCGTCGCGACGGACCGGTCGGCGTCCGCCGTCGCGTCGACGCTCGCCACGGCCGCGGCCAACGGCGTCGACGTCACGGTCACGCGGGACGACGCGGGCGGCGACCTACCGGACGCGAGTGCCGACGTCGTCGTCCTCAACCCGCCGTTCCACGACCGGGCCGCGCTGCGCACGGACGCCGCGCACCGCATGTTCGCGACGGCTGGCCGCGTCCTGCGTCCGGGCGGTGAGCTGTGGTGCGTCTACAACACGCCGCTGCGCTACCGCGGCTCCCTGAGCCGCGCCGTCGGCCCGACGGAGCACGTCGCGCAGGACGTCCGCTTCACGGTCACCCGGTCGCGCAAGCCCTGATCCCCGCCTGCCGGGAGCCGACCCCGGGTGCCGAGCCGGCTCCCGGCCACGGCGGTTCCACTGCGCGTCGAGCGACGACCGTCGTCGACGACGGTCCAGGCCGGGAGCCGGCCGGACGACGTGGGTGACCTCACCCCAGACCGTCACGGACCGACGGGAGGCAGGGGACGCAGGCGGGGCAGGTCCTCCTGCGCCTGGTCGTCATCCCCGAAGTGGAGGGCCCCCTGGGGCCCGTGAACGCGACCTGGCGCAGGAGGACCTGCCCCGCCGGAACCGATCAAGCCGGATCAGTGCACGTCGACGACGTCCACGACGAAGACGAGGGTCGCGCCGCCGGGGATGCCGGCCTGCGGGACGCCGCGCTGGCCGTAGCCGTGCTCGGCGGGGATGGACAGCAGGACACGGTCGCCCACGTTGCGGCCGACGAGGCCCTTGTCCCAGCCGCCGATGACGGCGCCGACGCCGATGGGGAAGTCGATGGTGGCGCCGCGGTCGTAGGAGTTGTCGAAGACGTCCCCGCCCCAGGTCTGGCCGAGGTAGTTGACGACGATGGTGCGGCCGGCGTCGACGACGGGGCCGGTGCCCTCGACGAGAACCTGGACCTGGAGGCCGGCGGGCGCCTCGGGCGTCGGGAAGGTGATGACGGGCTTGTCGCCGAAGGTGCCGGTGGCGGTGGGCAGCGTGGTCACGGTGTACCTCACGGGGTCGGGGGGCCGCCGGTCGTCCGGCGGCAGTGCGCCGTCCAGCCTACGCGGAGACGGGTGCGGGGGCCGTGCGCGCGCCTGTGATCTCGCTGGTGGCGGAACGTCCTTGGGCGAGGAGCTCGGCGACGGCGGTGCGGGCGGGCGGGCTGGCGGTGAGGCCGTCGCGGACGAGGGCGTACAGGGCGCGGACGGGGGTGGGCCGGACGACGGGGACGGCGACGACGCCGGGCGGGAGCTGGGCGGCGCCGAGGCGGGGCAGGACGGTGATGCCGATGCCGGCGCGGACGAACGCGACGGCGGTGGGGTAGTCGTGGGCCTCGACGTGGAAGGTGGGGCGGAACCCGGCGGCGTGGCACGCCTCGAGGAGGTTGCGGCGGCACCAGCCGCGGGCGAAGTCGTTGTCGATCCAGCGTTCGGTGCGCAGCTCGGCGAGCTCGATCTCGGCGCGGCCGGCGTGGGGGTGGTCGGTGGGCAGGACGGCGACGTAGGGGTCGTCGAGGAGGTGGTGGGCGGTGAAGCCGCGGCCGGGGTCGTAGCCGTCGTAGGCGACGACGACCTGGACGTCGGGGCGGTCCTCGACGCGGTCGGCGATGGTCTCGGCGAGGGCGAGGTCGAGCCGGACGCCGGGGTAGTCGGTGGTGAGGCGGTGGACGACGCGGGGCATCCAGGCGGCGCCGACGGAGGCGAAGTAGGCGACGGACAGGGTGCCGGTGCGGCCGGCGCGGAGGTCGGCGACGACGGTCTCGGCCTCGCCGAGGCGGGCGAGGACGCGGTCGGCCTGGGCGGCGAGGGCGAGTCCGGCGGCGGTGGGTCGGACGCCGCGTCCGGAGCGTTCGAGGAGGGTGAGGCCGGTCTCGCGGGCGAGGGCGGTGACGTGCTGGCTGACGGCGGAGGGTGTGTAGCCGAGGTTCTCGGCGGCGGCGGCGACGGAGCCGCTGGCGACCACGGAGCGGAAGATGCGGAGCCGGTGCACGTCGAGCATGTCTCGACCATACAGTCGCACTGAACGATCCGGAAGTGATCGGGACTGGTGCTGAACGGTCGACGGGGCGACGATCGTGCCATGACGACCACGACGCCCGCTCAGCCTCCCCGGACCGTCCCCGGCCTCGACGCCTCCCCCGGCGCCCCGGTCGTCGTGCCCGCCTCCCCGTCGGGCCCGGGCGCGCCGTCGTCGGGGACGTCGGCCCGCACGGTCGCCGCGATGGTCGTCACCGTCGTGCTGTGGGCGTCGGCCTTCGTCGGGATCCGCGCGGTCGGGCACGACGTCGCACCCGGTCCGCTCACCCTCGGTCGGGTCGCCGTCGGGTCGGCGGCCCTGACCGTGCTGCTCGGCGTGGTCGCGCTGCGCCGTCGCCGGTCCGCCGCACGCACCGCGGGCGGCGCTCCCTCCGGGGTCGCGGGGTTCCCCCGGGGCCGCCTCCTCGCCCTGGTGGCCGCCTGGGGCGTCGCCTGGTTCGGCTTCTACAACCTGGCCCTCAACGCCGCGGAGCAGCACCTCGACGCCGGCACGACGGCCCTGCTGGTCGGCATCGCGCCCGTGCTCGTGGCGCTCCTCGCGGGCTCCCTGCTCGGGGAGGGCTTCCCGCGGCGGCTGCTCGTCGGGATGGCCGCCGCGCTCGCCGGGGTGGTGGTGATCGCGGTGTCGACGCCGTCGGGCCGCTTCGACGTCGCCGGCGTGCTGCTCGGCCTGGCCGCCGCCGTGCTGTACGCCGGGTCCGCGACCCTTCAGAAGCGGCTGCTGCCGCACCTGGACGCCCTCACCATGACCTGGCTCGGCTGCCTGGCCGGCACCGTCGCGGCGCTGCCGTTCCTGCCGGCGCTGGTCGACCAGCTCGCGGACGCGCGGCCTTCGGCGGTGCTCGGGATCGTCTACCTGGGCGTGTTCCCCACCGCGATCGCGTTCACCACGTGGGCGTACGTGCTGCGCCGCACGACGGCGGGCCGCACGGCCGCGGCGACGTACGCCGTGCCGCCGCTGACGGTCCTGCTGTCCTGGGCGGCGCTCGGCGAGGTCCCGCAGGCGGCGGCGCTGGCGGGCGGCGCGGTCGCCCTGGCCGGAGTGGCCGTGGCGACGCTCCCGCGGCGGCGCGCGGCCCGCCCGGCCTAGGCCTTCTGTCCGACCAGGCCGAGCAGCCGGTCGACCAGCCGGCCGGCGTCCGCGGCCGGCAGCGGAACGGAGAACAAGGCGTAGAAGTACAGGGGCGCCACGACGACCTCGAGCAGCTCGGCGAGCGTCGGCACCTGCTCACCCCGGTCCCGCGCACGGTCGAGCATCGCCTGGAGCTGCCGCTCGCGCTCGCGGAACGCCCGGCTTGGGGTGCGCGGCTCGCCGGGGCGGATCTCGAGGACGACGGCCCGCAGGATCAAGGGCACGAGCGAGTCCTGGAGCGGCGCGGCGACGGCCGCGGCGTAGACCTCGAGGTCGCCGCGCAGCGTGCCGGTGTCCGGCAGCGCGGCGGTGGTCGACGACCACTCGTCGACGACGTCGTCGAGCAGGGCGGGCATCGTCCCCCAGCGGCGGTACAGCGTGGCTTGGTGCACCCCGGCACGCTCGGCGACCAGAGGGATGGAGATCTCTTCCCACCGGCGCTCCTCCAGCAGCTCCAGCGTCGCCTGGTGGACCGCGGCCCGGACCCGCGCCGAGCGACCGCCGGGCCGCCGCATCTCCTTGCCGTCGCTCACGCGGGTGATGCTAAAGCGAAACCTCTTGCGTTACGCACAGGACGCGCCATAACCTGCTGATGCGAACATTCTCGCGTTTAGCAACGGAGGATCGTCATGAACAGCTCCCGGACCGCCGCACGGCGCCTCACCCTCCACTACCTGGAGATGGTGCTGGCCATGTTCGCCGGCATGTTCCTTCTGGGCTGGGCATGGACGCTGGCCTGGCCCGGACGCGCGGAGCACGCCGGTGCCGACGCGGCGCTCATGGTCCTCGACATGACGGTCGGCATGGCCGCGTGGATGGCGGTCCGCCGCCACGGCACCCGGATGATCGTCGAGATGTCCGCGGCGATGGTCGCGCCCTTCGCCCTGCTGGCCGTGCCCGTCGCCGCGGGACTCCTCTCCGTCGACGTCCTCCACACCGTCGGGCACGGGGCCATGCTGCTCGCGATGCTCGTCGCGATGCTGCTGCGCCGCTCCCACTACACCGCCGACCACCGGTCCCACCGGCACCCGGCCCTGCCCGCCCCCGCACCGGCGGCGGAGCCGGCCGCCGACTGACCGGCGGCTACAGCGCCGCTGCCTTGCCCTCCAGCACCCCCCGCTCGCGGGCGTTGCCGCACAGCCGGGCCGCGAGCGCCAGCTCGGCGCGGGCCTCGTCGGTGCGGCCCAGGCGGGCGAGGAGCTCGCCCCGGACGCTCGGCAGCAGGTACGACCCGGACAGCACCTCCCGTGCCACGAGGTCGTCGACCAGGGGCAGGGCGGCGGCCGGGCCGGACGCCATGGACACGGCGACGGCGCGGTTGAGCTCGACGACGGGTGACGGTGCGACCTGCCCGAGCGCCTCGTAGAGCAGCACGACCCGTTCCCAGTCGGTGTCCTCGACGGAGCGGGCCACCGCATGCTGCTCCGCGATGGCGGCCTGCAGGCCGTACGGGCCCAGCCCGCGCCCGACGACGACGGCCCGGCGCAGCGCGGCCCGGCCGCGGCGGATCGCGCCGACGTCCCACCGGCTGCGGTCCTGGTCGGCGAGCAGCACCGGGGAGCCGTCGGGGCGGGTGCGGGCCGGGAACCGGGCGGCGGTCAGCTCCAGCAGGGCCAGCAGCCCCGCGACCTCCGGCTCGTCCGGCAGCAGACGCGCGAGCACGCGCGCCAGCCGGACCGCCTCGCGGGCGAGGTCGGCCCGCATCCAGTCGTCGCCGCTCGTGGCGGACGACCCCTCCGTGAAGATCAGGTAGACCACCTGCAGGACGGACCCGACCCGCTCGGGCCGGTCGGCCTCCGGCGGCACCTCGAACGGGACCCGCGCGGCGGCCAGCGTCTTCTTCGCGCGGGTGATGCGGGCCTGCACGGTGGGGGTCGGGACGAGGAACGCGCGGGCGATCTCCTCGCTCGACAGGCCCCCGACGACGCGCAGCGTGAGCGCGACCCGTGCCTGCGTGGACAGCACCGGGTGGCAGGCGGTGAAGATCAGCGCGAGCCGGTCGTCCGGGATGACGTCGGGGTCCCACAGCAGGTCCGGGTCCTCGTCCGCCACGAGCGACCCGCCCGCGTGGGCGCCGCCCTCGGGCAGGTCCCGGCCCAGCGTGGCGTACCGCTCGTCGCGCCCGGACCGACGACGGAACGCGTCGATGGCGCGACGTCGCCCCGTCGTGAGGAGCCACGCCGTGGGATCACGCGGCACGCCGTCGCGGGGCCACGCGACGAGCGCCTCGGTGAGCGCCTCGGACGCGACGTCCTCCGCGAGGGCGAGGTCGCCGGTGTACCGCGCGAGCGCGGCGACGATCCGGGCGGAGTCCATCCGCCAGGTCGTCTCCACGGCGCGGCGTGCGGCGGCCTCGCCCCCGTCGGCGCCGGTCACGGTCGGTCCGTCCCTCGTCGTGGCTCGTCGCGGGTGGCGGCGCTCAGAGCTGGCCGGCGCGCTCGCGCCACGCCCGCTCGGCCTGCACGTACTCGTTGTCCGCCGGGAACTCGTCGATCGACGGGACGCGGCGGATCTCCACCTTCATGCCCGGTCCGGCGAGCGGCGCCTTCCTCGCCCAGGCGACGGCCTCGTCCTTCGTCGCGACGTCGAGGATCCAGAAGCCGTTGAACAGCTCCTTGGTCTCGCCGTACGGGCCGTCGGTGACGGTCGGCTCGGGCGTCGAGTAGTCGACGACGACGCCCTGCGACGGGTCGTCCAGCCCTTCGGCGGCGACGAGCACGCCGGCCTCGATGAGCTCGTTGTTGTAGCGGCCCATCGTGGCGAGCATCTCGTCGAAGCTGATGTCCGAGCTCTCGAACGCCGCCTGGCTCTCGTCGGTGCCCCGCATGATCAGCATGTACTTGGCCATGATCGTCCCCTCGTCGGTGAAGGCCCCTCGGTGGGACCCTCTCACCCCCAGGTCGAACGGGGAACCGGAGGATCGACACGCGTCGTGAGACTTTCTTCCCGGCGGCCGCCCGGGGCGCGCCGCGGTGCGTGCCACCTGCCCGTCGGCGCGCCACGTCACGAGCGTGTGAATCTTCTCGCCGCAGGGCGGTCGCGGCTGGCGCGCGCGCCCCCGCACGTCGCACCCTGGTCCCATGACGCTCGACTTCCAGGCCCCGCCCCGGCCCGACGGCCGCAGCACGTTCCCGTCGATCGCGGACTACGCCTTCCTGTCCGACTGCGAGACCAACGCCCTGGTGGCCCCGAGCGGCGCCGTGGAGTGGATGTGCGTGCCGCGGCCCGACTCCGCCAGCATCTTCTCCGCCGTGCTCGACCGCGGTGCCGGCCACTTCCGCGTGGGGCCGCACGGGGTGCGGGTCCCGGTCGCGCGCCGCTACCTGCCCGGCACGCTCATCCTGGAGACCACCTGGCAGACGTCCACCGGCTGGCTGGTGGTGCGCGACGCGATGGTCATGGGGCCGTGGCACAACGTCGAGGAGCGGTCCGGCACGCACAAGCGCACCCCGACCGACCACGACGCGGAGCACGTGCTGCTGCGCACCGTGAAGTGCGTGTCCGGCACGGTCGACCTGGAGGTCGTGTGCTCCCCCATGCCGGACTACGCGCGCGGGGAGGCCGACTGGGAGTACGTGGGCGACGGCTACTCGACGATGGTGGCGCGCACGGGTCACGCGAACCCGGACCTGCGGCTGTCGTCCTCGCTGCGGTTCGGGCTGGAGGGCCGGCGCGTGCAGGCCCGCTCCCGCCTCGAGGAGGGTGACACGCACTTCGTGGCGCTGTCCTGGTCCCCGCTGCCCGCCCCGTCGTCGTGGGCGGAGGCCGTCGAGAAGATGTGGCGCACGGAGCAGTTCTGGCGCGACTGGATCACGCAGGGCGCGTTCCCCGACCACCCGTGGCGCATCTTCCTGCAGCGGTCCGCCCTCACCCTCAAGGGCCTCACGTACGCCCCGACGGGCGCCCTGCTCGCGGCGGCCACGACGTCCCTGCCGGAGACGCCCGGCGGCGAGCGCAACTGGGACTACCGCTACGCGTGGATCCGCGACTCCACGTTCGCCCTGTGGGGCCTGTACACCCTGGGGCTGGACCGGGAGGCGAACGACTTCTTCGCGTTCATCCTCGACGCGTGCCGGGACAACAAGCAGCTCCAGATCATGTACGGCGTCGGTGGGGAGGAGGACCTCACCGAGCACGAGCTCTCCCACCTCACCGGGTACGAGGGCGCGCGCCCCGTGCGTGTCGGCAACGGCGCCTACGACCAGAGCCAGCACGACGTGTGGGGCGCCGTGCTGGACTCGGTGTGGCTGCACACCCGCAACCGTGAGCAGCTCCCCGAGGCGCTGTGGCCGGTGCTCAAGCGGCAGGTGGAGGAGGCCGCGAAGCACTGGCACCTGCCCGACCGCGGCATCTGGGAGGTGCGGGGCGAGCCGCAGCACTTCACGTCGTCGAAGCTCATGTGCTGGGTCGCGCTCGACCGCGGCGCGCGCCTCGCCCGCCTCTACGACGAGCCCGACTTCGCGGAGCAGTGGCAGAAGCTCGCCGACGAGATCCACGCCGACATCTGTGCGAAGGGTGTCGACGAGCGCGGCGTGTTCACCCAGCGGTACGGCGACGACGCCCTCGACGCGTCGCTGCTGCTGGTGCCGCTGCTGCGGTTCCTGCCGCCGGACGACGAGCGGGTGCGCGCCACGGTGCTCGCCATCGCGGACGAGCTCACCGAGGAGGGCCTCGTGCTGCGCTACCGCGTGGAGGAGACCGACGACGGCCTCAGCGGTGAGGAGGGCACGTTCACCATCTGCTCGTTCTGGCTGGTGTCCGCGCTGTGCGAGATCGGCGAGATCGACCGGGCGCGGTCGCTGTGCGAGCGGCTGCTGTCGTTCTCGTCGGCCCTCAACCTGTACGCCGAGGAGATCGACCCGCACACCGGCCGCCACCTGGGCAACTTCCCGCAGGCGTTCACCCACCTGGCGCTCATCAACGCGGTCATGCACGTGATCCGCGCCGAGGCCGAGCCGGTCGACCACCGCTCGTTCCGCACGCCGCACCGCTCCTGACCGGCTCGCGCGAGCCTCCCGCGCGGCGGGGACGACGACGGCCGGGCACCTCGTGCGAGGTGCCCGGCCGTCGTGGTGGGGTGCCGTCAGGCGCCGGAGGTCACTCGCCGCCGCGCAGGATGGCGATGAGGCGCAGCAGCTCCAGGTAGAGCCAGATGAGCGTGACCATGAGGCCGAACGCCGCCGACCAGGCGTACTTGGCGGGGGCGCCGCCCTCGACGCCGCGCTTGATGGCGTCGAAGTCGACGATGAGGGACATCGACGCGAGCACGACGGCGACGAGGCCGATGATGATGCCGAGCGTGCCGCCGCGCATGCCCCAGCCGTCGAGGACGCCGGTCCACACGAGGATCATGTTGACCAGCGAGAAGACGAGGTAGCCGACCATGCCGATGAGCAGGAACCGCGTGAACTTGGGGGTGACGCGGACCTTGCCGGAGCTGAACAGGGCGAGCGCGGCACCGAACACGGAGAGCGTGGCGAGCACGGCCTGGAGCACGATGCCGTCGGACTGCGCCTCGTAGAACGCGGAGATGCCGCCGAGGAACGCACCCTGCGCGATCGAGTACAGGGTGATGAGCACCGGGCTCGGGTTCTTCTTGAAGGCGTTGACCAGGCCGAGCACGAGGCCGACGATCATGCCGCCGACCCACAGCATGGGCACGGTGTCGACGAGGGACCAGCTGACGGCCGCCATGACGACGAGCAGGGCGAACTGCCCGGCGGTCTTCATGATGACGTCGGTGTACGTCAGGCGCTGGGTGTCGGCCGGCGTGGCCGACGGCGCCTCGTACATGTTCTGCAGCGACGCGGCGTCGGCAGCCTGGGCACCGTACTGCCCGTACTGGCCGTACTGCGCCGGGCGCGACGCCGTCGCCGTGCCACCGCGTGCGTCACGCCGCGGCTCGCCGAACACGTCGCTGTTCGAGAAGACGGGGTTGCTCATGAGCTCCTCCTGGTCGCGGCTGCCGGGTGTCCCCCGACGGGTCGTCGGGCGGGCAGAGCCGGGTCGCTGGCCGTGAATCCATCCTAGGCAACGCGCCGGGGGCGCGTCAGGTTCCCGGCGGGGCGAATCGCGGCGGGTCGGCAGGGTGC
Source organism: Isoptericola jiangsuensis (assembly GCF_002563715.1). Classification (NCBI taxonomy): domain Bacteria; kingdom Bacillati; phylum Actinomycetota; class Actinomycetes; order Micrococcales; family Promicromonosporaceae; genus Isoptericola; species Isoptericola jiangsuensis. The sequence goes on from NZ_PDJJ01000001.1 coordinate 3,196,308, forward strand.
CGGTCCGGTGGCCGTGGCCGCCGGACCGGCACCTCCGGGGTCGCGTCAGCCGTCCACGCGGCTCGCCGCGCGGGCGGCCTCCCGGTCACGGCGCTCCACGTCGCGGGCCTCCTGCTTGGCGTCGCGGCGTGCCGCCCGCTTCGCGCGCCGGGCGGCCCGGCGGTCCTTGCGCCCCTCGACCAGCACGTACAGGGCGGGCAGGACGAGCAGCGTGAGCAGCGTGGACGACACGAGGCCGCCGATGACGACGAGCGCGAGCGGCTGCGAGATGAACGCCCCGCCGCCGGTGAGGCCGAGCGCCATGGGGGTGAGCGCGCCGATGGTGGCGAGCGCCGTCATGACGATGGGCCGCAGCCGCTTGCGGGCGCCCTCGCGCACCGCCTCGTCCAGGTCGCGCCCACGGACGCGGTACTGGTTGATGAGGTCGATGAGCACGATCGCGTTGGACACGACGATGCCGACGAGCATCAGCGCCCCGATGAGGGCGGCGACGCCGAGCGGGGTGTCCGTGACGAGCAGAGCGACGAGCGCGCCGGTGACGGACAGCGGCACCGAGACGAGCAGCAGCAGCGGCTGCACGAGCGACTTGAAGGTCGCGACCATGATCAGGTAGACGATCGCGATCGCCGCGAGCAGGGCGAGGCCGAGGTCGGCGAACGCCTCCTCCTGGTCGGCCGCGACACCGCCGACCTCGACGGACGCCCCGGCGGGCAGGTCGAGGCCGTCGACGGCGGTCGTGACCTCGGTCGACAGGGTGCCGATGTCCTGCGCGTCGGGGGTGATCGACACGGTCGCGGACCGCTCGCCGTCGACGCGGCTGATGGACGCCGGGGTGTCGACCTCCTCGACGGTCGCGACGTCCGTGAGCGGGACGAGGCCGGTGGCCGTGGGGATCTCGACGTCCTCGATCTCGGCGACGGTGGCGGGTGCCTCGCCGGACACGACGACGACCTCGAGCGGGCCCTCGCCGAGGTCGACCTCGCCGATGGTCTGCTCGGGGTTCATCGTGCTGGCGACGATCCCGGCGACCTGCGTCTCGGTGAGCCCGACCTCGGCCGCGGCCTCCCGGTCGACCTGCACCTGGAGGATCGTGCGGGACGTGGCGAGGTCGTTGGCGACCTCCGCGACGCCGTCGAGGTCGGTGACGGCGGCCTGCACGGCGTCGGCGGCCGTGGCGAGGTCGTCGGTGTCGTGGGCGCGGACCACGAGGTCGATGGTGGTGGAGCCGAACCCGGAGTCGCCGCCGGCGACGGACACGGCGGTCGTGGGTGCGGTGTCCGCGAGCTCCTCCGCGGCGGCGCGGACCTCGTCCTGCACGGCGACGCCGTCGGCGTCCTCGTCCAGCGTGATCGAGAACGTCGCGGACGCCCCGCCCCCGCCGAAGAACGCGGCCTGGGCGGCGTCGGCGGTGCCGACGGTCGTCTGGATCGTCGCCACGCCGTCGACGGCGGCGAGCGCGTCCTCCATCTCGCGGGCGGCGTCGTCCTGCGCGGCCAGGGAGGCCTCGTCGGCGAACGTCTGCGTGACGGTGACGGTGTCCTGCCCGGAGTCGCCGATGAAGTTCGTCTCGAGGCGCGGCACGAGCGCGAGGGTGCCGGCCAGGATGGCGACGGCGACGAGCACGGTGATCCACGGGTGGCGCAGGGCCGTGCCGAGGCTGGGCACGTACGCGCGCTGCCACAGGCCGCGACGCTCCTTGGCCTCCGCGGCCTCGCGGATCGACGCCCCGCCGTCGGTGGCCTCGGCGGCGCCCTTCGGCGGCTTGACGAACCAGTAGGCGAGCACCGGGACGATGGTGAGCGCCACGAGCAGGGAGGCGAGCATCGCGATGGCGACCGTGAACGCGAACGGCCGGAACAGCTCGCCCGTCATGCCGGACACCAGGCCGAGCGGGAGGAACACCGCGACGGTGCAGATCGTGGACGCCGCGATGGCGCCGCCGACCTCGCGCACGGCCGTGAGGATCGCCTCCGACTTGTCCTCGCCGTACGACAGGTGCCGCTTGATGTTCTCGATGACGACGATCGCGTCGTCGACGACGCGGCCGATGGAGATGGTGAGCGCGGCGAGCGTGAGGATGTTGAGGGTGTAGCCCGTCGTCTGCATGACGAGGAACGCCGTGGCGAGCGACAGCGGGATGGACACCGCGGACACGGCGGTGGCCCGCACGGACAGCAGGAACACCAGGATGATGAGGATGGCGAAGACGAGGCCGAGCCCGCCCTCGGTGGCGAGACCCTCGATGGACTCCTCGATGAACGGCGCCTGGTCGAACACGACGGCGGTCGTGACGCCGGCCTCCTCCAGCACGTCGGCGTTGTCCGCGATGGCGTCCTGCACGGCGTGCGACACGTCGACGGTGTTGCCCTGGGGGGTCTTGGTGATGGCGACGCCGAGGGACGGCTCGCCGTCGAGGCGCGAGTAGGACGTCGCCTCGGTGGGCTCGACGGTGATGTCAGCGACGTCGCCGAGGCGCACCGGCTCGGGCAGCGCGGGCGGCGCGTTCGCGTCGGGCAGGCCGGTGACGTCCGAGCCCTGGCCGCCGTCGGTGGACGGCGTGGTGCCGGCGGTGCCGCCGGTCGCGGCCTGGTCGCCCGCGCCGTCGGGGACGGTCGCACCGGTGTCGGTGCCGCCGGTCGTCCCGGCGCCGTCGGACGACCCGGTGGTGGCGGTGGCGCTCGGGACGAGCGGGACGTCCTCCAGCTCCTCGACGCTCGCGAGGCGGGTGCCGGCCTGGAGCGAGTAGGTGGCGCCGTCCTCGGTGACGGTGCCGGCGGGCAGCACGACGCCGTGGTCGGCGAGGACGTCGGTGACCTGCGTGAGCGTCAGACCCTGCTCCGCCAGCTCGTCGGTGTCGACGTCGACGCGCACCTGGTCCGCGACGGCGCCGGTGACGGCGACGGAACGGACGTCGTCGACCTCCTCCAGGGCGGGCACGAGGACGGTCTCGATCTCGTCCGCCAGCGCGGCGAGGTCGTCCCCGCCGGACGCGGCGATCTGGATGACGGGGAGGTCGTCGAGGGAGCCGGTGATGACCTGCGGCTCGACGTCGTCGGGGAGCTGTCCCTGGACGCGCGTCACCGCGGTGGTGAGGCGCTGGGTGGCGGCGTCCATGTCGGTGCCGTAGGTGAACTCGACCATGGTGGTCGACACCCCGGTGGACGCGGTCGAGCTGATGGACTCGATGCCCTCGACGCCCTGGGCGGCGGCCTCGAGGGTCTCGGTGACGTCCTGCTCGACGACCTCGGGGGACGCGCCGGGGTAGGTCGCCAGGACGACGCCGGCGGGGAGCTCGAGGGACGGGATGAGCTCCTGCTTGAGGGAGGTCAGGCTCAGTGCGCCGAAGGCGAAGATCGCGACCGTGACCAGGGCGACCAGGGCACGGTTCGCCAGGGACAGGCGGGCAAGGCGGAACACGCTCACTCCAGGGGGGTGGGAGGTGCACGACGGCTCAGTCGTACGGGGTGCACAACGGAGCCTACGTGGCTCCGGTTCCCGCAGGCGACGACGTGGTGCCGCCCTGCCCGGCGGACGGGCGGGAACCCGGTCGCGACCAGTTGCAAAGAAACGCTTGCAAAGAGTTCTTTGCGGTTCTATCGTGGTGCTCACCAGCCACCACCACCGCCCGAGGAGCCCGCCATGATCGCCCTGACCAGCCCGTCGCTCCCCCGCACCGCCGCCCCGAGCACCCGCACCCCGCACCACCCCGGTGCCGCCGCCCGCGCCCTCGACACCACCGGGCGCCTGCTCGTCGTGGCCGCCGCCCGCCTCGCGACGGCGACCGCCGCCCGGGACGAGCGCCGTGCCCGCCGCGCCGCCACCACCACAGCCCGCTCGGAGCAGCTCCGCACCGCGGACGAGCTGCGCCGCGACAACGCCGCCCAGGTCCACCCGCTCGGCCTGCGGTGAGCGGGTGGACGAGTACGGTCGGGGCATGAGCGACACGCCCGCACCGGTCGAGGCCCCCGCACCGGCGGAAGGCTCCGCACCGCACACCGGGACCACCCGCCAGCCGCTCGGCCCGGAACGCCTCAAGGCGCTCTCCCACCCGCTGCGCCTGCGCATCCTCGACCTGCTCCAGCGGCACGGTTCGCTCACGGCGAGCGGCCTGGCCGAGCTCGTCGGGGAGTCGAGCGGCTCGACCAGCTACCACCTGCGCCAGCTCGAGCGGCACGGGTTCGTGCGGGAGGTCGAGGGCAAGGGCACCGCGCGCGAGCGCTGGTGGGAGACGGCGCCCGGGGGGTACTCGATCTCGTCGGACCCCGACGACGACCTCGGGACCCGGTCGGCGAAGTCGCTCGTCAACGGCGAGCTGGAGCGCGCCCGCCAGGCCAAGATCTGGCGGCTGCTCGACGTCATGGAGCAGGGACCGGGCGCCGACCCGCGCTACGACGCCTGGAAGGACGCCACCACCCTGAGCACGATCTCGCTCTGGGCGACGCCCGAGCAGCTGGCCGGCGTCGTCGAGCAGCTCCAGGAGCTCCTGGAGACCGCCACCGAGACGCTGCGCGGCCAGGAGGGCGTCGAGGGCGCCGCCCCGGTGCAGATCCACTTCAACGCGTTCCCCGTGTTCGGGGACGACGCCGTCTGAGCGCCCCGCGGGGCACCCCTTCTGCCGGTGGCGGATCCGCCCGGGGCAGAGCAGGCTTCCGGCCCGGGCGCGAGCGGCGGACGGTGGAGCCATGAACGCACCCGCACCCCCCACCCCGTCCACCCTCGACGACCAGCTCGCCGCCCGTCTCCTGCACCAGCGCATCGTCGTCCTCGGCCAGGAGGTCGACGACGCCGTCGCGAACCGCGTCTGCGCCCAGCTCCTGTGGCTGTCCGCGGAGGACCCGACCGCCGACGTCGCCCTCTGGATCAACTCGCCCGGCGGCTCGGTCAGCGCCGGGCTCGGCGTCCACGACACGATGCGGCTGCTGCCGAACGACGTCGTCACCGTCGGCTTCGGCTTCGCCGCCAGCATGGGCCAGTTCCTCCTGACCGCCGGCACGAGGGGCAAGCGCTACGCCCTGCCCCACACCCGCGTGATGATGCACCAGCCGTCCGCCGGCATCGGCGGGACGGCCGTCGACATCGCGATCCAGGCGGAGAACCTCGAGCACACCAAGCGCCTCGTGCACGAGTTGACCGCGAAGCACACCGGCCGCACCGTGGAGCAGGTCGCGGCCGACAGCGACCGCGACCGCTGGTTCACGGCCGCCGAGGCGCGCGAGTACGGGCTGATCGACCACGTCGTGGAGCACGTCGACGACGTCCGTCCCGCCGCCCCCGGCCGGAAGGCGGGCCTGTGATGACCGGCTACACCGTCCCCCACGTCGTCGAGCGGACCCCGCTCGGCGAGCGCTACGCCGACGTCTTCAGCCGCCTGCTGCGCGAACGCATCGTCTTCCTCGGCACGGAGGTCGACGACGGCGTCGCGAACGTCGTCATGGCCCAACTGCTGCACCTGGAGTCGGAGTCGCCCGACCAGGACGTCCACCTGTACATCAACTCCCCCGGCGGCTCCGCGACCGCGATGACCGCGATCTACGACACGATGCAGTTCGTGCGGTGCGACGTCACGACGACCTGCATGGGTCAGGCGGCGTCCGCCGCGGCGGTGCTGCTCGCCGCCGGGACGCCGGGCAAGCGGACGATGCTGGAGCACTCCCGGGTGCTGCTGCACCAACCGTCCGCCGAGGGGCGCGGCACCGTCTCCGACCTCGCCATCCAGGCCCGCGAGGTGCTGCGGCTGCGCGCCGAGACCGAGCAGGTCCTGGCCCGCCACACCGGCCGGTCGGTCGACCAGCTCCGGGCGGACACCGACCGCGACCTCGTGCTGACGGCCCGCGAGGCCGTCGACTACGGGATCGCGGACACCGTGGTGACGTCGCGCAAGCTCACCGCCGCGGCCTGACGGGCGCGCCCGGCGCCGCCCCCACCGGGTGCCGCCGGGCCGTCGGTGCTCCGGCGCTCGTCACCCGGGGTGCGGCGCCCGCGGTGCGGCGCCTGCGGTGCGGCGTCCGGGGTGCGGCGTCAGGCCGCGAGCAGCACGGTCCCGTCCACGGGCCGGGCCGGCGCGGGGCCGGTCCGCAGGGTGCGCACCGGGGACGCCGTGGAGGTCAGGACCCGCACCCCGCGCCGGTCCGCGTGCGTCGTCGCCGCCAGGGCGTCGTGCGCCTGGGCGACGAGGTCGACGAGGCGGATGCCGAGCGCGCCGCACACCGCGGCGAGCATCTCCGACGACGCCTCCTTGCGGCCGCGCTCGACCTCCGACAGGTACGCGGTGGACATGCGCGCGGTCGCCGCGACCTCCTGGAGCGTCCGGCCCTGCGCGAGCCGCGCCCGGCGCAGGATGCCGCCCACGAGGTGGCGCAGCAGGGGCTCGCGCGCGCCCCGGGCCGCCCCGGGCGCACCGGGCTCGGCGGGGGTCGTCGTCACCGGCGTCATGGGCTCGACGCTACCCCCGGGGCTCGCGGCACGGACGGGCGTCGCGCCCCGGCCGTCACCGTTCTGCTACGGGCAGAAGCCGGCCGTCCGGGTCCCGGTGCCCCGGCGCGGCGGCGGCCCCGGCGGGCGACACCGGCTCCGCGGGCCCGCGCCCGGCGGTCCCGGGCGCTGTGGTGCCCGGCACGGCGGTCCCGGCGGGTCCGGGCCGGGCGGTGCGCGCGGGGCGGCTGCCCCACAGCACACCGCCGACGACGAGCAGCGCGCCCGCGAGCTCGCCGGGCGTGACCTCCTCGCCGAGCACGAGCCAGGCCGAGCTCATCCCCACGACGGGCACCAGCATGGAGAACGGGGCGACCACCCCGGCGGGGTGCCGGGCCATGAGCCACGTCCACAGCCCCGACCCGGCCACCGTGCCGAGCAGCACCGTGTACGCGAGGCCGACGACGGCCCACCACGCGGCGGCGTCGTCGTAGGTGGTCAGCGAGGTCCAGATGGCGTCGCGACCCTCGACGACCCACGACACGGCGAGCATGGGCAGCGGCGGCACGACGGACATCCACAGCACGAGGTGCAGGGGGCTGCGGGGCTTCGCGAGACGGTTGCTGACGTTGCCGATCGCCCAGCCGAACGCCCCGGCGAGGGTGAGGAGGAACGGCAGGAGCGCCGCGTTCTCGGCCCGCTGCCAGCCGACGGCCGTCAGCCCCGCCACCGCGACGAGGATGCCGACGACCTGCCGTCCCGACACACGCTCGCGCAGGAACACCGCGCCGAGCACCACCGTGAACGGACCCGACATCTGGAGGACCAGCGAGGCGAGGCCGGCCGGCATGCCCGCGGCCATGCCCCAGTAGAGGAACGCGAACTGGAGCACGCCGAACCCGAGCCCGTAGCCGACGAGCCAGCGCACGGGCACCCCGGGCCACGGGACGAGGAGGACGGTGGGGACGGCGAGGACGGCGAACCGCAGCGCGACGAGGAACATCGGCGGGTAGTGCGCGAGCGAGGCGTCGATGGCGAGGAAGTTCAGGCCCCACAGCAGGGCGACGACGACGGCGAGGAGACGGTGACGGGTGGGCACACGGCCATCGTCACCGGCAGGTCGATGAAGGACAAGCAACCATTCCTGAACCTCTCGGTAGGCTGCCTTCATGGACGTCCGTCATCTCGACCTCCTGCGCGAGCTCGCCGACCGCGGCAGCGTCGCCGCCGTCGCCGCCGCCACCCACCGCACGCCGTCCGCCGTCTCCCAGCAGCTGCGCACCGCGCAGCGCGAGCTCGGCACCGAGCTCGTCCGACCCCACGGCCGCGGGATCCGCCTCACCGACGCCGGCCGCCTCCTCGCCGCCGAGGCCGTGCAGGTGCAGGTGGCCCTCGCCGACGTCCAGGCGCGCTGGGACGCGTTCCGCGGCGCCCCCGCCGGCACCGTCTCGGTGGCGGCGCTGCCCAGCGCCGCCACGTTCCTCCTGCCCGCCGTCGAGGCGGCGCTCGCCGGGGGCGGCGTCGACCTGCGCCTCGCGGACGTCGACCTCGCCGAGGACGCGTTCGGGGCGCTCACCGCCGACCACGACGTGGTCGTCGCCCACAGCCTCACGAGCGTGCGACCCGCGGGGACGGACGGGCTCGTCGTCGTGCCGCTGGCCGACGAGCCGCTCGACGTCGCGATGTCCCCCGCGCACCCGCTGGCGCGGCACCGCACGGTGTCGGCGCGGCAGGTCGCCGGGTGCGCGTGGGTCGGCGTGCCCCGCGGCTACCCCTTCGACACGGTGCTGATCGGGATCGAGCAGGTCACGGGCGAGCAGCTCGACGTGCGGCAGCGGATCGTCGACAACCGGCTCGTCGAGGCGCTCGTCGCGACGAGCGACCGGGTCGCGATCCTGCCGCGCTTCACCACGCCCGTCGGCGACCGGCTGACCCTGCGGCCCCTGACGGGGGTCCCCGCGGTGCGGCACGTCGTCGCGGTCCTGCGGCCCGACGTCGCCCGACGGCGGGCGGTCGGCCACGTCCTGGACGCGCTGCGCGACGCGGCGGCCGACGCCGAGCGCCGGCATCGCGCGGGCTGACTCAGAGCTGAGCGGCCGCCTCGGCGGGCGTGCCCTCGACCTCGGCCGCGGCGGCGTCCCACCGCCGCCAGAGCACCCGCTCCCCCACGGGAGCCGCGATGCGGTGACCGAGGAGCAGCATCGTCGCCACCCCCACGACGAGCACGCCGGCGCCCACCCAGAACGGGGCGGCGAGCCCCACGTGCTCGGCCAGCAGCCCGGCGACGACGGGGGCGGGCGCGGCGAAACCCCAGCGCACGAGGTTGAACGCGCCGGTGGTCACGCGCCGGTCGGGGTCGCCGACGCCGAGCGCCAGGTCGGTGACGTTGGCGTTCGTCACGCCCATGGCGAGACCCGCGACGACGAGCCAGACCACGCTGACGGCCGTGCCGGGCGAGGTCGCGAGCCCGACGAGGGCGGCGAGGAGCACGACGAGCGCGGCACCGACGGTCTGCACGGCGCCGAGGCGGTGCGCGAGCCGGTGCCCGACGACGAGGATGCCGACGGCGAGGCCGACGCCCCACCCCGTGAACACCAGGCCGAGGGGGACGACGTCGAGGCCGAGCGCGATCGGCGTGTAGCCCAGCACGATGAAGAACACGAAGTTGTAGGCGGCCACGACGACGGACAGCACGACGAACGCGGGCCGCCGGAAGGGCGCGAAGACCTGCCGGTGACGCAGCGGGGCGGGCCGCTCGTCGGGGTCGCGGAGCTTGACGATCGACAGCACCATCGCGCCGACCATGAACACGCCGCACGCGAGGAACGGGACGCGCCACGAGATCTGGCCGAGCAGCCCGCCGAGCAGCGGGCCGAGGGCGAAGCCGAGGCCGAGGCACGTCTCGTAGAGCTCGACGGCCCAGCCGCGGTCGTTCGCGAGCGACACGAGCAGCACCATGGCGGTGACGAAGAACATCGCGTTGCCCAGCCCCCACAGACCGCGCAGCAGGGCCAGGCCGACGAGGCCGCCGGCGAGGGCGGCACCGACGGCGGCGACCGCCACGACCCCCACCCCGGCGACGAGGATCTTCTTGTACCCGAAGCGTCCGGTGGCGACGGTGGCGGGGACCATGCCGAGCGCCATGACGGCCACGTAGGCGGTGAACAGCAGCTCGATCTGCCAGGTGCTCGCCCCGATCTCGTGCCCGATGACGGGCAGGATCGGGTCGACGATCGCGATACCCGCGATGGCGAAGAACGCCGTGAGCGCGGTCGCGTAGATGGCGGTGCGGTGGGGTTCGTCGTGGTGGGCCACGGGTGCGCCTTCCTCGGTGGGGTCGGACCGAGGCTACGCCGCTTGATTGCTTGGGGCAACTATCGGGACGAGGTCGTCCCCTGCGCACGGCGTGCCCCCGCCCGGGTTCGAACCGGGACTGGGCCGGGTTTAAGCCGGCTGCCTCTGCCAGTTGGGCTACGGGGGCGACGAGACACGGCGACGGGCGGTCGCCCCCGGCGCGACGACCGCGACCGGCACCTCACGGTACCGGGCGCGACCACACCCACCGGGCACGACCGCCCGTCATGCCTCGAACGGAAGGTCAGCCCTTCTCGGCGACCGCCGCGGACGACTGCGCCTTCTGCTCGACCTTCTCGCCCGCCGGCTTCGGCGGGACCGACGCCTTGCGGAACTCGTCGCGCGGGTCGTGCAGCGAACCGAGCGAGACGATCTCGCGACCCATGAGGAACTGCCCGATCCAGCCCACGAGGATGCGGAGCTTGCGGTTGCCCGTCGGCATCGCCATGACGTGGTAGCCGCGGTGCGCCAGCCACGCCAGCGGGCCGCGCAGCTTGACGAAGCCGAACAGCTCCGCCACGCCCTTGTACAGGCCGAGCGACGCGACGACGCCCACGCTCTTGTGCTTGTACTCGACCGGCTGCTCGCCCTTGAGGGTGGCGACCAGGTTGTCGGCGAGCTGGTTCGCCTCGCGGATCGCGTGCTGGGCGTTCGGCGGGCAGAACGAGCCCGGGTTCAGCAGGTCCGGCACCGCGGCGCAGTCGCCGGCGGCCCACGCGTCGGGGACGACCTCGCCGTCCTCCGTGGCGACCTGGAGGGTCGCCTTCACCGTCACGCGGCCCATGCGGTCCACGGGGAGGTCCGAGTCCTCCTTGATGACGGGGTTCGCCTTGACACCGGCCGTCCACACCAGGGTGTCCGTGTCGAACTCGACGCCCGTCGACGTGACGACGTGGCCGTCGACGCACGACGACAGGAACGTGCTGAGGTGGAACTCGATGCCGCGCTTCTTCATCTCCTCCAGCGCCCAGAGCCCCATCGGCTCCGACACCTCGGGCAGGATGCGCCCGGCGCCCTCGATCATGACGAAGCGCAGGTCCGACGGCTCGATCGTCGGGTAGTTGCGCGTCGCGTAGCGCGCCATGTCCTCGATCTCGGCGAGCGCCTCGATGCCGGCGAACCCACCACCGATGAACGTGAAGGTCAGCATCCGCTTGCGCAGCTCGACGTCCCACGTCGAGGAGGCCACGTCGAGACGGTTCAGCACGTGGTTGCGGACCGCGATGGCCTCCTCCACGTTCTTGAAGCCGATCGCGTTCTCCGCCAGGCCCGGGATGGGCAGCGTGCGCGAGACCGAGCCGAGACCGACGACGAGGTGGTCGTAGGAGACCTCGTAGTCCGGGCCCTCCTCCGGCGAGATCGTGACCTTCTTGTCACCGTGCGCGATGTGGACGACCTTGCCCTGGAGCACGTCGACGCCCTTGAGCGCGAGACGGTGGGGCGCGACGACGTCACGGGCGTCGATCGAACCGGCACCCGCCTCCGGCAGGAACGGCGCGTACGTCATGTACGGGCGCGGGTCGACGACCACGACGGCCGCCTCGCGCTTGCCGAGCTTCTTGCGCAGGCGGCGCGCCACGTACAGGCCGACGGAACCCCCGCCGAGGACGACGACGCGGGGGACCTTGCGCGGGCGCGAGGTCGTCTCCACCACGCCCAGGGCAGAGTTGTCCGAGGACAGATCGTTCTGAGGCATGCTCACAGTCTACGACCGTACGCCGGGAGAACTTTCCCCGCGTCCGCGGAGCAGTCAGGCCAGCGACAGCGCGATGCCGTCGAGGATGTCGCTCTCGCTCGTCACGACGTGCGTCAGCGCGCCACCCGCGGCGGCGACGTCGTCGCGCACCCGCTCCACGACCCGCGCCCACACGAGCGCCCCCGCGCCGATGACGTCCGCCCTCCCCGGGTGCATGAACCCCAGGTCGAGACGCTGCGCGCGGGTCCGGGACAGCAGGTCGTCGCACGCCGCGAGGGTGTCGGACACGGTCAGGACGGTGCCGTTGACCCGGTCCCGCTGGTAGGTCGGCAGCCCGAGCGCGTGCGCCGTCACCGACGTCACAGAACCCGCCAGCCCCACGAGGGTCGCCGTGCGGCCCCACGGCACCACCGGGGCGGCGGCGTCCAGGGCGGCGTCGACGTCCGCGCGGGCCGCCGCGACCTCGGCCGCGGTGGGCGGGTCGGAGTGCAGGTGCCGCTCCGTGAGCCGCACCGACCCGACGTCCGTCGACAGCGCCGCCTCGGGCGACGACGTCCCCAGGACGAGCTCGGTCGAGCCGCCGCCGAGGTCCACCACGAGGTACGGGCCGGGGTGGGCCGACGCGGCGCCGCTGGTCGCGCCGCGGAACGACAGCAGCGCCTCCTCCTGCCCGGACACGACCTCCGGCTCGACGCCCAGCGCGGCGCGCACGCCCGCGACGAACACGTCGCGGTTGCGGGCGTCGCGGGTGGCGGACGTCGCCACGAACCGGACCTTCGTCGCACCCAGGTCCCCGGCGACCTTCGCGTACTCGCGTGTCGCCGCCAGGGTCCGCTCCAACGCCTCGGGCGCGAGCTCGCCGGTGCGGTCCACACCCTGGCCGAGCCGCACGATCTCCATGCGCCGGTCGAGCTCGACGAGGGTGCCGTCGGGGGCCACGTCGGCCACGAGGAGTCGGATCGAGTTGGTGCCGCAGTCGACGGCGGCCACGCGGGTGCTGCTCATCACCGGCACACCCTCTCATCACGCCCCGACACGCGCGCGCCCTGCCCGCGGCCCGGGCACGACACCGCCGGACGGTCCGCGGTCAGCACGAGCAGCGGTCCGGACGCCACTGGTCGCGGACGCGCTCCAGCGCCTCGTCGCCCAGCGGGTTCACGCCCGGCCCCGCGGCCAGCGCGTGCCCCATGAGGACGTGCAGGCACTTCACGCGCGTCGGCATGCCGCCCGCCGAGATCCCGTCGATCTCCTCGACGTGCCCCAGCTCCGCACGCTGCGCCAGGTAGTGCTCGTGCGCCCGGGCGTAGGCCGCCGCGAGCTCCTCGTCCTGCGTCAGCCGGTCCGACATCTCCTTCATCACGCCGTCCGCCTCCAGGCGGGACGCCGCGGCCACCGCACCCGGGTGCGTCAGGTAGTACGTCGTCGGGAACGGCGTGCCGTCCGGCAGGCGCGGGGCGGTGCGGACCACGAGGGGCCGCCCGCACACGCAGCGCGCGGCGATGCCGACGACACCGCGCGGCTCGCGGCCGAGCTGCTCGGCGAGCACCTCGAGGTCGTGGGCGGTGACGGCGGTCGGGTCGTCGGTGGCAGGCGTGGAGGTCACGGGTTCATTCTCCCCCGTCCGGGGCGGGCGACGCGTCGCCCGCACCGTCGCGCTCGTCACCGTCGGCCGGCGCCGACGGCGACACCGCGGGCGACGGGAGGTCCTCCGGCGCGGCCGCCCGGTCGGTGACCTGCACCGACTCCCACAGCCCCTCGTACCAGGGCGCCCCCGTCGGGGCCGCCGCGACCGTCGGCGCGTCGCTCTGCCCGGCGTCCGCGGCGTCGTCGCCCTCGATCGCGTCGGCGTCGACGACCCGCCACACCGTGTCGCCGGGCACCACGTAGTTCAGGCGGCTGCGCGCCTGCTGGATGACGTACGACCGGTCGTCCCACCGGTCCAGCTCGTCCTGGAGCGCGGCGCGCTCCGTCTCGTGCGCGTCGAGCTCCGCCTGGAGGCGGTCGATCTGCGCCTGCTGCTGCACCGCGCCGCGCACCGTCGGCAGGATGAGCACGAACGCCAGCAGGACGACGACGCCGAGCACGAGCAGCCGGACCGTGAGGACCTCGGGCAGCACCAGGCCGAGCCGGCTGCGGCGCCGCTCGTCCCGCGCCGGACCCGACGGACGACGTGTGCTGCGGGGCGCCGTCGTGCGTGCCGTGCTCTTCGAGGCGCCCGTCGACCGCGTGCGGCCGCCGGCCCGGGCACCCGGCCGCCCGGACGTCCGGGACGACGGCCGGGACGAGGGGCGCGGGTTCGGGGCGGCGGGACGACGGGACGGCACGCCTCGATTGTGCCGAACCGTCCCCACCTCGCCGCGGACCCGCCCCGGCGAGTCAGCGCACCTCCCCGCGAGTCAGCGCACGCACGCGCGAGTCAGCGCAGGACTCGCCGAGTCAGCGCACGATCTCGTGCCTCGACGCAGACCCAGCCCGGAACGACGGAACGGCCGGCCACCCGAAGGTGACCGACCGTCGTCGTGCACGCTGCCTGCGCACGATCCTGCGCTGACTCGCGCCGGATCACGCTGACTCGCGAGACCTTGCGCTGACTCGGCGAGTCCTGTGCTGTCCCGCGGGAACCAGTGCCGGCTCGCGCAGGCCCGCGCCGGCGCACGGCCGGCGCGAGGGTGTCAGCCCTGGAAACGCGGGAAGGCCGAACGACCGGCGTAGCGGCCGGCGTCGTCCAGGGCCTCCTCGATGCGCAGGAGCTGGTTGTACTTGTTGATGCGCTCGCCACGGGCCGGGGCACCGGTCTTGATCTGACCGGCGTTCGTGGCCACCGACAGGTCGGCGATGGTGGTGTCCTCGGTCTCGCCGGAGCGGTGCGAGGTCATCGTGGTGAAGCCGTTGCGCTGCGCGAGCGTCACGGCGTCGAGCGTCTCGGTGAGGGTGCCGATCTGGTTGAGCTTGACCAGCAGCGAGTTCGCCGACTTCTCCTGGATGCCGCGGGCGAGGCGCTCCGGGTTGGTGACGAACAGGTCGTCGCCGACGACCTGCACCTTGTCGCCCACCTCGGCGACGAACTGCGTCCAGGCGCCCCACTCGTCCTCGGACAGCGGGTCCTCGATGGAGACGATCGGGTAGTTCGCGACCATGGACGCGTACAGCGCGATCATGTCCTCGGTCGAGTGCACCTCGCCGTTCTTGAAGTGGTACGCGCCGTCCTTGAAGAACTCGGTGGCGGCGACGTCCATCGCGATGGCGATGTCGGAGCCCGGGGCGAACCCGGCCTTCTCGATGGCCTCGAGGATGAGGTCGAGCGCCGCGACGTTGGAGGGCAGGTCGGGGGCGAAGCCGCCCTCGTCACCGAGACCGGTGGAGAACCCCTTCGACTTCAGGACGCTCTTCAGCGCGTGGTAGACCTCCGTGCCGGAGCGCAGCGCCTCCTTGAAGGACGACGCGCCGATCGGGGCGATCATGAACTCCTGGAAGTCGACGGTGGAGTCCGCGTGGGAGCCGCCGTTGAGGATGTTCATCATCGGGACCGGCAGCACGTGGGCGTTCGGGCCGCCGACGTAGCGGAACAGGTCCAGGCCGGACGACTTCGCGGCCGCCTTGGCGACGGCGAGCGAGACGCCCAGGATCGCGTTGGCGCCCAGCTTGCCCTTGTTCGGGGTGCCGTCGAGCTCGATGAGGGCCTGGTCGATGAGGCGCTGCTCCTCGGCGTCGTAGCCGATGAGCTCGGGGGCGATGTCGTCGATGACGGCGTTGACCGCACCCTCGACACCCTTGCCCAGGTAACGGCCCTTGTCGCCGTCCCGACGCTCGACGGCCTCGAACGCGCCGGTCGAGGCGCCGGACGGGACCGCGGCACGCGCGAACGTGCCGTCGTCGAGGGCGATCTCCACCTCGACGGTGGGGTTGCCGCGAGAGTCCAGGATCTCGCGCGCGCCAACGGCTTCGATGCTTGCCACGGATGCTCCTTCTTGCAGGGCTCGCGGGCTGCCGGGGCCGCGCCAGGGAGCGTTCGCACCCGGGCAAGCCGACGCCCGCGACGTTGGAGGTTGACGCCCCCAGCCTAGACCCGACACGGAGCGCGCGCGCCGGGGCCCACCTGGTGGTCGCCCTGGTGTCGGTGCGTGACCCTCGACCGCCCTCCCCGGCCCGGGTCGGTCGGCGTCGGGACGACTATCGTGAGTGCGGTGATGAACGGCTTCTGGGACTTCCTCGGTTCCTACTGGTGGCTCGTCTTCCCGCTCGGTGCCGCGTTCGGCGGCTGGGCGAAGGGGCTGCGCCGGTGGGACGACCGCCGTCGTCGCGACAAGATCGAGATGTACCGCCTCAGGTACGGGGACCGGCCGGGCGCCGTCCAGGCGGAGGAGTCCCTGACGAGCGAGATCGACCGCACCGTCGCCGTGCACGAGGAGACCGTGCGGCGCTGGCTCGACTACGAGCTCGACGCCGTGAAGATCCTCGAGTACCCGCTGATGACGGACATGCGCGAGCAGGTCATGGTGGACTTCCACCGGGCTCGGCGCGACGCGGAGGCGCTGCGCCCCGACGACCTGGCCGAGCTGCGCGACCGGCAGCGCCTGGAGCGCTACCGCACCGCCGTCCTCGACCTGCAGACACGGTTCGACGTGGCGGAGGCCGAGGCCCGGCGGCGGCGCGCCTCCGACCTCACCGACGCCGAGCGCCGCGCCGTGGACCGCGCGAAGAAGCTCCTCGCCATCGCCGACGACCCGGCGGCGTCCTCCGCGGAGCGGCAGTCCGCCTACCGGCGCGCCACGAAGGAGCTGGAGGGCGTCATCGCGCTGCCGGACGCCGCGACCGACGCCATCGAGCAGCGCATCGCCGGCGCCATCGAGCGCGGCGACTGACCAGCCTGCGCTGAGTCGCGGAGGCCTGCGCTGAGTCACGGCAGCCAGCGCTGACTCGCGGCGGTCAGTCGCCGAGGGCGACCTGCGCCGCGGCCAGGCGGGCGATCGGCACGCGGTACGGCGAGCAGGACACGTAGTCGAGACCGATCTCGTGGAACAGGGCGATGGACGCCGGGTCGCCGCCGTGCTCCCCGCACACCCCCGTCTTCAGGCCGGGCGTGGTGGTCCGCCCCTTGGCGACGCCGATACGCACCAGCTCCCCGACACCGTCGACGTCGATGCTCGCGAACGGGTTGTCCGGCACCACGCCCGCGTCCACGTACGTGTGCAGGAACGACCCCTCGGCGTCGTCCCGCGAGATGCCGACCGTGGTCTGCGTGAGGTCGTTCGTGCCGAACGAGAAGAAGTCCGCGTGCTCCGCGACGGCGTCCGCGACGAGCGCGGCCCGCGGCAGCTCGATCATCGTCCCGACGGAGTACGGCAGGTCCCCGGCCGGCACCTCCTGCTCCCACGTCGACACGACGACGTCGCGCATGCGCCGCAGCTCCTCGGCGAACCCGACGAGCGGCACCATGATCTCGACGTGCGGGTCAAGGCCCCGGGCCCGGACCGCGAGCGCCGCCCGGGCGATGGCCCGCACCTGCATCTGCGCGATCTCGGGGTGCAGCAGCGCGAGCCGCACGCCGCGCGTGCCGAGCATGGGGTTCATCTCGCTGAGTCGCTTCACGTGCGCGAGGAGGGTCCGGGCGTCGTCGAGCTCGGGCCCCGTCGTCCCGGCGTCCTCCAGCCGCTGCACGAGGAGCGACTGCTCGACGAGGTCCGGCAGGAACTCGTGCAGGGGCGGGTCGATGAGCCGGATCGTGACCGGCAGGCCCGACATCGCCGTGAAGATCTCCTCGAAGTCGGCCTGCTGCATGGGCAGGAGACGGTCGAGGGCGGCGGCCCGCTCGGCGGGCTCCTCGGCCAGGATCATGGCCTGCACCACGGGCAGCCGGGCCGCGTCCATGAACATGTGCTCGGTGCGGCACAGGCCGATGCCCTCCGCGCCGAGCTCGCGCGCCTTCGCGGCGTCCGGGCCGGTGTCGGCGTTGGCGCGCACGCCGAGGCGGCGGACGTCGTCGGCCCAGCCGAGCACCTCCGTGAAGTCGTCCGTGACCTGCGGGGGCACGAGGTCCAGCGCCCCGGCGTACACCGCGCCCGTCGAGCCGTCGACCGTGACGACGTCGTCCTCGCCGAGCACCGTGCCGCCCACGGAGACGGTGCGCGCCTCCACGTCGATGCGCAGGTCGCCGGCGCCCGCCACGCACGGCTTGCCCATGCCGCGCGCCACCACCGCGGCGTGCGACGTCATGCCGCCGTGGGACGTCACCACCGCCTGCGCGGCGATGACGCCGTGGATGTCGTCCGGCGTCGTCTCCCAGCGCACGAGCACCACCGGCTCGCCCGCGGCGCCCCGCTCGGCGGCGGTGTCGGCGTCGAACACGAGCCGGCCGACGCCCGCGCCCGGGGACGCGTTCAGCCCGCGCGTCAGGGGCGTCCGCCCGTGGTCGGGGTCGAGGCCGGGGTGCAGGAGCTGGTCGAGCTGCCCGGGCTCGAGGCGGCGCAACGCCGTGGCCCGGTCGATGACGCCCTCGGCGACGAGGTCGCGCGCCACCTTCAGCGCGGCCGCCGCCGTGCGCTTCCCCGTGCGGGTCTGCAGCAGGTAGAGGTGCTCGTCGTCGACCGTGAACTCGATGTCCTGCATGTCGCCGTAGTGCTGCTCCAGCCGCGCCATCGTGTCGAGCAGCTCGCGGTACGCGCCCGGCAGCACCTGCTCCATCTCCGCGAGGGGACGGGGTGTGCGGATGCCCGCGACGACGTCCTCCCCCTGAGCGTTCACCAGGAACTCCCCGTACAGCTCCTTCGCGCCCGTCGACGGGTTCCGCGTGAAGCACACCCCCGTCGCGGACGTGTCGCCCCGGTTGCCGAACACCATCTGCATGACGTTCACCGCCGTGCCCAGGTCGTCGGCGATGCCGTGCGCCCGCCGGTACACCCCCGCCCGCGGGGTGTCCCACGACGCGAACACCGCCCGCACCGCCCGGCGCAGCTGCTCGCGCGGGTCCGTCGGCAGGTCCTCGCCCGTGTGCCGCCGCGCCACCGTGCGGAACGTCCCCACCAGTTCCGTGAGGTCCTCGACGGTGAGGTCGGTGTCCTGCTCGACGCCCCGCCGGTTCTTCAGCGCCGCGATCTCGTCCGAGAACGCGTGCGCCGGGACGCCCTCGACCACCTCGCCGTACATCTGCAGGAAGCGCCGGTAGCAGTCCCACGCGAACCGCGGGCTCCCCGACTCCTCGGCCAGCGCCACCACCGACTCGTCCGAGATTCCCAGGTTGAGGATCGTGTCCATCATCCCCGGCATCGACACCACCGCGCCCGAGCGCACCGACACCAGCAGCGGCCGCTCCGCTCCCCCCAGCCGCCGCCCCGTGCGCTCCTCGAACGCGTCCAGGTGCGCCTCGATCTCCGCCCACAGGCCGTCCGGCCACACCCCGCCCGCCTCCATCGCGGCCACGCACGCCTGCGTCGTCACCGTGAAGCCGTCCGGCACCGGCACACCGATGCGGATCATCTCCGCGACCCCCGCGCCCTTCCCGCCGAGCAGCGGCTTCATGTCCGCGCCGCCCTCCGACAGGTCGTACACCATCCGCGGGCGGGCGCCGCCCACGGTGCTCGCGCCGGTCACGCCCGCGGCCTGGTCGCTCATGGATCGCTCGCCTCCGTCTCGGACGCCGGCGACGTCGCCGGCAGGTCGGGTACCGGCGCGTCAGGGACCGTCGGCATGTCGAGGTGCTCGTTCAGGACTGTATGGGCCCGACGCCGCGCTGTCACCAGGTCGATGACCCGCCCCGCCGCCTCCTCCAGCGCCAACGACGTCGTGTCCAGCACCGGGCACCCCAGCCGCCGCTGCACCCGCGCCACCTCGTCCAGCTCGTCGAAGATGCGCGCCAGGTCCGCGTACCCGCCCAGGCGGCCACCGTCCGCCAGGCCCGCACCCATGAGATCCACCCGCCGACGACGGATCGCCAGCAGCCGCTCCGGGTCGATCGTCAGCCCCACGACCTTCCACCCGTCCACCCGGAACAGCTCGCCCGGGGGTGCCACGCCCGCCACCAGCGGCACGTTCGCCGTGCGGAACCCCAGATAGCCCAGGTACATCGACAACGGTGTCTTGCCCGTCCGCGACGCGCCCACCAGCACCACCTGCGCCTCCCGCAGGCTCTCGTCCGACACGTGGCCGTCGTCGTTCGCCACCGCGAACTCCATCGCGTGGATCCGCTCGAAGTAGTCCGCCGCCAGCCCCACCGGCTGCACCACCCGCGTCGGCGCCGCCCCCGTGCGCGCCACCACGGCGTCCAGGGCCGGCGTCAGCAGGTCAGCGCACGGGATGCCCAGCTCCGCGCACCGGTCCAGCACCTGCGCGTGCAGGGCCTCGTCCACCACCGTGCAGAACACCACCGCCGGCCCCGGGTCCGCCCGCAGCTGCTCCACCACGTCGTCCAGGCCGTCCTGGCTGTGCAGCCGCGGATGCCGCACGATCTCCAGCTCGTGGCCCGGGTACTGGGCCCGCACCGCCCGTGCCACCCGCGCACCCGTGTCGCCCGTCGAGTCCGCGACGACGTGGATGACGACCCGCTCCGGCCTGCCCATCGCCCCAGGCTAGGGGCTCCGGCACCTCCCGACACGGCGACCGCCCGGAGCGCGAGTCAGCGCAGATCCCCGCGAGTCAGCGCACCGCCACGCGACTCAGCGCACGTCCCCGCGAGTCAGCGCAGCACGGCGCGAGTCAGCACAGCGCCACGCGAGTCAGCACAACTTCCCGCGCTGACTCGCGTCAGGGCGTCGGGAGCAGGCCGTCGGGGATCTGCCCGACGAGGTCGTCGCAGGCGGTGACGTCCCCGGTCTGGCACCGGTCGGCGAGGTCTCCGAGCTCACCGACCTGGCCGACCGTCCCGACGAGCTCGCCGATGTCGTCGAGCGTCCACTCGCCGGTCAGCCCGTCGAGCGCGAGGTCTGGCAGGGACAGCTCGGGCAGCGAGGTGCCCTCGATCTGGTCGAGCCCTCGCCGCAGGTCGTCCGCGACGGCGTTCCACAGCAGCAGGCCGCCGACGACGACGGCAGTGGTGACGACGACCTGGATCGAGCCGAGCACGGTCGCCGTGCGCGCCATCCGCCGCCCGGCGGTGCCCCGACGTCGGGCCCGGTCCGCGCCGATGCCGCCGAGCACGATGGCGAGGATCCCGACGAGGGGAACCAGGAATCCGACGACCGCGGCGACCATCGCGGCGACGGCCGTCGGTTCGGTCCCCGAGGCGCGCGACGGCTCCGCGGCACGTCGCCTGTCGGCGGCCCGCGGCCCGGTCCCCAGCGGCGGTACGGCGCGCTGCGGGGCGACGGGCGGCTGCGCCGGCGCGGGCCGTGCCGGCCCGTGTGCGGCGCGGGGCGCCGTCGTGGACGGGCCGGTTCCGTGCTGCGCCGGCGGGGACGTCGGCCAGGAGGACGGCTGCTGGGCCGAGGGCGTCTGCCACGCCGGCTGCTGCTGCGCGGGAGGGGCTGGCCGGACGGGGGCGGCGGGCGGGTGGCCCGGCCGCGCGGACCGCGGGGTGGACGGGTACGCCTGCCGGGGTGCGGGCGGCGGGGTGCGCCGCGGGGACGTCGGGGAGGAGGCCGATCCCGCGGTCCCGACACCGGGATACCGGGCGTGGTCGCCGTGGTGGGTGGCGCTCGGCGGGAGCACCGGTGTCCGTCGCACCTCGGCCGGGGCGGACGGCCCACCCTGCGCGGGCATCACCTGCGTCGCGTCGGCACCAGGTGCGGAGATCACCTGCGTGGATCCCGGCGGGAGCCAGTCCTCGACGGCGTAGGCGGGCACGACCTGCGTGCGCTCGGGCTCGATCGCCGACACCACCGGGGTCGCGTCCGGCGACGTGGTCGGCGGCGTCACGGTCCCGACCACCTGGGTCGCGTCCGCTCGGAACGCCGGGAACGCCTCGGTCGGAGCAGACACGGACCCGACCACCTGCGTCGCGTCGGGCACGGCCCCCAGGATCCGCGTGGGCCCTGCGCTCGTCGAGAACACCTGCGTCGACCCGGCGCTCTGCATGACGACGTCCTCGGCGGGCAGGGCGCGGGTGGCCCCGGGAGCCACCGACGAGATGACCTGCGTCCGGTCCGCGCCCGGTACGCCGGAGACGCCCTCCGGCGGGAACCCCTGCGTCGGAGGGACGTTCGGGTCGACCCCGGGTGACTGGCTCATGGTCCTCCTGCTCGGCGGATGGGCAGGGCCGATGCTACCGACGTTGCCCGCCCGTCATCGGCCCGGCCCACCACGACCGCCATCGGACCACGCCCGCCTACATCACCCGGGCAGGACGGTGCTGACCTGCGACGACGCCCGCCGCCCGCGCCTCTCACGCCCGCGAGAGCCGATCCGCGGGATCTCGTGCTGACTCGGCGACCCAAGCGCTGACTGACCGCATCCCACGCTGACTCGCGAGGACCTGCGCTGACTCGCCGGAGCATGCGCTGACTCGCGCCAAACCGCGCTGACTCGCCGGAGCATGCGCTGACTCACGGGAACCTGCGCTGACTGGGCGACGCCAGCGCTGACTCGCCGGGAGGTGTGCTGACTGACCGGAAACTGCGCTGACTCACGGGGTGGTGGAGGGGGCGGGCGCGGTCGTCAGACCGGAAGCGGAGGTCGCGCAGCGACCGTGAGCGCGACCGCGCCCGCCCCCTCCACCACCCCGAACCCCACCCGACCGGACCCGACACGGCAAGGGCCCCGCGCGCCGAGGTGGCACGCGGGGCCCTGCCGGTGGGTCAGGTCAGCCGACCTTCGTCCAGGGGCCCCACGGCGAGGCGCCGGGGGTCTGGTTGCGGGTCCACCACTGGGCCTCGTACCGGACGCCGTCGTGGGTGACGACGTCCCCGGCGACGAAGATGCGGGACGCGGTCCAGACGGCGGTGCCGTCGGGGGCGGTGGCGATCTCCTGCCAGGAGCCCCAGGGGCTCTTGCCGGGCTTCTCCGTGGTCCACCAGGTGGCGCGGTAGAGGGCGCCGTCGTGGGTGACCTCGTCCCCGGCGGTGTACACCTGGCCCTTGACCCACGCGGGGGCCTGGGGTGCGGGGGCGGCGACGAGCTCGACGACGCCCCAGCGGTCGGTGTACTGGTAGCCGGTGCCGGTGGGGTCGGCCCAGCTGGTGATGCCGGTGCGGGTGCCCGCGGTGGCGTCGTTGACCTGGAGGTCGAGGCCGTGGAACGTGCCGGCGCCGCCCTGCCCGTCGAGGGTGACGGACGCCTCGACGAGGTAGCCGCCGTCGGTCAGGGTGGTGGCGGACTCCACGCGGGCGGCCTGCTCGTCCGGGTCACCGGTGCCGAAGGAGACGGCGTTCTCGGCGCTGATGCGGATCTGCGTGTCGTCGGCCTGGTAGGAGCCGTTCTTGGCGTTGCCGGCGTCGAGGAAGATCTCGACGGAGTCCTGCACCCACGGGTCGGACGCGGAGACGTCGACGGTGGGGTCGGCGACCTCGGCGAGCACGTAGAGGGTGTCGTCGGCCCAGAGGGTGCGTACGGTCGCCTGCGCGCCGTCGCTGCCCTGCACGTTCTTCGCGGTGGTGAGGGTGTCCACCCCGGACCACACGGCGTCGACGTCGCCGTCGACGACCGGGACGGTGGTGGTCTCGGCGACGCGGGCGAAGCTCAGCTCCTCGACGAGGGTGAGGGTGCCGGTGGTGCCGGGGCTGTTCCACCCGGTGGTGTCGCCGGCGTCGGTGACGCGGACGTCGAGGCCGAGGGTGTCGCCCTCGGCGGCGGCGTCGAGCGGGAGGTGCGCGACGACGGCGTAGCCGGTGCCGGTGCCGGCGACCTCGGCGGTGACGTCGCCGGTGGTGGTGCCGTCGCGGCCCACGGTGGCGACGTTCCCGGCGAGCTGGAGGGTGACGGCGTCGTCGGGGTCGGCGGCGGCGTCGTCGACGGTCACGTAGACGGTGAGGTGGTCGGGCGCCCAGCGGGTCTGGAAGCGGGCGACGGTCTCCCCGGCGTCGGTGACGGGGTGCAGCGGGAGCCGCTGCCACTGGGCCGACGTGGTGGCCGACCCGTCGAGGGCGACGTCGCCGGCGAACACGTCGGCGGAGCGCTGCTGGGCGGGCAGGTCGCCGTCGACGACGCCGTGGTAGGCGGGCTTGGCCTGGTAGGCGTCGTCGAACAGCAGGGGTGCGCCGGCGTCGGCACGCCAGGAGCGGCCGTCGGTCAGGCCCCACACGGTGACGGAGTAGAGGGAGTCGGCGTGGGCGCGGAACACGTCGAACGCGTCCTTGAACCAGTAGCCCTGCTCGACGAGGTTGGCCTGCGTCTCGGGTGTGCCGATGGTGACGTCGAGCTCGGTGACGGCCTGGGTGACCGGCAGGTCCTCGAAGCGCTCGATGGCGGTCTCCAGCGCGGAGACGGGCATGGCGAGCGAGACGTGGAACTGGTGGCCGACGCCGTCGACGGGGACGCCACGCTCCAGGAGGCGGCCGACGAGGGCGCGGTAGCGGTTCTGCTTGTCGACCTGCTCGGTGTTGTAGTCGTTGATGAACAGGGCGACGGGCCGGTCGGTGCCGTCGGCGGCGTAGACGTCGTTGAACGCTTCGTCGGCGTACTCGAAGGACAGGTCGATGAACTCCTCGCCGAGGATGCGGTACCACTCGCTGCGGCGCAGGCCGTCGTCGGTGGCGCCGTCGGACACGACCTCGTTGACGACGTCGAACGCGGTGACGGGGTTGTCCGCGCCGAACTCGCCGTAGCTCTCGGCGAGCCACTGCGCGACGGCGAAGATGTGCGTGCGGAGCCGGTCGCGCAGGACCTGCTGGTCCTCGGCGGACGTCGTCAGCGGGTCGCCGGCGGCGTCGGTGAAGAACCACGCGGGCGTCTGGGAGTGCCAGGTCAGGACGTGGCCGTACAGGTCGAGGTCGTTCGCGCTCGCGAAGTCCATGAGGGCGACGGCCTCGGGGTGCGGGCGGAAGGTGCCCTCGTCGTCGTACCAGGCCTCCGGCTTCATGTGGTTCTCGGGCGTGATCTGGTCGAAGTGGCGCAGCAGCAGCTCGGCGGCGGTGCCGGAGGTCTCCCGGGAGTCGATGGCGACGCCGGTGTGGAACGGCACGGTGTCCTTGATCGGCGTGAGGTCCTGGACGACGGCGGGCGCCGGCACGGCGACGACGACGTCGTCGACGAGGAGGTCGCTGGTGTTGGTGCCGTTGTAGTCGGTCTCCAGGTAGAGGTAGAGCTCCTCGCCGGCGGGCGCCTGGAAGGAGGCGGTGACCTCGGTCCAGCCGTCGGCGGTGACCTCGCCCCACTGGGCGAGCGTGGAGTAGGTGGTGGTGCCGGCGGCGGTGGACGCGAGCGACAGCCAGACGGCGTCGGCGTCCTGCCCGGGGGCGAACCGCACCTGGGCGGTGAACTCGTAGCGGACCCCGGCCGTCAGCAGGCCGGAGACGTCGCGGCCGATGCCGTCGCCCTGACCGTCACGGTCGGTGACGAGGGCGGAGGCGGTGCCGGAGACGGCGTCGTCGCCTGTGATCTCGACGGTGGGCGCGGTGTCGCCGCCGGTGCGGGGGCCCCAGCCGTCGAGCCCGTCCTCGAAGTCGGTGGCGAGCACGGGGCCGCTGCGCGGCGGGGTGCCGGCGGGGAAGGTGAACTCCCAGCCGTCGGCGAGCAGCTCGGCCACGACGGTGCGGGTCGCGGCGAGCGAGCCGGAGCGGTCACCGCCGCCGTCGTGGACGAGCACGAGCTCGCCGTCGGTCATCGCGGCGCGCAGGTTGTCCGTCAGGGTGGCCTCGTCCTGGGTGGTCCAGTCCGAGATCGTGTTCGTCACGGCCAGCGGCTGCATGCCGAGGGCGACGGCGACCTGCGGCGTGGCGCCCCAGGACCCGTTGGGGGCGCGCCAGAACGGCACGGGGGCGTTCGGGTCGCCGAGGGCGTCGCGGATGATCTCGAGGTTGGCGAGCATGTCGGCGCGGGCCTGCTCCGGGGTCATCGACCCCATGTCCGCGTACCCGGTGGAGTGGTTGCACAGCGTGTGGCCGTCGGCCACGATCCGCCGCAGGATCTCGGCACCGCCGGCGGCCTGGACGTTCTGGCCGATGACGCAGAACGTGGCCTGCAGGTCGTTCTCGGCCAGGAAGTCCAGCAGGGCGGGGGTGGTGCCCGGGTTGGGGCCGTCGTCGAACGTCAGCGCGGCGACGGGCGTGCTCGCGGTGCTGCCCGCCTGGGCGGCGACCACGGGCGTGGCGGTCGGGTTGACCGCGCCGCCGGGCACGAACCCGTCGGGCAGCTCGCCGCCGACCTCCTGGCCGGTGACGACGAGGTCGTCGACGAGGAACGACGGGTGGGTGCTGCCGACGGCGGCGGCCTCGAGGTAGAGCTGGGCGCCGGTGAGGCCGTCGGGCATCGTGTAGGAGCCGCCGACCTTGACCCAGTCGGCGGCGGTGACGGGCACGTCCCCGCCGACCCAGGTGTAGGCGTCGCCGGCCGCGGAGGTCTCCTGGACGGTGAAGTGGATGCTCGTGGCGGGGGTGTCGGCGGGGAGCTTGACCCAGGCCTCGACCTGGTAGACCTCGCCGGGCGCGAAGAGGCCGGCGACGGAGGTGGCGGGGCCGTTCCAGTTCCCGGTGCGGCCGGTGACGCTCAGCGCGCCGTCGCCCGTGCGGGCGTCGTCGGTGATCGCGAGCGTGACGGGGCCGCGCGGACCCCAGGGCTCCCAGCTCGTCTCGAAATCGTTCTCCATCACGACGTCGTCGGCAGCCGCCGCGCTCCCCGCCCCCACGGCGGCGGCGCCGAGCGCGCCGCCCGTCACGAGCGCGGCCGCTCCGATCCCCGCGACCATCCTGGTGAACCTCTGCCTCATCGTCGCTCCCTCGCGAGTGTCCGCCGGCGGCGACGATGCCGCGGGCGCGGGCGTGGCGACGCCCGTGCTCCCGAGGCTAGGTGGGCTTCGAAAACGATGTCAATGGCGTCGGGGCCGGTCCCGGGCTCGAAAGATTTCGGACCGCGGACGACCGACCGCATCGGCCGGTCGTCCGCGGGGCACGTCCGTGGCGTCAGCGGGACGCGGTGCCCGCCGTGGCCGCCGCCGCGACGTCCCCGAGGATCACCGCGTCGATGAGCTGCTCGGCCCACCCGAGCAGCGCGGCCCCCCGCAGCGGCTTGCCACCGATGCGCGCCGTCGTCGGGTACGGCACCAGGACCGCCCGGATCGCCGGCTTGAGGATCGTGCCCGGGTAGAGCCGCTTGAGGCGCAGCTGCGCCGACTCCGGCAGGTCCACCGGCGCGAACCGGATGTGCTTGCCCTGCGCGGTGACGTCCGTCAGCCCCGCCCGGCGGGCGTGGTTGCGGAACTCCGCCACCTCGAACAGCGCCTCGGTGGCCTCGGGCAGCTTGCCGTACCGGTCGACCAGCTCCGCCCGGATCTCCGCGAGCGCCGCCGCGTCGCGCGCCGACGCGATCTTCTTGTACGCCTCGAGGCGCAACCGCTCGGTGGCGATGTACGTCTCGGGCAGGTGCGCGTCGACGGGGAGCTCGATGGTGACCTCCGGCTCCTCGGCGTCCGCCTCGCCCTTGTACGCCCGCACGGCCTCACCGACCATGCGCACGTACAGGTCGAACCCGACGCCCGCGATGTGCCCGGACTGCTCGCCGCCCAGCAGGTTGCCCGCCCCGCGGATCTCGAGGTCCTTCATGGCGATCTGCATGCCCGCGCCGAGGTCGGTGTGCGCGGCCATCGTGGCGAGACGGTCGTGCGCGGTCTCCGTGAGCGGCCGCTCCGGCGGGTACAGGAAGTAGGCGTACGCGCGCTCGCGCCCACGGCCCACGCGGCCGCGCAGCTGGTGGAGCTGGGACAGGCCGAAGGTGTCCGCGCGCTCCAGGATGAGGGTGTTGGCGTTGGAGATGTCCAGGCCGGTCTCGACGATGGTGGTGCACACCAGCACGTCGAGCTCCTTCTCCCAGAAGCCGCGGATGACCTGGTCGAGCTGGCTCTCGCTCATCTTGCCGTGCGCGACGCCGACGCGGGCCTCGGGCACCATCTCGCGCAGGCGGGCCGCCGTCCGGTCGATCGACTCGACCTTGTTGTGGATGTAGAACACCTGGCCCTCGCGCAGCAGCTCGCGCCGCACGGACGCCGCGATCTGCTTCTCCTCGTACGCGCCCACGTAGGTGAGGACGGGGTGGCGTTCCTCGGGCGGCGTCTGCAGGGTCGACATCTCGCGGATGCCGGTGACCGCCATCTCCAGGGTGCGCGGGATCGGGGTCGCGGACATCGCCAGGACGTCCACGTTGGTGCGCAGCTGCTTGAGCGTCTCCTTGTGCTCGACGCCGAACCGCTGCTCCTCGTCGACGATGACCAGGCCGAGGTCCTTGAACCGCACGGAGCCGGTGATGAGGCGGTGGGTGCCGATGACGACGTCGACCTTGCCGGTGCGCAGCCCCTCGATCGTGTCCTCGGACTCCTTGGCGCCCTGGAACCGGGACAGCGCCCGCACGGTGACGGGGAACCCGGCGTACCGCTCGGAGAACGTGTCGAAGTGCTGCTGCACGAGCAGGGTCGTGGGGACGAGGACGGCGACCTGCTTGCCGTCCTGCACCGCCTTGAACGCCGCCCGGATCGCGATCTCCGTCTTGCCGTAGCCGACGTCGCCGCAGATCAGGCGGTCCATCGGCACGGACTTCTCCATGTCGGCCTTGACCTCGTCGATGGTGGACAGCTGGTCGGGCGTCTCGACGTACGCGAACGCGTCCTCCAGCTCACGCTGCCACGGGGTGTCCGGGCCGAACGCGTGCCCCTCGGTGGCCATGCGCGCCGAGTACAGGCGGATGAGCTCGCCCGCGATCTCCTTGACGTGCTTGCGGGCCCTCGCCTTGGTGTTCTTCCAGTCGGCGCCGCCCATCTTCGACAGCGACGGCGACTCGCCGCCGGTGTACTTGGTGACCTGGTCGAGCTGGTCCATGGGGACGAACAGCCGGTCGCCCGGCTGCCCGCGCTTGGAGGAGGCGTACTCGATGACGAGGTACTCGCGGGTCGCCGCGTTCGCGCCCGCGCCGAGGGTGCGCTGCACCATCTCCTCGAACCGGCCGACGCCGTGCTGCTCGTGCACCACGAAGTCGCCCGCCTTGAGCTGGAGCGGGTCGACGACGTTGCGACGCCGCGACGGCATCTTGCGCATGTCCCGCGTGGTGGAGCCCTGCCGACCGGTGAGGTCGGCCTCGCTGAACACGGCGAGCCGCAGCTCCGGCGCGACGAAGCCCTTGCCCACCAGCGCCGGCACGACGTGCACGACACCGCCCTCGGGGGCGTCGGTGAGGTCCGTGGACAGCCGGGCGGCCGTGTCCGCCGCGCCGAGCTGCTCCACCATGCGGCGCGCGGGGCCGGGGCCCTCGGTCGTCAGCACCAGGCTCCACCCGGCGCGCTGGAGGCCCTTGACGTCGTCCAGGGCGCGGGCCACGTCCCCGCGGTAGGACTCGACGTCGCGGGCGGCGACCGTGATGGTCGTGCCGTCGGCGCCCGTGGTCACGGGCTCCGGGGCCGTGCCGTCGGCGGCGGTCGCGGCGGCCTCGGCCGCGTCCAGGGAGAACGCGGACAGCGTCCACCAGCCCAGCCCGCGCCGCGCCGCCACGTCCCGGGTCTCGGAGAACGTCGCGAACGACGCCGCCGACAGGTCGATCGGGCTGTCCGCCCCCGCGACCGCCGACGTCCACGCGGCCGCGAGGAACTCCTCGGTCGTCGCGACGAGGTCGTGCGCGCGCCGCCGCACCCGCTCCGGCTCGTCCAGGACCAGCAGCGCGTCGTCCGCGACCAGCTCCAGCACCGGACGCATCCGGTCCACCAGCACGGGTGCGAGGGACTCCATGCCCTCCACCGCGATCCCGGCGGCCAGCTTGTCCAGCATGTCCGTGGCGCCCGGCAGCTGCGCGACCCGCGACGCCGCCCGCTCCCGCACCGCGTCCGTCAGCAGGATCTCCCGGCACGGCGGCGCCCACAGGCCGTGGTCCGCGATCTCCAGCGACCGCTGGTCCGCCACGGAGAACCAGCGGATCTCCGTGACCTCGTCGCCCCAGAACTCGATGCGCAGCGGGTGGTCCTCCGTCGGCGGGAACACGTCGAGGATGCCGCCGCGCACCGCGAACTCGCCACGCCGCTCGACCATGTCCACCCGGCTGTAGGCGGCCGCGACGAGCGCGTCGCCCACCGCGGTGAGGTCCGCCGTCTGCCCGGTCGACAGCTCGACCGGGACGAGCTCGCCGAGGCCGTCCACGACGGGCTGCAGCAGCGCCCGCACCGGCATCACCAGCACGCGCACGGGACCCGCCTGCCCGGCCTCCGCCGTCGGGTGCGCCAGCCGCCGGAACACCGCCAGGCGCTTCGCGACCGTGTCCGCCCGGGGCGACAACCGCTCGTGCGGCAGCGTCTCCCACGACGGCAGCACCGCGACCTCGTCCGAGCGCTCGTCCGGCAGGTAGGCGCGCACGCTCGCCGCCAGCTCGTCCGCGTCCCGTCCCGTCGCCGTCACCACCACCAGCGGACGACGACGCGACGCCGCCGCCAGGAGGGGCGCGCGCACGCCCTTCGGGCCGACGACGTCCACCTCGCCGCGGCTCGGGATGGCCTCCAGCGCGGCCGCCGCACCGGGGTCGGCGAGCAGGGCGGGGACGATTCCGGTGAGATTCATTCCAGGTCCTTCGGGCGCACGACGACGGGCCCACCTCACCCCGGGACGGGGTGTGCGGGCTTGCCGTCCCAGGGTACGCCGGGCCACCGACCCTCCGACGGGGCCGCGGACGGGCCGGACTTCACCCGGGCGCGGCCCTGTTTCATCCTCCCCGCCCGACGCCGCACGATGCCAGTCTGGGGAGCATGTCGACGCCGTCGGACCCGGCCGCGCCCGAGACGAAGCCCCGCTTCCACTCGGTCGACGCGCTCCGCGGCGTCGCGGCGCTCGCCGTGGTGCTGTTCCACCTGCTGCGCAACTCCCCGCAGGCCGACACACTCGCCGCGACCTTCCCGGCCCCGTACGTGACGGCGTCGGACTACGCCCGCGGCGGCGTCGCCGTGTTCTTCGTCCTCTCCGGGCTCGTCATCACCTACACGGTGCGCGACCTCGGCCGCCGACCCCGCGACGCGCTGCGGTACTCGGCTCGCCGGCAGCTGCGCCTCGACCCGCCGTACTGGGCGATGATGGCCGTCGTCCTGGCGATCGCGGCGGCCGAACGTCTCGTGCCGGGCCTGGACTACCGGTCGATCGGCGCGGCCGACGTGGCGGCCAACGCCGTCTACGTCCAGGGGTTCGCCGCGGCGACGCCGGTGCTCGCCGTCGCTTGGACGCTGTGCCTGGAGGTGCAGTTCTACCTCGTGATCGTGCTGCTGGTGCTCCTGGCCGGTCGCCTGCCCCACGGCGACGACGTCACCGCGCGCCGTCGGACGGTGCGGTGGACCGCGTGGACGCTCGGCGCCGCCTCGCTGGTGCTCCTCGCGACGGGGACGAGCACCGGGCCGTGGTTCCTCGGCACCTGGTGGATGTTCTGCCTCGGGGCGACCGTGGCGTGGTACCTCGTCGGCGACGTCGGCCCCGCCACGCTCGGCGTCGCCCTGGGCGTCGTCGCCCTCGCCGTCGCGGTCGAGACCGCGACAGGGGCGGCCGACCCGTGGCGCACCGAGTGGTTCGCCTGGACGACGGCGGCGCTCCTCGCCGTCCTCGTCGCCACCGGCCGGCTCGGGGTGCGGCCCTGGGGCTGGCTGATCTTCCTCGGGACGATCTCCTACTCCCTCTACCTCGTGCACCTGCCGTCATCGACACCGTGATGGCCGCCGCCTACAAGGTGCTCGGTGACGGCCCCGGTCCCGCGCTGGCGGCCTACGCCGTGGGTCTCGGGGCCGCCGTCGGCGCCGCCGTGCTGCTGCACCGCTGGGTCGAGCGGCCCGCGATCCGGCTGTCGCGCGCGCTGACCACGGGCAGCCGGGCCGAGGTGTCGGCCCGCGTGACGGCGTTCGCGGGCCGGTGGCGGCCGTCCGTCGCGCTGCGCCGGTCCCCCGGCCCCGCGGCACCGGACGAGGCGTAACGCCGGCCCTGCGCCCACGTTCACCCGCCCTCGGCGAGGCGGCGCCCGCAGGCCGCCGATAGCCTCGAGGAGAACCCCCGTCCGCAGGACGGCCCGGCTCCGGGTCGCTCACCGGACGGCACGGACCACGGCGAGGACGCCGGACGTCGTGCCACGGGGCGCTCGTGACGGAGCGAGCCGGGAGCGGACCTGCCGCCCCCGCACCGGGCCGTCGGTCGCGCCCCCGGCCGGCTCGCCGGCCCGCGCCGGCGAGCACGACGAGGGAACGATGCTGGTCACGAGCGACGCGGAGCTGCCCGACCTGAGCCGGACCGACGTGTGCGTCGTCGGCGGCGGGGCGGCCGGGATCGCGCTGGCCACCGAGCTCGCCGGGAGCGGGCTGCGCGTGGTCGTCCTCGAGGAGGGCGGGCCGACCGCGGACACCGCGCAGCGCGAGGCGTACGAGGTCGCCCCGGGCGCGCCGCCCACCCTGGGGACGGCGGGCGGACGACGGCTCTTCCTCGGCGGCAACTCCAACCACTGGTACGGCAACTGCCGCCCCCTCGACCGGGAGGACTTCGCCGCCCGCCCCTGGATCCCCGGCAGCGGGTGGCCGATCACCCGCGACGACCTCGACCCCCACTACCGCCGCGCCCAGGAGCTCTGCGGGCTCGGCGACCTGCGGACCTACGAACCGGACCGGGTGGCCCAGGCGCTGGCGCGCCGTCACGGGCCCGCGCTGCTGGACTCCGCCACCCTGGAGACGCGGATCGAGCAGACCACGCCCGAGTTCAGCCTCGCCGTGCTGCACGCCCGCACCCTGCGCCGGTCGCGCGACGTCGTCGTCCTGCTGGGCGTCCACGTGACCGGCCTGGAGCGGGGGCGCTGCGGCGGTGTGCGCCGGGTGCGCGCCGTCCGGGCGTCCGGCGAGACCCTGACCGTCACCGCACGGCGCTACGTCCTGGCGGCGGGCGGCATCGAGAACGCGAAGATCCTGCTCGCCTCGCCGGGCGTGCCCGACGGCGCGACCCGCGACAACGTCGGCCGCTACTTCCAGGAGCACTGGTACTACGTCTTCGACGCGTTGCTGCCCGACCGCGACAACCTGCGGCTCTACCACGTGGGCCGCGGCCGCCACGTCGACGAGCTCGGCGACCGACGGCAGCGGATCGACGGCGCGCACGTCTGGGCACAGCTCGTGCTCGCCGCGGACGTCCTCGCCGAGCACCGCCTCCCCGGCCTGGCGGTGTGGTTCCAGGACGGCGGCGCCCCGGCGGCGCTGCGTGCCCTCAAGCACGCGCCACGACGACCCGGCCCCCTCCTCGCGGCCGCGGCGGGCGTCGCGCGACGGCCCGGGCACGTCGCGGGCTACGGCGCCCGCCGGCTCCTGCGCCACCCCAACCCGTCGCGGCGGCTCGCGATGATCGCCCAGATCGAGCAGGTGCCGGACCCCGCGAGCAGGCTCCGCCTCACCGACGCCCGCGACCCGTGGGGGCGGCCGCACGTGGCGCTCGACACCCGGCTCGACGCGACGCAGCGGGCGGACCACGCCACGGCGCTGCGCCTCGCGGGTCGCGCGCTGGGCGTCGACGGCGACGCCCTCGCCTCCTCGATGCAGGACAAGTACGCCGCGGGCGACCTCGGCTTCTACTTCCACCACACCGGCACCACCCGGATGGGACGCGACCCGGCGGGCAGCGTCGTCGACCGGCACTGCCGGGTGCACGGGACGGACAACCTGTACGTCGTGGGGAGCTCGGTGTTCCCCACCAGCGGCACCGCCGAGCCCACGCTCACCGTCGTGGCGCTCGCCGCCCGGCTCGCGGACCACCTCGTGTCCCTCGGCCGGGTGGGGTGACCCCGCCCGGCCCCGGCGTCAGACCGCGAGCAGCTCCAGGTCGTGCCGCACCATGCGGGCGACGATCTCCTCGAACGCGACCGTCGGCCGCCAGCCCAGCACCCGCTCGGCACGCGCGGGGTCGCCCACCTGCAGGGCGGGATCGACCGGGCGGACGAACCGCGGGTCGATCTCCACCCGGTCGCGCCAGTCGTCGACCCCGGCCGCCGCGAACGCCGCCGCGACGAACTCCTCCACGGAGTGCGTCCGCCCGGTCGCCACCACGAAGTCGTCCGCGACGTCGTGCCGCGCCGCGCGGACCATCGCGTCGACGTACTCCGGGGCCCAGCCCCAGTCCCGCCGGGCCGCGAGGTTCCCGAGCGCCAGCGTGCCGCCACCGTCGTGCGCGATCCGCGCCACCTGCGCCGTGATCTTGCGCGTGACGAACGTCGTCGGACGCCGCGGCGACTCGTGGTTGTACAGGACGCACGACGACACCCCGAGCCCCCGGGACCGGAACACCGCCGCCATCTGGTGGGCGTACGCCTTCGCCGCCCCGTAGGGCGACACGGGACGCACCGGCGTGGACTCGTCCTGTGGGGACCGGACCGGCGAGCCGAAGATCTCCGCGCTGGACGCCTGGACCACGCGCACCGGCGACCCCGTGCGCTCCTGCGCCGCCCACGACGCCTCGAACAGCGCGACCGCACCGAGGCCCGACACCTCGCCCGTCAGCACCGGCTGCTCCCACGACTGCGCGACCGAACTCACCCCGCCGAGGTTGTAGACCTCCGACGGGCCGACGGCCCGCACGAGCGCGGCGAGACCGTCCCGGTCGCGCAGGTCGCCCTCGTGGAGCGTCACCTCCGCCGGGAGGGACGCGGGACGGCCGTCACCGCGCGTCACCAGGCCGTGGACCTCGCAGCCCTCGGCGACCAACCGTTCCGCCAGGTACGACCCGTCCTGGCCCGTGACACCCGTGACGAGCGCGACCGTCACTCAGCGACCCACCAGGTCCGACTGCTCACGCAGGTCGTTCTCCACCATCATGCCGACCAGTGTGGCGAAGTCGATGCTCGGCTTCCAACCCAGCACCTGGCGCGCCTTCGACGGGTCCCCGATGAGCAGCTCGACCTCGGCCGGGCGCATGAACTGCGGGTCCTGACGCACCAGCCCGCTCCAGTCCTCGATCCCGACGTGCGCGAACGCCGCGTCCAGCAGGTCCCGGATCGAGTGCGTCTCCCCCGACGCGACGACGTAGTCGTCCGCCGTCGGCTGCTGCAGCATCAGCCACATCGCCTCGACGTAGTCGCCGGCGAAACCCCAGTCCCGCTTCGCGTCGAGGTTGCCCATGACGATCTCGTCCTGCAGCCCCAGCTTGATCCGCGCGACCGCCTGCGACACCTTGCGCGTCACGAACTCCGGCCCGCGCCGCGGCGACTCGTGGTTGAACAGGATCCCGGACGACGCGTGCATCCCGTACGACTCGCGGTAGTTGATCGTCATGTAGTGGCCGAACACCTTCGCGACGCCGTACGGCGAGCGCGGCCACAGCAGCGTCGACTCCCGCTGCGGGACCTCCTGCACCTTGCCGAACATCTCCGAGCTGGACGCCTGGTAGAAGCGCACGCGACCCGGGTCGTCGAGGGTGTGGAGCCGCACGGCCTCCAGCATGTTGAGCACGCCCTTGCCCGTCACCTCGCTGGTGACCATCGCGTTCTCCCACGAGTACGCGACGTACGAGATGGCGCCGAGGTTGTAGACCTCGTCCGGCCGGGACGCGGACAGCGCACGCATGAGGGACGACAGGTCCGTCAGGTCGCCCGTGACCAGACGGACGTCGGGCACCGTGCTGCGGACCAGGTCGAGCTTCGGGTTGTTCTGCCCGCGGATCAGCCCCCAGACCTCGTACCCCTTGGCCAGCAGCAGCTCCGACAGGTAGAGCCCGTCCTGCCCGGTGATCCCGGTGATGAGTGCTCGAGGCATGTCCGTCCGCCCATCCGCGTCGATCCTGCGGCGCCGCCACGCGCGGCCCGCTCGGCTGTGGAAACACCAGTCACACTAGACACGGCACCCCGCGAGCGGACCCCTGCGCCCGGGTGAACTGCCGCCCCGGCCGGGTGAATCCACCGCGGCCCGCGACCCGCACCGGAGCCCCGAATTCACCCCTCCAGCCATCGACCCCCCGGCGACGGCCGACGACAATCACAGGTGTGACGACACGGCCGGGGGGGCGTGCACGGGACCTGCTGCGAGCCGCTGCGCTCGCGGTCACCTTCGCGCTCCTGTACGTCGTGGGGGTCCTCAGTCCGTGGGGGCAGCGCGCCGACGAGTTCCTGCTCGGGTTCGTCGCCGGACGCCTCGGGCTGCCCGGGCCCGTCGCCGGGATCGTGCGCGAGGCCGTCGTCGTCGCCCTCGCGGCGCTCGTCGTCGCCCTGGGCCTGCTCGCGCTGCGCCACGGACGCTGGACCGCGACCGGCGGCATGGTGCTGCTCTGCCTCGCCGCGCCCGCGCTCAGCGTCTGGCTGCGCGACGTCCTGCTGGCGCGCCCGTTCCACGACGAGACCTACGGCTACGCGTACAACACCTACCCCAGCACCCACGTCACCGCCGTCGCGGTCCTCGGCGTCGCGGTCCTCGTGCTGTGGCCGTCGCGCACCCTGCGCCGGCACACCGTGGTCCGCCGCACCGTGCTCGCCGTCGTCGTCCTCGCCTGCCTCGCCAACGTCGTGGCGTTCGCCCACCGGCCGGCCGACGTCGTCGGGTCCCTCCTGCTCGTCGCGAGCCTCGCATCGTTGCTCGCAGCAGCGATGCCGGGCACGTTCCGCCCGGCGCGGCGGCGATTTCACCCGGCACCCCAGGAGAGTTCACCCGTACCCGCCGACTGAGCCGCTCACCCGCGGCGTAGCGTCCTGACATGGCTTCCCGACAGGCGCGCAGCGCGGCAGTTCTGGCCCTCGGACTGATCGCCGCGAGCCTCTCGGCACCGGCGGTCGCCGTGGTCGACCTCGCCGCCCAGGACACCCCCTCCCAGCAGGTCACGTGGGACTGCACGGGCTCCCCGTGCCCCTGGGGACCGTCGACCGCCGGCAACGCCGCGGTCTGGTCCGACGGGACCACCGCCCGCTACGGCTACACCACGTCCGTGGCGGTCTACCTGCCCGCGGCCTCGGCGCTCGGGCGGACGATCACCGTCACCTCCGGCAACGCGTCGGTCTACGCGGGTCCGGCCGACAGCCCCCACCGCGCCCTCGCCCACCTGGCGTCGGGCGACGCCTACACCGTCAGCGGGCTGGACGCCGGCGACATGCTCTCCCTCCAGAACGACGGCGGCTCCTTCACCTACACGATCGAGGCCGCCGCACCCGCGCCCGAGCCGACGCCCGACCCCACCCCGGAGCCGTCCGTCGAGCCCACGCCCGAGCCGTCGGACGAACCGTCCGTCGAACCCACGCCGACCACGGAGCCCTCGGTCGAGCCCACCGTCGAGCCCACGCCGACCGTGGAGCCCTCGGCGGAGCCGACACCCCAGCCGTCGGACGAACCGAGCGCCGAACCGTCCGTCGAGCCCACGCCCGAGCCGTCGGTCGAGCCCACACCGACCACGGAACCCTCGGCGGAGCCGACATCCGAGCCCTCGACGACGCCGACGGTCACGCCGACGTCGGAACCGTCCACCGCACCGAGCGCGGACCTCTCGTCGCAGTCCGTGACCTGGACCTGCACGGGCAACAGCTGCCCGTGGGGAGGCCAGCTGTCGGGCAACGCGGGGGTGTGGCCCGACGGCGTGTCGACCCGGTACGGGTACACCACGTCCGTCGCGATCTACCTGCCGGCCGCCGCGGCGAACGGCACCACGATCACGGTGACGTCCGGTTCCGCCGGGATCTACGCCGGTCCCGTCGACAGCCCGCACCGGTCGCTCGCCCAGCTCGCGACCGGCGAAGGCCACGCGATCGACGGGCTCGCGTCCGACGAGGTGATCTCCATCCAGAACGACGGCGGTCCGTTCACCTACACGGTCGCCGCGACGGTCGAGCCCAGCCCGGAGCCGACGCCCTCACCGACGCCGAGCACGGAGCCCAGCCCCGAGCCGAGCACCGGACCGACGCCCTCCCCCGAGCCGTCGACCGAGCCGTCCGCCGGCGCGGGCACCCCGTCGCAGGCGGTGACGTGGACCTGCGCCGGCGCGAGCTGCCCGTGGGGCGACCAGCTCTCCGGCAACGCCGTCGCCTGGCCGGAGTCCACGGGTGCCCTGAGCACCCGCCACGGCTACACCACCTCCGCGGCGATCTACCTGCCCGCCGAGGTCGCGAACGGTGACACCGTCACCGTCGTGAGCGGCTCGGCGGCGCTGTACGCCGGCACGCCGACGGGTTCGCACCGGCAGGTCGGCCAGGCCTCCGCGGGCGAGTCGGTGACGATCGACGGCCTCGCGGCGGGCGAGGTGCTCTCGGTCCAGAACGACGGCAGCGCCTTCGCGTACGTCCACACCAGCGGGGAGCCGACCGAGCCCACGCCGGAGCCCACCCCGACGTCCGAGCCCACGCCCGACCCGACGCCGACGACCCCGCCCGACGCGGTCGTCATGCAGTCGACCCTCGCGCTGTGGCACTGCACGGCGTTCGCGGGCTGCGAGAACGACTGGGCACCCTGGTCCGGCGGTGCGGTGTCGTGGCCGTCGTGGGCGGCGTACCCGAACAACGACCGGCAGGGGTCGAACGCCCGCACCGTGGAGTCGCTCGACGGCGAGACCCTCTACCCGTACATGGGCGAGTGGGCGGACGGCTGCGAGATCCTCGTCCTCGAGGGTGACGTGCTGGTCATCGAGTGGGAGCGCGGCACGGACGTGTGGCGGTCCACGTACCTCAGCCCCGGCGACAGCTACACGATCGACCTCCAGCCGGGTGAGGACGGCGCGATGATCGAGACGCCGGACACCCCGACGTCGTTCACGGTGGCGCTGTCGAGCTGCACGCCGCAGCCGCTGCCCTGACGCCCGACGAGACGACGGCGGCCGCCCCGAGGATCGGGGCGGCCGCCGTCGTCCGTGTGCAGTGCGAACGGTTCAGACGGTGCCGCGGTACAGCGCCTCGTAGCGGTCGACGACGCTCTCCAGCGTGAACTCCCGGACCCGCTCCAGCGCCGCGCCGGCGAGCACCTCGCGCCGGTGGTCGTCGGCCAGCAGCTCGGCGAGCGCCGTCCCGACGTCCTCCAGCGGGGTGACCACCGCGGTCCGGCCGCCGTCGGTGACGTAGAGCGCGCCCGGGTTGGGCGTGGCGACGACGGGGGCGCCGGACGCCATGGCCTCGACGTACGGGATGCCGAAGCCCTCGTAGTCGCTGGGCAGGCAGAACACCCACGCCTCCTGGAACGCGGCGACGAGCTCGTCGTCGGAGAGGCGGCCGAGGGCACGGACGCCGGGACCGGGGTCGTCGGGGACGTCGCGGGCCACCATCCACAGCTCGGCGTCGGGGTGCTTGGGCAGCACGGTCTCCTGGAACTGGCGGGCGAGCTCCGCGCCGCGCTTGCGGCCGTGCCAGTAGCCGACGAACAGGACGACGGGGTGGTCGGCGTGCCGGGACGGGTCCGGGGCGAAGCGGCGGACGTCGGTGCCGCACGGCAGGACGTCCCGCACCCAGGGGTACCAGCGCCGGGTCTCGGGCGAGATGACGACGGTGTGGTCGGCCACGACGGAGGCCAGCACCTCGGACAGCCCGAGGAGCACCATGCGGGTCTTCTCCTTGAGGCCGCGGATCGTGCGGGCCTCCTCGAAGCAGGACCCGGCGAGGGTGCGGACGTGCCGTGGGACACGGCGCCGCCACAGCCAGTAGTCGTCGCCCCAGGCGTGCAGGACGTCGTACCCGGACAGGTCGACCTTGCGCAGCGCGAGCGCGAACCGGAAGGTGCGCAGCGAGCCCGTCATGCGGACGTGCCGGTGCCCGTAGACGGCCCCGTCGACGGGCGGGCAGTCGCTGAGCACGGTGACGTCGTGCCCGCGGCGGGTGAGCTCGGTCGCGAGCTCGTGCACCTGGTAGCCGATGCCCTGCTTGCTGGTGCTGGGCAGGTAGTAGGAGATGATCGCGATGCGCAGCGGCCCCTGGCCGGTCATCGCAGGCCGTCCCGGAGCGCCTCGAGCCAGGCGCGGCCGTGGCGCAGGTCGGGCTCGAGGTGGTTGCCCTCGGCCCACTCGTTCCACGACTTGACCCACAGCAGCCGTTCCTCGGCGGGGCGGTGCGCGATCGACGCGACCGCCTGGCGGACGTTCTCGCCGAACTTCTCCGGCGTCGCGCCGTGCAGGACGACGCCGCCGCGGCCGGAGCGCGGCGTGTTGTCCCAGTTGGGGTAGACGCACGGCTGGACGAGGTCGCCGGTGCGGTTCTGCGCGGCCCAGTCCGTCGAGTACGGGTGGATCTGCGGTCCCCCGGCGACCTTGCGCCAGGCGCGCATCCGCAGGGTCTCGCCGCGAGACGTCCCGGCGGGCATGCGCATGTAGACGCCCGCGTCGAACCCGTCCTCCTTGACCCGGTCGTAGCGCACGCCGCCGGCGAGGAGGTCGCTCATCTCCGCCACGAGGTACAGGCCCTCCAGGCCGTGCCGGCGCGCCAGCGACTGCCACAGGTCGACGAACTGCCCGGCGTCCGGCAGCTCCTCGGGACGGAAGACGTAGAAGACGGGCCGTCCGTCGACGCGCAGGTAGCGGGGATCCCGGAAGGCCGGCAGCACCGCCTCGAAGTGGGCGGTGTAGTCCTCGACGCCCGGGTAGTGCTGCTGGACCAGGACCCGGTCGGCCTCACCGTGCCAGATCCCGCTCCAGGTCTGGTTGG
Organism: Isoptericola jiangsuensis; assembly: GCF_002563715.1. Taxonomy (NCBI): domain Bacteria; kingdom Bacillati; phylum Actinomycetota; class Actinomycetes; order Micrococcales; family Promicromonosporaceae; genus Isoptericola; species Isoptericola jiangsuensis. Next base: position 3,236,404 of record NZ_PDJJ01000001.1, read on the forward strand.
CCCACGCCAGGCAGAACGACACGTCGGGGCTGCCGCTCGCCAGGACCTCCGCGAAGGGGCGCTCCAGGATGCGGCGGCCGTTGCCGAACCAGTAGTGCCAGTACGCGAACGCCTCGACGCCGTACTGGTGCGCGAGCTCGGCCTGCGCGGCACGGGTCTCGGCGACGCGCAGGTCGTAGAACCCGAGGTCGGCCGGGACCAGCGGCTGCCGGTGACCCGGGTACAGGCGCTTCGCCCGCGCGACGTTGGTCCACTCGGTGAACCCCTGCCCCCACCACTCGTCGTTCTCCGGGATGGGGTGGAACTGCGGCAGGTAGAAGGCGACCGCCCTGGCTTCCAACGTGCTCTCCGTTCTCATCGGTTCGGTCCGGGGTTCACCCGCGGGCCGCTGCCATCAGGCGCAGCACCGGCTCGGCGACACGGCGCAGCCTCGCGGGGACCGAGCGCCCGACGGCGTCCACGTCGGCGGTGGTGAGTCCCGTCCTCGTGAGCCACAGCAGGCCGACGTAGAGCACGAGGCCGACGATCCCGGCGAGGACGGCGGAGGGCACCGGGCTCCAGCCGAGCCACGACACGCTCCACCACGTCACGACCGAGACGGCCGCGCCGAGGAGGTACGGCGCGACGGCGGCGACGATCATCCGGGTGACCTGCTGCAGCGCACGGACCTCCAGCACGAGCAGGCAGGTGAAGAGCACGACCGCCCCGCAGAGGTTGCCCAGGACCGCCGCCCAGACGCCCAGGTAGGGCAGGAGGACGACGATGAGCCCGACGTTGACCACGAGGGTCGCCAGGTTCATCCACAGCAGCCACGTGCCCTTGAGCCGCGCCATGATGAACGCCTTGAGGGGGCCGGCCATGACCAGGAGGCCTCCCGAGACGCTGAGGACGATCAGGACGGGCGGGACGTCGGCGAACTCCTCGCCGTACAGCACGGGCACCAGCATGGCGAACGCCGGTGACGCCGCGGCGACCACGGCCGCCGTGGCGGTCGCCGACGCCCGCAGCGTCCGGGCGAGCGCGCGCCCGACCGCCTCGACGTCGACCTCGCGCAGGCCGGAGATCGCCGGGACCAGGGGCCCGAGCAGCGACTGCGCGGGCGCGAACAGGTGGATCGACAGCCCGAAGGCGAGCGCGAAGACACCCGCGGCCTCGGCGGCGTCCATCCAGGTCAGGACGAGCACCTCGCTGCGGGAGGAGACGAACGCCTCGACCAGACCGGCAGCGCCGGCGGGCAGGGCGAACTTCCAGAACCCGGCAGGGAACCGGCGCAGGCGCGGCCGCAGCAGGGCCCGGCGGTACGGTCGGTCGACGAAGTACAGGTAGGCGAGGGCACCGATGCCTCCCGCCACGAGCCGGACGGCCCAGATGGCGTCCGCCGTGCCGGCGGTGGTCGCGGCGATCACCACCATCGCCTGGGCGAACAGGTTGACGACCATGGCCGTCTGGGCGTTCTGGGCCGTCTTCGACTCGATCGCGAGCGCGTCGCCGGCCCCGTTGAAGGTGCAGGGGACCACGACACCGAACACCAGGGCGATCGCCATGAGCACGGGGTCGACGTCGACCAGGAGCAGGACCACCACGGAGATGGCCGGGATGCCGACGAGCATCTTGTAGCCCTGCGCCGCCTGGAGGATCCGCTTCACCTCGTCGAAGCGGCCGGCGGCGTGGGCCTTGGAACCGAACTGGACGACCCCGGTGCCGACGCCAAGGTCGATGGTCATCGCGACGATGATGAGGACGGTCGACAGGTAGGCGAGGCGGCCGTAGTCGACGACGCCCAGCACCCGGGCGATGACGATGTTGACCACGAAGGCCAGCGGGAGCGACACCGCGACGTGGAGCAGGGTCCACATCGCCCCGCGGATCGCCTTGTCCTGGAGCTCGCCGCGCGACATCGTCGCCGGGGTGGTGGCCTCGTCCGTCCCGACGGGCTCGGTGGTGGGCTTCTCGGTGCTCATCGGGACGCCGCGACCTTCTCCACGGCCTCGGGGCGGCCGCCCCGGAACGCGACCTCACGGAACCCGAGAAGGTTCCCGACGAGCCGCCCGGACCGGTCCGGACGGCTGCGGTCCCCCAGCCGCAACGTGTTCGAGCCCAGGTAGCGCCACCAGTCGTGCACCATGTTGCCGGCGGACTTGGTTCCCTTGCGCCACATGTGGAACGGGTTGACGATCTGGGCGAACCCGAGGGCCCGACCGTTCACCCGACCGGAGCCGACGGCGAGGTGCGCGGCCACGCAGCCCCAGTAGTGCACCACCCGGCCGTGCGCGTGGCACCGGACCGCGAAGTCGGTGTCCTCCTGCCAGGCGTACAGGCGCATGCGCTCGTCGAACGGTTCGCGCAGCGCGACGTGCCCGCGCGTCGTCATGTTGCAGCCGTAGGTCCCGCCGATGTCCTTGAGGAGGGAGGACTCCGGTGCCGCTGAGATGGCCGCGCGCGCCTCCTCCGGCGACAGCTCGCGGCCGAGCGCCGCACCGTCGACCACGACCAGGCCCGTGAGGAGCACGACGTCGGGCTCGCGCCGCATCACGTCGCGCAACCGCTCGAAGTAGTCCGGGGCCAGCAGGATGTCGTCGTCCAGGTACGTGACCAGGTCGGGGACCGGGTCGATGGACCGCAGCCCCGTGTTCCGCTGGACGGTCGAGCCGCGCTCCGAGACCACGACCCGCACCCCGTCCCGGGCGGCGAGCCCCGCCGGGACGTCCTCGGTGCCCGCGACGCTGAGCACCACCAGGTCCGCGGGCACGGTCTGCTCGAGGAGCGCCTCGACCGTCCGGCCGAGGAGCCCCGGACGGCGGGTGCTGGCGATGATCACGACGTGGTCGAGCCGCGTCGACGAGCCGGGTGGGTGCGTCACAGGGTCATCGTTTCCGAGGCACGCCCCTTTGCCGAGACCCGCGACCGGATTTCAGCCGGAGCCGTCGACTTTTCACCCCCGCGCCGACGGCCCCGGTGCCTAGGCTCGGGCCATGGCCGTCCCGGTAGGCAGTCACGTGCACGTGATCACCCCTGGTGACCACTTCTCGCCGTCAACGGGCAGCGCCGTGCCGACCGTCGTCCACGGGCTGGCCGGCGCCACGCCCGAGGGAGCGCCCCGCACGCGCGTCGCCGTCGCGGAGGGGACCTACCCGGACCACTACCCGACGGCCGAGGTGGTCCCCTACCCGCCCGCCGCCGCGCACCGGTCGGACCGCTACCGCGACCTCGCCGCCTCCCGCCTGGGTCTGGCGCGGGGCGGCGCCCGCCGCACCCTCGCGCCCGCCGTGGCGGACCAGGAGCGGTGGCCGCCCTCCGTCGTGGTCGGGCACAACATGCCGCAGCTCGTCGGGCTCGTCGACACCGACCGGCACGTCCCGGTGCTGTACGCGCACAACGAGCTGCTGCGCTCCTACGGGGCGCGGGAGGCCGGCCGCACGCTCGACCCGGCGGGTGGGATCGTGTGCGTGAGCGCCTACGTCGCCGAACGCACGGCGGAGCGGCTCCCGCCCCGCCTGCGCGACCGGGTCGTGGTGGTCCACAACGCGGTCGACACCACGCTGTTCGCCCCCGACGACACCCCGGCCGGGCACGACGGCCTGCACGTCGTGTTCGTCGGGCGGATGCTGCCCGACAAGGGCCCCGACCTCCTCGTGGAAGCCCTGGTCCGACTCGCCCGGCCCGACGTGCGGGCCACGTTCGTGGGCACCACGAACTTCGCTCCCGGCGCACCGCTGTCGACCTACGAGGAGTCCCTGCGCGCCGCGGCGAGCCCGCTCGGCGACCGGGTCCGGTGGTTGCCGTTCCGGCCGCGGGCGGACGTCGCGGCGATCCTGCGGACCGCCGACGTGGTCGTGGTGCCGTCCCGCTGGGCGGAGCCGTTCGCCCTCACCGTCCTGGAGGGCATGGCGTCGGGCGCGGCCGTCGTGGCGGCACGCGTGGGGGGGATCCCCGAGGCCACGGGCGACGCCGGCGTCCTGGTGGCGCCCGGGTCGCCCGACGACCTGGCGCAGGCGATCGAGCACCTCGCCGACGACCCGGTGCACCGCCGTCGCGTGCAGGCCCGGGGGCTCGCGCACGCCCGGGCGCACGACTGGCGGGCCGCGCGGCGCCGGTTCGACGAGGTCCTCGCCGAGCTGCGCATCACCGGCGGCTCCCCCGTCCCGTCCTCCGAGGTCGCTCGGTGACGAGCCCGGACGCGGCGGCCCGCCTCACGTCCGGCGGGCGACCGGTCCTGCCGTCCCTCACCTCGTGGCGCGCCGTCGCGGCGTTCGCGGTCTTCCTGTTCCACCTGGACCTGTTCGGTCTCCTCACCGTCCCCGGGGCCTCGGTCGGCTACCTCGGGGTGACCTTCTTCTTCGTCCTGTCGGGCTTCGTCCTGACGTGGGGGTCGCGTCCCGGGGCGACACCGGCGGACTTCTTCGTGCACCGTGTCGCGCGCGTCTACCCCGCCCACCTGGCGGCGCTGCTGCTCGTCCTCGGCGGCAAGCTCGCGCAGGGATCGGTGGCGCTGGGTCCGGACGTCGTCCTGCCGAACCTGCTGCTCGTCCAGGCCTGGTGGCCCCAGGACCTCGTCGCCTACGGGCTGAACGGCGTCTCGTGGTCCCTCAGCTGCGAGATGTTCTTCTACGCGGCGTTCCCGTTCCTCGTCCCCGTGCTCGCCCGGTGGCGACCCGCCGTCGCGGTCGCCGTGTCGGCGGCGCTCGTCGTGGTGCCCGTCGTGATCGCCGCCGTCGCGCCCGACACCGAGGGCTACCTCTACCACCTCCCGGCGGCACGGCTCGGCGAGTTCCTGCTCGGTGTGTCCGCCGCGCTCGCGCTGGGCCGGATCGGCTCGTCACGTCTGCTGAGCCGCACCTGGTCGACCGTCGCGGTCGTCGTCGCGGCCCTCGTGGTGGCCCTGGCGGACGCCACGGCGGTCCCCGCCGCAGCCCTGGTGTGCCTGCCGTGCGCCTACCTCGTCACCTCTTTCGCGCACGCGGACGCGGCGGGGCGCAGCGGCTTCCTCGGGCACGGCCTGCTCCTGCGCGCCGGCGAGGTGTCGTTCGCGTTCTACCTGGTGCACCAGACCGCGATCCTCGTCGTCGCACGGCTGCCCGTGGCTCCCCTGCTCGCCGCCGCCGGAGCGCTGGTCCTGTCGACGGCCCTCGCGCTCGCCCTGCACCACGGCGTCGAGGTGCCGGCCCGGCGCGCGGTGCTCGCGACGTGGCGTCGTCGGTACGCCCGGGGCTGAGCCGCGGTCAGGCGTCCGCACGGATCTCGACGACCAGCGTGCGGCCCCAGCCGATCCGTTCCAGGTGGGCGTGCCACCGCAGACCGACCGGTCCGAGGGCGTCCCTCAGCTTCTTGGAAGTGAAGACCCGACGCCACGACGCGTCACCCTGCGGCGTGATCGTCCGCAAGGAGACGACCGTCCCCGCCTGCCCTGCGAGCTCCCGCAGCGACTCCGGCGTCGGCCAGCGGCGACGCACACGCGGGTCCTGGTCGGGCACGCGACCGTGCTTGCCCAGGACCGCCCCGTTCTGGACGGCCAGCACGATGAGCCCACCCGGTACCACGAGGCGGCGCAGCTCCCGCATGAACGCACCCTGGTCCGACACGTGGGGCAGGGTCTCCAGGCTGACGATGCAGTCGAACGCCCCGGACGGCAGCTCGCCCGCGAGGACGTCACCGGACAGGAACGTGGCCCGCGGGGTCCGGCGCCGCGCCTCCGCGATGACGTCGCGGCTCACGTCGATCCCCGTCACCGACCCGTAGCGGAGCAGCTCGTCGACGAGCCAGCCCGTGCCGCACCCGATGTCGAGGACCCGCAGGTCCGTGCGTGCGAGCCGCCCGATCGCCGCGTGCACCGCGCGCGACTGGTCGAGCGACACCTGGTCGAGCGCCTCTGGTCGTCGGTGTGTGGCGTTCCACCGGTCCCAGTAGGCGACCTCGTCGTCCGAGACCGGCTCCATGGCTCATGGTGCTCCTCGTCGTGCACGTCCGGTGCGCCGACCGACGACTTTCACCCGGCCCGTCGGCCGGTGCGCTAGGTCCCCGGCCCGACGACCAGCAGCCAGTCACCGCCGCCGTCGGCGTTGACCCCCGGGGTCCGCAGCCGGTCGGCGAGCTCCGCGGCGACCTCCGTGCCGTCGGACGGGTCGACCCAGGTGGCCGTCGCGCCCGGTGCCAGCACCGACAGGTCGAGCCCGATCTCCCGCTCGGTGGGCACGTACACGACGGCGTGCCCGCCGTCGTCCGTGACCGCCGCCGTGACCAGGTCCGCGTCGAGCACGTCCGCGTCGTCGGGCGCCGTGCCGCTCCCCCGGCCGGACACCACCAGGCGGTCGCCCAGATCGGGCCGGAGTCGCCACCACGGCGTCGAGGCCACCGTGTCGCGGACCACACCCACCTGGTCCAGCCCCGGGCTGTCGAGGCGGGCCTCCCAGCCGTCGAGGAACTCCCAGTCGTCGCTGCCGTAGAAGTCGCCCGGCGAGCCGGAGGTCAGCGCCCACGCGGCCTGCCGCCGCAACGTCTCGTTCGTGGTCGGCGGTGACGCGCCGTCGTTGTTCTCCCGCTCGTAGTTGCCCTCGGCGAAGAGCGCCGGCATCGCCGGGGTCCGGTCGTAGGCGGCGCGGACCGCCGCGAAGGTCGGCGCGTAGGTGTAGACGAAGTCGAAGTCGACGCGGGGCGCCCAGAACGGGTTGTCCCGCGACGCGGACACCGGGTAGCCCAGCTGGATCGAGAACGGACGGTCCCCGCCGGTCGCCCGCACCCCGTCGGCGACGGCGGCGAAGCACCGGTCCACGTCGCTGCCGGCCGCCAGGTCGTCGGTCGCCGGGAAGTAGTCGCCGCCCGTCATCCAGACGATGTTGGGCAGGTCCGCCGACCAGGACCCGACCTGCTCGCCGTACGCCCGGCACTCCGCGACCGAGCCCGGGACGAACGACCGGTCGATGGTCCACCCGTCGACCGCGTAGAGGAATACCGTGATCCCGCGCTCGGCCGCGGCGGCCAGCACGTCGTGCGCGCGGTCCCAGTAGTCCGGCTCCCACGTCAGCACGTCGCCGTCGACGAACGGGCGCAGGCCGTCGACCGTGCTGCCGTCGTCGGCCGGGCCCCCGTTCCCGGTGGCGCCCAGCAACGACACGATGAGCGCGTCGACACCGGCCTGCCGACGGTTCTCCAGGAACGTCGTCGCCTGCTCGGGCGTGGTGTCGACGAGCAGGGACCACGGCGAGTCCCCCCGCACGAGCACCGGGTCGCCGAGCTGATCGACGAAGTACCGGCCGTCGTCGGACACCTCGGCGACGAACCGGGCGTCCCCCGGGACGACCGTCCGAGGCGACGACGACGCCGGCGGCGGCGACGACACGCCCGTGCCCTCGCCGTCCGCCAGGTCGCCGGGGATCGGCATCGCCTGACCCTGGTGCGTCCGGTCCCACCACCACACGGCCGCGGCGCCGCCGGCCAGCACCAGCAGCGCCAGCACGACGACGAGCGCCCGTGTCCACCACCTGCGTCGTCGCGCGGCGTCAGCGGTCCCCGTCACCCGGGGACACCGACGGCGGTCGCGACGTCACGGGCCATGCCCCGCCACCGGGGGAACACCCACGCCGGCCCCACCTGCGCCCACGCCCTCGCCTTCTGCCGGAACGGGAGGTCGGTCGTGGCGACGGCGCGGTACAGCTCCAGGTTCAGCCGGGTCTGCGGGAAGGCGAACCGCACCGACGCGGACGGCGCGTGCCACTTCACCTGCTCCTGCCCCTGCATCGAGAGCTGCTCCGGGATGCGCCGCTGGAGGAACGACCGGTCGTCGACGACGACCGCCGGTCCCTGGCACAGCAGCTCGGTCAGCAGGACGACGTCGTCGCCCACCATCGCGAGGAGGGGTCGGGTGCGGTCGAGGGCCGGACGGCGGATCACGCCGTACATCACGTGCGCCGCCAGGGAACGGTAGAGGTTGCGGATCCGCTCCGGGGCGGTGGGCGCGTCGAGCCCGAGGTCGGCGTCGTTCAGCTCCTCGAAGACCACGTCGTCGCCGTCGATGATGCCCGTCCGGGTCATCGCGAACACGGCGTCCGGCCTCGCGTCGAGCGCGGCGACGCACGACGACGCGAACGTCGGGAGCTTGAGGTCGTCGACCGCCATCCAGCTGAACAGGGGGGACGCGGACAGCTCGACGACCCGGCGGTAGTTCCACGTGCCGCCGCGGTTGGTCTCCTCCCGGACGTAGCGGACCCGCGGGTCCGCCGCCGCGGCGGCCCGGCAGATCTCCTCGGTGGCGTCCGTCGAGCCGTTGTCGGACACCACGACCTCGATGTCCTCGTAGTCCTGGGTCAGCAGCGAGTCGAGGGCGCCGGGCAGGAACCGCTCACCGTTGTAGACGGGGAGCCCGAACCCCAGCGACGCGACCATCAGCGACCACCCGCCACGTCCAGCAGCACCTTGGGGGCGACGAACGCCTCCGCGTAGCGGGACCGGCACTCCATCCCGCGCAGCCGCATCATCCCGAGGAACACCTCGTGGTCCCACCAGTCGTGCGGCTTCTGGGAGGGGTAGCACGCGTCCAGCAGCTCGACCTTCCGCCGCGCGAGCTCGTCGGGCACGCCGACGTAGGTGGTCGGTCGGCCCATGTCCCCGTCCCACTTGGGGATCTCGTAGTGGAGCACGAGGGCGTCCCGCCACACCGTCGGGGCCATCGTGCCGAGCAGTCGATGGTCCTGGTGGGCGTCGTCCGTCCGCGGCACCAGCACGAGGTGCGGCACCGGGTTGCGCCCGGCGTGCTCGTGCAGCGCCGACTTCACCTCGCCCCAGTGCTCGGGCAGCCGACCGTCCGGGAGCCGCGCGAAGTGGGAGGTGGCGCCCGGGAGGAACGCCTCCGCGGCCTGCCGGGCCTCGTCCTCGCGGTCCGGTGTCCCGGTGAGCGTGAGGAAGGCCGCGTCGACGGGGCCGCGAGCGGCGAGCGCCAGCAGGGTGCCGCCGCAGCCGATCTCCACGTCGTCGGGGTGCGCGGCGACGCACACCACGCGCAGCGGTCCGGGGGGCAGGGGGAGTCCGATCACGGGCAGGCTCCTGAGCTCTCGGGGACGGTGTCGGCGTGCGGCGCCCGGGCGTCGGCGACGTCCCGCAGCAGCGCCGCCACCCTCGCCGCCTGGTCGGCGAGGGCACGGCGCGCCTCGTCGAGGACGTCATGGGCGGCCGGGTCGGACCCGGCGGTCACGGCGGCGAGCACCTGGTCGGCGACCTCGTCGGGGTCGAACGTGTCGATGCGGTGCGCGCGCTCCGGGCGCCCGAAGTCAGCGAGCAGCCACTCCTGCTTGCTGCCGTAGCCGACCGAGACCGCGGGCAGGTCGAGACGGAGCGCCGCGATCAGGTTGTGGTAGCGGGCGGCGACCACGGCGGCGCAGGTCGCGAGGTCCCGGGTCAGGTCGTCGAGGGAGAGCGCGTCCGAGGCCGTCACCCGCCCGGGCGCCGCGACCACCGCCCGGGCGGCCACGAGCTCGACCGTGGGCCGGTCCGGGAGGGCGCCACCGACGACCAGGACGTCGTGCCCCGCGTCGGTCAGGCGCCGCACGACGTGCAGCACCCGCTCGACGTACGCGGCCCGGTCCGCCTCCGACTCGGCCGTGCCGATGCCGCGGTACTCGATCACCCCGACCGCGACGGTGCCCGCTCCGGTCCCCCGGTCGGCGGTGCCGACGTCGACGCCGAGCACGAGGTCGGGCACGACGGGCAGGTCGCGGCGCACCCCGAGCGCCCGGGCGGCCCGGGCCGAGCCCGCGTCGCGGACCGACAGGTAGGTGGCGCACCCCATCGTCCACCGGAACAGCCGTCCCGTGACGGGGTGGAACGCCTCGTCGACCCCCACGGACAGCACGAGGAACGGGCGCCGGCGCAGCCTCGCGGCGAGCCCGTACCAGAACAGGGTCAGGGGGATCCCGCCCGGCGCGATCGCCAGCCCCTCGAAGATCCCCGTCCCGGGGATGACGACCACGTCGAGCAGCCCCACGGTCCGCCAGGCGTGCCAGGCGTCCGACGCCTTGCCGAGGAGCCCGCGCAGGCCACCGCGTCGAGCCGCCGGGTCGTGCAGCGGGACGGCCCGCACCCCCCGGTCGCGCGCGACCACGTCGTGCTTGTCCGCGACCACCACGGGTGCGAGGCGCGCGTCGGCCGCCAGCAGGTCGAGCACCACCTGCAGCGTCGCCTCGTTGCCCGAGTTGTGGACGCCGAACTCCCCGACGAGACCGACCCGGACGTCCGCCGTCCTGCCGCCGTGCACTAGACCGTCCGTGGGAACGCGGCGATCTCGCCGACCTCGACCTCGGGCACGCGCCGCAGGTGGTGCTGCGCCTCGCGGTCCCACACCGCCCACGGGCGGTCGCCGACGCGGTTCATCTCCTCCAGCGCGGACCGTTCCTTGAGCGTGTCCATCGGCGCCCAGAAGCCCTCGTGGGGGTGGACGCGGAACCGGCCGTCGCGGGCGGCGCGCACGCACGCGTCCATGACGAGGTCCTCCCCCTCGTTCAGGTAGTCGAAGATGCCCTGGCGCAGCACGAAGTAGCCGCCGTTGATGCACATGCTCATCCCGGCGACGGGTTCGAGGTCGCGCATGGTGCCGTCGGGCTCGAACCGGACGACGTGGAACGAGTCCTGCGGGGACACGGCCATGAGGGAGCCGACGGCGTCGGTCCGCAGGAAGTCGTCGACGATCCGGTCCATGGGAGCGTCGGTGAGGACGTCGCCGTAGTTGGCGAGGAAGACCTCGTCGTCCTCCAGGTAGGGGCGCACGCGTCGCAGGCGCTCGCCGATGGCGGTGTCCATGCCGGTGTCGACGAACGTGATGCGCCACTCGCTGATGTCGCTGCTGAGGAGCTCGACCTCGCGGCCGCCCTTGGTGAGGACGAAGTCGTTGGAGTGGGTCTCCTGGTAGTTGAGGAAGTAGTCCTTGACGGCGTTGGCGCCGTACCCGAGGGCGAGGACGAACTCGGTGTGCCCGTAGTGCGCGTAGTACTTCATGATGTGCCACAGGACGGGCCGGGACCCGATGGGCATCATCGGCTTCGGGAGCGAGTCGTGGCCGGAGCGCATGCGCATGCCGAGCCCCCCGCAGAACAGGACGACCTTCATGGCTGGACCTCCTCGGTCGGTGCCCCCAGGTCCGGGAGGCGGCGGGGTGCGGCGGTGGGGCGCAGCGCCGGGGCGACGGGACGGCCCCGGAGGTAGCCGTCCGTGGTGCCGGCGTCGAGCGCCTTGGCGTAGACGACGCAGGCCCGGGCGACGGCCTCGACGGTGAGGTCGACGTCGTCGTCGGTGTGCGCCGCGGAGATGACGAAGGACTGGCCGAGGACGCCGTGCCGCAGGAGCTCCTGGAGGAACAGGGCACGGTAGGCCTGGCTGGGTGCGCCCTGCGGGTCGAGCGTCCCGAAGACGAGGCAGGACGCGCGCCCGCCGACCGTCACGTGGTCGGCGACGCCGGCGGCGGCCGTGACCTCCTGGACGCCGCGGCGCAGGCGTTCGCCCTGGCGTTCCATGATGCCGACGACGTCGTGCTCGGCGTAGGCGTCGGCGACGGCGAGGTAGGCGGCGAGCCCGGTGGTCTCGGGCCCGTGCGTGGTGGACAGCAGGAAGACGCGGGGCTCGGCGGTGTCGAGCCCGCCGAGCTCCATGAGCTCGCGCCGGCCGGCGAGCGCGGACACGGCGAACCCGTTGCCGAGCGCCTTGCCCCACGTCGACAGGTCGGGCGTGACGTCGTACACGTGCTGGGCGCCGCCCGCGTGCCAGCGCATGCCGGTGATCATCTCGTCGAGCACCATGACGGCGCCGTGCTCGGTGGTGAGGGCGCGCACGCCCTCGAGGAAGCCGGGCGCGGGCTCGGCCCCGCCGGTCGCGGCCTCGAGGAACACGGCGGCGACCTGCCCGCGGTGCTCCTCGAGCACGCGGCGCAGCGAGTCGAGGTCGTTGTACGCGAACCCGACGGTGAGGTCGCGGCCGGTGCCGGGGATCCCGGCGTCCATCCCGGTCGTGGAGATGAACCAGTCGTCGACGGAGAAGAACGGCTGGCTGCGGCAGATCGCGACGACGTCGCGGCCGGTGGCGGCGCGGGCCAGCCTGAGCGCCGCCGTGGTGGCGTCGGAGCCGTTCTTCGCGAACTTCACCATGTCGGCGCCGGGCACGGTCGCGAGGAACCGCTCGGCGGCGTCGAGCTCCAGCACGGAGGGGCGGGAGAAGCTGGTGCCGTCGGCGGCGGCTCGCGCCACGGCGTCGACGACGGGCCGGTAGCCGTGCCCGAGGGTGACGCTGCGCAGCCCCATGCCGTACTCGACGTACCAGTTGCCGTCGACGTCCCGCACCCGGGCGCCGACGCCGCGGACCAGGACGGGGGCGACGCCCTCGGGGTACTGGTCGGAGCCGCGGGCGTAGGTGTGCGCGCCGCCGGGCACCAGGCGGTGCAGGCGGCGCTGGGCGTCCGCCGACCCGGCCCAGGTGGTGTGGTGGGGATCGGGCGTGAGACGGCCCGGGACGTCCTGCGGGCTGGCCGTGCGGATCGCACCCATCTGTGACCTCCAGGTCGGCCGGCGACTCACCGGCCATTCTTGGCGACCTGCCGGTGCCGCTCAACGGCCACGGGGTCAATTCACCCGGGCGGGCCGGAGAATCACCCGACCCCTCCCGGCCCGGTCCCCCGATCGGCCCTAGCCTCGAGGCATGCGAGTCGAGACCACCCGCCTGGACGGGGTCATGCGCCTGCTGCCGACCCCGCACCACGACGAGCGGGGCCTGTTCACGCGGACGTTCGACGCGGCCACGGCGGGCGAGGCGGGGCTCGACCCGGCCGCGTTCGTGCAGGACTCCCAGTCGCGCTCGCACCAGGGCGTGGTCCGGGGCATGCACGGCCGGGTGGGCGGTGGCGAGGCGAAGCTGGTCCGGGTCGCGCACGGCGCGGTGCTCGACGTCGTGGTGGACGCCCGTCCCGGGTCCCCGACGTTCGGGCAGTGGGACGCGCACGTCCTCGACGACGCCGACTTCGTGGTCCTGTACATCCCGCGCGGGTTCCTGCACGGGCACCAGACCCTCACCCCGACCGCCGACGTCTGCTACCGCATCGACGCCGAGCACGACCCGTCGGAGGACGTGGCCGCGCACCACCTCGACCCGGACCTGGCGATCGCGTGGCCCGCGCCCGTCACGACCGTCAGCGCCCGGGACCGCGCCGCGGGCACCTGGGCGGAGCTCGCCGCCCGCCTCACCGGGGGCTGAGCGGGACGGGGTCCGCCACCGCGGGCGCCGGCTCGGCCACGACCCACCGCCCGCCGGCCGCCTCGACCTCGGGGTGGGCGGCCCGGACCTCGTCGAGGAGGTCGGGCACGAACAGCAGCACCCACCGGGGGTGCAGGTCGCCCAGCGCCGCGGGGTCGAGCACCGGGACGCGCACGCCGTCGGGTCCCGCGGTGCCCGGCATCGACAGCCCGCGCTTGGCGGGCGAGGCGTCGACGACGCCGCGCAGGTCCGCCCCCGTCACCCCGGCGACGGCGAGCAGCGCGACCGCGCGGGACGCGGCCCCGTACCCGACGACGCCGTCGTCCCGGTGGTCGCGCACCCAGCCGGCGAGGGCCGCGGCCGTGCGGGTGACGTCGGCCTGGAGCGTCCCCACCCGGGCTCCGTCGACGACCCCGGCGCGCGCCTCGTCGGCGAGCGCCGCCTCGACGGCCGCCCGGGCGGGCGTCCCGGTGGCGTCGGCGACGCGCCGCGACCCGTCGCGGGCCAGGACCAGCACCACGGTCCCGCCGTAGAGGCCGTGGTGCCACAGGCCGACGGGGGCCAGCCCGACGGCGCGGGCGGCCGCCACGAGCCAGGTCACGGAGTAGTAGGCGAAGTGCCCGTGCCGCAGCGCGTTCCACGCGCCGGTGCGCAGGATCGTGCCGAGCGGGTGCACGTGCAGGGCCAGCACCCCCTCCGGGGCGAGGAGGGCCGCGCGGCGCTCCAGCGCGGCCCGCTGGTCGGCGTCGTGCATCATCCCGAGGGAGTCGACGAGGACGTCGACGGTCCCGGCGGGCGGGTCGGCCTCGGGCGGGGCGACGCGCAGGCCGTGCCCGGCCAGCACGCCGAGCCAGGAGCCGCCGTGCGGGCTCGGGCACTCGGCGGCGAGCGCCCCGGGGGTGGCGAGCCCGGCGTCGACCAGGTCGGCGACGGCCGCACGGGACTGCTCGACGAGCGCGGCGGGCTCGACGCCGCGCGGCTCGTCGGCGTCCGTGGGGTCGTCCTCCAGCTGCGCCAGACCGCACCCGCCGCACAGCACCATGCGCAGCGGGTGCAGGACGTCCGGCCCGGTGGAGCCCGCCGGCGGGAACACGTCGGCGGCGGGCTGCGCGCCGAGGTCCAGCACGACGGAGCCGGTGGTGCCGCGGCACCAGCGGCAGCGCCACGTCGCGGCGGGAGCGCCGCCCGTCACGAGCCCGGCTCGAACACCTCGAGGTGCGGGAGCGCGACGACCAGCTTCCCGCCCCAGTCGGCCACCGGGGCGAGCTGCGCCGAGATCTCCTTGCGGAGGTTCCACGGCATGATCACCACGTAGTCGGGCCGCGCCGCGTCCAGGGCCTCGGGCGCGTGGACGGGGATGTGCGTGCCGGGCAGGAACCGGCCGTGCTTGTAGGGGTTGCGGTCGACCGCGAACTCCAGGAGGTCGGCGCGGACGCCGCAGTGGTTGAGCAGCGTGTTGCCCTTGCCGGGCGCGCCGTAGGCCACGACGCGCTTGCCGGCGCGGCGGGCGTCCAGCAGGAACGACACGAAGTCGTCGCGCACCTGCGCGACCTGCTCCGCGAACCCGTCGTGCCCCTCGACGGTGTGCAGGCCGAAGTCGGCCTCCGCGGCGAGCACCTCGGCGACGGCGGCCGTCGGGGTGACGCGGCCGGCCTCCACGGCCTCCGTCGGCGCCGACCAGGTGCGCAGCGACCCGCCGTGGCTGGCGAGCTCCTCGACGTCGACGACGGTCAGGCCCGCGGCCGCGAGGACCCGCTGCGTGGTGAGCAGCGACAGGTAGGAGAAGTGCTCGTGGTAGATCGTGTCGTACTCGTTGCCCTCGATGAGGCGCAGCAGGTGCGGGATCTCGATGGTGACGCGGCCGTCGTCGGCGACGAGGGCACGCAGGCCCTTCGCGAAGTCGACGATGTCGGGCACGTGCGCGAACACGTTGTTCGCCACGACGAGGTCGGCCGGGCCGTGCTCGGCGCGGACCGCGCGACCGGTCTCCTCGCCGAGGAACTCCACGAGCGTCGGGATCCCCTTCGCGACGGCCGCCTCGGCCACCGTGCGGGACGGCTCGATCCCCAGGCAGCGGATGCCCTTCGCCTGCACGTGCTGGAGCAGGTAGCCGTCGTTGCTCGCCACCTCCACGACGAACGACGACCCGGCGTCCAGCCCGAGCCGGTCGGTCGCCCTCTCGACGTACTGGCGGGCGTGCTCCACCCAGCTCGTGGAGAACGACGAGAAGTAGGCGTAGTCGTCGAAGATGTCCGTCTCGGCGACGTAGGCGGGGAGCTGCACCAGCAGGCACTGCGTGCAGATCCGCACGTTGAGCGGGTAGAAGGTCTCCCCCTGGTCGACCTGGTCGGCCCGCAGGATCGCCTCGCACGGCGGGGACATGCCGAGGTCGACGAACGTGCGTGTCAGGGCGGCGCCGCACAGGCGGCACGACGGCACCGCGGCCGTCCCGGTCGTGGCCTCCGCGGCCTGGGTCGTGGTCATGCCGCCACCACCATGCGCAGCGAGGCGAGGTCCAGGCGGCCCGCGGCCGCGAGCTCCTGGATGCGGTGCAGCCGCACGAACGTCCGCTCGAAGTCGTCGGCCTCCAGGCCACGCTCGCGCATGTCCCGCCACAGCTCCTCGATGCCGTCGCGCACCGTCCAGCGGGGGTCGGCGGCGGGCAGCAGGCTGCGGATCTTGCCGAAGTCGACCCGGTAGTTGCGGGCGTCGGCCCCCGCCCCGGGGGCGAACGTCACCGGCGCGCCGGTGACCTCGGCGACCTGCTCCGCCACGGTGCGGATCTGCACCACGTCCTCGTCGCGGCCCACGTTGAACGCCTGGTCGTGGACCACCTCGCGCGGCGCCTCCAGGGCCGCGAGGAACGCCCGGGAGATGTCCTCGACGTGCACCAGCGGACGCCAGGGCGACCCGTCGGACTGGAGCCGCACCTCGCCGCGCGTGAACGCCGTGCCGGTGAGGTTGTTGACGACGATGTCGGCCCGCAGCCGCCGCGACGACCCGTACGCCGTCGCGTTGCGCAGGTAGGTGGGGCTGAACGAGTCGTCCGCGAGCGGCGAGATGCCCTGCTCCGCGCGGACCTTCGACTCGCCGTACGGCGTCACCGGGTGGAAGTCGCTGAGCTCGTCCACCGGCGCGTCGCCCGCCGCCCCGTACAGCGAGCACGAGGACGAGAACAGGAACCGCGGCACCCCCGCCGCCTTCGCCGTCTCGGCCATGTGCACCGCGCCGCCGGTGTTCACCGAGAACGTGGCGTCCGGCGCGAGGTGCCCGATCGGGTCGTTGCTGATGGCCGCGAGGTGGACCACCGCGTCGAAGCCCTCCAGGTCCTCGGGCCGTGCGTCCCGGACGTCGCCGGTGCGCTGCTCGTAGTCCGCGGCCGGCGTCCCGAAGTCGCAGCCGTCGTACCAGCCCACGTCGAGGCCGACGACCTCGTGGCCGTGCGCCTGCAGGAACGGGACCAGGACGGCGCCGACATAGCCCCGGTCTCCGTCGACGAGAACCTTCATGACAGTCTCCTTGGATCGCCGACACGCGTCGCGACGACGGTAACCGCCGGGCCGCGCCGACGAACAGCGCTGCACAGGGTGGAAAACGCCCCGGGCGACTGATTCACCCCCTGCACGGGTTCCACCCGTCACCCCGGCGGGAGACGATCTGGCGCATGAAGGTCTTGCGCGTCTCGCACAGCGCCGTCGTCGACGGCTGGCGGGAGCGCGAGCGGCAGCTGCGCCGGCTCGGCGTCGACGTCACCCTGCTGAGCGCCCGCGCCTGGCCGGAGGGCGGACGGACGGTGCCCCTCGTGCCCCGCCCCGGCGAACCGGTGCGGAGCGTGCGCACGGTCGGCACCCACCCGGCGCTGTTCCTCTACGACCCGCTCCCCGTGTGGCGCGCGCTCGGCGAGCCGCACGACCTGCTCGACCTCCACGAGGAGCCCTTCGCGCTGGCCACCGCCGAGGTGCTGGCCCTGCGCGCGCTGCGGCGGGCCGTCGACCGGCTGCGCGGCCGCGGCGGGCCGGCCGCGCCGTACCTCGTCTACAGCGCGCAGAACCTGCGCAAGCGGTACCCCTGGCCGTTCGGGGCGCTGGAGCGCGCCGTGCTGCGCCACGCGGGCGGCGCCCACACGTGCAACGACGATGCCGCCGCCCACCTGCGCCACAAGGGCCTCGCCGCACCCGCCGTGACGATCCCCCTCGGGGTCGACGTGGCCGGCCCGACCGCCGAGGCACCCGCCCCGCGGCGGGCACCGCAGCCCGGCGCGGACGTCATCGTGGGGTTCGCGGGCCGCCTCGAACCGCACAAGGGCGTCCGGGTGCTGCTGCGCGCCGTCGCCGACGAGCCGCGGCTGCGGCTGCGCGTCGCCGGCGGCGGCACCCTGGCCGACGAGGTGCGGGCCGCGGGCACCGCCCACGGCCGGACCGAGCTCCTCGGGCCGCTCGACGGCGCCGACCTGGAGGCGTTCTACCGGTCGCTCGACGTCCTCGCCGTGCCGTCCCTCACCACGCCCGGCTGGGTCGAGCAGTTCGGCCGGGTCGTCGTCGAGGCCATGGCGTGCGGCACCCCTGTCGTCGCGAGCGACTCCGGCGCGCTGCCCGACCTCGTCGCCGACGCCGGTCTGCTCGTGCCGCCCGACGATCCGGCCGCGCTGGCCGCCGCGCTCCTGCGCGTCGCCGACGAGCCCGGCCTCGCCGCACGGCTCCGTGCCGCCGGCCAC
Organism: Isoptericola jiangsuensis; assembly: GCF_002563715.1. Classification (NCBI taxonomy): domain Bacteria; kingdom Bacillati; phylum Actinomycetota; class Actinomycetes; order Micrococcales; family Promicromonosporaceae; genus Isoptericola; species Isoptericola jiangsuensis. Next base: position 3,254,336 of record NZ_PDJJ01000001.1, read on the forward strand.
GACACCGCCGCCCGGTGCGCCTGGCCCGCCGTCGGCACCGCCTACCTCGACCTCTACCGGACGGTCCTCGCGCCGCCCGTCCCGACCGACCCGCCCGAGGTCGTCGTCGTCGCGTACGGCCGGCCCGACCTCCTGCGCGACGCCCTCGCCCCACTGGTCGGCAAGCTCACCCTCACGGTCGTCGACAACTCGTCACGCGACGACGTCCGCGAGGTGACCGAGCTCGCCGGCGGCCGCTACCTCGACCCGGGCCGCAACGGCGGGTTCGCCGCCGGGGTGAACCACGCTCTCGCGCACCGGCAGACCCCCGGGACCGACGTCCTCCTGCTCAACCCGGACGCCGTGGTCACCGCCGAGGGCGTGCTCGCGCTGCAGCGCGCGCTGCACGCGGACCCCCGCGCCGCGAGCGTCGGCCCCCGCCAGGTGGACGACGCCGGCACGCCCGCCCGGGTGACCTGGCCGTTCCCCTCCCCCGGCCGCGCCTGGCTGGAGGCCGTCGGCCTCGGGGGCGTCCCCGCCCGGCGCGGCCGCACGTTCGTCATCGGGTCCGTCCTGCTGCTGCGGGCCGAGGCCCTCGCCGAGGTCGGGGGCCTCGACGAACGGTTCTTCCTCTACTCCGAGGAGACCGACTGGGCGTACCGGGCCGTGCGGCGCGGCTGGCACCACGACCTCGTCGACGACGTCGTCGCCACCCACCTGGGTGCCGCGACCAGCTCCGACGACGAGCGGCGCGACACCCACTTCCTGGCCTCCCTCGAGCGGTACCTGCGCAAGCACCACGGTGCCGCCGGGTGGCAGCTCGCCCGGCTCGGGATGCTGGCCGGCGACGCCGCCCGCAGCGTCCTGCGGCGCGGCCGCGGCGGGACCCGCTCCCACCTGCTGCGCACCGGACCCGTCGCCGCGGAGACCCGGATGGTCGCTCCGTGACGACGACCGTGCCCCGCCTGATCGGCGCCGCGCTCGCGCTCGCCGCGACCGCGCTGCTGCTGGTGGCGCTCGGCGGGGCCGTCCCCACGTTCGGCGGGTACGCGCTGATCGGGGGGCTCGTCGTCCTCGTGGTGGGGGCGACGCTCGTCGAGCCCATGGCGTTCCCGCTGCTCGTCACCCCGGCCCTGCTGTCGGTCGAGCAGGTCGGCGGGGTGCTGTCCGTCAGCGACTTCCTGCTGTTCCCCGCCTTCTGGGTGGTGCTGCTCCTCGGGCGCCGCCCGTTCTCCCCCACCCTGCGCGCCGCGCTGTGGCTCAACGCGTTCTACCAGTTCGCCACCCTGTTCACCGTCGTCGCGAACCCGTACGCCGCGAACCTCACGGAGTGGTTCCACGCCTGGCTGCTCGTGGGCGGGGCCCTCGTCGTGGGCTGGGGCCTGGGCGCCGGCGGCCTCGACCGGCCCGCGCTCGCCCTGCTCCTGGCGCCCATGGCGCTCATCGGCGTCCTCGCGGCCGTCGCGGCGCTGCCCATGCTCGCGAGCGGCCAGTGGTCGCCCGTCTACCTCGACTGGCCGGTCCCGCTGCACAAGAACTTCATCGGCAGCCTCCTGGCGTACGGGGCGGCGATCGCGTACGCCCGACCACCCTGGATCGGCTGGCCCCGCTGGGTGTGGAACGTGATCTTCGTCCTGACGACGCTCGGCGTCCTGGCGTCCCAGGCCCGCCAGGCGTGGATCGCGCTGTCCTTCGGGATCCTCGTCATCCTGCTGCGCCGCCGCGTCTCGGGCGCGCACCGGTCCCTGTGGATCCTGCTCCCGGTCGCGCTCGCCATCTACGTGGTGACCCAGCTCCTCAACGACCAGCTCGACGAGGGCGGCGTCCACAACTCCGCCGGCGAGCGCATGCTCTGGTACCGGCTGTCGTTCGAGGTGTGGCGCCAGTCCAGCATCTGGTTCGGCGCCGGCCTGCGCTGGTGGTACACCGACAAGTTCCCGCTCTACCAGTTCCAGCCGCCCAACGCCGAGCTCGAGGTCCTGTCGTCCGCCGGCGTGGTCGGCCTGTTCGGGTTCCTCGTCATGAGCATCGGCATCCCCGTGCTGCTGTGGCGCAAGCTCCCGCCCGAGTACGGCACCATCGCCGCCGTCGTCCCCGCCATGCGCCTCGTCAACAGCCAGTTCGACCTCTACTGGGTGGCCGTGAGCGTCTCCATCCCCTACCTGGTCGCCGGCATCTGCCTCGGGGCAGCGGCCGCCAAGGAACGCGGCTGGAACGTGCGCGCCTCCCCACCGACCCTGCGGCTCGACCACGAGGTGGCCCGATGAGGATCGTGCAGATCGTTCCGGAGATCGGCCAGGGCACCGGCGTCGGCGAGGTCGCGGGCAGCCTCGAACGGGTCTGGGCCGCCCAGGGCCTCCAGGTCGAACGGTTCACCCTCGCCGAGGCCGGCGGTGCCTGGATCCCGCAGGGCTCCGGGCTCGCCGGACGTCTCCTGCTGCTCGCCCGCGTCGTCTGGTTCTCCACCGTGGGCAGCGTCCGCGCGCGCCGCTACCTGCGCGACCGCCCCGACGCCGTGTCGATCTGCCACAACGACGCCCTCGCCGGCGACGTCTACGTCAACCACGGGCTCGTCCAGGTCGCGATGCGGCAGCGGGGCCACTCCCTGGCCCGCATGGTCCGCAACCCCCTGCACCTGTTCGTCACCGCGCGGGACGCCCTGCGCTACCGCGGCCGGGTCCACCGCGGGATCGTCAGCCTCAGCGCCGTCGAGGACGCCGAGCTGCGCACCGTGTTCGGCCGGGTCGCCGCCCCGACGAGCGTCATCGGCAACGGCGTGGACCTCGACCGGTTCCACCCGGCGGGCCCGGCCGAGCGCGCCGCCGCCCGGGACCGGTTCGGCCTCGCCGCCGACGACCGCGTCGTCGCGTTCATCGGCAACGAGCACGGCCGCAAGGGCCTGCCGGTGCTGCTGGAGGCGCTCGCCGACCTCGACGACGTGCGGCTCCTCGTGGTGGGCGGCGACGAGGCGATGGTGCGCGCCGCCCAGGAGACGGCCGCCGGTCACGGGGTCGCCGACCGGTGCACGTTCACCGGCGCCCTGCCCGACGCCGAGGCCGCGCTGCACGCCGCCGACGTGTTCTGCCTGCCCAGCGCCTACGAGTCGTTCGGCCTGGTGTACGTCGAGGCGCTCGCCTGCGGCGTCCCCGTCGTCGCGACGCCCGTGGGCTGCGTCCCCGACGTCGTCGACGACCGGCACGGACGTGTCGTCGCCCCGACAGCGGAGGACGTCGCCGCGGGCGTCGCGCACGCCCTGGCGCTCGACCCCGCCGACGCCCGGGGGTCGGCGCGGCAGGCCGCGCTGCGGTACTCGTGGGACCGCGTCGCCGCGCAGTACCTGGCGCTGTTCGCCCGCCTGCGCCCCGACGCGGCCGACCGGACGGGGAGCAGCCGATGAGGGTCGTCCACGCCGTCCGGTCCGACGGCTTCGCGGGGGTCGAGCGGCACGTCAGCCGCCTCGCCTACGGCCAGGCGCGGGCCGGGCACGACGTCGTCGTCATCGGCGGCGACCCCGCCGCCATGCACCGCGAGCTGGCGGGCACCCCCGTCGTCGCGGTCCCCGCCCGCACCGTCGTGCAGGTCGCCCGGGCCCTGCGCCGCACCGGCGCGGGCGCGCACGTCGTGCACGTCCACATGACCGCCGCCGAGCTCGGCGCGGCGCTCGCCGGGCTGACCCGCGAGCTGCCGCCCGTCGTGTCGACCCGGCACTTCGCGGCCCCGCGCGGCGGCGGCCGGCTCGGTCCCGTGGTCGCGGCGGTCGCGCGCCGGGCCGTCGACGCCCAGATCGCGATCAGCCGCTACACCGCCGAGCGGGTCGACGGTCCCTCCACGGTCGTGCACGCCGGGGTCGACGACCGGCCCGACGCCCGGCCCGCCCGCGACCGCGACGCCGTCGTCCTCATGGCGCAGCGGCTCCAGCCGGAGAAGCGTCCCGACCTCGGTCTCGAGGCGTTCGCCGCGTCCGGTCTCGCGGCGCGGGGCTGGCGGCTGCGGGTCCTGGGCGACGGGCCGCTCGACGAGGTGCTGCGACGCCGCGCCGACGTCCTGGGCCTGGGCGACGCGGTCGAGCTCCTCGGGCGCCGTCCCGACGTCGCCGCGCAGATGGCGGACGCCGCGCTGTTCCTCGCGCCCAGCCCGGGCGAGCACTACGGGCTGTCCGTGCTGGAGGCGATGGCGTCCGGGATCCCGACCGTCGCGGACGGCTCGGCCGGGCACCTGGAGACCCTCGGGCTCGTCGACGGCGCCGGCCTGTACGCCAGCCAGGACGTCGCGGCGGGCGGGGCGCTGCTCGCCGCGCTGGCCGACGACGCGACGCGACGCGACGAGCTCGCCGCCCGGCAGCAGAAGACGCAGCGCGAACGGTTCACGCTCGCCGAGCAGGTGCGCCGCACCGACGCCGTCTACGCCGAGGTGCTGCGGTGAGCGTCACCGGCCCCGCCACCGGCAGGGACGCCGGGCAGGACCACCTCGCCCCCGCCCTCGTGGTGTTCTCCCTGGAGCCCTGGGACGACGTCTGGCGCCGCAACCAGCACCTGGTGTCCCGGCTGCTCGCCGCGGACCCGGCGCTGCACGTGCTGTTCGTCGAACCGCCGGCGGACCCGCTGCACCGGACCCGCACCGGCGGGACCCCGCGCCCCGGCGCGGGCACCCGGCGCGGACCGCGCGGCCCCTGGGGGGACCGGCTCCACCTGCACCAGCCCACCAAGTGGCTGCCGCGCCGCGTCGACCCGGCCGGTGACGCCCGCCGTGCCCGGGGCGCGCTGCGCGCGGCCCGGCGGCTCGGCCTACGACCCGTCGCCCTGTGGGTGAACGACCTGGCCTGCGCCACCGTCCTCGACGACGGCGACGCCCCCGTGCTCTACGACGTCACCGACGACTGGACGCTCGCCGACCGGCCCGCCCGGGAACGGGACCGGCTGGTCGCCGCCGAGGAGCGGCTGCTCCGGGACGCCGCCGCGGTCGTGGTCTGCTCGCCCGCCCTCGTGGCCACCAAGACCCGCGGGGACCGGGTGCCCGCCCTCGTCACCAACGGGGTCGACGGGGCCGCGTACCGCGCCGCGGTCGCGCGACCGGCCGGTCTCCCGGCGGGACCCGTCGCCCTGTACGCCGGCACCCTGCACCGCGACCGCCTCGACGTCGACGTCACCGTCCGCACGCAGCGGGCCGTCGCCGCGGACGGGGGCACCGTCGTCCTCCTCGGCCCGGACGCGCTGGGACCCGGCGACCGCGCGGCGCTGGAGGCCGCGGGCGTCCTGCTGCTCGGCCCGCGCCCGTTCGACCAGGTGCCGGCGTTCCTGCGGCACGCCGACGTGCTCCTCGTGCCGCACGTCGTGGACGGGTTCACCGACAGTCTCGACCCCATCAAGGGGTACGAGTACCGGGCGGCGGGCCGGCCCGTGGTGGCGACGCCCGTCGCCGGGTTCCGGGACGCCGACGACCCGGCGGTGCGCTGCGTGCCCGCCGCCGGCTTCCCCGCCGCGGTCGGGGAGCGCCTCGCCGACGTCGCGGCCGGGCGGGCCCCCGCACCGGACGGGTCCCCGGCCGAGCTCCCCGCGGACCTGCCGACCTGGGACCGGCAGGCGGCGCTCGTCGAGCAGGTCCTCAGCGCGACGACGCCCGGGCGGCCGGGTTCCGCGACGACCGACGCCCCGCGGCGGACCGCCACGCCGTGACCGTCGTCGCGGCGGTCCGGGCGACGGCGAACCGTTCCACGGCGACGGTGTGCGCCCGCCGCGCGCGCCGGCGGGCCGCGGCGGGGTCGGCCAGCACCTCGTCGAGCGCCCGCGCGAGCGCGTCGACGTCGCCCGGCGGGACGAGCAGGCCGAGCGGCTCCTCCCCGTCGGGCGCGAGGATCTCCGGGACGCCCCCGGCGTCGGTCGCGATCACGGGCACCCCCCGGACCATCGCCTCGACCACGACCTGCCCGAACGGCTCGGGCGCGGGCGAGGCGTGCACGACGACGGTCGCCCGGTCGATCTCCGCGGCGGGATCCACCACGGCGGGGTGACGGACGACGACGCCGCCGAGCCCGAGCCGGTCGATCTCCGCGTCGACCTCCCGGGCGTGGTCCTCCGCGCCGAACAACGGGTCGCCGACGAGCCGGAACCGCACGTCCGGCCACCGGTCCTGCAGCAGCGCGGCCGCCCGCACCAGCTCGAGCTGGCCCTTGGTGGGGCTGATCCGGCCCAGGAGCAGCACCTGCGGCGGGCCGTCGGGCGGACCGTCGACGGGGAACGGTCGTGCCTGCTCGGGCGCGAAGCCCGGGTAGGCGACGACGAGCCCGCGGGCGCCCGGCACCGTCGCCGCCGTCGCCCGCGAGTTCGCGACGACGACCGCGGGGAGGCGGCGCGCGGTGCCGCGCAGGAGCCGCACGAGGACGCCGGGCAGGTAGTCGGGCGTGACCCGGTCGTGCACCCACCAGACCAGCGGCACCCGCGCCGCCCCGGCGGCGCACAGGCCGACGAGGTACGCCTTGAGGGAGTTGGCGTGCACGACGTCGGGGCGGACCCGGCGCACGTGCCGGGCGAGCCGCAGCCCGAACGCCACCGTGCCGGGCACGCGCCGCAGGGCCCCAAGGCCGCCGGCGCGGTGCCGGTCCATCGTCGCGATCCCCGGGTCGAGCGCGAGGACCGTCACCGGGACGCCGAGCGCCCGCGCCCGCTCGGCGAGCGGGCCGTCCGCGAACAGCGTCAGGTGCGGCTGCACGTCGTCGTCGAGCGCGTCGAGGAGGCGCAGCAGCGCCAGCTCGCCCCCGCCGACGGCCGCCGTGTGGTCGAGCAGCAGGACCCGCAGGCTCACGGGGTGGCGCGCTTCGGGGCGCCGATCCCGGGCTCGGCCGGGCGGTGGAAGAACGCGATGCCGGCGCCGGACGTCTCACGGTCCGGCGCCGTGCCCGCCTCCGGCTGCTCCGGTGCGTCGTCCGGCGCGGGGTCGGCGGTCTGGTCGGCGGGTGCGGCGGGCCGCGGCGCGGGGGCACCCACCTGGGCCACCAGCACGGGCCGGAACCCGCCCGGACGGGGGTCGATCACGTCGACCCGGCGGGGGAAGCCCGTGTCCGGCAGCGCGAGCCGCGGGATCTGGACGGTGGCCAGGCTCGCCTCGGCGGCGGGCGCCGGGGAACCGTCGGCGGTGCGGGGGCGCGGGTCGGGCTCCGTGGCCGGCCCGGCCGCGGCGTCGGTGCGGTGGCGGGGCTCCGCCGGGACGTCGGCGGACGCGGCCGGGTCGGTGTCGACGTCGCGCTCGGCGTCCGTCCCGGCGTCCGGGCCCGCGACGTCCGTCACCGGTGTCCGCACGTCCCCCTCCTCGCCGTACGTCGAGGCGTAGGTGTCCCGGTGGTTGCTGGCCACGCCGACCAGCGCGACCCCGGCGAGGGCCACGTCGTTGGTGCGGAGCCGGTCCACGGCCCGGCCGAGGACGCCGCGGTCCGTGCGCCCGGCGGCGGCCAGCAGCACGGTCCCGTCGGCGTACCCGCCGAGGATCGTGGCGTCGGCGGCGGCGAGCACGGGCGGCGCGTCGACCACGACGATGTCGGCCTCGGCCCGCAGCGCCTCGACGAGGTCGCTCGCGGCCGTCGTGGCCAGGTAGTCGGCGGAGTCGAGCGGCTGGTCCGGCACGGGGAACAGCTCGAGGTTCGTGATGGTGGTGGGGCGCAGCCCGCGACCGGTGCCCTCCCACGTCGGCGGGGCGGGCAGCAGCTCGTCGATCTGGGGGCGGCGCAGGTCGCCGGACAGCACGATCGTGCGTCGCCCGGACAGCGCCCACGACACCGCGAGGTTCGCCGCGACGAACGAGCGCGGCGCCGACGGGTCGGCCGCGGTCACCACGACGACGGCGTGGTCGCGCCGGGGCAGGCTGACCTGCACCGCGGTGCGCAGCTCGCGCACCGACTCGGTGAACGGGGTCGCGGCCAGGCTCGCGACCGGCAGCACCTCCGTCTGCGCGAACGTCTTGAGGCTGGCGCGCAGGCCGGTCACCTCGGCGAGGATCGGGGCGTCCGCCGCCTCCGCCGCCTGCTCGACCGTGCGCACGCGCGTGTCGAGGCCGCGGCGCACGAACGCGATGCCGACACCGGCGGCGAGACCCGTCAGCAGGGCGATGCCCAGCACGCTGAGGCGGCCGAGCCCGACCGGGTCGGCCACGGCGGTCGCCGTCACCTGCCCGGGCTCCACGAGGGTCTGGTAGGCCGTCTTCTGCGCCGTCAGCACGTTGAGGGACTCCTCCCCCGTGCTCTGCAGCGCCGTCGCCTCCGGGTCGTTCGGCCGCGCCTTCAGCGTGTCGCGCGCCGCGATGATCTGACTGCTCAGGGCGCTGATCTGCTCGTCGAGGGCGGCCACCTGCTCGTCGATGACGGCGGGCAGCTGCGCCACGTAGGCCGTGGCGTAGGCGTTCGCCGCGTCCGCCGCGAACTCGGCGGACGTGCTGGTCGCCGTGATGGTCATGGTCATCGTCGCGGCGTCGTACAGGGGCTCGACCTCCGCCCCGTGCAGCGTGCTGACGGGCACGTCGAGCGCCTCGGCCGCGGCCTGCTCCACCTCGGGCCCGACGACGACGGTCGGGTCCGGGTTGGCCGTCACGGCGGCCGTCCCCTCGGCACCGGCCGAGCCCGACGACGCGAGCTCGACGGTCGCCGTGGCCTGGTAGGTGATCTCCTGCCGGTCGGCGTACACGTAGCCCGCGCCCACGACGAGCACGACGGCCCCGAGCACGAACCACTTGCTCGCCCACACGACACGGAGGAACTCGCGCAGCGTCATCGGGCACCTCCCGCGACGGCCGGTGCCGAGAGCTCCTCGGCGACGATCTCCTGCAGCCTGCTGACGAACCGGTCCTCGCCGAACGACGCGCAGTGCTCCTGGATGACGTCGGGCGACCACGTTCTCGCCAGGACGTCGGCGACGCCCTCGGCGACGTCCTGCGGAACGGGTGCCGCGAACAGCCGCCCGTTGCGCCCGTCGACCACGGTGTCCAGGAACCCGCCGGCGCGCAGGGCCGCCGTCGGCACGCCGAACGCGCCCGCCTCCAGCGGGGTCAGCCCGTAGTCCTCGTAGGACGCCGCGACGAGCGCCGCGGCGTGCCGGTACGCCCAGCGCATCTCGGCGTCGTCGACCCGCCCCGCGAACGTCACCAGGCCGGGTGCGGTGCGGGCCGCGATCTCCTCCAGCCGTGCGCGGTCCGGGCCGCCCCCGACGACGACGAGGCGCTGCCCGAGCAGGCCCGCCGCCTCCACGACGACGTCGACGTTCTTGTAGGGCAGCAGACGGGCCACGCACAGCAGGTACCCGGGCTCGACGCCCGCCAGGGGCGTCTCGGGGCCGTCGGGGCGGCAGGCGGCGGGCGGCGGCACGACCTCGGCCTCGATGCCGTAGACCCGCCGGATGGTCCGCTGGATCTCGGTGGAGGTGGTGACGTAGCGGTCGGCGCGCTCCGCGGCGCGGGCGTCCCAGCGGCGCAGCGCGGGGCTGATCGCGGCCAGCGCCGCCGCCACGGCACGGTCGCGCAGGCCCCGGACCTGCTCGTCGGCCCCGCCGAGGTAGCGGTGCGGCTGGTACAGCCAGCGCGCGGGCGCGTAGCAGTAGACGACGGTGCGGCGGGCGCCGCGGTAGCCGTGGGCCCAGCCGCTGGAGCTCGCGAGCAGGACGTCGGCCTCGACCCGCTGGGCGTCCACCGCGGGGGCGAGCAGCGGCAGCGCGAGGCGGTGGTGGCGGCGCAGCACGGAGAACCGGTCGAGGCGTCCCGGCCGCAGCTCGACGTCGGCGAACTCGGGGTGGGTGCCGTCCGGGTCGTACAGCGTCGTGTACATGGGGGAACCGGGGAACGCCCGCGCCATGAGCAGGGCCACACGTTCCGCCCCGCCGCGCTGGGTCGCGTAGTCGTGCGCCAGGGCCACGCCAGCCGTCATCCGAGCCTCCCGCACCGCCGGCCCGCAGGTCGGACCGCCCCCTCAGGCTAGGCGGTCGGGTGCGGCTGCGGGGAGTGCTTGCCCGGGTGAATTGCCTGCTCTCACCCGCTGCCGCGTCAGCCCTTCGCGGGGTGGAACTTCCCCTGGGCGGCCAGCAGACCCTCGACGAGCACCATCTCGACGGCGTCGGCGGCGTCGTCGACGAGGATCGGCAGGTCCTTGCGCTCGGTCGCGGAGAAGTCCTTGAGGACGAAGTCGGCGGTGTCCATGCGGCCGGGCGGGCGCCCGACGCCGACGCGCACCCGCGTGTAGTCCTTGGTGCCGAGGGCCTTGGTGATGTCGCGCAGACCGTTGTGGCCGCCCTCGCCGCCGCCGGTCTTCAGCTTGATGGTGTCGAACGGGATGTCGACCTCGTCGTGCACGACGAGCACGTGGTCGGCGTCGATGCCGTAGTACTGCGCCAGGCCGGACACCGGGCCGCCCGAGGTGTTCATGTACGTCGTCGGCTTGGCGAGCACGACGCGCGGACCGGGCGCCCCGCCGGGCAGGACGCCCAGGCGGGCCTCCGCGACCGTCGCCTGCGCGCGGGAGTGGCGGGCGAACCGGGCGCCGGCCCGCTCGGCGAGGAGGTCGAGGACCATCTGACCGACGTTGTGGCGGTTGCCGGCGTACTTCGGGCCGGGGTTGCCGAGGCCGACGACGAGCCACGGGGAGTCGGTCATGGGTGCATCCTTCCATCGGGGGTGGGCAGGGCGCCGCACCGGTCCGTGCACGCAGAACGCCCGACGGCGGCACGGGGCCGCCGTCGGGCGTCGCTGGGGTTCCGCGGGTGTCGCGCGAAGACCGTCAGATCACTCGGCGGACGCCGCGGCCGGCTCCTCGGCGGACTCCGCCGACTCCGCCGCCTCGCCGCGCGGCTCGGTGACGAGGACGACGACGTGGTCGGCCTCGGTGAGGAGCGACACGCCCTTCGGCAGCTCGACGTCACCGGCGGTGACGTTCGCACCGGCCTCGAGACCCTCGATGGAGACCTCGATGGACTCCGGGATGTGGGTCGCCTCGGCCTCGACGGAGAGGGTCTGGGACTCGACCAGGTGGATGGTGCCGGCGGCCGACTCGCCCGTGATGTTCACGGTGATGTCGACGGCGATCTTCTCGCCCTTCTTCACCAGCAGCAGGTCGATGTGCTCGATCTCCGGACGCCACGGGTGACGCTGGACGTCCTTGACGACGGCGAGCTCGGTGCGACCGTCGATCGACAGCTCGAGCAGCGCGTTGGTGTTGCGCACCGCGAGCATCGTCTGGTGGCCCGGGAGGGTGACGTGGACCGGGTCGGTGCCGTGGCCGTACAGGACGGCGGGGATGTTGTTCGCGCGGCGGATGCGGCGGGCCGCACCCTTGCCGAACTCGGTGCGGGTCTCGGCGGCGAGCTTGATCTCGGACACGTGGATCACTCCTGCGGAAGTCGTGTTGTGCCGACGACCAGAGGGAGCCGTCGGCTGTCCGCGAGGGGAACCGGCGCGGACGGGCGGTTGCGTCGGCGTGGGACGCGTGACGGACGGACCGTGGGCGCCGCGGGCTGCACTGCAGCACACGCAACCGCCCAGTCGATCACGGACGTCCGACGGATCCAGCGTGCGGTGCGCACTGTCCTCCTGGACCGGTGCCCGTCAGACGTCCCTCGCCGAGGCAACCGGACTACTGTACCCGCCCGGGCTGCGGTGACGAAACCTCGACGTCGTCACACCGTGCCGGTGCGAGCCGCGCCGCCAGGAGCGTGGACGCCGTCGTCGACACGTAGGCCGCACCGAGGACGGCCAGGTAGAGCCCCACGTCGACGCTGCCCGGGTCGCCCGGCACCAGGCGGTAGCCCACCAGCCAGCACCCGGCCAGCGTGACCAGCAGCACGACCCACGACGTCCGCCCGACCCGTCGCGCCAACGCCGGCCACACCCACAGCAGCGGCAGGGCGAGCACCCGGTAGGCCAGGTGCGAGACCGGCATGAGGAGCAGCAGGCACGCCATGACGTTCCACGCCGACAGGCGCGGATCCCCGGGACGGCGCAGCGCGACCACGAGCAGCGCCACCGCCCAGGCCGCCAGCACGACCGTCACCACCACGCCCAGTGCCGCCGACTCCACCACGGGCCGCGCGAGCACACCCGAGCTCGTGAAGAGGTCCCGGCCCGCACCCCACGCCGAGTACGACGTCAGGGGCTGGTCGCTCGCCGCCAGCGTCCGCCCGACCCACCGCGGCACCGCGTCCGGGCCGACCGCCACCGTCGACACCACGACCGTCAGGGCCAGCGCCGCGCCGACCCCCACGAGCGTGGCCCGCGCGTCACCGCCCCGCCGGAACCCCCACAGCGCCAGACCGCCCGCCCACGTCTTCAGCGCCGCGGCGAGCCCCACGACGAACGCACCCGCCGTCGGACGACCCCGGACCACCAGCAGCACCGCCAGCGCCATGAGCGCCAGCAGCAGCAGGTCGACCTGCCCCAGCCACAGGACGACGACCACGGGCCACGACGCCAGCAGCGTCAGCGCCGCGACACCCGAGACCAGGGGGCGCGACCACGTCCCCAGGTCCCGCCACACCGACGCCACGACCAGCGCCACCGCACCCAGCCCCGCTCCGAGCGACATCGCCGTCCACCACGCCATCTGGGCGGACGCGCCCCCGCTCACCGGCCCCAGGGCCAGCGCGAGCAACGGCGAGTAGACGTACATCGGCGCCGCGTACGGCGTCCCCGCGGAGTCCACCGCGTCGGCGCCCTCGAGGAAGAACCCGAGGTCCATGCCCGACGTCGGGTCGCCCACCGCCCCGCAGTAGCGCTCGACCACCAGGAACGCCGTGCCGAGCACCACGACGACCCACAGCCCCGCGGCGACCAGCCCCCGGACGCGGGCCGACCCCCACGTCATGACGAGGCGCGCGTGCCGTCGACGCCCAGCTCGTCCGGCGCGGACACCGACGAACGCCCCGTCCGACGCGGCCGGTACACGACCTGCGCGAGGAACACGTACCGCAGCATGAACGCGACCAGGATGAGACCGGCCTGCACGAGCTCCGGGTGCGGGACGGCACGCTCGACGATCCACCACAGGAACACCGTGCGCACCAGCGCCTCGGTCCCGTTGAACGCGAACGACTGCGCGAACCGGCCCCACACGCCGAACCGGCCCTCCGCGCGCAGGTCGCCGAACACGAACCGCTCCTGCAGGAGGAAGTTCCCGACGATCGTCAGCACGTTCGCGGCGACCGCCGCCGGCAGGTAGTGGACACCCAGCTGCTGCAGCACCGCCAGGATCACCAGGTTCGCGACCGCGCCCGACGCCCCGATGAGGGCGAACGGCGACAGCCGGCCGAACCGCAGGGACGCCAGCTGCATCAGGTAGCGCGTCCCGTTGCGCACGTCCGCCTTCGACGTCCCCGCGAACCGGCGGCCGAACACGAACGGCACCTCCGCCACCGTCAGACGCTGGCGGGCGAGGATCTCCAGCAGGATCTTGAAGCCGCGCGGGCGCAGCGCCGCCGCGTCCACCGCACCCGCCCGCACCACGAAGAACCCCGTCATCGGGTCGGTGACGTTGCGCAGCCGCAGCGGGAACATCGACCGGGCCAGCAGCCCCGACACCTTCGACACCGCCTTGCGGTGCCAGCCGTCCAGCCCCCCGGCGTCACCCCGGCCCGTGTAGCGGGACGCGACCACCACGTCCACGCCGGTGTCCGCCGCCGCCGCGAGCAGCACCGGGACCATCTCCGGCGGGTGCTGCAGGTCGCCGTCCATGACGACCACGCGCTCCCCCCGGGCCGAGCGCAGCCCCTCGACGACCGCCCCCGACAACCCGCCGTCGGGGCGCTCGCGGTGGATCATCCGCACCGGCACCACGGAGGTCCGGGCGACCTCCTCCACGACCTGCGGGGTGTCGTCCCGGGAGTCGTCGACGAACAGGACCTCCGCCGCCACGCCGTCGAGCGCGAGCCCGAGCCGACGCACGAGCTCGGGGACGTTCGCTCCCTCGTTGAACGTCGGGACCACGACGGTGACGTCCACGGGTCCTCCTCCGGATTGTCGACGCCTCACGGTCGCACCGGCGTCGGGCGGGGTCAACACGCGCCCGGGGCGTTCACCCGGGTGATTCCGGGCCACGGCCGGACCGCTCTACCGGCGGACCCGGACGACGACGGCGGCCGCCCCCACCGGGGACGACCGCCGTCGCGGGGGGGCAGGTCAGGAGTTGCCGTCGAACAGCGACGTGACCGAGCCGTCGTCGAACACCTCGCGGATGGCGCGGGCGATGAGCGGGGCGATGGACAGCACGGTGAGGCCGTCGAACCGCTTCTCGGCGGCGATGGGCAGGGTGTCGGTGACGACGACCTCGCTCGCGCCGCACTCGGACAGGCGCTGCGCGGCCGGGTCGGACAGCACGCCGTGGGTGGCGGCGACGACGACCGACTTGGCACCGGCGGACATGATGACGTTGACGGCCTCGGCGATGGTGCCGCCGGTGTCGATGAGGTCGTCGACGAGCACGCACTCGCGGCCCTCGACGTCACCGACGACCCGGTTGGCGACGGCCTGGTTGGGACGCGTGACGTCGCGCGTCTTGTGGACGAACGCGAGCGGGCAGCCGCCGAGCTTGTCGGCCCACTGCTCGGCGACGCGGATGCGGCCGGCGTCCGGGGAGACCACGGCGACGTTGGTGAGGTCGACGCGGGAGCGCACGTAGTCCGTGAGGACGGGCATGGCCCACAGGTGGTCGACGGGGCCGTCGAAGAAGCCCTGGATCTGCGCGGTGTGCAGGTCGACGCTCATGATGCGGTCGGCGCCGGCGGTGCGGAGCATGTCGGCGACCAGGCGGGCCGAGATCGGCTCGCGGCCGCGGCTCTTCTTGTCCTGGCGGGCGTACGCGTAGAACGGCGCGACCACGGTGACGGTGCGGGCCGAGGCGCGCTTGGCGGCGTCGACCATGAGCAGGTGCTCCATGAGCCACTGGTTCACCGGGGCGGTGTGGCTCTGGAGCAGGAAGATGTCCGTGCCGCGGACCGACTCGCCGAACCGCACGTAGGTCTCGCTGTTCGCGAAGTCGTAGGCGGAGACGGGCAGGAGCCCGATGCCCAGCTCCTTCGCGACGGCCTCGGCGAGCTCGGGGTGCGCGCGCCCGGTAGCGAGGACGAGGGTGCGCTCACCGGTGCCGGGGATCGAGGTGTTCATCAGCGGGGGTTCCTTCGGGTTGCTGCTCGGGGGCGGGGTCGGGCGGACGGACGTCAGGCGGACTCGGTGGACGACGACGCGCCGGCGTCCTCGTCGGGCACCACGGGGATCGCCCCCGTGAGGGCATTGTGCTCGGCGAGCTCGCGCCTCGCCTGCGCACCGAGCCCGTCCGGCGAGGTGCCGAGGGAGCGGGCGGCGGCGTCGGCGGCGGCGGTGTCGGGGCGGCGGCGCTCGACCCAGCCCTCGACGTTCTTCTGCTGGGCGCGGCTCACGCCCAGCGCCCCGGCGGGGACGTCGCGCGTGATGATGCTGCCGGCGGCGGTGTACGCGCCGTCGCCCACGGTGACGGGCGCGACGAACATGTTGTCCGCGCCGGTGCGGGCGTGGGAGCCGATGACGGTGCGGTGCTTGGCCACGCCGTCGTAGTTGACGGTGACGGACGCGGCACCGATGTTCGTGCCCTCGCCGATGGTGGCGTCGCCGACGTAGGACAGGTGCGGCACCTTGGAGCCCGCGCCGATCTCCGCGTTCTTCGTCTCGACGAACGTGCCGATCTTGCCCTTGTCGCCCAGCACCGTGTTCGGGCGCAGGTACGCGAACGGGCCGACCGACGCGCCGGCGCCGATGACCGACAGCGAGCCGTGCGTGCGGACCACGGTCGCGCCCTCGCCGACCTCGACGTCGGTGAGCGTCGTGTCCGGGCCGATGGTGGCGCCCGTGGCGACGACGGTCGCGCCGTGGAGCTGCGTGCCCGGCAGCAGGGTGACGTCCGGGGCGAGCTCGACGTCGACGTCGACCCAGGTGGTGGCGGGGTCGACGACGGTGACGCCCGCGCGCATCCAGTCGTCCAGGACGCGGCGGTTGAGCTCCGCGCGAAGCACGGCGAGCTGGACGCGGTCGTTGACGCCCTCGACCGTCATCGGGTCGTCGGCGACGACGGCGCGCACGGTGCCGCCGGCTTCGCGGGCGAGCGCGACGACGTCCGTGAGGTAGACCTCGCCCTGGGAGTTGTCGCTGCCCACGCGGGCGAGGCCGTCGCGCAGCACCGCGGCGTCGAACACGTACACGCCGGAGTTGATCTCGCGGATCTCGAGCTGCTCGGCGGTGGCCTCGGCGTGCTCGACGATGTGCAGGACGTCGCCCGTGCCCTGCTGGCGCACGATGCGGCCGTAGCCGGTCGCGTCGTCAACGACGGTGGTGAGGATGGTGACGGCGTTGGCGTCGGTGTGATGGGCCGCGACGAGTTCGGCCAGGGTGGCACCGTCGAGCAGCGGCACGTCGCTGGCGAGTACCACGACGGACCCGTCGACGCCGTCGCCGAGCGGGTGCTCGCCGCCGTCAACGTGCTCGTCGTGGACGTCGTCGACGTGGGAGAGCTCGGCGGCCCGCGCCGCATGGACGGTGGCGTCGAGCGCGTCGAGCGCGCACTGGACGGCCCGTCCGGTGCCGTACACCTCGTCCTGATCGACGACGAGCGCCGTGGGGGCGACCTGCAGGGCGTGCGCGGCGACGAGGTCGCGCTCGTGGCGCACGACGACGGCGATCCGCTCGGGTCCGAGCTCGTCGGCGGCGACCAGCGCGTGGCCGAGCATGGAGCGCCCGCCGAGGGCGTGCAGCATCTTCGGCGTCGCCGACTTCATGCGTGTGCCCTGCCCTGCGGCGAGGACGACGACGGCCGTGGGGTGCGGCGTCGCGGGTGCGGTCGGGTCCTGGTCGCCGTCAGGGGCAGTGGGAACCACGGGTGCTCCGTCTCGTTGTCGGGGTCTCGGGCGCGCTCCGCCCCCAGGACTCGAACCTGGACCAAGGGCACCAAAAACCCTTGTGCTGCCGATTACACCAAGGCGGAACGGTCGCGGTCCGGTGCCGTCCCGGCGCCCGGGCGGCTGCGCGGGACCGGCCGCACCGTCGCACGTCCTGGTCTCAGTGTGCCAGGTCCGGCGGGGTGCACCCGGTCCGCGGGCACGTCGCGCGGGGCGCCGGCGGAGTGGCCTCGGCCACAGCCCCGTGGTGCCCGCGCCGGATACGGGCACAATGGGCACATGCCTGCCGAGCCCCGCGAGTCGAAGCGTGCGCCCCGATCCCGGATGACGGCGAGCCAGCGTCGCGAGCAGCTCCTGGCGGTGGGTCGGGGCCTGTTCGCCACCAAGGGGTTCGACGGGACCAGCGTCGAGGAGATCGCGGCGACGGCAGGCGTGTCGAAGCCGGTCGTGTACGAGCACTTCGGCGGCAAGGAGGGGATCTACGCCGTCATCGTCGACCGCGAGGTGCGGGCCCTGACGGGCGCGCTGACCGGTGCGCTGGCCGAGGGCGGGCACCCGAAGATGATGGTGGAGCGCACCGCGCTGGCCCTGCTCGGGTACATCGAGTCCTCCGAGGACGGGTTCCGCATCCTCGTGCGCGACTCCCCGGTGGCGCAGGCCACGGGGACGTTCTCCTCCCTCATCGGCGACGTCGCGGCGCAGGTGGAGCACATCCTCGCCGACCAGCTCAAGCGCAACGGCCTGGACCCGAAGGTGGCGCCGCTGTACGCGCAGATGCTGGTCGGGATGGTCGCCCTGACGGGCCAGTACTGGCTGGACGCCCGGCAGCCGAAGAAGGCGGACGTCGCCGCGCACCTGGTGAACCTGGCGTGGAACGGGCTCGCGGGCATGGAGAAGAAGCCGGGCCTCATCGGCGGCTGACGCGCCCCGCCCGCCGGAGCCGTCAAGAGTCTTGACGTCGAGAGAGTCGGGATACGCTGTGCGGATGGTGAGCACCCGCACCGACCCCGGCACCGGGGACGAGGTCGACCGCATCGTCGCCGCCTGGCAGCACGAGCGTCCCGACCTCGACGTCGAGCCGCTGGCCGTGTTCTCCCGGATCAGCCGCCTCGCCCGTCACCTCGACCGGGCCCGACGCGGCGCGTTCGCCCGCCACGACCTCGAGACCTGGGAGTTCGACGTCCTGTCCGCGCTGCGCCGCTCCGGCGCCCCCTACCGGCTCTCCCCCGGCCGGCTCGTCGCGCAGACCCTCGTCACCAGCGGCACCATGACCAACCGCATCGACCGCCTCGAGCACCGCGGCCTCGTGGAACGCCACCGCTCCCCCGACGACCGCCGCGGCGTCCTCGTCCAGCTCACCGCCTCGGGCCGGGCCAGCGTCGACGCCGCGATGAGCGACCTCCTCGACGTCGAGTCCACCGTGCTGTCCGCCCTGCCCCCCGACGAGCGACCCGGCCTCGCCGCGCTGCTGCGCACCCTCGGTGCGCAGTTCGATGAGTAGCGGCGACGACCGGACCCCGGGCCCGACGGCGGGCCGCGACGGGGACGACGGCGCGCGACGCCGCGCGGCGGCCGGTGCCGCGGGCGGGTTCGTGCTCCTCGCGCTGCTGCTCGCGTCGGTCAACCTGCGCGCGCACCTCGCGTCGCTGCCGCCCGTCGTCGACGACGTCGCCGCGTCGCTCGGCCTGACCTCGGCCGGCGTCGGCCTGCTGACGTCGGTGCCCGTCCTCTGCTTCGCGCTGTTCACCCCGGCGGCGTCCGCCCTCACCGCGCGGCTCGGCCCCGAACGGGCGATCACGCTCGGCCTCCTCGGCATCCTCGGCGGCACGCTGCTGCGCTCCACCGGCTCCGTCACCACGGCGATGGCCGGCACCGCCGTGCTCGGCGTCGGGATCACGATCGGCAACGTCGCCGTGCCCGTCGTCATCGCCCGCGACTTCCGGGACCGTGCCGCGTCCGTCACCGGCGCGTACGCCGCCACCATGAACGCGGGCTCCACCGTCACGACGCTCCTGACCGTGCCCCTCGCCGTCGCCTACGGCTGGCAGTGGGCGCTCGCCGGCTGGGGCGTCCTGGCCGTCCTCGCGCTGGCCGCCTGGGTGCCCGCCGGGCGCGGGCTCGCGGCGCACCACCGGGGGGAGGCCGCGGGTCGACCGCAGGGCGTCGCGCCGCACGCCGAGGCCGGGCGCGGCACGGGCACCGCCCAGCGCCGCCTCGTCGTGCTGCTCACCGTCGCGTTCGCGGGGCAGGCGTCCGGCTACTACGCGATGACGGCGTGGCTGCCGTCGATCCTCGGCGACCAGGTGGGTCTCGCGCCCGCGGCCGCGGGCGGCGGCGCGGCGCCGTTCCAGCTCGCCGCGGTCGCCGGGGCGTTCCTCGTCCCGCTCGCCCTGGCCCGGCGCGTCCCCGCCCGGGCGGTGGCCACCACGCTGTCCCTGCTGTGGATCGCCCTGCCGGTCGGCATCCTCGCCGCCCCGGACCTGTGGTGGCTGTGGGTGTGCTGCGCGGGCGTCGCGCAGGGCGGCAACTTCACGGTCGTCATGACCCTGCTCGCGCAGCGCTCCCCCACCGTCGCGGCCGCCCGTCGCGGGTCCGCCGTCGTGCAGACCGCCGGGTACGGGTGCGCGGCGGCCGCCCCCACCGCGCTCGGCGCGGTGCACGAGGCCACCGGCGGCTGGGCGGCGCCCCTGCTGGTGGTGCTCGCGCTGCTCGTCGCCATGACGGTCGCCCTGTGGGCGGCCTCGCGGCCCACGTACCTCGACCGCTGACCGACCACGCCTTCCCCTCACGCGGCCGGCGCGACCTCCAGGTTCGCCTCGACGAGCAGCTCCAGGAGACGTGACGCGGTGGGCGCCGCGACCGGCGAGGAGACCGCCGAGACCACCCACTGCGGCCGCCCCTGCTCCGGCAGCGCCGACGCGGTGAGCCCCGCGGCCTGCGGCTTGGCGGCGACGTGCTGCGGCACGATCGCGATGCCGAGGCCGCGCTGGACGAAGTCGAGCAGGGTGTGGACGTCGTCGACGCTCATCCGTACGCGACGGTCGAGGTGCCGGGCGGCGAAGGCCTCGTCGACGAGCCGCCGCACGCTCCAGGTCTCGCGGAAGTCCACGAAGTCGCGCTCGGCGAGGTCCTCCCAGGTGATCCCCGCGGAGCCGGCGAGCGGGTCGGACGGGTGGGTGAGCACGACGACGTCGCGGCGGCCGAGCTCGAGGCGTCGCAGGCCGCCCAGGTGCTCGGTCGCGGCGAGGAACCCGACGTCGAGGTCGCCGGCACGCAGCTGGGCGGCGAGCTCGTGCGACCCGGCCTGGACGAACTGGATCTCGACGAGCGGGTGGCGCAGGCGGAACCGTTCGAGCAGGGAGCCGACGTCGACGACGCCGAGGCACTGCTCGGACCCGACGCGCAGGTGCCCGGACAGCTGCCGGCTGGCCCGGACGACGGCGTCGCGGCCCCCGGCGGCCTGGGCGAGCATGCGCCGCGCGAACGGGAGCAGCGCCCGCCCGGCGGCGGTGGTGCTCACCTGCCGGGTGGTGCGCTGGAACAGCGGGGCGCCCAGCTCCTTCTCCAGGGACCGGATCGCGGCGGACAGGCCGGACTGGCTGACGCCGCACAGCGCTGCGGCGCGCGTGAAGTGGCCCTCCTCCGCGACGGCGACGACATACTCCATCTGGCGCAGCTCCATCGATCACTCCTGCTTCTCAATGTCATGAGCATCTTTCGTTGGACTTCTCATCATCTCCCTTCCTATCGTCGAAGCACACCCCGATCCGGAACGAGGAGCACCGTGCAGCAGCGCACCATCGGAGACACAGCAGTCAGCGCCATCGGGCTCGGCGGCATGCCGATGTCCATCGAGGGTCGACCGGACGAGGCCCGGTCCGTCGCGACGATCCACGCCGCCCTCGACGCGGGCGTCACCCTGATCGACACCGCCGACGCCTACCACCGTGACGCCGACGAGGTCGGCCACAACGAGGAGCTCATCGCCCGCGCGCTGCGCTCCTGGGGCGGCGACGCGTCCGGCGTCCTCGTCGCGACCAAGGGCGGGCACCTGCGCCCCGGTGACGGCTCCTGGACGCAGGACGGCCGCCCCGAGCACCTCAAGGCCGCGGCGAAGGAGTCGGCGCGTCGGCTCGGCGTCGAGGCGATCGGCCTCTACCAGTTCCACCGGCCCGACCCGGCCGTCCCCTACGCGGAGTCCGTCGGCGCGCTCGCCGAGCTCCTCGACGAGGGCGTCGTCCGGCAGGCCGGCATCTCCAACGCGTCCGTCGCGCAGATCGACGAGGCGAACGAGGTCCTGGGCGGGCGGCTCGTGTCCGTCCAGAACCAGTTCTCCCCCGCGTTCCGCTCCAGCCTGGCCGAGCTCGAGCACTGCGCCGCGATCGGCGTCGCGTTCCTGCCGTGGTCGCCGCTCGGCGGCATCTCCCGCGCCGGCGACCTCGGGTCGACGCACGCCGCCTTCGGGCGCGTCGCCGAGCGCCACGGCGTCAGCCCCCACCAGGTCGCGCTCGCCTGGGAGCTGGCGCTCGCCCCCGTCGTCGTGCCCATCCCGGGCGCGTCCCGCCCCGCGAGCATCACCGACTCGGTCCGCGCGGCCGAGCTCACCCTCACCGCCGACGAGCTCGCCGAGCTCTCGGCCTGACCGATCGAGGAGCATCCACATGAGGACCGTCCCCCTGGGAACCACGGGCCGCGACGTCCCCAACGTCGTGCTCGGGCTCATGCGCATCGCCGACATGGACGACGACGCCGTCCGCGAGCTCGTGCGCACCGCCCGTGACGCCGGCATCGACTTCGTCGACCACGCCGACGTCTACGGCAAGGACCTGCACGGCTGCGAGCGCCGGTTCGCCGAGGCGATGCAGCTCACGCCGTCGCAGCGCGACGAGCTGACCATCCAGTCCAAGGCGGGCATCGTGCGCGAGGGCCCGTACTTCGACTACTCGTACGACCACCTCGTCTCCTCCGTCGAGGGGTCGCTGGAGGCGCTCGGCACCGACTACCTGGACGTGCTGCTGCTGCACCGCCCCGACGCCCTCGTCGAGCCGGACGAGGTCGCCCGCGCGTTCGACCACCTGGAGTCGGCGGGCAAGGTGCGGGCGTTCGGCGTCTCGAACCACACGCCGCGCCAGATCGACCTGCTGAAGAAGTCGGTGCGGCAGCCCATCGTCGCGAACCAGCTCCAGCTGTCGATCACGCACGCCCCGATCGTCGCGCAGGGCGTGGCCGCGAACATGGCGGGCGAGGACCAGGCGCTCACCCTCGACGGTGGCGGCATCCTCGACTACTGCCGCCTGCACGACATCACCGTGCAGGCGTGGTCGCCGTTCCAGGCCGGGTTCTTCACCGGCGTGTTCCTGGGCTCGGACGACTACCCCGAGCTCAACGCCGTCATCGACCGTCTCGCCGCGCAGTACGACGTGCCGCCCATCGCGATCGCGGTCGCGTGGATCACGCGTCACCCCGCGCAGATGCAGGTGGTGCTGGGCACGACCACGCCGGAGCGCGTCACCGGCGCCGCCCAGGGCTCCGACGTGCCCCTGACCCGCGCCGAGTGGTACGAGCTGTTCCGCGCCGCCGGGTACCGCGTGCCCTGACGCGTCGGGAGACCGACGACGGCCCGGCCGGGCCCCGGGTGACCGGGGCACGGCCGGGCCGTCGTCGTGCTCGGGCCGTCACCGTCCTCGGCACCCGGACCGCTGCCGCAGGCGGGCCGTCACCACCGGCCGGCGGTGACGCTCACTCGGCGAGCTCGGCGGCCTCCAGCCACTCGAGCTCCAGCTCCTCCTTCTCGGCGAGCACCTCGCGCAGCCGCGCGTCGAGCCGCGCGACCCCCTCGTAGTCGGTGGGGTCGGCGGCCATCCTGTCGTGCAGCGTGGACTCCTCCGCGGTCAGCCTCGCGAGCTGCCGCTCGACCCGCTGCACGACCTTGCGCGCAGCCCGCTGCTCCGCCGCCGTCGCCGTCGCCGCCGCCGCCGCCGTCCCCGTCCCACCAGCCGAAGGACCGGCGGCGGACGGGCCCGAGGCGGGTGGCGGGGTGTCGTCGTCGCGAGGCTGGCTGGGCCTGGCAGGAGGCTGCGAGGAACGAGCAGCCGAGCGGTTGCCTCGCGACGACGACACCCCGCCACCCGCCGCACCGACGCCAGCACGCCGGAGCTCCAGGTACTGCTCCACCCCGCCGGGCAGGTCCCGCAGCGCGCCGTCGCCCAGCAGCGCCCACTGGCGGTCGCAGACGCGTTCCAGGAGGTAGCGGTCGTGGGACACGACGATGAGCGTGCCGGGCCAGCCGTCCAGCAGGTCCTCGACGGCGGCGAGGGTGTCGGTGTCGAGGTCGTTGGTGGGCTCGTCGAGCAGGAGCACGTTGGGCTCGGACACGAGGAGGCGCAGGAGCTGGAGGCGGCGGCGCTCGCCGCCGGAGAGGTCGCGGACGGGGGTGTGGGCACGTTCGCGGGTGAAGCCGAGGCGTTCGGTGAGCTGTCCGGCGGTGAGCTCCTTGCCGTCGACGACGACGGTGCGCTTCTCGGCGTCGACGACCTGCACGGCGGTGAGGTGGCCGACGTCGTCGAGCTCGGCGACCTCCTGGGTGAGCTCGGCGACCTCGACGGTCTTGCCGCGGCGCACGCGCCCGGAGTCGGGGTCGCGGCGGCCGGCGAGCAGGGCGAGGATCGTCGTCTTGCCGGCGCCGTTGACGCCGACGAGGCCGTACCGGTCGCCGGGGCCGAGGCGCCAGGTGACGTCGTCGAGGAGGGTGCGGGTGCCGCCGCCGGGGCGGGGCACGGTGACGGTGACGTCCTCGAGGTCGAGGACGTCCTTGCCGAGCCGCTTGGTGGCCATCTGCGTGAGCTCGAGGGTGTCGCGGGGCGGCGGCTCGTCGGCGATGAGCGCGGAGGCGGCGTCGAGGCGGAACTTGGGCTTGGAGGTGCGGGCGGGGGCGCCGCGGCGCAGCCAGGCGAGCTCCTTGCGGAGCAGGTTGTCGCGCTTCTCGGCGGCGACGGTGGCCTGTCGTTGACGTTCCGCGCGCGCGAGGATGTAGGCGGCGTACCCGCCCTCGTAGCCGTCGACGGCGCCGGACCCGTCGCCGCGGACCTCCCACGTGCGCGAGCAGACCTCGTCGAGGAACCAGCGGTCGTGGGTGACGACGACGAGGGCGCCGGTGGCGCCGGGGCGGCCGTACCGCTGCTTGAGGTGCTCGGCGAGCCAGGCGACGCCTTCGACGTCGAGGTGGTTGGTGGGCTCGTCGAGGAGGAGGACGTCGGGGTCCTGCGCGAGGAGCGCGGCGAGGGCGACGCGGCGGCGCTGCCCGCCCGACAGGGTGGTGGCGGGCTGGTCGAGGTCGAGGTCGGCGAGGAGCCCGGCGTGGATGGCGCGGATGCGGGCGTCGGACGCCCACTCGTGGGTCTCGTCGTCGCCGTGGACGAGGTCGAGGACGCTGGCGCCCTCGGGGACGTCGTCGCGCTGGT
Source organism: Isoptericola jiangsuensis (assembly GCF_002563715.1). NCBI lineage: Bacteria > Bacillati > Actinomycetota > Actinomycetes > Micrococcales > Promicromonosporaceae > Isoptericola > Isoptericola jiangsuensis. Next base: position 3,278,652 of record NZ_PDJJ01000001.1, read on the forward strand.
CGAGCATGCCGAGGCGGGAGCCGCCGACGCGGGTGATGCGGCCGGCGTCGGGGGTGGCGGTGCCGGCGAGGAGCCGCAGGAGCGTGGACTTCCCGGCGCCGTTGGGTCCGACGACGCCGACGCGGTCGCCGTCGTCGAGGCCGAGGGAGACGTCGTCGAGGAGGGTGCGGGTGCCGATGGACAGCGCGATGGTGTCCGCGCCGAGGAGATGTGCCACCGCCTCAGGGTAGTCGCCGCCGGGTGGCGTCCCGACGGTCCGCTGCGCCGCCGTCCGGGCGTCGAGCGTCCCTGAAAGTCCGGGATGCGGGGCCGATGCCGGACGTTCAGAGACGCTCGACGGCCGGGAGACCGGCTCCGTGAGCGCTAACCTCGGTGCCGAGACCGTCACGTCCGGCACCGCGGTCCGACGCCGTCGTCGGCACCGCCGCCCGTCCCGAGGAGAGCCGCATGGCCCAGTTCGACCTTCCCGTCGCCGAGCTCGAGCAGTACACGCCGCAGGTCGACGAACCGGCCGACTTCGACGCGTTCTGGACCGGCACGATCGCCGAGGCGCGCGGCTTCGGCGGCGCGCCCGTCGCGGAGCGCGTCGACACGGGGCTGACGGAGGTCACCGTCGACGACGTGACGTTCCCCGGGTTCGGGGGCCACCCGGTCAAGGCGTGGCTGGTGCGACCGGCGCGCGTCGACGGCCCACTGCCCGCCGTGGTGGAGTTCATCGGCTACGGCGGCGGCCGCGGCCTGCCGCACGAGCACCTCGGGCCGGCCGCCGCCGGGTTCGCGCACCTCGTCATGGACACGCGCGGGCAGGGCTCCGGCTGGGGCTCCGGGGGCGACACCCCCGACCCGGTCGGCCATGCGCCGGCGTCGCCCGGCTACATGACGCGCGGGATCCTCGACCCGGCCGAGCACTACTACCGGCGCGTCTACACCGACGGGGTGCGCGCCGTCGACGCGGTCCGCCAGGTCGACGGGATCGACCCCGCCCGCGTCGCCGTGGCCGGCACCAGCCAGGGCGGCGGCATCGCGATCGCCGTCGCCGGGCTCCTGCCCGACGTCGTCGCCGCCGCGCCGAACGTGCCGTTCCTGTCGCACTTCCGCCGGGCCGTGCAGATCACGGACGCGTTCCCCTACGGCGAGATCACGCAGTACCTGTCCGTGCACCGCGAGCACGAGGACGCCGTCTGGCGCACCCTGTCCTACCTCGACGGGGTGTCGTTCGCGCGGCGCGCCCAGGGTGCCGGCCTGTTCTCCGTCGCGCTCATGGACGCCGTCTGCCCGCCGTCGACCGTGTACGCGGCCTTCAACGCGTGGTCGGGCGTCGACAAGCGCATCGACGTCTACCCGTACAACGGCCACGAGGGCGGCCAGCACTACCGGTTCGCCCCCACGGTGGAGTTCCTCCGCAAGCACCTCGGCTGACGCACGGCCCCGTCGCTGGTTCCCGGCGGTCCGCGCTGACTCACGAGAACCTGCGCTGACTCGCTGCCATCAGCGCTGAGTCACGAGGAACTGCGCTGAGTCACGGGGATCTGCGCTGACTCAGCGGTACGGGCGCTGAGTCACGGGGATCTGCGCTGACCCGCGGGGATCTGCGCTGACTCAGCGAAACCCGCGCTGACTCGCGGGGAGCGCGCCGCAGCGTCGAAGGTCGGCGGAGGGTGCCGCGCGTCGTCGTCAGACCCGAAGTGGAGGGCCCCCTGGGGCCCGTGAACGCGACGACGCGCGGCACCCTCCACCGACCGGCACCCTCCACCGACCGGCACCCTCCGCCGACCGGCGCCCGACCCGGCCCGCGCCGAAGCCGTCAGAGCGCGCGAGCACCCGCGGCCGGGCCCGTGGTGCACCACACGGAGTCGGCGGCGCCCTCCGCGGTCCACGTCGCGGCGATGGCGAGCGCGTGCTGCCGGGACCGGGCGAGCGCGGCGACGCTCGGCCCGGACCCGGACACGACGACGCCGAGCGCGCCCCCCTGGCGGGCGATGTCGAGGGTGCGCGCCAGGTCGGGGCGCAGGTCGACGGCGGCGTCCTGGAGGTCGTTGTGCAGGGCCCGGCCGAGGGCGGCGGGGTCCCCGGCACGCAGGGCCTGCATGAGCTCGGTGTCGTCGACGGGGTCGACGGCGCGCGCCTGCCCGCGGGTGAGCTCGTCGAACCGGCGGTAGACGTCGGGGGTGGGCAGACCTTCGTGGCGGACGGCGAGCGCCCAGTGGAACTCGCCGCGGGTCATCGCGGGGGTGAGCAGGTGCCCGCGCCCGGTGCCGACGGCGGTGTGGCCGAGGAGCGCGAACGGCACGTCGGAGCCGAGCCCGGCGGCGAGGGTCGCCAGCTCGTCGCGGGACAGGGCGGTGCCCCACAGGGCGTCGCACGCGACGAGGGTGGCGGCGGCGTCGGCGGAGCCGCCGGCCATGCCGCCGGCGACGGGGACGCCCTTGGCGAGGTGCAGCCCGACGTCCGCGGCGGTGCCGACGTGCCGGGCGAGCGCCTCGGCGGCACGCCACGCGAGGTTGGTGCGGTCGAGCGGCACCTGGTCGGCCTGCGGGCCGGTGACGGTCACGGAGATCCCGGCGCCCTCGGGCACCTCGGTGGCCGTGACCTCCTCCACCAGGGTGACGGCCTGGAAGACGGTGACGAGGGGGTGGTAGCCGTCGTCCTCGACGGGCCCGACGCGCAGGGAGAGGTTGAGCTTGCCGGGTGCGCGGACGCGCACGGACGGCGAGGGGGCTGCGGCGAGGTGCGTCACGCGTCCACCGTGCCAGGGGTCGCCCCCAGGCGCTCGGCGATCCGTGCGAAGTCGGCGATGGTGAGGCGTTCGCCGCGCAGCCCGGGGTCGACGTCGGCGGCGCGCAGCGCCTCCTCGGCGGCGGCACCGGACCCGAACAGCCCGGACAGGGCGGCGCGGAGCGTCTTGCGGCGCTGCGCGAACGCGGCGTCGACGACGGTGAACACCTGCTCGCGGGTGGCGGTGGTGGCGGGCGGGTCGTGGCGCTCGATGGCGACGAGGGCGGAGTCGACGTTGGGCTCGGGCCAGAAGACGTGCCGGGAGACGTTGAGGGAGCGGCGCGCCCGCCCGTACCAGGCGGCCTTCGCGGACGGCACGCCGTACACCTTGTTCCCGGGGGCGGCGGCGAGCCGGTCGGCGACCTCGGCCTGCACCATGACGAGCACGGTCTGCAGCGAGTCGAACCGTTGCAGGAACGTCAGCAGCACGGGGACGGCGACGTTGTAGGGCAGGTTCGCCACCAGGGAGGTGGGGGCGGCGCCGGGGAGCTCGGTGACCTCGAGGGCGTCGGCGGTCACGACCTCGAAGTCGGCGTCGGGCGCGTGCTTGCGCACGGTCGCGTCGATCTGGCCGGCGAGGACGGGGTCGATCTCGACGGCGACGACGGACGCCCCGGCCTCGAGCAGGCCGAGGGTGAGGGAGCCGAGCCCGGGCCCGACCTCGACGACGCGGTCGCCGGGTTCGACGCCTGCGGCGCGCACGATCTTGCGTACCGTGCCGCCGTCGTGGACGAAGTTCTGGCCGAGCGTCTTGGTGGGCCGGACGCCGAGGCGCCCCGCCAGCTCGCGGATCTCCGCGGGACCGAGCAGGGCGCCAGGGGTGGTGGTCATGGGTGGAAGTATCGCCCGAGGTGAGCGATCAGTACCAACCGACGGACTCGGAGTGGGCCCACGCGCCGCACGGGCTGCCGTAGCGGCCGGCGATGTAGTCGAGGCCCCACGCGATCTGGGTGGCGGGGTTGGTCTGCCAGTCGGAGCCGGCCGTGGCCATCTTGGAGCCGGGCAGCGACTGCGGGATGCCGTAGGCGCCCGACGACGGGTTGGCGGCGGTGTGCGACCAGCCGGACTCCCGGGTCCACAGGGACTCCAGGCAGGTCCACTCGCTGCCGGTCCAGCCGCGCGCGGCGGCCATCTGCTGACCGATCTGCCGGTTGGACCCCGAGTAGGTGGCGCCGGAGGTGGAGGTCGCGGGCTCCGGCTCGCGCTCGGGCTCGGGTCGCGCCTTGGTGCCCTGGACGAGCACCTCGGTGACGGGCTTCGTGGTGACCTTCGCGGACACCTTCTCGTCGGAGACGACCTTGCCGTCGATCGTCGTGACCTCGCGCACGATCGTGCGCTCGCCGTCCTTGCCCGCGGTGCGGACCTTCGCGTCGAGGTCCTCGTAGCGCTTCGCGCTGGTCTTGGTCACGGTGTCGTGCGCGATGGTGCGGGTCTTCTCGACCTTCTTCACCTCGACGCGCTCGACGACGACGGCGACCCGGGGCACGTCGGTGCCGGTCGGCACGTCCGTGGCGGCGACGCCGGCGTCGTGGGCGGTGGCGACGGACACGAGGTCGTCGTCGTCCACCGTGACGTCGGTCGTGGCGAGGACGGCGGCGAGGTCCTCGGACCCGTCGGCCACGTCCACCTCGCCGTCGTGCACGACGGCGACCTGCTGGCCGGCGTGGAGCTGGATCGGCAGCTCGGCACGGTCCTGCGAGCGGGACGCGACGAGCTGGACGTCGCTGCCGCGCTGGTGCAGGAGGTTGAGCGCCTCGGACGCGTCGAGCGCCGTCAGCCACACCTCGTGCTCGGTGCCGTCGACCTCGACGGTGAGCTCCTTGCCGGTGCGCACGACCACGTCGGCGTCGCCGTCGAGGGCGGCGTGCATGCCGGGGGCGACGACGTCACGGGCGGAGAGGTCGACGCCCTGCTCGGCGAGCAGGCCCTCGACGTCGCCGGCGAACGTGGTGACGGTGCGGGTCTCGCCGTCGACGTCGAGCTCGACGGTCTTGTGGGCGTGGGCGACGCCGACGGCGGAGCCGACGCCGAGGGCGAGCGCGCCGACGCTGCCGCCGGCGATGAGCGCGCGACGGCGGCTGCGGCGCCTGCGTGTGACGGTGCGCGTCTCGGCGGTGGTGGGCCGGGCGTCGTCGGTGGTGTGCTGGGGGGTGTTCTCGGGCACGGAGGTCATGGGATCTCCCTGGGATTCGTTCGGCGGACAGCCCTCGCGGGCCGACGGCACTACACCAGGTGGTCCTGATGCGCGCGAAAAGACATCCGACCGTAACCGCTTCGTGATCTGATGCAAGAGGATGGAAGTCACACCTGGGCGCCTCGTACGGCACCTTCACGTGCCTCTCACACCCCGGTTCCCTCGCCTCCCGATCGACGTGGCCCGACCACCGGGAGCGCCGTCGCGCTGACTCGCGGGACGGTGCGCTGACTCGCGGGAGCCGGACGTGCGAACGGCGGGGCGGGGTCTTCCCGGACCGGTCCGGGAAGACCCCACCCCGCCGTGAACCCGACGGACGGAGCCGACAGCGCTACAGCAGGCCCAGCTTCGCGGCGCACGCCGGCCACTGACCCCAGCCGGACTGCGCCTGGAGCTTCTGGGCCCGCATGGTCTGCTCGGACGCGGAGGCGTCGGAGGGCAGGCCGGAGCCGCCCATCGCCTGCCAGGTCGGCAGCGAGAACTGGTAGAGGCCGTAGTAGCCGTTGCCGGTGTTGGTGGCCGGGTTGCCGCCGGACTCGCACTGGGCGAGGGCCGCCCAGACGCCGGACGGGGCGCTGCCGCCGGACGAGCCGGAGGACGAGCCGGACGAGGAGGACGACGAGGACGAGGAGCTGGTGGGTGCCGGCTCCGGCTCGGGCTCGGGGCGCTCCTTGGTGCCCTCGACGATCACCTTGTCGCGGGCCTTGCGGGTGACCTCGGAGGAGATCTTCTCCCGCTCGGTGACCTCGCCGTCGACGGTGGTCACGCGGTGGACGGTCGTGCGCACGCCCTTGCGGCCCTCGGTGGCGACGTAGCTGCCCTGGTCCTCGTACCGGTCGGGGTCCTGCTTCGTCACGGTGTCGAAGGCGATCTTCTTGGTGGTGGTCACCTTCTCGACGTCGACGCGCTGGACGACGACACGGACCGTGGGGTCGGTGGGGCCGGCGGCGGCGATGCGGTCGACGTGGACGATGTCGTCGGCGTCGAGGGTGACGCCCTCGGCGGCCAGCAGGTCCTCGAGCGACACGGCGCCGTCGGCGACGACGGTCTCCTCGCCGCCGACGACGAGCGCGACGGGCTCGTCGGCGTCGAGCCGCAGCGGGAGGACGGCGCGCTCGTCGGACCGGGACGGCAGCAGACGGACCTGCTCGTCGCGGTCGGCGAGCTGGTCGAGGGCGTCGGCGGCGTCGAGGGCCGCGACGACGACGTCCTGCTCCTCGCCGTCGGTCTCGACGGTGAGCTCGCGGCCGTAGCGGACCTGGACGACGGCGCCGTCCCGGAGGTCCTCGCCGGCGGCGGGGGTGACCTCGTCGTCGGCGCCGACGCGGACGCCCTCCTCGGCGAGCGCGTCGGAGACGGTCGCGGCGTAGGTGGAGACCCGGGTGAGCTGTCCGTCGACGTCGAGCGTGATGTCCTTGCGGAGCTGGTCGGCGACGGCGGCGCCGATGCCGGCGGTGAGCGCGAGGCCGAGGGTGACGGCGAGGGTGACGAAGGGCCAGCGGCGGCGGCGTGGCGCGGCGGCGGCGGTGGTCTCGGTGGCTACGGTGGAGGCGTCGTCGGGGACGGGCTGAGGCGCGACGGTCGAGTCGTTCACGGGGGTCCAGTCGTGGTCGTGCCCGGGCACGGCGTCGGCTCCCGACTGGCTGTCGGGCCGCGAGGCCGATCCGGCGGCTCCGAGGACCGTAACCTGATCGTGATCGACTTCCAAGCGCCGTCGTGGTAGTTACGTCCCGCGACGCGGCCTATGCCGGAAAAGTCCTCCGCACGCCACGCCGCCGACGCGTCACGGACCGGTCAGTACCACCCGACCGACATCGAGTGGTTCCACGCCGCGCACGGGGTGCCGTAGCGGCCCGCGATGTAGTCCAGGCCCCAGGCGATCTGCGTCGCCGGGTTGGTCTGCCAGTCGGACCCCGCGCTGGCCATCTTCGACCCGGGCAGCGCCTGCGGGATGCCGTAGGCACCGCTGGAGGCGTTCTCGGCGTTCCACCGCCAGTTGGACTCCTTGGTCCACAGTTTGTCCAGGCAGACGAACTCGCCGTCGCCCCAGCCCCGCTCCGCGGCCATCGTCCGCGCGATGGCCTTCGCCGACCCGGGGTCGACCTGCACCTGCGACAGGTCGAGCGTGCCGACCAGCACCACCTCGGTGACGGGCTTCACGGTGACGGTCCGGTCCACGACCGTCCGCTCGACCTCGGCGCCGTCGAGGGTGCGCACCTGGTAGGTCGTGACCCGCTCCCCGACCACACCGCGGGTCTGCACGGACTCGTAGCCCTCCGGCAGGTCGTCGGACTCGACGCGTTCGGTCTCGAACGGCACGACCTCGGTGACGATGTCGGACGCGGTGGCCCCGCGGCCGACCACGAGGACCATGTCGTCGACGGCGGCCGCGCCGAGCGGCGCGGACGTGTAGTCCTCGGCGCCGAGGGTGATGCCGGCCTCCGCGAGGACGTCGCGGACGGTCGACCCGGTGGTGCGCAGCAGGATCACCGACCCGTCCACGGACACGTGCACCTTCTTCACCGTGGACACGCGCAACGGCTCGCGCCCGAGGGGCTCGCTGCGGGACGCGGCGCTCGTGACCGCGCCGTCGGCGCGGGGGCCCAGCGCCGCGAGGAGCTCGCCGACGGTGTGCGCCGTCGTGGCGAGCGTGACGACCTCCCCGTCGATCTCCAGGGTGACGTCGCGGCTGGTGCGCACGACGACCTCGCCGTCGCGGGGGGCGCGCTGGTCGAGACCCGGCTGCACGAGGTCGTCGGGGCCGGGGTGGATGCCGTGGAACGCGAGGACGTCCGCGACGGTCCGGCCGTAGCCGTCGACCTCGCGGACCTTCCCGTCGACGTCGAGCTCGACGCTCGAGTGCGCGTCGACGACCGCGTAGGAGCCGACGGCGACGGACACCAGGACCGTGCCGTGCACCGCGCCGCGGGCGATCTGCGGGAGCGGACCGCGGCTGCCGACGAACGCCAGGGCGTCCCTGCGCCGTACCGGCTGCTTCCGCCGCGCCTTGGACCTCGTCACGGGCACCAGACCGTAGCCGACGCGGGGCACCGCTGGGAAGCCTGGCCGGGCGTCACCACGGGCCGTAGACCTGCTCGGACGTGGCCGACACGGCGGCGCAGACCTCGGCGAGGGGCCGGTCGAGGACCTCGGCGACGGCGTGCACGGTGTGCGCGACGACGTACGGCGCGTTGGGCCGTCCCCGGTACGGGTGCGGCGGCAGGTAGGGGGCGTCCGTCTCGACCAGCACGAGGTCGAGGGGGACGGCGCGCAGCGCGGCCCGCAGGTGCTCGTTGCGGGGGTAGGTGACCGGGCCCGCGAACGACAGGTACCAGCCGTGCTCGGCGGCGAGCCGCGCCATCTCCTCGTCCCCGGAGTAGCAGTGGAACACCGTGCGTTCCGGGGCACCGTCGGCGAGGAGCACGTCGATCACCTGCTGGTGGGCGTCCCGGTCGTGGATCTGCAGGGCGAGCCCGAGCTCCTTGGCGAGCGCGACGTGCGCGCGGAACGCCTCCCGCTGCGCGACCTCGCCGAGCGGTCCCGTGCGGAACAGGTCCATGCCGGTCTCGCCGACGGCACGGACCCGCGGGTTGTCGCGGGCCACCTGCGCGACCCGGGCGACGGCGTCGTCCAACGACGTCGTGTGGTGCGGCTGCGGGTCCGGCTCCAGCCCGTCCGGGCCGACCTCGTGGACGCCTGCGTGGAGCACCGCCTCGTTGGGGTGGATCGCGACGGCGCCCAGCAGCCGCGCGAGCCCCCCGCCCGCCGTCGCCGCGGCGTGCTCGGCGGCGACCCGCAGCAGCGCGTCCGTCCACGCGACCGACGGCAGGTCGCAGCCCACCTGCACCAGCCGGTCCACCCCCGACGCCGCGGCGTGCGCGAGCTGACCGCCGACCGCGTGCCGCTCCCCCGTCACGGCCGCCAGGCGGTCGTCGAGGTCGTGCGCGGCCAGCGCCGGGTGCTCCCCCACGGCCGCGAGGTCGAGCACCGGCCCGATCGCGTCGAGGTGGGTGTGGTTGTCGACCACGGGGACGGGCAGCGGCTCCGCCTGCGGCGGGAAGCCGCGCTCACGCTGGCGCGCCATGGCGCTCCTTCCGCACGCGCGGGCAGGGACGGGCGGCCGGCCCGCCGTCGCGGGCCGGCCGGCGGGGGATCAGGCCTTCTCGCGGAGGCGCTCCAGCTCCTCGTCGACGATGGACTCGTCGAGCTTGGTGAACACCGGGGACGGCTTGCCGATCTGGGTGCCCGGCACCACCGGCACCGAGGCCCACGCCGGGAACGCGTAGGCGCCGTCGTGGCCGCCCGTGATCACCGGGTAGTGGCGCGAGTCGTCGTCGAGGTCGGCGACCTCCTCGATGACCGGCTGCGGCGCGAACTCGCCCGTGCCGCCGAGGACCTCGTGCACCGACTGCGCGGAGTGCGGCAGGAACGGCGAGAGCAGCGTGTTGCAGTCGCTCACGGCCTGCGTCGTCGTGTGCAGCACCGTGGCCAGGCGCTCCGGGTCCGCCTTGAGCTTCCACGGCTCGGTCTCCGACACGTACCGGTTGACCTCGCCGACGACGCGCATCGCCTCCGCGATCGCGGCGCGCTGCCGGTTCGACTCGATGAGGGAACCGATCCGGCCGAACGCCTCGCCCGTCGTGGCCAGCACCGCCTTGTCGACGTCCGCCGTCTCGCCCGGGGTCGGGACCTGACCGAAGTTCTTGTGCACCATGCTCGCCGTGCGGTTCACCAGGTTGCCCCAGCCCGCGACCAGCTCGTCGTTGGTGCGCCGCAGGAAGCTCTCCCACGTGAAGTCGACGTCCTGGCTCTCCGGGCCGGCCGCCGCCACGTAGTAGCGGAACGCGTCCGGCTGGTAGCGGGCCAGCATGTCCCGCACGTAGATGACGACGCCGCGCGAGGACGAGAACTTCTGGCCCTCCACGTTGAGGAACTCGCTCGACACGACCTCCGTGGGGAGCTGCAGCGACCCGTACCGGCCCGGCTCCCCGCCCTTCGACCCGCCGCCGTCGTAGCCCAGCAGCTCCGCCGGCCAGATCTGCGAGTGGAACGTGATGTTGTCCTTGCCCATGAAGTAGTACGACCGGGCGTCGGGGTTCGTCCACCAGTCGCGCCACGCCTCGGGGGTGCCGCGGCGGCGCGCCCACTCGATCGAGCTCGACAGGTAGCCGATGACGGCGTCGAACCACACGTACAGCCGCTTGGACGGGTTGTCCTCCCAGCCCTCCAGCGGCACCGGGATGCCCCAGTCGATGTCGCGCGTCATCGCACGCGGCCGGACGTCGTCCAGCAGGTTGCGGCTGAAGTTCAGCACGTTGGGGCGCCAACCCTGCCGGCCCTCCAGCCACAGCGACAGCGCGTCGACGAACGCCGGCAGGTCCAGGAAGAAGTGGTTCGACTCGACGAACTTCGGCGTCTCGCCGTTGATGCGGCTGCGCGGGTTCTTCAGGTCGATCGGGTCGAGCTGGTTGCCGCAGTTGTCGCACTGGTCGCCGCGCGCGCCGTCGTACCCGCAGATCGGGCAGGTGCCCTCGATGAAGCGGTCCGGCAGCGTGCGGCCCGTCGACGGCGAGATCGCGCCCATCGTCGACTTCTCGACCATGTAGCCGTTCTTGTGCACCGTGCGGAACATCTCCTGCACGACCGCGTAGTGGTTGCGCGTCGTCGTGCGGGTGAACAGGTCGTAGCTCAGGCCCAGCGACGTCAGGTCCTCGACGATGACCCGGTTGTACCGGTCCGCGAGCTCCTGCGGCGTCACGCCCTCCTGCTCGGCCTGCACGAGGATCGGCGTGCCGTGCTCGTCCGTGCCCGACACCATCAGCACGTCGTGACCCGCCATCCGCATGTGACGGCTGAAGACGTCGGAGGGAACGCCGAAGCCGGCGACGTGGCCGATGTGCCGCGGCCCGTTGGCATAGGGCCATGCCACGGCCGAGAGGATGTGGGTCATGGCCCGAATCCTACTTGCCCCCGCGTCGGGCCCACCGGGACGTCTCAGCCCTCGCCGCCGAGATCGACCCACCCGTGCCGAGATCGACTCACCGTGGGTCGATCTCGGCACGGGCAGGTCGATCCGGGCGGGCCTCCGCGCGGGTGGCAGAGTGGAGGCATGAGCACCCGCGCCCTGATCGTCGTCGACGTCCAGCCCACGTTCTGCGAGGGCGGCGAGCTGCCCGTCGACGGCGGGAACCAGGTCGCCGCCGACGTCGCCGCGTACGCCGCCGCGCACCGGGGACGCTACGACCTCGTCGTCACCACGCAGGACTGGCACGTCGACCCCGGCGAGCACTTCAGCGACAACCCCGACTACGTCGACTCGTGGCCCGTGCACGGCGTCGCCGGGTCCCCGAACGCCGCCCTGCACCCCGCGCTGGCCGACCTCGCCGCCGACGTCGCCGTCCGCAAGGGCCAGTACGACCACGGCTACTCCGGGTTCGAGGGCGTCACGGACGACGACCGCACCCTGGAGGACGTCCTGCACGCCGCCGGCATCGACGCCGTCGACGTCGTCGGCCTCGCCGAGTCCCACTGCGTGCGTCGCACCGCGCTCGACGCCGTCACCGCCGGGTTCGCCACCCGCGTTCTCACGGACCTCACCGCTCCCGTCTCCCCCGAGCTCGGCGAGCGGGCCCGCACGGAGCTCGCCGCCGCGGGCGTCACCCTCACCCCGTCGACCGCCCTCTGACACGACCCGGCACGGGCCCCGCGAGTCAGCGCGCCTCCCGGCGAGTCAGCGCACAGCTCCGCGACTCAGCGCACCTCCCAACGAGTCAGCGCACTCTCCCGCCAGTCGGCACACCTCCACGCGACTCAGCGCTCCGCGCCACCCGGCCGGTCTCCCCGGCCGCCGCCCGTGCCCCGAGGCCCGCCGGACGCTAGCGTGCGAGAAGCGCGTGACCGACACCGAGGAGGACCCCGTGGCACTTCCCCCGCCGCCCGCCGGCTGGAGCCGGCACGTCGTCAAGAGCAGGTTCGGTCTCGGACGGGACTTCGCCGTCCTGGACCCGACCACGGACGAGCAGCGCTGGTTCGTCGACGGCAAGGTCGGGGTCCGGCCGCGCGCCGACGTGCAGGACGCCGCCGGGCAGGTCGTCTACCAGGTCACGGGGCGGATGCTCGGCATCCCCAAGCACATGACGATCGCCCGCGCCGACGGCACGGAGGTCGCCTCCCTGCGCGCCAAGGTGTTCTCCCCGATCAAGGACCGCATGACGATGGAGGTCCCCGGCGGGGAGCCGTGGAACCTCACCGGGTCGTTCATCGAGAAGAACTACGCCGTGGAGGCGGGTGGACGCCCGATCGTGCAGATCACGCAGAAGTGGGTGACGATCCGCGACGCCTACACGCTGGACGTCGCGGACGGCACCGACGTCGGGCTCGCGCTCGCGGTGGTGTGGGCGATCGACCGCTGGGTCGAGCGCGACTGACGACGCCGGTCAGCGCCCGGCCAGCGCCGCCGCGTAGAGGTCGCGCTTGCCCACGCCCGTCGCCTCGGCGACCTCGGCGACGACCGTCTTGAGGCGCTCGCCACCCTCGACGCGGGCCAGGACCTGCGGGACGAGGTCGTCGAGGCTCGGCGGCCCGGCCGGCGGGGCGCCGGCCACGACGACGCAGATCTCCCCGCGCAGCGGACGGTCGCCGTCGGCGCGCTCGGCCGCGGTGGCGGCGAGGTCGCCGAGGGGGCCGCGCAGGACCTCCTCGTAGGTCTTGGTGAGCTCGCGGCAGACGGCGGCGGGCCGGTCCGCGCCGAACGCGTGGGCCATCGCGGCGAGGGTGTCGACGACGCGGTGCGGCGCCTCGAAGAACAGCATCGTGCGGGGCTCCGTGGCCAGCGCGCCGAGCCAGCGGGCGCGGTCGCCCGGCTTGCGGGGCACGAACCCGTCGAACGTGAACCGGTCCGTGGGCAGGCCGGACAGGGCGAGGGCGGTGAGGACGGCGGACGCGCCGGGGGCGGCGGTCACGGGCAGGCCGCGCTCCACGGCCCGCGCGACGAGCCGGAATCCCGGGTCGGACACGGCAGGCATCCCCGCGTCGGTCACCACGACGACGGTGCCGCCGCCGTCGACCACGTCCAGCAGGTCGTCGGCACGCTCCCGCTCGTTGTGCTCGTGGTACGACACGACGCGACCCCCGACGGTCACGTCGAGACGCGCAGCGAGGGCGTGGAGACGACGCGTGTCCTCGGCGGCGACGACGTCGGCCTCGGCGAGGAGCCGCAGGAGACGGGGCGAGGCGTCCTCGACGTTGCCGATGGGGGTGGCGGCCAGCACGACGGACCCGGACTCCGCAGGACGACTCATGGGGACAACTGTCCCACGGGCACCGACGACCCCCTAGAGTGACCGGGGTGAGCGCCCCTGACGACGACGCACCCCCCTCCGGCGACAGCGCTGCCGGGGGCCCCGGCGACTCCACGCCGACCCGTCAGTACCCGACTCGACGCGAGGTGCACGGCCGCACCGACACCCGCGGGATCCCCGTCGTGACCGGCGCGATCCGCGCGATCACCGGGGCCACGCCGGCCGTGCGGTCCACCCGGTCCGCGCGGTCGGCGGGTTCGGCGGCGTCCGCGCCGTCGAGCCCCGCCGTCGGGTCGGCCTCCACCCCGGCCGGCGCGTCCCCGGACCACCCCGCGGCCGCGACGCCATCGGCCGACACCCCCGGCGGCACGACGACCGGCACGGCGGCCGTCGTCACGGCGGACCGTGCCGCCCGGCCGTCCGCGCACGCCCTGCTGGTACGCCTCCTCGGCGAGCGCCGCGTCGCGATGGACACCTCCCGCCGGTCGCAGCTCGTCGGCTGGGTCGGCGTCGTCCTCGTCACGCTGGTCGCGGCCGTCACGCGCCTGTGGCACCTCGGGACGCCCGGCACCCTCGTCTTCGACGAGACCTACTACGTCAAGGACGCGTTCACGCTCGGCACCACCGGGTTCGAACGGGCCTGGCCCGACGACCCGAACGCCGCGTTCGAGGCCGGCGACGTCACCTCCTACCTCGACCAGGCGGCCTACGTCGTCCACCCGCCCGTCGGCAAGTGGATGATCTGGCTCGGCATGGAGCTCGGCGGCGGCGCGACCAACCCGTTCGCGTGGCGGCTCGCCGGCGCCGTCGTCGGCATCGCCGCCGTGTTCCTGCTCGTGCGGATCGCCCGTCGCCTCTTCGCGAGCTCCGTCATGGGCGTCCTGGCGGGCTTCCTGCTCGCGATCGACGGGCAGGCGATCGTGCACTCCCGCACCGCGCTCCTCGACCAGTTCCTCATGTTCTGGGTGCTCGTCGCCTTCGGCTGCCTCGTCATGGACCGGGAACAGGCCCGACGACGGCTCGCGGAACGCGTGTCGGCCATCCTGGACGCCGGTGGCACCGTCGACCGGTACGGGCCACGGCTCGGCATGCGCTGGTGGCGCCTCGCCGCCGGCGTGTCCCTCGGCCTGGCCTGCGGCGTCAAGTGGTCCGGCCTGTACTTCGTGGCCGTGTTCGGCCTGCTCACCGTCCTGTGGGACCTCACCGCCCGCCGCCGCGCGGGCATCGGCCGCTGGGCCGAGGACGGCCTCCTCGTCGACGCCGTCCCCGCGTTCCTCCAGATCGTGCCCGTCGCGCTCGTCACCTACGTCGCCACCTGGTGGTCGTGGATCACGACGTCCGGCGGCTACTACCGGGACTGGGCCACGAACAACCCCGACGCCAGGGCGTGGATCCCGGACTGGCTCGAGAGCCTGTGGTTCTACCACCAGCAGATGTACTCGTTCCACAAGGGCCTCGACGCCGAGCACGCCTACGCCGCGCACCCCCTCGGCTGGATCGTCCAGTGGCGCCCCACGTCCTTCTACTGGCAGCGCGCCGCCGCCGGGGAGGGCACCTGCCCCACCGACGTCCAGAACGGCTGCGCCACCGCCGTCACCGCCCTCGGCAACCCCCTGCTGTGGTTCCTCGCCGCCATCGCCATCGTCGTCACCATCGCCCTCGGCATCTGGCTGCGCGACTGGCGGGCGCTCGCCGTCCTGTCCGGCACCGTCGCCGGCTGGCTCCCCTGGTTCGCGTTCGCCGACCGCACCATCTTCACGTTCTACTCGATCGTGTTCACGCCCTGGGTCGTGCTCACCCTCGTCTACCCGATGGTCGTCGCCCTCGAACGCAGCCGTTGGCGCCAGGGCAAGGGCGGTGTCCTCGCGGTCGTCGGCGTGATCGTCGCCGCGATCACCCTCGTGTCGGTGGCGTTCTACCCGTTCTGGTCGGCCCTGCAGGTGCCGTACGACTATTGGCACCAGGTGTTCCGCTTCCAGAACTGGATCTGAGCGGGCGGTCCTGCTTCCGTCGGGGCGGCGCCCGTCGCGGGGCCGGCGCGACGGAAGGACGAAGCCGGGGACGGGATGACCCGCGCACAGCCGTCATCCCCGAAGTGGAGGGCCCCCTGGGGCCCGTGAACGCGGCTGTGCGCGGGTCGTCCCGTCCCCGGCGACGCGTGAGACGCCGGCGGGGCGCGACCCGGAGGCCGCACCCCGCCGGCGACGGGTCAGGACCAGTCGACCTGCGGCGTGGGGTGGAACGCCCAGCCGTGGCTGCGCCAGGCGGGCGCCGCGGCGGCGGTGCGGGCGGCGAACGCGTCGAAGTCCTTCGCGTCGGGGGCGGTCCAGGCGACCTCCGCGACGGCGCCGAGGCGCGGCAGGAGCATGGAGAACAGCTCGTCGCGGGTGGTGATGGTCTCGGTCCAGATGGCGGCGGAGACGCCGGCGACGGCCTCGGCGGGCATGCCGTCGATGACGGTGGCGGGCTCCCAGTCGTAGGAGTCGCGCAGCTCGACGTAGCCGGCCCAGTGCAGGCCGAGGGGGTGGCCCTCGACGTACTGCATGTCGAGGTAGGCGTGGTTGCCGGGCGACATGATGAACTGCGCGCCGGCGGCGGCCGCGGCGACGAACCGCTCGAACTCCTCGCCCTTCGGCTCCCAGTACTGGAGCAGGGTGCCGGGCTCGACGGGGCCGCGGGCGCCCTCCTGCCAGAAGATGGGGGTCTTGCCGTGCTCGCGGACGATGCGGGCGGCGAGCTCGACGAACTTCGCGAACTCGTCGTGGTCCATGGTGAGGACCTCGTCGCCGCCGACGTGCACCCAGTCGCCGCGGGTCATGCGGGCGATGTCGCCGATGACGTCGCGCAGGAACGGCTCGGTGGTGGGGTTGTCGAAGTGGAGGCGGGAGAAGCCGACCTCGATGCCGGAGTACGCGTCGGTGGGGAGGCCGTCGGTGGTGAGGCCGCCGTAGACGTGGGTGGCGGCGTTGACGTGCCCGGGCATGTCGAACTCGGGGACGATGGTGACGTACCGTGCCGCGGCGTACTCCTGGAGGGCGGCGTAGTCGTCGACGGTGAGGAACCCGGCGGTGCCGCCGCCGACCTGGTTGTCGGACGCCTTCTCCAGCTCGGGGCGCGACGGGATCTCGAGGCGCCAGCCCTGGTCGTCGGTGAGGTGCAGGTGCAGCACGCGGAGCTTGAACGCGGCGACGAGGTCGACGACGGCGCGGATGTCGTCGGGGCCGAACCAGTGGCGCACGACGTCGAAGCTGAGGCCGCGCCAGGCGTAGCGGGGGGCGTCGTGGACGACGATCGCCGGCACCGCGGGGGTGGCGTCGGTGCGCTCGACGAGCTGGCGCAGGGTGCGGGCGGCGTGCAGCAGGCCGACGGGCTCGGCGGCGACGGCCTCGACGCCGTCGGCGGTGACGGTGAGGCTGTACCGCTCGGGGCTGTCGGCGGCGGCGGGACCGGCGGCCGGGTCGAGGCGGAGCGTGAACGGCACGCCGTCGTCGGCGCGGCCGACGCCGACGGCGGCGAGCTGTTCGGCGACGACGTCGAGCAGGGTGCCGGGCAGGTCACCGGCGGGGGCGAGGCGCACGGCCGGGAGGGCGAGGGCCGGGGCGTCGGTGGGCAGGACCTCGGTGGGCCACGGGATGAGGGGCAGCATGGTTCTCCTGGTCAGGACGCGGCGACGAGCAGCGGCGCCGGGTCCGCGGGGACGAGCTCGGGGGCGAGCGTGCCGGGCACGGTCGGTCCGGACCATCCGAGGTGGACGCCGTCGGGGGCGCCGTCGGTCACCTGGTCCCAGACCCAGCCGGTGGTGACGTCCGCGCCGGTGCGGTCGGCGACGAGCACGACCTCCGCGGCCTCGGTCGCGTCGGCCACGTCGGCGAGCCGCGACCGGTCGACGACCGAGTCGGGGCGGGTCTGGTGGACGGCCACCAGCGCCGGGGGCAGAGCGCTATTCGTTACCACTCCTTCAATATAGGTGACGAGCGCCTCGATCTCGGCGGCGTCCACCTGTCCGGGCGGGCGCGTGCCGTCGGAGGGCCGGGCCTCCGGGCTGAGCGTGACGCCGACCCCGCCGAGGGTCAGCAGCCCCTCCCACGCCTCGACGGCGTCGGCGGGGGCGGCGGCACCGAGCGGCACGTCGAGCAGGACGTACAGGTCGGCGGCGAGGGCACGGGTCACCATGGCCTCCAGCGCTGCGGACCGCTCGCCCTCGAGGTCGCCGTCGGCGTCCTGGCCGACGCGGACGACCAGGGTCGGGACCACGGGGTCGGACGAGGTCTCGACGTACGCCGCGGCGTCGTCCTTCGCCCGCGCGACGACGTCGGCGGGCTCGTCCCACCAGTCGGCCGACGTCGTCACGTAGCGGGCGGGCAGGAGGTCCTGCGCGCCGGTGGGCAGCCGCGTCCCGGCCTCGGCGGCGGCGACCCGCCACGCGAACTCCTCGGGCGGTCCGAACGACGACCCGACACCGACGACGGCGAGCGCCTGCGCGGTGTCGACGGCCTCGATGACGCGCGCCGAGGACGCGATGCGGCCGTGCGGCACAGGGACGTCGACGGCGCCGGCGGCCCGCAGCGTCGCGATGGCGGCCTCCTGCCCGGGCTGCGGGTCGGTGAGGGCGAGCACCTCGTCGAGGGCCGCGGAGGACGGCGTCGGGCCGTGCGTGGGCACGGCGGACGCGGCGGCGACGTCGGCACGGAGGCGAGCCGCGTCGTCGGCGGGGAGCTCGGTGGGCGGCTTCTCGTCGGGCATCAGCGGCTCGACGGCCTCGAGGTGCACCACCGAGGCGCCCGCGAGGTCCGCGGCCGTCTCGGCCGGCTCCGCGCCGCCGGTCGGGGCCGGCGAGGCGGGGTCGGCGGAGGCCGGGTCGAGGGGGGTCGGGTCGTCGGGCGTGACGACGACGGCGACCTGCACGCCGAGGCGCTCCAGCTCGGCGGCGGCCCCCTGCGGGGACACGGTCTCGCCGACCAAGAGGGCCGGCGCGGCCAGGGACTCCGCGGCGGCGGCCTGCATCGCGCGGACCGCGTCGTCGTCGCCCGTGGGCGCCGCGAGGACGGCGACGGGCGAACGGTCGAAGACCTGCTGGCTGGCGGCGAGCGCGAGCTCGGCGGGGTCGTCGACGGACAGCAGCAGGGTGTGCCCCGTGGGCTGCCGGACGACGGTGCTGACCGCCGGGTCACCGGTCGGTGCTGGTGGTTCCTGCGGACCGCACCCGCCCAGGGTCAGGGCGAGGAGGGGCAGGACGGGCAGGACGAATCGGACGTTCCGTGCAGGCACACGACCCATCCTTGCGCATCGATGGCCGTCGGGTCGATGCCCTGGTCAGCGGTGGCGCCGTGACGGCAGGCTCGGTGCGCCGCCCGGGGGTGCGGCGACCCGCACGGAGTCGCTGAAGGAGCGGTCGGACCCGCGCACGGGCACGTCGGCTGGACTGTCGGCGGGGCCGGCGGCCGGGCGCGACGACGTCTCGGCCGGCCCGCTCCCCCGCCGGGTGTCGACCGGTTCGCGGACCGCCAGGGCGTCCCCGGCGGACAGCAGCGCCTCCGCCTCGCGCACGAGTCGTTCCGGGTCGGCCGAACCTTCCGGCGACCAGACGACCGAGGAGCGCAGCGCGGGCCACACCAACGCGTCGAGGTGCACGGGCGGTTCCGTGACCTGTGCCAGCACGTGCCGGCGCAGCTGGTCGGCGGACGCCGCGGCGTGCACGTCGTCCATGGGCGGCAGGATGGCGAGCACGGCGAACCGGTCGCCGTCGACGCGTCCGGCCTCGCACCCGCGCGGCAGGTCGCGCCCGAGCCGCGCGCCGAGCTCCGCCAGGACGGCGTCACCCGTGGCGAGCCCGTGCCGCGCGTTGAGGTCCGCCATCCGGTGGACGTCCAGCAGGACCAGCACGACGCGGGTGCCGCCGCCGCGCACCAGCTCGCAGCGCCGGCCCAGGGAGTGCCAGGTCGCCGCGCGCGTCGGCAGGCGGGTCTGCGGGTCCTGCGTCGACCGTTCCGCGAGCGCCGCCACGAGGGACCGCATGAGGTCGGCCGTCCCGGCGCCCGCCCAGGTGGGTCCCGCGACGAGCACGTCGTCGTAGCGGTGCTCCTCGGCGCGCTCCATGGCCCGGGTCGCGACGGCGGACACGGCGTCGTCGGGGCGCACCACGAGGGGTTCCCAGTGGGTGACGGTGGCGACGGGGCGCCGTTCCAGGACGGCACGGCCGTAGCCGAGCCGGCCCGTGAGGGCGGCGGCGAGGCCGGACCGCATGACCATCCCGACGCGGTCCGACGCGTCGTCGGTGACGACGACGCACGACACCTCGGGGTTGCGGAACATCACCTCGAGCTGACCGACGGGCATCGAGGACCCGACGACGGTGAGGGGCTGGGCGAGGTCGGACACGACCCCGGCGAGGCGGGCGCCGCCGCGCAGCTGCCGGTGCCGGGCCACCTGGCTGATCTCGTCATGCACGGGCCCAGGATGGCGTCGCGGGCACGCGACATGTCGGATGAAAGGGACATCCGTGACAGTGTTCGGCCACTGTTCACCCCGGTTCACCGTCCGTCCACCCGGACGACGGCGGGACGTGCCGACGGACGGGCCCCGCGGACGCGACGACGCCCCGGGCCGGACCGTCGGCGCCGGTCCGGTCCGGGGCGTCGGGGGTCTCAGGCGCGGGCGCGCACCCGCAGGGGGCAGCGGGTCCCGGCGACGTGGCACCCGACCGCGGCGACCGCCCCGGCGACCGCGACGACGGCGACGGCGACGGCTGCGGGCCCGGGCAGCTCCTGGACGAGCACGAGCACGCCCATGACGAGCACGAAGTACCCGAACCCGCGCCGCAGCGCCGCCTCCGGCACGTGCGCCGTGAGGCGGGCACCGACGAGCGACCCGACGACGGCGGCCGCCGTCACGCCGAGCACGAGGCCCCAGTCGAGCGTCACCGACGTGAGGTAGCCCGCCAGGCCGGCGAACGACTTCATGGCGATGACCAGGAGCGACGTCCCCACGGCGACCGACATCGGCAGTCCGCCGAGCAGCGCCAGGGCGGGCACCACGAGGAACCCTCCCCCGGCGCCGACGAGGCCGGTGACGAGGCCGACGACGAGACCGTCGATGACGATGCGCAGGACGGGCAGCTCACGGTCCTGCGGGGTCGCGGCCGCGCCGCGGCGCCCGCGGATCATCGCCCCCGCCGTCGCGACCATCATGATCGCGAAGGCGATCATGAGGAGCGTCCCGGGGACGTGCCCGCCGACGAGCCCGCCCGCGAACGCCCCGGCCATGCCCGCCGCCCCGAAGATCAGCCCGGTGCGCCACCGGACGTTGCCCCGCCGGGCGTGGGCGAGCATGCTCGACGCCGACGTCACGCCGACCACGAGCAGCGAGGCCGCGATGGCCTCCTTGGGCGGCATGCCCGCCACGTAGGTGAGCAGCGGGACGGTGAGGATCGATCCCCCGCCGCCCAGCAGGCCGAGGGAGACGCCCACGACCACGCCGAGCAGCAGGACGACGACCGTCGTGAGCGTCATGCGCCCGCCCGGGCGACGGCCGGCTCACCGGCCTGGTGGAAGACGCCGTCGGCGTCCTGCTCCTGGCGCCAGGCGGACCAGCCGGCGTAGCTGCCGTCGAGCTCGACGACGTCGTACCCGGCCCGCCGCAGGGCGCTGGCGGCCACGGAGTTGCGCACGCCGGACTGGCAGTAGGTGACGATCGTGCCGTCGTCGGGCAGACGGTCCGTGTGCCACAGGACGCGGCCCGCGCTGAGCTGCTCCGAGCCGGGGAGGTGCCCGACGGCGTGCTCGGTCTTGTTGCGGACGTCCAGCAGGAGCGCCGCGTCGAGCCCGTCGAGCTCCGCCGGCGCGACCGTGGCCGGCGTCGTGGTCGGCAGCCCCTCGAGGTCCGGGGTGAAGCCGGCGACGTGGTCGATGCCGACGCGCACGAGGTGGGCGCGGAACTCCTCGGCGACGTCCGCGTCGGGGGCGAGCAGCACCAGCGGGCGGTCCTCGGTCTCCGGGTCGTAGGCCCACGCGCCGAAGCTCGCCGCCTTGGCCGGGCCGGGCACGTTGAGGCTGCGCTCGACGGTCCCGGCGTGCACGGCGTGCTGGTCGCGGGTGTCGACGAAGATCACCTCGTCGGCGGCGAGGCGCCGCGCGACCTCGGCGTTGTCGAGGGCGCCGAGCGGCTCGAGCGGGCCGAGCAGGCGCGGGCCGTCCTTGTTCTCCTTCTTCATGCGGGCGAAGTAGGCGTGGGCGTCGGGCTGGCCGTCGAGGAGCTCGTCGATGAAGCCCTGCTCGTCGTCCTCGCGCAGGTAGGGGGCCCACCAGGCGTTGAGCCGCTCGTAGCCCACCGTCGTGGCGGGCAGGGCGCCGAGGGCCTTGCCGCAGGCGCTGCCGGCACCGTGGGCCGGGTAGACCTGCACGTGGTCGCCGAGCGCGAGGAACTCGTCGCGCAGCGAGGCGAAGAGCTGGCGGGCACCCTCGAAGCGGGTGTCGACGCCGCCGGCGGCCTCGTCGAGGAGGTCGGGCCGGCCGAGGTCGCCCGCGAAGACGAAGTCGCCCGAGAGCAGGTAGCCGGGCGCGTCGGAGAAGGCACCGTCGGTCACGCGGAACGACAGGTGCTCGGGCGTGTGGCCCGGGGTGTGCCGCGCCTCGACGGTGATGTTGCCGATGCGGATCGCGTCGCCGTGGTGCAGCCGCTCGGCCTCGAAGCCGTACTGCCAGTCGACGCCGCCCTCGCCGGAGACGTAGGTCTCGGCGCCGGTGACGGCGGCGAGCTCGCGCGTGCCGGAGAGGTAGTCGGCGTGGATGTGGGTCTCGGTGACGGCCACGATCCGCATCCCGTGGCGCCGGGCGAGGTCGAGGTACTCGGCGACGTCGCGACGGGCGTCGACGACCACCGCCTCGCCCTTCGCCTGGCAGCCGATGAAGTAGCTCGCCTGTGCGAGGTCCTCGTCGTAGATGCGTTCGAGCAGCATGCGTCCTCCTTGATCGGGGTGTCCGTTCCCCCACCAGTATGGGGTATACCCCCGGGGGTATTCAATCGAGGGGCGTCACCGCTGGTCGGAGCGCCGAGGTGCCCCTCACCTGCCCGTGCCGTCCGGGACCGTGGCGGGGTGCACGGCTGACGCCGAGTCACCCACCGGGCCCCGCCGCGATCGACACCCGGTCGTCGACCCGTCATCGCGCCGGGCGCGGGGGCCCGCCCGGGACCTGGGCCACGTGCTACCCGCCCGGGCGGACGGTCAGCGGACGGGCCGCTCGGCCGCGACGACCTGCCGCACCGCGTCCAGGACGGCCCGGGGCGCGGCGACGGCCTCGCGCGCGACCCGCTCCAGGTCGCGACGGGCGCGGCGGCGCCGGGCGTCCCGCTCGGCGAGACGCAGAGTGCGGGCCAGCGGCACGACGTCGGCGAGGACGTCGGCCCGTGCGGCGTACCCGGCCGGGTCGAGGGCGGCGGTCCAGCGGGCGAACCGGGTGACGCGCGCCTCGGGCTCCGCAACGAGCAGGTCGTGACGGCGCAGGTCGTCGACGCGGACGAGCTCGCGGGGTGGCAGGCCGGGCCGGCGCTCGACGAGCCGGGTCAGGTCGAGCGCACGGGCCTGCACGAACACGCGCTCCAGCAGCGAGCGCCGGTACGCGTGCGCACGCCGGATCGGCTCCCAGTCGGGGTCGGCGAGGTCGTGCAGGCCGCCGAACCGGCCCTTGCCGTCGGGGAACCGGCCGGCGGCGGTGCCGTCGGGCAGCCCGGCACGCTCCGCCACCGCCACGTCGACGGCGCGGCACGCGTCGCACAGGGTCTGGGACTGCCGGTAGATGCCGAGCGGCCAGGTCCCCACCAGGCACGCGGTGCACAGGACCGCACCGGTGGTGGTGTCGATCCCGCGTCGACGCAGCTCCGCGGTGCGCGGGCCCGGGCGGGTGGCCTCGACGAGACCGCCGAGGTCGAGGGTGTGATGGTTCATCGAACTCTCCCTTCGCGCTTCCCGTCACGGTCGTGACGGGCCGGTCTTCCTCCTGGGGCACCGTGCGCGGGGGGCGCGGTTGCCGGACCAGCACGCGGAGGGCGTGTCGCTGGTCGCTCGTGACCTGGGGAGAAATCTAGCGCACGGGGCCGACAGCGGCTCGTGCGGGCAGGCGCCCGGGCTCAGGCGGCGTCGGCGTCGTCCTCGCGCTCCCGGGCCGGACGTCCCACGGCGGGGGCCTGTGCGGTCGGGTCCCGGTGCGCGAGCCCGTCGGCCTCGTCGAGGCGCGAGTAGTGCGGGTCGGGGTCCGTCCCGACGATCTTGCCGATGACGGTCCCGCGCAGTCGGCGGAGAGCTTCAGTGAACCTGAACATCGTGGAAGATGATGCCAGGGGCATCCGTTCCTGGCACGTCGAAACGCTTCGGTCGTCAGGATCCGGCACTCCGGGCGCACGGCGCCCGCCACCCGTCCGACCACAGCGAAAGGGCCGCCGACCTGAGTCAGCGGCCCTTTCCGGGGTGGAGCTAGGGGGATTCGAACCCCCGACCTTCTCATTGCGAACGAGACGCGCTACCAACTGCGCCATAGCCCCGTGGAGCGGTTGCAAGATTAGCACCCTCGCCGGGCCTGGGACCAAATCGGCTCCGGGGCGCCGGGCGTGACGTGCGTCGCACCGGCCCCGAGGGGCCGGCGCGACGACCGGCGAGGTCAGCCCGCGGCGCGGCGGCGGGCGAGGATCTGCTCGAGCGGAAGCCCGAGCGTCTCGGTGCGCGGCCGCGGCTCGTCCCCGGCCAGGGGCTCGGCCGGGGTCTCGGGCGCCACGGACGCACGCTGCTCCCCGGCGGCAGGCCGGGGTGCGGGCGCCGACGACGTCGCGAGCTCCGGCGGGAGCGGGACGGTGGGTCGCGGCGCGAGCGGCTTGGTCACGTAGGTGGGCAGCGGCACGGGCACGGGGTCCCAGGGCTCGCCGCCGACGGGCCGGGTGACGCCGACGGTGCCGAGCGGGATCGGGGCCGGCTCGGGCTCCGACTCGGGGGCCACCGGCTCGTCGGTGGCGACGGCCGGCGTGGTCCGCGCGCGGGGCGCGCCGGTGGGCACCGTGGCCGCGGGCTGCACGCGCGGGATCATCTGTGTGCTGGTGTCCGAGGGGTGCACGGCCAGCCCGGTGATGCGCGCCCGGTTGCGGGGCGCGTACGGCCCGCCGTGGGCGAGGGTCCGCTCCTGCGTGGCGCGCTGCCGCTGGGCCCGTCGGTCGGCGCGCCACCGGGCGTCGGACCGCCGGGCGGCGACGACGGCGACCCGGCCGAGCACGAGGACGACGGCGAGCAGCACCGACGGCACGGTCGCGACGGGCCAGGGCACGTACCCGAGGCCGACGACGGTCCACGCCGCGGCGGTGAGCAGCGCGAGGAGCACGGTCAGGGTGAGGCGGCGGCGGGCCCGGGCGGCACGACGCTCCAGCACCTGGAGGCGGGCCGTGCGGTCACCGGACCGGGGGTGCGGCCCCCCGGAGCCGGCGGTCACCCGCGGTGTCGCGCCGGTGGGGGGCGTGCCCGACGTGCGTCTCGCCGTCATGCCGCGCCTCCCGTTCGTCCCGTCCGCCATCGCGAGCACCCGCAGCCCGCCGGAGAACCGGTCGTCCAGGCCGGCGTCGGCGAGGACCTGCCGGCGGCGCAGCTGCTGCGGCACCCAGAAGCCGAGCCACAGCACGACCAGCGCGAGGGCTGCGAGTCCTGCCGGCGACGTCTCCACACGACGAAGGTAGGCGAGCGTCGCCCGTCACGGAGGTACCGCACGGCGGCGTGTCCGCGACCTGGGCCGTGCGGAACCGCTCAGAGCTCGTCGCGGGCCTGCTGCCAGCGGGCGAGGAGCCCGCCGGGGACCTCCTCGGCGGTCAGCGCGAACGTGCGGTGGTCGCGCCAGTCGCCCTGGATGTGGAGGTAGCGCTCGCGCACGCCCTCGTCGCGGAAGCCGAGCTTCTCGACGACGCGCAGGCTGGCGGCGTTCTCGGGCCGGATGTTGATCTCGACGCGGTGCAGGCCGACGATGGCGAAGCAGTAGTCGGTGGCCATCGCGACGGCGGTGGGCGTGATGCCGCGTCCCGCGAACTGCCGCCCCACCCAGTAGCCGATGCTGCCGGACCGCAGGGAGCCGAGCTGGACGTTCGCCACGGTGAGCTGGCCGACGAGCTCGCCGTCGAGCTCCACGACGAACGGCAGCGCCGCCCCTGCACGGGCCTGCGCGGACAGCAGGCGGACGTACTCGCCGAACGTCGCGGACTCCGGGGTCTCGCCGGGCGAGGTCGCCTCCCAGCGTTCCAGCCAGGACGTGTTCGCGGCCCGCAGCCGCATCCAGGCCCCGCCGTCACGACGACGCAGGGGACGCAGCACGACCGCGCCCGACGGCGTGTCCTCACGCAGGGTCGCCGGCCACGGCCTGGTCACCGCCCACCTCTTCGCGTCGTTCATGAGCCCCCGTCCGCCCCGCCCCGGGGCCACGCCAGGACCCTGCCACAATGAGGGCATGCACGGCGACCCGAGGCACCCGACCGCCACCCAGCCGTACCCGATCGTGAGCGGGATGGAGACGCAGGACGCCAAGGACGAGCTCCGACGCGCCATCCGGCACCAGCGCGAGACCCGCTCGCAGCGGCTGCGCGAGGAGGCCGCGCACGCGTTCGCGGAGGTGCTGGCGACCGTCCCCGCCGTCGCGGAGGCGGCGGTCGTGGCGACGTACGCGTCGCGTCCCGCGGAGCCGGGCACCGGCCCCCTGCTGGACCGGCTGGCCGGTCGCGGGGCGCGGGTGCTGCTGCCTGTCCTCGGCGCGGGCCTCGCCCGCGACTGGGCCGAGTACGCCGGCCCGGAGGACCTGTGCGAGCGCGCCCCCGGCCGTCCGCCGGAGCCGGGCGGCCCCACCCTCGGGGCGGACGCCGTCGCGCAGGCCGACGTCGTCGTGGTCCCCGCCCTCGCGGTCGACACGACCGGGGCGCGGCTCGGGCAGGGCGGCGGCTGGTACGACCGCACCCTCAAGCAGGCCCGGCCGGGCGCGACCGTCGTCGCGATGGTGTACCCGGAGGAGTACTACGACGCCGCCGACCGCCCCCTGCCCGTCGCGGGCCACGACGTGGCCGTGCACGCCGTCGCCACGCCGGACGGCTGGTGGCCGCTGCCCGTCGTCTGAGGACGGACGACCGACCGACGTCGGGCCCGGGTCGCCACGACCCGGGCCCCACGTGTCACGGCGTGAGCGTCGTCGTGTCCTCGGCGGCGGCCGCCACGGCGTCCCGGCCGAACGGCCACGCGAAGCTCTCCCCCGCCGCCCAGACGGGCAGCTGGTCGTCGTAGTGCGACGACGCCGGGTGGCCCGACGACCCGGTGACGTTCACCCAGGTCGACGAGTCGAGGTCGCCCATGTCGACGACCATCCGCATCGACGGGCCCGCGGTGACGGCGAAGCTGCCGGACGCGGCGTCCCACGCGGTGGCGTTGACCACGGACGTGCCGCCCGCCATCGGGACCGGCGCGGGGTTGACGAAGTCGCGCACGAGGGCGGGCACGTCGTCGCCGCCGAGCACCGGGTGCTCGAGGCGGAGCTGGTGCAGCGAGCCCCAGTCCCAGTCGCTGGGCTCCTTGGACAGCTCGACGGTGAGGTCGCGCCGCGCGCTCGTGAGGGCGCGGGTCAGGACCTCGTCCCGCGTCTCGACGACGTTGAGGGTCGAGCGGTCGTCCCAGAACGGGTCCTCGGGCCGCTCCAGCATGTCCCGCACGACGACGAGCCAGCGGGAGCCGCCGGTGGGCAGCGCGGCCTCGGGCAGGTCGTCCCAGAAGGTCGTCGACAGCAGGTTGCGCCAGACGGCGTTGAAGTACGCGGCGGCGGCCGAGTCGCTGCCGGTGCGGTAGTCCCAGCCGGCGAGGATCTCCTGCCCGGCGGCGTCGTAGGCGTCGTCCACCTCGACGTCGAGCAGGACGGGCACCAGCGCGGCGGCGAACGGCGACCAGTCGTCCGACTGGATGGCCTCCATGTCCGCGACGGTGAAGGGACGGCCGGCGGCGATCTGCTCCGACAGGAGGGTCCGCACCCGTTCCGAGCGGAAGCCGTGGTCCCAGTCCTGCGTGAGGTACGGGTCGTTGCCGCCCGGCAGCACCGCCTGGTTCGCGGCGACGATGAACCCGGCCTCCGGGTCCAGCGCGCGCGGCATGTCGGCGGGGTCGACGTAGCCCTGCCAGTCGTAGCGCGGGTCCCAGCCGGGGCGCGGCCACGTGCCGTCGGACGCCACCGGGCCGGGGACGACGTCGCGCACCGGGATCCTGCCGGGCGCCTGGTAGCCGATGTGGCCGTCCGTCGTGGCGAACACGATGTTCATCGCGGGCACCTCGAACAGCTCGGCCGCGGCCCGGATGTCCTGGGCGTCGGAGGCCGTCCCCATGGCGAACACGGCGTCGGCGGTGCGGCCGGGCTCGAGCGCCGTCCACGCCAGCGACACCGCGTACTCGCCGAACTCGGTGCCGGCCTCCGTCGGGGAGTCCACGACGGCGCCCACGTCCAGGACGCCGGACAGCAGCGGACCGTGGTCCGTGGACCGCACCTCCAGCTCGACCGGGTCGCCGCCGTTGACGCGGATGGTCTCGGTGCGCACGTCGAGGTCGGCCCACTCCTCCGCCTCGGCGTCCCGCAGCCACGTGTCGCCCCGGACGCGCTCCACGAAGAAGTCGGTGACGTCGGCGCCCATGTTGGTCAGGCCCCACGACAGGTCCGCGTTGTGCCCGATGACGACGCCCGGGAACCCGGAGAACGAGAAGCCCGCCACGTCGAACGGGCACGCGTCGTCGACCTGCGTGCAGTGCAGGCCCACCTGGTACCAGATACCGGGGGCGCCGAGCGAGAGGTGCGGGTCGTTCGCGAGGATCGGCGAGCCCGACTCGGTGAGGTCGCCGGAGACGACCCACGAGTTCGAGCCGGAGCCGTCGCCCCGGCCCACGAGCACCGGCACGGCGGCCAGCGCGTCGGCGGTGGCCTGCACGGCGTCGTCCACGGCGGCGGTGCCCAGCGCGACGCCGGTGGTGCCGTCGCCCTCCGCGTCACCCTCGGTGCCGGCGTCGGTGGAGGAGGCGTCGGTGCCGCCGGTGCCGTCCGGGTCGTCGGACGCGCCCGGCGAGACGCCGGCCGCCTCCTCGGCCCGCAGCGTCTGGTTGACGTCCCGCTTGCGCAGGATCGGCGTGTTCCCGCCCTCCGCGAAGCCCGGGTAGAGCTCCTCGACCGCGTCGACGTCCTCCAGCGTGCTGTACGCCAGCGCCCGACCCAGCTCGTCGTCGTAGTTGCCGCGCATGTCCCACGCCATCGCCTTGAGCCAGGCGAGGGAGTCCACCGGGTCCCAGGGGGCGGGCGTCGCCACGTCGACGGTGGTGCCGAGCACCGTGTACTCGACCGCGAGGTCGTCGGGGGCGCGGTCCGCGAGGTAGGCGTTGACGCCGCGCGCGTACGCCTGCAGGTAGGAGCGGGTCTCCGGGGAGACGAGGTTCCACTCCTCCTCCGCGACCTGCCGCCAGCCGAGGGTGCGCACGACCTTGTCCGCCTCGATCGCGGCGGGCACGTCGCCCACCAGCTCGGCGAGGCGGCCGGCGGTGACGTGCCGGCGGTAGTCCATCTCGAAGAACCGGTCCTGCGCGTGCACGTAGCCCTGCGCCGCGAACAGGTCCTCCGGCGTGGACGCGTACACCTGCGGCACGCCCTGGGCGTCCCGCTCGACGGTGACCTCGGCGCTCAGCCCCGCGAGCTGCTGCGTCCCGGCGAGGTCGGGCAGGGGCTTGCGCACGGTCACGACGCCGAACGTCACCGTCGCGACCAGCGCGAGGGCCACCAGGACGGCCAGACCGGCCACGGCACGCCGCAACCGGGACCGCGGCGCGGGCGCGCCGTCGTCCTCGATGGTGTCGTCGACGTCGGGCGTCGCGTCGGGCTCGTTCGATGCGGGGGTCGCTGACACGCAGGCGAGACTACCGCCCGCGTATGATTGGCACTCGCATGATCTGAGTGCCAGCCCTCGAGGAGAGATTCCGTGCCCACCTACGCCTACCGGTGCGCCGACTGCGGCCACGCCTTCGACATCCACCAGGCGTTCACCGACGACGCGCTCACCGTCTGCCCGGAGTGCTCGGGCCGCCTGCGCAAGCAGTACGGCTCGGTCGGCGTGACGTTCAAGGGTTCCGGCTTCTACCGCACCGACTCCCGCTCCGGCGGGTCGTCGACCGTCGGGTCGTCGGGCGGCAAGCCGTCCTCGTCCGGCGGTTCGCCCTCCGGCGGTTCGTCGTCGGGCGGGTCGTCGTCCGGCGGGTCGTCGTCCGGCGGGTCGTCCTCGGGCAGCAGCAAGGCCGCCTCCTCCTGACCCCGGGCGCGTCGGGCCGTCCACAGCCCGACGCCGTCCCCAGGGCAGCGGGAGCGGCCGGCCGCACCCCCGGCCCGCGGGCCTAGCGTGCCCGCATGCCCCGACCCTCCCGCGACCGCGTCCTGCGCCGCCTGCACCTGCTGGCCTGGCGCAGCCGCTTCGTCGTCGCCGCCGTCTGCTGCGGGCTCGCCGCCACGGCCACCGTCCAGGCGCTCCGACCGCCCGCACCCGCCACGACCACGGTCGTCGTCACGAGCCGCGCCGTCGAGGCCGGCACCCCGCTGCGCCGCGCCGACCTCACCACGGTCGTCGTCGACGCCGACCTGGCCCCCGCCCTCGTGACCGACCCCACCGACGTCGTCGGGCGGTCCTCCCCCGTCCGGCTGCCCGCCGGGACGCCCCTGCACCCCGGGCTCGCCACCGGTGGCGGGCTCGGCGACCAGGCGCCCCGCGGGACCGTCGTCGTCGCCGTCGGGCTCGTCGAGGCCGGCTGGCTCGCACCCGGCGACCGCGTCGACCTGCTCGCCGCCGACGACCGCGGCCGCACCCTCGCCCGCCGCGCCCTCGTGCTGCCCGGACCCGCCGCCCGCACCGACACCTCCGGCGGCCTGCTCGGCGGCACGTCGGCCGACGGCGGCGACCGCGTCACCCTCCTCGCCGTCGACCCCGACGAGGCCGCCGCCGTGTCCGCCACCTCCGGCTGGGGGACCGTCACCGCCGTCCTCGTCCCCTGACCCGCGCGACCCGCCCCCGGACGTCGTTGCACCCCGCGGCCGTCACCCGAAGAATCGGTGCCGCCGGGACAGCCCCGGCAGGGCCACCAGGCCCGGGAGGAGGAAACACCACCGTGAAGAACATGTTCGACGGCTTCAAGACGTTCATCATGCGAGGCAACGTCATCGACCTCGCCGTCGGTATCGTCATCGGGGCCGCGTTCACCGGGGTGGTCTCCGCCCTCACCGAGGGCCTCGTCTTCCCCCTCGTCGCGGCCATCTTCGGGGAGCCCGACCTCACCCAGCTGTGGACCTTCAAGATCAACGAGGCCGAGTTCAGCGTCGGCCTCTTCCTCGACGCCGTCCTCAACTTCCTGCTGGTCGCCGCCGCGCTGTACTTCGTCATCGTGTACCCGATGAACAAGCTCGCCGAGCGCCGCGCCCGCGGCCAGGAGCCGGAGCCCGCCCCGGTGCCCGAGCCGAACGTCGTGCTCCTCGCCGAGATCCGCGACCTCCTCGCCGAGCAGAACCGCCGCGCCTGACGGCGCCCCGCCGGCCGCACGGCGACGGGAGGTGGGGCGGGTCCGGCGCGCGGTCGTCGGACGGGAAGCGCAGGTTGCACAGCAACCGTGAGCGCGACCGCGCGCCGGACCCGCCCCACCGACCCAGCGACCGCCCGAGGACCGCCGGCTCACCAGTGCGGCGGCACGTCCCTGCGCAGGCGGTCGTCGTTGTCGTCGTGGCCGCCGGCGTCGTCGCCGGTGACTCCCCAGACGGTCTGCGTCTCGGTCCCCTGCCGCACGACTCGTCGCGAGCGGCGACGGCGCGTCGTGGTGCCGTCGGTCGGGGTGTCCGCGGTCTCGGGCCGGCCGTCGCTCGCCTCGGGTTCCTGCTGCTCGCTCACCGGCCCATTGTCACCCGTTCGGGCCCGGCGGTTCTCGGGGCACGGCGTCCGCCGCGAGCTCGTCCCACCGGTCGTGGGGTGGTACCCCGGGGGCACCGACTCGCGACCTGCGGTCCGACCTAGCGGGGCGCGTGCCGGACGGGCGGGACCGCACCGACGTCACCGTCGTCGCCGGGGTCAGTCCGCGGCGGGGTCCTCCGCGGGGTCGACCACCGTGGCGGACGCCGCCGAGGAGGCGGAGGCCGCCGAGGTGGCGGAGGCGGCGGACGCCGACGGCACCGGGCCGGGCTCGCCGTCGTCGGGCAGGACGGGGACCACGACCTCGGGCGGCACGACGACCCCGCCGGTGGTGCCGACGCGGGCGTCCCGCACCTGCTGGACGAGGCGGCGGACGCGGTCGGCCTCGCCGTCGGGATCCAGGAACACGGCGGCGGACCACACCTGGGTGACGGTCCAGCCGAGGCGTTCGAGCCGCTGGGCGAGCTGTCGGTCGCGGACCCGCACGGAGGGTTCGGCGACGTAGGCGGCGTCGTCGGTGAGGACGGCGACGAGCATCTCGCCGGGCAGGTCGGGGTGGCCCACGACGAGGGGCACGTGGTCGCCGTCACCGGTGCCGTAGTCGGTCTCGACGAGGTAGCCGAGCCGCCAGAGGCGTTCACCGAGGTCGGTGACGAGACGGTCGGGGACGCGGCCGACGTCGACGCCGTTGCCGAGCTCGACCTGGTCGGCGCGGCCGGAGCGCTGCTCGGCGAGCTCGAGGAGCTCGCGCAGGAGGCGGGGGCCACCGCCGCGGAGCCGGTCGGTGTCGAGCGCGGCGGCGTCGAAGCAGGACACGACGTGCAGGCGGCGGCGGGTGGCGCCGACGGCGCCGAGCAGCATGGCCTCGCCGCCGTCTGAGCCGAGGACCCCGAAGCGGTGCAGGACGCGCCCGTGGGGCGTGCGGCCGAACCCGACGGACAGCAGGATCGTGTCGCGCTCCAGCCCGGCGACGCCGGTGATGTCGGCGACGACGACGGGCTCGGCGCGGCGCCCGGAGAAGAACGGGGCGAGCGCGGGGTTGGCGCGCACCTCGGCGAGCAGCGCCTCGCGGATGCGGTCGGCGTGCGCGGCCGTGACGGTGACGATGCCGAGGGTCTCCTCGGGGCGGGTGAGCGCGTGCTCGATGGAGACCTCGATGACGCGGTCGACCTCGGCGCGGGTGCTCTCCACGGCGCCGGAGACCGGGTCGGGCATGCCGGAGCCGTCGACGACGTCGAGCTGGACGAGCACCTCGGCGCGGGGCACGGGGGCGGGCCGCAGCAGCCCGTCGTATCCGTGCCGTGCGAGCAGGCGGGTGAGCTCGGGGTCGCGGTTGTTCTCGCGGGGCTGGAGCGCGACGTGCGGCAGGACGTCGGCGAGCTCGACGACGCTGCTGCCGGACGCGGCGCGGGGGTCCCCGACGACGACGACCTGGCGTCCGCGCGCCACGGCGGGCAGCACGACCTCGGTGGGGACGTGCTGGACGGCGTCGAGCACGACGAGGTCGACGGTGCGGTGCGCGGGCAGGAGGTGCGGGACGAGGGTGGGGGTGGCGAGGACGACGGGGCGCAGGCGGCGGGCGACGTCGCCGTAGGAGTCGACGAGGTCGCGCAGGGACGTCATGCGGCCCTCGATCAGCTCGGCGAACATCGCCTCGGCGCCGTCGCGGTCCTCCCGCATGGCGGTCCCGAGGTGGGCGCGGGCGGACACCCGCACGGGGGCGGACAACGACTCCAGGTGGCGGGCGTCGAGGGCACGGAACCGGCGGGCGAGGGCGTCGAGCCCGGCACCGTCCTGCTCGGCGAGCACGGGCTGCTCGGCGAGGATCTGCTCGAACACGCTGGACCACCAGGCGAGGTCGAGCTCGGCGGGGACGAGGTCCGCGGGGACGCGCCGCGTCGTGAGGTCGTCGACGAGCTCGCCGACGCCGGCCTCGCGGGCGCGGCGCAGCAGGGCCGTGCGCTCGGGCAAGGTCTCCAGGGACTCGGGGTCGCCGACGAGCTGGTGCAGCCGCTCGGACAGGGCGTCGAGGTCGAGGTCGAGGAGGCGGGCTCCGTGCGTCGTGGTGGCGAGCACGGGCTCGAGGTCCTCGAGGTCGTGCTTCACGGCCTCGAAGGTGTCCTCGATCGTCGCGAGACCCTCGGGGAGGGTGGGCCAGCCGCCGCGCGAGGAGTGCTCCGCCCACACGTCGCGCTGGGCCGCGACCTCGATGAGAGCGGTGTGCAGGTCGGCCACGCGCACGCCGGGCCGGACCATGTCCTTGGCACGCTTGCGCAGGCGGCGGCGCGTGAACCAGCCCATCTCGACGTCGTGCTCACGCCGCCACGCGCGCGTCGCGGTGGCCTGCACGAGGTCGGTGGCGGTGCGCTCGAACACCATCGGGTGGAACACGTCGAGCGTGGAGCGCATCCCGGCGAGCATCGCGAGCTGCTCGCCCCAGCGGCGCATGGTCGTGGGCGCCTCGAGCCCGGTGACCTCCCCGGTGTAGGCGATCTGGCGGCGCAGCTGCGGCAGCGTCGCCTCCTTGAGCCGGCGGACGCGGGACAGCGCGTCCCGCGCGTCGTCCATCGTCAGGAGGTTCGCGCCGAACCACGGGGTGGCGCTGGGGCGCAGCGTGAACGCCCCGAGCGTGGCGGCGCGCTGCAGGTCGGCGGCGACGGCGCGGCGACGGTCGCCGTCCAGGGCGAGCGTCGTCGTGGCGCCGAGCCGGACCGTCGTCGACGGTGCGGGACGCTCGGACGTGAGCCGGGCGAGCTCCTGGAGGGCGTCGTAGGCGGACACGTCCCAGGGCGCGCGCCGCTGGTGCAGGGCGTCGATGTACCCGGCGAGCTGGGCCCGGGCCCCGATGAGGGCGTCGCGCACGGCGGCGGGACCGGCGACGTCGAGGGTCTCCGGCTCGGTCGCCATCGCGCCGAGGAGTCGCCCGGTCATGTCCTCGCGCCAGGTGGGCCGCGGCGTCACGTCCAGGGAGAGACCCTCGAGGCCGAGCTCGTCGAGACGCTGCGCCAGCTTGTCCGCGGCGCGGCGGTGCCCGGTCACGTACAGCACGGACCGTCCGGCGGCCGCGGCCTCCGCGACGACCGCCGCCACCGTGCCGGCGACGTCCGCGCCGACCGGGGCGTCGACGAACACGTGCTGGCCACCGGCGAGGACGTCCACGACGTGCCGCTGGTCGGGGTCGAGGTCGCCGACGCCGCGCTCGCGCGCCGGGTCGGCGTCGCCGTGCCGACGGGCGGGCAGCTCGACGGCCGCGACCTTCGCGAGGGCGGTGTCGACCCCGGCGAGGGCCGCGACGAGCTCGTGACGGCCGAGCGACGGCGTGAGCTCGTCGAGGTCGTCGACGAGCGCCTGCCCGGGGTGCACGAACGTCCCGACGAGCACCCGCTGGTCGGTGCGGAGATCGTCGAGGTGCTGCCCGGCGATCTGCGCGACGCGGTGCAGGACGTCGTCGGGGTCGAAGCCCGCCGCGGTGAACGTGGCGTCGGCGAGCGCGGTGGCGTCGAGGTCGGCGCCGCGGGCGCGCAGGGCGCGCACGAGCAGCGGGTTGAGCTCGGCGGTGGGCTCGAGGGTGAGCTCGTAGTCGGTCTCGCCCTCGCCCCGGGGGGTGAGGGTGACGGGTCGCAGCAGGATCGGCGCGTGGACGGTGCGGGTGCCGACGACCTCGTCGTCGGTGGGGGGCGTGGTGCGCCGGGCGCGCGACTCCTGCCGGGCGATGCTGACGATCGGGATGGACGTGGTGACGGCGGGTGCCGGGCTGGCGGCGCTGTCGTCGTCGGTCGTCCCGGTGTCGGGGTCGGGTGCGGACGCGGCGCTGGCGGCGGGTGCGGACGAGGCGGAGGCCGCGCTGGTGGTGGCGGCCGACGACGCGACCTCGGCGAGCGCGGTGAGGTCGTGGCGGCGGTCGGCGGTGGGCTCGCCGGCGGCGTCGAGGTGCTCGGTCCAGGTGGCGACGCCGATGGCGAGGTAGGTGGGCGACATGCCGTAGCGGGCGGCGTGCTCGGCGGCGCGGACGACGACGGCGCGGGCGCGGCGGCGCGCCGTGGGGAAGACGGCGGGCTCGCGCACGAGGTTGGACAGGCGGGTGGCGCGTCCGGCGAACAGCCCGGCGACGCCGGAGGGGTGCGCCGTGGAGAGGTCGACGACGGCCTCCCCGAGGAGCCCGACGTCGGCGAGGCTGGAGCCGCCGACGAGGTCGACGAGCCCGGCCCGCCAGGTGCGGACGGCGTCGGCGAGCGGGGTGGGCGCGGCGGGCCGGTCGGGGTCGGAGGGGCGGGCCGCGGCGGGCTGCCCCGCGGGACGGGCGGAGGTGTCCGCGGGCGCGCCCTGCTCGGGACCGCCGGGGGCGGCCGGTGGTTCGGCCGGCGTCTCGGCGACGGCGGCAGCGGCGGAGGATCGGCGCAGCACTCTCACGTCAGCACGGTAGACCGGCGGCGGGGGCGGCTCGGGCGGGGCACGCCGACGTCCGGGGAATCCTGGGACGGGTGCGGGGCGCCGGCGGGAGGTGGCCCCGGGGCACGACGGCGACGGCGTGGCGTGCGAGGCAGCGGAGGTGGGGACAGCGCGCATCGCGCAGGGGGCGGGCGATGCGCGCTGCCACCCGGCAGTCTGCCCGGGTCCGATGGACCGCGTCAACAGTCTGAGGACATGTCCTGAGCGCCTATCTGCGCAGGTCCGCCGAGGTATCCGTGGAACGGCCCGCGCCATGCCATAACCTCTCCCGGTGCGCAATCTCCTGGAGTTGATCGCTCCGGCGCGTCTGGGGTCGGGCTTCCGGTGGTTGCTCGCGTCGAGCTGGACGAGCAACGTCGGGGACGGGATCGCCCTGGCGGCGGGCCCGCTGCTCGTCGCGTCGTTGACGGACTCCGCCGCCCTCGTCGCGCTGGCGGCCCTGCTCCCCCGCCTCCCCTGGCTCGTGTTCGGCCTGTGGGCGGGCGCGATGGCCGACCGGTGGGACCGGCGCCGGCTCGTCATCGTGTCGAACGCCCTGCGGGCGGTCGTCATCGCCGTGCTGGTCGCAGCCGTCCTCACCGGCCGGGTGGACATCACGTTCGTGCTGGTGGCGCTGCTCCTCATGGGGGTCGCGGAGGTGTTCGCGGACTCCGCCGCGCAGACGCTCCTGCCGATGCTCGTCGACTCCAAGGACCTCGGGCTCGGAAACGCCCGCCTCCAGGCCGGGTTCCTCACGGCCAACCAGCTCGCCGGGCCACCGCTCGGGGCCGCGTTGTTCGCCGTCGGCTCGGCGTGGCCGTTCGCGGTGCAGCTCGTGTGCGGGGTCCTGGCCATCGTGCAGATCGGGCGCCTCCGGGTGCCGCCCGTCGAGCGGGACGTCCTGCCCACGCACGTGCGTCGCGACATCGCGGACGGCCTGCGCTGGCTGTGGGCGAACCCGCCGGTGCGCACGCTCGCGCTGGTGATCTTCACGTTCAACCTCACGTGGGCGGCGCCGTGGGCCGTGCTCGTCCTCTACTCGACCGAGCACCTCGGCATGGGCCCGGTCGGGTTCGGGCTGCTGACGACGGCGTCGGGCATCGGCGGGCTCGTCGCGACCGTGCTGTACGGGCGGCTCGAACGCCGCTTCTCCCTCGCCACCCTCATGAAGGTCTGCCTCACGCTCGAGGTGGTGTTCCACCTCGCCCTCGCCCTGACCACCACCGGGTGGGTCGCCCTCGTGATCCTCTTCGTCTTCGGCCTCTACGCGTTCGTGTGGGGCACGGTGTCGAACACGGTGCGCCAGCGCGCCGTCCCGACCGCGCTCCAGGGGCGCGTCGGGTCCGTCTACATGGTGGGCGTGTTCGGCGGGATCGTCGTGGGCAACGCGCTCGGCGGCCTGCTCGCCGAGGCCTTCGGGATCACCGCGCCGTTCTGGTTCGCGTTCGTCGGGGCCGGGCTCACCCTCGCCCTCGTGTGGCGCCAGCTCGACCACATCGCGCACGCCGAGGCCGACTGAGGCTCAGCCCACCGGCTCGACCTGCACGTCCTCGGCGCGCGCCCGGTGGCGACGCAGGCGCCCGGCCAGCCCGTGCCGCGGCGCGAGGACGTAGACCAGCGCGAACACGACGCCCTGGACCACCACGACCAGCCCGCCCGTGGCGGCGTCCCACCAGTACGACAGGTAGATCCCCACCACGGAGCACACGGCGGACACGAGCGGCGCGATGACGAGCATCCGGCCGAACCGGTCCGTCAGCAGGTAGGCCGTGGCCCCCGGGATGATGAGCATCGCCACGACGAGGACGACGCCCACCACCTGGAGCGCCACCACCGACGTCAGCGCCAGCAGGCCCAGCAGCAGCGCGCCGAGGAACCGCGGGGACAGCCCGATGGCGAACGCGTGCAGGGGGTCGAACGCGTAGAGCACGAGATCGCGGCGCTTGAGCACCAGCACGACCAGCGCGATCGCGGCGAGGGCCGCCACCTGCACGAGCTCCGGGGTCGACACCCCCAGCACGTTGCCGAAGATGATGTGGCTCAGGTCGGTCTGGCTCGGCGTCACCGACACCATGACCAGCCCCGCCGCGAACAGGGTCGTGAACACGATGCCGATCGCCGCGTCCTCCTTGACCCGGCTGGTGTCCCGGACCACGCCGATGAGCGCCACCGCGAGGAACCCGAACACCAGAGCCCCCAGCGCGAACGGCGCGCCCACGACGTACGCCAGCACCACGCCCGGCAGCACCGCGTGCGACACCGCGTCCCCCATGAGGGACCAGCCGATCAGGACCAGCCAGCACGACAGCAGGGCGCACACCACCGCCGCGACGACGGTCGTGGCCAGCGCCCGCACCATGAAGTCGTACTGGAGCGGTTCGAGGAGCAGGTCGAGCGGGCTCACGACCCCTCCCCCGCGGCCGCACCCAGGCGGTCCGCCCGGGCGGAGGGCGGAACACCGGGCACCCGACCGGCCGGAACCCCGCCGGGCTCGCCCGGGCCGCCCGGGCCCAGGTCGAGGCCGAACGCGGCGGACAGCCGGTGCGGGGCGAGGGCGTCGGCCACCGGCCCGTGGAACAGCACCCGGTGCAGGAGCAGCACCGCCTCGTCGGCGAGGTCCGGCAGGGCGTGCAGGTCGTGGGTGGACACCAGCACGGTCCGACCGTCGGCCGCGAGCTCGCGCAGCAGCGCGACGATGGTGGCCTCCGACCGCTTGTCCACGCCGGCGAACGGCTCGTCGAGGAGCAGCACCCGGGCGCCCTGCGCGATCCCCCGGGCGACGAACGCCCGCTTGCGCTGCCCGCCGGACAGCTGCCCGATCTGCCGGTCGGCCAGGCCGGCCAGGTCGACGCGGTCGAGCGCCTCGTCGACGGCGGCCCGGTCCTGCGTGCGCGGGCGCCGCGTGAACCCCTGGTGCCCGTACCGGCCCGTCATGACGACGTCGCGCACCGAGACGGGGAACGACCAGTCGACGTCCTCGCTCTGCGGCACGTACCCGACGACGCCCTGCCGTCGGGCCGCGGCCGGGTCCACGCCCGCGATCCGCACCGTCCCGTGGCGGGGCCGGACGACACCGGTGATCGCCTTGAACAGGGTCGACTTGCCGGACCCGTTCATCCCCACCAGCCCGGTGACGCGCCCGGCGGGCACCGTCAGCGTCACGCCGTCGAGCGCGACGACGTCGCCGTAGCGCACCGCGACGTCCGTCACCTCGATGCCCGGCGTCACGCGTCCTCCCCCGTCAGGCCCGCGACGATCGTCGCCGCGTCGTACCGCACGAGGTCCAGGTAGGTGGGGACGGGACCGTCGGGCTCGGACAGCGAGTCCACGTACAGCGTGCCCCCGAACCGCGCGCCCGTGGCCTGCACGACCTGCTGCATCGCCCGGTCGGACACCGTGGACTCGCAGAACACGGCGGGCACGTCGTCCGCCTGCACCGTCTCGATGACGGCCGCGACCTGCTGCGGCGTGGCCTGCTGCTCGGCATTGACCGCCCACAGGTAGTGCTCCGTGAGTCCCGCGTCCCGCGCGAGGTAGGAGAACGCGCCCTCGCAGGTCACCAGGGCCCGCTCGTTCGCCGGCAACGTGTCGAGCTGCGCGACGAGGTCGTCGTGGACCTCCTGCAGCTCGGCCCGGTAGGCCGCGCCGTTGGCCGCGAAGTCCGCCGCGTGGGCGGGGTCGAGCTCGCCGAACGCGTCCACCATCGCATCGACGTACAGCTGCACGTTGAGCGGGCTCATCCAGGCGTGCGGGTTGGGCGTGCCGGCGTAGGCGTCCTCGCTGATGTCGATGACGTCGACGCCCTCGGACACGACCACGTGCGGCACGTCGACCGAGTCCACGAACTTCGCGAACCACGCCTCCAGGTGGAGGCCGTTGTCCAGGATCAGGTCGGCGTCGGACGCCTTCGCGACGTCGCGCGGGGTGGGCTCGTAGCCGTGGATCTCCGCGCCCACCTTGGTGATGGACTCGACGCGCAGGTGGTCGCCCGCGACGTTCTGCGCGACGTCCGCCAGGACGGTGAACGTCGTCAGGACGACGGGACGGTCGTCGGCGCCGCCGGGCGCCTCGGGCCCGGCACAGCCGGACAACGCCAGTGCGCCGACCGCCAGCGCCCCGGACCACCCTGCCGCGCGACGTCGCGCGGACCTCTTCTGCTGCACCCCGAACCTCGTTTTTCGTACGTCCGAACTTTCGACGAGCGTACCGCCGCAACCCTGGTGCGCGCCATCGCGGACGGCCCGCTCGGGATCGCCCGACGGGCAGGACGGATGCCATGGCACGGAGCCCGCCGTCGGGCGATCACGGGGCAGGGTATGGAGCCGTCGCGCGAGCGCACGACGGCCAGGACGAAGGGTGCGCCTGAAAGGATTCGAACCTTCGACACCCGCTTTAGGAGAGCGGTGCTCTATCCCCTGAGCTACAGGCGCTGGACCGGACGCTCACGCTCCGGCCGGTCACGACGGGCGGGGCGCCCGACGGACGCTGCAAGGGTACCCGGTACGACGCCGCGCGCTCGACCCGGCCCTGCGCCGCCGGAACTCGCTTGCCCGGTGGCACGCCCGGCGCCATGCTCGTCCGGTGCCGATCGACCAGACCCTGAGCCGCGTGGACGACGACCTCGCCCACGGACGCGTGCTGCCCGCCGTCAACCGACTGCGGAGCCTGGCGCACGGCCGACCCGACCGCCTCGACGTGCGCGAGCGCCTGGCCGCCGTCTACCGCAGCCAGGGCGAGACGGCGCAGGCGGGCCGCTGGTCGTACCTCGCCGAGCACGCCGACCCGGCCGAGGTGGCCGCGTTCGAACGACAGTTCCGCACGCCCGGCGGGCGGCTTCGGGCGATCGCGTGGGACGGCGACGACGACACGCTCGGCCCCCTCGCCCGCACGCGCCTGCGATCCCTGCACGACGCCGCGGCGCAGGAGCCGCAGGACGCCGCGGACGACGTCCGCACGGCCCGGTTCGAGTGGGGCTGCCTGGGCATCGCCGTCGCGGTGCTCGGGCTCACGGCACTGGCTGTCGTGGGCCTGGTGACGGTGGTGCGCTGGACGCTCGGCTGACCCGGGGCACCTCCGCCGGGAGGCCGCCGCGCCATCGGTGGGCGCCCGCCCCGGCCTCGCCGGCGCCGGTGTGAGCACCGCTCGACGGTGATCCGAGGAGGTCAGCCCCAGGGCGCAGGATCGGCGACGACGTCGCGCAGCACCTCGCGGGCGCCACCGGTGAGGGCGGCGAACTTGCCGCCGCGGGCGGCGCGGACGTCGGGCGCGGCGAAGGGTGCGGCGAGGACGCGCTCGGTGAGGCCGGCGTGGACGTCGGGGGCGAGCCACGGCAGGAGCTCGGTGTAGACGCCGCCGAGGACGATCGTGGACACCCCGGTGAGGTTGACGAAGTCGGCGAGCGCGGAGCCGAGGGCCCGGGCGGCACGTTCCACGGCGGCCCGCGCGGTACCGCCGCCGTCCTCGTCGTCGAGCCGGGCGAGGAGGTCCGCGAGCGGCGCGTCGGCCGGGAGCCCGGCGGCGCGCAGCACGGCCTCCTTGCCGGCGTACTGCTCCAGGCAGCCGCGGGCGCCGCACGTGCAGCGCGGTCCGGCGGGGTCGACGACGACGTGCCCGACCTCGCCGTTCCAGCCGCGCTCGGCGAGGAACAGCGCGCGGTCGACGACGATCGCGGCGCCGATGCCGACGTCGCCGGACACGTGGAGGAACGAGTCGGGGACGTCGCCGGCGAGCTCGGCGAGGGCGGCGAGCTTGGCCTCGTTGGCGACGCGGACCGGCAGGTCGCGCAGGCCGAGGAGGGGGACGGGGTCGAGGGAGGACCACCCGAGGTTGGGGGCGACCTCGAGCTCGCCGGTGCGGGCGTCGACGAGTCCAGGCAGGGCGAGTCGCGCCCCGGCGACGCGCATGCCGGCGGCCTCGACGTCCGCGACGGCGTCGGCGGCGAGCGCCCCGAGCCGACCGAGGGTGCGGGCGGGGTCGGCGTCGTGGAACGCGCCGCGCTCGACGTGCTCGGCGACGACCTCTCCGGCGAGGTCGAGGACCCGCACGCCGAGGTAGTCGACGTTGACCTCGAGGCCGAGGCCGACGACGGTGCGGGACGCGGGCACGAGGGGCACGGCGGGTCGGCCGGCGCGCTGCGCGGGTGCGGGGGGCAGCTCGGCGACGAGGCGGGCGGCGACGAGCCGGTCCACGAGCGTGGAGACGGTGGCGCGGGTGAGCCCGGTGGCGGCGGCGACGTCGGCGCGGGACGGTGGGACGGTGTCGGGACGCGTGCCGGCGGCGGCTGCGGCGTCGTAGACGGCGCGGGCGACGAGGCGCAGGTTGCGTTCGCGCAGGGTGTGCTGGCGCGAGGCCTCCCCGCCGGGGTCCGCGGGCGCGGCGGAGGCGCTGGGCGTCGTCGTCGGCTCGGCGGTCACGCCTTGACTCTAGCCGAACGACGGGTAATAGTTCAGCCATACAACAAACGCCGTGGCCACCGTCGCCCCGGCGCCCGACTCGACGAGGAGACCCCGTGAGCGACATCAAGTACTCGTTCGGCCTGTGGACCGTCGGCTGGCCCGCCAACGACCCGTTCGGCAGCGCCACCCGCCCGGCGCTCGACCCCGCCGAGTCCATCCACAAGCTCGCCGAGCTCGGCGCGTGGGGCTTCACGTACCACGACAACGACATCTTCGAGTTCGGCGCCACCGAGGCCGAGCGCCAGGCCGGCATCGACGCCGTGAAGAAGGCGTCGCAGGAGTCCGGTCTCGTCTGCGAGATGGTCACCACCAACACGTTCTCGCACCCGATCTTCAAGGACGGCGCGTTCACGTCGAACAACCGCGACGTGCGCCGCTTCGGCCTGAAGAAGGTCCTGCGCAGCGTCGACAACGCCGCC
The DNA here is from genome assembly GCF_002563715.1 of Isoptericola jiangsuensis. Taxonomy (NCBI): domain Bacteria; kingdom Bacillati; phylum Actinomycetota; class Actinomycetes; order Micrococcales; family Promicromonosporaceae; genus Isoptericola; species Isoptericola jiangsuensis. The sequence continues at coordinate 3,321,181 of NZ_PDJJ01000001.1, forward strand.
GAGATGGGCGCCTCCACGTTCGTCATGTGGGGCGGCCGCGAGGGCACCGAGTACGACAACTCGAAGGACCTGCACGCCGCGCACGCCCGCTACGCCGAGGGCATCGACACCGTCGCCGCGTACATCAAGTCCAAGGGCTACGACCTGCGCATCGGCCTCGAGCCGAAGCCGAACGAGCCCCGCGGCGACATCTTCCTGCCGACCATCGGCCACGCCATCGCCCTCATCGACACGCTCGACAACGGCGACATCGTGGGCCTCAACCCGGAGACGGGCCACGAGCAGATGGCGGGCCTCAACTACACGCACGGCCTCGCGCTCGCGCTGTACTGCGGCAAGCTGTTCCACATCGACCTCAACGGTCAGCACGGCCCGAAGTACGACCAGGACCTCGTGTTCGGTCACGGCGACCTGCTCAACGCGTTCTTCACCGTCGACCTGCTGGAGAACGGCTTCCCGAACGGCGGCCCCCGCTACGAGGGCCCGCGCCACTTCGACTACAAGCCGTCGCGCACCGAGTACCTCGACGGCGTGTGGGAGTCCGCCAAGGCGAACATGGAGACCTACGACCTCCTCGCCGCCAAGGCGAAGGCCTACCGCGAGGACTCCGAGGTCCAGGCCGCGTTCGAGCACGCCGGCATCTTCGAGCTGGCCGAGCCGACCCTCGCGGCCGGCGAGTCGTTCGACGCGTTCCTCGCCGACGAGTCCGTCGACATCGACGCCGACAAGGTCGCCGAGCGCGACTACGGCCTGGTGCGCCTGCACCAGCTCGCGCTCCGCCACCTCATCGGCTGAGACGTCCCCCTGCCGAGATCGACCCGTGCGGACCGAGATCGACCTCCTGAAGGTCGATCTCGGTCCGCACGGGTCGATCTCGGCGCGTCACCCTCTGACTTACTCCTGGAGCGAAGATGCCCCTCGTGGCAGGCGTGGACACGTCCACGCAGTCCTGCAAGATCGTCGTCCGCGACGCCGCGACGGGCGCGCTCGTGCGCTCGGGTGCCGCGAAGCACCCGGACGGCACGGAGATCCACCCGGACCACTGGTGGACGGCGTTCGGCGAGGCGGCGCGCGCCGCGGGCGGCCTGGACGACGTCGCGGCGATCGCCGTCGGCGGGCAGCAGCACGGCCTGGTGGCGCTCGACGCCGAGGGCCGCGTCATCCGTGACGCCCTGCTGTGGAACGACACCCGCTCGGCCCCGGCGGCGGAGGACCTCATCCGCGAGCTCGGTGACGGCGACCGCACCGCGGGCGCGCAGGCCTGGGCCGACGCGACCGGCTCGGTGCTCGTGGCGTCCCTGACGATCACGAAGCTGCGCTGGCTGCGCGACGCGGAGCCGGAGAACGCCGCGCGCGTCGCCGCCGTCGCGCTCCCCCACGACTGGCTGACCTGGCGCATCGCGGGCTACGGCCCCGCCGACTCCTCGCCCCTGGGCCCGGACCTCGACGCCCTCGTCACGGACCGGTCCGACGCGTCCGGCACCGGCTACTACGACGCGCAGGGCGCCGACGGCGCGGGCGAGTACCGCCCCGACCTGCTGCGCCTCGCCCTCGGCCGCGACGACGTCGTCCTGCCGCGCGTCCTGGGTCCGGCGGAGTCCGGCGGGACCGCGCACCCGTCGGTGGCAGGCGCGGACGTCGACGGCGGGGCCCTCCTCGGCCCGGGCGCCGGTGACAACGCCGGTGCGGCCCTCGGCCTCGGCATGGAGCCGGGCGACATCGCGATCTCGCTGGGCACGTCCGGCGTCGTGTCGGCCGTGGCGCCGCGCCGCACCGCCGACGGCTCCGGCGCGATCAACGGGTTCGCCGACGCCACGGGCAACGCCCTCATGCTGGCCGTCACCCTCAACGCGGCCCGCGTGCTGGACGCGGCGCGCACCCTGCTCGACGTCGACGTCGACGAGCTGGCCCGCCTCGCCCTCGCCGCCCCGCCCGGGTCGGACGGCCTCGTGCTCGTCCCCTACCTGGAGGGCGAGCGCACCCCGAACCGCCCCGACGCGACCGGCACCCTGCACGGGATCCGCCTGGCCACGTCGACGCGGGAGCACCTCGCCCGCGCCTACGTCGAGGGCATGCTCTGCGGTCTCGCGGACGGCCTGGACGCGCTGCGCGCCCTCGACGTCCCCGTCCAGCGGGTCATGCTCATCGGCGGCGCGGCCCGGTCCGCCGCGGTGCAGGAGGTCGCGACGCAGGTGTTCGGCGTGCCGATCTCCGTGCCCGAACCCGGCGAGTACGTGGCCGACGGCGCCGCCCGCCAGGCCGCCTGGGTGCTCGCCGCCGCCACGACGCCCGGCGCCGACGCCCCGGCGTGGGCGGCGACCGTCGACACGACGCTCGCCGCCGACCCGCGGCCCGTCGTCCGGGAGCAGTACGCCGCGGTCCGCGACCTCGTCTGATCCGGTCGTCCGACCAGCCTCGACCGGGCTCGACCTGGTCCGACGCGCCGGGACCCGGCGCGGCACCGCTCGGCGCGGTCGGCCCTCCGGGGCCGGCCGCGCCGTCGACGTCCCGCGACTCAGCGCAGGCCGGCGCGAGTCAGCGCAAGGCCCCGCGACTCAGCGCAGCCAGGCGCGAGTCAGCGCAGCTCCGCGGCCTCAGCACGACGGGGCCCGACTCGCCGCAGGACCTGATCGGCCGACGGAGGACCGAAACGTTTAGGCCGTAGGGGCGCACGCACGACGCCTCCTAGCGTGGACCTCCGTCTGTCCCCTCGGATCGGAGCACAGCATGCGGCAGGTACGACGACGAACCCGCTGGACGGCGCTGGCCGCCATGATGGCGCTGGGCGTGACCGGTACGGCCGGCGTGGTCGCGGCGACGACCGCGACGGCGGCCGCCGGGTGCACGGTGGACTATCGGGTGACGTCGCAGTGGCAGGGCGGCTTCCAGGGCGACGTCGCGGTGACCAACCTCGGCGACGCGCTGGACGCGTGGGACCTCACCTGGACGACGGCGTCGGGCCAGCAGGTGACGCAGGCCTGGAACGCGGAGGTCACGCAGTCGGGCCGCACGGTGCAGGCCTCGGGTGTCGCGTGGAACGCCGCGCTCGGCGCGGACGTGACGACGAGCTTCGGCTTCATCGGCTCGTGGAGCGGCAGCAACCCGGTGCCGACGGACTTCGCGCTCGACGGCGTGCCCTGCACCGGCCAGGTGACCGGGCCGACGTCGTTGCCCACGCCGTCGGCCACCGCGACGCCGACGCCGACACCGACACCGTCGCCGGATCCCAGCGAGGAGCCCACCCCGGAGCCGACGCCGATGCCGTCCGGCGACTTCTACGTCGACCCCGGCACCCAGGCGTGGACGGCGTGGCAGGCCGCCGGCGGCACCGAGAGGGCGTTGCTGGAGAAGATCGCCCTCACCCCGCAGGCGTACTGGGTGGGCAACTGGAACGACGCCGCGACCGAGCGGGACGCCGTCGCCGACTACACGGGGCGCGCCGTCGCGGCGGGTGCCACGCCGGTCCTGGCCGTCTACGCGATCCCCGGCCGGGACTGTGGCAGCCACTCGGGCGGCGGCGTGGCCGAGAGCGAGTACGCCCGCTGGGTCGACGTCGTCGCCGACGGCATCCAGGGCGAGCCGACCGTCGTCCTCGAGCCCGACGCCCTCGCCCAGCTCGGTGACTGCAGCGGCCAGGGCGACCGGATCGGCTATCTGCGGTACGCCGCACGCGTCCTCACCGAGGCAGGTGGCCGCGTGTACGTCGACGCCGGCCACTCCGGGTGGCTCAGTGCGGCCGAGGCGGCGGACCGCCTCAACCAGGTCGGGTTCGAGCACGCCGTGGGGTTCGCCCTCAACACCTCCAACTACCGGCCGACCGCGGGCGAGCGCGCCTACGGCGAGCAGATCTCCGCGCTCACCGGCGGCGCCCGGTTCGTCATCGACACGTCCCGCAACGGCAACGGCTCCAACGGCGAGTGGTGCAACCCGCGCGGCCGCGCCCTCGGGGAGCGGCCCCGCGTCGTCGCGGAGGCGTCCGGTCTGGACGCCCTGCTGTGGGTGAAGCTGCCCGGTGAGTCGGACGGCTCCTGCAACGGCGGCCCGCCCGCCGGCCAGTGGTGGCAGGAGATCGCCCTGGAGATGGCTCGCAACGCCGCCTGGTAGCCGCGACCCGACGCAACTTCCCGCGAGTCAGCGCTGTCGTCCGCGAGTCAGCGCTGTCGTCCGCGAGTCAGCGCTGTCGTCCGCGAGTCAGCGCTGTCGTCCGCGAGTCAGCGCGAGTTTCGTCGAGTCGGCGCACGGTCGCTCGCGCCAGCACGGGACGCGGCCCGCCGTCGCCTCACGATGCGCTGAGTCGGCGTACCAAGCGCTGACCGAGCGGATCCTGCGCTGACTCGCGGACGACAGCGCTGAGGCAACGGGTCCTGCGCTGACTCGCGGGGACGTGCGCTGACTGACGCCATCGAGCGCTGACTCGACGATGCCCGCGCTGACTCGGCTCGGCGTTCCGCGTTCCGCAACCCGGGAGGACGGCGCGGGGAGGCCGCGCGTCGTCGTCCTTCCCGAAGTGGAGGGCCCCCTGGGGCCCGTGAACGCGACGACGCGCGGCCTCCCCGCGCCGTCCGGCACCACCGGTGCGCTGACTCGCGCCACGGAGCGCTGACTCGACGGAAGTTGCGCTGACTCGGCGGATCCTGCGCTGAGTCGCGGACGGGTTGGACGCCACCGGAAACCGCTTACTAGCCTCGTGTCATGTCCCGCACCGTGCACGTCGGCGACGACGCCGACCTCGTCCCCACCCTGGGCCTCGCGCTGGCCGACCCCGACGTCACCGAGATCGTGGTCCATCCCGGCGTCTATCCCGAGCAGGTGGTGGTCGCGCCGCGGCGCGCCCCGCTGCTGATCAGGTCCCTCACGGGCGACCCGGCCGACGTCGTGGTGACGAGCGACCTGCGCCAGGGGGACCTCGGCGCGACGGGGATGCCGGTGATCCAGGAGTGCGCGACGTTCACGGTGGACGCCGACGACGTGACGCTGCGGCACCTGACGATCCGCAACACGTACGACAAGCGGCGGGGCACGGACGTCCCGGACCAGCAGGCGCTGGCGTTGCGCACGCGGGGCACGCGCGTGGTGGTGGAGGGCTGCCGGCTGCTGGGCCGTCAGGACACGCTGCTGCTGGACTCGCGGTCGTTCGCGCAGGTCAGCCACGTCCTGGTGCGTGACTGCCTGGTGGTCGGTGACGTGGACTTCGTGTACGGGCGGGCGACGGCGCTGATCGAGGGCGGGGAGGTCCGTTCGTGCGGTGCGGGGTACGTGGCGGCGCCGAGCACGGTGCGGGAGAACCCGCGCGGGTTCCTGTTCCGCGGGGTCACGTTCACGGCGGACGACGACGTCGCGCCGGGTTCGGTGCACCTGGCGCGTCCGTGGCACCCGGGCGGGCGTCCGGAGGCGGACGGGCAGGCCCTGTTCGTGGACTGCACGGTGGGTCCGCACGTCGCGGCGGAGCGGTGGGCCGACATGGGCGGCTACTCGTGGCGGACGGACGCGCGGTTCGGCGAGGCGGGCACGACGCTCGCCCCGGGTGCGGTGGCGGCGTCGGCGGAGCACGCCCTGCCGTTGCCGGACGGCGTCGACCCCGACGCGCACCTGGCCGGCTGGTCCCCTGCGCCCGCGCCGCGGGGGCGCCTGCACGTGCTGTCCGACTCGACGGCGAGCGACTACGCGCCGGACCGGGCGCCGCGCACGGGCTGGGCGCAGGTCCTGGCGGGCCTGAGCGGCCGGGACGTGGCGAACCACGCGGTGTCGGGGATGAGCACGACGAGCCTCGTCGCGAGCGGCCACCTCGACGCCGCGCTGGAGCAGGTGGCGCCGGGCGACGTCGTGCTGGTCGGGTTCGGCCACAACGACGCGAAGGACGACGAGCGGCACGCGGACCCGCACCGCGCCTACCCCGCGCACCTGCGCCGGGTGCTCGCGGGTGCTCGTGCCCGCGGGGCGACGCCGGTGCTGGTGACGTCGGTGGAGCGGCGCCGGTTCGAGGGCGACCGCGCGGTGTCGACGCACGGCGCGTACCCGCAGGTGGTGCGTCGCCTCGCGGAGGCCGAGGGCGTCGCGCTGGTCGACCTGACCCTCGCCACCCGACGGCTCTGGCAGTCCCAGGGCGTCGAGGGCAGCAAGGCCTCGTTCCTATGGCTGGAACCTAGCGAGTGGCCCGGCTACCCCGACGGCGAGCGGGACGACACGCACCTGTCGCTCGACGGCGCCCGCGCGGTGGCGGGGATCGTCGTCGCAGCGCTGCGCGACCTGGGTGTCCTCGATGCCGCCGAGGCGGCGGCGTCGGACGACGTGGCACCGGTCGCGGCGGCGGGCGCCGTCCGATGACGACGCTCACCGCCCTGCTCGCGGAGCGGGCACGCACGCTCGACGTCGCGCTGCACACGGTGGAGGTGGTGGTGGACGGCGAGGTCGTCGAGGGTTCGGCCTGCGCCCCGCTGACCCTGGACACGCCGCACCGGATGTACTCGGTGGGCAAGTCGTGGACGGCGCTGGCCGTCGGGATGCTGGCCGACGACGGGACGTTGCGCCTGGAAGACCGCGTCGTCGACCACGTCGGCGAGCAGGTCCCGGTGCACCCGTGGCTGGAGCGGGCGACGGTCCACGACCTGCTGACGATGCGCGGCCCGCACCGCGCCACGACGTACAAGCGGTACGACGGCCCGTGGCTGGAGTCGTGGTTCCGGGTCCCGCCGACGCGGCGCCCGGGAACCGTCTTCACGTACGACACGAGCGGGTCGTACGTGCTGTCGGCCCTGGTCGAGCGGCTGGCGGGGACGTCGTTGGCGGCGTTCCTGCACCGGCGTCTGCTGGAGCCGATCGGCGCGGGCGGGGTGCGGTTCCTCCCCGGTCCGGACGGCTGGAGCCAGGGCGGGTCGGGCCTGGTGTGCAGCGCCCGCGACCTGCGGCGGGTGGCCCAGGTGGTGCTGGACGGCGGCGTGCACGACGGCCGCGCCCTGCTCCCGCCGGGGTTCGTCGCCGCGATGACGTCGCCGCAGGCGGACACCCGCCAGCAGTCGTGGGGGTCGGAGCTCCGGCAGTCGTACGGGTTCCAGACGTGGCTTCCGGCCCGGGGCGGCTGGCTGATGTTCGGCCTCGGCGGTCAGCTCGCGTGGGGCGACCCGACGCGGCGGCTGCTGGTGGTGGTCACGGCGGACACGCAGGTGTGCCCGGCGGGTGACCAGCGGCTGATCGACGCCCTGCTGCAGAACGTCGTGCCCCGCTGGTGGGCCGGCCGGTCCACGACCTTCCCGACGTCGGCGGCCCGCCGCGCCGCGGAGAGCCCCACCGGCCAGGGTGCCGACCGTCCGACCGACGACCCGGCGGGCACCACCGACGGCGCCGGCACCGCCACGCCGTCCCTGACCTGGCCACGCCCCCACCACGACGCCGTACACGCGTGCACCGTCACCGGGCGGTGGACCACCCACGTGCCGGGCGCCCCGGCGGACCTGTCGCTCGCCGTCGGCCCGGCCGGGGGCACGGTGTCGTCGGCGGACGCCGGCTGGGTGCTGCCGTTCGACCTCGCGGCCCCCAGGGAGGCCACCGTGGAGGGTGCGCGGGCGGTCGTCACCGCGGGCTGGTCGGGTCCGGGCACCCTGGACCTGCGGTGCGCGGTGCTGGGCGACGAGCTCGCGTCGGTCCGGCTCCGGCTGGTGCTGACGGACGACGGCCTGCTGACCGTCGTGTCGCAGGGGTTCGGCGAGGACCTCTCCCCCGCCTGGCAGGTGGACGCGACGTACGTCCCGGCGTCCGGCAGCGCCTGACCGGCCGGACGACGACGGCCCCGCCCTCCGCGTAGGAGGACGGGGCCGTCGGACGTCGTGGACGTCAGCCCTTGACGGACCCGATGAGCGCACCCTTGACGAAGTAGCGCTGGATGAACGGGTAGACCAGCAGCATCGGCAGGGTCGCGATGACGATGACGGCCATCTTCACCGACTGGGCGGGCGGGACGACGTCGACCGCGCTGGCGTCACCGTTCACGCCGGACGCGACGATGACGATCTGGCGCAGCAGCACCTGGATCGGCCACTTGGTGGAGTCGTTGATGTAGAGGATGGCGTTCTGGTACGTGTTCCAGTACCCGACGGCGTAGAACAGGCCGATCGTCGCGATGGACGCGAGCGACAGCGGCAGCACGATGCGGAAGAACGTGCCGAGGTCGGAGCAGCCGTCGATGCGGGCCGCCTCCTCGAGCGACTCGGGGATCGCCTGGAAGAAGCTGCGCATGATGACGAAGTTGAACGCGTTGATCGCCACGGGGAGGATCAGCGCCCACAGCGAGTCGATGAGGCCGAGGCTCTGCACGACGATGAACGTCGGGATCATGCCGCCGGAGAACAGCATGGTGAACACGACGAGGAAGTTGATGACGCGGCGGCCGCGCAGGTACTTCTTCGACAGGGCGTACGCCATGAGCGACGTCAGCAGCAGGCTGACGAACGTGCCGACGATGGTGACGAACAGCGAGACGCCCATCGCCCGGAAGATCGTCGACGTCGCCAGGATGTACTTGTACGCGTCGAGGGTGAAGTCGTACGGGACGAGGATGAACGACCGGGTCGCGAGCTCGCCCGGCGTCGCGAACGAGCTGGCGAGGACGTTGAGGAACGGGATCACGCAGAGCAGCGCGAACGTGGTCAGCACGATCCCGTTGACGACACGGAACACCCGCAGGCCCGGGGAGACGCGGCGGGCGCCGGCGTTCCGGGACGGCCGGGACGTCGTCGGCGCGGCGGTGGACTTGCTCATGGGTTGCTCCCGGGGTCGGGCTTGCGCAGGGCGAACAGCCCGGCGCTGACGAAGAACAGGAAGGCGACGGGGTAGAGGACGAGCTGGCTGCCGACCAGGCAGACCAGCCCGGCGGCGAGGAACCACCAGCCGGTGCCGCGGCGGCGCGGGCGGCGGCGGGCGAGGAAGATGCCGATCGCGCCGAGCAGCAGCACGGTCACGACGGTGAACCCGAACCAGGCGGCCAGGGTGCGGGCGCCGGTGAACGCGGCGTCGAGGGCGACGCCGTCGGCGACCGTCCCGGTCTCGCGCAGCGCGGGCAGCAGGGAGTCGGCGAACGTCTGCTCGTCGACGGCGTTGACGACGAGCGCGAACCCGCCGGCCAGCACGGTGGTGAGCACCATGCCCGCGGCGGCCGACCACACTTCGACGGTGCGGCGCGGCGGCCGGTCCACCGCCCCGGCCTCGGCGGGCGCCGCCGTGCGCACCGCGGTGCTCACGCGTCCCCGCCCGTGGACGCGGTGATCCGCAGCGTGGGGCTGTCCTCGACGGTGAACGCGGCGCCGTCGTGCCCCTCGACCCGGACCCGCACGATCTCGGAGTCCGCGACGTGGCCGAGGCGGAATCCCTGCCGGGTGACGTCCTCGACCCAGGCCGCCATGGCGGGCTGCCCGGGCACGGGGTCGGCGGCGAACGACACGGTGACGTCGTCGAGCGTGAGGTCGGTCAGCGGGGCCTCGGGCAGCCCGAACAGGTGCCCGGCGCTCGCGTGCACGTCGCGCGCCGTGATGTGCGCGAGGTGGATGCGGCGGAACACGGGGGTGTCGTCGCCGACGGGGTGGGGGTCGCGGTCGCCGACGCGCGGCAGCTTGCCGTCGGGCCCGCAGAAGTAGAACGGGTTGACGACGAACGGGCACATGACGCCGCGCATGACGACGTTGGTGACGCGGACGTCCTCGACGACGCCGCCGCGCCCGCGCCGGGCCTTGAACCGGATGCCGCGGTCGGTGCCCTCGAACACGCAGTTGCTGATGACGACGCCCCGCACCCCGCCGGTCATCTCGGAGCCGATGACGACGCCGCCGTGGCCGTGCACCATCGTGCAGTTGGTGATGGTGATGTTCTCGCAGGCCACCCGCTGCGGGGAGCGCTCCGTGCCGGCCTTGACGGCGATGCAGTCGTCGCCGACGTCGATGTGGCAGTCGCTGATCCGCACGTTCCGGCACGACTCGGGGTCGATGCCGTCGGTGTTGGGCGAGTCGGCGGGGTTGACGATGACGAGGTTGGTGATCGTGACGTTGTCGCAGAGCAGCGGGTGCACGGTCCAGCTCGGCGAGTTGCGCAAGGTGACGTCGCGGAGGGTGACGCGCTCGCACTCGTGCAGGCCGAGGAGGGTGGGGCGCGGGTGCGCGAGCTCGTCCCTGCGGTTCCGGAACGTGTCCCACCAGGGCGCGCCGCCGCCGTCGATCGTGCCGAACCCGGTGATCGCGACGTCCGTCTCGCCGCGCGCGTAGACGCACGGCTGGTGGATCGTCTCGGGGGCGCCCTCCCACCGTCCCTCGACGGGCGGGTAGAGCGCGGGGTCGGGCACGAACTGCAGGACGGCGCCCGCCTCCAGGTGGAGCTCGACGTGCGAGCGCAGGCGCAGGGAGCCGGTGCGGTGCGTCCCGGCGGGGACGACGACCCTCCCGCCGCCGGCGCGGGCGGCGGCGTCGATGGCGGACTGCCAGCGGGCCGTCGTGGTCTCGACGTCCGCGTCGGGGGCGGTGTCGACGGTGGCGTGCTGCACGGTGCTCTCCAGGTCCTGCGGGGTGTCGGTTCGTGGCGGCGGGGCCGCCGGGTGCGGGGGGCGCGTCCGGCGGGACGCGCCCCCCGGGTGGGGGCGACGGGTGACCGTCAGCCGTTCACCTCGGCGTACGCGGCGGTGTACTCGGCGATGATGTCGTCGAGGCCCTGGCCGCGGACCTCCTCGATGACGGCCTCGTAGTCGGCCATCTCGATCTGCCCGGTGATGTACTGGTTGTAGGCGTCGTTGACCTTCTGCTCGATGGTCGACCACTGCCGGTCGTACGTCTCGGAGGTCAGGGACTGCGCCGGGTTGATGACGACGTAGTCCTCGTTCTCGGCCATCTTCTCGTTGCCCTCGTCGACGTACGGCGTCGAGGACTTGTAGGTGACGACCTTCTCCGAGGGGCGCGAGGCCGCGTACGGCTGGACCTGCTGCTCCCAGGCGGTGGTGTCGGTGATGGTGACGACACCGTCGGCGTCCATCTCGTAGTGCGTGCCCTCGACGCCGTTGGTCATGAGGGCGTACGCGTCCTCGTCGATCAGCTTGTCGACGAACGCGAGCATGCGCTGCAGGTCGGCCTCGGTCTTCACCTCGGACTTCGGGAAGGCGAGCCAGCCGCCCATGCCGCCGTTGGTGTCGGTGAGGATGCGGCGCTCGACGTCACCGGCGGTGATGTCGTTGACCAGGGCCCACGCCATCGGGGTGTCGGGGTTCGCGTTCTGGGCGAGCGCCATGTAGTTCTTCGCCTCGAACAGGCCGGTGACGACGATGCCGCCCTTGCCCTGGGCGATGGCGTCCTGCTGGTTCTGCTTCTGGACGGTGACGAACTCCTGGTTGACCGCGCCCGCCTCGTAGACGGACCGGTACCACTCCATGGCCTCCTTGTACTCGTCCGTCGTGAACGCGGGGACGACCTGGCCGTCGTCGAGCACCTGGAACTGCTGGCCGGCGCCGAAGTAGCCGGCGAGGGAGCGGAAGCCGACGGCGAAGCTCTCGAGGCGGTCGACGAACCCGGTGGTGTCGTCCTTGCCGTTGCCGTCCGGGTCCTGCGTGGTGAACGCCTTGGCGACCTCGGTGAGCTCGTCGATGGTGTGCGGGGTCTCGAGCCCGAGGTTGTCCAGCCAGTCCTGGCGGATGACGACGCCGTAGCGGGCCTTGATCTTCTGGTACGGGACGCCGTACAGGTGGCCGTCGAGACGCGCGGACTCGAGGGTCTGCGGGTCGATCTGCGACAGGTTCGGGTAGTCGGCGAGGTAGGGCTCGACGTCCCAGAACATGCCCGAGGACATCGCCTGGCGCACCGAGGAGCTGTTGGTCACGGTGAGGGACACGATGTCGGCCAGCGCGCCGGAGGCGAGCGCGGCGTTGATCTTCTCCTCCTTCGAGGCGTCAGGGACCCACTGCATCTCGAACTCCTCGCCCGTGTACTCCTCGAGCGCGGTCTCGATGACGCCGTCCGCCTCGGGGGTGGTCGGCGTGTGCAGCATCGTCATCCAGGTGATGGGGTCGGTCGACGCCTCGCCCTCCCCGGTCTCCTCGCCGCCGCTGCAGGCGGTGAGTGCCAGCGCGACGACCGCGGCGGACGCGGCACCCTTCGCGAACGTGCCTCTGGTCATGGACCTTGCTCCTTTCATGACGCCTGCTCCGTCGCGGGCGTGCCGTGGGGGTGGTGCGTGGTGCGGCCCGGAAGGCCCGGGCTCTCCACCAGGGGGCTAAAGACGATGCGGGTGACGAGCGCGACGACGAGCGCCGGGATCGCCGCCCCGAAGAGCAGCAGCAGCGGTGTGGCGAGGTGCCACAGCAGCCAGGTGGTCGCGGCGACGACGGTCGCGCCCAGCACGGTCCAGTGCAGGGAGCCGAGCCCGAGCAGGAGCGCGGCGCCGAGCTGGCGCGGGAGCGACGTGATGTCGGTGGCGGCCATCACCGGGAAGACGTAGGCGGCGACCACGACGAGGGCGACGAGCGCGACGACGTTGAGCGCGCGCACCGTGCCGTCCGCGGCCTGCAGGACGTTGGTGACGACGACCGTCCCGGTGCCGAGCAGGACCCAGCCGACGAGGACCGCGTGCCAGGTCCGCTCGCGCACGAGCCGCCAGAACGTCCGGGCGGGCGGCGGCGTCTCGCCGTGCCGCACCCAGCGGTCCAGGTACGCGGCGAGCGCGTACGACGCGGGTCCGAAGCCGACCACGCCGAGGCCGAGCACCGTCGTCGCGACCCACAGGAGGTTGAGGTACGCGAGGCGGTACACGGCGGTCGCGGCCGTGTTGATCCGGACGAATCCTTCGAAGGAGAGCATGGCGGTGCCGTCGTCGTGACGCCGGGGGGCGTCAGTAGACGCCCTCCTCGCCGAACCTCTTGGCCATCCGGTTGGCCATGACGACGAGCACGAGCCCGACGAGGCCCTTGAAGAGGCCGACGGCGGTGGCGTAGCTCAGCTGACCGTTCTGGATGCCGGCGGTGTAGACGTAGGTGTCGAAGATCTCGCCGACCTCGCGGTTGAGGGAGTTGAGCACGAGGTACATGTGCTCGAACCCGAGCTCGAGGAAGTCGCCGATCGCCAGGATGAACATGACGATGATGGTGGGGCGGATCGCCGGGAGCGTGATGTGCCAGGTCTGGCGCAGGCGGTTGGCGCCGTCGAGCTCGGCGGCCTCGTAGAGCTGGGTGTCGACGGCGGTCATGGCGGCGAGGTAGACGATGGTGCCCCAGCCGGCGCCCTTCCAGATCTCCTGCATGATGTACATCGGCCGCAGCCAGTCGGGGTCGGTGAGGAACGCGACCGGTTCGCCGCCGGCGGCGACGATGAGGTTGTTCACGCTCCCGCCGTCGATGGAGAGCATCACGTAGAAGATCGACACGACGATGACCCACGACAGGAAGTGCGGCAGGTAGATCACCGACTGGATGGTGCGCTGGAAGGACCGCGTGCGGACCTCGTTGAGCAGCAGCGCCAGGATGATCGGCACGGGGAACGCGAACACGAGCATCAGCAGCGAGATGACGACGGTGTTGCGCAGCAGCAGGAAGAACGTGTCCTCGGTGAAGAACCGCACGAAGTGCTCGAACCCGACCCAGGGGCTGCCGCCGATGCCGAGGAACGGCAGGTAGTCCTGGAACGCGACGACGAGGCCGCCCATGGGGGCGTACTTGAAGACCAGGAAGTAGAGGATCCCGGGGACCGCCATGAGGTAGAGCGTCCGGTGCTTGAGCAGGGCGTTGGTGCGCTTCCTGCGGGTGCCGCCTCCGGGGACGCCTGCTCGCACAGGGGTGCCGGCGGCGACCGCCGCCACCGCCTTCGATGCCGTCGACGCGCTCATCGCGCGGCTCCTGCGTCCGTCACAACCACCATCGGTGCGCCCTTCCGTGCTCGTCCTCGAGCCGTTCGTGGTCCCGGGCGACGTCGCCCGGTAACCGGTTTCAGGCGAAGGTACAGGACGGTTCCGGCAATGGGCAACCGCTTGCCAACCCGGGCTGGGACCGAGCACACTGTGCGCCCCGGTCAACCACCGCGACGCCCCGGCGGGCCGCGGACGAGGTCGAGCAGCGCCGGTCGGGCGCGGGGATCAGCGGCGCACGAAGGTCCGCACGCGGAAGCGCGCCGTCCCGGTGGAGTCGAGCCAGCCCTCGTCCCCCGCGGGCGCCGGCCCCGCCACCCACACCGCCGGGTCGAGCGCCGGCGCGAACGTGTCACCGTCGACGACGACGTCCACCTCCGTCACCACGCAGCGGTCCGCGAGCGCCAGCGCCGCCGCGTACACCTGGCCGCCGCCGATCACCCACACCTCGTCGCCCCCCGGCGCGGCCCGGGCGACGTCCAGCGCGGCGGCGACGGACGACGCGACGACCGCGCCGTCGTCGGACCACCCGCGACGGCTCACCACGACGTTGGTGCGGCCCGGCAGGGGCCGGAACCGGGGCGGCAGCGACTCCCACGTGAGCCGCCCCATGACCACGGGGTGCCCCGACGTGGTCCGGCGGAAGTGCGCGAAGTCCTCCGGGACGTGCCACGGGATGGCCCCCGCGGCGCCGATGACGGGCCGGCCGGCGGCGTCCCGGGCCTGCGCCCAGATCAGTCCGACGGACGACGGCGCACGGTGCGTCGCGTCGCTCATACGGCGACGGGCGCCTTGATGCCGGGGTGGTGCTGGTAGCCCACGACCTCGATGTCCTCGTACTCGTAGTCGAGGATCGAGTCGCGGTGCGCCAGCTGCAGCGTCGGGTACGGGAACGGTTCCCGGGCGAGCTGCGTGCGGACCTGCTCGACGTGGTTGTCGTAGACGTGGCAGTCGCCGCCCGTCCACACGAAGTCGCCGACCTCCAGGCCCGTCTGCGCCGCCACCATGTGGGTGAGCAGGGCGTAGGAGGCGATGTTGAAGGGCACCCCGAGGAACAGGTCGGCCGAGCGCTGGTACAGCTGGCAGCTGAGCCTGCCGTCGGCCACGTAGAACTGGAACAGCACGTGGCAGGGCGGCAGCGCCATGTCCTCCACCTCGCCCGGGTTCCACGCCGTGACGACGTGGCGGCGCGAGTCCGGGTTCGACCGGATCTGCTCGACCACCGCGGAGATCTGGTCCAGGTGCCGGCCGTCGGGCGTGGGCCAGGACCGCCACTGCACCCCGTACACCGGACCGAGGTTCCCGTCGGCGTCGGCCCACTCGTCCCAGATGCTCACGCCGCGCTCCTGCAGCCAGCGCACGTTCGAGTCGCCGCGCAGGAACCACAGCAGCTCCAGGGCGACCGAGCGCAGGTGGACCCGCTTGGTGGTGATCAGCGGGAACCCGGCGGACAGGTCGTAGCGGATCTGCCGGCCGAACACGCTCGTCGTGCCCGTCCCGGTGCGGTCGTCCTTGTGCGTGCCGTGCTCGAGGACGTCGCGCAGGAGGTCCTCGTAGGGCGTCGGGACGGCCGCGGCGGGGGTTGCGCTCATGGGGTCGATCCTACGAGCCGCACCCGCGGATACGGTGGCGCCATGCGATCCCGCCCCCTGGTGACGACCGGCGCCCTGGCCGCGACGGTGAGCGTCCTCATCGTGCTGCTGTACGCGGGCCGGATCGGGATGCACCTGGACGATCCCGGGGTGCTCGCCCTCGTGGGGGTGCTGGTCCTGGTGGCGGCGGTGGGCGTGCTGGCGTGGTGCGGGGTGGTGTCCGTGCGGGTGCGCTCCCAGGTGCGGCGCGTGGACCGGCACCGGCCGGGCGCCCCGCTGGTGGTGGGCCGCCCGACGACGGCGCTCACCGCGCAGGCACGGGCCCTGCGGGCGGGCACGCGCGGCCTGCCGCCGGACGCGGCGGACCGGGAGCACGTGGTCTACGCGTTCCTCCCGGACCGGGTGGAGCTGTGGGTGCGCGGCGACGACGCGCCCCGCTGGTGGGTGACGCTCCCCGCGGACGTGTCCGCCGGGACGACGGGGGCAGGCCGGTCCGGTCTCGACGCCCTCACGGTGCGCGACGGCGCCGCGACGCTCGAGCTCGTCCCGACGTCCGACGACGCCCGGGCGTGGCCGTCCCGCGCGCACCGCACGGCCGCGGTCGAACGGACCCGGGCCCTCCTCGCACGCTGACCCGTCCGCGAGTCAGCACAGCGCGCGGCGAGTCAGCGCAGGACGGCGCGGCCCGGGTGCCCGAGGACGCGGTCAGTGCTCGGCGTCGTCGCCCGCACCGTGGCGGGGCGGGTGGTCGAGCTCGACGGGCTCGGCGTCGTCGTCGGGTGCACCACCGAAGTGGGCGCCGCTCTCGACGGGTGCGTGCTCGCCGCTCCCCCGCTCGTCGTCGCCGTCGTCGGCGGACGCGGACGCGGACGCGGGATGTTCGACGGCCGCGAGGTCGGGCCCGGTGGCCCAGTCGCGCTCGGGGTGGACGGTGTCGCCCTCGGGCCCAGGCGCGGGCGTGGCGGCGTCGAGCTCCTCGGGCAGGATCTTGCCGGAGCCGAAGTCGGACTTGTCCCGTGCGGTCATCGTCCGATCCTGGCACCGCCCGGGGTCGTTCGCTCGGGGTGCGGACCGGGGTGTGACGGACGCCGTCGCACGAGGCCGGGCTCCGGTGCGAGGATCGGGGCATGACCGACGAGAACCTGACCGCCGACGACGCGCCCGCAGCCGTGACCCCGAGCCCGACGGACCCGCTGTGGGTGGAGCGCACCGGGACCCGCACGTACCGGGGGTACACGGCCCGCGGCGCCACCGTGGAGATCGGCCCGGCGTCCGCGGGCGCGGTGTTCACGCCCGGGGAGCTCCTGAAGATCGCGCTGGCGGCGTGCGCGGGCATGTCGAGCGACACGAAGTTCTCGCGGGTGCTGGGTGACGACTACGCGGTGACGATCCGCGTCGAGGACCCGAAGGACATGGAGCAGGACCTGTACCCGGTGCTGTCGGAGAAGTTCGAGATCGACCTGTCGGGCCTGGACGAGCAGAGCCGCAACAAGACGCTCCTGCTGGCGCAGCGGTCGATCGACCGGGTGTGCACGGTGGGCCGCACCCTCAAGGCGGGCGCGCTGGTGCCCCCGGCAACGTTCGAGCAGCCGGCCGGGGACGCCCCCGGCGCCGGGTCCGGGGACTGAGGCTCCGATGACGTCGGCCCCGTACCGCGTGGAGGCGTCCCGCCTGGTGGCGGCGGACGCCGCGACGGCGTTCGCGTGCGTGGCGGACCCGCGCACGCACCCGCGGTGGATCCCGCAGACGGTGATCGCGAGCGCGCACGAGGCGGCGCCGGGCGTGGGCGAGCGGTTCACGATGGTGACGGGTCCGTTCGCGCGACGGTCGGGCCGGGGCTTCCCTGACCGGATGACGGTGACCGCGCTGGACGCGCCGTCGGGGCCGGACGGGGTGGGCCGCACCCGGGTGCGCAAGGACGGCCCGTTCCTGCGGGGCGACGCGGGGTTCGACGTCGTCCCCGTGGACGCGGGGCGCTGCCGGGTCGTGTGGTGGGAGGAGGCGTACCTGGCGGGGCCGTGGCCGCGGCGCGTCAACGCGAGGGCGGTGGGCGTGGTCCTGCGGGTCCTGCTGCACGTGTCGTTGCGCCGCCTGGCCCGCGACCTGGCCTGACGCGCCGGCGCCGGGCGGCGCGCCCCTGGCGGCCGGCAAGGCGCTCGCGGTCCGGTGGCCGCGTGGGACCCGCCGGGTAGGGTCGCGGCATGAGGCATCCTCGCGACGACCGCGGCCCGGACACCCCGGCGCCCGGCTCGGACGCGGTCCAGGACTCCGGCCAGGAGGTCGAGTCCTGGACCCGGTACCGACCGACGCCG
Organism: Isoptericola jiangsuensis; assembly: GCF_002563715.1. Lineage (NCBI taxonomy): Bacteria > Bacillati > Actinomycetota > Actinomycetes > Micrococcales > Promicromonosporaceae > Isoptericola > Isoptericola jiangsuensis. Next base: position 3,338,939 of record NZ_PDJJ01000001.1, read on the forward strand.
CTGCTGGACGCGCTGCTCGACAAGGCGGTGACGATCCCGTCGGCCGCGATCCACAAGCACGTCGACGCCCTGCGCCGCCGCAACCCGGAGGCGGGTCCGGCGCGGATCATCGAGATCCTGGAGAAGGAGTACCTGACGCTCGTCTCGACGACGGGCGGCGCGGTCGGTGCGGCGGCGGCGGCCCCCGCGGTCGGCACGACAGCCGCCGCGGTCCTCACGACGAGCGACGTCGCGACGTTCTTCGCGTCGTCGGCGGCGTTCTCCCTGGCGGTCGCGGACGTCCACGGCATCGAGATCGACGACGTCGGACGGCGCCGCGCCCTGCTGCTCGTGTCGGTGCTCGGTGACTCGGGCGCCCGGGACGTGGAGCGTGCGGCGGCCGGGTCGCAGGTCGCGTGGGGCAAGGTGCTGCTGACCTCGATGCCGCAGTCGAGCATCCGGCGCGTGAACAAGGTGCTGGCGCACAAGTTCCTGCGCAAGTACGCCGCGAAGTACGGCACCCTCGCGCTGGGCCGCATGGTCCCGTTCGGCGTCGGGGCGGTGATCGGGTTCGCGGGCGGCCGGGCGCTGGGGCACGGCGTCGTCGGTCAGTCGCGCAAGGCGTTCGGGCCGCCGCCGGACCACTTCCCCTGGGTGGTGGAGCAGCGGCGGCAAGCCGTCGAGGGCTGAGGTTCCCGCACGCCGGGACGGGCCGTCCCTGTGCGTGACCGACGACGACGACGCCCGGGCGGGGCGCGTAGTCTCGGGGGCGTGAGCACCTCACCCGTGACCGATGCCGCCGTCGACCCCGCTCTCGCCGCCCGTCTGCCGAAGCTGCGCGAGCTCTACTCCGCCCTGCAGGATCGCGGCCTGAGCCTGGACCTGACGCGGGGCAAGCCGTCCGCCGAGCAGCTCGACCTGTCGGAGTCGCTGCTGGCCCTGCCGGGAGAGGGCGTGCACACGGCCGGCGGCACGGACGTCCGCAACTACGGCGGGCTCGACGGTCTGCCGCAGCTGCGGGAGATCTTCGCGGAGCTGCTCGGCGTGCCCACCGCGCAGCTCCTGGCGCAGGACAACGCGTCGCTGCGCCTCATGTGGGACACCCTCGTGCAGGCGCTGCTGTTCGGCGTGCCGGGCGGCGAGGGTCCGTGGTCCCAGCAGGGGCCGATCACGTTCGTCTGCCCGGTGCCGGGCTACGACCGGCACTTCGCGATCTGCGAGGAGCTGGGCATCCGCATGGTGACGGTCCCGATGACGCCGGACGGCCCGGACGTCGAGGCCGTCGCCGCGCTGGTCGCGGACGACCCGTCGGTCAAGGGCCTGTGGGTGGTGCCGACGTACGCGAACCCGGACGGCTCGGTCGTGTCCGAGGACGTGGCGCGCCGCCTGGTGTCGATGCCGACCGCCGCGCCTGACTTCCGCATCTTCTGGGACAACGCGTACGCGGTGCACCACCTGACGCAGCACGAGACGACGTCGGCGAACGCGATCGAGCTGGCCGCCGAGGCCGGCAACCCGGACCGGGTGGTCATGTTCGCCTCGACGTCGAAGATCACGTTCGCGGGGGCGGGCGTGTCGTTCCTCGCGTCGTCGCCGGGCAACATCGCCTGGTTCAAGCAGCACCTGTCGTTCCGCTCGATCGGCCCGGACAAGGTCAACCAGCTCCGCCACGCGCTGTTCTTCGGTGACGCGGCGGGCGTGCGCGCCCACATGGCGAAGCACCGGGAGATCCTCGCGCCGAAGTTCGCGGCGGTCACCCGCATCCTGGGCGAGCGGCTCGGGGACGCGGGCGTGGCCACGTGGACGGACCCGCAGGGCGGCTACTTCGTGTCGGTCGACGTCGTGCCGGGCACCGCGGCTCGCGTGGTCGAGCTCGCGAAGGCGGCCGGCATCGCCCTGACCCCGGCCGGCGCCACCTTCCCGTACGGCCAGGACCCGGCGGACCGCAACATCCGGCTCGCGCCGTCGATGCCGCCGCTGGCGGAGGTCGAGACCGCGATGGACGGCGTGGCCACCTGCATCCTGCTCGCCGCGGCGGAGGTCGCCGCGGCGGCCTGACGGCCGTCTCACGACGACGAAGGGCGGCTCCCCGGTGGGGAGCCGCCCTTCGCGTGTTCCTCGGCGCCCCCGAGCGTGGTGGGCGACCGAGGAGCGAGGACCGAGGTCAGTGCAGCACGGCCTTGAGGAACTCCTGGGTCCGCTCGTGGGTCGGGCTGGTGAACATCGTCTCGGGGTCGGCCTCCTCGACGATCTGGCCCTGGTCGAACATGAGGACGCGGTCCGACACCTCGCGGGCGAACTGCATCTCGTGCGTGACCAGCAGCATCGTGATGTCCGTGGTGTCGGCGATCTCCTTGAGGACACCGAGGACGTCCGCGACGATCTCCGGGTCGAGCGCGGAGGTCACCTCGTCGAGCAGCAGGATCTCCGGGTCCATCGCCAGCGCGCGGGCGATCGCCACGCGCTGCTGCTGGCCGCCGGAGAGCTGGTTGGTGCGGAAGTCCCGCTTGTCGGTCATCCCGACCTTCTCCAGCAGGCGCTCGGCGTCGGCGACCGCCTCGTCCTTGGACTTGCGCAGGACGTGCACGGGCGACTCGATGATGTTCTCCAGCACGGTCATGTTGGGGAACAGGTTGAACTGCTGGAACACCATGCCGACGCGGTTGCGCACGACGCGGCGGCGCTTCTCGGGGATGGCCACCCACTTGTCGCCCTTGTACTCGTGCGTGTACGGGTCGCCGTCGATGAGGATGGTGCCGCCGCTGAGCTCCTCCAGGGTCATGAGGAGCCGCAGGATGGTCGTCTTCCCCGAGCCGGACGGCCCGATGAGGGTGACGCGCTGCCCCTGCGGGACGCTGAAGTTCAGCCCGTCGAGGACGGTGTTGTCGCCGAACTTCTTGACGACGTCCCGGAACTCGATGGCGGGGACGTCGGTCGCGGTGGTGGTCATGGTCGGGCTCCCGGTGGCGGGGTTCTGGTCAGGCAAGGCGGACCTCCATACGTCGGACGAGCAGCGACGTCGGGTAGCTGATGAGGAGGAACAGCAGGCCCACCATGGTCAGCGGCTCGATGTACGAGAACGTGTTGGCGCCGTAGCTCTGCGCCTGCGTGTACATCTCGACGATGCCGATCGCGAAGAGGAACGGCGTCTCCTTGAACATGGAGATCGCGTAGTTGCCCAGGCCGGGCAGGGTGTTGCGGACGGCCTGCGGCAGGATGACGGCGCGCCACGTGCGGGCCCGGGTCATGTTCAGCGCGGTCGCGGCCTCCCACTGCCCCGGTGGCACCGCCTCGATGCCGGCCCGGTAGACCTCCGACATGTAGGTGGCGTAGTGGACGCCGAGGACGACGAACCCGATGACGAGCGCCGGGACCTGCGGCGGGGACAGCAGGTAGACGAACACGAGCTGCACGAGCAGCGGTGTCATGCGCACGAAGTCGACGACGAGGCGCAGCGGCACCTTGACCCACGGGCTCGGCGTGCGCATCGCGAGGGCGATGAAGAGCCCGAGGACGGACGCGATGACCATGCCCACGACGGTGGCCTGGATCGTGACGACCAGTCCGTCGAGGAGGTCGGGCAGGACGTCCCAGGCGCGCTCCCAGTTCCACAGGGTGTCGTTCATCGCGCACCTCCCGTCGGCGCGGGCACCTGGGATGTGGCGAGCGCCTTGTCAGGGCTGATCCCGAGGGTCTCGCGCAGCGTCGGCCGCGTCCCGCGGCCGAGCCGGCGCTTGGCCCGCTCCTCGAGCAGGTTCATGCCCCAGGTCAGCAGGTAGGCGATGACGAAGTAGACGACGAGGCCCGCGCCGTAGCTGAACAGGGTGTCGCTGGTGGCCTTGCGCAGCTCGACGGTCCAGAAGTTCACGTCGTGCAGGGTGATGTAGTAGGCCAGGGCCGACCCCTTGACGAGCTGGATGAGCAGGTTGGCGAGCAGCGGGATCATCAGCGCCCAGGCCTGGGGGAAGATGACCCGCCGCACCTTGTGGAACCAGCTCATGTTGAGCGCGGTGCAGGCCTCCCACTGGCCCTGCGGCACGGAGGCGATGGACCCGCGCACGACCTCCGACGCGTACGCGCCGTAGTTGAGGCCGAGCGCGACGACCGCGACGGCGAGCGCCTCCATCTTGAAGCCGAAGACGGGCAGCACGTAGAAGATCCAGAAGATCTGGACCACGAGCGACGTGCCGCGGAAGAACTCGACCACGATGCGGGACGGCCCGCGCACCCAGAGGGACCGGGTGCGGGAGCCGAACCCGAGGACGACGGCGACGAGCAGCGCGAGGAGCGCGCCGCCGACCGTCATCTGCAGTGTGACGAGAATGCTGCTGCCGAGGTCGGGCAGCCTCTCGACCAGCTCCTGGATGTCACCGGACATGGGGGTCAGTAGTCCATCCCCAGCTCGTCGGCCAGGTCGGAGAGGTCCTGGTCGGGGTCGCAGAGCGCCTCGGCGGTCAGGCCCTCGGGCGGCATCTCGGCGGTGCTGAAGCCGAACGGCTCCATGATCTCGAGCCAGGCGGCCTCGTCGCCGACGATCGTGGCGAGCTGCTCGTTGTAGGCGTCGAGGAGCTCGGTGTCGCCCTGGCGGAACACCTCGGCGCCGGCACCGATCTGCGGCTCGCCGTTGATGGTGGCGATGAACGCGTCGGTGGCCTCGACGGGCGCGTCGGTCTCCTCGGCGAGGGCGCGCAGGGAGATGCCGGTCAGGGCGTAGGCGTCGGCGCGGCCGGTGGTGACGGCGTCGAGGCCGGCCTGGCGGTCGGGGACCTCCATGGCGTCGACGTCGGTGTCCTCGGCGTAGCCGGCCTCGATGGCGCCCTGGGTGACGGCGACCTTGACGTCGCCGCCCTCGACGGACTGCCAGTCGGTGAGGCCCTGGGGGTTGCCCTCGGGGACGAGGAACGCCGTGGTGTACATGATGGTGGGCTCGGCGAACGCGGCCTGCTCGCACCGCTCGGGGAGGATCGACATGCCGGCGCTGACGGCGTCGAACCGGTCGGCCTGGACGCCGGGGATGAGGGCGTTCCACTCGACCTGGGTGCCGGAGACGGTGTCGATGCCGAGCTCGCCGTAGATGGCGCGGCCGAGCTCGACGGTGGCGCCGGTGAGCTCGCCGCCGTCCTCGTAGGAGTAGGGGACCTCGCCGAAGAAGCCGACGTTGATCTCGCCGGCGTCCTGGAGCTGGGCGAGCGTGGACTCGCCGCCCTCGGGGGCGCCGTTCTCGTCGACGGCGGTGCAGGCGGTGAGCGCGGTGAGCGCGAGGATCGAGCCGGTCGCGACGGCGGTGCGACGGCGGTTCGTGGTCCGGGTGGACGGCACGGGGGTCTCCTTCCGTGGCCCGCCGGGCGTCCGGCGGGCTGGGTGTGCGGACGGTCCGACACGGTAACGAGATTCTGACGATCCGACAATCCGTGTGTCTGTGTGTTTGATTGTCTACAATCGTCTGCGACGGCGTGAGACACCGGCCTGACGCGGGAGAATGCAGGGGTGCGGGTCGGCCCGCGCGCCACCGACGCACCCCACGATCGTTGTCAGGTCGTGACCTGGAAGGAGCCCCATGCCCACGACGCCCCGTCCGCCGCTCGGTGGCGCGCCGGCACTGTCGCCGGTGACCCGACCCTCGACGGTCGACCTCATCACCCGGGAGCTGCGCAACGCGATCTACTCCGGCGCGCTGCGCGTCGGCAGCCCGATCCGCGAGGTCGAGATGGCGGGCCAGCTCGGCGTGAGCCGGGGCCCGTTCCGCGAGGCCGCCCAGCGGCTCGTCGCCGAGGGGCTCGTCGTCGCCACCCCGGGGCGCGGGCTCTCGGTGCGCACCCTCGGCACCGACCGCGTCCGCCCGCTCTACGCGGCCCGCACCACGGTGGAGGTCGCGGCCGGGCGGCTCGCCGTCGCGCAGGCCACCGACGCGCAGGTGGCCGAGGTCCGCGCGGCCCACGACGCCCTCGTCGAGGCCGACGCCACGCAGGACGCCCTGCGGGTGGGCGACGCCGACCTCAACGTGCACTGGACGCTGGTCGCGGCGAGCGGCAACCCGTGGCTGATGCGCTGGATGACGACCCTCATCGTCGAGGTCCGCATCGCCAGCTTCACCGTCGCGGAGGAGTACGCGGTCCGCAAGGACGCCGCCCACTCGCACACCCCGCTCGTCGAGCGCCTCGAGGCGCGGGACGCCGACGGCCTGGAGGCCGCGATCCGCGCGAACCTGGAGGCGGCGGTGACGCGCCTGCTCGCCCCCGAGGCCGCGGACGTCGAGACGCTGGAGGAGCCGCTGCCGCTGCCCGCGCCGCGGCTGGACCCGCTCGACCTCTGACCGCTACCGGGCCGCCCTCCCCCGGCCCTCCCGCTCGTCGCGACCCTCCGGACCGCCGGTTTCACCCGGCGGGACGCCGTGCGGGAGCGCGCGGCGGGAAACGTCGTGATGCGGACCTTGCTACAGTTCCGCACGGCGGTGTAACCGGTTTCCCCGTGCCGCCCGAAGTCCCGACGACGTGACGGAAGGCCCATGACCTCGTACCCCAACCCGATACTCGACGCCGACTGGCCGGACCCCGACGCGATCCGCGTCGGCGAGGACTACTGGCTGATCGCGTCGAGCTTCCACCGGGCCCCCGGCCTCCCCGTGCTGCACTCGCGCGACCTCGTGGCCTGGGAGCACGTCGCAAACGCCCTGCCCGCGCTCCCGCCCGCCGCGCACTACGCGCTCCCCCGTCACGGCTCCGGCGTGTGGGCGCCCAGCCTGCGCCACCACGACGGCCGGTTCTGGATCGTCTACCCCGACCCCGACCACGGCATCTTCGTGCTCACCGCCACCGACCCGCGCGGCCCCTGGTCCGAGCCGTGGTGCCTGCTGCCCGGTCGCGGCCTCATCGACCCGTGCCCCCTGTGGGACGACGACGGCCGCGCGTACCTCGTGCACGGCTGGGCGAAGAGCCGCGCCGGCGTGAAGAACCGGCTCACCGTCGTCGAGGTCGACGCGGGGCTGCGAGGCGTCGTCGGCCCGGCCCGCACCGTCGTCGACGGCGACGCGCTCGACGGGTTCGGCACGCTCGAGGGCCCCAAGCTGTACCGCCGCGACGGCTGGTACTGGATCTTCGCGCCGGCCGGCGGCGTCGCGACGGGCTGGCAGACGGTGTTCCGCTCCCGCAGCGTGTGGGGTCCGTACGAGCACCGGGTGGTGCTGGAGCAGGGCACCACGGACGTCAACGGGCCGCACCAGGGCGCCTGGGTCGACACCCCGGACGGCACCGACTGGTTCCTCCACTTCCAGGACCGGGGCCGGTTCGGCCGGGTCGTGCACCTGCAGCCGATGCGCTGGGACGACGACGGCTGGCCGCGCCTCGGCGTGCCGCTGGAGGGCGGGCCGGGCGACGCCACCAGTGCCTCGCCGGCCGGCCGCGGCCAGCCCGTCGCGATGCACCCGACCCCGACGGGCGACGGTGAGCACGCCGAGCCGGCGCGGACCGACCTGTTCGCCGTCCCGGGGCTCGCGCCCCGGTGGCACTGGCAGGCGAACCCGGTGCCCACCTGGGCCGACGCCCCCGGGGACGGCACCCTCCGCCTGGCCGCGCAGCCGTCGCCGCTGGGCGACCTGCGGGCGCAGGGCGCCGTGCTGTGCCAGCAGCTGCCCGGCCGGCCGAGCACCTGGACCACCACCGTCACGCTGACGGGCGGCACGGTCGGCACCCGCGCGGGCCTCGTCGTGCTGGGCCGCGAGTACGCGTGGCTCGGCCTGGAGCGCACGGACGAGGGCGCCGCCGTCGTGCAGCGCGCGGGGACCTCCGACGCCGGCGAGACGACGGTCGCGCGGCACGACGTCACCGCGGACGCCGTCGAGCTGCGCGCGGCCGTCGACGCCGACGGCGCGGTCACGTGGTCGTGGCGGGCGGACCCGGCGGGCGTCTGGCACGACACGACCCCCGAGGCCGGAACCGACGCCTGGCAGGCCGTCGCCGGGCACTGGGTCGGTGCGGAGGTCGGGCTGTTCGCCTGCGCCCCGGCCGGCGTGCCCGCCGCCCCCGACGACGGCGCCACCTTCGGCCCGGTGCACGTCACCGTGGCCGGGAAGGACGCCTGATGCCGCGCGGCGGGGGCGGCCCCACCATCGACGAGGTCGCGGCCGCCGCCGGGGTGTCCCGCGCGTCGGTGTCGCGCGTGATGAACGGGCACGACACCGTCTCCCCCGACGTCGTGCGGCGGGTGCGCGAGGCCGCCGACCGCCTGGAGTACCGGCCGAGCCGGCTCGCCCGCAGCCTGTCCCTGGGACGCACCAACACGGTCGCCCTGGTGGTGCCGGACCTCGGCAACCCGCTGTTCCAGAAGATCCTGCGCGGCGCGATGTCGGCCGCCGCCGGGCACGACTACCGGGTGCTCGTCGCGGAGACGGTCGAGGCCGCCCTCGACGAGTCCGCCGTCGCCCTGGAGGCCCGGCAGCGCTGCGACGCCCTCATCCTGGCGTCCCCGCGCGGGACCGACGCCGCGCTGCGCGCGCTGCTCCCCCAGGTGGAGCCTGTGGTGCTCGTCAACCGGCAGGTGCCGGGCCTCGACGTCCCCACCGTGCGCGTCGACCACGCCAGCGGCGTGCGCGGCATGGTCGACCACCTCGTGGCCCTCGGGCACCGCGACCTCGTGTACGTCGCCGGACCGCCGTCGAGCGCGTCCGACGCCGAGCGTCGCGCCACCCTGGCCGAGGCCCGCGAACGGTTCCCCGGGCTGCGCGTCGCGACGGTGCCGGGCGGCTCGACCGTCGACGAGGGCTACCGCTGCGCCGACGCCGTCCTCGCCACCGGGGCGACCGGCGTCGTCGCCTACAACGACCTCGTCGCCCTCGGCCTGCTGGCCCGGCTCGGCGAGACGGGCGTCGCGGTGCCCGGGGACGTCTCGGTGTGCGGGTTCGACGACGTCGAGCTCGCCCGGTACGCCGCACCGCCGCTCACCACGGCGGCCGTGCCGCAGGCCGAGCTGGGACGCCGCGCGTGGCAGCTCCTGCACGACCGGATGGCCCGGGGTGCGGACTCCCGGCCGCTCGCCGTCGAGCCCGAGGGCGACGTCGTCACCCCCGCGGTGACGCTGCGCGGCAGCACCGGGCAGGTGCCGCCCAACCGGCGGCTCGCCGTGTCGTCGACCAACCGTGCGGGGCGGGCCATCACCACCCCCGGGGACGTCCGCCCCAGCTGGGCCGGCGCGGACGACGGCTGGGTCCTGGACGCCGGCGACGGCGGGGTGCTCGCCCGCTGCTCGCGCGGCGACGACCTGCCGGGCGTGCACAGCCCCCGGCCGTTCCTGCACCCCGTGCGGTCGCTGGCGGGCGTAGCGATGACGGTGGTGAGCCCCGTCGACCACCGGCACCACTACGGGGTCTCGACCGCGGTGGCGGACGTCGACGGCACCACCCACTGGGGCGGACGGACCTTCGTGCGGGACCGCGGCTCCACGCTGCTCGCGAACCACGGACGGCAGCGGGTCGCGGGGTCGTCGGTGCAGGACGCCGGGGCGACCCTGCGCCTGGACGTGCACTGGCTGGACGAGCACGGCGGGCAGCAGCTCGCCGAGCGTCGCCTGCTCACCGCCGTCGCGATCCCCGAGGTCGACGCGTGGGCGCTGCGCTGGGACGGCGAGCTGCGGGCCGGTGCCACCGACGTGACGATCGGCAGCCCCGCCACGAACGGCCGCCCGGGCGCCGGGTACGGGGGCATGTTCTGGCGGCTGCCGTCGGGCACGGACGCCGACGCGATCGGCCCCGAGGGGAACGTCGGCGAGGCCGTGCACGGCTCCACGGCGCCCTGGGTGGCGGTCCGCCGCCGTGACGGGGACGCCTGGACCACCCTGGTGCTCGTCCAGACCGCCGAGCGACCGGACCCGTGGTTCACGCGCGTCGGCGACTACGTGGGCGTGGGGCCGGCACTGGCGTGGGACGCCGTCCGGACCGTGCCGGCGGGCGGGTCGCTCACGACGGACGTCGTGGCGGCCGTCGTGGACCGCCGGCTGGAGCCGGCCGACGCGGCGGACGTCGCGGCGCTGGCCGTGGCCCGGCTCGCTGCCGCGCGGGCGGCGGCCTGACCCGTCCGGGTGTCAGCGGCGGGTGCTGGCCTGCCGCTGACGCTCGAACTCGTCGGCGGGCCACGACGTCATCCCGCCGACGACGAGGCCGCTCGGCGTGCCGTCCGGGTCGCGCAGCACGTGCACGGGCTCGCCGACGGGCCCGAACCCGGCGTGCGGCTCGGGGCGCAGCACGTCGCCGTCGACCCGCAGCCGCTCCGCCCCGTCGAACGGGTCGGCGCGGCGCGGGTCGACGAGCCAGAGGTGGTGGCCGAGCCGGACGACGTCGGTCGTGCCCCACAGGTTGGCGAACCGGCCGGTCCAGCGGTCGAGGTCGGCGAACCCGTCGTCGTCCCGACCGGTGGCCGTGCCGTCGTCCCGGGTCGCGGGACCGGCGTCGAGCGCGGCGACCACGAGGGCGAACAGGCCCGTGGCGATCGTGTCGGCGGGGCCGTCGACCGCGTTGGTCAGCACCGACACCGCGACCCGGGCGGACGGGTCGAACCACGTCCGGGTGATCTGTCCGGGGAACCCGCCGGAGTGGCCGACGAGCCGACGACCGTCGAGGTCGCGCAGCTCGAACCCGAGGCCGTAGCCGCGGCGCGGCGCGTGCGGCCGCTCGATCACGGACTCCTCCCGCTGGAGCAGGCGACGGGTCTCGGGGCGCAGCAGCGTCGACCCGTCGCAGTGCGCCATGGCCCAGCGCACCAGGTCCCGCGCCGTGGAGCAGAACCCGGTGGCGGCGGCGAGGGCGCCGGTGGTGGTCGCGGCGACGGGGAGACGGCCGTCGGCGAACACCACGGGCAGGCCGGGCGCGGCGGGTGCGGGGGCGCTGTGGCCGACGACCGCGCGGCGCGCGACGGTCTCGTCGAGCTCGGCGGTGGTGTCGGCCAGGCCGAGGGGTTCGAGCAGCTCGCGCCGCACGTGGTCGTCGTACCGCTCCCCGGTGACGGCCTCGACGACGAGCCCGAGCAGGCCGTAGGCCAGGTTGGAGTACTTGAAGGCCTCGCCGCGGCCGAGGACCTCGCCGTCGGTGAGGACGGCGTCGAGCAGCGCCGCCCGGTCGGGGAACGGCAGGGCGAGCTGCCAGTGGTCGGCGTCGCGGCCGTCGCGCAGCAGGCCGCCGGAGTGGCCGAGGGCCTCGCGGACGGTGATCTCGCCGACGCTGGTGCGACCGAGCTCGGGGACGTGCCGGCCGAGCGGGTCGTCCCAGCGCAGCTCCCCGGCGTCGACGAGGCGGGCGACGGCGGTGGCCGTGAAGGTCTTGGAGTGGGAGGCCACACGGAACACGTGGTCGGGGCGCAGCGGGGTGCCGGACGTGAGGTCGGTGACGCCCCACGCGCCGTCGAGCACCACCTCGTCGTCGACGGCGACGGCGAACTGCACGCCCGGGACCCGGTGGCGGGCGGCCTGGGTGGTGACCCAGTGCGCGAGGTACGCGGTGTTGAGGCGCGCCGACGTCGCGGCGGGGGTGCGCTCGGCGGCGCCGGTGAGGGTCATGGCGCCACGATAGCCCGCGGGGTTGCCGTCCTCCGATCCCCTGGCTATGGTTCATTGAGTCAACACATTGGTTCAATGAACTGGAGGAGCGATGGCCGCGTTCGCCGTCGTCGTGCTGCTCGGGCTGGTCGTCGTCGTCCCCGCCCTCGTCGCCGGGGTCGTGCTCGCCACGACGGGACGGCACGACGCCGAACCCGTGCGCGCCGCCCGCCGGCACGACACCCTCATCACCCTCACCACCGTCCTCGCCGCGCTGCTCACCGCCGTCGGCGTCCTCTCCCTGCCGGTCACCTGGACCGCGTCGTACCTCCCGGCACCCCCGGCACCGGGCGCCCTGCTCGCGGCCGGTCCGTTCGCCGTCGCCGTCGCCGCCTGCCTCGTCCGCGTCGCGGGCGAGCTCACCTGGCCCCGACCGCGCGGGACGGTCCGCACCGCGCCGCTGACCCGCCGGACGGTCCGCGAGCTCGCCGGGTGGCGGCTCCTGCTGCTCCTCGCCACCGCCGCCCTGCTCGTCGTCGTCCTGGTCGTCACCGGGCTCACCGCCACCGACAGCACCACCGTCGCCTCGCCCGAGCGCCCCCTGCCCGGCGGTGGCACGGTGTCCGGCGCCGCGGGACCGTACCCCGGCTGGCCCTACGGGGTGCCGATGCTCCTCGGCCTCGCCGTCGCGCTCGTCGCCGCGGCCGTCACGCTGGGCGTCGTCGCCCGTCGGGCCCCCCTGGAAGGGCTCGGGCACGCCGAGGACGACGTCCTGCGGCGCGCCTCCACGGCACGGCTGCTCGCGGTGCTGCAGCTCTGCGTCGGCGGTGCGGCCGCCGTCGTGCTCGCCACCGCCGGAGGGGCAGCCCGGAACGCGGGAACCGCCCACTACGCCGTCGACGACCTCTGGCAGACGTCGACCGACCCCGCCCTGACCACGCTCGGCACCGCCGCACTCGTCATGGCGCTGCTCGTCGCCGTCGGATCAGCCGTCGCCGCGGTGACCGCCGTCGGCGCCGCACGACGACGCGAGCCACGCACCGCGCCCACCCCGACGACCACGGAGACCCGGTGACCGGGATCCGCGTCGACCTGCGCTCCCCCACCCCCGTCTACGAGCAGATCCGGAGCCAGGTCGCCGGGCTGGTCGCCGTCGGGGACCTCGCGCCCGGGGACCGGCTGCCCGCGTCCCGCACCCTGGCCCACGACCTGGGGATCGCCGTCGGCACCGTGCAGCGTGCCTACCGCGAGCTCGAGCAGTCGGGGGTCGTCGTCTCCCGCCGCCGCACCGGGACCGTCGTGGCCGGCACCCCCGACGCCGGGCACGGCGCCCTGGTCCGGTCGGTCCGCGCCCTGGTGGACCGGGCCCGGGCCGACGGTCTGGACGACGCCGCGATCCTCGATCTCGTCCGGGCCGTGCTGCGGGACCGATGAAAAGCCTGTCGGTGGGCCGTCCTACGTTCTAGGTTGGACGGACATCATCGAGGAGATCCCATGAGCGACGCCACGGGCGGACCGCCCCTCGCGGTCGAGGCCACCGGCCTCGTCAAGCACTTCACCTCCGGCAAGAAGACCACCCGGGCCGTCGACGGCGTCGACCTCGCCGTCCCCGCGGGCAGCGTCTACGGGCTGCTCGGCCCCAACGGCGCCGGCAAGACGACGGTCGTGCGGATGCTCGCCACGCTGCTGCGCGCCGACGCCGGCACCGCGCGCGTGCTCGGGCACGACGTCGTCGCCGAGGCCGACGCCGTCCGCGCCGCCGTGGGTCTCACCGGCCAGTACGCGTCCGTGGACGAGGACCTCACCGGCACGGAGAACCTGCTCATGCTGGCCCGGCTGTACGGGTTCCGCGGCAGCGCCGCGAAGGGCCGCGTCGCCGACCTGCTCGAGGCGTTCAGCCTCACCGACGCAGGCTCCCGCCAGGTCAAGACCTACTCCGGCGGGATGCGGCGCCGCATCGACCTCGCCGCCTCCCTCGTGCTGTCCCCGCGCGTGCTGTTCCTCGACGAGCCGACCACCGGCCTCGACCCCCGCTCCCGCAACCAGGTGTGGGACATCGTCCGCGTCCTCGTCGACGACGGCGCGACCGTCCTGCTCACCACGCAGTACCTGGAGGAGGCCGACCAGCTCGCCGACCGCATCGGCGTCATCGACGCGGGCCGCCTCGTCGCGGAGGGCACGCCGACGGAGCTCAAACGGTCCGTCGGGCAGGGCACCGTCGACCTCCGCCTCGCCGACTCGTCCCGCCGGGCCGAGGCCGCCGACATCCTCGCCCGCACCCTCGGCACCCGCCCGACCCTCCCCACCGACCCGTACGCCCTGAGCGCCCGCGTCCCCGACGACGGCGCGCACCTCGTGGCGCAGGTCCTGCCCGCCCTCGGCGAGGCCGGCATCGCCGTCCCCGAGCTCGCGCTCGGCCAGCCGAGCCTCGACGAGGTCTTCCTCACCCTGACGGGCAAGCCCCTGCCCGTCGACGACCCGGACGCCGAACCCGCCGCCGAGGAGGTCTCCCGATGACCACCGCCGACCTCAGCACCACCACCCTGCGCGACGCCGTCGCCCTCGAGGCGCGCCCGCCGCGGCCCGGCGCCGTGTCCTGCTCGCTGACGTTCGCCTGGCGGGCCCTGCTCAAGATCAAGCACGTCCCCGAGCAGCTCTTCGACGTGCTCGTCTCCCCCGTCATCTTCACGCTGATGTTCACGTACCTGTTCGGCGGGGCGCTGGCCGGGTCGACGCAGGCCTACATCCAGTTCCTGCTGCCGGGCATCCTCGTGCAGACCATCGTCATCGTCACCGTGTACACGGGCTACACGCTCAACACCGACATCACCAAGGGCGTGTTCGACCGGTTCCGGTCCCTGCCGATCTGGCGTCCGGCACCCATCGTCGGCGCCCTGCTCGGCGACACGGTGCGCTACTCGATCGCGTCGGTCATGTGCATCGGGCTCGGCCTCGTCCTCGGGTTCCGGCCCGACGGCGGCGTGGTCGGCGTCGTCGCGGGCGTCGCGCTGCTGCTCGTGTTCGCCTTCGCGCTGAGCTGGATCTTCACCATCCTCGGGCTGCTGCTGCGCACCCCGAACGCCGTCATGGGGGTGTCGATGATGGTCCTCATGCCGCTGACGTTCGCGTCGAACATCTTCGTGGACCCGTCCACCATGCCGTCGGGCCTGCAGCGGTTCGTCGAGCTCAACCCGGTCTCCCACCTCGTCACCGCGGTCCGTGGTCTCATGGCGGGCGTCGCGAGCACCGGGGAGATCGTCACCGTCCTCGTCTCCGCCGTGGTGATGACCGCGATCTTCGCGCCGATCACCATGCACCTGTACCGCACCCGGCACTGACCGCTCCACCCCCGGCCCCGCTGTGGGCAGGAGATCCGCCGTCGGGCGAGGCCTTCGCACCGCAGATCTCCTGCCCGCAGCGGGGCTGGGTCAGGCGGCGGACTCCTCCTGGAGCTCCTTGTCGCACTTGCGGGTCACGACCAGCACCGGGCACTTCGCGTGGTGGAGCACCGCCTGGCTCGTCGAACCCAGCAGCAGGCCCCGGAACCCGCCCCGGCCTCGCGACCCCACGACGATGAGGTCGGCGGCCGTCGAGAACTCCGTGAGCAGCTCCGCCCCGGAACCGTCCAGGACGTGCCGCTTGATGGTCAGCCCGGGGTGGTCCGCCGCGACGCGGTCGACGATGACGTCGAGCCCGGCCTTGACGTCGTCCAGCACCTGCTCGTGGTCGATCTGGGACGGCAGCCAGGCCAGCATCCCGGCACCCGTGCCGAGCGGCACCCCGGCGACCGCGACGAGCTCCGCACCCCAGGTCTCCGCCTGCCGCACCGCGTGCCGCAGGGCGACCTCCGCCGACGGCGACCCGTCCACCCCCACGACGATCCGGTGCACGTCGTGCACCGAGTCGGCGTCACGGCGGTCGGGGTCGTCCGCACCGCCCCGGTACGGCACCACGACCGTGGGGCAGTGGGCGTGCGCCGGCAGCGCGGACGACACCGTCCCCAGGAGTCGCTCCGTAAAGCCGCCGCGCCCGCGCGTCCCCACGACGGCCAGGCTGTGCTCGGCGGACAGCTCGACCAGCACCCCGGCGGCGTCGCCGGTCGCGACCGTGCCCTGCACGGCGACGGCACGGCCCGCCAGGCGCGCCTCCGCCTCCGCGAGGACGGCCTTCGCGCCCTCCGCGATGGCGGTGTCGTCGAGGGCCGCGTAGCCGCCGTCGAGGGAGGCGGCGGTGAACGACGGCAGCGAGTAGCTGCAGACCACGTGCACGCCCCAGCCGACGCGTTCCGCGTACGCCGCGGCCCAGTCGAGGGCGTGCAGGCTCGCAGGGGATCCGTCGACCCCGACCAGAACCACCTCAGGACGTGTCATCTCGCGCCTCCCGTCGTGACCGGACCTCGACGTCCGTCATTCCTGCTTCAAGGGTAGCGAAAGCAGGGCGAAAGGCGTAGCAAAGCACGCGGTCGGCGGGACGACGAACGCCCTGGCACCGTGGAGGTGCCGGGGCGTTCGTCGGAGTGACGCGACGGTCAGCCGAGGACCCGGAGGAAGACCGGGCTGGACTGCCAGAGGCTCGACTGGCGGACGATCCAGCCGCCGGGGCGCGTGGCCTCGACCTGCTGGCCGCCACCGGCGTAGATCGAGATGTGGCCCGGGGACCAGATGAGGTCGCCCGGCTGGGCCTCCGCCTGGGACACGACCGCGACGTTGCTCGCGGTGCGGATCGCGCTGGACGACCGGGGCAGGGAGACGCCGAGCTGGGCGTAGGCGTAGGTGACCAGACCCGAGCAGTCGAAGCCCGACGGCGAGGCGCCGCCCACGACGTACTTCACGCCGATGTAGCGCGCCGCGATGGACACGGCCTGCGCGCCACGGGAGCCGTTCGAGGCGACGGGGGTCGCGGTCTCGGTGGACGACGACGAGGTGGAGACCTCGGTGCGCTCGGCGGAGCGCGACGGGGCGACCGTGCGCTCGACGACGGGCTCGGGCTCCGGGGCCGCCTTGATCTCCGCCTTCTTGGCGATCTTCGGCGTGATCTTCTCGACGTCGACCTTCGCGTCCGCGTCGACCGTCACGACCGGAGCCGACTCCAGGGCCTCGCGGGCCTGGTCGGTCAGCGCACCCAGGTCCACGGTGCTGAGCTTCTTGGCGGCGTCGGAGTCGACCGGCGCGGCGTGCGCGGCGGTGGCGCCACCGATGGTCGAGACCAGGAGGCCACCGGCGGTGGCGACGACGGCGACCCGACGGCCGGCCGCGCCCGAGGGAGCAGCCATCAGGGGACGGCGTGCGGCGCGATGCCGTCCGCGCAGGGTGGTGCGTGCGTTCAACAGTGTTCCTCTCCCGTCGCCTACGAGGTCAGCTGTCGGGTTCGGGTGGGAGAATCACCCGGCCTTCCAGGACTCTCGTCCTGTCCGGCTTCACCCCGAGGACACCGTCTCCGATGCCCAGAATTGGGTCCCCCGCTCCTGCCATGGGTTCCGGCTCCCCGACCGGTGGCAGGACTCGGCGTCCGGTCGAGGGTCGGCGGAGTGCTCCGCCGACGGATGAACCGTATCGGATCGACGGGCTGATGTCACGTTTCGATCACGACCTCGTGACGCGTCGTTCGCGCGGCCGTCAGCGGGGCGTCGGAGGCCGCTCACCAGCACCGGCAGGCCGCGGCCGAGCGCCCTGCGACGACGCGCCGGCAACGGCCGGAGGCCCGGTCCGCACCGTGGTGCGGACCGGGCCTCCGAAGGCCGGGGCGGGCCGTCTCAGCCGACGCGGATGAACGTCGGGTTGGACTGCCAGATGCTGCGGAACTGGATCGTCTTGCCCGGGCGGGGCGCGTCGATCTGCGTGTTGCCGCCCGCGTAGATCGCGATGTGGCCCGGGGTCCAGATGAGGTCGCCCGGCTGCGCGGCGGCACGCGACACGACGGTGCCGGCGTAGCGCTGGTCCGAGGAGGAGCGCGGCAGCGAGATGCCGACCTGCGCGAAGACGTACTGGGTGAAGCCCGAGCAGTCGAAGCCCGAGGGGGTGGTGCCGCCCGAGACGTAGGGGACGCCCACGTAGCGCGACGCCACGGAGATCACCGACGAGCCGACGGCGGAGGCCGGGACCGAGGAGGCCTCGGTCGACGTCTCGGTGGAGGAGGAGACCTCGGTGCGCTCGGCGGAGCGCGACGGGGCGACCGTGCGCTCGACGACGGGCTCGGGCTCCGGGGCCGCCTTGATCTCCGCCTTCTTGGCGATCCTCGGCGTGATCTTCTCGACGTCGACCTTCGCGTCCGCGTCGACCGTCACGACCGGAGCCGACTCCAGGGCCTCGCGGGCCTGGTCGGTCAGCGCACCCAGGTCCACGGTGCTGAGCTTCTTGGCGGCGTCCGCATCGACCGGCGCGGCGTGCGCGGCGGTGGCGCCACCGATGGTCGAGACCAGGAGGCCACCGGCGGTGGCGACGACGGCGACCCGACGGCCGGCGGCGGCAGCGGTCGGCGCGGCCATCAGCGGACGGCGTGCGGCGCGGTGCTTGCCGAGCGTGGTGCGAGCAGTCACGGTGTACCCCTCCGGTCGCCTACGAGGTCAGCTGTCGGGTTCGGGTGGGAGATGCACCCGGCCTTCCAGGACTCACGTCCTGTCCGGCTTCACCCCGAGGACACCGTCTCCGATGCCCAGAATTGGGTCCCCCGCTCCTGCCGTACGGTCATCCGTGGGAACCGGGACGGTGGCAGGACTCGGCGTCCGACCCGGCACCCGCCCAGGACACCCGGGCGAGCGAGTCCGACCGTACCGGAACCCGGGTGCGATGTCACGTTCCGGTCACGCCGGTGCCCGGCGGGACCGGACCGGGCGCCGCGACGCCCCCACCAGGGTTCAGACGCGGGCGACGAACAGGTGCTTGGCCAGGTCCTCGGGCAGCTCGAGCGCCTCGTCCCCGTCCTCCGGCTGCACCACGAAGTCGTTGCCGGAGCGCTCCGCGGTGATCCGCACGCCCGGGAGCAGGCCCACGCCCGCCAGCCGCGCGAGGAACTCGTCGTCGACCTGCACCGGCTCCGCGATGCGCTGCAGCACGATCGTGCCGCCGTCGGGCTGCCCGGCCAGGAACGTCGGGAGCGACTGCACGCCGTCGAGGAAGGGCACCTCCTCGTACTGCTCCCCCAGCTCGGACAGGCCCGGGATCGGGTTGCCGTACGGGTCGTAGTGCGGGTGGTCCAGGAGCGTGACGAGCCGGCGCTCCACGAGGTCGCTCATCACGTGCTCCCAGCGGCACGCCTCGTTGTGCACGTGCTCCCAGTCGAGCTTGATGACGTCGGTGAGCAGCCGCTCGGCCAGCCGGTGCTTGCGCATCACGCGGGTGGCCTTGGCCTGGCCCGACCCGGTGAGCTCCAGGTGACGGTCGCCGGTGACCACGACCAGGCCGTCGCGCTCCATGCGCGCCACGGTCTGGGAGACGGTCGGCCCCGAGTGCCCCAGACGCTCCGCGATCCGGGCGCGCAGCGGGGGGATGCCCTCCTCGCCGAGCTCGTAGATCGTCTTGAGGTACATCTCGGTGGTGTCGATCAGGTCCGTCACGTCCGCTCCCGTCTTGAGGCCCGGGCCTAGTCTATTCGCACGTGCCCCGCTCGCCGTGCCCCGGCGACGGGCCGCCCCACCCCTCCTCGCGAGCCACGGAGCCCGACATGACCCTGCACATCCCCGCGTCGCTGCTGCCCTCGGACGGCCGGTTCGGCTCCGGCCCGTCCAAGGTGCGCACCGGGCAGGTGGACGCGCTCGTGGCGGCCGGCGACCCGGCCCGGCCCGTCCTGGGCACGTCGCACCGGCAGCCGCCCGTCAAGGACGTGGTGCGCCGGGTCCGCACCGGGCTGGCCGAGCTGTTCACGCTGCCGGACGGCTACGAGGTCGTGCTCGGCAACGGCGGGTCGACCGCGTTCTGGGAGGTCGCCACCGCGTCGCTGGTGCGCCGTCGCGCCCAGCACGCCGTGTTCGGGGAGTTCGGCGGCAAGTTCGCCGCCGCCACCCGCCGCGCGCCGTTCCTCCGCGACCCGCAGGTCGTCGAGGCGGCGCCCGGCGGCGTCGCGTACCTCGAGCCGGCCGACGACGTCGACGTGTACGCGACGCCCCACAACGAGACGTCCACGGGTGCGATGGCGCCCGTGCGACGTCCCGCCGGCGGCGACGCCCTCGTCCTCACCGACGCCACCTCGGGCGCGGGGGCATTGCCCGTGGACCTGCACGAGACGGACGTGTACTACTTCGCGCCGCAGAAGGTGTTCGGCGCCGACGGCGGCCTGTGGATCGCGCTGTGCTCGCCGGCCGCGCTGGAGCGGGCCGAGCAGGTCGAGGCGTCCGGCGGCGACCGCTGGGTGCCGGAGTTCCTGTCGCTCACCACGGCGGCCGCGAACTCCCGCCTCGACCAGACCCTCAACACCCCGGCCGTGGCGACGCTCGTCATGCTGGCCGACCAGGTCGAGTGGCTGCTCGACCAGGGCGGTCTCGACTGGTCGGTGGCGCGCTGCGAGCGGTCGGCCGGGCTGCTCTACGGCTGGGCCGCGGAGCGGGAGTGGGCGACGCCGTTCGTCGCGGAGCCCGCGGAGCGGTCCACCGTGGTCGGGACGATCGACCTCGACGACGCCGTGGACGCGGACGCCGTCGTGAAGCACCTCCGCGCGGCCGGGGTCCTCGACGTCTTCCCCTACCGCAAGCTCGGTCGCAACCAGCTGCGCGTCGGCATGTTCCCGGCCGTCGAGCCGGACGACGTCGCGGCGCTCACGGCCTGCGTCGACCACGTCGTCGAGCACCTGCTCTGAGCGGCGCACGGCCCGCCCGGCACCCGCCGGGCGGGCCGTCCCGTGGTGGTGGGCCGCAGCGCCGCGCTCAGGCGGCGCGGACGTGCTCGACCGGTGCCGCGTCGAGGTAGACGACCTCCAGGTGGGGGCGGCGGCGCAGCCGGTAGCGGACCGTCACCCGCCAGTTCCGCATGGCCCACACGGTGGCGCCGACGGCCACGGCGAGCGTCGTCGCCGACCCGAGCAGGATCGCCGAGCGGGGGCCGAACACCTCGCCGACCCAGCCGACGACCGGCGAACCGATCGGTGTCGCCCCGAGGAACACCATCATGTAGAGCGCCATCACCCGGCCGCGCATGACCGGGTCGACGGAGGTCTGGATGGTGGAGTTCGCGGCCGTCATCATCGTCAGGGCGGCCAGCCCGACGGGGATGGTGGTGAGCACGTAGCCCAGGTAGGTGGGCATGAGCGCGTTGACGGCGGTCGCCACGGCGAACGCGAACGCGGCGCCGATGACGAGCCGCACCCGGGGCCGGTCGCGACGCGCGGCGAGCAGGGCGCCGGTGAGCGACCCGATCGCGAGCACGGAGCCGAGGAGCCCGAACTCCCCGGCGCCGCGCCCGAACTCGACGCGCGCCATCATCGCGGACGTGAGCTGGAAGTTGAGGCCGAACGCGGACACCACGGCCATGACGACCATGATGACGACGATGTCGGACCGGCTGCGCACGTAGCGGACGCCCTCGCGGATCTGCCCCTTGGCCCGGGGTGCGCGGGGCTTGGCCCACATCAGGGCGGGCTTCATGAGGGCGACGGCCGCGATCGTCGCGGCGAACGTGAGCCCGTTGACGACGAACACCCACCCGGACCCGACGGCGGCGATGAGCAGGCCGGCGGTGCCGGGCCCGACGAGGCGGGCGGCGTTGAACGACGCGCTGTTGAGGCCGACGGCGTTGGCGAGCCGCTCCGGCGGGAC
This sequence comes from Isoptericola jiangsuensis, assembly GCF_002563715.1. Classification (NCBI taxonomy): domain Bacteria; kingdom Bacillati; phylum Actinomycetota; class Actinomycetes; order Micrococcales; family Promicromonosporaceae; genus Isoptericola; species Isoptericola jiangsuensis. The sequence goes on from NZ_PDJJ01000001.1 coordinate 3,360,177, forward strand.
GAGCTCGGCGACGAACGTCTGCCGGACCGGGTTGTCGAACGCGGTGACGACGCCGAGGCCGAGGGCGAACGCGTACACGTGCCACAGCTCGGCGGCGCCGGACAGCACGAGGGCGCCGAGGCCGAGGGCGAGGAGGCCCATCGCGCCCTGGGTGCACATCAGCAGGCGCCGGCGCGGGAGGCGGTCGGCCAGGAGGCCCGTCCAGGGGCCGATGATGAGGAACGGCAGGAACTGCAGGGCCGTGGTGATCCCGACGGCGACGCCCGAGTCGTCGGTCAGCTCGGTGAGCACGAGCCAGTCCTGCGCGATGCGCTGCATCCACGTGCCGACGTTGGCGACCAGCGCAGCGCCGAACCACAGGCGGTAGTTCGGATAGGTCAGGGAGGAGAAGGTCGCACTCATCTGCCCCGGGCAACAGTGGCTTGCGCAGTTCTATTCCCACGCCCGAGAAGGAGGTTCTGTCCTTATCGTCCCATCCACTACCCTGTGCGCGTGCGCACCGAACTTACCCTCGCCGACACCCTCAAGACCCTCGGCCTCATCGGAGGATCGACCCTGCCGCGTTTCGTCACCGAGGTGGGTGGACGGGGAGACGTCCTGGAGGTCGTCGCGGATGCTCGCGCGGTACGGAGCCTGCCCGGACCACTCAAGGTGGCGACGCGCCTCGTCCCCGCAGTCCGCTCCCGCCTTCGCGTGGAGCGGTTCGACGGCGGCGTCGCAGTCCTTGACATCGACGCGTCCGCCGGCGGCCTGCCCGCCCACAAGCTCCTCGGCCTGGCCAAGAACCGGATCGAGTCCGTCCTGGCCGCCAAGGGTCTGCCGGCCGGGTCGGTCGAGATCCGGCCCGACGCAAAGATCGCGCTCGACGTCCAGCGTCTGGTCACCGCCCGCTTCCCCGGCACGGTCGTCACCGGCATGTCGTTCTCGAACGGCGTGGTCGCTCTCGACACCGCCGCCTGAGAGGCGGCCGAGAACGCCCGGGTGGCGTGACCGGCGCAGGCATTCTCCTCTTAATTGACGGTCGCGGGAAGCAGTTCGAGCTCCTCCCCGTGCTTCTCGAGGAACTCGGCCGCCTCGCCCTGCGAGATGGCCTTCATGAGCCGGCCGAAGGGCCTGTCGTCCAGCACGACGATCGACTGGCCGTCCGCCGAGCGGCCCGTACCTTCGTACGGTGCCGTCATGAAGACGACGTCGTTCGTCGACACCTCGCGGGCGCTCTCGAACAGCTCGCGCATGCGGTCCATCGTGAGCTCGTCGTCGGTGGCAACCGACTTGCTGACCGTGTCGAAGAACTTGGTCATCGTCACGACGTTGCCGCGGTTGTTGTTGATCTTCCCCAGGATCGCGCGCATCCAGTTCTGCTGCCGCTGGACGCGCCCGAAGTCGCCGTTGGCCAATCCGTAGCGTTGGCGCGTGTACTTGAGCGCCTCCTCGCCGGACATCTGATGCACGCCGGCCGAGAAGAACACCTGGTCGCCGTCACCGATGTCCTCAGGGACCCGGATCTGCACGCCGCCGAGCGCGTCCGTCATCGACGTGAAGGACTCGAAGTCCGTCACCACGAAGTGATCGATCCGCACGTCGGTGAGGTTCTCGACGGTCTGGATCATCAACGACGGTCCGCCGTACGAGAAGGCCGCGTTGATCTTGGCCTGCCCGTACCCAGGCACCTCGACCCATGAATCACGGGGTATCGATACGACCACGGCTGACTTCCGGTCCGCCGGAAGGTGCACCAGCATGATCGCGTCGGTGCGCTGCGCTCCGGCTTCCCACTGTGACGGGTCTCCCGCCGAGATCCGCGAGTCAGATCCGAGGACGAGGATGTTCACGTCCGCAAGTTCGGCCTCGGGGTCCGACGGCGCGGGGTCCGGACGATCGGTGATCTCCGCGAAAGGGTCGCCCAGCTTCTCGACGTTCGCGTCAAGGCTCTTCTGGAACCAGACCAGGGCGCCATAGCCCGCTCCTCCGAGCAGGGCGAGGAGGCAGACCACACCCACGAGCGCCTTGGCCGTCGGTCCCAGACCGCGGCGACGGCGGGCGTGTCTCTGAGGTGCCGGGTCGCGGCTGTCGGGCACTCGGTGGCCGGTGGAGGTCCTGTGGGGCACGGGCAGATCGTAGTGGGCGCAGCGACGACGATTCACCCACGTTTGCGAAGGGCTGGTGACGAAACGGTGTCTTGTTGCCCGTACGATCTTTCCGGGACTGGCTCCACCTGTCCCGCACGACGATCGATCGAGAGTGGCGCCATGCGCAACACCACCCCCCGAAACGTGCGTCGACATCTGCTGCTGGTCACGCACCACTACACGCCGGAACGGAATGCGCCCCAACGGCGATGGGACGCACTCGCTCCACGCCTCATCGCAGCCGGTGTGGACGTCTCCGTCCTGGCCCCGCCGCCGCACTACCCGGACGGAGACCTCGCGGAGAGCCTCCCCGAGTACGCGCCCGGCCGGATCTCCCGAGGTGTCCACGGGGAACGGATCGTCAGGACGCGCTACCGCCGGCACACGGCAAGCCTGCGATCGCGTTCGATCGACCAGGCAGTCTCGGCCTGGAGCTCGATCCGACTCGGACTGCGCCTCTTCCGCCACCCCAGCATGCGTCCCGACATCGTCGTCGGCACAGTGCCAGGAATACCGTCGATGTTCGCCGCCTGGGTCCTTGCGCGCGGCCTGCGCGCTCGGTTCGTCGTCGAGATGCGCGACGCCTGGCCGGACCTGATCGAGCCCGCCGGCCTGCTCGAACCCCGCCGCACGGTCCGGGGCCGCATCGTCCGCACCGTGCGCGCCACGGTCCACCGCACGGTAAGTCGCCTGCAAGGCCGCGCCGATGCTGTCGTCACCACGACCGAGACATTCGCGGAAGTCCTCAGGAGCCGTGGCGTGGAGCAGGTCGCCGTCGTGCGGAACGGCACGTCGTTCACACCGGTCCGGCCGGAGGACGCAAACGAGTCCGGAGGGGACCAACCGTCAGACCGCCCGCTGCACCACCGCCCGTTGCGAGCGGCGTACGCCGGGACGATCGGACGGGCCCAGGATCTCGCCACCGTGGTGCGCGCGGCCGCGCGCCTCCGCGATCGTGGCGTCGACGTCGACGTCAGAGTCGTCGGGACGGGCACCGACGTCGAGCGTCTGCGCACCCTCGCGGCCGCGCTCGACGCTCCGGTCAGTATCAGCGGCCCCGTGACGCGCGCCGAGGTCCGGAAGCTGTACGCGTGGGCGGACACCCTGCTCATCTCGCTGCGCGATTGGCCCCCGCTGGAGTGGACCGTGCCGTCCAAGCTGTACGAGGTGATGGCGGCTGCTCGACCTGCGACCGCCTGCGTGGCCGGCGAGGCCGCCAGCCTCGTCGCAGAGAACGGGGCGGGCGCCGTCGTGATGCCGGGGGATGTCGACGGACTCATGTCCCTCTGGTCGACCTGGGTCGCGGAGGGGGCGCCGCCCGAGGTGTCTTCCGCCGCCGCGCACTGGGTCGCCGAGAACGCCGACGACGACGTGCTCGGTTCGCGCTACGTGGACCTCGTCGACCACATCTTGGCCCCGGCACGGCACGACGACGGCGACAAGGCCAGCGCGACGTGCCCCGCTTGCCTGCCCAGTTCCAGGCCCCCCGAGCATCAGGTCCCGCCGCACCAGGCCGCCGCCCCGCACGGAGCCCGCCGATGAGGCGCGTTCGCGAGCTCGCGCGCAACGCGCGGTTCACTTCGTCATACCTGTTTCGAGCGATCTGCACCGACCCCTCATGGTTGGTGCTCCAAGCAGCGCGCAGGCTTCCGCCTTGGTCGAGCACCCTCGTCGTTCCCCGGGTTGAACGTGTTCTCGGCGACGGCACGCGGGGTCGCGCGGGCCGCCTTCGCGCTGCCTGGGCCTCCGGAGATGTCACGGCCATCCAGGAGTCACGCCCCCACGGTCGATCCACAAGGCTGGTCCGAGAGGCGCTGATGGGCGAGATCTCTATGTTGCGCGCCCCCCAGCCGCCACGCCGCGACGTCACCCCCGGATCGGTCATGACAGGTGACACGGGCACAGGTGTCGTTGCCGTCCACCACCACCTCACCAACTCGTTGCCGCACACGCAGAGCGGCTACACCCTGCGGACCCATGCGATCCTCACCGCCCAGCGAGCGGCCGGACTCCGCGTGTCGGCCACCACGCGTCCGGGCTACCCGTTGACGATCGGTGTGCCCACCGCACGCCACACGGACGTCGTCGACGAGGTGGCCTATCAACGGCTCGTTCCGCGGGGCCTTCCCCTCGACAGGCGCCGGAGGGAAACGGAGTCCGCCGACCTGCTCGCGGCAGCCGCGCTTTCAGCGGGTGCCCGCCTGCTCCATGCGACCACGCCCTGGACGACGGGCCAGGCAGCCCATGACGCCGCGGATCGGCTGGGACTCCCCTGGGTGTACGAGGTGCGCGGGTTGCCGGAGGAGACCTGGGCCGCGTCCCACTCAAGCACAGCGGACCGCGAGGAGGCTGCGCGGTCGGAGCGCTACGCCCTGATTCGCGCCAAGGAGACGTCGCTCGCGCTGGCCGCCGATCACGTCGTCACCCTCAGCGCGACGATGCGCGACGAGCTGGTGTCGCGAGGCGTGCCCGGGTCCCGCATCTCCGTCGTCCCCAACGCTGTCGACAGCACGCTCCTCGGCCTCGACACCGTGACCCCCGGTCAAGCTCGCGCCCGCCTCGGACTGGCCGATCGGCCTCTGATCGGGACGGTGACGTCGGTCGTCGGGTACGAAGGGCTGGACATGGTGCTGCACACCGTGGCACGGCTGCGGGCGGAGGGCCTGGACGTCGGAGCACTGGTGGTGGGTGACGGAGTCGCACGGCCCGGCCTGCAGCGTCTGGCGGACGATCTCGGGATCAGCCCGTTCGTGACCATGCCCGGTAGAGTGCCGCGCAGGACGGCCCGGACCTACCTGGCCGCTCTCGACGTCGTGCTCGTCCCCCGCCGTCCCGACCGCGTGACCCGCCTGGTGACGCCGCTCAAGCCGGTCGAGGCGATGGCGATCGGCCGCCCCGTGGTGGCCAGCGACCTGCCTGCGCTGGCCGAGGTGTGCTCACCGCTGGATGGCGGCAGACCTGCGGCCCGGCTCGTCCTGCCCGGCGACGTCGACGGGTGGAAGACAGCTGTGACGGACCTCCTGCACGATGAGGCCGCCCGCACCGCGCTTGTCGCTGCCGGTCGGGAGGTGGCCAGCGGTCGGACGTGGGAGCGGATCGTCTCCCGATACGACGCCGTGTACTCGGCAGCCCTCGCTCCGCGGTCCCGCTGAGAGACCTATCCGCGAGCGCGTTTCGCGGTCAAGCCAGCCCCATGGCCCCCGGGACACGTCCCCACGCCACCAGGGCCGGGCCGGAGCGCGGCAGCGCCCGCTGGACGACCCGGAACGGCCACGTCCCCGCCGCCACGCCCGCCCCCTGCACCGCCGACGACGGCTGGAACAGCCGCCCCGACCGGGCGGTGCGCTCCGCGGTCGTCGTGCCGTCGGCCGCCAGGCGCCGCTGCGCGACCCGGTTGCGGGCCGCCTCCAGCACGAACCCGAGCGGCGCGCCGTAGAGCCGCCCGCCGACGTCGGTCAGGCCGGCGCCCGCGAGCAGGGCCCGCATCTGGGGCGGGTCGTAGCGCCGGTGGTGCCCGACGGCCGCGTCCATGGGCCCGAACCGCCGCTGCCAGGCGGGCGTCGACACGAGCACGAGGCCACCGGGGCGCAGCAGGCCGAGCCAGGAGGCCAGCGCGCCCGCGTCGTCCTCCAGGTGCTCCAGCACCTCGAACGCGCACAGCACGTCGTAGCCGCCGTCCAGCCCCGCGGTCTCGACCGAGCCGTGCACCACCGTGCCGGGCAGGCCCGCCGCGGTCAGCCGGGCCGCGGCCACCGCGGCGCTGTCCCCGTCGAGCTCGACACCCGTCCAGTCGTGGCCCGCGGCGGCGAGCCGCACCCCGACGGCACCCTGGCCGCACCCCACCTCCAGCACGCGGGACGCGGGCGGCACCAGCCGCCGGGTGACGTCCCAGCGCAGCGCGCCGAACGGGGTCAGGGGTGGGAGCGTCGCCATCGTGAGCCTCCAACGGGGTCGGTGGTACGGACGGTGGAGCGGTCGGTGGGGGCGTGCGCGACGGCGACGAGCCCGGTGCCGTGCCGGGGCAGGGCCCGCTGCCACAGCCGGAACGGGGCGACGCCGACGGCGATGAGGGTCCCGACGGTGCGGGACGACGGCTGGAGACGGCGCCCGCTGCCGGCGGTCTGCCGGGCGAGCTCGGCGCCGTCGGCCGACGGCCCGGGCCGGTGGGCCGTGGCGGCCCGCTCGCGGCGGCGCGCCAGCGGGTTGCGCACCGCCTCCAGCAGGTAGCCGAGAGGGGCGTCGTAGCAGCGCACGTCGACGTCCACGAGCCCCGCGGCACGCAGCCGCGCGGCGAGGTCGGCGGGGTCGTAGCGGCGGTAGTGGCCGGCGAGCACGTCCCACGGGCCGAACCGGTCCGGCCACGCCGGGGTGGACAGCAGCAGCATCCCGCCCGGGCGGAGCCGGCCCGCCCACGCCGCGAGCGCGGCGGCGTCGTCGTCGACGTGCTCGATGACCTCGAACGCGCAGACCACGTCGAACCGCTCGGCGGCGTCGAGCACCGACTCGTCGCCGTGCAGCACGCGGGCGTCCGGCGCCACGCCGGTGATCCGTCCGGTCGCGACGCGCCACGACGTCTCGTCGGTCTCGACCGCCGTGTAGTCGTGCCGCGCCGCGATGCGCATGCCCACGGCGCCCTGCCCGCTCCCGATCTCCAGGACGGTGGAGGGGCGACGCGGCAGGGCGCGCCGCACGACGTCCCAGCGCAGCCAGGCGTGCGGCGCGAGCGGGGCGAAGCCGCGGGCCCGGTGGCGGAACGCCGCGCCGACCCCCGCGTAGAGCAGGTCGGCGAGGGTGACCAGGACCCGGCTGACCAGCACGACGAGCAGGACCTCGGCGTCGGGCAGGAGCCCCGCGAGGACGGCCAGCAGCACGATCTCGCGTGCCCCCGCGCCCGCGGGCACGACGACGACCAGGAACCCGACCGTCCAGGCCAGCGCGTACCCGCCGACGGTGAGCGCGAGGTTCGCGGCGTCCGCGGGCATGCCGAGCCCGGTGGCGAGCAGCCACACCTGCGCGCCCGCGCACACCCAGCCCGCGACCGCCCAGCCGGCGGCGGCCGCGAGGCCGCGCCAGGACAGGGGCGTGAGCGGGGAGCGTCGGGCGAGCCGGAACGCGAGGGCCAGCAGCCGGTTGAGGACGGGCGGCAGGAGGAGCACGGCGACGCACGGCAGGAGCCACAGCGCCCACGCCCAGGACCCGAGGGCGTCGGCGGCGAGGAACGGCAGCGCGAGCACGCCGGTGACGGCGCCGGACACGACGCCGATCCCCGTGGCCACGGCCGTGGCGGTCATGGTGCGGGCGCGGGGGACGCCGTGGTCGGCACCGACCTCGGCCGCCGCGACGACGTTCCACACCCCGCCGGGCACGAACTTGCCGAGCTGGCTGATGCCGAAGATCGAGACGGCGGCCCGTCCCCCGACGGGCGAGCCGAGGTCGGCCAGGACCGCGCGCCACGACAGCAGCGTGCTGCCGACGAACAGCAGGGAGAGGGCGAGCGCGGCGGCGAGCCGCGGCACGGGCAGCGCGGCGACGGCGTCCGCGAGGTCGTCGCGGACCGCCCAGACGGCGTAGGCCGCCAGGCCGACGGCGAGCAGGAGGAACGCCCAGCGCACCAACGGCGAGCGCAGCAGCGCGAGCAGGCGGGCGGTCACCGGGCACCTCCCACGGGGCGGCGCGGCGTCCGACCGGTGCCCGCGCGGGCCACCGTGCCGCGGCGCGCCGCGCTCACGGGCGGATCCCCCGGGCGTCGAGGGCGGCCACCAGCGGCGCGACGACGGCCTCCGATGTGACGAGGTGCGCGGCGCCCCGGGCCCGCTCGCGGGCGGCGGCCAGCACGGTGGGGTCGGTGAGGTCGAGGAGCCGGTCGGCGAGCGCGGCCGGGTCGGCCGGGGGCACGAGCTCGACGTGCCCGGCGAGCAGCCGTCGCTGCGGCGGGGTGTCGGACGTGACGACGACGCAGCCCGCGGCGAGCCCCTGGAACACCTTGTTGGGGACGACCCGCAGCCCCTTGGGGGTGGCGGAGAAGATGCCGAGGCAGACGTCGGCGCGCGCCACGAGCGCGGGCAGGTCGGCGGGCTCGACCCAGTCGACCCAGGTCACGCCGTCGGTGCCCGCGAGGGCGGCGCGGGCGGCGGCGTGGTCCTGGCCGGAGCCGATCATCGTCGCGGTGACGGGCGTGCCCGTGGCGGCCGCGCGGGGCAGGGCGTCGGCGAGCGCCCGGGCGACGACCTCCGCCCCCTGCAACGGGGTGAACAGGCCGAAGAACACGACGTGCAGCGGCCGGGCGGCGGCGCCTCCGTCCGACCCGACGAACCAGGCGTCGGGCGCCCCGACCGGGACGACGACGACCTCGCGGCCCGTCGAGCGTCTCTGAAGGTCCGTCATCGGGCCGCCAGGACGGACTTTCAGAGACGCTCGACGGTCGAGGGCCGCGGCCATCCCCGCGTGCTCGTCGGTGTCGACCAGGACGACGTCGGCGCAGGCGAGGGCGAGCCGGTCGAGCCCGCGCAGGAGGCGGACGCGCAGGCCGCGGGCGCCGCGGTCGAGGGCCGTGTCGGCGGCGAACACGAGGTGGTCGAGCACGACCGGCGTGCGGGGGTGCAGCAGCCGCGCGAGGACGACGTCGAAGTGGCCGAGGTAGCCGACGAGCACCGCGCCGGGGGCGCCGTGGGCACGGCGGTGGGCGAGGTCGTCGCGCACGAGCAGCGCCCAGCACGCCATCAGGCGCAGCGCGAGCAGCGGCAGCCGCCACGGCTGGCGCAGCATGCGGACCCGGGCGGCGGTGCTGAACCCGAGCGGGTGGTTCACCTCGGTCACGGTCCACCCCCGGGCGCGCAGCCCGGCGACGAGGATGCCGGCGCGCGGGTGGCGGGCGGCGTCGTAGGTGCCGAGGGCGAGGATCACGCGTCCCGCCCGTACTCGATCCGCTTGAGGCGTTCGAGGGAGTCCTCGATGAGGGTGCGGTTGGTGCGCTGGAGGTCGGCGATGACGAGCAGCGCGAGACACAGCAGCGCACCGACGAGCATCGCGGCGGCGAACACGAGGGACTGCACGTGCCCGTCACCCTCCCCCTGCGCGAAGTAGACGAGGAACCGCACGGCGGGGATCGCCCCGGCGACGAAGAACACGCCGGCCAGCGTGAGGAACACCAGGTGGGGGCGGAACATGATGAAGCTGCGCACGATCGCCCGGCCGGAGCGGCCCATGTGCTGCCAGATGTTCGAGAAGAGCCGGGACTCGCGTGTCTTGGCGTTGGTGGTGACGGGGACGGACGCGATCCGCAGGTGCTTGTTGCCCGCCTGGATGATCGTCTCCATCGTGTAGCTGAACTGCGTGACGACGTTGAGGCGCAGCAGCGACGCGCGGGAGTAGGCGCGGAAGCCGCTGGCGGCGTCGGGCAGGTCGGCGTGCGCGGCGGCGGACACGACACGGCTGCCGAACCGCTGCATGCGCTTCTTGAACCCGCTGAAGTGCTCGATGGTGGCGGTCTGGCGGTCCCCCACGACGATGTCGGCCTCGCCGGCCACGATCGGGGCGACGAGCTCCGGGATCATCTCGGAGGGGTACTGGTTGTCGCCGTCGGTGTTCACGACGACGTCCGCCCCGTGCGCCAGGGCGTGGTCGACGCCGTCGCGGAACGACCGGGCGAGGCCCATGGTGCGGGTGTGCCGCAGGACGTGGTGGACACCGAGGTCGCGTGCGACGTCGGCGGTGCCGTCGGTGGAGCCGTCGTCGACGACGAGGATCTCGACGACGTCGAACCCGGGGACCTCCCGCGGGATCGTGGCGAGGACGAGCGGCAGCGTCGTGGCCTCGTCGAGGCACGGGATCTGGACGACGAGCTTCATCGAGCCCTCTCCGGTTCGGCGGCGTCGCGGGAGGTCGGCGCGGGGCCGACCGCGGCGAGTCTAGCGACGCGGGTGGGTGGGCGGTCGGACGTACCGGGGGCGGTGCGCCGCGCCGGGCGGTGGTCAGACGCCGGCACGGACGGGCAGGTCCGGGGCGGTCCGGCGGGGCGGCGGGGGTGTCGCGGCGCGGGGCCACACCGCGGAGGCGACGACCGCGGCGACCAGGCCGATCCCGACGACGACCAGGACGGCGGTGAGCGCGCCCGTACCGAGCGGGCTCCATGCGACCCAGCGGTGCCACGCGTCGGCGACGGTGTCCCCCGGGCCGCGGTACATGGCGCCGAAGGCCCAGACGAGACCGGCGGCCCCCGCGACGACGGCGAGGACGGTCGCCACGGGCACGGCGCGGGCGAGGCGGCGCTCCCGGTGGCGCAGCACCTGCCACACGGCGATCCCGACGAGGGTGGCCAGCGCCGCGAGCCCGCCGTACACGTACCGGCCCTGGAGGGCGACGAGGACGCCGGTCTGCGACCAGTGCTGGATCGCGTTGAGCACGACGCCGCCGAACAGACCCGCCGGCAGCAGCGCCAGGGCGACGGCGCCGCGGCGGGCACCGGGCAGGGTGACGGCGACCAGCCCGGCGACGAGCAGCACGGTCGAGCCGACGACGACGAACGTGCCCGGCAGGCGCACCTCGAGCCAGGACAGGTTGCCGAAGAACGCCTGCGCGGTGCGGCCGATCGCGTCGGACAGCACCTCGTCGGCGGGGACGTGCGTCATGCCGGTGTAGTCGCGGGGCAGGCCCACGGGCTGCACGGCGCCGTCGACGACCCAGTTGCGCGCCCACCACCAGCCGCCGACGACGAACGCGACGGCGAGCGCGGCGAGGCCGCGCAGCGTGCGGACGCCCGGGGCGGGGCCGGCGCGCGGCGTGCTGCGGGGCCCGGGGGCGAGCAGGTAGGCGGCCACCACGGTGGGGATCGCGAACGCGAGCATCACCTTGGTGAGCAGCCCGACGCCGAGCACGAGCCCGATCCCGACGGCGGTGCGCCACCGCAGGTCGCCCGTGACGACGCGGGCCGCGAGGTAGGTGACACCGGCGCCGGCGAGCACGACCAGCGCGTCGTTGTTCGCGGCGCCGAGGATGTGGCCCACCTGCGGCACGAGCATCGGCAGGGGCGCGACGAGCAGCGCCACGGACCGGGAGCCGGTGAGAAGGCGGGCGGTGGCGGCGGCGAGCGGGACGGTCGCGGCGAACAGCAGGGCGTCGAGCAGGCGCAGCACGAGCAGCGCCTGGTCCCAGCGGGCGTCCGCGGTGCCGGTGAGGTGCAGGGCGGCCGCGCCGAGCGCGTACCAGGCGGGCGGGTGCTGCGTCATCTGGTCGACGTCGGCGCTCGTCCCGGGGGCCGGCAGCGCGTTCCCGGCGTCGATCCGGGTCCGGTCGTCGTCGGGCACGGGCGTGACGTCGACGAACTGCGTCTGGTCGGGCCGGTGCTGCCAGCGGCCCGGCAGGTCCGCCGGGTAGGCGGCCTCGGCGACGGCCTGCACCGTCACGGGCGCGAAGTGCGCCTCGCCGGGGGCGGGCCAGCCGCCGCCGTAGGCGAGGCGGACCACGGAGTTGAGGTGGTTCTGCTCGTCCGGCGAGCGCAGCACGGGCGTGAGCACGGCCCAGGCCGTGGTCCACAGGGCCACGGCGAGGGTGACCAGGGCGAGGGTGCGGCGATAGGCACGCTCGCACGGCGGCGTGTCACGCGTCACCAGGGCATTGTGACAAACGATCCCGCCCGGCGGGTGAATCTCGGCCGAACATCCGCCCGTCCGCCCCGGCGCGACCCGTTCGTGCCATTCTCGGGACCATGCGCGGCATCATCCTGGCCGGCGGTTCCGGCACCCGGTTGCACCCGATCACTCTCGGCGTGAGCAAGCAGCTCGTGCCCGTCTACGACAAGCCGATGATCTACTACCCGCTGTCGACGCTGATGCTCGCCGGGATCCGGGACGTGCTGGTCATCACGACGCCGCACGACGCCGACCAGTTCCGCCGCCTGCTGGGCGACGGCTCCCAGTTCGGCATCTCGATCCGGTACACGGTGCAGGCCGTGCCGAACGGGCTCGCGCAGGCGTTCGTGCTCGGCGAGGAGTTCCTCGACGGGGACGCGGCCGCGCTCGTCCTGGGCGACAACATCTTCTACGGGCAGGGTCTCGGCGACCAGCTCCAGCGGTACACCCAGGTCGACGGCGGGTCGATCTTCGCCTACCGGGTGGCCGACCCGACGGCGTACGGCGTCGTCGAGTTCGACGCCGACGGCCGCGCGCTGTCCCTGGAGGAGAAGCCGGAGCGGCCGCGGTCCCGCTACGCGGTGCCCGGGCTGTACTTCTACGACGCGGACGTCGTGGAGATCGCGAAGGGGCTCGCACCGTCGGCCCGCGGCGAGTACGAGATCACCGACGTCAACCGCGCCTACCTCGACCAGGGTCGCCTGCACGTGGAGGTGCTGCCGCGCGGCACCGCCTGGCTGGACACCGGCACGTTCGACTCCCTCATCGACGCGGGCGACTTCGTCCGCACGGTCGAGCTGCGCCAGGGGCTCAAGGTGGGCGCCCCCGAGGAGGTGGCGTGGCGCCGCGGGTTCCTCACCGACGACGAGCTGCGGGTGCGGGCCGAGAAGCTCGTGAAGTCCGGGTACGGCCGCTACCTGCTGGGCCTGCTGGACGACTGACCCGCCCGTCCCGCACGCGTCAGGCCAGGACCTCGGCCGCGGCGGCGTCCCACCGCCGGGCCCAGTCCCCGATCGGTGCCACGCCCGCGGCGTGCAGGGCGTCGTGCCCGAGGACGGAGTACGCGGGGCGCGGGGCAGGGCGGGGGAACCGGTCGCTCGTCGTCGGCTCGACCGTGGTGGCGAGGCCCGCGCTCGCGAGGACCCGCCGCGTGAACCCGTACCATGACGTCTGCCCCGACGACGTGCCGTGGTACGTGCCCGCCGGTGCGGCGGCGGCGACGAGCCGGACGACGAGGTCGGCGAGGTCGCGGGTCCAGGTGGGCTGGCCGACCTGGTCGTCGACGACGGTGAGCAGGTCCCGGTCGGCGGCGAGCCGCGCCATCGTCTTCGGGAAGCAGCCGCCGTGGGCGCCGTAGAGCCACGCGGTCCGCACGACCAGGTGGTCCGGGGCCTCGGCGCGCGCCGCCCACTCGCCGGCCGCCTTCGTCCGCCCGTAGGCCGAGCGCGGCGCGACCGGGGCGTCCTCGGCGTAGGGCGTCGAGGCGGTGCCGTCGAACACGTAGTCCGTGGAGACGTGCACGAACCGCGCGCCGGTGGCGTGCGCGGCCCGCGCGAGGTGCGCGACCGCGGTCGCGTTGACGGCGAACGCCTCGGCCTCGCGGGTCTCCGCGTCGTCGACGGCGGTCCACGCGGTCGCGTTGACGACCACGTCGTACCCGGCCACGACCCGCGCGACGGCGTCGGGGTCGGTGACGTCGAGGTCGGCGCGCCGCAGCCCGGTCGCCGCCACGCCGGCCTCGGCGAGGCGCGCCACGAGGTCCGTACCGAGCATGCCGCCCGCGCCGACCACGGCCCAGCGGGCGAACTGCGGGTTATCGTCCGTCACGGGGCGATCGTAGGGCGCTACGGTGCTCCTGGCCCACCCGTCGACCTGGGAGTCCCCGTGCAGATCCGCGAGCTGTCCGTGCCCGGCGCCTACGAGTTCACCCCCCGCCAGCACGGCGACCCGCGCGGGGTGTTCCTCGAATGGTTCAAGGCGGATCCGTTCGCCGAGGCCGTCGGGCACCCCCTGGACCTGCGGCAGGCCAACTGCTCGGTGTCCGCGGCGGGCGTGCTGCGCGGCGTCCACTTCGCGGACGTCCCGCCCGGCCAGGCCAAGTACGTCACCTGCACGAAGGGCGCCGTGCTCGACGTGGTCGTCGACGTGCGCGTCGGCTCCCCGACGTTCGGGCGGTGGGACGCCGTGCTGCTCGACGACGTCGACCGCCGCGCGATCTACCTCGGGGAGGGGCTCGGGCACTCGTTCCTGTCGCTCGAGGACGACTCGACGGTCCTCTACCTGTGCTCCACCGGCTACAACCCGGGCGGCGAGCACGGCGTCCACCCGCTCGACCCCGCGATCGGGATCGACTGGCCGACGACCGCGCGCGACGGGTCGCCGCTCACCCCGCAGCTGTCCGACAAGGACGCGGCGGCCCCCACCCTGGCCGAGGCGGAGCGGCAGGGGCTCCTGCCGACGCACGCAGCCGTCGAGGCGTACCTGGCGTCGCTGCGCGGCTGACGCCCCCCGGACGGCCCAGGGCCGCCGCTCCCCGCGGGGAACGGCGGCCCTGGGTCGGTTGCTCACCGTGACGGCTCACTGACCGGTTGCGGCGTACCTCGCCTCGACGGCGGCCTTGTGCGGACGCCACCACGCCTCGTTGTCGCGGTACCACCGCACCGTCGCCTCCAGGCCCGCCCGGAAGTCCGTGTAGCGGGGTGTCCAGCCGAGCTCGTCGCGCACCTTGCTCGCGTCGATGGCGTAGCGCAGGTCGTGGCCCGGCCGGTCCGCGACGTGATCGAAGTCGTCGGCGTCGAGGTCGAAGATCTCCAGCAGCGCGCGGACGACGTCGAGGTTGCTCGTCTCGCCGTCGGCGCCGATCAGGTAGGTCTCCCCGGGACGCCCCTTGTCGAGGATCGTCCACACCGCGGCGTTGTGGTCCTCGACGTGGATCCAGTCGCGCACGTTGAGACCCGCGCCGTAGAGGCGCGGCCGGACGCCGTCGATCAGGTTCGTCACCTGGCGGGGGATGAACTTCTCGACGTGCTGGTACGGCCCGTAGTTGTTCGAGCAGTTCGAGATGGTCGCCTCGATGCCGAAGGACCGTGCCCACGCGCGCACCAGCAGGTCCGAGCCGGCCTTCGTCGACGAGTACGGGCTGGACGGGTTGTACGGCGTCTCCGGGGTGAACTTCGCCGGGTCGTCGAGCTCGAGGTCGCCGTACACCTCGTCGGTCGAGATGTGGTGGAACCGCACGCGGTGCCGGCGCACCGCCTCCAGCAGGGTGAACGTCCCCACCAGGTTGGTCCGCACGAACGGGGACGGGTCGTCCAGCGAGTTGTCGTTGTGCGACTCCGCGGCGAAGTGCACCACCACGTCGCACTCCCCCACCAGGGCGTCCACGAGGTCCGCGTCGTCGATCGACCCCTCGACGAACCGGATCGAGTCCGCGACGTCGTCGAGGGACGTCCGGTCGCCCGCGTACGTCAGGGCGTCCAGCACCGTGACCGCGACGTCCGGGCGCTCCCGCACCGTCTGGTGGGTGAAGTTCGCCCCGATGAAGCCGGCCCCGCCGGTGACGAGCAGTCGCACGCTGACTCCTTGGAAGACCAGGATCTCCGGACGCGCGCCAGCATCTCACATGCGCCGTTCTCACCCGGCTTCGGAGGCGCACCCGTCCCCGGGTGAATCGGGGACAAACTAAGATGCCGACGATGAAGGCCCAAGCCTCCGCGCCGTCGGACGCCTCTGCCACAACCCGGGCAGAGGCGTCCGACCTGTACGCGGAGGTCTTTCGTAAGCAGGCCACGTCCGTCGAGATCGTGTCGGCGGGGCGGCTCTCCCTCGTCGGAGCGCGTCCTGCCATCCCCGTTTACCTGAAGCAGTTGTGGCGGCGTCGCTACTTCCTCTGGGCCGAGGCACGGGCCAAGGTCACCAGCGGGACCCGCGAGACTCTTCTCGGACAGGCATGGCTCGTCGTCAACCCCGTGCTGAACGGGTTGGCTTACTACCTCATCTTCGGACTCGTCCTCGGCGCTCGTGACGGCATCCCCAACTTCCTCGGCTATCTCATCATCGGGGTGTTCCTCTTCCAGTTCACCACGCAGTGCGCGACCGGCGGCGCAAAATCCATCTCCAGCGGCCGCAACCTCATCCGGGCATTTACCTTTCCCCGTGCGTCGCTGCCGATCTCCGTCGTACTTCGCGGGCTCCTCAACCTCGCGCCGACGCTCGCCGCCATGTTCGCCCTGCTCCTCGCGCTCCCCGAAGACGAGAACTGGACACTTGCGGCGCTGCTCTTTCCCGCCGTGATCGTCCTCCAGGTCGTCTTCAGTACCGGGCTGGCACTGCTCCTCGCGCGGATCGCCTCAGCGCTGCCCGATCTCAACCAGCTCATCGGCGTCCTCATGCGGTTCTGGCTCTACGGGTCTGCCGTGTTCTTCTCCATCGAGAAGTTCACGGCCTACCCCTGGATCGTCGGGATCATGGAGGCCAATCCCATGTACATGGTGCTCGACGCGGCTCGCGACACCCTGCTCTACGGTGTCTACCCCGCACTAAGCACCTGGCTCGGGCTCGGCGCCTGGTCGATCGGAATGCTCGTCGTCGGCTTCGCCGTGTTCTGGCGGGCGGAGGAGACGTATGGTCGCGTCTGAACCCGTCGTCCTGGATCCCTTCGCGCAGGCCACCGTGGCCGTCGAGAACGTCCACGTCCGCTACAAGGTCCCGTCGACCGACGCCGCCGAACGCAAGCGCCGCAGCAACCCGCTCGCCCGCGCCGCGCGCACCGTGTTCGGCAACGACCCCAAGGTCGTCGTCCGCGCCCTCTCCGGTATCTCCTTCGTCGCCCGGTCCGGCGAGCAGATCGGCCTCGTCGGGCAGAACGGCTCCGGCAAGAGCACCCTGCTGCGCATCATCGCGGGCCTCGAGAACCCTGCCAAGGGCCGCGTCCTCGCCGAAAGCACCCCCGTCCTCATCGGCGTCAACGCCGCCCTGGTCCCTGACCTCTCGGGCGAGCAGAACATCCGGCTGGGCTGCCTCGCCATGGGACTGAACCCCGAACAGGCCGAGGCCGCCGTGCCCGAGGTCAAGGAGCTCGCAGGACTGGGGAAGTCCATCTACCTGCCGATGAAGACCTATTCCTCCGGCATGGGTGCGAGGCTCCGCTTCGCGATCGCGACCGCGTCCAACCCGCACATCCTGCTCATCGACGAAGCTCTCGCCACCGGCGACGCCGCCTTCAAGGAACGTAGCGAAGCCCGCATGCAGGGACTTCGCCGGAGCGCCGGCACCGTTTTCCTCGTCTCACACGCCGCCCAGACCATCGAGGAGACCTGCACCCGAGCCATCTGGCTCAACCACGGCCGTCTCGTCCTCGACGGACCCGCCGAGGACGTCGCACTTCGCTATCGCAAGTGGGCGTGGGCCGTGGCCAAAGACAAGCCCGACGAGGCCCGCGCCATCATCGAACGCGCCTTCTCTGAACGTGAACAGACCCACGTCCAGGTCGAAGACCCCGTCCGCCCCCGTCTGTACACTGCCCGACACGTGCGGCCGTCGATGGCCGCACGGCGCAACCAGAAGAGCGAGTAGAACACGTGGTAAGCACGCGCCCCCGCATCATGACCGTCTACGGGACCCGCCCCGAGGCGATCAAGGTGGCACCGGTCATCAAGGCCCTCGAGGTGAGCGACCGCCTCGACTCCGTCACCGTCGTCACCGGCCAGCACCGCGAGATGCTCGACCAGGTGAACGAGATCTTCGGGATCGTTCCCGACCACGACCTCGACATCTTCCAGCACGGGTCGTCGCTGTCGACGATCGTCGCTCGAGTCTTGGAGCGCCTCGACCCCGTACTCGAGGCAGAGAAGCCCGCCGCGGTCGTCGTACAGGGCGACACGTCCACCTCGACTGCGGCAGCCCTTGCCGCCTTCCACCGCGGCATCCCCGTGGTGCACGTCGAGGCGGGCCTACGTTCCGGCGATATCCTCTCCCCCTTCCCGGAGGAGGCGAACCGCAAGATCACGTCGCAGATCGCCGCGATCCATCTCGCCCCGACCTCCACGAGCAAAGCCAACCTCCTTCGTGAGTCCGTCTCGCCGGACGACATCGTCGTCACCGGCAACACCGTCATCGACGCGCTGCTCATGACCGTGGAGAAGAAGGCCCTGTTCACCGACCCCCGGCTCGAGGACCTCGCCGACTCCGGACGCCGCATCCTCCTCGTCACCACCCACCGCCGCGAGAACTGGGGCGGCGCCATGGAAAGCGTCGGCCGGGCCCTCGCCCGCCTCGCGCGCACGTTCCCCGACATAGAGATCGTGCTGCCCGCGCACCGCAACCCCGTCGTCCGCGAAGCCGTGCTCCCCCACCTCGACGGCCTCGACAACGTCACGGTCACCGAGCCCCTCGCGTACGGCGAGTTCACCCGCATGCTCGCCCTCGCGACCGTCGTCCTCACCGACTCCGGAGGCGTCCAGGAAGAAGCCCCCAGCCTCGGCAAGCCGGTGCTCGTCATGCGCGAGAACACCGAGCGCCCCGAAGCCGTCCACGCCGGCACCGTCAAGCTCATCGGCACCAACGAGGACCGAATCGTCGGCGAGGTCACCACCCTCCTCACGGACCAGGGCGCCTACGAGACCATGGCCCGGGCGACCAACCCCTACGGCGACGGCCTCGCCGCCGAGCGCTCCGTCCGTGCCATCGGGCACCTGCTCAGCGTCGACACCCTCGTCGCCGACTGGGACGCGGTGCCCGTCCGATGACGAAGCACCGCGTCTTCATCTACGGCTCCTGCGTGTCGCGCGACACGTTCGAGCACTTCGAGCCCAGCCAGTTCGAGCTCGTGCAGTACGTGGCACGCCAGTCCGCGATCAGCGCGTACACGCGCCCTGTCACCCTCGTCGAGCCCCCGGCCCTCAACTCCTCGTTCCAGCAGCGCATGGTCACCGGGGACTACGACTCCAGTCTGCGCACACTCATCCCCGAGTCCGCAGCTCAGACCGACCTCGTCCTCGTCGACCTCACCGACGAACGCCTCGGCGTCTACGTCCTGCCCGACGGGTCCGTCGTCACCCGGTCGAACGAGCTGGTCGGCTCAGGCGCGGAGCAGTACCTGCCCGCAGGCTCGCAGCACCTGCCCTTCGGCAGCGAGCAGCATTTCCAGTACTGGTCTCACGGCATCGCCGCCGTCGGCGACCTCCTCCGCCAGCACATGCCGCGAGCCGCGATCGTCCTGCTCGACGTCCCCTGGGCGGAGCGGTCCGAGAACGGCGCTCCCACCCCCGAAAGCTTCGGGATCAGCGCGGCCGAGGCCAACCCGGTGTTCGACGCCTACGTCGACGTCGCCGCCCAAGCCCTCCAGGCCGAGGTCATCTCGCTTCGACCGGACGAAGTCCTGTCGGGTCCCGACCACCCCTGGGGGGACGCACCCTTCCACTACGCGGGCAGCGTCTATCGCAAGCTGGTCACCACGATCACCGGCGGCGAGGGTCGCGATCCATGGAGCCAGCAGGAGGAGGCCGTATCCCAGGTCACCCCGACGGCACGAGGGCCTCGCTCCTCGGGGACTCGTGCCGCCTCGGGCTCACTGACAGGTCCCCCCACGGACACGGGCGCTCCTAACCTCATCCTCGCGGGCACACAGCGTGGCGGAGCGGAGTGGCTCAGCAGACAGCTCGGGAAGCTCTCCGAAGTCTTCGTCGCTCCGGACGGCGCTGCCAACTTCTACAACCGGCCGGATCGCCTGGGCGATGAAGGTTCCCGTGGGAAGCACCAGGAGTTCTTCGCGGGCCGGGGCGAGACCTGGCGAGCGGAATGTTCGCCCAACTACTTCTGGCACGCGACCGACGGACCCTTCTCGAAGAAGTCCTCGAGCGCCGCCTCCGCAATCAGGGAGCACGGCGACCCTTCAGCGCAGATCCTCTTGTCACTGCGCAACCCCGTCGAACGAGCCCTCTCCGCCTATTGGGTTCATTTCTCGGCCGGCAAGTTCGACCTCCCGACCAGCATCTTCCGCCTCCCCTCCAATCTCGGCGTGATCGACCTCGGCTTCTACCGCAAGCACTACACGCACTGGTCTGACCACCTCGGCCCAGACCGTCTCCACGTCGTCCTGCACGACGAGATGGCAGACCCGGCCGCACTCCTCGCAAGGGTGCGCCGGGACATTCTCGGCATCACGCGAGACGTCGAAGCGACGGAGCTCGGCGACCTCTCGGTACCGGACGAGCACGCCGCGTGGCTGACGTTGTTCAAGAAGCGCTGGCCCGTCCCTGCCGCTGAAGTCGCCGCACTGCACGCGCTCTATCGGGATGACATCGCCTTCGTCGAGGATCTGATGGGCTGCTCCCTCCCCGAGTGGTCGGACCTCGACCTCGTACTCGAGCGCCTGGGGGTCTGACGGCGCACGCTGCGTCGCCCGCGCCACCTCTAGATCTGACGGCACGCACAGGAGCCGTGCCTCCACGAACCGGTGGAGGCACGGCTCACTGACAGCGACGTTCAGACTCCGGTCACGCGACCGGAACGCGCTTCATCACGGTCACGAACAATTGCCTCGATCACCGCTCTTGCGCCGTTGCCATCGCCGACTCGACTCACGTAGTCGAGCTCACACTCAGACAGCGGTGACGAATCCTCGACGATCCCCCAGACCGACGCGCCCGAGCCGCGATAATCAGAGTACTTGGACGGCAGGAAGGGATTCCGCTCGAAGTCACCCGCCGAATCGACATCCTTGACGATCAGGGCATCAAACTTGGTAGAGGCGTTGAGGAACTCCATGTAGGAAAGATAAGAGTTCACGATGACGTTTCCGCCTAGACCATAGCGCCGCACTTCTTCGCGGAACTCCACCGGCTTGTTGCAGAAGATGTGGACACGGACCTGCGCCCGCACCTTCGGTTGGAGATTAACGATACCGAACAGCACCTCGTCCAAGGTCCTGTTGCCGTAGAAGCTACCGAAGTAGGCGATGTTGACGGCGCTCTCAGGAACCTGATATCTCGTCTCCTTGGCGGTGTAGGCGGCCTGGATAGGTGTCGGATGGGCCCGCACGACCGACTTCTCACGAGCAAGCGCGGCAACCTTGGGATCGACCAGGGACAGCATGTAATCACGCTGGTTGGCGTTGGTGAAGATGAGCTCGTCGGCAAGGACGTAGGTGACCAACTCAATGAACTCGAAGAGGGTCGCATCCTCCGGGCTCTGCACTCCGTGAAGGTCGAGCACCCTGCGCAACCGCTCGGTCACACCGTTGTGCGACAGGGTCCCCGGTCGACGCGAGCCGTCCACGCCCCGCCCCAGAGGGTCCGAGAACTCCGCTGTCCAGCGGACGTTCCAGTGGGACTGCTTGAAGAGCGCCCCGGCGACATGGCTACCCACCCACAACGCTCGGGTGTAGAGGGTCTCGTATCCGCCACGCTCGGCGTGCCATACCTCGGCTTGAGCGGCAGCCTTCGTAGCGAAGTCGCTGATGGCCTTCCAGTCGCCGAACGAGGCACGTCCCGGAACGATCTGTCGACGGTCGATCCATCGACTGGCAAGGACGTCAACCGCATCGTCCCGCCCTCGGACATCCGCCATGTCGGCGCTGATGACGTCCACGACCCGATCGCGCTCAGCAAGGGCCTTTGCCGCAACCACGCCACTCGAGTCAAGAAACGGCGCGAAACAGTAGAGAATCGCAAGGTCGCGAGCCCGCCCGCGGTTGACCAGCGCCCAGGGGAAGTCGGCGATCTCCAGTTTGTCGATCTCCGCTGCGACTCGTTCGACCTGCTCAGGATTCTCGTCCAGGTACCTGCGAATGAAGTTCGCCTGTGCGAGGAGCAGGTGCCGCTGCGCGGACGCGGCCTTCGCATTGAGCGGCTCCGGCAGGTTCCGGATCACTGCGAGCCGGTCACGTACGGCGAAGTCGAAGGTCATCTCGCGCCTAGAGACCGACTCCCCTCGAAGCGTGCGCAGGTAGGCATTCTCGTCGTCAGCGTCACGCGCTCCCACCACGACAAGATCCCGACCCAGCAGACTCGCCATATAGGCGACGTCCTCACCGGATCGCAGGTCGGTCGCATAGGTCGCCATTCGAGCGATGCTCGTGGGGATCAACTTGCACGCGTTGAATCCGAGCAGCCAGGTGACCTGTTCGATCGGGGTGGCACCAGACCGGGACACGAGCTCCCGGAGCCGCGAGGCGAGGACCGAGTCCACCTGGGGCTCACCCTCCGGTGGAAGATCCTTGATCGGAGCCACCACCACCCGGCCGAGCCCCGCCTGTTCGAGGAGCGCAGAGAGATAGTTACGCTCGATGCGGTCATCGTCGTCGACGAAGGTCACGTACGACTTCCGCGCTGCTGCGATTCCCAGGTTGCGGGCCGCTCCGGCGCTCGGCTGCCGAGCATGGATGAGGCGAGTCGGCACGGACGTGCCTGCTGCCAGCTCGCGGACGATCTCCAGGGTTCCGTCTGGCTCGCCGTTGGCCACCACGATGACCTCGAACAGCTCAGGATCCAAGGCCTGCGCATGTACCGAGTCCAGCGTTCCGACGATCCGGTCGCGGCCTCGATACGTCGGGATGATGACCGAGACACCATGCGCAGAGTGGCTACTCCTCTGCCGGGCCTGGTCTTCGGAATCTCGAATATGGGACTTGAGGCGATTGATCTCCCGCTGTCGAAAGGTCGAGTCGTTCAGGATCCAGCGACCATAGTCGTCGTCGCGGTCGATGAGTTCACCCACCAGTGTTCCTCATTGCCTTCCGAAGGTTCCAATAACGCAGCGTCATCCGCCCGAGAACTGAGGCAGAGAGCGACTGATACTTACGTTCAAGAATGTCGTGCTGCCTGCGCAGGCGAACCAGCTCGTCGCGATCGTCTACCGGCTCCGGGCTTGGCTCTTGCTCCGGCATCCGAGGCAACAGCTCGATGTGATCCATCGCCCCGAGAGTCTCGACGAGCAGGTTCGCGAGACCGAGCTCTGCACGGTGACTTTCCGTGGCCGCCGCGTGCTCACCGATCAGGCATTGGACGAGTTCCAGAACTCCGCCCCCGGGCACGTCGGATGCCTGTGTACTCCTGAAGTCGAAGGCGATCAGGTGCTCGCCGACAGTGACGCTGTCCAAGGTCCCGAACGGATGGTCGTCGTCTGAGAGGAGGCGGCGAGCGAGATGACCATCACGTTCCGTGACGACGGTGTCGATTCTCTCGGCCAAGCCCCATGCACGTGCCTCCCCGTCAAGGTCACCGACACGGGTGGTCGCCATGACGATGGGAACCCCTAGCGGCACAGGGTCCCCGGGCCGGACGACAGTGACGTCGGAACCCACGAACTCCAGACCGAGGCAACCGATCTCAGCGTCATCGATCAGCAGGCAGCACTGGTTGATCTCCACGGGCCCCGTGAGCGCGGAGAAGTCTGCCGTGACGGAGAGCGCTGACCCTCCTCGTGGGCCGGTCACCAGATTCCCCGCGTGTCGACGACGCGGAGGTCCTCGGCGCCCGCGCCGGCGAGGTCGAACGACTTGAACTCCTGGTGGTCGACCAGCAGAACCAGCGTGTCGGCCTCATCCACCGCGTCGGCGAGGTTCGCGAGGCGCACGTTGCGGCGGTTCGCGAGCTCCGGGGGCAGGGCGTCGACGTGCGGCTCAACGACGACGACGTCCGAGCCGGGGAGCACGTCGGCGAGGTCGGCGACGATCTTGCGGGCGGGCGACTCGCGCAGGTCGTCGATGTCGGCCTTGAAGGCGAGGCCGAGCGCGGCGACGGTCGGGGTCTCGATGCCGGCGACGGCCTTGCGGACCTGCTCGATGACCCACGCGGGCTTTGCGTCGTTCACCTCGCGGGCGGTGCGGATGAGGCGGGCCTGCTCGGGGTCGGCGTCGACGATGAACCAGGGGTCGACGGCGATGCAGTGGCCGCCGACGCCGGGACCGGGCTGGAGGATGTTGACGCGCGGGTGGTGGTTGGCGAGCCGGATGAGCTCCCAGACGTCGATGTCGAGCTTGTCGGCGATGAGGGAGAGCTCGTTGGCGAACGCGATGTTGACGTCGCGGAAGGAGTTCTCGACGAGCTTCGCCATCTCGGCGGTGACGGCGTCGGTGAGGAGGATCTCGCCCTGGCAGAAGACGGCGTAGAGCTCCTTGGCGCGCTCGGCGGCCTCCGGGGTGAGCCCGCCGACGATGCGGTCGTTGGTGACGAGCTCGATCATGACGCGGCCGGGCAGCACCCGCTCGGGGCAGTGCGCGACGTGGATCTGCGCGGTGCCATCGGCGCCGTCGAGGCTGAGGTCGGGGCGTGTGGCGAGGATCCAGTCCGCCATCTTCTCGGTGGCCCGGGGCGGGGACGTGGACTCGAGGATGAGAAGTTCGCCGCCGCGCAGCTGCGGCGCGACGGCCTCGGCGGCGGCCTTGATGTAGGACAGGTCCGGCTCGTGGTCGCCGGCGAACGGCGTGGGTACGGCGATGATGAACGCGTCGGCGGGCTCGGGGGTGCTCGTGGCGCGCAGCGTCCCCTGAGTGACGGCACCGGCGACGTAGGTCGCGAGGTCAGGCTCGACGAACGGCACGTCCCCACGGTTGACCGCCTCGACAGTCGCGGGGTTAACGTCCACACCGACGACCTTGATGTCCTTGGACGCGAGGATCGCAGCCGTCGGCAGACCGATGTAGCCCAGGCCGATCACACCGACCGTGGAGATTTCCATGCCAGAAGGTTCCCTTGCTCAGATCATGACGTGCCGGTCGGCACGTCCGTAGAAGGCCACGTCGCCGGTGGCGAGCAGCGCTGTCTCGGTGACGCCCCAGGTGTGCCGGCTCGCACCGGAGCGCACCTGGACGAAGTTGAAGCGGTCGGCGGAGTAGATCCGCGCGCCGGCGTCGACGACGCCGCGCAGGAAGGCGGTGTCCTCGCCGCGGGAGGTTTCGCCGAACCGGACGGCAGAGGCGACGTCTCGGCGCGCGACGATGGTCGGCCCCATGACGAAGTCGGTGAAGCGGTGCTCGCGCTCGGCGAAGCGCAGCAAGGTCGCGTCGTGCGCCTCGAGGTACATGTAGTGGGCCTGCTTGCCGACGACGTCGACGCCCGAGTAGTCGAGGGCGTACAGCTGGTCGCTGAGGTACGAGGCGCCGTAGAGGTCGTCGTCGTCGATCTTGGCGACGACGTCACCGTCGGCGGCCTCGAGCAGTCGGTTGAGGCAGGCGCCGAGGGGGACGTCCGTCCCTGCGGTCAGCAGGAGCAGGTCGTCGACGCCAGCACGCTTGGCCTCGAGCCGCAGCTCGGCCTCGTCGACGACATCGAAGCCGTGGGTGAGGAGCGCAAGCTGGACCTCGACGCCTTCCTGCGCCCCGATAGTCGCCAGGACGTGGCGCAGCTGGTGGGGCCGGTTGGAAGAGACGAGCGCAGTGACGGTGGGGCGTGCGGGCGTCAGGGAGTCGGCGAGACCGACGTCGTGCAGCACCTGCTGGACGCGCGCGCCGTAGCTGTGCTCGCGCCAGATGCGGCGCTGGCCGAGGTGCGCGGCGCGGTCCCGGAGCTGGGGCGACCGGTGCAGGGCCCGCAGGGTGTCGCGGGCCTCCTCGCGGGTAGTGACGGCGAAGACCTCGTCGCCAGGGAAGAACTCGCCGGTGGCGGCACTGAGCGCGGTGACGACCGGCGTCCCGCACGCCGTGATCTCGAAGATGCGGCGGGCGCACATGCTGGGCGAGTCGACGACGGAGTTCACGTTGAGGAACGCTGTGTAGTCACGGTAGGCGGTGAGCATCTGCGCGTAGTCGAGTGATCCGACGACGCGGGACGCGAATGGCTCGGGAAACTCGTACTGGATGCCCTGGCCGCGGAATCGGGAGAAGATCTCTAGCCCGATGTCCATGTGCGGCGAGGCGTCCAGTGCTCCGCCGAGCAGCATCTCTGCCTGCTCTCGCCGTTCCGGGTACTTGTGGGCGAACCAGGAGCCCGCGAAAGCGACGTCCCGGCCGGGACCGTCCCCGTGGGCGCGAACGGGGTTGTGGATCGCGGGCTGGGCGCCGAACGGCAGCACACCGACGCGGTCGTGGCCGAGCACCTCGCGGTAGGCGTCGAGGCGTCCGACGTCGGTGGTATAGACGTGGTCGAAGAGCCGCGCAACGTCGAGGAAGTCCTCGAAGTGGACCGGGTCCTCCTTGTTCCAGAACACCGTGGGCACGCCGGCGTCCCGTGCGACGGCGAGCATCTCGGTCACGGCGGGTCGGGGGGCCGAGGCTCCGGTGAGGTGGTACTGCCACGCACCGCCGTTGCCCCTCCACGCGGACTCCACGAACACGAGGTCGAGGCCGACGAGCTGCTCGCGCCAGGTGAGCGGCTCGAGAAGCACCTGGTCCCATTCGTAGGAAAGTGCTAGCCGGGTGAAGTCGTCGAGGATCACGCCGACGCGCAACGGCCGGGCCGGGGCGCGAGGGGGCAGGGGCCACGCGGCGTAGGTGAGGCCGTCCGCCGTGCTGGTCGCTCCGCCGTCCGGCCGGCCGAAGATCGCCCGTCGACGCAGGTGGGTGCGCAACTGCTCAGGGCCACCGTGCCGCAGGTGCCACAGCGCGGTGCGGACAGAACGGAACCGCCCACCGCCCGCTCCCATGAAACACCCCCGTGAAACAAATGAACTGTCCAGAATCCTACGTTGCCCGGGGCATGCCCTCTTACCCCTGGTTCGTCACACCGGCAACCACTCCGGGTGAAATCTCGGATCCTCGACTAACTGCGCGACGATGCCCACCACTCCGTGACCGGTGCGGCGGGCATCGTCGACGTGCGGTCGTCCAGTCAGCCGATGGCGTTCTGGATCGGCTCCATGAGGAAGTACACGACGAACATCAGGGACGCGACCCACATGAGCCAGTGGAGCTCGCGGACCTTGCCGAGCGCGAGCTTGATGACGACGAACGCGAGGAAGCCCGCGCCGATGCCGTCCGCGATGGAGTACGTGAACGGCATGAGCACGATCGTGAGGAACGCGGGGATCGCGATCTCGACGTTCCGCCAGGAGATGTTCGCGACCTGCATCATCATGAGGTAGCCGACGAACACGAGCGCGGGCGCGGCGGCCTCGTAGGGCACGAGCGCGACGAGCGGCGCGAGGAACGTCGCGAGCAGGAACGCCGCACCGGTGGTGACGGACGCGAGGCCGGTGCGGGCGCCGTCACCGACGCCGGACGTGGACTCGACGTACGCGGTGTTGGAGGACACCGAGCCCATGCCGCCGAGGGTCGCGGCGAGGGAGTCGACGACGAGGATGGCGCGGGTGCGCGGCGGGTTCCCCTTCTCGTCGAGCAGGTCGGCCTCGGCACCGACGGCGACCATGGTGCCCATCGTGTCGAAGAAGTCCGCGATGAGGAGCGAGAAGACGAGCAGGACGACGGTGACGATCGCGATGTTGTCGAACGAGCCCAGCAGCGAGAACTGGCCGAGCAGGCCGAAGTCGGGGACGTTCACGACGCCGTCGAACGTGGGCGCGTTGAGGTTGAAGCCGTTCGGGTTGCCGCCGGCCTTGGTGCCGATGTGCAGCGTGTTCTCCAGGACCACGGCGAGCACGGTCGCGGCGAGGATGCCCCAGAACATGGCGCCGCGGATCTTGCGGACGAACAGCGCGATGACGAGCAGCAGGCCCACGACGAACACGAGGATCGGCCAGGTGCCGAGGTTGCCGAGCGCGAGCGGCGTGCCGGCGCCGGGGACGACGAAGCCGGCGTTGACGAACCCGATGAGGGCGATGAACAGGCCGATGCCGACGGAGATCGCGGTCTTCAGCTCGAACGGGACGGCGTTGAACACGGCCTCCCGGAACCCGGTGAGGACGAGCACGAGGATGATGAGGCCCTCGATGACCACGAGGCCCATCGCGTCGGCCCAGGTGACGTCCGGCAGGCCGGCGATGGAGAACGCGACGACCGCGTTGAGGCCGAGGCCGGCGGCGAGCGCGATCGGGAAGTTCGCGAACACGCCCATGAGGATCGTCACGAGGCCCGCGACGAGCGCCGTGGCGGCGGCCACCATGCCGAGCGAGTCCGGCGTGGCCTCGGTGCCGCCGCCGAGCACCTGCCCGGTGCCGTCCTGGACGGTGCCGATGATGAGCGGGTTCAGCACGATGATGTAGCTCATCGCGAAGAAGGTGACGAGCCCGCCGCGGATCTCGCGGCCGACGGTCGAGCCTCGCTCGGTGATCTTGAAGAAGCGGTCGATGCCGCTCCGCCCGGGCGCGGGCGCTGTGGTCTGGTTCGCCATGGCGCCAATCGTGCCAGAGGTGTGAAGGTTCTCCGGAGGTCGGCGTGTCGGAATGTGACCGAGCCGACGGCCCGTCGGGCGTGAGTCCCGTCACGCCCGACGGCGCGCGGATCAGCCCTTCGCGGCCAGCCCGGCCTTGATCTGCGTCGTCGAGATCTCCGGCGTGCGCGGCAGGTAGACGACCTCGCACAGCTCCTTGAGCTCGTCGAACTTGCCCGTCCAGTCGTCACCGATGACGAACGTGTCGACGTGGTACAGCTGGATGTCGGTGGCCTTCTGCTCCCAGGTGTGCTCCGGGATGACGAGGTCGACGTGCCGGATCGCCTCGAGCATGCGGCGACGCTCCTCGAACGTGAAGTACGACTTCTTGCCCTTGCCCGCGTTGAACTCGTCCGAGGACAGCGCCACGATCAGGTAGTCACCCAGCGCCTTGGCACGGCGCAGCAGCTCGATGTGCCCGTAGTGCAGCAGGTCGTAGGTGCCGTAGGTGATGACTCGCTTCATGCCTCGTCCTTCGTCGCAGGGGCGTGCGTCACGTGCTGTTCGCCGCACGTTCATCCTAGGCGCCCCGCGGTGCCCCGCCCAGGTGCCGCACGTGCACGGGTTCCACGACGACGCGCCCGTCGGGAGGGCGGACCGCCGGACGTCCCGACGGCCCGCGGCGTACGATCGGCCCGTGCCCTCCGTCGTCTCGCTGCTGCTGCACCCCGAGCGGCGCCGCACCGCGCCCGATCCGCCGCGCGGCGACCTGCGCCGGGCGGTCCTCGCGGGGATCGCCGCGTGGGCGGTCGCGCTCGTGGTCGTCGTCGTGCGCCTCGCCGCCGGCGCCGGGACGCTCGCCGACGTCCTCACCTGCGCGACGGGCGTCGTCCTCGGCGGTCTCGGCCTGGTCTGGGCTCACCGCCACCGCGACCAGGTCTAGGCGCCGGTCAGCCCCAGGCGGTCGTCGCCCACAGGGCGACCGCGCGCTCCGGCTCGGCCAGCACGGCCGACAGCAGCACGGTCCGGTCCGGACGACCCAGGACGTCCGCCAGCGCCGCCGCGAGCCCCGCCGTCGAGGTCGCGTGCACCCGCCCCGCGGAGTCGACCCACCACGGGACGGGACGCCCCGCCACGGACAGTCGCTCGTGCTGCGACCAGCGCTCCGGCATCCGGTGGTCCAGGGCGACCACCCGCGGGTCCAGCGGTCGCTCCACCCCGGACAGGTCGGGTGCGGGCATGCCGTCCTGGCCGGCCAGGGGCAGGTCCAGGAGGTCGGCCAGCGCGTCCGCCTCCCCCGCCGGGGCCGGGAGCACCGCGCCGAGCGCCGCCCAGCGGGCCGTCCCCGCCACCTCGACGTCGTCCGCGCGGTGCACGACGACGGCGCTCGCGTCGAGCGCGGGCAGCCGGTCGGGCAGCGGGTCGAGCGCGGCCGCGCGGTCGGAGGCGTCGAGCCGGACCGCGACGTTCGCCAGGCCGCGCCACACCACGAGCGCGTCCCGCAGCGGCAGGGTCGAGCCGACCGGCGGGAGCCGGTCCAGCGCGGCGGGCCAGTCCGCGACGTCGAGGTCGCCGAGCGCGTCCACGCCACCGAGCGCGCGCAGGACCGGGGCGTCGAGGCCGGTCGTCTCCGGGGGCGCGGCAGGCAGCAGCGGGACCCCGTCGTGCAGCGCGAAGGGGGCCCCGAGCCGCTCGCGCAGCCACCACGCGGTGTACGACGGCGCGCTCGTGCGGCCCCGCCGCACCGGGGTGAGCAGCGCCCGCCGGGTCGCCGGGTCGCCCGCGACCCGGGCGAGGACGTCCGGCCAGGCGTCGTCCGCGACGGCGTCCAGGTCCGCGACGGCCTCCAGGTCGCCCAGCACCGTGCCCGCGCCGAACCGGGCGGCCAGCAGCTCCAGGTAGTCCGCCCACCCGGCCAGCCACCCCGCCGGCTGGTCGGGTCCGTCGTCCTCGGGATCGCCCGGCTCCGGCGTCACGACGTCCGCGACGACGTACACCTCCGGCTGGGTGCGGGCCCCCGCCGCGGCGAGCACCGGCGCGCCGTAGCGGGCCACCTGCTCGGTGGCGACGGTCGCCAGGCCGTCCAGCACCCCGGCGGCCCAGGTGCCGGGCAGCGTGGTCTCGCGCAGCGCCGCCTGCTCGCCCTCGGTCGTCGGGACGGGCAGCTCGCCCACCCAGAACGGCGCGGCCGCGCCGGGCGTGAGCCGCACGAGCGCGAGCACGGACGCGACGACCTCGACGGCGTGGGGGTCGTCGTCCCCGTCGAGCAGGGTGCGGGCGGCCTCCAGCGCCGCCGCGCGCACGTCGGGGTCGTGCAGCATCCGCTGCGCGTCGGTCGCCACGGCACCCGCCCGCACCAGCAGCGGGTGCGCGACGTCCGGGTGCACGACCCGCAGGCCGAGCACGCGCGCGGTCGCCGCGAGGGACGCCTCGTCGCCGTCGTCGTCGTCCTCCAGCAGCACGACGGCGCCGCGGACCCCCGCGGCGCGGCCGTCGGCGAGCGGCACCCGGGCACCCGCGAGGGCCTCCAGGACGCCGGGCTCGTGGGCGTGCGCCTCCAGGGCGTCGAGCAGTGCGTGCCAGCGCCCGGCGGGCAGCCCCGCGGGCAGCTCGTCCACGACGTCGGCGAGCGGGACCACGGTCCCGCCGAGCGAGCGGACCGTCGCCTGGTGCCGCGCGGCGACCCGGACCAGGCCCGGCAGCACGGGGGCGAGGGCCGCCACCAGGGCAGGGTCGTCGCCCGCGTCACCGGCCAGGACGTGCGCGTCCCGGGGGGCCACGAGCCGCGGGTCGGCGTCGGCGTCGAGCGCGGCCTCGTCCGCCGGGTCCCCCTGCGGGGCCGGCAGCAGCGGGGTGCCGCGCAGCGCGTCGGCGGCCGCCCGGCGGACCGCCGCGTCGAGGTCCGAGCCGGGCAGCCCGCCCGGGACCAGGCCGAGCACGTCCACGGTGGGGTCGGGCTCGGTGGCGAGGTCGCCCAGCAGGTCCGCCCACGCCTGCCCCGCCTGCGCGGCGAGCAGGTCGGTGGCGGGCCCGGGCAGGACGCCGCGCCGCCCGGCGTCCACGGGGAACGTCGCCACCAGGACGCCCGGCAGGTCCAGCACGACGTCCGTGGGGGTCGGGGCGCGCAGCACCCGCCGCACGGGCGGCACGCCGTCGGGCGGCAGCGTCCACGTCAGGGACCAGTCGGTACGGCGGTGCTCGCGCGGCAGGTCCGCGACCTCGTGCGCGGAGAACGTCCCGGACCTCGTCCGCGCGGGCCAGCCGACCGGTCGGCGCACCTCACGCACCGCGTCCCCGGCACCGGGGTCCACGGTGACGACGTCGAGGCCGCCGAACGCGAGCAGCAGCACCTCGTCGACGTCGTCGAGCTGGGCGCGCACCGCGGCGAGGGCCGCGTCGTCGCGCAGCAGCACCTCCACCGCCGTGACGTGCCGGTCGTCGACCAGGGCGGGGGCGGGGAACGGCAGGCGCAGCACGGGCAGGTCGTCGCCGCGGGCGGCGACGTCCGCGGCCAGGCGGCGCACGGGCAGCGGCGCGTCCGGCAGGTCCGCGCGCGAGGTCGCCTCGCGCAGCACCCTGCGGGTGCCGTCGAGCCCGAACCGCACGCCGCCGTCACGGGACGCGACGACGACCTCGTCGGACACCGCGCGCACGGCCGCGAACCCGACACCGAACCGACCCACGACCCCCGGGTGCGCGGACTTCGCCGACGCCCGCAGCGACGCGAGCGACGCCACGCCGTCGGCGTCCAGCGGGGCGCCGTCGTTCGCGACCCGCAGCACGCGGGCCCCCGGGTCGAGGGTGATCAGCACCCGGCCGGGAGCACCGGCGCGCGCGGCGGCGTCGGCCGCGTTCTGCAGGAGCTCCACGACGACACGGTCACGGTAGTGACCCCGGGCATGGTCCTCCTCGGCGTTCGCGTCCTCACGGAAGCGTGTGGCCGACCCGAGCCACGACTCCGTGACCGCGTGCCGCAGCGCGGCGGTCCCGAAGACGTCGTCGCTCACCCGGCCCGGTCACCCGCCGGCTCGTCGGTGGCGGCCGGGTCGACCGGCTCGATGACGACCTCGTCGATCAGCGGGGCGCGGTCCGGCCAGTCGCTGGGCCGCTCCTCGACGTCGGTCTCCGAGTGCGCGCCGCAGCCGTGGTCGAGGGAGACCACCTTGCCGTCGTCGGGCGACCACGCGTTGGTGCACACCCCGAAGAGCTGGCCGAGCGGACCCTGCAGCGGGACCAGGAAGCCGCACGCCAGGCACTCCGACGCCGACGCGACGGCGCCCGGCGCGGTCGGGCCACGGGACCCGCGGTACCAGCGCTCGGCGGCCTCGTCACGCCCCTGGGGGGACAGCACCCGGGCGCGGGCGAGCGCGAGCTCGTCGATGGCGACGGAGTCGAGCTCCTCGTCGCCGGTGGGGGTCCACCCGGGCTCGAGGCGCGGGTCGTCGGCGCGGAAGGGCAGGGTGTCCCCGGGACGGACGTCACCGGGGCGCAGGCGCTCCGACCACGGCACCCACTGCGGGGCGAGGATCGCGTCGTCGCCGGGAAGCAGCTCGATCTCGCACACGGTGGCGACCTTGCCGCGCGGCACCCGCGCGAGCGTCACCGTCCAGTGCCAGCCGTGGTAGCCCTTCATGGTCGCGGCGAAGTGGTGCGACATGAGGCGTTCCGCCTCGGCCGTGGTGCCCAGGTGCTCGCCGACGTCGTCGGGCGAGCCCGCGACCTCCTGCGCGGCGGCGCGCGCCACGTCGACGGCGCCGACCAGGACGGCGTCGTTGCGGGCGCGCGAGCTCACGCGGCGAGGCTTCGCGTCGGCGGGTGCCATGTTGGTCTCGCTCTCAGGATTCGAGGTTGTCGGCGACCGCGCGCAGCATCGTGGCGACCCGTCGACCGGCGTCGCCCTCGGGGTACTTGCCGCGCTTGAGCTGGTCGCCCGTGCGGTCGAGGACCTTGATGAGGTCCTCGACGATGCCCGCCATCTCGGAGGCCGGCTTCCGCTTGGCCCGGACGACGGACGGGGCGGCGTCCAGGACCTTCACCGCGAGGGCGGAGGGGCCGCGACGCCCGTCCGCGACGCCGTACTCGACGCGCGTGCCGGGCTTGGGGCCGGGCGCGTCCGCGGGCAGCGCAGAGGCGTGCAGGAAGACCTCTGCGCCGTCCTCGCCCGCGATGAATCCGAATCCGCGCTCCGCGTCGTACCACTTGACCTTGCCGGTGGGCACCTGAACCTCTTCGTGCTCGTTCGTCCGTGCGCTCGACGGGTGTCGAGGCAGTGTCCCAGGGTACCGGGGCGCCCGGGCTGACGCCGCATCGGGTCGCGGCGCGGGACGGCCGGTCAGGCGGGTCGGACACCGGCGTCCGCGCCGAGGCGGGTCGCGACGGCGTCGAACCAGTCGGCGTGGTCCGCGACGGCGTTCGTGAGATGGCCGAACAGCTCGAACGAGATGGTGCCGAAGATCCCCGACCAGGCCATGAGCGTGCGGGCGACGAGCTCGGGCGCGGGCTCGTCGCCGCCCCGCTCCACGAGGTACCGACCGGCGTCGGCGACGAGGGCGGTCACGTCGGTCGGCCCGGGCGGCACCTCCCCGCCGGCCTCCGCGGCGACCGACGCGAGGGCGAGCACCACCCGCACCGCGGGCTCGATCGTGTCCTGCGGTGCGGCGTAGCCGGGCACGGGGGTGCCGTACAGGAGCGCGAACTCGCCGGGGTGGGTGACGCACCAGGTGCGGGCGGCCCGGCAGGCGGCGAGCCAGCGGGCGGCGTGGTCGGTGTCGTCCTGCGCCGCGACGGCGGCCTCCACGGCGGCGCCGAGCTCGTCGTAGCACTCGACGAGCAGCGCGGTGAGCAGGGCGTCGCGGCTGGCGACGTACCGGTAGACGGCGGAGGACACCATGCCGACGTCGCGGGCGACGGCGCGCAGGGAGAGTCCGCCGGGCCCGTCGGTGGCGAGGCGGGCGCGGGCGGCGTCGAGGATCTCGCGGGTGATGGTCTCGCGGGCGATCTCGCGGGCGGTCCGGGCGGTCCGGGCGGTCATGCCGCCGAGCATGCCATCCGCGACGGGTGCTCGCGAAGCAGAGCAGCGCTCCGGGGTGCGCGGGTCAGTAGGCGCCGTGCCCGGTGAGGACCACCTTGGCGGTCCGCGCCAGGATCAGCAGGTCGCCGAACGGCGTCCAGTTCTCCGCGTAGTAGACGTCCAGGCGGACCGCTTCCTTCCAGGGGAGGTCCGAGCGTCCCCCCACCTGCCACAGCCCCGTGATGCCCGGCTTGACGAGGAGCCGGCGGCGCATGCGCGCCTCGTACCGCGAGACCTCCTGGGGCAGCGGCGGCCGCGGTCCGACGAGCGACATCTGGCCGGCGAGCACGTTGAACAGCTGCGGCAGCTCGTCGATGCTGTACTTGCGCAGGAACCGGCCCACCGTGGTGACGCGCGGGTCGTCGTGCAGCTTGAACAGCACGCCGTCGGCGTGGTTCTCGCCGTCGAGCACCACGGCCTCGGCGTCCGCCCCCACCCGCATCGACCGGAACTTCAGCATGCGGAACGTGGCACCGTGCCGGCCCACGCGGTCCTGGCTGTAGAGCACGGGGCCCTTGCTCGTCACCGCGACGG
This sequence comes from Isoptericola jiangsuensis, assembly GCF_002563715.1. Classification (NCBI taxonomy): domain Bacteria; kingdom Bacillati; phylum Actinomycetota; class Actinomycetes; order Micrococcales; family Promicromonosporaceae; genus Isoptericola; species Isoptericola jiangsuensis. The sequence goes on from NZ_PDJJ01000001.1 coordinate 3,394,738, forward strand.
CCACGCCCACCACGACGATGACCGGCAGCGCCAGCAGGGTCAGCAGCAGGGCGCCGGTCCAGTCCATGATCGTCTTGGCCACGTACTTGGGTCCCGAGAAGCGCGGGGCGTCGACGTGGAGCAGCGAGACCGACTGCTCCGGGGTCACCGTGATGCGCGGTCCGGCGACGTCCGCGAGCTCGGCGGTGAGCAGGAGGTCGACCCCGATGGGCTCGAGCTCCCAGCCGAGGGAGCGCACCACGTCCGCGGTGATGACGTCCGACCCGCTGACCGCCACGCAGTCGGCCCCGCAGGCGGTGGCGACGGCGGCGGCGTCGCGGGCGTCGCCGAGGATCGGCACGCCGAGGATGTGCTCGCCGGGGCGGATCTCGTCGCCCGCGACGCAGACGCCGACGACGCGGTAGCCGGAGGTGCGGGTGTGCATCTCCTCGATGAGCCGCTCGGCCTGGTCGCGGAGCCCGACGGCCAGCATCGCCGTGGTGTAGCGGCCCCCGGCGCGGCCGCGCACGAGCGTGCGGCGCCAGGCCCAGCGGGAGGCGAGCAGCAGGACGAGGGCGGCGGGGGCCGCGACGAGCAGCACCTCGCGCAGCCCGTGCCAGCCGGCGATCACCGTCAGCAGGGCGAGACCGGCGCCGAGGTGCCAGGTGGCGTCGAACACCCGCTGGAACTCCTGCGGGCCGGAGCCGAAGACGCGCGGGTCGTAGCCCTTGCTGCGGGCGACGGACACGGGGAGCGCGACGGCGAGCGCGATCGCGACGACGAGCCCGCCGACGTCGAGCAGCCCGCCGCTCGTGGGGAACAGGGTGGGCGCGAGTGCCACGGCGAGGGCGACGGCGAGGATCGCGACGACGGCGTCGGTGACCATGAGGCGGCGGCGGTAGCCGTCCTGCCAGCGCTCCCGGCGGAAGGTGTCGCGGACCTCCTCGAACCGCTGCACGCGCGCACCGGTCAGGACACCGAGGGTGTGCTCCCGAACTTCGGCGATCGACACGACTGGCTCCTCGCGACGGCTGGCGACTTCACGATGGTAGGAGCGCGGGAGCCGCGTTCGATGACCCTTCGGGGGGCTTTCACCCGCCTTTTCACCCGCGCCCGGTACGGGTGTCTTTCACCCGTCTTTCACCCGGGTCGGGTCTTGCGCCCGAGGGGCGCCGGTGCGTTCTCGGGGAACGGGTCCCGAAGGCCGTCGAGAGCACTGCTCTTGCCATCGCCGGCAGCGGGTGCGAGACTCGCGACGAGAGCAGTGCTCACAACAAGGAGCGATGATCATGGAACGTCACCTCGTCGTCGGCGCCGGCCCCGTCGGCCGTCGGCTCGCCGCCCACCTCGCCGCCGCCGGTCACGACGTCACCGTCGCCACCCGGTCCGGCCGCGACACCGGCGTCCCCGGTGTGCGGCACGTGTCCGCCGACGCCTCCGACGCCGACGCGCTCCTCGCGGCCGCCGGCTCCCCCGACGTCCTCTACAACTGCGCGAACCCCGCCGACTACACCCGCTGGGACGCCGTCTGGCCCCCGCTGGCCGCCGGCCTCCTCGCCGCCGCCGAACGCTCCGGGGCGGTCTACGCCATCACCGGCAACCTCTACCCCTACGGGCCCGTCGACGGCCCCATGACCGAGGACCTCCCCGACGCCGCCACCGACCACAAGGGCCGGCTCCGCGCCCGCCTCTGGGCCGACGCGCTCGCCGCCCACGACGCCGGCCGGGTCCGGGCCGTCGAGGTGCGCGGCTCGGACTACGTGGGGCCCGGCGTCGGCGCGGGCGGGCACGTGTCCCGCGTCGTCCCCGCCGCCCGCCGGGGCCGCACCGCCTGGATGATGGGCCGCAGCGACCAGCCGCACACCTTCACCGACGTGCGCGACGTCGCCCGCACCCTCGCCGCCGCCGCCGCGGACGCCGGCGCGCACGGCCGGACCTGGCACGTGCCGTCCAACCCGCCGCGCACCCAGGCCCAGGCGCTCACCGACGTGCTGGCCTCCGTCGACCTGCCGCCCGTGCGCGTCCGCACCCTGCGCGGGCCCGTCCTCGCGACCGCCGCGACCGTCTCCCCCCTGATGCGCGAGCTGCGCGAGCTCCGCTACCAGTGGGAGCGGCCCTACGTCCTCGACGACACCGCGGCGCGGGCGCGGTTCGGCATCGCCCCGACCCCGTGGGCGGAGGTCTGCCGGGCCACCGCGGGCTGACCCGGCCGACCCCGACCGCCGCGCGGCACCGGGACGGGCGCCGCGGACGCGTAGCATCGATCAGATGGCCGGTACCTACACCGAGTGGGTGCGGCAGCGCGGCGACGACGACCTCGTCGCCCTGCTCGCGGCTCGCCCCGACCTCGGCACCCCCGCCCCGTCGTCGCTGCGCTCCCTGGCGGCACGCGCGGCGAGCCGCACCAGCACCGAGCGCGCCGTCGCCCACCTCGACGCCGGCGCGCTCGCCGTGCTCGAGTCCCTCGTCGCGCTCGGTGCCGACGGCACCCCCGTCCCCGTCGACGCCCTGACGACGGCCCTCGGCACCCCCGACGCCGCCGCGGCGGTGCGCCGCGTGCTCGACCGGGCCCGCCCCGCCGCGCTCGTGTGGGACGACGGCGACGGCCTGCGCCCGGCCCCCGGGCTCGCGGAGGTGCTCGGCCCCTATCCCGCCGGGCTCGGTCCCCTCCGCCCGGCGGACGGCCCCGACGCCACCGCTCCGCCCCCCGCACCGCCCCTCGACCTGCCCCGCGCCGACCCCGCCGAGCAGCAGGTCCTCGACGCCCTCGCCTGGGGACCGCCCGTCGGCGTCGTCCCCGCCCCCGGCACCACGGCCCGCGCCGCCGTCGACGGCCTCGTCGCGGCGGGTCTGCTGCTGCGCAGCGACGCGCGCCACGTCCTGCTCCCGCACGACGTCGGCCTCGCGCTGCGCGCCGGACGCACCCACCGCGACCCCCCGCTCGTCGCCCCCCGCCCCCACGGACGGCACGTGCCCGCCGCCGTCGTCGACGCCGAGTCCGCGAGCGCCGCCCTCGAGGCGGTCCGCCTCGTCGCGCGGCTCGTCACCGCGTGGGACGACGACCCGCCCCGCACGCTGCGCGCCGGTGGCCTGACCGTGCGGGACCTGCGCCGCCTCGCGGCCGACCTCGAGACGGACGAGACGACGGCGTCGGTCGTCGTCGAGCTCGCCGCCGGCGCCGGGCTCGTCGCGGACGACGGCGACTCCCCCGCCTCCTACGTGGCGACCCTCGCCGCGGACCGCTGGGAGGAGGTCGACGACGCGGACCGCTGGGCGACGCTGGCGCTGGCGTGGTCGGCGTCGCGCCGCACCCCGTGGCAGGTGGGTTCCCGCGACGAGAAGGGCACGGTCCGGGCGCCGCTGTCGCCCGACCTGCACCGCCCGTGGGTGCCGCGGCTGCGCGCGGACGTGCTGGACGTGCTCGCGGCCCAGCCGGGCACGGCCCTGGACGTGGGCGCGGTCATGGAGGTGCTGCGGTGGCGCTCGCCGCGGTCGGTGCCGCCGGAGGCGGCCGTCGCGGGGCTGCTGCGGGAGGCCGCGCTGCTCGGTGTGACGGGCGCGGGGGTGCTGTCGACGCCGGGGGCCGTCCTGACGGGCGGGACGCCCGGGACGGGGCAGGAGGCCGGGGCGGAGGTCGCGCGGGCGGTGCTCGCGGAGCACCTGCGCGCGGCGCTGCCCGCCGAGGTGCACGAGGTCCTGCTCCAGGGCGACCTCACGGGGATCGTGCCGGGGCGTCCGGACGCGGAGCTGGCGCGGCTCCTGGCCGCGGTGGCGGACGTGGAGTCGCGGGGGGCGGCGACGACGGTCCGGTTCAGCACGGCGTCGGTGACGCGAGCGCTGGACCACGGGACGTCGGGCGACGAGCTGCTGGCGGAGCTCGCACGGCGGTCCCCCGTGCCGGTGCCGCAGCCGCTGGAGTACCTCGTGCGGGACACCGCGCGGCGGCACGAGGCGTTGCGCGTGGGTGCGGTGCAGGCGTACGTGCGGGCCGCGGACCCGGCGGTGCTGGCGGGTCTGGTGGAGGACCCGCGGCTCGCGGGGCTCGGCCTGGTGCGGCTGGCCCCGACGGTGCTGGGGGCGGCGGTGCCGGCCGCGGAGCTGCACGAGGTGCTGCGCGGGCGCGGCCTGCTGTCGGCGCTGGAGGGTCCGGACGGCCGCGCGGTGGGTCGTCGTGCCCGTCCGTCGCGGGTCGACCGCCGCGCGCCCCGGGCGCCGGCCGCCGTGGTGCGGGGCACCGACGACGCGGCCCGCGCGGCCGTGGTCGCGCGGATGCGCGGCACGGCGGTGCCGCCCGAGGCGTCCGCGACACCCGGCCCGGGCGGCGCCCCGTCGTCGGACGGTGCGCCGGTCGACACCGGACCCGCCGCGACGGCGGGGACGCCGTCGGACCCGGTGACGTCCCCCGGTGACGCCCTGGCCCTGCTGCACGAGGCCATCCGGGACGGCCGCCAGGTGTGGATCGAGATGGCGGGTCGCACCGGCGCCCTGGAACGCCGGGCGCTGCGACCCCTGCGGCTCGACGGCGGGCGGCTGCGCGCGCTCGACGCGGACCGGGAGGCCGAGCTGACGGTGGCGGTGCACCGGATCGCGTCCGTGGAACCTGTCTGACGCCCCCCGGAACAGCGGACGCCCCGCGCACGTTGACACCGAGGTTCCCTGCCATCCGGAAGGACGCCCATGCCCGACGGTCCCCTCATCGTCCAGAGCGACAAGTCGATCCTGCTGGAGGTCGACCACCCGGCCTCCGGTGCCGCGCGCCGCGCCATCGCGCCGTTCGCGGAGCTGGAGCGCGCCCCCGAGCACGTCCACACGTACCGGCTGACCGACCTGGGACTGTGGAACGCCCGTGCGGCGGGCCACGACGCCGAGCAGGTCGTCAACACCCTCATCGAGTACTCGCGCTACCCGGTGCCGCACGCGCTGCTCGTGGACGTCGCCGAGACGATGGGGCGCTACGGGCGGCTCACCCTGCACGCGCACCCCGTGCACGGGCTGGTGCTGGAGTCGACGGACCGCGCGGTGCTCGCCGAGGTGCTGAAGTCGAAGCGCACCACGGGCCTCGTGGGCGAGCGGATCGACGACACCTCCGTGGTCGTGCACGCGTCCGAGCGCGGCAACCTCAAGCAGGCGCTGGTCAAGCTGGGCTGGCCCGCCGAGGACCTCGCCGGGTACGTCGACGGTGAGGCGCACCCCATCGCCCTGTCGCCCGTCACGCACCCGGTGGACCCGGGCGAGCAGGCCAAGGAGTGGGCGCCCCGCGCCTACCAGCAGCAGGCCGTCGACGGGTTCTTCCACGGCGGATCGGGCGTCGTGGTGCTGCCCTGCGGCGCCGGCAAGACGATCGTCGGCGCGGGCGCGATGGCGCAGTCCTCCACGACGACCCTCATCCTCGTGACGAACACCGTGAGCGCGAGGCAGTGGCGCGACGAGCTGGTGCGCCGCACCACGCTCACCGAGGACGAGATCGGCGAGTACTCCGGTGCCCGCAAGGAGATCCGCCCGGTCACGATCGCGACCTACCAGGTGCTCACCACGAAGCGGAAGGGCGTCTACTCCCACCTGGAGCTGCTGGACGCCCGCGACTGGGGCCTCATCGTCTACGACGAGGTCCACCTCCTGCCCGCGCCCATCTTCCGCATGACCGCCGACCTGCAGGCGCGTCGCCGGCTCGGCCTCACCGCGACCCTGGTGCGGGAGGACGGCCGCGAGGACGAGGTGTTCTCCCTCATCGGGCCCAAGCGGTTCGACGCGCCGTGGAAGGACATCGAGGCGCAGGGGTACATCGCGCCCGCCGACTGCGTGGAGGTGCGCCTCACCCTGCCGGAGCACGAGCGGATGACGTACGCGACCGCCGAGCCGGAGGACAAGTACCGGCTCGCCGCGTGCGCGCCGGGCAAGAACCGTGTCGTGGAGCGCATCGTCGCCGACCACCCGGACGACCAGGTGCTCGTCATCGGCCAGTACATCGACCAGCTGGAGGAGCTCGCCGCGCACCTCGACGCGCCCCTCATCACGGGCGCCACGACCGTCAAGGAGCGGCAGCGCCTGTTCGGCGCGTTCCGCTCGGGGGAGATCTCCCGCCTCGTGGTGTCGAAGGTCGCGAACTTCTCCATCGACCTGCCGGAGGCGTCCGTGGCCGTGCAGGTGTCGGGGTCGTTCGGCTCCCGCCAGGAGGAGGCGCAGCGCCTGGGTCGCGTGATGCGCCCGAAGGCGGACGGCCGCACGGCGCACTTCTACGCCGTGGTCGCCCGGGACACGGTGGACCAGGACTTCGCGGCCCACCGGCAGCGGTTCCTGGCGGAGCAGGGGTACGCCTACCGCATCGTCGACGCGGAGGACCTGGACGCAGTGCAGTGACGGGAGAGGGCTGAGGGACGAAGCACTCGCCCGGCACGGAGCGCAGTCCAGGTCCGACCACCGGGCACCGAGGACCTGGACGCAGTGCAGTGACGGGAGAGGGCTGAGGGACGAAGCACTCGCCACGCCCCCGGCTGGCGAGTGGGTTCCGGTCGCGTCAGCCTGACGGTGGCGACGACGCCCGGGCCGTCCGCCGGTGCGGGCGGTGGGCCGTCGACGCGGGCTGCCGCTCGTGCGCGTCGCCTCCCCGGTCGGTGCGTGGCGCGTCGGGGGTCGCCGCTGGACGGGGGTCACGATGTCGGTCGACGAGCCGGGTGCGGGTGACGGCGCGTGCTGCCCTGCGGCCGTCGGCGTCGCATCCCGGCGGCTGTGAGCGGGTGGGCGGGCGATGCAGGTCTCGACGACCACGACGATCCTGCTGACGACGGCGGTGGTCGCGGCGGTCCTGTGCCTGCTGGTGCGGCGGCTGGTGCGCGGGGTCGAGGTCGACGTGGGCCCGTGGTCGTCGACGTTGTCGTACGTGGCGACGGCGTACGGCATCGTCCTGGGTTTCTCCATCATCTTCCTGTTCGGGGAGTTCTCCGCGGCGCGCGCCGCGGTCGGTGACGAGGCGACGTCGATCGGCACGGCGTTCGACGAGGCGCAGCTGTTCCCGGCCGCGGAGCCCGCGATCCAGCACGCGCTGATCTGCTACGCGCGGGCGGTGCCGCTGCACGACTGGCCGGCGCTGCAGGCGGGCGGGTCGTCGCCGGAGGTGGACGCGGCGTACCGCGACCTGTTCACGACGTTGGCCGGGGCGTCGGGGGCGACGGACGGGACGTTCCAGCCGGCGACGGCGACGAACCTGGTGGCGCAGCTGGGCGCCATCTCGACCGCGCGCGAGACACGGCTGGTGGCGGCGGAGATCCAGACGCCGCCGCTGCTGTGGGTGCTGCTGATCTTCGGCGGGGCTCTCATCGTGGTGCTGCTGTTCGTGCTGACGATGCGGGCGCACGTCGCGGTGCAGGCGGCGCTGGTCTCGGTCTCGGCGGTGTTCACGGTGGTGATGCTGCTGATCGTCGTGGCTCTGAGCACGCCGTTCAGTGCCGGGCCGGGGCGTCTCTCCCCCGCGCTGATCGTGCAGACGACGGAGTCGATGGAGGCCGCGGCTCCGGACCAGGCGGCGCTGCCCTGCGACGTCGAGACGGACACCTGACGGACGAAGGAGACTGCGATGCACGACGATCCCACGGGGCCGATCCACGGCGCGGCGGCGTTCCGCGAGCACATCGACCCGTTCACGTTCCCGGCGTCGGGGATGACGCCGGGCACGGCGTACGAGCTGTTGCACACCGGTCTGATGCTGGACGGCCGGGAGACGTTGAACCTGGCGTCGTTCGTGACGACGTGGATGGAGCCGGAGGCGGAGCGGCTCATCATGGGTTCGCTGCGCAAGAACCACATCGACCACGAGGAGTACCCGGCGGCGTCGTTGATGGAGGAGGCCTGCGTCCACATGCTGGGTGACCTGTTCCACGCGCCGGACCCGGCGGAGGTGGTGGGGGTCGGCACGATCGGGTCGTCGGAGGCGATCATGCTGGGGCTGCTGGCGCACAAGCGCAGCTGGCGGGACCGGCGGCGCGCGGCGGGTCTGCCCACGGACCGTCCGAACGTGGTCTACGGGGCGGAGACGCACGTGGTGTGGGACAAGTTCGCGAACTACTTCGACGTGGAGATGCGCAAGATCCCGATGAAGCCGGACCGGTTCGTCGTGAGCGCCGACGAGGTCGCGGAGCAGGTCGACGAGAACACGATCGCGGTGGGGGTGGTGCTGGGCACGACCCACATCGGCGAGGCGGACCCGATCGCGGAGATCGACGAGCGGCTGGTGCGGATCAAGGCGGAGCGGGGGTGGGACGTCCCGATCCACGTCGACGGGGCCAGCGGCGCGTTCGTGGCGCCGTTCGCGGAGCCCGACCTGGAGTTCGACTTCCGGCTGGAGCAGGTGGCGTCGATCAACGCCTCGGGGCACAAGTACGGGCTGGTGTACCCGGGGGTGGGGTGGCTCGTGTTCCGGGACCGGACCAAGCTGCCCGAGGACCTCGTGTTCAGCGTGAACTACCTCGGCGGCGCGCAGCCCACGTACACGTTCAACTTCTCGCGCGGGTCGGCGATGATCCAGGCGCAGCTGTACAACTTCCTGCGGCTCGGGCGCCGGGGGTACGAGGAGATCGTGACGACGATGCTCGCGAACGCCCGCCACCTCAACGAGGAGCTGGCGGGGGGCGACTGGTTCGAGATCCTCAACCCGGGGCTCAGCGAGCCGGTCGTCACGTTCCGGCTGCGCGGCGACCCGGGGTTCGACGTCTACCACCTGTCCGCCCGCCTGCGGGAGCACGGCTGGATCGTCCCGGCCTACAGCCTCCCCCCGGACGCCGAGGACGTGCACCTGCTGCGGGTCGTGGTGCGCGTCGACCTGAGCCGACAGATGGTCGACCTGCTGCTGCGCGACCTGGACGACGCCTGCCGGCACCTCGCGCAGGAGCGGCCCGGGGCGCGCCGGCGCCCCGCGCCGGACGTGTGGACGGCGCCGGCGCTCATGGCGGCGCACCAGAAGGAGCGCACGGGGCAGCGGCGACCCTGACGTCCCCGTCGCCGCCGCGACAAGCGCGACGGCGCGCCATACGGTGCGAGCATGGCCGACGACGACGCCACGCCGCGCGCCACGCGCGGCGTGCCTGCCGGGGCGGGCCCGGGCGAGCCCGCGGACGGCGGGGCCGACGTGCGCGGGCCGGTGCCGGACCGCCCGCTGCAGCACGACTCGAAGCGCCCTCCCCGCTGGGTGCCGCGCGTGCTGGTGATGGGCGCGGTGGCGGTGTTCGTCGCGGCGTGGACGTGGACGGCGCTGGGTCAGCTCTCGACGATCTTCGTGTACCTGCTCATCTCGTTCTTCGTGGCCCTGGCGCTGGAGCCGATGGTGGTGTGGCTGGTGCGGCACGGCTGGCGGCGCGGCGTGGCGGCGGGGGTGGCCCTGTTCGGGTCGGTGATCGTCGGGATCGCGGTGATGGCGATGTTCGGCAACCTGTTCGTGCAGCAGCTCGTGCAGCTCGTGGAGTCGCTGCCGGCGCTGTACGCGACGGTGCGCGAGTGGGCCCAGAGCACGTTCGAGGTGACGTGGCCGCCGTCGGACGAGCTGCTGGCGCAGCTGCTGGACCGGTACGGGTCGGACGTCGCGTCGGGGACGATCGCCGTGGGCGCCACGATCGTGGGGTTCGTGTTCGCGGCGCTGACGATCGGTCTGGTCACCTACTACCTGATGGCGGCGGGCCCGCAGTTCCGGGTGGCGGTGTGCCGGTGGCTGCCCCCGGAGCAGCAGACGGAGGTGCTGCGCCTCTGGGAGATCACGCAGGTGAAGGTGTCCGACTTCATCAGCTCCCGCGTGGTCCTGGCCGCGTTGTCGGCGGCGTTCACGGCCGTGTTCCTCGTGATCATGGGGACGCCGTACGCGCTGCCGCTCGCCCTGTTCACCGGGGTCGTGTCGCAGTTCGTGCCGACGATCGGCACGTACATCGGCGGGGCGCTGCCCGTCGCGGTGGCGCTGACCTCCCAGGGGTTGCCGCAGGCGCTGGGGGTGCTGGCGTTCATCATCGCCTACCAGCAGCTGGAGAACCTGTACTTCTCCCCGAAGGTGTCGGCGCGGGCCCTGGAGATGAACCCGGCGGTCAGCTTCGTGGCGGTGCTGGCGTTCGGTGCCGTGTTCGGGGCGCTGGGCGCGTTCCTGGCGCTGCCGATCGCGGCGACGATCCAGGCGGTGGGGAACACGTACCTGCAACGCCACGAGCTGGTCGACTCCGACATGCTGCGCGACCCGGTGCCGGACGACGGCCAGGAGCCGCGGGGGCGACGGGCCCGCAACCAGCGGGCGGCGCGCGAGGCGGCGCGCACCGTGGACGAGCGCCGGGCCGACGGCCTGGACTGACTCCGTGCGCGACCGGATCGCCAAAGCACCCAGAAGCGGACGAAATCGGCCACGCCGGATTGCGACCGCGCGGGCGGCACGCGACGATGACTCGCGTGAAGCCGTCCCTCCGCGCCGGGCGGCGACGCCGGGCCACCCCGCCCGCCGTCGTGCTGCTGCTGGCGCTGCTGCTCGGCCTGCCCGGCGCCGCCGCGCACGCCGACCCGCCGCTGACGGACCTCGAGGGCCCGGTGACGGACGTCGCGGGGGTGCTCGACGCGGCCGGCACGGCCGAGGTCCAGGCGGCGCTGGACGAGCTGGCCGACCGGACGCCGTTCCAGCTGTTCGTCGTGTACGTCGAGAGGTTCGACGGGATGGACGGCCGGGCGTGGGCCGACCAGACGGCGAACTACGCCCGCCTCGGCACCTCCGACCTGCTGCTCGCCGTGGCCACGGAGGACCGGCTGTACGGGGTGAGCGTGGACCAGAACGTCCCCCTCGACGACGAGACCCTGGACGCCGTGCGCGACGCCGCGGTCGACGAGCTGCGCGCCGACGACTGGGCGGGGGCGACCGTCGCGGCGGTGGACGCGGTCCTGGCGGTCTCCGAGGAGGACGCCTCCGGCTCGGGCGGCGGCATCCCGGTGGGCTGGCTGCTGGCCGCCGGCGGGCTCGCGCTCGTGGTGGTCGTCGTCGTGGTGGCGCGTCGCTCGCGCCGCCGGGACCGGGACCTCACGGCACGGGGCGCGGAGGCGGCCCGGCGCCGCGCCGGTCGACAGGCGGACCCGCTGGCCGGCCTGGACCTGGACGAGCTGCGCCGCCGGGCGGGCAGCGCGCTGGTCGCCGTGGACGACGCCGTGCGGTCGTCGGCGCAGGAGCTCGCGTTCGCCGAGGCCGAGTTCGGCGTCGACGCGACCCGGGAGTTCGCCGTGGCGCTGGACGCCGCGCGCGAGCAGGTCGCGGCGGCGTTCACGCTGCGGCAGTCGGTGACGGACGGCACGGCCGGTCCGGCACCGGACCCGGCGCACGAGCACGCGGTGCTGCGGGACGTCGTCGGTCGGTGCGAGGCGGCGTCGGCGACGCTGGAGGCGCAGGCCCGCGCGTTCGACGAGCTGCGCGCCCTCCAGGCGCGCGCCCCCCAGGTGCTCGACGAGGCGGCCGCCCGGGCCGGGGAGCTGGAGGCGCGGGTCGAGGTCGCACGCGCGACCCTCACGGGCCTGGCCCGGACCTACCCCGCCACCGCGCTCGCGTCGGTGCAGGACAACCCCGACCACGCCACCGCGCTGGTGGAGGGTGCGCGGACCGCCGTCGAGGCAGGACGGGCGGCGCTCGGGCGGCGCGCGAAGGGCGTCGCGGTCGCGGAGGCGCGGGCCGCACAGGCCGCGCTCGACCAGGCCGGCGCGCTGCTCGACGCCGTCGACTCCGCCGACCAGGACCTCGCGCACGCGGCCGCCTCCCTCGACAAGGCCGTCGCGTCGATCACGCAGGACCTCGTCGACGCCGACCGTCTCGCGCCCGACGAGCCCGTCGTGCGGGCCGCCGCCGCGGAGGCGCGCGAGGCCGCGGCGCAGGCGCAGGCGGCCCGGGACGGCGGCGACCCGCTCGCCGCGCTGTCCCGGCTCGCCACCGCCGAGGCGGCGCTCGACGCGACGCTCTCCCCCCTGCGGCAGCAGGCCGAGTCGGACGCCCGGGCCCGTGCCCTCGTCCGGGACGTCCTCGGGCGCGTCGACGTCCGGCTGCGCACCGCGCAGGACTACGTGACGACCCGTCGCGGTGCCGTCGGGCCCGACGCCCGCACGCTGCTCGCCGAGGCCGCGCGGCTCGCCGCCGACGCCCGCACGCAGCCCGACCCGCACGTCGCCCTCGGCGTCGCGCAGCAGGCCGAACGGCTCGCCGACCAGGCCGCGGCAGCGGCCCGCGCCGACGCCGACGCCTGGTCGGCCCGGCAGTCCGGGCCCTCCCGCTCCCGCGCCGCCCAGCAGCCCGGCGTCGGCGGCATGGTCCTCGGCGGGATCCTCCTCGACTCCGTGCTGTCGGGCGGCGGCGGGCGGGGCCGACGTCCCGCCCCGCCCCGCGGGTACGGTGGCGCCCGGGGCATGGGGAGCGCCGGCCGCGGGTCCGCCCGCGGCGGTCGCAGCGGTGGCCGTGGCGGCAGCGGAGGCCGCGGAGGCCGCAGCAGCGGCGGCCGGTTCTGAAACCACCCGGGGCTCTCGGACGTCGAGACCTGTGACAGCACGCACGGACCAAGGAAGGCACGGCACGACATGACGCAGAAGCAGAGCATCCTCGGGCGCATGAGCCAGCTCGCGAAGGCCAACATCAACGCGCTCCTGGACCGCGCCGAGGACCCGGGCAAGATGATCGACCAGCTCATCCGGGACTACACGAACAACATCGCGGAGGCCGAGCAGGCCATCGCCCAGACCATCGGCAACCTGCGCCTGGCCGAGCAGGACTACCACGAGGACGTCCAGTCCGTGCAGGAGTGGGGCGCCAAGGCGCTGGCCGCGTCCCGCAAGGCGGACGAGTACCGCTCGGCCGGCGACCCGGTCAACGCCGACAAGTTCGACCAGCTCGCCAAGGTGGCGCTGCGCAAGCAGCTCGACGCCGAGGGCGAGGTGCGCAGCGCGCAGCCCATGATCGAGCAGCAGCGCGTCACGGTCGACAAGCTCAAGGCCGGCCTCGCGCAGATGAAGGACCGTCTCGTCGAGCTGAAGAACAAGCGCGACCAGCTCGTCGCCCGGCAGAAGGCCGCGCAGGCCCAGCAGGCCGTGCAGGGCGCGATCAGCTCGATCAACGTCATGGACCCCACCAGCGAGTTGTCCCGCTTCGAGGAGGCGGTGCGTCGCGAGGAGGCCCAGGCCATGGGTCAGGCGGAGATCGCCGCGTCGTCCCTGGAGTCGCAGTTCGCCGAGCTCGAGGGCTCCATGCAGGACGTCGAGCTCGAGGCGCGCCTCGCCGCACTGAAGTCGGGCACCCCGACGCCGCAGATCGAGTCCTGACCCTCGTCCCGCGAGTCAGCGCTGGTTCCCGCGAGTCAGCGCGGATCTCTGCGCTGACTCGCGGGACCCTGCGCTGAGTCGCGAGGAACTGCGCTGACTCGCGGGGACCTGCGCCGACTGACCGCCTTCGGCGCTGACTCGCGGAGACCTGCGCTGACCCGCGTCAGGCGGCGGTCGCCTCGGGGCCGACGGCGGCCCGCACCTGGTCGAGGAACCCTGCGGCGAGGAGCTCGCCGGTGACGGCCAGCGCCGCGTCGTGCTCCACGACCTGCGCGTGCACGGCGGCCGTGTCGACGTCCGTGTGGCCGAGGGCCCAGCGCACCGCGAGCGACGGGCTCGCCTCCGGGTGGAACTGCACGCCCAGCGCGGAGCCCCAGCGGAACGCCTGGTACGGGTAGGTGTCGGAGAAGCCGAGCCACTGCGCGCCGTGCGGCGGCTCGATGACGGCGTCGGCGTGCATCGACACGACGGGCGTGGTGCGGGCCGGGTGCTCGAGGTCGTCGGGCCGCTGCGCCCCGGTGGCGCGGGCGACGGCGCCGAGCACCGGGTCGTCCCAGGCCTCGCGCCGCCAGCGGACGCCGACGACGCCGGCCTCGCGCCCGGGAGGTGCGGCGACCGCCACGCTGCCGCCACCGGCGACGGCGAGGAGCTGCGCGCCGAGGCAGATCCCGAGGGTGGGCAGGCCGGCGCCGACGGCGCGCGCGAGCAGCGACCGCACGGCCGGGAGCCAGGGTGCGACGTCGTCGGCGTAGGCGTTCATCTGGCCGCCGAGGACGACGAGTCCGTCGCCGCACGCGTCGAGCGCGGGGACGGGGTCGCCGTCGTGGAGGCGGACGAGCCGGACGTCGCCGAGGAGGCGGCCGAAGCGGTCCAGCGGGACGTCGGAGGAGTGCTGCAGCACCGTGATGCGGGGCGCCGCGGCCGGAGAGGTCTCGTGCACGGTCGCCCACGCTACTCCGGGCGTGCCGCGTCGATCCACCCCCTCGCCCCGGTCGGGGCGCGCGTACGCTGTGGGCATGGCCTCCCTCTTCACCGAGGCGTCCGCCGCCCCGGCGCAGCGCCCCGCCCGTGTCACCTACCTCCTGGTGGACGGCGAGAACATCGACGCGACCCTCGGGATGAACGTCCTCAACCGTCGTCCGAACCCGGAGGAGCGTCCCCGCTGGGACCGCATCACGGGCTTCGCGCAGAAGGTGTGGGGGCAGGACGTCGTCCCGCTGTTCTTCCTCAACGCGACGAGCGGGCAGATGCCGATGCCGTTCGTGCAGGCGCTGATGGCGATGGGCTACCGGCCGATCCCGCTGGCGGCCAACGGTGACGAGAAGGTCGTCGACCTCGGTATCCAGATGACGCTGGACGCGATCGTGGACCGCGACGCGGACGTCCTGCTGGCGAGCCACGACGGCGACTTCCTGCCGCAGGTGGAGCGTCTGGTGGGTCAGGACCGCCGGGTGGGCCTGCTCGCGTTCCGGGAGTTCGTCAACCTGCAGCTGTCGGCCCTGGTGCCGGACGGTCTGGAGATCTTCGACCTCGAGGGCGACGCGGACGCGTTCACGAGCCCGCTGCCGCGCGTGCGGATCATCCCGATCGACGAGTTCGACCCGCTGCGCTACCTCTGAGGGGTCTGCTCGGGCTCGACGTCGGCGGACGTGCCGGGGTCGAGCCCGCGCTCGCCCGGGAGCGCGGCGGTGCGGGCGACGCTCGCGATCGCCCAGAGGGCGAGCCCGCCGAGGAGCAGCACGACCAGCAGGCCTTCCCACGTGAACCCGGTGAGCACGACGACGAGCACCCCGGCGGCGAGGAGGAGGACGCGCAGCAGGTCGGCGTGCTCCGCGACGCCGCGCGCGAGCCGCCCGTCCTGGCCGGAGACGGCGCGCGCCCACGACCACCGGTCCTCGGCCGCGCGCAACCACCGGGGGCGCCCGGTGAGCAGGGCGGCCACGGCCGCGACGGCGGCGAGGATGCCGACGAGCCAGAAGATGGCGTGCACCTCGCCCGACACGGTGTCGTAGAGGGTCCCGGCGACGCGTTCCCCGTCGGGGGTGCGGGCGACGTCGACGACGAGGTCCCGCAGCCGGGAGACGAGCGCGACGACGATGACGAGGGCGGCGACGACGCCGATCCCGAGCTGGATGGTGCCGCGCCGCGGGTCGGGCGAGACCCAGACGGTGCCGATGATCGCGAGGATCGTGACGGCGACGAGCGCCCACACGGCCCGGTCGACGGTGCGGACGGTGTCCTGCACGAGGTCGAACGTGGCCCGGTCCAGGAGCTCGACCTGCCCGAAGTCGTCGGGCAGCCGGGTGCCGAGCGCGGTGGCGAGCCGGTCGCGGGCCTCGGGCGCCCGGTCGGCCACCGCGTCGGGGAGCTGCACGTCCCCGACGACGCCGTCCAGCCCGGACAGCGACTCGCGCAGGGCCTCGGTGACCAGGGGCACGGTGTCGAGGACGACGGCGTCGTCGGTGAGGTAGACGTTCGGGTGGTCGGCGCCGTCGGCCCGGGCGAGGCCGACGGCGGCGGCGTGGGCGCGCTCGACGAGGTCCGGGACGCGGTCGCGGAGCGCGCCGGAGGTGACGAGGCGGTGGACGACGGCGTCGACGCGCTCCTCGACGGGGCCGACGAGGACGGGCGTGAGCGCGGACAGGGACGGTCGGTCCACCTGGCCGAGGACGGCGTCGAGCAGGGGGCGGGAGTCGACGTCGAGCCGGGTGAGCGCGGCGGCGGTGACGGCGTCGTCGAGCTGGTCGAGGCGCGCGGACACGCGGGCGTCGAGGTCGAGGGCCTCCAGCGCCTGGGCGGACACGATGTCGGCGACGGCCTCGTACAGCGCCGGGTCGTCGAGGGCGGGCTGCACCGTCTTCATGAACTGGTCGGTGTCCAGCACGGTGCGGTGCGCCCAGACGGCGACGCAGGAGGCCACGACGAGCAGCGTGGTGATGACGACGAGGAACCCGGCGACGACGCGGCGCACGGCGTGGGCGCGGGGGTGCACTTCCTGCTGCTCGCTCATCGGGCGTCCTCCCTGGTGGCGCGGTCGCGGCGAGCGTATCCACGGGGCGCGGTTCCTGCCCGTCGAGCGTCGTGCGCGCGCTGACACCCTGCACCGAGACTGCTCCCAGGCGTCTCCCAGCCCGCGGTTGCAGACTGGACGGCATGAACGAACCCGAGGCCCGGCTGGTCGTCGTCGACGACGAGCCCAACATCCGTGAGCTGCTGTCCACGTCCCTGCGCTTCGCGGGCTTCGAGGTGCACGCCGCCGGTGACGGCAACACGGCGCTCCAGCTCGTGCGGGACACCGAGCCCGACCTGGTGGTGCTGGACGTCATGCTGCCCGACATGGACGGGTTCACGGTGACGCGGCGGATGCGGTCGACGGGCCGGCACACCCCGGTGCTGTTCCTCACCGCCCGGGACGACACGCAGGACAAGGTGCAGGGCCTCACGGTGGGCGGCGACGACTACGTGACCAAACCGTTCAGCCTGGAGGAGGTCGTGGCACGCATCCGCGCGGTGCTGCGCCGCACGGCGGGCGCGGCACCCGACGACGAGGCCGTGGTGCGCGTGGGCGACCTGGAGCTCGACGAGGACTCGCACGAGGTGCGGCGCGCAGGCGTGGAGATCGACCTGTCCCCCACCGAGTTCAAGCTGCTGCGCTACCTCATGCTGAACGCGGGCCGCGTGCTGTCGAAGGCGCAGATCCTCGACCACGTGTGGCAGTACGACTGGGGCGGCGACGCGAACATCGTCGAGTCGTACATCTCGTACCTGCGTCGCAAGATCGACCACCTGTCGGTGCCCGGCCCGGACGGCACGGAGGTCGAGCTGCCGCCGCTCATCCACACCAAGCGAGGCGTGGGCTACCTGCTGCGAGCGTCCCAGCGATGACGTCGGGTCGCCGCGGGTCGGACGAGCCGGTGTTCGCCGCGCCCGGTGACGTCCCGTCGGGGGCGTCGCCGGCGGCCGCGCCGTCGTCCACCGTCCCGGCCCCGGGTGCGTCGTCCGCGGCGTCGCCGGGCCCGACGGCGGCCGACACGACCGCCGCGACCCCGGACGCCGCGGTGGCGGACCCGGTGCCCGCCACCGCACCGTCCGGGGACGTCCCCGGCGCGACCGCCGGCGGTGCGGGCGACGGCCCGCCCGGGCACGGGGCCGGCGACGACGGCGGGCAGCGGTGGAGCTGGTTCGCACGCGTGCCGCTGCGGGCGAGGCTGGTCGCCATCATCGTGCTGCTGCTGGGCGGCGGCCTCGTGTTCGCCGGGTTCTCGACCCGCACGGTGGTGTCCGACTACCTGGTGGAGCAGCTCGACACGCAGCTCAAGGAGGCCGTGCACGACGAGTCGGCGTTCGACAACGTCGACGGCTCCGAGGAGGGCGTCGCCCCCAGCGAGTACGTGCTGGTGCTGCGCGGCGCCGACGGCACCACCTACTCCCCGCACGTCTGGCCGCAGACGAAGGAGCGGTACGGCACCCCGGTGCTGCCCGACGAGTCGGTCACGGAGTCGGTCGCGCGCGGCGACGAGCCGTTCACGACGTCGGGCAGCGGTGGGAGCGAGTCGACCGACTGGCGTGTCGTGTCGGTGCCCGTGCGCATGAGCACCGTGGACGGTCCGCAGGCGGGCGTCGCGTACGTCGGGCTCCCCATGGCGGGCGTCGACAAGACGACGTCGTTCCTCACCCGCTCCCTCGTGTGGTCCGGCGTCGGCATCGTGCTGCTGGGCGGGCTGGGTGCGTTCTGGCTCGTGCAGTACTCGCTGCGACCCCTGCGCCGCATCGAGGCGACGGCCGCCGCGATCGCCGAGGGCGACCTGTCGCAGCGCGTGCCGGAGCAGCCACGCTCCACGGAGGTCGGGTCCCTGTCCCACTCCCTCAACACGATGCTCGCCCAGATCGAGGTGGCGTTCGCCGCGCAGGAGGCGTCCGAGCAGCGGATGCGGAGGTTCGTGTCGGACGCCAGCCACGAGCTGCGCACCCCGCTCGCGACCATCAAGGGGTACGGCGAGCTGTACCGCATGGGCGCCCTCGACACGGGCGACAAGGTCGACGACACGATGGTGCGCATCGAGGACTCGGCGCGCCGCATGGGCACGCTCGTCAACGACCTGCTGGTCCTCGCCCGGCTCGACGAGGGCCGGCCGATGCGCCGCGAGCCCGTGGACCTCGTGCCGATGGCGCGGGACACCGCGCAGGACCTGCACGCCCTCGACCCGACCCGCACGGTGACCGTCGCGGGCCTGTGGCCGGGGTCCGCCGCGCCGAGGTCGCTCGTCGTCACCGGCGACGCGGACCGGCTCCGGCAGGTCCTGACCAACCTCGTGGGCAACGTCGCCCGGCACACGCCGACCGGCTCCCCCGCGGAGATCCTGCTCGGCACCGACGCCGACGGCGCCGCCGTCGTCGAGGTGCGCGACCACGGCCCCGGCGTCAGCGAGGAGCAGGCGGGCAAGATCTTCGAACGCTTCTACCGCGCCGACTCGTCGCGGAACCGCAGCTCGGGCGGGTCCGGTCTGGGTCTCGCGATCGTCGCGGCGATCCTCGGCGCGCACGGCGGACGCACCTCCGTGCACACGACCCCCGGGGGCGGACTGACGGTGCGGGTGATGCTGCCGCGCCAGGACGACTACGATGCGTGACGGTCCGCCAGCGGGTCGCCGCCACGCGTGAGCGTCGGCGGGCGGACGTAGGCTGGAACCGGACCGGTCAATTCGTCCCGAGAAAAGGTCTTGATAGCGATGGGCGTGCTCAACGCCGACGCACCGCAGTGGTTCGCCTCCGCTTTCGTGCGCACCTGCCGGGGCGCCGGCTCCACCGCCTCCGAGGACGTCGTCCGCGCCGTCGGTGACGAGCTCATCGACCGCTGGTCGGAGCCGGACCGGCACTTCCACAACCTGCGCCACCTCGCCGCGGTCCTCCACCGCGTGGAGGAGCTCGCGCACGAGACGCACGAGCCCGACCTGGTGCGCCTCGCCGCCTGGTACCACGGCGCGGTGTTCGACGCGGCGCGCAAGGCCGCCTACGCGACGAAGGGCGGCGAGCAGACCACCCTCAGCGCCGAGCTCGCCCGCACCCAGCTCGTCGACCTCGGCCTGCCCGTGGACGCCGCCGAACGCGTCGCGGAGCTCGTGGACACCCTCGCCCGCCACAAGGCGCGGCCGGGCGACTTCGACTCGGCGGTGCTCAACGACGCAGACCTCGGCATCCTCGCCTCGGAGCCCCAGCGGTACAAGGAGTACATCGCGGAGATCCGCGCGGAGTACGCACACATCCCGCTGTCGGACTACCTGGACGCCCGCATCAAGGTGATCACCAAGCTGCTGGGCCGCCCGCGCCTCTACTCCAGCCCGCTGGGCATCACCTGGGAGGAGCCGGCCCGCCAGAACCTCGAGGCGGAGCTGCACCGCCTGGTCAAGGAGCGCAAGCGCCTGGAGGCCCAGTCCCCCGCGGGGCCCGCGCCCCGCTGACGCTCTCCTGCGCGAGTCAGCGCAGTTCCGCGCGAGTCAGCGCACGCTCGGGTCGGTCGAGGTCGGTCGGGGGACGGGGCCCCGACCTTCACCGTGGCGTCCGGACGCGAGTCAGCGCTGGACCCCGCGAGTCAGCGCTGGACCCCGCGAGTCAGCGCAGGAGCCCTCGAGTCAGCAGTTCGTCCACAGGGTGTGGACGACGGCGGCGGGGACCCCGCCCGGTCCGTAGCGTCGTCGTCAGCCCGGCCCGACCGGGGACGACGAAGGAGACGACGTGCGGTATCAGGTCGACAGCGAGCGGGTCGCGCAGGCGAGCGCCGCGGTGAACGGGTCCGTGGGGGCCATCCGGACCGAGGTCGGGGCGATGATGCGCCACCTGCAGGACCTCCAGGCGAGCTGGCAGGGCAACGCGGCGACGTCGTTCGCCGGGGTGATGACGCAGTGGCAGACGGCGCAGACGCAGGTCGAGTCCGCGCTGGACGCGGTGACGACGGCGCTGCAGTCGGCGTCGTCGACGTACGCGGACGCCGAGTCGCAGGCGACCCGCCTCTTCGCGGCCCGCTGACCCCGCGCCCGCCGAGGGCCGCACGACGGTGGGCCGACGACGTCGGCAGCGCCGGACGATCCTCCCCTGGGGGGAGGGAGAACGGCGACGGCCGGTCGTCCCGGGAGAGCTCCCGGGACGACCGGCCGTCGTCGTGCTCAGCGCGTCACGACGCGCCGTGCGGCGTGGATCAGAAGTCCATGCCGCCCATGCCACCGGTCGGGTCGCCACCGGCCGCGGCGGGCTCCGGCTTGTCGGCGACGACGGCCTCGGTGGTGAGGAACAGCGCGGCGATCGACGCGGCGTTCTGCAGCGCGGAGCGCGTGACCTTCACCGGGTCGTTGACGCCCGCGGCGAGCAGGTCCTCGTACACGCCGGTCGCGGCGTTGAGGCCGTGACCCGGGGTGAGGGAGCGGACCTTCTCCGCCACGACGCCGCCCTCGAGACCGGCGTTGATCGCGATCTGCTTGAGCGGGGCCGAGATCGCCGCGTTGACGATCTGCGCACCGGTCGCCTCGTCGCCCTCGAGCTCGAGCTTCTCGAACGCGGCGGCACCGGCCTGGATGAGGGCGACGCCACCACCGGCGACGATGCCCTCCTCGACGGCGGCCTTGGCGTTGCGCACGGCGTCCTCGATGCGGTGCTTGCGCTCCTTGAGCTCCACCTCGGTGGCGGCGCCGGCCTTGATGACGGCCACGCCGCCGGCCAGCTTCGCGAGACGCTCCTGGAGCTTCTCACGGTCGTAGTCAGAGTCCGACTTCTCGATCTCGCCACGGATCTGGTTGACGCGACCCGCGATGAGGTCGGCGTCGCCGGAGCCCTCGACGATGGTGGTCTCGTCCTTGGTGACGACGACCTTGCGCGCCTGGCCGAGCTCCTCGAGCGTCGCGTTCTCCAGCTTGAGGCCGACGGTCTCGGTGATGACCTGGCCGCCGGTGAGGATCGCGATGTCCTGCAGCATGGCCTTGCGACGGTCGCCGAAGCCCGGGGCCTTGACGGCGACGGACTTGAAGGTGCCGCGGATCTTGTTCAGCACGAGGGTCGCGAGGGCCTCACCCTCGACGTCCTCGGCGATGATGAGGAGCGAGCGGCCCGACTTCATGACCTGGTCGAGGACGGGGAGCAGGTCCTTGACGTTCGAGATCTTCGACTCGACGATCAGGACGTACGGGTCCTCGAGGACGGCCTCCTGGCGCTCCGCGTCCGTCTCGAAGTAGCGGGCGAGGAAGCCCTTGTCGAAGCGCATGCCCTCGGTGAGCTCGAGCTCCAGGCCGAAGGAGTTGGACTCCTCGACCGTGATGACGCCCTCCTTGCCGACCTTGTCGAGCGCCTCGGCGATGAGCTCGCCGATGGCGGGGTCGCCGGCGGAGATCGCGGCGGTGGCGGCGATCTGCTCCTTGCTCTCGACCTCGACGGCCGCGTTGAGCAGCTGCTCGGTCACGGCCTCGACGGCCTTCTCGATGCCGCGCTTGACGGCGATCGGGTTGGCGCCGGCGGCGACGACACGCAGGCCCTCCTTGACGAGCGCCTGGGCGAGCACGGTGGCGGTGGTGGTGCCGTCACCCGCGACGTCGTCCGTCTTCTTGGCGACCTCCTTGACGAGCTCGGCACCGATCTTCTCGAACGGGTCCTCGAGCTCGATCTCCTTGGCGATGGAGACACCGTCGTTGGTGATCGTGGGGGCGCCCCACTTCTTGTCGAGGACGACGTTGCGACCCTTGGGGCCGAGCGTGACCTTGACGGTGTCGGCGAGCTGGTTGAGCCCGCGCTCCATGCTCCGACGAGCTTCCTCGTCGAACGCGATGATCTTGGCCATGGGGACTGATCCTCCGCTGTGGCGTGTCGATGGTCGGCCGGTGCCCGCGACGGACGACCCTTCGCGTGCGTTCATGTCACGCGCGCGGACGGGCCTCACCGTTCGACCGAGGTTGTTTCACCCTGCGGCTGTCACTCGACTGCCGAGAGTGCTAACCCATTATTGGCACTCTCACCTCGAGAGTGCAAGACGTTCGCCGAGGGCATGACGAAGGCCGGCACCCGCCCGCGGGGGCGTGGGTGCCGGCCTTCGTGGAGGCTGCCTCAGCTCAGAGGGGCCGGACCTGCTCGGCCTGCGGACCCTTCTGACCCTGACCGACCTCGAACTCGACCTGCTGTCCCTCGTCGAGCGAGCGGTACCCGTCGGTCTGGATCGAGCTGTAGTGCACGAACAGGTCCTGCCCGCCCGAGGCCGGGGTGATGAAGCCGTACCCCTTCTCCGCGTTGAACCACTTGACGGTTCCCTGGGCCATGTCCTTCTCCTCGTCGTCCTGTGCCGCCGGGCAGGTGCCCCGCGGTGAGAAGGAGACTAGTGGCGCGCGTCATGGGTGGGAAGCACCCGTGCCGGGAATGTCGCGTGTGCGCAACGGCCGCCTCTGACCTGCGGGATCACGTCCCCCGGGAGCCCGCCGACGCCCTTCGGCCGGCGGCAGGCCGGGGAGACGGTCAGCCGACCGGCTGCTTGAGGATCACCCAGACGGCGTCGGTCGGGTGGCTGGTGACGTCGTCGGACTCCTGCACGTTCGCCGCGTCGACGCCGAGCGCCTCGGCGACAGCCGTCGCGGTGTCGGCGCGGTCCGCGCCGTACAGGACGGTGCTGTCGGAGTAGACACCCGCGAGGGTGTCGTCCGCGTTCGCGACCCCGACGTCGGAGAACCCCGCGCCGGTGAGCAGGGACTGACCGGCACCCGCCTGGCCGTCACCGGCGCCGTCGTTGTAGACCACGACGCGCGCGGCGAGGTTCGCGGCGGACGCGTCGCCGGGCATGGAGGCGGCCTCCTCGGTCTCCTCCTCGGCGGGCTCCTCCGAGGTCTCGTCGGTCGAGCCCTCCTCACCCTCGGCGCTCTCGCCCTCGGCGGGCTCCTCGCTCGTCTCGCCGTCGGGCTGGGCGGACTGCTCGGAGGCGACGGGCGGGTTGGTGGTGTCGCCGTCGTCGTTCGACAGGTAGGAGACGATCCCGACGGCGAGGCCGGCGAAGACGACCGCGACCAGCAGGAACGGCCAGACCGAGGACCACCCGCTGCGCGGTTCCCGGTGGACGCCGACCGGCGCACCTTCCGGGCCGCGGACGTCGAACTCGTCGGGCGGGTACGGGTACTGGCTCTTGGTCACGCGGCACAGGGTAGCGGCTCCACCCTGGAGAACGGTCAACCGCCGGCGAGAACCGCGCCAGGGGCTGGTCAGCCGGGCGTGTCGGTGCGGCGTGCCGTGCGGGCGCGCTGCCGGGTGGCGCGCATGCGCCGCAGGCGCTTGACCAGCATCGGGTCGTGCTCGAGCGCGCCGGGGGTGTCGATGAGGGCGTTGAGCACCTGGTAGTAGCGCGTGGCCGACATGTCGAAGAGCTCACGGACGGCCTGCTCCTTGGAGCCGGCGTACTTCCACCACTGCTTCTCGAACGCGAGGATCTCCCGGTCGCGGTCGGTCAGACCGGCGGCCTCGGTCGTCGGTTCCGCCGCGGCGGGCGCCTCGACCTCCTGGACCAGCATCTCGCTCATAGCGCCCCAGTATGGGGCACGACGGGCACGATCCGACGGTGCGCGGCCCGTGTTTCGCGTCCTCGCGCCTCGCTCCGTCGGGCCGGGCGGCACGGCGACGGCTCGGCGGCGGCACGGGCCGACGGGGCTGTGCCGTGTCGGGCGGCCCGGGTAGGTTCGACGTCGTGGAGACGACGACGCCCGCCGCCCCGGCGGACCCCGCACCGACCGCGCCCGACGGCGCCCCCGACGGCGCGCGCCCGCCCCTGGACCGGATCATGGCGCCGGACTGGGCGCGCGCGCTGGCGGACGTGGAGCCGCAGATCCACGCGATGGGCGACTTCCTGCGCGCGGAGGTCGCGGCCGGACGCACGTACCTGCCGGCGCCGGGCGACGTCTTCGCGGCGTTCCGGCGGCCGCTGGCGGACGTGCGGGTGCTCGTCGTCGGGCAGGACCCGTACCCGACACCGGGGCACCCGATGGGGCTGTCGTTCTCCGTCCAGCCGGACGTCCGTCCGGTGCCGAAGTCGTTGGCGAACATCTGGACGGAGCTCGCGGACGACGTCGGTGCGCCGACGCCGTCGTCGGGCGACCTGCGTCCGTGGGCGGACCAGGGGGTGATGCTGCTCAACCGGGTGCTCACCGTCGCGCCCGGCGCGTCGGCGTCGCACCGCGGCAAGGGCTGGGAGTCCGTCACGGAGGCGGCGATCAAGGCGCTGGTGGCACGGGGTGGCCCGCTGGTCGCGATCCTGTGGGGTCGGGACGCGGCGTCGCTGAAGCCCTGGCTCGGTGACGTGCCGTGGGTCGAGTCGGCGCACCCGAGCCCGCTGTCCGCCTACCGGGGGTTCTTCGGCTCGAAGCCCTTCTCGCGCGTCAACGCGCTCCTCGCCGAGCAGGGGTCCGGACCCGTCGACTGGTCGCTGCCCTGAGCAACAGTGGGCGGGGCAGAGTGCAGAATGTCAGGGTGACCGCAGCATCATCCACCCCCCGCTGGACCCGCTACGTCGCGATCGGCGACTCGTTCTCCGAGGGCCTGTGGGACCCGTACCCGCACGCCGACGGCACCCCCGCCCCGATCGGCACCGAGTCCGACGCCGTGCAGCGCGGCTGGACGGACCGGCTCGCCGACTCCCTCGCCGCACGCACCGAGGACCTGGAGTACGCGAACCTCGCGATCCGGGGCCGCAAGATGCGGCAGATCATCGCCGAGCAGCTCCCGGTCGCCCTGGAGATGGAGCCGGACCTCGTCTCCCTGGTCGGCGGCGGCAACGACATCCTGCGCCCCCAGGCCGACATCGACGCGATCTCGGCCGACCTCGAGGACGCCGTGGCCCGGATCCGCGCCACCGGCGCGGACGTGCTCATGGGCACCGGCTTCAAGGCCGGCGGGGCGTTGAAGGCGACCAACGGGCGCGTCGGCCGGTACAACGCCAACGTGTGGTCGATCGCCCGCCGGCAGGGCGCGTTCGTCCTCGACACGTGGGGCATGCGCTCCCTGTTCGACCTGCGCCTGTGGTCCGACGACCGCATCCACCTCACCGACGAGGGCCACCGGCGGATCGCGCAGGCCGCGCTCGTCGGCCTCGGCCTGGAGCCGGACGACGCCACCTTCGACGAGCCCTTGCCCGCCGCTGCGGCCCTGGCGCTGCGCGAGCGCGCCCGCGCCTCGACGCAGTGGACCCGCGTGCACGTCGTGCCGTGGGTGCAGCGCCGGCTGCGCGGCACGTCGTCCGGCGACGGCCGGACCCCGAAGTGGCCCGCCGCCGAGGCGTGGCCGCCCTCGCAGCGCTGACCCGACGTCGTCGGCACGTCCACGCACGCCGCCCACCGGCGGACGCGCACAGGGACGCCGAAGGGCGGGCCGCAGGAGTTCCTGCGACCCGCCCTTCGTGCGTGCTGGAGCCGCCTGTCGGGTTCGAACCGACGACCTTCCGTTTACAAGACGGGAGCTCTACCAGCTGAGCTAAGGCGGCGGGGCGGGATCATCCTACCGAGGGTGGTCCCGCGCCCCGGGGCGGGTGGTGCGCCCGCGGTCCGGGGACCGCGGGCTCACCGCCGCGCGTGGTGCGTCACTCGTCCGCGGGCTCCTCGGAGGCCGAGGGCTCGGGGGACGCCTCGGCCGTCGCGCCGGACTGCACGGCCGCGAGGAGGGCGCCCGGGGTGCCCCACTGCTCGAAGCGGGTGCCCTCGACCAGCACGGTCGGGGTGCCGAAGGTGCCGCCGGAGTTGACCAGCGACTCGTCGGAGGTGGCGTCGTTCGTCAGCGAGTACGTGTACTGCCCGAACGTGGAACGCGCCGTGCCGTCGGCGATGGCGTCGGCGACGTCCGCCGGGACGCCCGCGCCCTCGGCGATCGCCGCGAGCTCCTCGTTGTCGAGGCCGGGCGAGTTCTCCTCCGGCTGGTTCGCGAAGAGCGCGTTGTGGAAGGCGAAGAACTGCTCGGGGGCGCGGTCGGCCACCCAGTAGGCGGCGGACGCGGCGCGCGTCGAGTAGTCGGTGCCGCGGGAGAGGCGGTCGAGGATCGCGACCGGGGTGACGACGACCGTCGCCTCGCCGTCGGCGAGCATGGCCTCGATGTCGGCCGCGTTGGTGTCCTCGAACTGGCCGCACACGGGGCACATGTAGTCGAGGTAGACGTCGATGACGGGAGCGCCGTCGTTCTCGGTGCCGGCCACGAGGTCGGAGCCCAGCGAGATGCCGGCGCCCTCGACCGCGGTCGACGGCACGGAGGTGACCTCAGCCAGCGGGATGTCGTCGACAGTGGACTTGCTCGCCTCGTTCCACAGGATGAACCCGGCGACGACGACGAGCGCGATGATCGCGGCGCCGAGGGCGCTGAAGACGACGACGCGGCTGCGCTTGTCGCGCTTGGCCTGGGCCTGCTGGCGGGCGAGGGCTTCGGCGCGCGCCGCCTCGCGGCGCTCGGCCTTGCTCTGGTTGGACATCTGCGTGACGGCCCTTCGGGTCGGTGGTACGAAGCGGATCCGGCGGTCAGCCTACCGTCGGGTCGCCCGTCGACCTGAGCGCGGGCAGGTGCTGCTGCCCGCACCGACACCGTGGTCGCGCGCGACGCGCGACAGGCTAGGAACGTCCCCTGTGAGGAACCTGGGAGTCAGAAGAACGACGGGGGGCCGTCCATCGGCCACCAGTGGATCTCGTGCGGCTCGGTGAAGATCGCGCCCATGAGCAGCCACGCCCCGACCAGGCACACCAGCACGACGACGGCCGCCCCCACCAGGCCCGGTGCGAGGTTGTTGAGGATGCGGCGCGCGCCGTCCCGCGCCGTGCGGCCCGCCGGCCCGAACCACGTGCACAGCACCGCCAGCACCATCGACACGGCGAGCACGGCGGCGAACACCGTCGGCTCGTTGCGCCCGCCGACCGAGCGGGACTCGACGTCCCCCAGGGGCGCCACGATCCAGTTGCCGTCGCCGAACAGCCAGTAGCCGCCCATCATCGCGAGCAGGCCCACGCAGCCGCCCACCAGCGCCGCCGGGATGATCCCCAGCGCCCCGACCACCGCGTGGTACGGGAACAGCAGCACCGCCACCCAGCCGTCCGACCGGCGCACCCCGTGCAGCTCGCGCCGCTCGTGGAACCGCTGCCCGGACGTCCCCACGATCCGGCAGAGCACCGTCACGCCGCAGAACACGCCGAACGCGACCAGCGGGTAGACGGCGGCGAGCACGACGAACGGCAGCCCGAGCGCCAGCACGGTGCCCCAGCGCCGCCGGTGCGCGGGCGCGACGTACGGTCCCGCCGGGACCTGCGGGACCTCGTCCGCGGGCGGTGGCGACTCCTCGGTGATCTCGTCGTAGGTGCGGTACCGGGCCGCGCCCACCGGCACCGACGTCGTGCCGCCGTCCTGCGCCTGCGCGCGGTCCCGCTCCAGCGCCGTCATCACCGCGGTCTCGTCGGCCGCGGCCACGGGCACCGACGGCGGGGGCGGCACCGGCGCGGTGCGCTCGGCCGCGGTCGGGTCGGGCACCACCCCGACCACCTGGGTCGCCCCGGCGTCGACCGGGCTGGCGACGTCCGCCGTCGTGTCCGGGCCGGACGCGTCCGCACCCGACGCCGCCGCCGCACCGGCCACCGCGGCCGTCGCCGCACCCGCCGCCACGACGATCCGCTGCGTGGCCTGCGGGTCCACGGACGCACCCGCGTCGTCGACGTCGGCGTCCGCCAGGTCGCGGCTGATCGCCCGCACCACCTCGGTCGGGCCCCACCGCCGGGCCGGGTCGGCCTGGAGGGCGCCCGCGAGCGCCTGCGCCGTCCGCGCGGGCACGCCGACGAGGTCCGCGCGACCCTCGCGGGAGCGGCGCAGCACGAGGTCGGTGGGACGCACCCCGAACGGGGAGCGGCCGGTCGCGGCGAACGCGAGCAGCGCGGCCCAGCTCCACCAGTCGGACTCGGGGACGGGGTCGGCGCCGTCGAGCAGCTCGGGCGCGATGTAGCCCGGCGTGCCCATGACGAAGCCCGTCATCGTGGCGCGGGCGTCACCGGGGCTCTGCGCGATCCCGAAGTCGATGAGGCTGGGGCCCTCCGGCGTCACCATGACGTTCGACGGCTTGAGGTCGCGGTGCACGACGCCGGACGCGTGGACGGACTCCAGGGCGTCGGCGAGCTGGTCGGCCAGGGAGTACAGGTCGGCGAGGTCGAGCGGCCCGCGGGCGTCGACCTCCTCCTCCAGGGTGAGGCCGTCCACGAGCTCGGTGACGACGAACGCGTGCGACCCCTCGAACTCGGCGTCGAGGACCTGCGCGACGGCGGGGTGGCGGAGGCGCTGCAGGGCGGCGACCTCGCGGCGCAGCCGCTGACGACCGACGGGGTTGGCGTCGACGTGCGCGTGCAGCACCTTCAGCGCGACCCGGTGCCCGCCGCCGTCGACGGCCTCGTAGACGGCACCCATGGCGCCGCGACCCAGGACGGACACGACGGTGTAGCCGCCGACGTCGGTCCCGGGCACCAGGGTGCCGTCCGCGCCGCCCGCGGGCGCACCCGCCGCCATCACCTGCGCGTCGTCGCCCGTTCTCATGGCCCACACCGTAGCGCCGAGGCCCCGTCGTCGCGTGCCGGGGCAGGTCCGCGCGGGTCGTTGCGCGGCGGGATCCCGCGCCGCGACGCCGTTGTGATCCTCGTCGCCGACCGCGCGGGTGCTCGGGCACCTCGGTATGGTTCGCGAAGGATGCCCCGCCCGGCGCGGAGGGCACCGCGCCACAATCTGAGGAGAGTGCACCCTTGGCAGGTCAGGACTCGGCAAGCACCGGAGCCGACGGCTCGGAGGGGTACGACCTCGTCGTCGTCGCCAACCGGCTCCCCGTCGACTTCTCCGTGGGCGACGACGGCCAGGTGGACTGGCAGCGGTCCCCCGGCGGGCTGGTCACGGCCCTGGAGCCGGTCATGCGGGAGGCCGACGGGGCGTGGGTCGGCTGGTCGGGCGCACCGGACCTGGCGCACGAGCCGTTCGAGGCGGACGGGATGCTGCTGGTCCCCGTCACGCTGTCGGCGGCGGAGATCGAGCGGTACTACGAGGGGTTCTCGAACGACACCCTGTGGCCGCTGTACCACGACGTCATCGCGCCGCCGACGTACCACCGGCAGTGGTTCGACGCGTACCGGCGGGTCAACCAGCGGTTCGCGGAGGCGGCGGCCGCGCAGGCCGCGCACGGCGGGGTCGTGTGGGTGCACGACTACCAGCTGCAGCTGGTGCCGAAGATGCTGCGCGACCTGCGCCCGGACCTGCGCATCGGGTTCTTCGACCACATCCCGTTCCCCGCGGTCGAGCTGTTCCAGCAGCTCCCGTGGCGCAAGCAGATCATCGAAGGGCTGCTCGGGGCGGACCTCGTCGGGTTCCAGCGCGGCGGCGACGCGTCGAACTTCCTGCGCTCCGTGCGTCGGCTGACGGACCACACGACGCGCGGCTCGATCGTGACGACGCTCGACGAGAACGGTCGGCCCGGCCGGCGCGTCCGCGCCGCCGCCTTCCCCATCTCCATCGACACGCACCACTTCGACCAGCTCGCCCGCAGCCCCGAGATCGAGGCACGCGCCAAGGAGATCCGCGCGGACCTCGGCGACCCCGACGTCATGATGCTGGGCGTCGACCGCCTCGACTACACCAAGGGCATCCGGCACCGCATCAAGGCGTACGGCGAGATCCTCCAGGACGGCCGGCTCGACGTCGAGCACGCGACGCTCGTCCAGGTCGCCAGCCCGAGCCGCGAGAACGTGGGCGCCTACCAGGACCTGCGCGACGACGTCGAGGTGCTCGTGGGCCGCATCAACGGCGAGTTCGGCGAGCTGGGGCACTCCGCCATCCACTACCTGCACCACTCCTACCCGCCGGAGGAGATGGCCGCGCTCTACCTCGCGGCCGACGTCATGCTCGTGACGTCGCTGCGCGACGGCATGAACCTCGTCGCCAAGGAGTACATCGCGGCCCGCCACGACCTCGGCGGCGTGCTGGTGCTCAGCGAGTTCACGGGCGCCGCGGACGAGCTCGCGCCCGGACCCCTGCTGGTCAACCCGCACGACATCGACGGGATGAAGGACATCATCGTCGCGGCCGCGAACATGGACCACCGCGAGAAGCGCCGCCGCATGCGCAACCTGCGGCGCAAGGTCATGGCCGACGACGTCGCGAAGTGGTCGAAGGCGTTCCTCGGCGTCCTCACGGCCGTGCCGTCCCGGGACACGTATGTCTGAGCTGGACCCGACCCTCGCCGACGCCCTCGCGTCGTTCGGGGCGGACGACGCCGTGCTGCTCGTCGCCCTCGACTTCGACGGCACCCTCGCCCCCCTCGTGGACGACCCGACGACGTCCACGATGACCCCGGCGGCCCGCGACGCCGTCGACACCCTCGCCACGACGACCGCGGACCACGTGCTGCTCGCGTTCGTGTCCGGCCGGGACCTGGACGACCTGGCGCTGCGCGCCGAGCCGCCCGTCGGCTCCTACCTGGTGGGCAGCCACGGTGCGCAGACGGGTCACGCCACCGCCGACGGCCTGGAGGCCGTGCCGCTGGAGCTGACCGCCGAGCAGGCCGAGGCGCTGGCGACCCTGCGGCACGACCTCGACGCGGCGGTCGAGGGGCGCGACGGCGCCTGGGTGCAGCACAAGCCCAGCGCGGTGGTCCTGCACACCCGCCAGGCGGGCACCGAGGACACCCACGCCGCGATCGCCGCGGCCGACGCCGCCGCCGCGCGACTCGGCCTGGAGGCCATGCACGGCAAGGACGTCGTCGAGATCGCCGTCGTGCACACCTCCAAGGGGCTGGCCCTCGACCGGCTGCGCGACGTCGTCGCGCACGACGTCCCCGGACCCGACGGCGCCACGCGCCGCGTGCGCGTGCTGTACGCCGGCGACGACACGACCGACGAGACCGCGTTCGCGGTGCTGCGGCCCGGCGACGTCGGGATCAAGGTCGGGCACGGCGACACCGTCGCCGCGCACCGCGTCGCCGACGCCGACGACGTCGCCACCGTCCTGCGCCACCTCGTCACCGCGACCGCGGCCCCGTGACCAGCACGGTGACGTGAGCGACGTCACCGCCATGTACTATCGAGCGCGGGCCGTCCCGGGAAGATCCGGACCGGCCCGGACAACAGAATGTGTCGCCGCCGACACGCCAGTCGTGAACGCAGCACACCCGACCACAACGGATCGTCCGGCACGTACCTGCCGGTGGAGAGGGATACATCATGGCTTCGGTCACCTTTGACCACGCGACCCGCGTCTACCCGGGCACCGAGCGTCCCGCCGTGGACCAGCTCAACCTGCAGGTCGAGGACGGCGAGTTCCTCGTCCTCGTCGGCCCGTCCGGCTGCGGCAAGTCGACCTCGCTCCGCATGCTCGCGGGCCTCGAGGACGTCAACGGCGGACACATCTACATCGGCGACCGCGACGTCACGGACGTCCAGCCGAAGGACCGCGACATCGCGATGGTCTTCCAGAACTACGCGCTCTACCCCCACATGTCCGTCGCGGACAACATGGGCTTCGCGCTGAAGATCGCCGGCACCCCCAAGGCCGAGATCCGCCAGCGCGTCGAGGAGGCCGCGAAGATCCTCGACCTCACCGAGTACCTCGACCGCAAGCCGAAGGCCCTCTCCGGTGGCCAGCGCCAGCGCGTCGCCATGGGCCGCGCCATCGTGCGTCAGCCGCAGGTGTTCCTCATGGACGAGCCGCTGTCGAACCTCGACGCCAAGCTCCGCGTCCAGACCCGCACCCAGATCGCGTCGCTCCAGCGTCGTCTCGGCGTCACCACCGTGTACGTCACCCACGACCAGACCGAGGCGCTCACCATGGGTGACCGCATCGCCGTCCTCAAGGACGGTCTGCTGCAGCAGGTCGGCACCCCCCGCGAGATGTACGACACCCCGGCGAACGTCTTCGTCGCGGGCTTCATCGGCTCGCCCGCCATGAACGTCGGCACGTTCGACGTCCGCGACGGCCGCGCCGTCGTCGGCCACGCCGCCGTCCCGCTGGAGCGCGACGTCGTCTCCCAGCTCACCGACGCCGACGGCGGCAAGGTCACGATCGGTTTCCGCCCCGAGGCGCTCGACGTCGTCTCCGCCGGCACCCCCGACGCCCTCCAGGTCGAGGTCAACCTCGTCGAGGAACTCGGCTCCGACGCGTTCGTCTACGGCTCCCTCAAGGCCGACGGCGCCGCCGGCGAGCTGCACTCCGGCTCGTCCGACCAGGTCATCGTGCGCATCGACCCGCGCAACGTCCCCCTCAAGGGCGACACGATCAACGTCACCATCAAGCCGGGCCAGGAGCACGTCTTCTCCGCCGCCACCGGCAACCGCCTCTGACACAGGCACCCGGGGCGTGAGCCCCGCACGACACGGGGCGGGTCCGGCAGCAGCCGGGCCCGCCCCCTCGCCGTCTAGGCTGGGAACCACGCCCACCCGCCGTGGGCATGACATCTGCCGTCGACACCCCGTCACCCGCAGCAGAGATCACACCCCCACGTGGACCGGAGGATCGGTGGACAGGCTCCAGATCACCTCGGCGACGCCCAACTCGGCGCTGCTCGACCTGCCCTGGCGGATGCCGCTCGCCCAGTGGCCCACCGACGTCCTCGCCGCGCTCCCCCGCGGCATCTCCCGCCACGTCGTCCGGTTCGTGCGCCTCGACGGCAAGGTCCTCGCCATCAAGGAGATCAGCGAGGACGTCGCCTTCCGCGAGTACGCGATGCTGCGCCAGCTCCGCAAGCTCGAGGTGCCGTCCGTCCGCCCCATCGGCGTCGTCACCGGCCGCGTCTCCGACACCGGCGAGCACCTCGAGGCCGCGCTCGTCACCGAGCACCTCGCGTTCTCCCTGCCCTACCGGTCCGTGTTCAGCCAGTGGCTGCAGACCTCCACCGCCGACCGCCTCATCGACGCCCTCGCCGTCCTCATGGTCCGCCTGCACCTCGTCGGCTTCTACTGGGGCGACGTCTCCCTGTCCAACACCCTGTTCCGCCGCGACGCCGAGCAGTTCGCCGCCTACCTCGTCGACGCCGAGACCGGCCAGCTGCACCGCGAGCTCACCCGCGGCCAGCGCGAGTACGACCTCGACCTCGCCCGCACCAACATCATCGGCGAGCTCATGGACCTCGCCGCCGGCGAGCTCCTCGACGACGAGATCGACGAGGTCGCCGTCGGCGACGCCCTCGTCGCCCGCTACGGCGAGCTGTGGCGGGCCCTCACCGGCGTCGAGGCGTTCGGCTCCGACGAACGGTGGCGCGTCGCCGCCCGCATCGACCGCCTCAACGAGCTCGGCTTCGACGTCGGCGAGCTGTCCATCACCACCGACATCGACGGCACCACCGTGCAGATCCAGCCCAAGGTCGTCGACGCCGGGCACCACGCCCGCCGCCTGCTGAAGATCACCGGCCTCGACGTCCAGGACAACCAGGCCCGCCGCCTCCTCAACGACCTCGACTCCTACCGCGCCGCCACCGACCGGCAGGAGGACGACGAGCAGATCGTCGCGCAGGACTGGCTGCAGAACGTCTTCCAGCCCACCATCCGGGCCGTCCCCCGCGAGCTGCGCCGCAAGCTCGAGCCCGCGCAGCTCTACCACGAGATCCTCGACCACCGGTGGTTCATCTCCGAGCAGGCCCAGCGCGACGTCCCCATGGCCGAGACCGTCGCCTCCTACGTCGAGAACGTCCTGCAGTACCGCCCCGACGAGAAGGCCATCCTCGGCATCGCCCCGGGCGAGGAACCCGAGGAAGGCCCGGAGGCCGACTACTTCCACTACGCCGCCACCGACCCGGCCGAGCCCGACTCCCACTGACCGCGACTCAGCGCGAAGTCACGCGAGTCAGCGCGGGGTCACGCGGGGTCGGGGTGAGGCGCGCACGGTCGCGTTCACGGGCCCCAGGGGGCCCTCCACTTCGGGATTGACGACCGTGCGCGCCTCACCCCGACCCCGCGCTCAGTTCCGTGCCCTGCTCGCGCGCGCCGACGACGTCGTCGACCACCCGACGCACGACCGACACCAGCCGCGAGCCGAACGCCCTCGCCGACCCGGCGCGACGCACGCTGACTCGCGGGAGCCGACGCTGACCGGACGAAGACCGCGCTGACTCGCGTGAACCTGCGCTGACTCGCGGGCGCCAGCGCTGACTCGCGTGAACGTGCGACTCGCGGGCGCCAGCGCTGACTCGCGTGAACGTGCGCTGACTCGCGGGAACCGACGCTGACTGGACGAAGACTGCGCTGACTCGCGGAGATCTGCGCTGACTCGCGGAGCGTCCGCACGACGCGAGCCGACGACGAAGGCCGGGGTCGGGGTGGCCGGGCACGGTCGTCCGACCCGAAGTGGAGGGCCCCCTGGGGCCCGTGAACGCGACCGTGCCCGGCCACCCCGACCCCGGACGCAACCAGCCGGCGCCGACCCGAGCGGGCCGGCGCCGGCTCGGCGGAGGCTGCGCTGGGTCGTCAGTCGGTGGCAGCGGCCGCGCGCGCCTGGGAGACCTCGTAGAGGGTGATGCCCGCGGCGACGCCGGCGTTCAGCGACTCGACGGACGAGGAGATCGGGATGGACGCGACGGCGTCGCAGGCCTCGCGGACGAGGCGGGACAGGCCCTTGCCCTCGGAGCCGACGACCACGACCAGGGGGTCGGTGGAGAAGGCGAGGTCGCGGACGGTGGTGTCGCCGCCGGCGTCGAGGCCGACGACGAACAGGCCGGCCTTCTTGAGGTCGGCGAGGGTGCGCGCGAGGTTGGTCTCCTTGGCGACGGGGACGCGGGCGGCGGCCCCGGCGGACACCTTCCAGGCGGACGCGGTGACGGACGCGGTGCGCCGCGAGGGCACGAGCACGCCGTGGGCACCGAACGCGCCGGCGGAGCGGAGGACGGCACCGAGGTTGCGCGGGTCGGTGACGGAGTCGAGCGCGATGATGAGTGGCGCCTCGTCGGCCGCGGCGGCGGCGTCGAGCAGGTCGTCGACGGTGGCGTACTCGTAGGGCGGCACCTCCATGGCGACGCCCTGGTGCACGGACCCTTCGGTGAGCTGGTCGAGGGCGCCGCGGGACGACTCGAGGAGGCGCACGCCCTGGATGGACGCGAGCTCGAGGATCTCGCGGGTGCGGTCGTCGTGCTCGATGCGCTCGGCCATGTGGACGGCGGTGGCGGGCACCTCGGAGCGGAGGGCCTCGACGACGGCGTTGCGGCCGGCGACGACCTCGGCGCCGCCGGTGGCGCGGCGGGTGCCGCGGGCGACGCCCTTGCGGGCGTTGGTGCCCGCTTCGGCGGCGCGCCGCTTCTCCGCGGCGACCTTGCGCTTGTGGGCGGGGTGGTAGGTGCGGTCCTCGGCCTTGGGCGTGGGTCCCTTGCCCTCGAGGGCGCGGCGGTTCTTCCCACCGGTACCGGCGGTGGCGCTCTTCTTGGCGCCACCCTTGCGTGTGGCGCCCTGGCGCTGCGAGTTGCCGGCCATGTCATTCCCCCTTCGAGTCGGCCAGCGCCCAGCGGGCGCCGTCCGGTGAGTCCTGCACGACGACGCCGGCCGCGGTGAGGCGGTCTCGGATGGCGTCGCTCGTGGCCCAGTCCTTGGCGGCGCGGGCGGCGGCCCGCGCGTCGAGCTCGGCGCGCACGAGCGAGTCGAGCGCGGCGTCGGCACGGTTGTCGGTGGTGGCGGTCCAGTGCGGGTCGGCCGGGTCGAGCCCGAGCACGTCGAGCATGCCGCGCAGCGCGACGAGCGCGGCGCGTGCCGCGTCGTCGTCGCCGGCGGCGAGCGCGGTGTTCCCGGCGCGGAGCGTCTCGTGGACGACGGCGAGCGCGGCGGGGACGTTGAGGTCGTCGTCCATGGCGGTGGTGAACGCGTCGGGCAGCACGGTGGTGCGCACCTCGTCGAGGGTGACGGGGGTGACGCGTTCGGCGGCGCGGGCGACGAAGCCGGAGAGGCGCTCCCAGGTGGCGCGCGCCTCGTCGAGGGTGTCGGGGCCCCACTCGAGCATGGACCGGTACTGCACGGCGGCGAGGGCGTAGCGCACGGCGGCGGCGGGGGCGTGCGCGAGGAGCTCGTGCGCGGCCAGCCCGTTGCCGAGCGACTTGCTCATCTTGACGCCCTGCTGGGTGACCCACGCGGAGTGCATCCAGCGGTCGGCGAACCCGTACCCGGCGGCGCGGGACTGCGCCTGCTCGTTCTCGTGGTGGGGGAAGCGCAGGTCGAGGCCGCCGCCGTGGATGTCGAAGGCGTCGCCGAGGTAGCGCTGCGCCATGGCGGAGCACTCGAGGTGCCAGCCGGGCCGGCCGCGCCCGTAGGGGCTGTCCCAGGACGCGGTGGCGGGCTCGCCGTCGCGCGGGGCCTTCCACAGGGCGAAGTCGTGGGGGTCCTTCTTCTCTCCGGCGACGGCGTCGTCGGTCGACTCGGGGTTGAGATCGTCGAGGCGCTGGCGGGTGAGGGACCCGTAGCCGGACCAGGAGCGGACGTCGAACCAGACGTTGCCGGGGCCGGTGGCGTAGGCGTGGCCGCGCTCGACGAGCCGGTCCATGAGCGCGATCATCTGCGGCATGTGCTGGGTGGCGCGCGGCTCGTAGGTGGGCGGCAGGACGCCGAGCGCGTCGTAGGCGGCGGCGAACTCCCGCTCGTACAGCGCGGCGTGCGCCCACCACTCGCGGCCGGCGTCGGCGGCCTTCGCGAGGATCTTGTCGTCGATGTCGGTGATGTTGCGGATGAGGGTGACGTCGAGGCCGGAGCGCACGAGCCAGCGGCGCAGGACGTCGAACGCGACGACGGGGCGGAGGTGGCCGACGTGGGGCGCGGACTGCACGGTGGCGCCGCAGACGTAGATGCCGACCTTGCCCGGGGTGCGGGGGACGAGCTCGCGCACGGTGCGCGTGGCGGTGTCATACAGGTGCAAGGTCACCGGTCAAGCGTACCGGCCGGGCCCCGTCCGACCTCCCGGAACCGGTCAGCCGAAGGTGTGTCCCTCGCCGCGGTACGTCGGGACGACGTCGACGACCTCGTCGCCGCGCACGAGATGGACGACGGCGAAGCGTTCCATGAGCTCGCCGGCCTTGGCGTGCCGGAACCACACGCGGTCGCCGATGTCGAGGGGGCGTCCGTCGCGGCGGCGGTGCAGGGGGGTCTGGACCTCGCCGGCGGCCTCGCGGCGGGTGAGGGACCAGCCGGGGGTGACGAGGCGGGGCAGGCGGCTGGTGCCGGCGGGGCCGGAGGCGACGTAGCCGCCGCCGAACGCGGTGGCCCAGTCGGGTGCGGGGGTGCGGACGACGTCGAGCCCGAAGTAGGCGGCGGGTCGCGGGACGAAGGACCGGAAGCGGTCGAACGTGCCGGGGACGAACAGGCCGGAGCCGGCGGTGACCTCGGTGACGCCGGGTCCGGCGGCGGAGGTCTCCAGGGAGCCGGTGCCGCCGGCGTTGACGAGCTCGACGTCGCGGCCGAGGGTGGCGTGCAGGGCGTCGAGGACGGCGCGGCGTCGCCGGTCGACGTCGGGCACGGAGAACGCCTTGACGACCCGGTTGACGGGGGTGTCGGGGATGCCGGCGACCTGGGCCTCGTACGTCATGAGTCCGCGCACGTGCACGCCGTCGCGGTCGGCGAGGGCGGCGAGGTGCGCGACCTGCGCGGGGGTGCGCAGCGGGGACCGGCGGGTGCCGAGGTGGGCGCGGCCGACGCGCAGCGACGCGTCGACGTCGAGGCAGACGGCGACGTCGGGTCCGGGTGCGGCGGCGGCGAGCGCGGTGCGCAGCAGGGCGACGTGCGCGGCGTCGTCGGCCATGAGGGTGATCTCGCGGCGGGCGCGCGGGTCGGCGGCGAGGCGGGCGAGGGCGTCGCGGTCGACCGTGGGGTAGCCGACGAGGACGTCAGCGACGCCCTGCTCGACGAGCCACAGCGCCTCGGCCAGCGTGAACGCCATGACGCCGCGGAACCCGGCGTCGAGACCCCGCTCGACGAGGGAGCGCACGCGCACGGACTTCGCGGCGAGGCGGACGGGTGTCCCGGCGGCGCGGCGCAGGAGGTCGGCGGCGTTGGCGTCGAAGGCGTCGAGGTCGACGACGGCAACGGGACCGGGGACGCCGGCGGTGGCCCGGGTGAGCCGGTTCGTCGTCATGGCGGCACCGTACACCGGCCCGGGGAGGTGGCAGAGTGTGCGCTGTGACATTCACCACCTGGGGCGGGACGTTCACCGCCACCCCCGCGCGGCGGGCCGCGCCCCGCGACGAGGCCGAGCTGTCCGCGCTGGTCGCGCGGGCGGCGGCGGAGGGCCTGCGGGTCCGTGCCGTGGGCGCCGGGCACTCGTTCACGGACGCCGCGGTGACGGACGGGCTGCTGCTCGGCCTGGACCACCTGTCGGGCGTGGAGTCGGTGGAGCGGACGCCCGACGGTGCTCTCGTCACCGTGGGGGCGGGCACCCGGCTGCACGAGCTCAACGCCCTGCTGCGGGAGCGTGGGCTGGCGATGCGCAACCTCGGCGACATCGACCGTCAGTCGGTCGCGGGGGCGATCTCGACGGGCACCCACGGGACGGGCGCCCGGCTGGGCGGCCTCGCCACCCAGGTGCGGGGCGTGCGGGTCGTCGTCGGCGACGGGACGGTGCGCGCGGTCTCGGACGCCGACGCCCCGGGCTCGCCGGAGCGGGAGCTGTTCGAGGTCGCCCGCCTCGGGCTGGGGTCGGTGGGGATCCTGTCGGCGGTGACGCTCGACGTGGTGCCCGCCTACCTGCTGCGCTCCACCGAACGGGTGCGGCCGTGGTCGGAGGTCGTCGACGGGGTCGACGCCCTGTTCGACGGGCACCACCGGATGGACGCCTACTGGTTCCCGGGCACGGACCGCATGCTGACGTGGACGCACGACGTCGTCGACCACGCCGGGACGGCCGCGTACGAGGCGTCGCGGCGCGGCGTCGGGGGCGCGCTGCGCCGGGCCGGCCACGCGGCCCGCAGCCTGCTCGACGAGGAGGTCCTCGCCAACGGGGCCCTGGGCGCGATCATGCAGGTCGCCGCCGCCGCACCGCGCACGGTGCCGCGCCTCAACGCGCTGAGCGCCGCCGTCCTGGGCGACCGGACGCACGTCGCACCGTCGGACCGTGTGATGGTGACGCGGCGGCGGGTCCGGTTCGTCGAGATGGAGTACGCCCTGCCGCGCGCGGAGCTGGCCGGGGTCCTCACGGAGCTGTCGGGGTGGCTGGCGGCGTCGGGCGAGCTGGTGCCGTTCCCCGTGGAGGTGCGCTGCACCGCGCCGGACGACGTGTGGCTGTCCACGGCTCGCGGCCGCGCGTCGGCGTACGTGGCGGTGCACCAGTACCACCGGATGCCGTACCGGCGGTACTTCGACGCCGCGGAGAAGATCTTCGTGGCCGCGGGCGGGCGCCCCCACTGGGGCAAGCTGCACACCCGGACCGCGGCCGACCTGGCCGAGCACTACCCGTTGGACGACGTCGCCCGTGTGCGCTCCGTCGTCGACCCCGGCGGCGTGTTCCGCAACGCCTACGTCGACCGGGTCCTCGGTACGGCGTGAACCGCCGGGTCTAGGCCGGCACGACGAGCGCCGTCGCGATCGCGGCGACGCCCTCGCCGCGGCCCGTGAGGCCGAGGCCGTCGGTCGTGGTGGCGCTGAGCGACACGGGCGCGCCCAGGGCGGCGGTGAGCACGTCCTGCGCCTCCGCGCGTCGCGGCTCCAGGCGGGGCCGGTTGCCGATCACCTGCACGGCGACGTTCCCGACCTCGAACCCGGCGGCGCGGACGCGCCGCGCGGCCTCGGCGAGCAGCTCCGTGCCGCGCGCACCCGCCCAGCGGGGCTCCGCGGTGCCGAAGTGCGTGCCGAGCCCGCCGAGGCCCGCCGCGGAGAACAGGGCGTCCGCGGCCGCGTGCGCGGCGACGTCCGCGTCGGAGTGCCCCACCAGGCCCCGCTCCCCCGGCCAGTGCAGGCCCGCGAGCCACAGCGGTCGGTCGTCGTCGGGCGCGAACGCGTGCACGTCCACGCCGACGCCGGTGCGCGGCAGGTTCCACCCCGGACCGGGACGCTCGGCAGCCATGCCCGTCACGCTAGCGGAGGTCCGGGCGGCCGGCCCTGGACGCGCCAGCGCGCCAGGAGGAGGTCCTCCGGGGTGGTGATCTTCGCGGCCGCCGGGTCGCCCGGCACGACGTGCACGGGCAGGCCGAGCGCCTCGACGAGGCCCGCGTCGTCGGTGGCCGCCACGCCCCCGCGCTGCGCCTCCCGGTGCGCCCGGGCCAGGACCTCCCGGTCGAAGCCCTGCGGGGTCTGCACGGCGCGCAGCGGGGTGCGGTCGACGGTCGCGACGACCTCCTCCCCCGCGGTGGCGTCCGGGTCGGGGACCACCCGCTTGACCGTGTCCGTCACGGGCAGACCGGGCACGACGGCGGGTCGGCCGGCCCGCACGGCCGCGACGACGCGGCGCACCAGGTCCGGCGGGGCGAGGGGGCGGGCGGCGTCGTGCACGAGCACGACGTCGACGTCGTCGCGGGGGTCGTCGTCGGTACCCCGCGTGCCGGCGTCCAGGCCGGCGCGCACCGAGTCCTGGCGGGTCGCGCCCCCGGGCACGACGTCGACGGGACGGTCCACGAGGGGGTCGGCGGCCAGCAGCGCGGCGACGTCGGCGACGGCGGCGGGCGGGCACGTCACGACGACGGCGTCCACCGCCCCGGACGCGCACAGGTTGCGGGCGGCGTGCAGGAGCAGGGGGGCGCCGTCGAGCTCGACGAGCGCCTTCGGCCGGCCGAGCCCGAGCCGGGTGCCGTCCCCGGCGGCCGTGATGACGGCGAGTGTCCTCACGCGGTCACCCTAGCGGCGCGCGCGGCCGCACCGGGGACGGCGAAGGGTGGCCGCCCGGCGGGGCGGCCACCCTTCGTGGCTCGATGGACGGGAGGTCCGTCAGGAGGCCAGGACCTCGTCGATGATGGCGCCGGCCTTCTCCTCGTCGACACCCTCGGCGAGGGCGACCTCGGACTCGAGGATCTGGCGGGCCTTGGCCAGCATGCGCTTCTCGCCGGCGCTGAGCCCGCGGTCCGCGTCGCGGCGCGACAGGTCGCGGACGACCTCGCCGACCTTGATGACGTCGCCGGACGCCAGCTTCTCCAGGTTGGCCTTGTACCGTCGCGACCAGTTGGTCGGCTCCTCGGTGTACGGCGCCCGCAGGACGTCGAACACGCGGTCGAGACCCTCCTGGTCCACGACGTCGCGCACACCGACGAGGTCGACGTTCTCCGCCGGGACCTCGATCGTCAGGTCACCCTGGGCGACCTTGAGCTTGAGGTACATCTTCTCTTCGCCGCGGATCTTGCGCGTCTTGACCTCTTCGATCAGGGCTGCGCCGTGATGCGGGTAGACAACCGTCTCGCCTACTGTGAACGTCATCTGCAGATGTCCCCTTTCCCAGTGACCGAGTCTATCACGGGAGCGCTTGCCTCCCGCGGGACGCCCCCTGCCCACGACCCGGTCGAGCACAGCGTCTTCGCAGGTCAGAGCCCTGTTCCGCACACCGCGTGAGATCACCTCCGCGACCCCACTAGGATGGGTGCGGGCGCTCTGCGCCCACCCTCCACCCGAGATGATCGGTGCGCCCTGCCCGAGGCCGGCGCGCACAGCACAGCCGAAGGAGAGCTCGTGGCTCGCTCCGCCCGCCCTGCCCGACCCGCCGCCGTCGCCGCCGGCGCAGCCGCCGCGAGCGTCCTGCTCCTCGGCGCGTGCGCGCCCGTGACCACCGAGCTGCCCTACGCCCCC
Organism: Isoptericola jiangsuensis; assembly: GCF_002563715.1. Taxonomy (NCBI): domain Bacteria; kingdom Bacillati; phylum Actinomycetota; class Actinomycetes; order Micrococcales; family Promicromonosporaceae; genus Isoptericola; species Isoptericola jiangsuensis. Next base: position 3,436,722 of record NZ_PDJJ01000001.1, read on the forward strand.
TCCGACGGGACGCGCGTCGACTTCACGGACGTGGAGGCCCGCGGCCTCAACCTCATGGTGCTGTCGCCCGCCGAGGGCTCCGAGGGCGCCGTGTTCGGCGCGCTCGCCAACAGCTCCTCCGAGGACCTCACCTTCACGCTCACCGCGACGGGCGCCGCCCCGGTCACCGTGACCGTCCCCGCGCAGGAGACGGTCTACCTCGGCACCGAGGAGGGCGAGCAGGTCACCCTCGACTCCGTCGCCACGATCCCCGGCGGCAACCTGGAGGCCACCCTCACCGCCGGCGACGACACCGAGGACTTCTACCTCCCCGTCTTCGACTCCACCCTCCCGGAGTACGCCGCCTACGTGCCGTGACCGGCACCCCGCGCATGACGAAGGCCCTCCCCGCTCCTCGGAGCGCGGAGGGCCTTGGTCGTCCCGGTGGCCTCGCGGCTCAGCCGAACCGGCCCGACACGTAGTCCTCGGTCGACTTCTCGGACGGCGACGAGAAGATCGTGGCGGTGTCGTCCATCTCGATGAGCTTGCCCGGCTTGCCGGTGCCCGCGATGTTGAAGAACGCCGTCCGGTCGCTCACGCGCGCCGCCTGCTGCATGTTGTGCGTGACGATGACGATCGTGTACTCCTGCTTCAGCTCGCCGATGAGGTCCTCGATGGCGATCGTCGAGATCGGGTCGAGCGCCGAGCAGGGCTCGTCCATGAGGAGCACCTGCGGCTTCACCGCGATGGCGCGGGCGATGCAGAGCCGCTGCTGCTGACCGCCCGACAGGCCCGAGCCCGGCTTCTCGAGGCGGTCCTTGACCTCGTTCCACAGGTTGGCGCCACGCAGGGACGACTCGACGAGGTCGTCCGCGTCCGCCCGGGAGATGCGGCGGTTGTTGAGCTTCACGCCCGCCAGCACGTTGTCGCGGATCGACATCGTGGGGAACGGGTTCGGTCGCTGGAACACCATGCCGACCGTGCGGCGCACGGCCACCGGGTCGACGTCGGTGCCGTACAGGTCGACGCCCTCCAGCTCGACCGTGCCCTCGACGCGCGCGCCGGGGATGACCTCGTGCATGCGGTTGAGGGTGCGCAGGAACGTCGACTTGCCGCAGCCGGACGGGCCGATGAAGGCCGTCACGGAGCGCGGGTCGATCGTCATGGTGACGTCCTGCACGGCGAGGAAGTCACCGTAGTAGATGTTCAGGTCCTTCACGTCGATGCGCTGAGCCATCGGGGTTTCCTTCTTTCGTGCTGCGGGTCGGCGGGCGTGCGCGTCAGCGCAGCTTCGGGGCGAACCAGCGGTTCACCAGACGGCCGACGAGGTTGAGGGCGAGGACGATCACGATGAGCACCAGCGCGGCACCCCAGGCGTTCTGGAACGCGACGTCCGCGACGCAGGTGGCGGACTCGCCGCCGGGGCAGGGCGCGTAGCCCTGGTGGTACTGCCGGTACGTGAACACGGGCAGTGTCATCATGCGGCCCTCGAACGGGTTGGTGTTGATCGAGTCGGTGACGCCGACGGTGACGAGCAGCGGCGCGGTCTCCCCGATGACGCGGGCGACGGCGAGCAGGACGCCCGTCGTCAGGCCCGCCACGGAGGTCCGCAGGACCACCTTGACGATGGTCAGCCACTTGGGCACGCCGAGGGCGTAGGAGGCCTCGCGCAGCTCGTTCGGGACGAGCTTGAGCATCTCCTCGCAGGAGCGCACCACGACGGGGATCATCAGCACCGACAGCGCGACCGCGCCCATGACGCCGATCCGGACGCTGGGGCCGAAGAACAGCGCGAAGAGCGAGAAGGCGAAGAGGCCGGCCACGATCGACGGGATGCCCGTCATGACGTCCACGAAGAACGTCACCGACCGCGCGAGCCAGCCCTTGCCGTACTCCACGAGGTAGATGGCCGTCATGATGCCGACCGGCACCGAGATGAGGGTCGCCAGGCCCGTGATGATCAGCGTGCCCATGATCGCGTGGTAGATGCCGCCGCGCGGGTCGCCGCCGAACACGTTGCGCATCGACTGCGTGAGGAAGTCGAGGCTGATGCGGCCGACGCCCTCGACGGTCACGGTCCACAGCAGCCACGCCAGCGGGACCATCGCCAGGGCGAAGGCGAACCAGATGAGGACCTGCATGGTGCGGTCGGTGCGCCGGCGGCGCGGGTCCGCCGCCGTGAGGAGCGCGCGGGTGCGCTCCGTGGCGTCGGCGCTGGACAGGGTCGAGACGCTCATCAGTTGGCCCCCGAGAATTCCTTGCGGCGCGCCACGATCCAGCGCGCGGTCATGTTGACGGCCAGCGTGATGACGAACAGCGCCAGGCCGGCGGCGATGAGCGTGTTGATGCCCAGCCCCGTCGACTCCGGGAAGTCCGCGGCGATGTACGCGGCGATGGTCTGGTGCTGACCGGCGGCCAGGATGTCGAGCGAGTACGTGAGGCCCGGGGACAGGATCATCAGGACCGCCATCGTCTCGCCGAGCGCCCGGCCGAGGCCCAGCATGGACGCCGAGATCACGCCGGAGCGGCCGAACGGCAGGACGGCGGTGCGCACGACCTCCCAGCGGGTCGCGCCGAGCGCGAGCGCCGCCTCCTCGTGCAGGCGCGGCGTCTGGAGGAACACCTCGCGGGACACCGCCGTGATGATCGGCAAGATCATGATCGCCAGGACGACGGCGACGGTCGCCATCGCGCGGCCGGTGGACGACGCCTGCCCGCCGAACAGCGGGATCCAGCCCGCGTGCTCGTTGAGCCACAGCCAGAACGGCGTGAGCGCCGGGGCGAGCACGAGGAAGCCCCACAGGCCGTAGACCACCGACGGGATGGCGGCCAGCAGGTCGACCAGGTAGCCGAGCAGCTGGGCCAGGCGCCGCGGCGCGTAGTGGGAGATGAACAGCGCGATGCCGATCGCGACCGGCACCGCCAGGCACAGCGCCAGCACGGCGGCGAGCAGCGTGCCGAACACCAGCGGGCCGACGAACGCCAGCAGGGTCGTGCCCTCGGGGAACCGGGCGGCACCGGCGGCCAGCTCCTCCGGCGACGCGGTCAGGGCGGGCCACGCCTGCCCGACGAGGAACAGGGCGACCGCGGCGAGCGCCGCGAGGATCGTCACGCCGGCGCCGACGGCGAGCCAGCGGAAGACGCGGTTCATCCCGCGGTCGGACGACCGGCGTCGGACGGCGCGGGAGCCCACCTCGGGTGGGCTGTCGGTGATGCTCACGGTCCTACCTCGTTCGTGCTTGGGCACTGGTGTCGCCTTCTGTTCGTCAGGCCCGGCGTCGGGCGGCCGGGCGGGTGTCCCCCGCCCGACCGCCCGACGTCGGGCCGGTCAGGTCGTCTCGGTCAGCCGGCGGTGATGGCGTCGATGCCGGGCTGGACGGCCTCGCGGATCGTGTCGGACATCGGCGCGGAGCCCGCGGCGTCCGAGGCGGCCTGCTGGCCCTCCTCGCTGGCCACGTAGGAGATGAAGCCCTTGACGAGGTCCGCGGTCTCCTGGTCGGCGTAGGTGCTGCAGGCCAGGGTGTAGGAGACCAGGACGATCGGGTAGGTGCCCGCGATGTCCCGCTCCAGGTCGATCGTGTAGACGTGCTCGCTGGTGCCCTCGGTGCGCGGCGACTGGGCCACGACCTCGGCGGCGGCCTCGGCGGAGTAGGAGACGAACTCGCCGCCCACGCCCACCGCGACGGTGCCGAGGTCGGCGACCTGCGACGCGTCGGCGTAGGTGATGGTGCCCTGGCCGGCCTGGGCCGCGCCCACGACGCCGGAGGTGCCCTGCGCGGACTCCTGGCCGTCCACCGGCCACACGCCCGACGGCTCCTCGGTCCACACGTCCGGGGCGACGGCGTAGAGGTACTCCTCGAAGTTCTCGGTGGTGCCCGACTCGTCGGAGCGGTGCACGACCGTGATGGCCGTCGAGGGGAGCTCGACGTCCGGGTTGTCGGCCTTGATGGCCTCGTCGTCCCACGAGGTGATCTCGCCGAGGAAGATGTTGGCGATCGTCTCCGGCTGGAGGTTCAGCGAGTCGACGCCGTCGAGGTTGAAGGCGATCGCGATCGGGCTGACGTAGCCGGGGAACTCGATGACGCCGTCCGCGCCGCACTGGGCCTCGGCGGCGGCGAGCTCCTCGTCGTCCAGCGCGGCGTCCGAGCCGGCGAACAGGTAGGTGCCGTCACCGAAGCCGGTGCGGCCACCGCCCGAGCCGACGGGGTCGTAGTTCACGGTCGCGTCGGGGTTGGCCTGCTGGAAGCCCGCACGCCACGCGTTCATCGCCGCCTCCTGCGAGGACGCTCCACCGCCGGAGAGCTGGCCCGCGAGGCCACCCTCGGCGGCCGTCTCCCCGGTGTCCGACCCGGCGGTCGAACCGCCGGCGGGCTCGGGGTCCGAACCGCACGCGGCCAGGCTCAGTGCCAGCACACCGACGGCGACGGCAGATCCGGCACGGGTGAATCGGCTGAGGTTCACGAGTCGTTCCATCCTGTTCACACGGTGACATCACCGGCGGGCGCCGGCGTTCGTCCGTGACGCTAGGGACCGCAGGTGGACCGCCGAGAAGGAGAAGATGAACGACTCGTGAACACCGGTGGGCAGGTTGGCGTGGCGGCCTTGCGGGGACGGCGCGACGCGGCCCGGCCCCCGGGTGTCGGGGGCCGGGCCGCGTCGGTGGTCACGCGCCGTCGGTGGTCACGCGCTGCCGGCGGTCACTCGCCGTCGGCGAACTTGTAGCCGAGGCCCCGCACCGTCAGGAGCAGCGACGGCGCGCCCGGGTCGGACTCGATCTTCGACCGGATGCGCTTCACGTGGACGTCGAGGGTCTTGGTGTCGCCCACGTAGTCGGCGCCCCACACGCGGTCGATGAGCTGGCCGCGGGTCAGGACGCGTCCCGCGTTGCGCAGCAGCAGCTCCAGCAGGTCGAACTCCTTGAGCGGCAGCGACACGGTGGACCCGCCCACGGCGACCGTGTGGCGCTCCACGTCCATCCGCACGGGGCCGACCTCCAGCACGGACTCCCCGTCGTCGTGCGCGACCCCGTTGTCCGCCGCGGCGGCACCGCGCCGCCGCATGACGGCCCGCATGCGGGCCAGCAGCTCGCGGAACGAGTACGGCTTGGTGACGTAGTCGTCGGCGCCCAGCTCGAGCCCCACGACCTTGTCGATCTCGGAGTCCTTCGCGGTGAGCATGATGATGGGCACGTCGCCGCGCTGCCGCAGCTCACGGCACACCTCGGTGCCGCTGAGGCCGGGGAGCATGAGGTCGAGCAGCACGAGGTCCGCGCCGCCGTCGTCGTACCGTTCGAGGGCGGCGTTGCCGTCGGACACCGCGACGACCTCGTACCCCTCCCGCGTGAGCTGGTACGTCAGCGGGTCGCGGTACGACTCCTCGTCCTCAACCACCAGGATGCGCGTCACGCGCCTACCTCCTCGTTCGACGGGCCCGCAGCGGACCCGTGGTCGTCGTCGGTCGTCCGGCGGCGCTCACGCAGCGGCCGGACCACCCTGTCGTCGTGCTGGGGGGCGTCGTCCGGGCTCTCCGGCGACGACGCGGACGGCTCGTGCCGGGGCAGGTCGGCGGCGGGGATCCGCAGGGTGAACGTCGACCCCTTGCCCGGTTCGGACCACACGCGGACGTCGCCGCCGTGGTCCGCGGCGACGTGCTTGACGATGCTCAGCCCGAGCCCCGTGCCGCCGGTGTCGCGGGAGCGCGCGGGGTCGACGCGGTAGAACCGCTCGAACACGCGTGCCTGCTCCTCGGTGGAGATGCCGATGCCCTGGTCGACGACGTCGATCTCGACCAGGCCGCCGCGCTCGTGCACGCCGACGCCGACCCGGGTGTTCTCCCCCGAGTAGCTGACGGCGTTGTCCAGCAGGTTGCGCACGGCGGTGACCAGCAGGTTGTGGTCGCCGAACACGACGCTGTCCACGGACCCGCCGACGGTGATCGTGATGTTCTTCCCGGCGGCGGTGGTGCGCGCCCGGTCGACGGCCTCGTCGACGACGTCGCGCACGGGCACGGGCCGCACGGCCTGGAGCGCGCCGGCGACCTGCAGCCGGGACAGCTCGATGATCTCGTGGACGAGCGCGGACAGCCGCTGCGACTCCGCGAGCATCCGGCCGGTGAACCGGCGCACGGCGACGGGGTCGTCGGCGGCGTCCTGCACGGTCTCGGCGAGCAGCGCGATCGCGCCCACGGGCGTCTTGAGCTCGTGGGAGACGTTGACGACGAAGTCGCGGCGGATCGCCTCGACGCGCCTTGCCTCGGTGCGGTCCTCGGCCAGGACCAGCAGCTTGTCCATCCCCAGGGGCGCCACGCGGACCTGGAGCAGCACGGTGCCGGACCCGATGGGGCCGCGCGGCAGCTCCAGCTCCTTCTCCCGGATGACGCCGTCGCGACGCACCTCGCGCACCAGGTCCACGATGGTCTGGTGGACGAGCGCGTCGTTGCGCACCACCCCGAGCGCGTAGGCGGGGGGCGAGGCGCGGACGACCTCGTCGTCCTCGTCGACGACGACCGCGGCGGAGCGCAGCACCGACAGGACGCGCACGAGGCCGGCGTCGAGCTCGGCCGGCGACTCCTCCGGGTCGCGCCGCTGCGCACGGTCGGAGAAGCGGAAGGCGAGAGCGGCGACGACGCCCACGACGACGCCCAGCACGCCGGCGACGACGGCCGTCACCCCCTGGATGATTCCTTCCACGGACAGCAGCCTAGGTCGCCCGCGGCGCCTCACCGTGCCAGGGCGGCAAGTGCTCGTCGGCGCGTCGCCCACTGTTCACCTGGGCACCGGCCCCCGTTCACCTCGCGGTCCGGGCATCCTGGGAGAGTGGCCGGGCACCATTCTGTGGAGAGGACACCCATGCGAGAGATCTTCGACGCCGAGCTGAAGCAGATCGGCGACGGCCTGGTCGAGATGAGCCGGCTCGTCGAGTCCGCGATCACGCGGGCCGGGACGGCACTGCTCGACGGCGAGCACCAGCTCGCTCAGGAGGTCATCGCCTCCGACCGCGCCATCGACCAGCTCGAGCGCGAGCTGGACGAGCGCTGCGTGCACCTGCTGGCCCAGCAGGCGCCGGTCGCGACCGACCTGCGGGTCGTCATCACGGCGCTGCGCATCAGCGCCACCCTGGAGCGGATGGGCGACCTCGCCCGTCACGTCGCGGAGGTGGCCCGCGGCCGCTACCCGGCGCTGGCCGTGCCGCCGTCGGCGCGTGGCACGTTCGTGGCGATGAACGAGGCGGCGGGGCTCGTCGCCCGCCGCACCACCGAGCTGCTCACGACCCGTGACGTGGCCCTCGCCGAGGAGATCCTCGAGGGCGACGACGCGATCGACCGGCTGCACCAGGACACGTTCGGGGCGACGCTCGCCCCGGGCTGGACGGGCACCGCGCAGGAGACGGTCGACGTCACCCTGCTGGGCCGCTACTACGAGCGGTTCGGCGACCACGGCGTCTCGGTGGCCCGCCGCATCACGTTCCTCGTGACCGGCGAGTTCGACACCGCGGCGACGGCGTCCCCGGCCTCGTCGCCCGCGGAGGTCTGACCCCGCCACGCCCGACCTGCGGCCGGCGTCGCCGTTCCTCCCGCATCACCTGCTGATCGGCGGGGGACGACGACGTCGGCCGTCGCCGTCGTCGTGGTTCCTCACGCGTCCGCTGGTGAAGCCTGAGGAACAGCGACACCGCACCACCGTCGTCGGGCAGCAGGAAGGCCCGGCCCCGGGTCGTCATCCGCGAAGTGCAGGGCGCGCAGCGCCCGTGAACGCGACCTGGGGCCGGGCCTTCCTGCTGCCCGACGTCCGGCGGACGTACTACTTGCCCTGGTTGGCGACGGCCGCGATCGCGTCCTTCGCCGCCTCCGGGTCGAGGTACGTGCCGCCCGGGTTGGTGGGCTCCAGCGTCTCCTCGTCGAGCTCGTAGACCAGGGGGATGCCGGTGGGGATGTTGAGCCCGGCGATGGTCTCGTCGTCGATGCCGTCGAGGTGCTTGACGATGGCGCGCAGCGAGTTGCCGTGCGCGGCCACGAGGACGGTCTTGCCGGCCTTGAGGTCGGGGACGATCTCGCCCTCCCAGTACGGGAGCGCACGGTCGAGGACCTGCTTGAGGGCCTCGGCGCGCGGGATCGGCTCACCGGCGTAGCGGGGGTCGGAGTCCTGCGAGAACTCCGAGCCGAGCTCGATGTCCGGCGGCGGCACGTCGTAGGAACGGCGCCAGAGCATGAACTGCTCGTCGCCGTACTGGTCGCGGACCTGCTTCTTGTCCTTGCCCTGCAGGTCGCCGTAGTGGCGCTCGTTGAGGCGCCACGACCGCTTGACCGGGATCCAGTGCCGGTCGGCGGCGTCGAGCGCGAGGTTGGCCGTCATGATGGCGCGACGCAGCAGGGACGTGTGCAGCACGTCGGGGGTGACGCCGGCCTCCTTGAGGAGCTCGCCGCCGCGCGTGGCCTCGGCGGTGCCCTTCTCGGACAGCGGGACGTCGACCCAGCCGGTGAAGAGGTTCTTCGCGTTCCACTCGCTCTCGCCGTGGCGGAGCAGCACGAGGGTGTAGGTCATGGGTCCATCCTGCCCTGCCCCGGGCGCGCCTCGCACCCAGGGTCGGATGACGGGACGGTGACGTCCGGGGGGTCACGACCGGCCGTCAGCACCCGGGGGGCCGGGTGTCAGGAGTCGGCGCGCTCCAGGACGAGGACGGGGATCTCGCGGTCGGTCTTTTTCTGGTACTCGGCGTAGTCGGGCCAGGCCGCGACGGACCGCTCCCACCACAGGGCCTTCTCGTCGCCGGTGACCTCGCGGGCCACGTAGTCGTGCTTCTCCGCGCCGTCCTGGAGCTCGACCTGCGGGTGCGCGACGACGTTGTGGTACCAGACGGGGTGCTGCGGCGCGCCGCCGAGGGAGGCGACGACGGCGTAGACGCCGTCGTGCTCGACGCGCATGAGCGGGGTCTTGCGCACCTTCCCGCTCTTCGCGCCCACGGTGGTGAGGATGACCACGGGCTTGCCGCGCATCGTGTTGTTGCGCGCGCCGCCCGAGGCCTCGTACTCGGCGACCTGCGTGGCGGCGTGCGACGTCGGGCTGGGGACGTACTCTCCGGTGATCGGCATGACTGCGCCAACGCCACCGGACGGCGGGGTCATTCCCGCGGCGTCCGGCGATGTCGGGCCAGGTCAGGCGCGGCGGGTCTTCGCGGCCTGGGAGTAGACGTCGAGCATGGCGGCGGCGGCGCGGTCCCAGGAGAAGCGTTCGGCGGCCCGGCGGGCACCGGCCGCGAGCCGGGCGCGACGGTCCTCGTCCGCGAGGAGGTCGCCGAGCACGCGCGCCCACGTCCAGGGGCTGTGGTCGTCGACGAGGACGCCGGAGACGTCGTCGACGACGACGGTGCGCAGTCCCCCGACGGCGGCCGCGACGACGGGGGTGCCGCACGCCTGCGCCTCGGCGGCGACGAGCCCGAAGGACTCGTTGTGGGAGGGGACGGCGACGACGTCGGCGGCGCGGTACCAGTCGGCGAGCTCGTGGCGCGGCACGGGCGGGCGGACGAGCAGGTGCCCGCTGACGCCGGTCTGGTGGGCGAGGGCCTCGAGCTCGCGCACGGCCGTGGGGCGGCCGCTGGCCCCGCCGAGCACGACGAGGGTGGGCACGGCCGCTCCCCCGCCGTCGCGCCACGCGTCGACGTCGCCGCGACCGCCCGCGTGCTCGACGGCGTGGTCGGCGAGCACGCCGAGGGCGCGGACGAGCACGTCGGGACCCTTGAGGGGCTGGACGCGACCGGCGAACAGCACGAGGGGTCCGGCGGGCAGGCCGAGGCGCTCGCGCAGCGCCCGGCGGCCCTCGGGGGTGGTGTCGCCGGGCGAGAAGACGTCGAGGTCGACGCCGGGCGCGACGACGTGCACGGTGTCGGGGTCGGCCCCGCAGTAGCGCACGAGGTCGTCCGCCTCCTCGCGGGTGGACGCCACCAGCGCGTCGGCCTCGGCGACCACCTGCTCCTCGCCGATGACGCGGCCCTGCGGCTCGGGGACGTCACCGGGGGCGAGGGCGGCGTTCTTCACCTGCGCGATGGTGTGCATGGTGTGGACGAGCGGCACGTCCCAGCGGTCGGCCGCGAGCCAGCCGACCTCGCCGGACAGCCAGTAGTGCGAGTGGACGACGTCGTACCAGCCGGCCGGGCGGTGCGCCTCGGCCCGCAGCACACCCGCGGTGAACGCGCAGAGCTGCCCCGGCAGGTCGGTCTTGTCGAGGCCCTCGAAGGGGCCGGCGGCGACGTGCACGACGCGGATCCCGGGCTCGGGGTCCACCACCTTGGGCTGCGTCGACGACGTGGCACGGGTGTAGATCTCGACCTGCGCCCCGCGGCGCGCGAGCGCGCGGGACAGCTCGAGCACGTACACGTTCATGCCGCCCGCGTCGCCGGTGCCGGGCTGGTCGAGCGGCGAGGTGTGGACCGACAGCATGGCGACCCGCGGGCCGCCGGACGTCGTCACCGGGCCACCAGCACGCACGACGGGGGCGTGGGCCAGGCGGTGCGCGCCACGACCTCGGAGCCGCCGCCGGAGCCGACGCGGACGGTCGCGAGCTCCTGGCTGTTCTGCAGCGCCACGACGATCAGCTCGTCGTCGCCCTGCCGCGCGACGACCTCGTGGTGCCGCGGCCAGGACCCGGCGCCGAGGTGGACGTCCGCGCGGTGGACGAGCCCGACCGGGTCGCCCTCGACGACGTCGAGCACCGCCAGGACGTCGGGTCCGCGCAGGCCCACGTGCAGGCGCGTGCCGTCCTCGCTGAGCGTCACGTGCGCCGGGTACGCCTGGCCGGGGGCGCCCAGCGGGGACACGGGGACGCTGCCCGCGTGCTCCCAGCCGTCGCCGGCGGGCCGCAGGACGTGCAGGCGGGCGTCGAGCTCGCCCGCGACGACGAGCGAGCCGTCCGGCAGCACGACGAGGTGGCGTGGGCCCGTCCCGGCGGGGAGGCGGGCCGCGACGTCGCCGGTGTCGTCCGGCGTCGGGTCGACCGGGTAGCGACGGACGACGTCGGCGCCGAGGTCGGTGACGAGCACCCGGTCGCCCCGGACAGTCGCCTGGTGGGCGTGCGGGCCCTCCTGACGGTCCGCCACGGGGCCCGTGCCCTCGCCGGCGTGCAGGGAGTGGTGGGACGCCAGGGGCACGCCGTCCGCGCCGGTCGCCCACGCCGCGGCGACGCCGTCGCCGTAGTTCGCGACCCACACGGACGTGTCGGACGCCGTGACGTGGCAGGGGTGGTCGCCGCCGGAGTCGAGGGTGACGACGGGGTCGAGGGTGGCGCCGGGGCCGACGCGCAGCGCGGTGAGGGCGCCGGGGGCCGTCTCGGAGACGGCGAGCAGCACCGGCGCGGCCGGGTGCCGGGCGAGGAAGGACGGCGACGGGAGCGTCGTGGCGAGGGTCGGCGACCGCAGCTCGCCGGTCGTGACGTCCACGTCGACGTGCCACACGCCCTCGCCGCTGCCGGCGTCCGTGCCCTGGGCCGGGTACGTGCCGATCCACAGGGCGACCGAGGTCGAGAAGGTCATGCGACCAGGGTAGGGGGACGGCGGCCCTCGCGGCGCCGTCCGGACGGCACCGCGCCCCGGCCGGGGATGGTCCGACCGGGGCGCAGGCGTACTCAGGGGGTCAGTGCGCCGCCTCGTAGGCCTCGAGGACCTTGCTGGGGATACGACCCCGCTCGTTGACGGTGTGCCCGTTGTCGCGGGCCCACTCGCGGATCTTCTGGAGCTGCTCACGGTCCGTGCGACCACGGCGCGCGGACGACGTCGTGCGGGCCGCGGCACGCGGACCCGACTTGCGGGCGTGGCCGATCCACGTCGCGAACGACTCACGCAGCTCGGCCGCGTGCTTCGCGGTGAGGTCGATCTCGTAGGTCACGCCGTCGAGCGCGAACGTGACGGTCTCGTCACCCTCCGTGCCGTCGATGTCGTCGATCAGCACGACCTTCGTCTTCTGAACCACGCGTATGCCGCCTCTCCAAGCATTCCGGTGCATTGTCAAAATGCAGGATGCACCCTGGGAGAAACGAAAGTCAACTCAACGCACCGAAGAATTGTCCCCGGAATTCCCCTCGACGGCGACGGAAGCCGCGGACGCCTCCCGATCGAGCGCCTCCCTCTCGTTGCGGTCGGCACGAATGATCTTCCGCATCGCGAGCCAGAAGAGGAGTCCGACGCCGATCGAGGGGATCAGTCCCGCGATCACGGCCCAGAACGTTTCCATGCGATTTCTCCTCAGTGGGTCGGCTTGACGAGCGGGAAGAGGATCGTCTCTCGAATACCGGCACCCGTGAGCGCCATGAGCAGCCGGTCGACGCCCATTCCCATACCACCCGCCGGCGGCATCGCGAACTCCATCGCGGTGAGGAAGTCCTCGTCCAGCGCCATGGCCTCGTCGTCGCCCGCCGCGGCCAGCCGCGCCTGCGCCTCGAAGCGCTGCCGCTGGACGACCGGGTCCACCAGCTCCGAGTAGGCCGTCGCCAGCTCGAAACCGCGCACGTACAGGTCCCACTTCTCGACCTGTCCCGCCACCGACCGGTGGTCGCGCGTCAGCGGCGACGTCTCCACCGGGAAGTCCCGGACGAACGTCGGCGCGTGCAGGTGGTCGCCCACGTGGTGCTCCCACAGCTCCTCGACGAGCTTGCCGTGGTTGACCTTCTTCGGGTCGAGCGAGATCTCCGCCTTCTCCGCGAGAGCGGTCAGGAACTCCACCGACGTCTCCGGCGTGATCTCCTCACCGACCGCCTCCGACAACGAGTCGTACATCTTGATGTCCGCCCACTGCCCGCCGAGGTCGTACTCCTCGCCGTCGACGAGGGTCACCAGCGTCGTGCCGAACACGTCGTTCGCCGCCGTCTGCACGAGATCGCGCGTCAGCGCCGCCATCGTGTCGTAGTCGCCGTACGACTCGTACGCCTCCACCATCGCGAACTCCGGCGAGTGCGACGAGTCCGCGCCCTCGTTGCGGAAGTTGCGGTTGATCTCGAAGACGCGCTCCACACCGCCGACGACGGCCTTCTTGAGGAAGATCTCCGGGGCGATGCGCAGGAACAGGTCCATGTCGTACGCGTTCATGTGCGTCGAGAAAGGACGGGCCGACGCACCCGACGCGACCGCCTGCAGCATCGGCGTCTCGACCTCGAGGAAGTCGCGCCGGTGGAAGTTCTCCCGCAGCGAGCGCACCACGCCCGCGCGCACCCGCACCATGTCCCGCGCCGCCGGGCGCGCGATGAGGTCGACGTACCGCTGACGGACGCGCGCCTCCTCCGACAGGTCCTTGTGCAGCACCGGCAGGGGGCGCAGCGCCTTCGCGGCGAGCTGCCACGAGTCCGCGAACACGCTCAGCTCACCGCGGCGGGACGCGCCGACGCGACCCTGCACGAACAGGTGGTCGCCGAGGTCGACGTCGGACTTGTAGGCCGCCAGCGCGTCCTCGCCCACCGCGTTCAGCGACAGCATCGCCTGCAGGCGGTTGCCCTCGCCGTCCTGCAGCGTGACGAAGCACAGCTTGCCCGTGTTGCGCTGGAAGACCACGCGGCCGGCCACGCCGACGACGGTGTCCGTCTCGACACCCGCCTCCAGGTGCCCGTACGTCGCGCGGACCTGCGCGATCGTGTCGGTGATCGGCAGGTTCACCGGGTAGGCCTCGCCACCCTCGGCGATGATGCGGTCGCGCTTCTCGCGGCGGACGCGCAGCTGCTCGGGCAGGTCGTCGGGCACGGCGGCATCAGTGTTCTCGAGGGTGGTCACCCGACGATTCTACGGGCGTCCCGGGAGGCGGAGGCCCGGCGTCCCGGGAGGCGGAGGCCCGGCGTCCCGGGCCAGGGTGGCCTCGCGGCACCACCGGCGAGGCGCACCCGCGGCGACCGACGGCGGCGGGGCCGGGCGCGACGGACCCGGCGGCCCCACGGACGGGGACGGAGCGCGACGCCGGTACCGTTGCCGCGTGACCCCCACCGACGCGCCCCGGCCCGTGCACGCCTCGCCCTCCGTCGTCGAGCCCCCGCTCGACGACGCATGGGTCGCCCGCACCGTGACCGTCGCGCTCGACGAGGACCTCGGCGCCGCACCCGGCCGCGACGTCACCACCCAGGCCACGATCCCGCCGTCGGCCACCGGCACCGCCGACCTCGTCGCCCGCGAGGCCGGCACGGTGGCCGGGCTCGTCGTCGTCGCCGAGACCCTCGCGCAGACCGCCGGCCGGCTCGGGCTGCCCGTGCCCGACGTCACGTTCCACGCCCAGGACGGCGACGCGGTCGCGCCCGGCACGCTCCTCGCCCGCCTGACCGGGCCCACGCAGGTGCTGCTCGTCGCCGAGCGCACCATGCTCAACCTCGCGTCCCGCGCCTCCGGCGTCGCCACCGCCACCGCCGCGTTCGCCCGCGAGCTCGCCGGCACCGGCGCGCAGGTCCTCGACACCCGCAAGACCACCCCCGGGCTGCGCGCCCTCGACAAGTACGCCGTGCGCGCCGGCGGCGGCACCAACAAGCGCATGGGCCTGTACGACGTCGCCATGGTCAAGGACAACCACGTCGTCGCCGCCGGGTCCGTGCGCGCCGCCGTCGAGGCCGTCCGGGGCACCTTCCCCGACGTCCTCGTGCAGGTCGAGGCCGACACCACCGCCCAGGCCATGGAGGCCCTCGACGCCGGGGCCGACTTCCTCCTGCTCGACAACATGCCGACGCCCGTCCTCGCGGCGACCGTCACCGCCGTCCGCGAGCGCCAGGGCCGCGACGGCGTACCCGCCCGCGTCGAGCTGGAGGCGACGGGCAACCTCACGCTGGACCGGGCGCGCGAGGTCGCCGCCACGGGCGTCGACTACCTGTCCGTCGGCGCGCTCACCCACTCCGCGCCGATCCTCGACCTCGCGCTCGACCTCCACCCCGCGTCGCTGCGCTGAGTGGCCGGTGGCTGCGCTGACTCGCGCGAACTTGCGCTGAGTGGCGGGAACCCGCGCTGACTCGCGAGTCAGCGCAGGACCCGCCGAGTCAGCGCAGCTGTCGCCGAGTCAGCGCTCCGTACGCCGAGTCAGCGCAGGGTCAGGCGGTGTGCAGGACGCCGTCGTCGTCGAGGCGGGCGGTGACGCGCCGCTCCCACGCCGGGTCCGACGTCGGGAAGTCCGCGCGGAAGTGGCCCCCGCGGCTCTCCGTGCGCACCGCGGCCGCGCGGACCAGCGCACGGGCCACCTGGTGCACGTTCGTCGTCTCCCACTCGGCGGTCTGCGGGACGGCGACGACGCCGGCCGCCTCGTGGGCGGTGGTCGTCACCCCGGCGAGCTTCGCGTCGGCGAGCGCCAGCGACTCCGCGGAGCGGATCGGGCCGGCGCCGTCGGACGTGATGCGCTGCACCCGGGAGCGGGCGGCCGCCGCGACGAGCGCGGAGCCACCGGGACGCTCCACCGGGTCGACGGTGGGCAGATCGCCGGCGTCGAGGCGCGCGACGACGTCCCGGGCCGCCCGGTAGGCGAACACCAGCCCTTCGAGCAGCGAGTTCGACGCGAGCCGGTTCGCGCCGTGCACACCCGTGCACGCGACCTCGCCGACGGCGTACAGGCCGGGCACGGAGGTGCGCCCTCGCAGGTCGGTGACGACGCCGCCCGAGTGGTAGTGCTGGGCGGGTGCCACCGGCACCGGCTCCTCGGACCAGTCGATCCCCGCCTGCGCGAGGCGCGCGGTGATGCCGGGGAACCGACGGGCCAGGAAGTCCCGGCCGAGCGGCCGCGCGTCGAGCAGGACGTGGTCGGCGCCCGTGGCGTCCATCTGCCGCACGATGGCGTGCGCGACGACGTCGCGGGGTGCGAGCTCGGCGAGCTCGTGCACACCCGGCATGAACCGGTGGCCCTCGACGTCGAGCAGGTGGGCGCCCTCGCCGCGCACCGCCTCGGAGATGAGGGGGAGCTGGCCGCGGGCGCCCGCGCCGAGCCACAGCACGGTGGGGTGGAACTGCACGAACTCGAGGTCGCCCACGACGGCGCCGGCGCGCAGGGCCGCGGCGATGCCGTCGGCGGTCGCGCCGGGCGGGTTGGTCGAGGAGCGGAACACCTGCCCGACGCCTCCGGTGGCGAGCACCACCACGGGGGCCAGGACGGCGCCGACGCCGTCGCGGGAGCCCGTGCCGCGCACGTGCAGCGTCACGCCCGCGACGGGCCGCTCCCCCGCCGCGTCCGGCGCGCCCGTGAGGACGTCCAGCACGAGCGCGTTCTCGATGACCTCGATGCCGGGGTCGTCCTGGACCGCCTCGATCTGCGCCACCAGCGCGCGGGAGATCTCCGCGCCCGTCGCGTCGCCGCCGGCGTGCGCGATCCGGTCCGCGCGGTGCCCGCCCTCCCGGGTGAGCGCGATCCCGCCGTCCTCGGCCCGGTCGAAGGCGGCGCCCCGCGCCACGAGCTCGTGCACCCGCTCCGGGCCCTCGGTGACCAGCACCTCCACGGCCTCGGGGTCGCTCAGGCCCACGCCCGCCACCAGCGTGTCGTGCAGGTGCGCCGCAGGGGTGTCGGACGGGTCCAGGACGGCCGCGATGCCGCCCTGCGCCCACACCGTCGACCCCGACGACAGCTCCGCCTTGGTGACGAGCAGGACGCGCGGCACCCGGCTGCGCAGCTCCAGCGCGGCCGTCAGCCCGGCGATGCCGGAGCCCACGACCACGGCGTCGGCGTGCGTCGTCCAGCCCGGTCCGGGGGCCGCGAGGGAGCGCGCGAGGCGGGCCGGCGTCACCGAGCCGTCGAACCGGCGTCGGCGAGACGTGCGTCGTGACCTGCGTCGATCCCGCCGGCCGCCGCGGCCCGCCCGGAGGCGGTGCGCACCAGCCCGGCGGCCTGGTACGGCTCGGCGGGCACGCCCGACTCGAGCAGCCCGAAGCCGTCGGGGGCGTGCCCCGGGTCGTCGTGCACCTCGACGATGCGGTTGTCGCCGTCGACGAACACGACGTTCGGCAGGAACGTGCGGGCGTCGCGGTCCGACAGCATGCCGTACGCGATGATGATGACGACGTCGCCCGGGCTCACCAGGTGCGCGGCCGCACCGTTGATGCTGATCTGGCCCGAGCCCGGCTCGCCGGGGATGACGTACGTCGTCAGGCGGGCGCCGTTGGTGACGTCCACGACGTCCACCTGCTGCCCGGGGATGAGGTCGGCGGCGTCCAGCAGGTCGGTGTCGACCGTGATGGATCCCACGTAGTGCAGGTCCGCCTGCGTCACCGTGGCACGGTGGATCTTGCCGATCATCATGGGTCGCTGGAGCGACGCCGGACGGCGCACCGGGGCTCGGTGCGCATCGCCCGCGGCGACGCCCTGGGCGTTCACGTCAGTCACGAGTTGCCTCCTGGCCTGCGGCGTCGTCCTCCTGCGGGGGCGCGACGTCGACGGCCTGGTTGTCGATCAGTCGGGTGGTACCCACGCGCGCCGCGACGAGCAGCAGCGCGTCACCGGTGTGGTCGGCGGGCACCTCCTCCACGGTAGCCGGGTCGACGAGCGCGAGGTAGTCCACCACAACGTCCGGGGCGGCGTTGAGGATTCCCGACGCGGTCGCCAGGACGGCCGCCACGCCGTGCCCGGCCGCGGCCTCCAGCCCCCCGCCGCGCAGCGCCTGGGACAGCGCGAGCGCGGAGGTCCGCTCGGCGTCCGACAGGTAGGCGTTGCGCGACGACATCGCCAGGCCGTCGTCCTCGCGCCGCGTCGGCACCCCCACGACCTCGACGGGCAGGTCCAGGTCGCGGGCCATGCGGCGCACCGCGAGGAGCTGCTGGGCGTCCTTCTGCCCGAACAGCGCGACGTCGGGCCGGGTCAGCTGCAGCAGCTTGAGCACCACGGTGAGCACGCCGTCGAGGTGCCCGGGACGGAACGCGCCCTCCAGCACCTCGCCGATGCGTCCCGCGCTGACCCGCACCACGGGGTCCCCGTCCGGGTAGACGACGTCCGGCGTCGGCGCGAACACGAGGTCCGCGCCCACCCCGGCGAGCAGCGCGACGTCGCCGGCGAGGTCGCGCGGGTACTTCTCCAGGTCCTCGCCGGCCCCGAACTGCAGCGGGTTGACGAAGATCGTCACGACGACCTGCCCGGTGGGGCCCGCCTCCTGCCGGGCCCGCCGGACGAGCTCCAGGTGGCCGTCGTGCAGCGCGCCCATCGTCATGACGACCGCTCGACGGTCCGTCGGCTCCGGGCCGCTGAGGGTCCACGCGGAGAGCGCGTCGCGCAGCTCCGCGCGGGTGCTCACCACGACGGGGCCGGGCGCCGGCGCGGTGTCGTCGGGGGTGTCGTCGGTCATGGCTGCTCCCGGGGGGTGTCGTCGAGGACGTCGAGCAGCGTGCGCGCGGCGTCGGCGTCGATGCGGTGGCTCGCGAGCGCACGGCGCGTGGCGCCGCGGGCGAGCACGGAGTAGGACTCCGGGACGTCGGTGGCCCCGGTACGGGTGGCGAGGTCGCCCAGCGCGGCGAGGTGGGTCGTGACCGTCCCCGCGTCGCCGCGGGACACCGGCCCGGTGAGCGCGGAGATCGCGCCGGGACCGACACCGTCGCGCAGGTCGGCGGCCCGGGTCGCGCCGTCGAGGGCCGCGCCGAGCAGCGGGGCCAGGACGCGCCCGGGACGCTCCACGCCCGCGGCCTCGAGCGCCTGCGCGGCCTGCGCCACCAGCACCACGAGGTGGTTCGCGCCGTGCGCGAGGGCCGCGTGGTAGAGCCCGCGGGCGTCCTCGTCGACGACGACGGGGTCCCCGCCGAGCTCGACGACGAGCGCCTGCGCGATGGGCAGCACCGCGGCGGGCGCGGTCACCGCGAACGTGCAGCCCACGAGCCGGGCGAGGTCGAGGGACATCCCGGAGAACGTCATCGCGGGGTGCACGGCGAGCGGGATCGCCCCGGCGCGGCGGGCGGGCTCCAGCACGCCGATGCCGTAGCGGCCGGACGTGTGGACGGCGAGCTGGCCGGCCTGCCAGGCCCCCACCTCGGCGAGGCCCGCGACGAGGTCGCCCAGGGCGTCGTCGGGCACCGCGAGCAGCACCAGCTCGGCGCGCTCCACGACCTCCGTGACCTCCAGGTGGGGGACGCCGGGCAGCAGCGTCGCGATGCGCTCCCGGGACTCGGCCGAGACCCCCGACGCGCCCACGACGGCGTGCCCCGCGGACCGCAGGGCGCTACCCAGCACGGCCCCGACACGGCCCGCGCCGACGATCCCCACTCCCAGGCGGCCCGGCCGGGACGCCGGGTCCCCGGCCGGCGTCACCGACGGCGGCAGCTCCGTCATCCCTGCTCCGTCCCGGTGGGCGCCAGCTCGGCGACCGCCTCCATCCAGCGTTCCGGCGGCTGGTGCGCGCGCGCCGTGCGGGCACGCACCGCCTGCGCGGCCAGCAGCCCGGCGGCGTCCGCGTCGTCGAGGTGCGGCACCCGCGGCGCGACCGGGCCGGGCGTCGAGTGCACGGCGAACGTCGTCAGACCGCGGCGCCGCTGCCACGGACCCTGCTCCAGCCCGAGGGACTGGGTGCGCTCGTGCGGGACGACGACGAGGCTGCGGGTCAGGCGACCGGTGCGCAGCAGCAGCACGCGGTCCGCCACGGCGAACCCGTTGCGGCGCCAGCTCCACGGGTCGAACAGCCGCGCACGCCGCGGGCTCGTGACGAACACGGAATCCGTGCGGGCGTCGCCCGTCAGCCCCTCGTCGAGCAGCGGCGCCACCTCGTCGGTGCGCAGGTCCGGCAGCACCAGCCACAGCGCCGTCAGCGCCTCGTCGCGCGGTCCCACCGGCAGCAGGACGTGCTGGGTGTCGTTGCCCTCGGTGCCGTACCCGGCGACGTTCACCTTGACGCGCCACCAGCCCTTGCCGCGCCACCAGAAGCCCTGCGTGATCGACAGGGCCTGCACCCGCCCCGGCGGGATCGTCTGCGCGCGCGTCTCCAGCAGGCCGTGGCGCAGCCGGATGCCGTCCGGCGAGATCGCCGCCCGGAACCCGAACTCGCCCGCGAACCGGCTGAACAGGTAGGCGCCACCACCGAGCAGACCCGGCAGGACCGAGCCCAGCAGACCGAAGTTGCGGGTCACGCCCACCGCGACGCCCAGACCGCCGAACGCCAGCAGGATCAGCCACACCACCGGCAGCCGCAGCAGCGACACGACGAGCCGCGACGGCGGCACCTCGTAGACGAGGTTCTCCGGCGCCTCCAGCGCGGGCAAGTCCGCGGCGTCCGCGTCGGGGGTGCGCACCGCCGGCACGTCGTCGCCCGCGGGCGACACGACGTCCGCACCGGCACCGCCGTCCGCCGCGACCGCCGCGCTCTGCCCCGCCGCGACGTCGGAACGGTCGACCGCGGCGCCCGCCGTCCCCACGGGTGCGCCGTCCCCGGCGCCGGTCCGTGCCTTGCGGGCCTTGACGCCCGCCGCACGGGCGAGGATCTCGGCCCGGAGCTGGTTCGCGTCGTCGATGCGCAGGAACCCGATGGTCACCGCCGAGTCGGCACCGCCGGCGACCTCCAGGGAGAGCTCGGCCAGCCCGAACAGCCGCGCCACCAGGGGCTGGCGCACGTCGACCGCCTGCAGCCGGTCGAGGCGGGCGTGCCGCTGCTGGCGGAACAGGATGCCCTTGCGCAGGTGCGCGGCGTCGTCGTCGACCGCGTACGTCGTCATGCGCCACGCGAGCACCGTGAAGCCGACCACGACCCCGAGGAACAGCAGGACGGCGAGCACCGCCGCCCACCAGAACCGCGCCACCTGGCCCGCGACCTCACCGGCGACCTCGACCGAGTCGATCGCCTGGTTCCCCAGGACGAACAGCAGCGCGACGAACGCCGCCCAGGTACGCACCAGCGGCGTCACCGGGTGCACGCGCCTCCACCGCCGGTCGTCGTCGGTGCCCGTCCCGTCCGCCGGCGTGCCGGCCCCCGTCGTGGTGCCGTCCGCGCTCACAGGCCGGCCAGCCTCGCCTCGCCGCGGGCCGTGAGGCGGTCGCGCAGACGCTCCGCCTCCTGCGGGGCGAGCCCCGGGATCTCGGCGTCGGAGCTGGCCGCTGCGGTGTGGAGCTGCACCGTCGCGATGCCGAAGCGCCGCGCCAACGGGCCGGCGGTCACGTCCACGAACTGCATCCGGCCGTACGGCACCACGACGAGCTGGCGGAACAGGATGCCCTTGACGATGAGGAGGTCGTCGTCGCGCTCGGCGTACCCGATGGCGCGCACCTGCCGCGGGATCACCAGCAGCGCCCACACCAGCGGGAGGACCAGCGCCGCGACGGGGATCCACAGCCACGGCGTGACGACGACCGCCAGGACGGCGCACACCAGCGCGGGCAGGCCCAGCCACAGGGACACGAGGAGGAGCCGGACCGGCACCAGCCGGTCCGAGACGCGCGTCCACTCCACGCCGGCGGGGGCGAACGGCCCCCGGACCGCCTCGGGGTCGTCGGCCGCGGGATCGGTGCTGCTCATGGGCCCATCTTGTCATTCCCCGGCGCGGCCGACGTGCCCGGGACGCCGTGGCGCCGCCGGGCGCCGGAGCGCCGCGGACGCCGGAGGGTCAGGACGCCAGCGGCTCGGCGTCCTCGGCGCCGTCGTCCGGCGGGGGCAGCTGGCAGAACTTCTCGACGACGAGCCCGACGACGGCGAGCCCGACCGCGGCGAGGGCCGCGACGCCCGAGACGATCGCCTGGTCGCGCCGCGCCTCGACCTCGAGCTGGGGCAGCACGACGATCACGGCGGCGGCGTAGCGGCCCGCGAGGAGCGCCCCGGTGTACGCGGCCGCCTTCGCCATCGCGAAGGTGCGGGCCGCGCGCAGCCCGTCGAGGCTCGGGCGGTCCCCCCGGAGGTAGGCGCGCACGCCCCACCCGGCCCACAGGACCAGGCAGGCCAGCAGCACGAGGGCGACGACCTCGACCCAGGCGGCGCCGGGCAGGTACGTGCCGCGGCCCTCGAGGAGCCGCAGGACCGCGGCGCCCCCGACGGCGACGAGGAGCGTCAGGCCGGCGAGGGTGCGGACCCGGGTGCGTCGCACGTCAGGCGCGTCCCGCGGGGTCGGCGCCGAACCCGCCCGCGCCCTGCGGCGGCACCGACGGCGGCACCTGGACGGACGCGACGGGCAGCGGCTGTGCGGGGCCCTGGGCGTCCGGCAGGTAGGCGGGCGGCTCCTGCCGCTCGGCGAACACCGGGATCGTCGCCGGGGGCCCGTAGGCCTCGGGACGGTACGGCTGCGAGGCTGCGGCCGGCTCGGTCTGGAACCGCTCGGGCCGGTACTGCTCCGGCGCGGGGTGGCCCGGGTGGTGGTCCTCGGGCCGGAACTGCTCCTGCCGGTACTGCTCCTGTTGGTACTGCTCCGACTGCCGGGCCTCGGACCGGTGCTGCTCGGCAGCGCGCCCGGCGGGCTGCGCCGCGAACGACGGCGCGGCGGGGACGGACAGGGCGGGCGGCGTCGCCGAGGCGGCGTCGGGGGTCCCGCCGGCCGGACCCCACGGGGTGGACTCGACGACGCCGGCGGGCGCCGGCGGCTCCCACGCCTGCGGCTGCTCGGGTGCCGGGGACCAGGTCTGCGGCCGCTCCGGCGCCCACTCCTGGGTCGGGGGCTGCTCCCAGGCGGGCCGGGACGGCTGCTCGGGCGTCCAGGTGACGGGCTGCTCGGCCGCGGGCTCCGGGGTCCACACGGGCGCGGCGGGCGCCTGCGGCTCGGCCGGGACCTGCTGCGGCGACCACAACGGAGCCGGCTCGGGGGCGGGCTGCACGTCCGCGGTCGGCTGCTCGGGCTGCCAGGCCTGCGGCTGCTCGGGCGACCACTCCTGCGGCGTCGCCACCTGCGGGTGCCGCGGCTCGGGCGGCACCTGCTCCGGGGTCCACACCGGCGGCTGGGGCTGCTGCTCGGGGACCCACGCCTGCGGCTCCTCCGGCCGCTGCTCGGGGACCCACGCCTGCGGCTGCTCGGGCTGCTGCTCCGGCGTCCACACGGCGGGCTGCTGGGGCTGCTCGTGCCGCACCGGCGCCTGGACCTGCTCCGGGGCCCACGCCTGGGGCTGCTCCGGGTCCGGGCCGGGCTGCTGCTCCGGCTCCCAGGCCGGCGGCTGCGGCGCGCCCCACGGGGGCGTCGGCTCGCCGTGGGACTGCTCGGTGCCGTGGGACTGGTCGGTCGCGTGCGCGCCGTGCTGCGGCTCCTCCGACGGTGCCGCGGCCGGGGCGTCCTCGGCGGGCTCGTCGGCCGGCTCCGGCTGGACCGGGACCGCGCCGGTCAGGGCGGGCTCCGTCAGCCAGTCGAGCGCGAGCCAGCGGATGCCGCCGCGGTCCGGGGCGGTGGCGGCGAGCTGCGCGACGGGACCGCCGCCGAGCCCGCCGAGCACGGCCTCCGGGTCCAGCTCGGCCCACGGGACGAGCACGAAGGCCCGCTCGTGCGCACGCGGGTGCGGCAGGTCGAGGTCGTGGGACGTCGCCGTGAGCGAGCCGTACTGGACGACGTCGACGTCGAGCGTGCGCGGACCCCACCGCTCCTCGCGGACGCGGCCGTGGAGCAGCTCCACCTCCTGGCAGACGCTCAGCAGGTCGCGCGGTGACAGCGAGGTGCGCACGATGAGGACCGCGTTGAGGTAGTCGGGCTGCTCCGGGCCGACGGCGGCGGTCCGGGCCAGCGGCGAGACCTCCATGACCTGCACGCCGGGGACCCGGTCGATGTCGGTGACGGCGGCACGCAGGGTGCCCTGCGGGTCGCCGAGGTTCGCGCCGAGCGCGATGACGGCGTCCACCGCGGTCGCGGGCGCCGCGTCCAGGGGGTCCACGACGGGCTCGGGCTCGGGCTGCTCCGGCTCGGGCGGCGCGGGCACCGCGAGCTCCGCGGCGTCGACGGGTGACGCCTCGCCCTCGTCGTCGGCGAGGTCGGGCACGAGCGCGAGGGCCGGGGACGGCGCCACCTCGACGGGAGCGGGCTGCTCGACGTCGCGGAGCACCGGGGCGGGGACCGCCGGCAGGCGCTGACGGTCACGCCGGACGACGATCTCGACGTCCTCGAACGGGACGCTGATCGGCGCCTGGGGCTTGTGGACGCGCACGTCGACCGCGTGCACCGCGGGGCGTGCCAGCACGGCCGCGGCGATGCGCTCGGCGACGGTCTCCACGAGGTCCACCGGGTCGCCGGCGAGGATCGCGTGCACGTCCTCGGCGACCTCCGCGTAGCTCACGGTGGCGTCCAGGTCGTCCGACACGGCCGCGGCGGACGTGTCGAGGTGCAGCACGACGTCCGCGCGGAACGTCTGCCCCTCGACCCGCTCGGCCGGCAGCACGCCGTGGTGGCCGACGGCGGTCACCCCGGTCAGCCGGATCTGGTCGAGCGGGTGCCCGTCGGGCCCCACCACGGTCTCGGCGTACGTCACTCGGGTGCCTCCGTGTGCTGCGGGTGCGCCGCGCGGCGCACCGGGTCGTCGTCGATGGTGCGGGCGGCATCCTCCCACGCCGCGGCCACGTGGACGGCGTCCACGCTCGCCCGCGCGGCGTGCACGCGCACGCACCAGGCGCCCGCCCGCGCCGCCAGGGCGGAGACCGCCGCGGTCGCGTGGTCGCGGGCCGCGGGCGGCACCGGCTCGGCCCGGCCGGCGGCGGCCGGGCGGGCCAGGAGGTGTCCCAGGAACCGTTTGCGGGAGGCCCCCACGAGGATCGGGCGCCCCAGGGACCCCAGGGCGTCCAGGTGGGCCAGCAGGGGCCAGTTCAGTGCCCCCGCCTTGGAGAAGCCGAGGCCCGGGTCGAGGATCACCTGCTCCGGCGCGACGCCTGCCGCGTGCAGCGCGTCGAGCCGCTGCGCGAGCTCGTCGCGGACGTCCGCGACGACGTCGTCGTACACCTCGAGGTCGTCCATGACGTCGCTGTGACCGCGCCAGTGCATGGCCACGTAGGCGACACCGGTGCGGGCGACGACGTCGGCCATCGCCGGGTCGGCGAGGCCCCCGGAGACGTCGTTGACGATCCGCGCGCCCGCCGCGACCGACTCGGCCGCCACCCGGGAACGCGTCGTGTCGACGGACACCACGGCGCCCGCTGCCGCCAGCCGGCCGATGACCGGGATGACGCGCGCGAGCTCCTCCTCCTCGGTGACCCGCGCGGACCCCGGACGGGTCGACTCCCCTCCGACGTCGAGGATGTCCGCGCCCTCGGCCAGCAGGTCCAGGCCGTGCCGGACGCCCGCCTCGGGCTCGAACCACTCCCCGCCGTCGGAGAACGAGTCCGGCGTGATGTTGACCACGCCCATCACCAGGCAGCGACCCGTACCCGACAGCTCCGGGAGGCCGGCGACCCCGACGTCGCGAGTGAGCATCGGCTACCGCCCGAGGATCAGGCTCATCGCCTCGGCCCGGGTGGCCGCGTTCTGCATGCCGCCGCGCACGGCCGACGTCACCGTCCGCGCCCCCGGCTTGCGGACCCCGCGCATCGACATGCACAGGTGCTCGCACTCCACGACGACGATGACGCCGCGCGGGTCGAGGATGCGCACCAGCGAGTCCGCGATCTGGGTCGTCAGGCGTTCCTGCACCTGCGGGCGACGTGCGAACACCTCGACGAGCCGCGCCAGCTTCGACAGGCCCGTGATGCGGCCGTCCGTGCTGGGGATGTACCCGATGTGCGCGACGCCGTGGAACGGCACGAGGTGGTGCTCGCAGGTGGAGTACACCTCGATGTCCTTGACCAGCACCATCTCCTCGTGGCCGATGTCGAAGGTGGTGGTCAGCACCTCCTCCGGCTCCTGGCGCAGGCCCGCGAAGATCTCCCGGTAGGCGCGCGCCACGCGCGCCGGCGTGTCCTTGAGGCCCTCGCGGTCCGGGTCCTCGCCGACGGCGAGCAGCAGCTCGCGCACGGCGGCCTCGGCCCGGGCCTCGTCGTACGGGGGCACGTCGGCGGCGGCGCGCATCCCGAGCGACACGGGGCTCAGGGGCAGGTCGGTCCCGGTCACGCGCGGCTCCCGTCGTCGCCGTCGGCGTCGCCGCGCGCGTCACCCTCCGCACCGGCGTCCGGTGCGGGCGCGACGACCGTCCCGTTGCCCGCGGCGGACGCCTCGGCCTCGGCGTTGCCCACGTAGGCCGCCTCGTCCTGCGGCAGGCCGACGTGGTGGCCGTTGGTCGACGCCTGCTCGCGCTCCGTCATGACCGGGCCGCGGGTGTGGACAGTGCGCTGCTCGCTCGACAGCCACACGTCGCGGGCCTCGCGCTTGGTGACCGGCGCGAAGATCTCCGCCAGCTCCGCCTGGTTGAGCGTCTCCTTCTCGAGCAGGCGCAGCACGAGGTCGTCCAGGACGTCGCGGTACTGGGTCAGCACCTCCCAGGCCTCGTCGTGCGCCGCCTCGACGAGCTTGCGGACCTCGTGGTCCACCGTGCCCGCCACGGCCTCGGAGTAGTCGCGCTGGTGGCCCATGTCGCGCCCGAGGAACGGCTCGGAGGAGCCGTTGCCGAGCTTGATCGCGCCGACCTTCTCGCTCATGCCGTACTCGGTGACCATCTTGCGGGCGATCGACGACGCCTTCTCGATGTCGTTGCTCGCGCCCGTCGTGGGGTCGTGGAACACGATCTCCTCGGCGACGCGCCCGCCCATGGCGTACGCGAGCTGGTCGAGCAGCTCGTTGCGCGTCGTGGAGTACTTGTCCTCGGTCGGCATGACCATCGTGTAGCCGAGCGCCCGGCCGCGGGGCAGGATCGTCACCTTGGTGACGGGGTCGGTGTACCGCATCGCCGCCGCCACCAGGGCGTGGCCGCCCTCGTGGTACGCGGTGATCTTCTGCTCCTTGACGTTCATGACGCGCGTGCGCTTCTGCGGGCCCGCGATGACGCGGTCGATCGCCTCGTCGAGCGCCCGGTCGTCGATGAGCTGCGCGCCCGAGCGGGCGGTGAGCAGCGCGGCCTCGTTGAGGACGTTCGCCAGGTCGGCGCCGGTGAACCCGGGCGTGCGGCGCGCGACGGCCGCCAGGTCGATCGACCCGACCATCGGCTTGCCCTGGGCGTGCACCTTGAGGATGTGCTCGCGGCCCTTGAGGTCCGGCGCCTCGACGGCGACCTGCCGGTCGAAGCGGCCCGGGCGCAGCAGCGCCGGGTCGAGGATGTCGGGACGGTTCGTCGCCGCGATGAGGATGACGTTGGTCTTGACGTCGAACCCGTCCATCTCGACGAGCATCTGGTTGAGCGTCTGCTCGCGCTCGTCGTGGCCGCCGCCCATGCCGGCGCCGCGGTGGCGGCCGACGGCGTCGATCTCGTCGATGAAGATGATCGCGGGGGCGTTGTTCTTCGCCTGCTCGAACAGGTCGCGCACGCGGGACGCGCCGACGCCGACGAACATCTCGACGAAGTCCGAGCCGGAGATCGAGTAGAACGGCACCCCGGCCTCGCCCGCCACCGCGCGTGCCAGCAGGGTCTTGCCGGTTCCCGGCGGGCCGTACAGCAGCACGCCCTTGGGGATCTTCGCGCCGACCGCCTGGAACTTCTCCGGCTCCGCGAGGAACTCCTTGATCTCGTGGAGCTCCTCGACGGCCTCGTCCACGCCCGCGACGTCCGCGAACGTCACCTGCGGCATGTCCTTGCTGATGAGCTTCGCCTTGGACTTGCCGAAGCCCATCACCCGGTTGCCGCCGCCCTGCATGCGGGACATGACGAACCAGAAGATCACCAGGATGATGAGGAACGGGATGAGGAACGACAGCATCGAGCCCCAGAACGAGGGCTGCGGGACGCTCGTGTCGTAGCCGTCGGCGAGGTCCGCGCCGGAGACCGCCGCGACGACGTCCTCCCCCTGCGGCTGCACCCAGAAGAAGTCGACCTTCGTGCCGTGGTCGACCTCGTCGTCCGTGCCCTCGTCGGAGACGTACTTCTCGCTGAGGTCCAGCTCGACCCGCTGCTCGCCGTCGACGATGAGCGCGTGGTCGACCGTGTCCCCGGCCAGGAGCTCCATGCCCTGGGACGTCTCGATGCGGCTGATGCGCTCGCCCGAGAAGGCGGAGAACGCGAGCGCGACGACGATCAGGCCGATCGCGATCCAGACGAGCGGGCCGCTGAAGATCTTCTTGAGGTTCATCCGTGGCGGGGTGCTGCCCCGCATCCCTTCGTTCGGGCGGTGGTTCGTCTCACGAAACTACACGCGCACGCTGAGAGTTCCCGGGGCTGTTCGCCCAGGGCGTCGACCTCAGGAGTAGACGTGGGGGGCGAGCGTGCCGATGAACGGCAGGTTGCGGTACTTCTCGGCGTAGTCCAGCCCGTAGCCGACGACGAACTCGTTGGGGATGTCGAAGCCCACGTACTTGACGTCGACGTCGGCCTTCGCGGCGTCCGGCTTGCGCAGCATGGTCGCGATCTCGACGGACGCGGGGCCGCGGGAGCGCAGGTTCTGCACGAGCCACGACAGGGTGAGGCCCGAGTCGATGATGTCCTCGGCGATGAGCACGTTGCGGCCGGACAGGTCGGAGTCGAGGTCCTTGAGGATGCGCACGACGCCGGACGACTTGGTGCCGGACCCGTAGGAGGAGACGGCCATCCAGTCCATCTCGACCGGGTGGTGCAGGCGGCGCGACAGGTCGGCCATCACCATGACGGCACCCTTGAGGACGCCGACGAGCAGCAGGTCCTTGCCGGCGTAGTCGGCGTCGATCTGGGCGGCCATCTCGTCGAGGCGGGCACCGAGCTGTTCCTCGGTGAGCAGGATGTCGGCGAGGTCGCCGGAGACGTCCGACTGGTCCACGGGGGTACTCCTTGCGGGTGCGGGGCGGGGGCGCGCGGACGTCCGCGACGGCCGCAGGATTAGCCTGCCACACGCGCGCAGCCCCCGTGCGTCGCCGGGGAGGTGCACGGGGCCCTGCCCGCGCCACGCGACGACGAGGGCGTCGAGGGCGTCGACGTGCCTCGCGGTGGTGGTCCCGGGCGGGCAGCCGACCCCCGTCGCGGCGGCCCGCAGGGCCCGGCGGCGCAGCGCGGGCGGCGCCGCGGCCAGCACCTCGACGTCCAGGACGACGTCGGCCGTCCCGCCGTCCGCCCCGCCGTCCGCCGAGGTGGCACGTCCGGTCGCGAGGTCGCGCTCCCGGGGTACGACCTCGCGACCGGAGGTACGACCTGGCGGCGGGGAGTCGTGGTCGACGACGCGGCTGCGCGCCAGGAGGTCGGCCGCGAGGACGTCCAGGAGGTCGGCGTCGTCGCGCAGCTGCGCCGCGCTGCGCCCGAGGGCCTCGACCGCGCCCGGGCCGAGGACGTCCGCCAGCGCGGGCAGCAGGTGGCCGCGGACCCGCGACCGCAACGGACCGCCGTCGGGTGCGTTGGTGGGGTCGTGCCACGGCTCGACGCCGACCGCGGCGCACACCGCCTCGGTGGTGGCGCGACGCAGCCCGAGGAAAGGCCGCCGATACCTCCCCCGCCGGGCGGGCATGCCCGCCAACGACCGCGCGCCGCTGCCGCGCGCGAGCCCCAGGAGCACCTGCTCGGCCTGGTCGTCGAGGGTGTGCCCCAGCAGGACCACCGTGGCCCCGAGGTCGTCCGCGACCGCGTCGAGGGCGGCGTACCGGGCCTGGCGCGCCGCGGACTCGGGGCCGTCCGGCGACGCCGCCACGGCCACGCGGCGCACGACCACGGGGTCCAGGCCGAGGTCGCGGCACTGCGCGGCGGCCCGCTCCGCGACCCGCGCCGAGCCGTCCACCAGCCCGTGGTCGACCACGACCGCGCCCGCCCGGACCGCGTGCCCCCGGGACCGCACGGACCGGGCGACCCGCCGCGCCTCCGTCGCCAGGACGGCGGCCAGCGCGAGGGAGTCGGCACCGCCGGAGCAGGCCACCAGCACCGTCGCGTCCGGCGGGAGGTCGGCGAGGTCGGCCCGCACCGCGGTGCGGGCGGCGGCGAGCGCCGGGTCGACCCGCGCCATCAGCGGGGCCCTCGCCGGGCGGGGCGGCGGTCACCGTCGCGCCGGTCGGGGCACCGGGGACGGTGCGGTCGGCCGGCTCCCCCGTGGGTCATCGCGTCCACCTCAGCCGTGCACGCGGCGCACCCAGGCGCGCGGGTCGGCGATCTCGCGCTCACCGGGGAGGTTCTCGGGGCCCGCCCACACCGCGTTGAGGCCGTCCACGCCGACGGTGCGGCGCACCTCGCGCACGAACGCGGCGCCGTCGCGGTACTGCGCGAGCTTGGCGTCCATGCCGAGCAGGCGGCGCAGG
This sequence comes from Isoptericola jiangsuensis, assembly GCF_002563715.1. Lineage (NCBI taxonomy): Bacteria > Bacillati > Actinomycetota > Actinomycetes > Micrococcales > Promicromonosporaceae > Isoptericola > Isoptericola jiangsuensis. The sequence goes on from NZ_PDJJ01000001.1 coordinate 3,466,799, forward strand.
ACAACGTCGAGGCGGGGGGCGCCCTCGCCGTCGCGCCGCTTCTCGAACCGGGCGCGGATGGTGCGCACGCTGGGCACGACGCGGCGGCCGACGGCGTCCATCATGACGTCGGCGTGACCCTCCAGGAGCGCCATGACGGCGGTGATCTCGGCGAGGCGACGCTTCTGCTCGGCGCCGACGACGAGGTCGAGCGGGGTGGCCAGGTCGCCGCGGACGGCGTCGACGAGGGCGCGGCCGACCGTGGCGACCTTCTCCCGCAGCGGCGCGCGGGACAGGCCGACCGAGGTGGCGGTGACGTCGCCCAGGAGGTCGCCCAGCCGGCCGGCGAGATGGTCGGCCAACCAGGGGGCGGTGGCGAACTGGAGGGCGTGGGTCTGCTCGTGCAGGCACACCCACAGGCGGAAGTCGGGCCCGTCGAGGCCCATCGCGCGCTCGGCGGCCAGCACGTTGGGGGCGACGAGCAGCAGGACGGGGCGGCCCGGGCCGTACGGGTCGAACTGACCGAGGACCTTGCTGGACAGCAGCGCGAGGAGGCCGCCGACCTCCGCGGCGCCGACGAGCCGTGCGGCCTGCGACTCGGGCAGTCGGGCCTCGTCGCCCAGCGCGTGCAGGACGGGGTCGGTGAGCCGCGCCATCGAGCGGGTGTTGGCCAGCGCCCAGGTGGCGCGGTCCACGACGCGCACGTCCCCGAGGTCGGGGGCGACGGGTTGCATGCGGGTGACGCGCAGGACGTGCTCGACCGCGTCGCCGGCGGCGGTGCGCAGCCCGCCGACCAGCTCGTCGAGCTCGTCCCGGGACGCGACGGGGCCGGGTCGCGCGACACGGCGGGCGACCTGGGCCGCGGTGGGCCAGTCGACGGCGTGGCTGGGGGACGTCACGGGTCCACCGTAGCGACGCGATCCGCCGGCACGCGTCAGGGGCCGTCGGTGGTGCAGCCGCAGGCGGCGAGGTCGCCGACGAGGTCGTCGAAGATGAGGTTGGCGCCGTAGGAGCCGCCCTCGGGGATCTTGTCCGCGACGAGGGCGAACACGAGGAGCCGGTCGTCGGCCGTGACGACGGTCCCCGCGAGCGAGCGGACGTCGGGGAGGCTGCCCGTCTTGGCGCTGGCGAACGCGCGCCCCGGGTTGCCGTCGGGGAACCGGTCGGCGAGCGTGCCCTCCAGGCCGGCGACGGGCAGCCCGGTGACGGTCTCGCGCAGGGCCGGGTCGGCCGCGGCGACCGCGAGGGTGTCGACGAGCATGCGGGCGGACAGCCGCGAGCCGGTGCCGAGGCCGGAGAGGTCGGTCAGGACGGCGCCGTCGAGGTCGACGCCGAGACCGGACACGACCTCGGTGACCGCGCTGATCGCGGCGTCCTGGGAGCCGGGCAGCCCGGCGTCGATGGCGACGAGCCGCCCGACGACCTCGGTGAGCGTGTTGTCGGACTCCTCGAGGAGGTAGCTGACGATCTCGCCGAGGGGCGCGGACTCGACGCGGCCCACCTCGCGGGCGGACGACGCGACCTTCTCGCGCCCGATGGTGCCGCGGACCGTGAGGCCGTGCTGCTCCAGGGCGGCGGCGAACGCGTCGGCCGCGGCGAGCGCCGGGTCGGCCTCGCGGCGGGCGTACTTGTCGTCGGTGAGGCGCGCGACGTCGACGGCGAGCGCCGCGACGGGGGCGACGTAGCCGTCGGCGACGTCGGTCGCGCGCACCGTCGGGGCGACGTCCGGGCCGGTGAACAGGGTGTCGTCCACCGCGAGGGTGACGGCGTCGGTCCCGGTGAGGGTGACCTGGGCGGCGACCTGCGCGGCGAGGTCGCCGAGCCCGGCGCGTCCGTTGACGGCGTCCGGGTCGCCCTCGCCCGCCGCGAGCATCATGTCGCCGCCGCCGACCAGGACGACGTGCGTGTCCCCCTGGAGCATCGCCAGGGTCGGGAGGGTGACGTCACCGCCGGGGCGCACGTGGGCCGCGACCGCGGTGAGGACCTTCTGGGTGGACGCCGGGACCATCAGCGTGTCGGGTGCCGCCGCGCCGAGGGTGTCCCCCGAGGTGGCGTCGGTGACGACCACGCCGACGCGCTTGCCGAGCCGGGAGTCGCCCGCGACGTCGGACACCAGGTCCTCGACCGTGCCGGCGTCGGGGACGGGGGCGTCCTCGGGCAGCGGCGGGACCGCGACCTCGGGGCTCGGACCCGTCGTGGCGCCCGGCGCCGTGGGGAACGGGGACGGTGCCGGGTAGGGCTCGTCGAGGGTGACCATGCCCGGCACGACGTCGTAGGCGTCGGCCACGAGATAGCCGCCGAACAGCGCGAGCACGGTGACGACGGTGGTGCCGACCTTGAGCCGCCACCCCATGCGTCAACCTCCGTGTCCCGTGAACCTGGTCACAAGCAGGTTCGTCAGCGCGTATTCTCGCACGATTCCGCCCGCCGTCGGCGCCCGCCACGGCGTCCGGACGAGGGCCTGCATGGCACACTGGGTGGGCGCGCAAGCACCCACGACTGGAGGAACAGTGGAGTTCGACGTCACCATCGAGATCCCGAAGGGTCAGCGGAACAAGTACGAGGTGGACCACGAGACCGGTCGCATCCGTCTGGACCGCATGCTCTTCACCTCGACGCGTTACCCGGACGACTACGGGTTCATCGAGGGCACCCTCGGTGAGGACGGCGACCCGCTGGACGCGCTCGTCCTGCTGGAGGAGCCGACCTTCCCCGGGTGCCTCATCAAGTGCCGGGCCCTGGGCATGTTCCGCATGCGGGACGAGGCCGGCGGCGACGACAAGGTGCTGTGCGTGCCGCTGGGCGACCAGCGCGCGGCGTGGCGCCAGGACATCGACGACGTGTCCGACTTCCACCGCCTGGAGATCCAGCACTTCTTCGAGGTCTACAAGGACCTCGAGCCGGGCAAGTCCGTCGAGGGCGCGCACTGGGTGGGTCGCGAGGAGGCCGAGGCCGAGATCGAGCGCTCGATCCAGCGGGCCAAGGACGCCGGCTACCACCACTGACGCGGTCGGCGCAGGCCGGCAGCCCGTCACCCGGCAGGGTTACCTGCCCGGGTCGCGGCTGCCGGCCTTCGTCGTCCCCGGGTCCGGCCCGCACGGATCACCCGGGACCGCCCTACCCGGAGCCCCGGCGCGGGCGTAGCCTGCGAGAAGGCACCCCCGCGACGCCCGGGCCCCCGGTCCACCGCCGCGTGTGGCGGCCGTCCCAGGCAGGGGGATCGACGATGATCTGGGCGGGGGCGCGACCGGGCCGCGCGGCGGCCGTCGCGGTGACGACGACCGTCGGCGTGCTGCTCGCCGGGGTGCTGGCGGCGGCACCGGCGTCCGCGGAGCCCGAGTGCCTGGGCGCCAGCAGCGACTTCGACCGGGACGGGTCCGCGGACACGGTGGTCGGGGCGCCCGGGGGCGGCAGCGTCCGCGGGAGCGTGACCGTCCACCTGTCCGGGGGCGGCGACCCCCGCACCGTGGTGCTGCGCGGACCGGTCGGGTTCGGCACGTCCGTCGGGCAGGTGCGCTCCTACGAGCGCGAGGGCGACGACGAGTTCTGCACGCAGCTCGTCGTGGGGAGCCCGGAGGAGACCGTCAACGGGATGCCGCGCGCCGGCGCCGTGCACGTCTACTCCTACGACAGCACGGTCGAGGAGTTCCAGCTCCGGGGCCGGGTCACCGCGGACTCGGAGAGCGTGCTGGGCGTCCCGCAGACCGGGGCCCGGTTCGGCGCGACGGTCGCGTCGGCCTCGTTCGCCGAGGAGACCATCGACCCGGTGTCCGAGCTGCTGTGGGTCGGGTCGCCGGGGCACGACCTCACCGGCGCCCCCGACGCGGGCCGCGTCACGTCGTTCGTCCTCACCTCCGGCGACGGCGAGCTCCTCGCGACCGGCGGGGACGTCCTCGACCTGCCGGACGTGGGCGTCCGCGGGTCGGCCGCGGCCGGCGCCCGGCTGGGCTCGGCGCTGTCGGTGCGCGGCACCGTGCTGGCGGCCGGGGCGCCCGGCCTGCGCGTCGGCGGGGACGCCGGCGCGGGCGGCGTCGTCCTCGCGTTCACCCCGCTGGTGTTCCCCGACGAGCCGGAGGACCCCGTCCAGCACGCCCCCGTGCTGGTGCACCAGGACCTCGCGCGCGTCGCGGGCGTCGCCGAGGCGGGCGACGCGTTCGGTGCCGCCGTCCACCTCGTGCCCGTCCGGAACGATCCCGCCGTCGACCTCGTGGTCGGGTCGCCGGGCGAGGACCTGGGCGGGCGGGCCGACGCCGGGATGGTCAGCGTCGGCCGGGTGCACCCCGCCCTGAGCACGCCCGCGGGCGACTTCCGCTCCGTGCACCAGGGCACGCCGGGTTCCGCGGGCAACGTCGAGGCGGGCGACCGGTTCGGCAGCGCCGTGTCGTCGGCGTACCTGCGCTGGACGTGGCGGGTCGTCGTCGGGGTCCCCGGGGAGGACGTCGGGTCGGCGCGGGACACCGGCATGGTGCAGGTGCTCGGCACCGACCAGGGCTGGCACCAGGGCTCCCCCGAGGTCCCGGGCGGCAACGAGACCGGCGACCGGATGGGCGCGACGCTCGGCGGCGACCCCGGGGTCCGCGACGGCCTCGCCCCCGACGTCGGCGTGCCGGGCGAGGACGCGGCCACCGGCGCCGTCATCACCGGTCTCCTGGAGGAGGGTGCCGTCGTCGACCGGGAGCGCGGCACCACGGCGGGGGCACGGTTCGGTCAGGCCCTGGCCCCGTGACGCCCGCCCGGGGACGGTGGTCCCGGAGGACGACGCCTCAGGTGCGGCGGATCCTCAGCGGCGGCGACACGACGGTCGACACGTGCTGCGTGTCGGCGGGCACGTAGCGCACCCGCAGGTAGACGCTGCCGCGCCCACCGTCGGCGCGGCGCAGGAGCTTCGCCGGGATCCGCACCTTCTGGTCGCCGCGGTCGCTCGCGGTGAGCCGCCAGGTCACGCCGGACCGGGTGCGCCAGCCGTCGTTCCGGGCGGACGGATCACGCGTCTGGAGGACGAGCTTCCCGCGCTCCGGCAGCCCGGCCGTGCGCACCCGCACCAGACCGGGCTCGGCGCGGCCCAGGTCCGCGCCGACCCGGTAGGTCGTCGTCGGCATGGTCAGGCGGACCTTCGGGCGCGCGCGCTCCACGGTCGTGCGCAGGGTGCCCCCTCCCGTGTCGTAGCGCGACGACGACGGCGTGAAGCGGACCTCGAACCGTCGCGTGCCCGGCTCCACGGCCGTCGCCCCGAACCAGACGTGGGCACGCCCGTCGACGACGGTCACCGACCGCACGGTCCGCCCGTCGAGGGACAGCACGGCCCTCCCGTCGACCCTGGCGCCGTCCTCCGCGGTGACCTTCAGGGTCACTCTCTCCGCCGTGCCGTAGGTCCACGGGCCGTCGTGGTCCAGGTCGGTCCGCGTCGTCAGCGGCGGCTTCACGGTGACGTCACGACGCACCCGGGGCGAGTCGGCGAACCAGGCCGTCCCGTCGTACCAGACGAAGAACGGGACCGCTGTGCCCAGACCGAAGTGTTCCGGGTCGACGCGGAACGTCGCCTTACCGTCGCGGAGGGACGCCTCGACCGTGGTCGCCGCGCTGGCCCACCGGGACAGCACCACCTCGCCCGCCACGGGGACGTCCGGACCGAGGTCCGACGTGACCCGCACGGTGACCTCGACCGGACTCCCGTGGCGCCAGGTCCGGGGGTGCTCGACGGTGACCGCCACGGGGCGGGGCGCGACGCGGGCGTCCAGCACCCAGGTGCTCAGCACGGTGCCCGTGGCGGTGTCGCGCTGGGTCACGCGGTAGCGGCTGACCCGTTCGGTGCCGGTGACGGGCAGCTCGGCGACGCCGCCGACGAGCGGCGCCGTGCCGAGCACGGTCCCGCCCGTCGAGGCGAGCTCGATCTCCCCTGCGAGCGGCAGGTCCGTGCCGGTGAGGTCGATCCCCACCACCGCGGGGTCACCGTAGACCCGGGCGTCCCGTACCACCGGCCGGGTCGGGGCCACGACCTGCACGTCCGCCGACGCCGTCGACCACGCGCTCGCCGGGTCCGCGCTCGGCCCCTGCCAGACGTCGAGGCGGTGCTCGCCGACGGTCGTGTGGCGGTCGCTCAGCTCGAAGGTCGCCCGCCCGTCGACGAGCGGAACCACGGTGCGCGCCGTCCCGTCGACGGTGAGGAACACCCGCGGGGCGGGCAGCCCGTCGTGCACGGCCTCGATCTCCATCGTGACGGCCTGGCCGGCCCACCATCGATCGGCCACCGTGAGCGTCACGGCGCTCGCGGGCTCCGACGCGGCGGCGGGGACGAGCCCGGTGGCGACGAGCACGGCGACCAGCCAGGCGGCCACGACGGTGGTGGTCCGCCTCGTCCGACGGGGCATGCGGGTCCTCCGAGGGGGATGGGCCGCACGGTCGCGGCGGACGGTGCGCACGGTCGCGGCGGACGGCCGGCGCGCCCAACCTAGCGCGCTTCTCGACCCCTGACCAGGAGGAACACCGGACCTGGTGCAGCACCGCCGCGCGTGGACCTACCGTGGTCCCATGCTCGCCACCGTGATCCACGCCGCCCATGACATCCGCGTCGAGACCCGCCCCGACCCGGTGCTCCGCACCCCCCACGACGCCGTCCTGCGCGTGCTGGCCGCCTGCGTGTGCGGCTCCGACCTGTGGCCGTACCGCGGGGTCGCTCCGACGAAGGCGCCGCACCCGATCGGGCACGAGCTCGTGGGGGTCGTCGAGGAGCTGGGTGCCGAGGTGACGTCGGCATCCGTCGGGGACGTCGTGATCGTGCCGTTCTCGCTGAGCTGCGGGCGGTGCCAGTCGTGCCGGGCGGGGTTCCCGTCCGCGTGCGACGTGGTGACGTTCTTCGGCTCGACGGATCGGGACGGCCACCCGGTGGACGGCGCGCAGGGCGAGCGGGTGCGGATCCCGCTGGCGCAGCACTCCCTGTTCCCGGTGGGTCGCACGGAGGCGGAGGTCGAGGCGGCGGGGCTGCTGCCGCACCTGCTGACACTGTCCGACGTGATGTCGACCGGGCACCACGCGGCGGTGTCCGCGGGGGTCGGCCCCGGTGACACGGTGGTGGTCGTCGGCGACGGCGCCGTCGGCCTGTGCGGCGTGGTGGCGGCGCGGCGCCTGGGCGCGGAGCGGGTGGTGGCGATGTCGCGGCACGCCGACCGCGCGGCGCTGGCCCGGGAGCTGGGCGCCACCGACGTGCTGGCCGAGCGCGGCGAGGAGGGCGTCGACGCGCTGCGGGAGCTGCTCGGCGGCGACCTGGCCGACGCCGCGCTGGAGTGCGTGGGCACCGAGGAGTCGATGGCGCAGGCGCTGGGGTCGGTGCGCGGCGGTGGTCGCGTCGGGTTCGTCGGGGTGCCGAACGGCGGCCCGACGCTGCCGGTCCGCCAGCTCTTCGGCCGCAACCTCACCGTGGGCGGCGGGATGGCGCCGGCCCGCGCCCACATGGCGACGCTCCTCGACGACGTGCTGTCGGGCGCGATCCGGCCGGGCCTCGTGTTCGACGCCGAGATGCCGCTGGCCGAGGCGGCCGAGGCGTACGCGGCGATGGACGAGCGCCGGGCCACGAAGGTGCTGCTGCGGCCCTGAGCGCCCTTGACCCGACCCACTCCCGCCGGGTGTGCACCGGCCGCCGGATCGCGCTGGACTAGGGTTCCGCCGTGCTGAGCAGACCTGTCGGGGCGCCGTCCGCGTCGCTGTCCCCGGTCCGCCTCCGGGACGTGCCCCGCGTCGCGGCGACCCTCGGCCGGGCGTTCGCCCCGGCGCGCAGCCGTGTGCTCGGGGTTGCGGCCTGGCCCGTCTGGGTCGTCCTCCTGGTCCTGCAGGGCGGCTGGGTCCACGACGGCGCGGACGTCGTCGCACGGGTCGTGCGCCGTGGCCCGTGGCTGCAGATCACGAGCGCGGCCCGCGCGGTGCTGCTCGCCGTCGTCGCGGGCGGCACCGTCGGGGTGTTCCTCGGCGCCCTGGGGGTCCTGGTCGAGCTGGGTGACCCGCTGTCCGCCCTGGTGGTGGCCGTGCTGACCTGGCCGGTGGCGGCGATCCTGGTGGTGACTGTCGAGACGGTCCGGGTCAACGTCCGGGTCCTGCGGGTGATCGCGTCGGCGTCACGCGGCGCGTCCGTCGCCGAGCGCCAGGACGACGTCCGCTCCTTCCGGTCGGCCGAGTGGCTGGTGTCCTCCGCGGCATCGCCCGACGCGGCGGGTGGCCTCGTGCTGGTGGCCGAGCACGTCCGGGACCTCGCGGCTCCGGGCGAGGCGGTGGCGGCGGTCGCGGCGTCGCCCGAGCTCGCGCGGCTGTACACCCGGTTCGGGTTGCGCCCGCTGCCGTCGCGCCCGCTGCTGCTGGTGGGCAGGGTCACGGCGGACGTCGCGGCGGACATCACGGCGGACTACGGCGCCACGCCGACCAGGGGCGTCAAGCCGTCTCATCATGTGGTCCCGCATCGTGAGATCGGGTAGGCAGGGGTTCGGACGGGGCTTACCGTCGAGTCCATGACGTCGCCCACGACCCGCGCCGCCGGGACCGCCCCCGCCCTGCGGGCGCCCCGCGGCCCGCGCCGCTCCCCCGCCGGTCCCGTGCCGGCGTCGGGCGCCTGGCGCGAGGGCGACCCCGTCGCCGACCGCCGGTTCGCGGACGTCGGCACGTTCGACCTGGAGAGCGGCGCCCGCCTCCCCGACGTCCGCGTCGCCTACGAGACGTACGGCGAGCTCGCGCCCGACGGTTCCAACGCCGTCCTCGTGCTGCACGCCCTCACCGGCGACGCGCACGTCCACGGCGCCGCAGGCCCCGGGCAGGCCACCGCCGGGTGGTGGGAGTCGATGATCGGCCCCGGCGCCCCGATCGACACCGACCGGTACTTCGTCGTCGCGCCCAACGTGCTCGGCGGCTGCCAGGGCACCACCGGCCCGGCCTCCACCGCCCCCGACGGGCGCCCCTGGGGCGGCCGGTTCCCCCGCGTGACCACGCGCGACCAGGTCACGGTCGAGATCGAGCTCGCCCGCCTGCTCGGCATCGAGAGCTGGGCTGCCGTCGTCGGCGCCTCGATGGGCGGCATGCGCGTGCTCGAGTGGGCGATCCTCGGGCCCGAGGCCGGCATCGAGGTGCGGTCCTTCGCCGCCATCGCCACCTGCGCGCAGTCGTCCGGCGACCAGATCGCCTGGGCCCACCCGCAGCTCGGCGCCATCCGCGCCGACCCCCGCTGGAACGGCGGCGACTACTATGACGCCGCCGACGGCGAGGGCCCGCACGCCGGGCTCGCCGTCGCCCGGCAGATCGCCCACACCACCTACCGCACCGCGTTCGAGCTCGACGAGCGGTTCGGCCGCCTCCCGCAGGGCGGCGAGGACCCGCTGGTCGACGGTCGCTACGCCGTGCAGTCCTACCTCGACCACCACGGCGACAAGCTCGCGCGCCGGTTCGACGCGAACTCCTACCTGCGCCTCACCGAGTCGATGATGACCCACGACATCGGCCGCGACCGCGGGGGCGTCGAGGCGGCGCTCGCCCAGGTGACCGCCCGCCCCCTCGTCGTGGCGGTCGACAGCGACCGGCTGTTCCCGCCCGCGCAGTCGGCCCGCATCGCGGCCGCGCTGGGCGGCGACGTCCCCGTGCGCACCATCGCCTCCGACTTCGGCCACGACGGCTTCCTCATCGAGCACGACCAGCTCGGCCCGCTGGTGCGCGACCTCCTCGGCGAGGTCGCGCGCGCCGACGTCGGGTAGCGGCCACCGCACCTCCGGCGGGTTCGAGGCCGCGCGGGTGTCGGCGGCTGCCCCTACCGTGGATGACGGCCGCCGACGGCGGCGGCCCGTCCCCAGGGAGGTCACCCATGGTCCGTCTCAACCCGTACCTCAGCTTCCAGGGCAAGGCCCGCGAGGCGCTGGAGTTCTACCGTTCCTTCCTCGGTGGCGAGGTCGAGATCAGCACGTACGGTTCGATGCCGGGCATGACCGACGACCCGGCCGAGCAGGACCTCGTCATGCACGGCCAGCTCGAGACGGACCACGGCCTGACCCTCATGGCCGCCGACAACCCCTCCTCCATGCCGTACGTCGCGCCGAGCAGCGGGGTGACGGTCGCCCTCACCGGCGGCCCCGACGACCTGGAGTACGTCCAGGCGGCGGTCACGGCGCTGTCCGACGGCGCGACGGACGTCATGCCGTTCGAGAAGGCGCCGTGGGGCGACCACTACGGCCAGCTCACCGACCGGTACGGCGTCTCCTGGATGTTCGACGTCGGACCCGCCTGACCGCGGCTCAGGCCAGCAGCAGGTCCGCCCGACGACGCTCGAGCAGCTGCAGGTCGAGGTCGACCTCGGCCCGCCGCTCCACCAGGCGGCGTCGCACGTGGTCGACCGCGCCGAGCGCCTCGGTGACGCGGTCCTGCGCGTCCTTGATGTGGCCCGCCACCGCCCAGTCGCTGAACACGTTGTCGAACCAGATGTCGAAGGTGCGGGACAGGCCCTCGACCCCGATCGGCCCGACGCCGCGCTCTCCCACGTCGCCGAGCTCGACCGCGAGGTGCGACAGCGCGGCGTCGGCCGTCCGCACGAGCTCCGCCGCCCGGTCCAGCCGGTCGTGCTTCGCCATGCTCGCGACCCAGTCACCACCGAGGAACGTGTCGTAGGTCGACCAGCCGGCCGCCCGGTCCAGCTCGCGCGCGGCCGCGGCCAGCGCCGACCCGGCGCGCACCGCCGCGGCGTCCGCCTCGTCGATCTCGACGATCTCCGCCTGCCGTCGCCCCGTGGTCGCCGCGACCTCCGAGAGCGCGGCCGCGACCTCGCCGCCGCCCGCGACGAGCCACGCCTCCCGCGCGGCGAACGCGGCCGCCCGGCGCGAGGCCACGTTCCCCAGCCCGGTCACGGCCTGCTCGGCGGCGGCCAGCTCGTCCTCCGCGGCCCGGCAGCGCGCCTCGGCCGTCGCGACCGCGTACTCGGCGGCCTGCTGCTGCGCCCGTTCCGCGTCCAGCCGTTCGGCGCGGTCGCCCCGCAGCGCCGCCCACACCCTCGTCGCGCTGAACGACTCCAGCCGTGCGACGTCCGCCGACTCGTCGGCCAGCCGACGACGCATCGCGGCGACGTCGTCGCGGGCGCGCACCACGACCGCCGCCGCCCGGCCCCGCCGGGCCAGGTAGTCCGCGAGGAGCGTCGCGTCCCGCTGCGCGGCCACCACCAGCGCGGACGTGCCGGTGTCCCCGGCGGCGCCGGTGGCGGGGGGTCCGTCGTGCACGTCGTCAGGCATGGGGCCAACCTAGCCGTCGCGACCCGGCCGGACCGCGGAAGTGGTCTAGCGTGGCCCCATGCTCGCCGCCACCGTCGCCCGCTTCGCTCCCGACTCCCCGCTCGACGGCCTGGAGGTGTCCGACCGGCCGGAGCCCGCTGCGCGGGAGCACTGGACGGTCGTGGACGTGCGCGCCGCCGGCCTCAACCACCACGACCTGTGGTCGCTGCGTGGCGTCGGGCTCGGCCCCGACCAGCTCCCCATGATCCTCGGCACGGACGCCGCGGGCGTCACCGCGGACGGCACGGAGGTGGTGGTGCACGGCGTCGTCGGCGCCGACGGGCACGGCGTGGGCCCGCGCGAGCGCCGCACGCTGCTGTCGGAGAAGTACCCCGGGACGCTCGCCGAGCGGGTCGCCGTGCCCACCGCGAACCTCCTGCCCAAGCCCGCGGAGCTGTCGTTCGCGGAGGCGGCGTGCCTGCCCACGGCGTGGCTCACGGCCTACCGCATGCTGTTCCGCGCCGCCGACCTGCGCCCCGGCGACCGTGTGCTCGTGCAGGGCGTCGGCGGAGGCGTCGCCACCGCCGCGATCGTGCTCGGCGCCGCCGCCGGGCTGGAGGTCGTCGCCACGTCCCGCGACGAGGCGAAGCGCACCCGCGCGCTGGACCTCGGCGCCGCGCACGCCGTCGCCCCCGGGGACCGGCTGCCCGCCCGCGTCGACGCCGTCGTCGAGTCCGTCGGGCAGGCCACCTGGGCGCACTCGGTGCGTTCCGTCCGCCCGGGCGGCACGATCGTCGTCTGCGGGGCGACCAGCGGCGACGCGCCGCCCGCCGAGCTCACCCGCGTCTTCTTCAACGAGATCCGCGTCCAGGGCGTCACCATGGGCACCCGGGAGGACCTCGCCGCGCTGCTGCGGTTCATGGCCCGCACCGAGGTGCGGCCCGTCATCGACTCCGAGGTCCCCCTCACCGACGTCCGCACGGGCCTCGCCCGGCTCGCCGCCGGCGAGCAGACCGGCAAGATCGTCGTCCTGCCCTGACCTCGGACGGCCGCGTCGGCCCGGTCCGCCGGGCCGACGACCGCCCGAGGAGCCGCGCCCGTCAGGCGAAGCGCGCCCGGTAGGCCTCCAGGAGGGACAGCCCCTCCGGCTCCAGCCGCCACACGTTCCAGCCGTCGTCCGTCGGCGCGCCGCTCGCGGCCGTCGCCGCCCGGTCGGGGTGCCGGAACACCGAGCCGTCGGGCAGCTCGATGACGCCGTCGGGGTGCAGCACCGCGTCGAACCGCTGACGGCGACGCGGCCGCTCCCAGACCAGCCGCGTGGGGTGGCCGAGCATGCTCGCCAGCGCGATGAGGTCCCCGTCCACCTCGTCGACCTCGGGTGCCGACGCGGCCGAGGCGTCGTAGAGGTCGCGGTCCGGCGGCGGGGTGTACGACGGCGCCTCCAGCGGGGGCACCTCGAGCCGCGGCAGGTCGTCCGACGCGCTCGTCCAGCGTTCCGGCGTCGACGGGGACCACGGGCGGTCCTCGACCGCCGACAGCGGCACCGACGTGTCCAGCGGGTCGGCGGCCCGCGACGCGGGCGGGTCCCAGGGCGCGGGCTCCGACCGTCGCGCCGGCGGCTCCCACGGTGCGGGCTCGGCGGCACGCGGGGCCGGCGGGTCCCACGGCGCGGGCTCGCTGCGCGGCACCGACCGGCGGAACGTCGGGGCGGCGGCACGCGCGAAGTCGTCGCCCAGCGTGGCCGTGTCGGCGCTGGCCGGGGACGTGGTGCGGCGGGCCAGCTCGGCGAGGTCGAGGTCCTCCGCGGACCCGGCGGACGCCGCGGTGAACGCGGCCAGCTCCGGTGTGACCTCCGGCGCGGGGGCCCCGGGCCGGAAGCGGTCGGCGCGGGACCGGCGGCGCGGGGGCTCCGGCCTGGCCGGCACCGGCGGGGGCGGCGGGACCGGGGTGAGCGCGGGCGCCGGCGGCGCGGGGGGCACCTCCGGCAGCGAGAGGCTGCGGGGTCCGGACTGCTCGCGACGGGCGGCCCGGCTGCGGGGCGCCGGCCGCTCGGCGGGACGCTCGGTGGGGCGCTCCGGCGCGGGGGCGGTCGCCCGGGACGCGGCGCGACGCTCGACGGCGGGGGCCGGCGTCTCCGCCGGACGGGCGGACGCCGGTCGCGCGACCGCGGGCTGCGCCGCCGTCCCGGACCCGGCCGCGGTCCGCGGAGCCTGCACGACCGGCTGGCGGCCCGTCAGCGCGAGCCCCACCTTGACGCCGTCGGCGAACGTGCCGTCGTCGGCGGCGCGCGACGACGCGGGGGCGGCACCGGAGAGCTGCGGCGACGTCGCACCCGAGGCCGGGTGGATCACCAGGGGCGAGACGTCGACGAACCGGCGCCCGTCCTGCGTGTGCATGACACCCATCTTCAGCACCTCGACCGGCATCGTCGGCTGCCGCAGGAAGTCGACGGCGTTGAGGATCTCCTCGCCCGCCTCCTGGCAGATGACGATGAGGCGGGCGCTGGACCGGCCCGGCTGGGAGCGGGTGATGGGCACCGAGTCGTAGAACGCGGCGATGTCGCGCTGGAACGCGTTGGGGCCGCCGTGGTATCGCGAGGCGAGCTCGCCGCGCGTGAGACGACCGGCCCAGCCGGCGTGGTCGAGGGCGCGCGTCAGGGCCGCGCGGTCGAGCTCGGCGACGAGCTCCACGACGACGGGCGAGCCGGTCGCGTCGAGCGCGAGCAGGTGCGGCTCGTCGGGACCCACGCCCTGCGCGACGGGGAAGATCTGCTCGCCGAGGAGGCCGTCGATGTGCGAGTCGACCACGCGGTGCGCGGTGGTCGCCAGGCCCGGTTCGGCACCCGCCTGCTGCCCGGACTGGACGAGGAGGGGCCGGTTGGCGTCGACCTCGAACAGTGGCATGGCGGTGGATCTCCCCGGGGAAAGCACACGGCCCGCATGGCCGCGATTCGACATAGCCTACGGCCGGGTTCCCGGTGATCTGCAACACCCCAGGTCCGTGGCCCGGGTCACGGACACGACGGGCGAGACACGCAGTCCGGACACGTCCGACGCGCCGGGCGCGTCACGCGTGTCCGGACTCCTCCTCGTCGGCCGCGAGGGCCTCCTCGACCCGCTGCACCTTGGCCTCCAGCTGGCCGGTGCGGCCCGGCCGGATGTCCGCCTTGAGGACGAGCGAGACGCGGTTCCCGCCGGCGACGACGGCCTCGGTGGCCCGCTGGATCACGGGCATCACCTCGTCCCACTCCCCCTCGATCTCCGTGAACATCGACGTGGTGCGGTTCGGCAGCCCCGACTCACGGACGATGCGCACGGCCTCGGCGACCTGCTGGGTGACGGACTCGCCCGCACCGAGCGGGGCGACGGAGAACGCGAAGACGGCCATGGGCCCATCCTGCCCCGTCGGACGGTCCCCGCACAGGCCGGGTCGTGCGCGCCCGCGCGGCTCCGGGAGGGCGCCGGCGACGCTTAGGCTCGTCGGGTGAGCATCTCGGTGACGGTCCTGGCCGGTGGCGTCGGCGGCGCCCGACTCGCGCACGGGTTCGCGCTCGCGCAGCCCGGCGCGGCCCCGACGTGCGTGGTGAACGTCGGGGACGACACGGTGCGGCACGGCCTGCACGTCTCCCCCGACCTCGACACGGTGATGTACACGCTGGCGGGCCTCAACGACGAGGAGCGCGGCTGGGGGCTGACCGGCGAGTCGTACGCGGTGCTGGACCGGCTCGCGCGGCTCGGCGAGGACACGTGGTTCACCCTCGGCGACAAGGACCTGGCGACGCACGTGGTGCGCACCGCCCGGCTGCGCGAGGGCGTGCCGCTGAGCGAGGTCACGGCGTCCCTGGCGGCGGCGCTCGGGGTGGCTGCCCGGCTGCTGCCCGTCACCGACGACCCGGTGCGCACGCTCGTGCGGACACCGTCGGGCACGCTCGCCTTCCAGGAGTACTTCGTGCGACGGCAGCACGCCGACGCGGTGCTCGGACTGACGTTCGACGGGGTGGACGCGGCCCGGCCCGCACCCGGGGTGCTCGACGCCGTGACGGGCACGGACCTGCTCGTCGTGGCGCCGTCGAACCCGTTCCTGTCGGTCGAACCGGTGCTGGCGACGCCGGGCGTCCGCGACGCCGTCCGGTCCACCCGGGCGCGACGCGTCGCCGTCAGCCCCATCGTGGGCGGGCGCGCGGTGAAGGGACCGGCCGCGCAGATCCTGGAGACGCTCGGCCACGACGTCTCCGCGCTCGGTGTCGCCCGCCTCTACGCCGGGCTGGTGGACGTCATGGTGATCGACGACGCCGACGCCGCGCTGGCCGGGCCGATCACGGACCTCGGGTTCGACGTCGTCGTGACGGACACGATCATGGGCGGCCCGGCGGGCCGCGAGCGCCTGGCCCGCGAGCTGCTCGGGCTCGCGTCGGCACCGTGACGGCGCAGGCGCCGGTGGTCGCCGTCGTGCCGGTGCGCGACGGGGTGAGCGGGAAGTCGCGGCTGGCGGCGGCGCTCGACCCGGGTGCCCGACGGCGCCTGGTCGTCGCGCTGGCCCGGCACGTCCTGGGGGTGCTGGACGGGTGCGCGGCGGTGGACCGGGTGGTCGTCGTGACGGCGGACCCGGGGTTCGTGGCGGAGGTGCTGGACCCGTCCGGGCACGGGACCGGCGGGCCGGGCCCGGACAAGCGGTCGGTGCCTCCGGCCCGGGTCGGAGGCACCGACGTGATCCGCGAGCCGGCCGGGCGACCGGGGCTGAACGTCGCCCTCGAGCACGCGCGGACGGCGGTGCGCGCCGTCGGGCCCGGTCGTCTCCTCGTGGTGCACGCCGACCTGCCGCTGCTCACCGGGGACGACGTGGCGGCCGTGCTGGCCGGGCCGGGCGACGTGGTGGTCGCCACCGACCGGCACGGCACGGGGACGAACCTGCTGGCCGTCCCGCTCGGGTCGTCCGGCGACGCGGCTCGCCCGTTCGGGTTCCGGTTCGGTGCCGGGTCCCGGGCCGCGCACGAGCAGGAGGCCGCGGCATCGGGTCTGACGTGCGCGGTGGTGGACCGGCCGGGGACGGCCCTGGACCTCGACACCCTGGCCGACTGGGACGACCTCCCGACCGGCGCCCGACGGTGGCTGCGCGACGTCGTCGGGCCCGGGCCCGCCTGAGCAGCCGGCGGTCGCGGGCCCCCGGGCCCGCACCCTTCCCGCCGGGTGGGGGTGCGGGCCCGACGGACTCGTCAGGCGGCGTCGAGCCGCTCGCGCACGTCCGCGGGGAGGTCGAGCTCGGCGGCGTCGAGCAGCTCGTCGAGCTGCGCGACCGAGCTCGGCCCGACGAGCGGGATCACCGGCCACGCGCCGCCCAGCAGCCAGGCGACGGCGACCTGCGACGGCGTGGCGCCGAGCTCGTGGGCGACCTGGCGGAGCTCGGCGATGCGGGCGCGGTTGCCCGCGCGGTCGGCGCCGCCGTAGAGCGGCTTGTCGTCGCGGGCGAACGCGCCCTGGTGCACGGGCGAGTAGGCCACGACGGACAGCCGGGGGCGGCCCTCGACGCCGGTGGAGGCGGCGTAGTCGAGGAGGTCGGCGTTCGCCCAGTCCTGGCGGGCGGGGACGGGCGGCGGGTAGATGTACGAGAAGTTCTCCTGGACGACGGAATAGCCGGGCACGCCCTGCCGCTCGGCCTCGGCGCGGGCCTCGACGACGCGCCACGTGGCGACGTTGGAGATGCCGGTGAGCCCGACGACGCCCTCGGCCTGGAGCTTGCCGAACGCGCCGACGGTCTCGGCGAGCGGGGTGTCGTGGTCGTCGACGTGCCCGTACAGCAGGTCGATCTTCTCGATGCCGAGGTGGCGCAGGCTCTCGTGCGCCTCCCGGGCGACGACGTCGGCGCCGAGGCCCTGGAAGTTCGTGGGCGGGGTGTTGGACAGCGGCTTGCTGCGGTCCTTCTGCGCGGCGCCGAGCTTGGTGGCGATGCGGACCTCGTCGCGGGCGCCGCGGGAGGCGAGCCAGCGGCCGAGCAGGTCCTCGCTGTCGCGGCCGTGCCCGCCGGCCCAGAGGCTGTAGTTGTTGGCGGTGTCGAGGAAGGTGCCGCCGGCGGCGAGGTAGCGGTCGAGGATCGCGAACGACGTCTCCTCGTCGACGAGGGTCCCGAGGTTCATCGTGCCGAGGGCGAGGGTGGAGACGTCGAAGGCGCGGTCGCCGTCGCCGAGGGTGGTGTAGCGCATCATGTGCTCCTGACGTGGGGGTTCGTGCGGCACCGATGACGCTACGGACGGATCGGTCCGGGTGTACGGTCCATTGGCATGGCACCGGACCAGACCGATTCGCGGGTCGACCTGGCGTGGGAGACCCTGCTCGACCTGGAGGCCGACGACGGACCGCTGGTCGAGCGGCTGGAGCACGCCCTCCGCGACGCGGTGTCCACCGGGCGGCTGCCCGCCGGGGCGGCGCTGCCCGCGAGCCGACGCCTCGCCGAGTCGCTGGGGGTCTCGCGGTGGGCGGTCACCGAGACGTACGGGCGGCTCGTGGCGGAGGGCGTGCTGGAGGCGCGCGTCGGGTCCGGCACGCGGGTGCCGTCGTCGGCCCGCCCGGTCGCTCCCCGTCGCCGTCCGGCCACGAGGTCGGCGGCGCGTCCGGGCGCGGTGCCCGGCGCGACGGCGCCGTCGGGCACCCTGCCGCCGACCGCACCCCGTCCCGGCCACGACCTGCGGCCCGGCGTCCCCGACCTGCGGCACGTCCCCCGCGACGCGTGGGTGCGCGCCACGCGGGAGGCGCTGGCCGCCGCGTCCAACGACGACCTCGCGGGCGCCCCGGCGGCCGGGCACCCCGCCGCCCGTACGACCGTGGCGGCGCACCTGCGCCGCGCGCGGCTGGTCGACGCGCCGGACACCGCCGTCGTGCTGACGCGTGGCGCGACCGATGCGACGGCCCGGCTCGCCGCGGCACTGCACGCGGCCGGGCACCGGCACCTGCTGGTGGAGGACCCGTCGTGGCCGGTGCTGCGGGACGTCGCGCGCCGCGCCGGGCTGGAACCCGTCCCGGTGCCGGTGGACGCCGGCGGGGTGGACGTCGACGCGCTCGTGGCGGCGTCGGCGCGGACCGGGGCGCGGGTCGCGCTGCTCACCCCGGCGCACCAGTTCCCCACGGGGGTGCCGCTGAGCGGCGAGCGGCGCGAGCAGGTGCTCGCCTGGGCGCGGTCGGTGGACGGCCTGGTGGTGGAGGACGACTACGACGCGGAGTTCCGCTACGACCGTCGCCCCGTGGCGGCGTTGCAGCGCCTCGACCCGGAGCGGGTGGTGCTGGTGGGCTCGGTGAGCAAGACCCTCAGCCCGGCCGTCGGGGTCGGGTGGGTGGTGCTGCCGGTGGCGTGGCGGGCGGCGTTCGCCGACGTCCCCGGCGGCGGACCGTCGGTGCTCGACCAGCTCACGTTCGCGCGCCTCGTCGCGGGCGGCGGCTACGACCGGCACCTGCGCGCGGCCCGCGGCCGGTACCGGCGCCGCCACGACGCCCTGGCCGCCGCGCTGGACGAGGTGCTGCCGCAGGTGCGGCTGACGGGCCTGGCGGCGGGCCTGCACGTGCTCGCCCACCTGCCGGCGAGCGCGCCGGACGCCGCGGAGGTGGTGCGGGCGGCGGCACGGCTCGACGTCGGGCTGGTCGACCTGCGGCGCTACCAGTGCCGTCCGGCGGCGACGTCGCGGGCGCTGGTGCTGGGCTACGGCAACCTGGCGGACGCCCGGCTGGCCGCGGCGGTCGCGCGGCTGGCGGCGTGCGCCGGCCCGGCGGGGGCCTGACGCCGCCGGCGTCCGCCCGTGCGCTGCCCGAGCAGGACGCCACCGAGCACGAGCGCGGCCCCGACGGCCTGCCGCGGACCGAAGGCCTCCCCCACGAGGAGGGTGCCGAGGACGACGCCGGTGACGGGGTTGAGCAGCCCGACGAGTCCGACGGTGCCGGCGGGCAGGCGGCGCAGGCCGCTGAACCAGGCGAGGAACGCGACCGCGGTCGCGACGACGGCGACGTACGCGAACCCGCCGATCGCGGCGCCGTCGACCGGGGGCGGGCCGCCCTCGACGACGAGCGCCACGGGCAGCAGGAGCAGTCCGCCGGCGGTGAGCTGCCAGGCGGTGACCGCGACCATGGGCTCCGCGGGGGCCCACCGCTTGGTGAGGACGAAGCCGACGGAGGACATGAGCATGGCGGCGACGGACGCGAGGACGCCGACGAGCGGGACGTCCGCGCCGCCGTCGGCGACGAGAACGACGACGCCCGCCATGCCGACGACGGCCCCGGCGGCTCCCCACCGGGTGGGTCGCTCGCCGAGCAGGGGCCAGGCGAGCAGGAGCAGCACGAGGGCGGAGGCCGCCATGACGGTCGAGGCGACGGACGACGGCAGCAGCGTCGCGGCGACGTAGACGAGGACGAAGAACGCCCCGACGTTGAGCGTGCCGAGCACGAGGGAGCGCCACCACCAGTCGCGACGCGGGAGGCGGCGGGCGACGGCGAGCAGCAGGAGCCCGGCGGGCAGGGCGCGGAGCGCGGCGCCCCACAGGGGCTGGTCGGGCGGCAGGAGCTGCCGGGTGACGACGTAGGTGGATCCCCAGGCGATCGGGGCGACCGCGGTGACGGCCACCCACTTCCAGTTCGCTTCCATGGAAGCGATAATCGCTTCCGCGGAAGTTATATTCCGGGGATGGACGAGCCCGACCACGTCGCCCGCATCCAGGACGCCTGGCGCCGCGAACGCCCCGACCTCGACGTCGCCCCGCAGGGCATCATCGGCCGCCTGCACCGCCTCGCCGCCCACCTCGACGACGAGCTCGCCGTCGTCTACGCCCGCCACGGCCTCGGGTTCGGCGAGTTCGACGTCCTGGCCACCCTGCGCCGCGCCGGCGCCCCCTACGAACGGGCGCCCGGCGAGATCGCGCAGCACACCATGGTCACCACCGGCGCCGTCACCAAGCGCCTCGACCGGCTCGTCGCGGCCGGGCTCGTCGAGCGCCGCCGGGCCGAGGACGACGGCCGGCGCCGCGTCGTCGCGCTCACGCCCGAGGGCCTGCGCGTCATCGACACCGCGTTCACCGAGCACATGGCCAACGAGCGCCGCCTCGTCGACCAGCTCTCCGGCGCCGACCAGGCCGCGCTGGCGGACATCCTGCGCCGCTGGCTCACCGCCTACGAGTGACGCGACCCGGCACCGGCCGCCCCCACCCCCCCGCTCACCACGAGCCGCGGTGCACAACCTCGTCCAGCGCCTTGCGCGGCCGCCGCGACGGCGAGCCCGCCGGCCCGCCCGGCGCCGGGTGCCCGACGGCGACCACGCCCGTCGGCTCCCACGCGGGCGGCACACCGAACTCCGCGGCGAACGCCGGCCGCTCACCGCGGCCGATGCCGAAGAAGCAGGCTCCCAGCCCCTCGTCGACGGCCGTCTGGAGCAGCAGCAGGGACGCCATCCCGGCGTCGACGTGCCAGTACGGCACCGGCCAGCGGGACTCCTCGGCGTCCGTCCACCCCTTGTCCGGCTCCGCGTACCGCCCCAGGTAGGCGGCCTTCGACGCGAGCACCACGATCAGCACGGGCGCGGTGCGCATCCCGTCCAGCCACGCCGACATGTCCCGCGGCGACGACGCCGGGGTGGTCGCCGCCCAGAACCGCTCCCGGTCCGCCGGGGTGTCCAGCACGAGGAACGACCAACCCTGCGTGAACCCGGCGCTCGGGGCACGCACCGCATGCCCCAGCATCCGGTCCACGACCTCCGGCGGCACCGGGTCCGGGCCGAACCGACGCACCATCCGCCGACGGCGGACCACCTCACGGAACTCCATGGGCACCAGCATGCCCGCCCCCGCACCGGCCGCGCACCGACCCGCGCCACGACGGCCCGCCCGAGGGTCGCTCAGAGGACGAGCTCGGGCTGGAGGCGCGTCACCGACCACACCCGCTGCCGCCGCGCGGCCACCGCCGTGGCGCTCAGCGCCACCACCAGCACCCCGGCGAGCACGCCCGCCGCACCCAGCGCCGTGGCCAGGCTCCCGCCGTACAGGAGCTGGCGCAGCCCCTCCACGGCGTACGACATCGGCAGCAGGTGGTGCAGCGCCCGCAACGGCTCCGGGATGGTCTGCCACGGGAACGTGCCGCCCGCCGTGACGAGCTGCACCAGCATGAGCACCAGGCCCAGGAACTGCCCCGCGGCCCCCAGCCACACGTTCAGCGCCTGCAGGACCGCCACGAACGTCACCGACACCAGCGCGAGGAACAGCCACGTCGCCAACCCGTACGCCGGCGCGATGTCCAGGGCGAACGTCGTCACGCCCAGCATCACCGTCACCTGCACCGCACCCACGACCGCCGGCACGACCCAGCCGCCCAGCGCCGCCGCCATCGGCGAGCGCCCCGCGGCCAGCGCCCGCGACGACAACGGCCGCACGAGCAGGAACAGCACGTACGCGCCGATCCACGTGGCCAGCGACAGGAAGAACGGCGCGAGGCCCGCACCGTACGTCCCCGCCGACGTCAGCGCCTGGTCCCGCACCTCGACCGGGTTGCCGAGCGTGTCCGCCGTCGCCGTGCGCGTGTCGTCGTCGACGTCCGGCACCTGCCCCAGCCCCTCGGCCAGCCCGTCGCGCAGCTCGCCCGTCCCGTCGGCGACGTCCCCCGCGCCGTCCGCGAGCCGGGTCGTGCCGTCCGCGAGGTCGCCCGCGCCGTCGGCCACCTGCGCGGTGCCGTCCGCGAGCCGCGCGACGCCGTCGAGCAGCGCCGGGGTGGACCCCGCGAGCTGCGCCGTGCCGTCCGCGAGCCGCCCCGCACCGTCCGCGGCCGACGCGATCCCGTCCGCCAGGTCCGGCGTCGCCGCGGCGAGGGTCGCCGCGCCGTCCGCCACCCGCTGCGCCCCGTCCGCCAGGGTGTCGAGCCGGTCGGACGCGTCCGACACCTGCCCGACGGCGTCCGCGACCTCCGCGCGCCGCTCGTCCAGCGCCGGGGTCACCCGGTCCGCGACGTCCGCCGCCACGGCGTCCGCCTGGTCCCGGGTCAGGGTGCCGTCGGCCACCAGCGCGTCCAGGCCGTCGACGAGCGCCGCGTCCACGTCGTCGCGCGCGCCGTCCAGCGCGGGCAGGACCTGCTGCGCCGCGTCAGCCGCCTGCCTCCCGGTGGCCGCCACCTCGGCGTCGCCGTCGGCGACCTGCTGCGCGCCGTCCGCCAGCTCGCGGGTCCTCGCCGGCAGGGACGCCGTCGCGTCCTCGAGGGTGCCCAGCCCGTCGTCGAGCTGCTGCGCGCCGTCGTCCAGCCGGGTCACCGCGTCGCCGAGCGGCGCCACCTGGGCGTCCAGCGTCGCCGCACCGTCCGCCACCCGCCCCGCACCGTCCGCCAGGGTGTGCGCCCCGTCGTCGGCCTCCCGCGCGCCGTCCGCCAGCTCCTGCGCACCGTCGAGCAGCCGGTCCGCGCCGTCCACCGCGTCCGCCAGGTTCGTGTGGATCGACGCGAAGCCCCGCAGGAACTCGTCCGCCGCCTCCGTGCCCACCTCCTGCGCCACCGCGTCCCGCACCCGCCCGACGATCGTGTCCGCGATCGTGCCCGCCAGATAGTTGTTCGCGTCGTTCGTGATCAGCGTCAACGACGCCTGCCGCGGCTCGAACTCCCCCGACGACACCAGGTCCGCCGAGAACGTGCGCCCGATGACGAGCGCCGCGTCGAACCGACCCGACCGCACGCCCGCCTCCGCGTCCCGCTGGGACGTCTCCACCCAGCCGAACCCGCCGTCGTCCAGCAGGTCCGCGGCGACGTCCTCGCCGAACGTCCGCTCCGTCTCGGCGCCCGTCACCGAGTCCGTCGTGGTCGTGCCCTCGTCCAGCACCACCAGCGCCGCCGGCACCTCGTCGAGGTGGCCGTACGGGTCGTGGTTCGCGAACAGGTACAGGCCCGCGTACAGCGTCGGGATCAACGCCATCGCGAGGACCGCCAGCTTCGGCATCGTGCCCGCCATCAGCCGGCGTGCCTCCGACGCCGCCAGGCGCAGCGGCGTGAGCAGCGCGCTCATCGGGTCCCCTCCGGACGTGACGTCAGACGCTCGTCGGACGGCACGTCGTCGGAGGGCACGTCGTCGAGCCGCAGGTCGTCCGGCGGCTCGGTCGGGTCGTCGGCATCGAGGTCGATGTCAGTCTCGACGTCGGGGTCGGTCTCGACGTCGGTCTCGGCGTCCGAGTCGTGCTCGACCCCGACCTCGGCGTCGCCGTCGCCGTCGGCGTCGGCGTCCGGCGCGGTTGCGAGGGCCGCAGGCTCGGCCGGCGCGACGGCGCGGGCGACGACGCGCGGCGGCTCGTGGAGGGAGTCGCCGACGGCGGGCGGCAGGTCGACGCCGAGGTCGCGCGCGGAGGACCGGGTGCACTCGACGAGGACGCCGAGGCCGTCGGCGGCGAGGCCGCGGGCGAGGTCCCACCAGTCGGCGGGGTCGCCGCCGTGCCGGTCGGGCAGGGTGAGGACGACGAACCGGACGGCGGGGTCGGCGGTGGCGAGGCCCGCGAGGACGGCGGTGCGGACGGGGGCGGGGAGCTGGTCGACGCGGCGGCCACGCTCGCCGGACAGGGCACGCTCGTCGAGGAACTGCCGCACGTCGCGGGGGCGGGAGCGGCGCCCGGCGAGGGCGAGCCCCTCGGCGACGACGTCGGCGAGGGTGAGGGCGTCGTCGGGCTCGTTGACGCCGGGGACGTCGACGACGGCGCTGGCGGCGCGCAGGGCCGCGGGACGGGCCTCGACGCCGTCGACGAGGACGCGGCCCGACGACGGGGCGAGCCGGCCGGTGGCCACCAGCGCGAGCGCGGTGTGGCCGTGCCCGGGCTCGGCGGCGACGAGCACGGCCTCCCGGGTGGACCAGCCGAGGTCCATGGTGGCGAGCATGGGCTCGCGGCGTCCGTCGACCGTCACGCGGTCCAGCACGACCTGCATCAAGACTCCCCTTGTTGACTCCCGATCAACAACGCTACGCCTGTTGTTGACCAGCGGTCAACAGGCGCGGTAGAACTGGACCATGACCTCGCACACGCGGCAGGACCCCGCCGAACGGCACCGGCAGCTCCTCGCCGTCGCGTGCGCGCAGGCCGAGGCCCACGGCCTCGACACCCTCACCCCCGCCCTCGTCGCCGAGGCCGCCGGGGCGTCCAAGGCCCTCGTCTTCCACTACTTCGGGTCCACCGCCAAGCTGCGGCGCGCCGTCGCCCTCGACGCCGTGGCCCACCTCGACGCCGCGCTCGAACCCGACGACCTCCCGCTCGCCGAACGCCCCGCCCGCGCCATGACCGGCTTCGTCGACTCCGTCACCGCCCACCGGCACGTCTGGGAGGGCATCTGGCGCGGCACCCTCGCCGACGACCCTGCCACCGCCGACGCCCTCCAGGCCGTCCGACGCCGCCTGCTCGCCCGGCTCGTCGCCACCGCCGACACCCTCGGCTTCACCCCGAACGACCGCCTCCGGCTCCTCGCCGACGGCTGGATCGCCCTCGTCGAGAACCTCACCGCCGCCTGGCTCGCCGGCAGCGACATCGGCCGCGACGAGCTCGAACGCCTGCTGCTGTCCAGTCTCGTCGTGCTCGTCCCCGAGCTGCCCGAACCCGCCCGCAGCGCCGTCGTCGAGCTCACCCGCCGGACCGCCACGCGGCCCTGAGCCCGACCGCCCCCGGCTGCCGGCCGGGCGCGCGGACCGGGGAGCCCGGCGTCAGAGCCGCTCGGCCAGGACCTCCACCAGCGCCTTGCCCTCGACGCCCTCCAGCTGGAGCGCCTGCGTACGGCACGAGAACCCGTCCGCGATGTACGCCTCGTCCTCGCCCCGCGCCCGCAGCGCCGGCAGCAGCGCGTTCTCCGCCACCGCCACCGACGTCTCGTAGTGGCCCTTCTGCATGCCGAAGTTCCCCGCGAGACCGCAGCAGCCCGCCAGCTCGGTCACCGTCGCGCCCGCACCCGCGAGCAGCGCACGGTCCGCCTGGAAGCCCATCACCGAGTGCTGGTGGCAGTGCGGCTGCACCACCGCGGTCACGTCGCTGAGGTCCGGCACCGTCCAGCCCGAACCCTTCGCCGGAGCCGTCGCCGGATCCGTCAGGAGCTCCGCCAGGGTGCGCGTCGCGCGGCCCACCGCGGCCGCGCGCGGGTCGTCGGGGAACAGGTCCTGCAGGTCCGAGCGCAGCACCGCCGTGCACGACGGCTCCAGCCCGAGGATCGGGATGCCGTTCACCGCGTACGGGCCCAGCACCGACAGCAGGTCGCCCAGCCGGCGGCGTGCGCCGTCGAGCTGCCCGGTGGAGATCCACGTCAGGCCGCAGCAGGCCTGCCGGTCCGGGACGATCACGTCGTAGCCCGCGGCGTCGAGCACCTTGAGCGCCGCCTTCGGCACCGACGGCGCGAGGGAGTCGCTGAACGAGTCGGTCCACAGCACGACCTTCGGCCGTCCCGTGCCCGGCGGCGTCCCCGGCTCCTGCCGGTGCGCCATCCCCGGCACGCCCTGCGTCGCGTAACCCAGGCCCCACCAGCGACGGAACGGCATCTCCGCGAACTGCGGCATCTGGCGGCGCGTGTCCATGCCGCCCGCCCACAGCACCGCCCGGCGCACCCAGTCCACCGACAGCACCCGGTTCAGCGTGCGCGGCGCCAGGCCGGCCAGCCGCGCCCACCGGGGCAGCCAGCCGAGCGCGTAGTGGTCCATCGGGCGCAGCTTCCCGCGGTACGTGCGGTGCAGCACCTCCGACTTGTACTGCGCCATGTCCACCCCGGCGGGGCAGTCCGACGAGCACGCCTTGCAGCTCAGGCACAGGTCGAGCGAGTCCCGCACCTCCGGCGCCGCGAGACCGCCCACGAGTGTCCCGTTCACCGCCTCCTGGAGCACGCGCGCCCGCCCGCGGGTCACGTCCTTCTCGTCCTTCGTCGCCTGGTACGACGGGCACATGAACCCGCCCGCGGCATGGTTGTCCGCGCGGCACTTGCCGACGCCGACGCACCGGTGCACCGCCGTCGTCAGGTCGTGGTGGTCGTGCGCGAAGCTGAACCCCGCGTAGCCCGCCTTCTTCGCGACACCGCGCAGCGTGCCCGACCCGACCAGGCCCCGCTCCCCCACCGGCAGGCGCGACGACACCGCGTGCGCCGCCGGACGCCGCAGGTCCGCGTCCACCGCCGCCGGGCGCACCAGGACCCCCGGGTTGAGGACGTCGTCCGGGTCGAACAGCGCCTTGACCTGACCCATCAGCGCGATCGCCTCCGGCGAGTACATCACCGGCAGCAGCTCGGACCGCGCCCGGCCGTCGCCGTGCTCGCCCGACAGCGAGCCGCCGTACCGGCCCACCAGCTCCGCCGCGTCCGTCATGAACGTGCGCAGCACCGACCCCGACGTCTCCATCGGGATGTCGATGCGCAGGTGCACGCAGCCGTCCCCGAAGTGCCCGTACGGCAGGCCGTCCACGCCGTACCGCGCCATCAGCGCGTCCAGGTCGCGCAGGTAGTCGCCCAGCCTCTCCGGCGGGACCGCGGAGTCCTCCCAGCCCGGCCACGCCTGCTCGCCCGACGGCGTCCGGCCCGCCAGGCCCGCGCCGTCCGCGCGGATCTGCCACATCTTCGTCGCCTCGGGGCCCGCCGGGTAGATGGCCGCGCCCAGCGCCGACGACGCGCCCACGATCATCTCCGCGACCTCGCGCGCCTCGCCCGGCGACGTCCCGCCGACCTCGATCATCAGCCAGCCCGCCCCCTCGGGCAGGTCCGGCACCGAGTCCGCGCCCTTCGCCCGGCGCACCACGTCCACCAGGCGGGCGTCCAGGCCCTCGATCGCCAACGGGTCGTGGCGCAGCAGCACCGGCACGTCGTCCGCGGCCGACGGCATGTCCGCGTACCCCAGCACGACCAGCGTCGGCGCCTTCGGCACCGGCACCAGCTCCAGCGTCGCCCCCAGCAGCGTCACCAGCGTGCCCTCGGTGCCCACCAGCATCTTCGCGAGGTCCGACCCGTTCTCCGGCAGCAGGTGCTCCAACGAGTACCCCGACACCTGCCGGCCGAACCGGCCGAACTCCGTGCGGATCAGCGCCAGGTTCGCCCGCACCAGCTCCGCCAGCCCCGGTACCGCCGCGAACGACGCGTCCCCCCTGCCCGCCGTGAACCGGCGGCCCCGGCCGTCCACCACGTCGAGGGCCACCACGTTGTCCGCCGTGCGGCCGTACGCCACCGCGTGCGGGCCGCACGCGTTGTTGCCGATCATGCCGCCCAGCGTCGCCCGGTTCTGCGTCGACGGGTCCGGCCCGAACCGCAGCCCGTGCGGCGCCGCGACCCGCTGCAACGACGACATCACCACCCCCGGGTCCACCACGGCCGTCCGCGCCTCGGCGTCCACCCCGTGCACCGTGTGCAGGTGCTTCGAGAAGTCCAGCACCGCACCCGGCCCGATCGAGTTGCCCGCCACCGACGTGCCCGCCCCGCGCGCCGTCACCGGCACCCTCAGCTCCCGCAGCACGTCCAGGGCCGCCACGACGTCGTCCGGCGACGTCGGGTACACCACGACCTCCGGCACCACCCGGTAGTTCGACGCGTCCGTCGAGTACTCCGCCCGGCGGCGCGTCGTCGTGTCCACCGCCCCGGCGACCACCGTGCGCAGCGCCGTCGCGACCGCCTCACGGGCGTCGGCCGCCGCCCGGCGCGCCTCGCGCTCCGCCTCCTGCTGCGCCGCGAGCGCCGCCGCCTGCACGTCCTGCGGGCTCGGCGTGGCGTCGGGGGTCGTGGCGGGTCCGTCCGGGTTCGTCGACTGGGCAGGCACGGGCCGATTCTGCCACCGCCCGCCGTCGGGGCACCCCCACCGTCCGCCATCGGGACGAGTTCCCAGGTCGCGGCCCCGACGCGCCCGCCGCCGTGCGGGCTCCCCGTGCGGCCCGCCGGACGCGCCGATAGCGTCGCCCCATGCGCGTCGTCGTCGTGGGAGCCACCGGGAACGTCGGGACCTCGATCCTGAGAGCGCTCGTCGACGAACCCGCCGTCACGTCGATCGTCGGCGTCGCCCGCCGCGTGCCGCGCGCCGACGGCACCAGCACCGTCACCCCGCCGTTCGACGCCCCCGAGTGGGTGCGCGCCGACCTCGCCGACCCCGACACCCGCGACGCCCGCCTCGACGAGGCCCTCGCCGGCGCCGACGCCGTCATCCACCTCGTGTGGGCCATCCAGCCCGCCCGCAAGCCCGACGTGCTGCACGACCTCAACGTCGGCGGCGCCCGCGCCGTCACCGACGCCGTCGTCCGCAACCGCGTCCCGCACCTGATCTTCATGTCCGCGTCCGGCGTCTACTCCCCCGGCCCCGCCGACGGGCACGCCATCGACGAGTCGTGGCCCACCGACGGCGTCCCCGGCTCCCCCTACGCCCGCGACAAGGCCGAGGTCGAGGCCCACCTCGACGACGTCGAGCAGCGGGAGCCCTGGCTCACCGTCACCCGGATGCGCCCCGCCATCATGCTGCAGCGTGAGGCCGGCGCCGAGATCGGCCGGTACTTCCTCGGCCCCGTCGGCCGCATCGGTCTGAAGGTCGCCGCCGGACCCCTCGGCCACGCCGTCGGGGGCCTCCTGCGCGGCTGGAACGGCGAGCCCGAACCCGCCGAGCAGCCCCGCTTCCCCCTCGTGCCGTTCCCCGAGGGCGTCCGCCTCCAGGTGCTGCACCCCGACGACACCGCCCGCGCCGTGCGCACCGCCGTCGTCGGCCGCCACGGCGGCGCGTTCAACCTCGCACCCGACGGTGCCCTCACCGGCCAGGACCTCGCCGACCTGCTCGCCGACGGCCGGCGCGTCCCGGTCCCGCTGTCGCTCGCCCGCACGGGCCTCAAGGTCGCGTCCGCGGTCCGCCTCGTGCCCATCGACCCCGGCTGGCTGGAGATGGCCGCCGCCGACGTCGTCATGGACTCCACCCGCGCCCGCACCGTCCTGCGCTGGTCCCCGACCCGCCCCCAGACCGACGTGCTGAACGAGGTCCTCGACGGCGTCCTCGACGGCACCACCGGCGACACCCCGCCGCTGTCCACGAAGGGCAGGTAGCCGAGTCAGCGCAGGGCCACGCGAGTCAGCGCAGGGCCACGCGAGTCAGCGCAGGGTCGTCCGGTGTCGGGACGAGGCGCGCACGGTCGCGTTCACGGGCCCCAGGGGGCCCTCCACTTCGGGTCTGACGACCGTGCGCGCCTCGTCCCGACCCCGGACTTTCCTCACCAGGCGTCTCGCGTGCGTCCGACGACCTCGGCGATCGTTCTTGGGCCGCGCGCTCAAGCCTCGCCGGACGTCCAGGGCCGCGCCGGGCACCCGGCCTCGTGAGCGACGTGGTCGTCGCCGGCTCGCGGGCCGTCCCGTCGTGTCGCGCCGTGCCGACGGCACGACGCTGCGCTGAGTCGCGGCAACCTGCGCTGAGTCACGCGGAATCGCGCTGGGTCGCGGAGACCTGCGCTGAGTGGCGGAACCTTGCGCTGACTCGCGGGCAGTTGCGCTGAGTCGCGGGAGGTTGCGCTGAGTGGCGGGAGGTTGCGCTGACTCGCGTCGGGACGGGACGACGGAGCCGGGGGTCGGGGTGGCCGGGCACGGTCGTCCACCCCGAAGTGGAGGGCCCCCTGGGGCCCGTGAACGCGACCGTGCCCGGCCACCCCGACACCCGTCGAGCGCGACCCCCGGCGAGCGCGACGAACGCTGACTCGCGCGCGGGAACGCTGAGTCGCGCTCAGCCCTCCCAGGTGACGTCGAGCGTGATCTCGCCGACGCCGGTGAGGGCCTTGGACACGGGGCAGCCGGCCTTCGCGGCGTCGGCCGCGGTGCGGAACGCCGCCTCGTCGACACCGGAGGCGTAGCCGCGGACGGTGAGGGCGATGGTGGTGATCTGCGGGGCGCCGGACGAGTCGGCACCGAGGGTGACGTCGGCGGTCACCTCGACCTGCTCGGGGGTGCCACCGACCTTGCCGAGCTCGCCGGAGAACGCCATGGCGTAGCACGACGAGTGCGCGGCGGCGATGAGCTCCTCCGGGCTGGTGACGCCCTCCGCCTCGTCGGCGGCGCGGCGCGGGAACGACACGTCGAAGGTGCCGGTGCCGGAGCTGGTGAGCTCGAGCTGGCCGGAGCCTTCCATGAGGGTGCCGTTCCAGGCGGTGCGGGCGGTACGGACGGGCATGACGTGCTCCTTCGCGGGGTACGGCAGGGACTGACCGACCGTACCCCGCGCGGGGCGGGTCAGGGCGAGCCGAGGTCGAGCGCGTCGTCGGCGACGGCGACGACGGTCCACACGTTGCCGTCGGCGTCGGAGAGCTCGTAGGCGGGCACCAGGAGGGTGGCGCGGTCGGTGCGGTGCTCCTGGGCGAGACCGAGGCGGGCGTCGGTGATGGTGATGTCGCTGACGGGCCAGGGCAGGGGGTCGCCGGCGGTGGGCGGGGCGGGCGGGGTGGTGGGGCCGGAGTCCTGGGGCTCGACCATGAAGCGGGTCTCGAGGGTGGGGCCGAGGGTGACGGGCCACAGGTTCTGCCCGAACCGGGGGTCGCCGAGGCGTTCGACGGCCTCGGCGGGGCTGACGACGGGGTAGGTGCCGAGCTCGGTGCGGGCGGCGAGGAACCCGTCGAGCCAGGCGATGCCCTC
Source organism: Isoptericola jiangsuensis (assembly GCF_002563715.1). NCBI lineage: Bacteria > Bacillati > Actinomycetota > Actinomycetes > Micrococcales > Promicromonosporaceae > Isoptericola > Isoptericola jiangsuensis. The sequence goes on from NZ_PDJJ01000001.1 coordinate 3,497,565, forward strand.
GGTGGAGACGGTGGCGCTCCAGGTCGCGCCGGTGCGCTGACCGTCGACGACCTCGTGGGCGGTGACCCAGCGGGTGCCGGGCTCGCCGTCCTGCGAGGGCTCGAACTCGAAGCCGTCGGGGTCGACGCCGAGTCGTTCCATGACGTCGCGCAGCCCGGCGACGGCTTTCTTGGCCGACACGTTCCCCTCAGGCTCGGTGCACACCTGGTCGCCGTCGATCGCGGGCTGCTCCATCTCGGCCAACTCCTGGGCACTCGCTGTCTCGCAGCGCCACGGGTCGGCGGCGGGGTCGTGGTAGCTGAGGTAGGCGGTGGAGTCGGCGGACAGCCAGAGGGTGGGTCCGTCGCCGTCCTGGGGCCCGACGGACCAGGAGCCCCAGTCCCAGCGGGGTTCGCCGGCGACGCCGAGGGCGGCGGCGGCCCGGGCGGCACCGTCCTTCGTCGCGACGTCGGTGGCGTCGTAGGCGTAGGCGGCGGCCTCGGTGCCGCTGGTGGACAGCCCCTCCTGGGAGAAGGCGGCACGGCCGTCGAACCAGCTGGGCACGGCGGTGTCGTAGGACGTCGCGGAGTCCCCGGCGACGGTGGAGTTCTCGGCGGCGAGCCCGTCGGCGGCGACGCGGCCGGCGGGCGCGGGCGCGGGTGCCATCTCGTTCGCGCCCTGCGGACCTGCACCGCCGAGCGTGACGGGGGGAAGCGCGTCGGACGCGGGAGCCGCGCCGTCCGCCGTCGCGGCGCCGACGGCGTACCCGCCGCCTCCCAGGACGACCGCGCCGGCGACGGCGGCGGCGACGAGGCCGGCGGTGCGGCGACGCCGACGGTGGGCGAGCTCGTCGGGCGGGGCGGCCGGGGTCCCGGTGGGGGTGGCGTGCGCGGCGGTGCCCGGGACGGTCTCCCGGGGTGAGTCGTCGGTGCGGCCGCCGGTCAGGGCGTCCACCTTGGCGCGCAGCACGCCCTCGCGGGTCGTGGTGCCGTCGGCGGGGTCGGCCCCGGTGAGCCGGTCGTAGGCCTCGTCTCGTGCGTCCATGTCGGTGGTCCTCCTCACGCGTCGTCGTTCGCGGCTCGTGCCGCCGTGCCGGTCGGGTCGTCCCCGGTGGTGCGCCCGGTGTCGTCGCCGGTCCGTTCGACGTCGGCCCAGGCGGTGCGCAGCCGGGCACGGGCGCGGGACAGGGCGGCGTCGGCACCGCCGCGGGTCACGCCGAGGACGGCGGCGAGGTCGTCGCCGCCGAGGCCGTCCCACGCGACGAGCAGCAGGACGCGGCGGTCCCGGGCGGAGAGGCGTCCGAGGACGGCACGGACGCGGTCGTCGTCGAGGGCGAGCTCGGCGGGGTCGACGTCGTCGGGTTCCTCGGGGACGGCGGCGACGGGCAGCGCGCGGGCCTTGCGGCGGTGGTTCGCGAGGACGTACCCGGCGGTGCGGTACAGCCACGGCAGCTCGCCACCGGTCGGGACGTCGTCGCGGCGGCGCCACGCGGTGGCGAGCACCTCGGCGGCGAGGTCCTCCGCGTCGTCCCGGGACGTCGCGAGGCGACGCACGAAGTAGCGGTGCACGGCCGTGGCGTGCGCGGTGAACAGCGCGTCGAACCAGGCGTCGTCGTGCGGTGGTGGCGCCTCCGTCGTCGTGGTCAACGCTCCTCCTGGCGGTCGTCGTCGATCGCGGGCGCGGGCGCGCCCTCACCCCTCATGTGTGCCGTGCCCGTCCACTCTTGCAGCCGGGACGCCACCATTTCTCCCGGGGACGACGACGACCCCCGACGTGGACACGTCGGGGGTCGTCGTCCGGCCGGTGCGCAGGGGAGTCGTCCGCGCGGCCGGTCCCGGCCGGGGCCGGGGGTCAGGTCAGCAGGTGCCCTGGTCCTCCCAGACGCCCCACTGGCCGGTGGTGCCGGGCTCCTCGCCCGTCGTCCACCACTTGGCCCGCCACTTGTGGCCGTTGTGCACGACGACGTTGCCGCCGGTGTAGACCGCGGAGCGGCTCCACGCGGTGCCGGCGCACGTCGGCGCGGTAGGCGACGGCGACGGGGTCGGCGTCGTGGTGGTGGTCGGCGACGGCGACGGGGTCGGCGACGTGGTGGCCGTCGGCGTCGGCGACGGGGTCGGCGTGACGGTGCCCGGGTTCACCGGGCCCTTGGCGCCAGTGAACAGGCCGGCGGCGACGGCGTCGAGGAGCTCGCCCTGCTCGTCACCGGAGAGGTCCCACCACATGCCGCCACCGAGGCCCTGGGAGCGGATGTACTGCGACTTCTGCGCGATCGTCTGCGGCGTGTCGAGCGACCACCACTGGTCGCCGTTGTAGCGCCACGCGGAACCGGTCGCGGCGTCGTAGTAGCCGGTGCCGAGGTTCTTGAGGATGTCGTAGTCCTCGTTGCCCGCCTCCCACGTGCCGGGGCCGGCGTCGGTGGCGGTGCCCCACGGCTGGGACGACGTGGCGCCCTTCCAGCCGCGACCGTACATGGCCATCCCGAGTCCGAGCTGGGCCGGGTCGATGCCCGCCGAGGTGTACTGCTTGACGGCCTTGTCGACGGAGAACTGCTGCGCGGCCGGGCGGGGGTCCGCCGGGTCGTCGTAGAGGTTGATCTGGTGGCCCGTCAGGGTCTTGTTCCAGGCGCCGTGCAGGTCGTAGCCCTGGATGTTGCCGAAGTCGAGGGACTGGAAGATCCGCGGGTCGTTCCAGCCGCCGGCGGCGATGTCGGCCGGGTTGGCGGGCAGGAACGCGCTGAGCAGGTACTCCTTGCCCGTGGTGGCGCCGTAGGCGTCGAGCTGCTTGCGGAACTCGGCGAGCAGGAGGCGGAAGTTCGCCTTGTCGTTGACGGTGTCGACGTGGTTGCCGACCTCGCCGTTGTTCGAGCCGGGCCACTCCCAGTCGATGTCGATGCCGTCGAACACGCCGGCGGCGGCGCCGGCGCCACCGCGACCGTCGATCGTGGGCAGGTTGCCCTTGATGTAGAGGTTGATGCAGGACGACACGAACTTCTCGCGCGAGGCCTGCGTCGCGGCGGCCTTGGAGAAGTTCTTCGACCAGGTCCAGCCGCCGATGGACAGCATGACCTTGAGGTGCGGGTACTTCGCCTTGAGCTGCTTGAGCTGGTTGAACGAGCCGGCGAGCGGCTGGTCCCACGTGTCGGCGACGCCGGCGACGGAGTTCGCCGCGGTGTAGCCCATGCCGAAGTCGGCCCACGCGTCGCCCGCGCCGTCCGACCCGTTGGGGCCGGTGCCCTGCGCCTTGTTGGCGATGAAGCACTCGAGGGTCTGGTGGTGGATGTTGCCGAAGGAGTAGTTGATGTGGGTCAGCTGCTCCGCGGCACCCGAGGTGACGAGGTCCTGGACCTGGAAGTTGCGGCCGTAGACGCCCCACTGCGTGAAGTACCCGACGTTGCGGTACCCGTTGATGGCGCTGTCGCCGGTCGAGGTCTCGGCCGCCGACGCGCTGGTGGCCGCGACGGCGCCGAGGGCACCGGCGAGCGCGACGGCGGCGCTCGTCAGGGCAGCCACGAGGCGCATCGGCCTGCGTGCTGGTGTGGACATGGTGGTTCCTTCCTGTGGTGCCCGACGTCGGGCGGTGCGGGGAGGCCCGGCCGCGCCGCCTCAGGGGGCGGGCGACGCGACCGGGAGCAGGGGTCGGGTCAGCAGGCGCCCTGGTCGGCCCAGGGGTTGGCGTCTCCGACGGTCGAGGGCGTGTCGCCCTGCGTGTACCACTTGGCCTTCCACGTGCGGCCGGCGTGGGAGACGAGCGCTCCCCCGGTGTAGACCGTCGTGGAGCTCCAGGCGGCGGCGGTGCACTCACCGGTGCCGCCCGTCCCGCCGGTGCCGCCGGTGCCGCCGGTCCCGCCCGTGGGCAGGTCGACGACGGTGACGCCACGCGGGTGGTCGTAGGTGGTGGCGTACTCGGTGCCGTCCACGGTGATCGTCACGTTGGAGAACTGCGCGACGGGCAGCGCCCACTTGAGCTGGTTCGTGATGGAGCCGCCGGCGGGGATGCCTCCGGTCGGGACCGTGAACGTCGCCGTGTGGAAGTTGGCGCCGAGACCGCCGACGTTGGGGCCGCTACGACCCGGGGTCGACGTCGTCTTGTAGCCGGACCAGTCGCTCATCTTGCCCGTGTCGGTGGTGCCGTACTGGAAGGTGACGGTGGCACCGGCGGGGATGTCGGTCGCGCCGTGGTTGGTGAAGACCACCTTGGGCGCGATCGGGTAGTTGCTGTCGCCGAGCGCGAACTCGGTGTACTCGAGGTCGACGTCGAGAGCCTGCGTCGGCATCGCGCGCTCCGCCTTGGTGGCGTCGTAGGCGCCGCCGCCCACGAACTTGGCGTGCATGAGGTCGACGAGCGTGCTGCCCATCTCGTACTGGCCCTTGGCCTGGTCGTACTCGAAGTCGCCCGCGAGCTCCCAGATCATGAGGCCGCCGAGGCCGGTGGAGTTGACGTAGTCGGCCTTGGCGGTGATCGCCTCGGTCGAGTCGCCGGACAGGAACGTCTTGGTCTGCGCGTTCCACCACCACTCGTTCTTCGACACCGGGTCGAAGTGGCGGGTGTAGGTGCCCTCGATGGTGGTGGGGACCTTGTAGGCGGCGGCGTAGTCGCCCACGACGCCCTTCTCGAGGTTGAGGACGTGCCAGATCGGGTTGGCGCCGGCCGGGATGGCGTTGCCCTGCGGGTCGGAGTCGAACCACAGGTTGTCGATGCCGTCGGCACCGTCGCCGCACTTGCCGTTGGTGCCCGCGGGGCAGACGGTGCCCGCGGTGGCGGGGGCGCGGCCGTTCATGCCGTAGGTGCCGCCCTGCACGTTCTGGTGGCCACGGGTGTAGAAGGGCACACCCATGTTGATGCGGCCGCCCTGCATGGCGCCGCGGAAGTAGTGCGCGGCCCAGTCGGCGTTGAGGTAGCCGTTGCCCTCGTAGGCGGTGTACACGCCGCCCGCGGTGAGCTCGGCGTCCTTGCCGTCGTCGAACAGGGCGCCGTTGCCGCCCACGTACTCGTTCCAGGAGCCGTGCAGGTCGTACGTCATCATGTTGACGTAGTCGGCGTACTCGGTGATCTGGTACACCTCCATGCCGCGCAGCAGCCAGCCGGACGACGGCGTGGCGGTGGTGAGCAGGTAGTACTCGCCGTCCTGGGCGCCCGCGGCGTCGAGGTGCTCGCGGAGGGTCTTCATGAGGGCGACGTAGCCGGAGAAGAGCTGCCCGCGCTTGGCGTTGGCGATGGCGAAGTCGTCCGGGTTGCCCGCGTCCTTGTTGGAGGTCGGGTACTCGTAGTCGATGTCGATGCCGTCGAACCCGTAGGTGCGGATCATGTCGACGACCGACTCGGCGAAGACGTCCATGCGGGCCTGCGACTCGGTGAGCGTGTAGAAGCCGCCCGACGCGACGCGGTTGCCGTCGCCGTCGAAGTAGCCGCCGGTCTCGGCCCAGCCGCCGACGGCGGGGAGGACCTTGACGCCCGGGTTGGCCTTCTTGTACTTGGCGAGCAGGTTGAAGTGGCCCGTGTACGGCAGCGTCGGGTCCATCTCGGCGCCCGCGACGCCGGGCCACGTCAAGTCGGTCGCGGAGTTGCCGGGGGCGTCCGCGTTGACCGACACCTTGTAGTCCGGGCCGACGTGCGCGAACGCGTAGTTGATGTGGGAGAGCTTGTCCCAGGGGATGTCGCTCGCCAGGTAGGAGGGCTGGCCGTTCTTGCCGGTGCGCCAGCTCGTGAAGTAGCCGATGACGCGACGGTCGAGGCCGTTGGGGAGGATCTCGCGGCCGTCGGCGTCGTAGACGTCGCAGTAGGGCGTGTCGACGCCCGGGGTGGCGGCCATGCCGTCGGGGCGGCACTTCTCGTCCGGGTTGGTGGTGCCGGGGTCCGTCGTCGGCTCGGGCGAGGGGGTGGTCGTGGCCGTGGGGCTCGGCGACGGCGACGGGGACGCCGTGACGGTCGGGCTGGGCGACGGGGACGGCGACGTCGTGGCGGTCGGCGAGGGCGACGGGGTGGACGTGCCGCCGCAGGCGCCCTGGGAGGCCCAGGCGCCCCAGGCGGTGGAGCCGGGCACCTCGCCCTGGGTGTACCAGCTCGCGCGGTAGTTCTGGCCGCTGTACGAGGCCACCTCACCGCCGCGGTAGACGGTGGCCGCGCTCCACGGGGTGGCGCAGTCGGTGGCGGCCGTGGCGGTCGTCGTCGTGGCGATCGCGGTGAGACCGGTGACGGCGAGTGCGGCGGCGACGCCTGCCGCGGCGATCCTGTGCCGTACCGAGGGTGTTGCTCTCATGGGGGTCTGACTCCTGCTCGCTGGTCGGTCGGTGGAGGCCGAGCACCACGACGGGCCGTGGCCCGCTGTGCTCCTCGTCGAGCACCGTTCAGGGCAAAAGTAAGGACTCTTACCTTTCAAATGGATCAGGGAATCCCACACGAATCGGCCAGGAGGGCCGGTTTTCCGAGTACGTGTTTTCCCGTACTCGGTGAGTGACACCAGTCACTCGTCCGCCGCGCAGGCCGACGACGCCCGCCGGGCAGCAGGTCCGGCTACCGCGCCGGACGCAGCGCCAGCACCACGAGCTCCGAGCGCGACCGCACCCCGAGCTTGCGGAACGCGCGACCCAGGTGGACCTCCACGGTGCGCACCGACACGCACAGCCGCTGCGCCACGTCCCGGTTCGACAGGCCCTCCACGACCAGCCTGGTCACCTCGATCTCCCGCACCGTCAGCAGCTCGGACCAGCCGACCGGGAGCACCAGCTCGTCCGCGCAGGGCATCGCCCGAGCCGCAGCCGGACCCCGCGCAGCCTCGCCCGCCAGCAGCGACGTCGCCCGCGCCACCTCGGACGCCCCGCCCGCCCGGAACGGGGGCAGCACCTCGCGCGAGCCCGCCGCGACCGGCAGCCCACCGCGCCGCAGCGCCGCCACCGCACCCGCGGCGACCTGACGCCGCGGCGCGATCCGGGCCAGGTCGTGCGTCGTGCGGCTGCGCACGCCCTCCCGGTCGTGGTCGAGCCGCCGTCCCACCTCCACCGCCAGCCCGCCCACGACGTGGGCGACCGGCAACCGGGAGGCCGCGTCGTCCAGCACGGCCGACGCCGCCTCGGAGTCGTCCCCGCACAGCAGCACGAGGCTCTGGGCCACCCGCAGGTGTGCCTCCGCCAGCGGGGTCAGCCGTCCGCCCCCGACCACCCAGACACCGCGCCGGGACCAGGCCGGCACGGCCCGGACGGCCGCCAGGGCCAGGACGGTCGCGGCGGCGGCCGGGTCCGCGTCGAGCAGGCGCAGACCTGCGACGACGTCCGCGAGCACGGCCCGGTCCGCCGGCGCGGGCGCGTCCACCGCGACCTGCTCGACCAGGGCCGCCAACGACGCGCCGGGCCCGGCCACCGCGAGGGTCTCGCTCCCGGCGGGCCAGCCGTCCAGCAGCAGGTCGACGGCGACCAGGACCTCGGCGGCCGCCGCCTCCACGGCGCCGGCGCCGCTCCGGCGCGCCCGGTGCAGCCACCGGCGTGCGTCCACGAGGTGACCGCTCCACAGGGCTGCGCGTCCCGCGACCAGGAAGGCCCGCGCACGACGCTCCCCCGTCCCGTGGCTGACCGCCTCGCAGGCGACCTCGTAGGCCGCGAGCGGGTCACCCCGACGCAGGAGCACGCCCGCGAGCTCGACCAGGCCGTCGGCCAGCAGCTCGTCGCCGGTGACGGTGCCGCGGGCGGTGTGCCACAGGGCCACGCCCGTCTCCCCGACGGCACGGGCCGCCCGGGACAGGTCGCGGTGCGCGGCGGTCACGGCGTCGAGGTCGGCCTCGGCCCGCACGCCCTCCAGCCGGGCGGCGTCGACCGGGCGGAACCGTCCGGCGCGGACCTCGAGGATCCCGTCGAGGCCTCCGAGCAGGACGTCGGCGGGGCAGCCCGAGGCCCGGACCAGCACGTCGACGTGGTCGACGACGGCGACGGCGGCCAGCAGGGCGAGCCGGCGCACCGTCGGGTCGCCGGGCGGGGTCGGTCGGGCGGCGAGCGGCAGGTGGTCCGGCAGGTGCGCGGTCCCCGACAGCTGGTCGTGGTCGAGCCCGGCGGCCAGCACGTCGAAGACGTCGCCGTCGCCGTCGCCGAGACGGTCGAGCGCGGCCGCCACGTGCGGCGCCACCGGCGCGCCCGCGGACCTCGGGACCACGGCCAGGGAAGGTCCTCCCGAGTGCGACGTCATCGTCCACCTCCAAGCCTTCCGTACGATGTCATCGCAGGTCACAGGTTTGTCAGGATTCCATCATAAAGCCACCTTCCCGTCACCACGAGTGCTCCGGCGAAACGGGTTCACCCGGTCGCGGGGCCGCCGGCTCCCGCCGCGGGCCGTACTGTGCGGTCATGCCCGACGCGACGGACCGTCACGGGACGCCGCCGGTGGTGCGGCGCGCACCGCACCGCCGCCGTCGCCGCGCCCTCGGCTGGCTGCTCGTCGCGATCCTCGTCGTGGCGGTCGGCGTCGCCGTGTGCGCCGTGCTGATCGTGCGCGACGCCTTCACCGCACGGGACGCGCTCGACGAGGCCGCCGCGGCCGTCCCCGCCGTCGAGCAGGCCGTCCGCGACGGCATGACGGTCCGCGACCCCGACGCCGCGCCGCTCACCGGGACACCGGCCCTGCTCGACCTCCAGCGGTCCACCCAGACGGCTCGCGAGGCGACCGACGGCTGGTTGTGGGCGGCGGCAGCGCACCTGCCGCTCGTCGGGGAGTCCGTCGGCGCCGCGACGACGGTCTCCGCCGTGATCGACGACGTCGCCGACGTGGCCCTGCCCGCCCTGGCGGAGACGGTCGACGCGGCGACCCGGACCGGGCGGACCGAGCAGGGCGGCCTCGACCTCGCCCCGCTGTCGGCGGTGGCGGGCGACGTCACCGCGGCGCGGGAGATGATCGCCGCGTCGGGCGCGGACCTCGCCGCGATCGACACCGCGCACATCCAGGACCGGTTCGCCGAGCCCGTGCAGCTCCTCGACGCCCAGCTCACCGAGCTGGACGTGCTCCTCGCCACCGCCGAGCGCGCGACCGTCCTGCTCCCGGCGCTGCTCGGCGCCGACGGGCCCCGCCGCTACGTGCTGCTGGGGCTGTCCAACGCGGAGCTGCGCGCCGGGGGCGGCATCCCGGGCGCTCTCACCGAGCTCCGCGTCGACGACGGCTCGCTCGGCGTCGGCGCACAGGCGTCGACCGGCGCGTTCGGGCCGTACGCGGAACCGGTGCTGCCGCTCGACCCGGAGGACGAGGCGGCCTACTCCGCACGCCTCGGCCGCTTCGTCCAGGACGTCACGCTCACGCCGGACTTCGCGACGACCGGGCCGCTGGTGGCCGAGATGTGGCAACGGTCCCGCGGCGAGGAGGTCGACGGGGTGCTGGCGACGGACCCGGTCGCGCTGTCCGCGCTGCTGGAGGTCACCGGTCCCGTCGAGATCGACCTGCCGCCCGGGCTCGCGACCGCGCTCGGCACCGGCACGCTGGTCGTCGAGTCGTCGACCGTCGTGGACCTGCTGCTGCGCCGCACCTACGACGTGCTGGACCCCGGGCTCGCGGACCGGTTCTTCGCCGTCGTCGCGGCCGCCGTGTTCGACGAGCTGACGGCGGACGACGTCTCCCCGGCCGCCCTGCTGCCCGCCCTGGAGCGGGTGTCGCACGACCACCGGCTGCTCGTCTGGTCCGCGCGCCCCGACGAGCAGGCCCTGCTCGCCGGCACCCTCGTCGCGGGGACGTTCGCCGACGACCGCGCGCGGGACGCCGTCGGGGTGTTCCTCGACGACCTCGTGGTGGGCAAGCTCAGCGCCTACCTCGACGTGCAGGTCGGCCTCGGGGCGTCGGCGTGCACCGACGCCGTCGGACGCGAGGACACGGTCGAGGTCACGCTGACGAACCGGTTGGACGAGGGCACGGCGCAGGACCTGCCGTCGTACGTCGCCGGCCCCGAGGGCGACCCGGACCGGGGCCGCATGCTGCTCACCGTGTCGGCGTACGGACCCCGCGACGGCGGCCTGCCGCGGCTGGCCCGGGACGGCGGCACGGTCGGGGGCGACACCCTCGAGGTGCACGGTCGCCAGCGGGTCGCGATCACCGTCGACCTGCGGCCCGGGGAGTCCACGGTGGTCGCCGTCACGGTGCCCGCCACGGCCGCGGGCGCACGCGGGGAGGGCTCCGCGGCGCCGGGCACGCTGGAGGTCTGGACGACGCCTACCGTCTCCGCCCCGGGACTGCACGTGCTCGACGTCCCGCGCTGCGGGTGAAACCTCTCTTTCTGCGCGGTTTCACCCGCACCGGACGGTCCGGGCACCCTCCCTCGTCACTAGCGTGGAAGCACTCTGCACGTCGCAGGGGCCGACCAGGAGGGCAGCCGGATGAGTCGACGAGGAGCGGTGCGCAGACGCGCGATGGCGGGGACGGGGCTCGCCGTGGCGCTGCTCCTCGGTGGGGCGGGGACGGCGTTCGCGGACATCGACCCCGAGCCCTCACCCGGGACGTCCGACGACGTGGACGGGTACGCCCCCGAGCCGGTGCTGACGGTGGGGCTGGTGGATCCGGTCTGCGACGGCGACGTCCCCTACCTGCGGTACGCGGTGAGCGTCGAGAACCTCGAGGACCCGCCGGACACCGTGACGATCACCTGGGTGAACCCGGGCGGCGCGAACGTCGTGCAGCCGGACCTGCCGCTGTCCGGCCGGGTCCTGTGGCCGGGTGCGGTGGTCGGCGACGACGGCACGGCGCTCGACTGGCCGGGCTGGCGCCTGGAGGACGGCGTCTGGGTCGAGGGCGACGAGTTCGACTGGGTGCGGCCCAGCGTGGGACTCGAGTTCGAGGTGAACCCGACGGCGACGGCGACCGTCGGCTACCCCGAGTCGTCCCCGGCGTGCGCCACCCCGCCCGGCGAGACCCCGCCCCCGGAGACGACCCCGCCGGGCGAGCCGGGTGACACCCCGACCCCGGGGACGTCGACGACCGAGCTCCCGCGCACGGGCGCCGAGGTGGCCGGCCTCGTCGCGCTGGCCGTCGGCCTCGTGGCCGCCGGTACCGCCGCCGTCCTCGCCGTCCGGCGCCGCCGCACCACCGAGGACTGACCCCCCACGAACCACCGCCGGCCCCGACGCGCACCCGTCGGGGCCGGCGGTGCCTGCGCCCGGGCGCGTGAGGGTCGGCTCAGGTCTCCAGCAGCAGCGTGATCGGGCCGTCGTTGACCAGCTCGACCGCCATGTCGGCGCCGAACACGCCGGTGGCGACCTCCAGGCCCCGACCACGCAGGTCCGCGACGACCGCGTCGACGAGCGGCTCGGCGACGGGCCCGGGCGCGGCGGCCTGCCAGGTGGGGCGGCGGCCCTTGCGGGCGTCGCCGTAGAGCGTGAACTGGCTGACGACGAGCACGGGCGCGCCCTCGTCGGCGGCCGACCGCTCGCCGCGCAGGATGCGCAGCTCCGCGACCTTCCGGGCGATCGTCGCCGCGTCGTCGGGGCCGTCGTCGTGCGTGACGCCGACGAGCACCACGAGCCCGGGACGCTCGATCTTCCCGACGACCTCCCCGTCGACGGTCACGCTCGCGCGGGTCGCCCGCTGCACCACGGCCCTCATGCCTGCTCCTCCCCGGCCGGCCGGCCGGTCGTCGTGGACGGCCCGAACGCCGCCCGCACCTCGCCCACGGACCGGCCGCCGCCGAGCACCGGCGTCCGCGCGAGCGCGTCCAGGGCGTCCGGGTCGACGCCGGGGACGTCGGCCGCGCCGGCGGCCCGCAGCGCGCGGGCCAGCACCGCCGGGCGCGGACGCGAGGCGCCGTCGAGCACCTTGAAGGCGAGCGCCGCTCCGCCGGGCAGCGCGGCCGCGTACACGCCGTCCGCGCCGTCCTTCGCGATCGCGCCCGGCACGGCGCGCATGGCCGCCGTCGCGTCCCGGTGCTCCCCCGCGACCAGCTCGGGGTGGGCGGACATCGCCGCGACGACGCGCGCCTCGGGCGACCCCTCAGGGGCCGTGACGAGCCGGGCGAACCCGCGGGCCAGACCGGTGAGGGTGGTGGAGAACAGCGGGGCCCCGCAGCCGTCGACGGTGGCGTGCTCCGCCCCGTCGGGGCCGCACAGCTCGGCGACCGCGGTCCGCACCGCCTGCTGGAGCGGGTGGTCGGGCGCCAGGTAGCCGTCCGTCGGCCAGCCGGCCGCGACGCACGTGGCGAGCATCGCGGCGTGCTTGCCGGAGCAGTTCTGGGTGAGCCGGTCCGGGCCGTGCCCCGCGGCCTGCCAGGTGACAGCGGTCGCCGGGTCGAGCGGCAGGTCGGGCGTGTTGGCCAGCGCCCGGGGGTCGAGCCCGGCGTCCTGCAGGACCTGTCGCGCGATCGCCACGTGCCGCACGGTGCCGTCGTGGCTCGCGGCGGCCAGCGCCAGCCGGCGAGGTCGCAGGTCGAGCCCGGCGCGCAGCATCGCGACGGCCTGCACGGGCTTCAGCGAGGAGCGCGGCCAGATCGTCGTCGTCGGGTCGCCGACGGCGAGGACGACGTCCCCCGTGGCGTCGAGCACGACCAGGTGGCCGAGGTGCACGGACTCGACGAGGTCGCCGCGGACGACCTCGGCGAGCGGTGCCGCACCCCGGGCGACGGCGGCCGTCACCAGCCGCTGGGGCGCTGCGGGCGTCCCCGGCCGGTGCCGTACGGCTGCAGGCGCGGGCGGACGTCCACGAGGTAGACGATCGCGGCGACGCAGGCGATGAGGTTGAGGAAGCTGCGCGAGGTCACCATGAGGGGCGGCAGCCCGAGGAACCCGATCGCGGTCGCCACCCCGAGGATGAGCAGCCAGATCGGCTTCGTCAGCTTGCCCTCGGACGTGAAACCGCGCGCGGGCCGGCGCAGCGCGTCGACGAGCGCGTAGACCTGCACGACGAAGACGACCACCGCCAGGGCGATCAGGACGTACATCTGGAGGTTGCCGATCACGCGCCCAGGCTACGGCAGGACGCGCAGCCCGTGGGACCGCGCGGCGGCGGCGACGCCGTCGTCCCACGCCGCGACCAGGGTGTCCGGCCCGGCGACGGCCAGCGCGCTGGCGAGGTGGACGGCGTCGGCGCCGCGCAGCGGGTGCGGGCCCGCGGCGAGCGTGGACGCCTCGCCGGCGAGCGCCTCGGTCAGCTCGACGCGGTGCAGCGCCGGCCACAGTCCGTCCCAGCGCTCGGTGGCGCGGCGGCGGGCCGGCTCGTCGAGGACCCCCGCCCGGCCGCCGGCGGCGAGCGTGGCGCGCAGCTCGACGTCGGACAGGCAGGACGTCACCACGACGTCGGCGCGGTTCCACAGGGCGCTGGCGAGCTCCGACCCGGGCTCGCGGACGCAGAGCTTCACCAGGGCGCTGGCGTCGAAGTAGACGAGGGCCATGGGGTCAGCGACGGATGCGCCGGACGAGACCCGACAGCGCCGACGTGCCGCGGGCGGCCGACGCCGCGACGGGCTGCTGCTCCGGGGCCGGGACGGCGTGCAGCGGCCGGGTGGTGCGCGCGGGCGTCACCAGTCCCTCCCGCACCAGCTCCGACAGCAGGTCCGCGCTGCCCACGCCGGTCAGTCGGGCGACGGGGACGCCCCGGTCGGTGATGACGACCTCCTCGCCCGCTCGGGCCTTCTCGATCCACGACTTGAGCTCGGCACGCAAGGCACTGACGGCGACCTCCATGACCGGTGACGCTACCGCAGACGACACCGTGCGAACAGGTGCACCGGCACGGCGGCACGGCGCGTCGCGGAACCTCACCCTGGTCGGGCGCCGGCGACGGTGCCGTGGCAGGCTCCCACCCAAGGGTGAGCGACCAGGAGGCAGCCGCGTGGACGCGCAGACGGCAGATCCGAGAGCACTTCCGCAGTCCAAGGTCTGGGCGATCTTCGCCGGGCTGATGCTCGCGATGCTCCTCGCGGCCCTCGACCAGACCATCGTGTCCACGGCGCTGCCGACCATCGTCAGCGACCTCGGCGGGGCCGACCACCTGTCGTGGGTCGTCACGGCCTACATGCTGGCGTCGACGGCGACCACCGTGCTGTGGGGCAAGCTCGGCGACCTGCTGGGCCGCAAGGAGCTCTTCATCCTCTGCATCGTCATCTTCCTCGTCGGGTCGATGCTGTGCGGGACGTCGACCACGATGGGGCAGCTCATCGGCTGGCGGGCGCTCCAGGGCGTCGGCGGCGGCGGGCTGATGGTGCTCAGCCAGGCGATCATCGGCGACGTCGTCTCGCCGCGGGAGCGCGGCCGCTACCAGGGGCTGTTCGGCGCCGTGTTCGGCGTGTCGTCGGTGGCGGGGCCGCTGCTCGGCGGGTTCTTCGTCGACAACCTGTCGTGGCAGTGGGTGTTCTACATCAACGTGCCGATCGGCGTCGTGGCTCTGGTCGTGGTGGCGTCGGTGCTGCCCCGGATCACGCCGGGCACGCGCCCGCGGATCGACTACGGGGGCATCCTCCTGCTCGCGTTCGTGTCGACGTCGATCGTGCTCGTGACGAGCCTCGGCGGCACCGTGTGGGGCTGGGACTCGGTGACGACGTACGCCTGGGCCGTGGCCGGTGTCGTCGCCCTGGTGGCGTTCCTCCTCGTGGAGCGGCGCGCGACCGAGCCGGTGCTGCCGCTGCGCCTGTTCTCCAACAAGGTGTTCAGCGTCGCCGCGGTCGTCGGGTTCGTGTCCGGCTTCGCGATGTTCGGCGCCATCACCTACCTGCCGCTGTACCTCCAGACCGTCAAGGGCTCCACCCCCACGGCGTCGGGCCTGGAGATGACCCCGATGATGCTGGGTCTGCTGCTCACGTCGATCGTCTCCGGCCAGCTCATCACGCGGACCGGCCGGTACAAGCCGTACCCGATCATCGGGACGGCGACCACCGCCGTCGGCCTGTACCTGCTGTCCCTCATGGACCGCGACACGTCCACCCTGCAGGCGGCCGCGAGCATGTTCGTCCTCGGCCTGGGGCTGGGCCTCGTCAACCAGGTGCTCGTCATCGCCGTGCAGAACGCCGTCGCCTACCGCGACCTCGGCACCGCGACGTCCGGCGCGACCTACTTCCGCACGATCGGCTCGTCGGTGGGCGTCGCCGTGTTCGGCACGATCTTCGCCAACCGGCTCGCGACCAACCTCACCACCGCGCCGCCCGCCGGCGCGACGGACGCGTGCTCGCCCGACGCGCTGGAGGCCAGCGTCGCGGGGATCGCGCAGTGCCCGCCGGAGGTGCAGGGCTGGTTCCTCGACGGCTACACGGAGACCCTCCAGACGGTGTTCCTGTTCGCCGTGCCGGTCGCGCTGGTCGCGTTCGCCTTCGCCTGGCTGCTCCCCCAGGTGGAGCTGCGCACCGCGACCCGCGACACGGAGCCCACCGAGTCGGCGGGCCGCGCCGCGGGCGAGGCGTTCGCGCTGCCGTCGAGCCGCACCTCCCTGGAGGAGCTGCGCATGATCCTGTGGCGGCGCGTCGGTGCGGCCGACCCGCTGCGCGTCTACGAGATCACCGCCCAGGACGCCGACCTGTCGCCCGAGGAGGCGTGGATGGTGACCCGCGTCGCGCTCAAGCGGACCCGCGACGTGGGGACGATGGCGGAGCGGGCGCACGTCTCGCCCGCGACGGTCCGCGCCATCGCCGCGGGTCTGGCGGCTCGCGGGATCGTCGCGGTCGACGGCGACACGGTACGGGCCACCGACCAGACCGACCTCGCGGCGGAGGTGCTGCGCGAGGCGGAGCGCCGGCGCATCCAGCAGCTCGTCCGCGAGTGGCCGGGCGACGAGCCGGAGATCGACGAGCTCGCCGACGAGGTCGCCGCCGTCCTGGGCCGCGACCCGGAGGACTCCGCCGTCTGATCCTCAGAGCTCGGGGAGGAGCGCCCGCGCGTCCCGCGGGTCCGCGCCGGACGCCTCCAGGAGGTCGACCAGCGGCGAGCGCAGCAGCAGCGCCAGGGACGCCACGCGCAGGTCGCCGCCGCCGAGGGAGTGCGGGTCCGCCTGCCGCGCCGTGGCGGTGAGGACGTCCAGCGCCCGCTCGGTCGACGTGCCCGCGGCGAGCGCACCCGCGAGGAGCCGCACGCCCGCGGCCGCCCGCTCCAGGACCTCGGCGGTCTGGCCGACGGCGGGCCAGGAGCCGTCGGGGCCGACGACGGTCGGGGCGCGGCGGGCCAGGAGCCGCACGCTGCGCATGGCCCGGTCCACCAGGACGGCCTGCGCGGCCAGCCGGACGATGTCGTCGCGTCGGGCCCGGTTGACGCTCACCCGCGCCATCTCCGCCGACCGGTGGGCGGTCTGGATCCAGTCCGCCAGCACCGGCTCCGACGCCCGGCCCCGCACCAGCGCGGACGCCAGCTCGTCGACGTCCGTGCCGTGCAGGCCGCGTGCCACCGACTCCAGGGTCTCCGCGAGCTCGGTCGTGGCCTCGCCCGCGACGACGCGCAACCGGCGGCGCGGGTCGTCGGGGGTCAGCAGCGTCACGGCGAGCGCGACGGCGCCGCCCACCAGCGCGTCGGTCCAGCGGCCCACCGGGCCGTCCGCCGCGATGGCAGCGGGCAGCCCGACCACGACGATCGCCTGGACGCCCGCCTGCGTGACGAGCAGGGGGCCGCGGTCGACGAACCGCGCGAGCATCGCGGAGACCGCGAGCACCACGGTGAGCTGCCACCAGCCGGACCCGATGAGGTGGACGACGAGGTCGCCCATGCCGATGCCGAGCGCGACGCCGACGGCGACCTCCGCCACGCGGCGCAGCTCGCGGTCGAACGAGAAGCCGAGGCACACCCAGGCCGCGACGGCCGCGAAGAACGGCTGCGCGTGCCCGAGCGCGTAGTGGGCGATCGCGTACGCGATCCCCGCGGCGAGCGACGCCTGCACGATCGGCCAGAAGCCGGTCCGCACCCGTCCGACGCCCTGCCGCAGGCGGACGCGCCGCACCAGCGACCGGAGCGCGGCCCCCGCGGCGTCGCCCGCCGTCGGCTCGGGTGCGTCGCTCACGGGCGGGTCACAGGAGGCTCTGCGTGCCGCCGCTGCCGCGCGGGGTCAGGCCCCGCATCGTGTCGCCCCGCGCCTCGGGCCGGTCCGCGGACACGCCCTCGCCGGGCACGACGACCTCCTGCGTGGCCGCGACCGCGACCTGCTCGGCGTCGGGGCCGGGTCCCACAGGGCCCACGACGGCCAGCACGGCGTCCTCGGGCACGTTCCGCTTGACCACGGCGAGCGCGACGGGGCCGAGCTCGTGGTGCCGGGCCACGGTGGTGACGACACCGACGACCTTGCCGTCCGGACCGTCGAGGCGGACCTCCGCCCCGGCCTCGGGCACGACGTGCAGCGAGCCGTCGAGATGGAGCTGCACGAGCCGGCGCGGCGGGCGGCCGAGGTTGTGGACGCGCGCGATCGTCTCCTGGCCGCGGTAGCAGCCCTTGTGCAGGTGCACGGCGGTGCGCAGCCAGTCGAGCTCGTGCGGGACGGTGCGGTCGTCGACCTCGCGCGCGAGCCGGGGCCGCCACGCCTCGACGCGCAGCGCCTCGGTCGCCCAGGTGCCGGCGAGGCGTCGGCCCGCGGCCTCACGCTCCGCGACGGCGGCGGCGAGGTCGTCGCGCGGCACGAGCACGAGCCGCCACGGACGGTCCGCACCGGGGTGCTCCTCGGCCGGGACGCCGTAGCGGGTGCCGCCGGGCGCGACGCGCGGCCAGGCGTCCCGCCAGGTCACGGGCTCGTCGGGGCCGCCCTCGGCGTCCACGGGCTCGCCCAGGGCCGCGTACGCGCCCGTGACGTCGTCGATGTCGACGCGCATCATGAACCGCATGCGGGTGAGCCACGCGACGAGCGGGTCGACGTGGTCGCGCTCGGTCACGAGCCAGGTGGACGTGCCGTCGTCGACGACGGCCAGGGCGTGCTCGACCCGCCCCTGCGGGGAGAGCACGAACAGCTCGGTGGAGGTGCGCGGCGGCAGCGCCTGCACGTCCTGCGAGGTGATGGAGTGCAACCAGGTGAGGCGGTCCGGGCCCGTGAGCCGCACGACCCCGAGGTGGGACTGGTCGACGACCGCCGCACCGCGGACGAGCGCGCGCTGCTCCGCGACCGGGTCGCCGTAGTGCCAGGCGACGCCGGCGTCGGGTCCGGCGGCGGCGACCGCACCGGTCCGGTCGAGCAGCGGGCTGCGGTACGTCACAGCCGGTCGAGCTCCCCGGACGCGTACGAGCCCATCGGGTGCCCGAAAGCGGCGAGCTCCTCGACCCACAGCAGCCTGCCCTCGACGTTGCCGTAGAGCCGCTTGGCGGCGGTCACCTCGGCAGCCGTGGAGGTGCGGGCCACGAAGTCCGTGGCGAGGTCGACGCGGCCGTCGCCGACGGCACCGAGGAACAGCGACAGGCGGCCGGAGGCGTCGGTGACGAGGACCTCGACGACGTGCTTGTCGTCGGGCAGACCCTCGGGACGCTCCGACGAGATGCGCCAGTAGCCGGTCTCGGTGGACCAGACGGTGTCGAAGCCGGCGTCGTCGCCCGCCTCGCCGTCCGGGACCTCGCCGTCCGCCGCGGCGCCGGAACGGACGCGCAGCGTCGACTCGAACCGCAGGTACGGGCCGCCGTCGTGGTCGAAGACGAGCTCCTGCACGAAGGGCGTCTCGTCGATGCCCTCGTACTTGACCACGCCCGTCCCCGCCCACCGGCCGACCAGCCAGGCGAGCGGGTACACCTCGGGCGCGAGGCCGTCGGGGAAGGCGAAGGGCATCAGCGCTGGCCCTGGAACAGCTTGTAGACGACGTACCCGGCGAACCAGGTGATCACGCCGACGGTGACCACCAGGAGGCTGGTGAAGAAGATCTCGAGCGCGTGGATCGACATGGTCGAATGGTACCCACGGCCGTGCCGCTAGGGTCGCGCTATGACCGACACCACACCGCCGCGCACGCTCGTGATCAAGTCGACCTCGGGCACCGACCGCCCCGAGGCCGCCAACCAGGCGCTGACGGTGGCGGCGGCCGCGGTGGCCGCGGGCGTCGAGGTGTCCCTGTGGCTCACGGGCGAGGCGGCGTGGTTCGGCGTCCCGGGGCGGGCCGCCGACCTGGAGCTCGACCACGCGGCGCCCGCCGCCGACCTCCTGGAGGCCGTGCTGACCGCCGGGACGGTCACGGTGTGCACGCAGTGCGCGGCCCGGCGCGGCATCACCGAGGACGGCGTGCTGCCGGGGGTGCGGGTCGCGGGCGCCGCGGTGTTCGTCGAGGAGTCGCTGCGCCCGGGCGCCCAGGCGCTCGTCTACTGAGCGGCCGGCAGGGACCGGTCAGGCGGCGCGGCGCCGCAGCCGGCCCAGCAGCAGGTAGGCCTCGCACCCGAGGCACAGGCCGAGGGTCGCGTTGAGGGCGGCCGCGAGGAAGGCGACGCCCGCGGCCCACGGCACGACCGCCGTCGCACCGGCGAGACCCGCCACGACGCCGACGCCCGTCACGACCAGACCCACGAGCTGCGCGAAGCGCGGCGGGGCGACGTCCTCCAGCTCCGTGGGCGGCGCCAGGCGCGGGCGCACGAGCACGCGGAACAGCCAGCCCTGCCACGTCGCCTGCGGCCCCTTGACGGCGCCCGGCACGAACGAGAGCGCCACGAACGCGAGCAGCACGAGCGCGGGGGCGGTCCCGCCCATCAGGACGACGACGGCGAGCAGCGCCGCGGTGATCCCGGCGCCCACGCGGGGGCCGCGGGGGTCGATGCCGGTACGGGTGGTCGCGGTCGTCACGGGATCCTCCTCGGGGAACGGGCGGTGGCGTCCACGGCCGCGAGCGCCTCGCGTGCCTGGACGGGGGACATCGTGCCCGACGCGCGGGCCACCTCGGTACCCGTCGCGTCCAGGACGAGCACGGTGGGGGTGCGCAGCATGCGGGCCCGGCGCACCAGGTCGGGGCGCTCGTCGACGTCGACCTCGACGTGCACGACGCCGGGCTCGGCGTCCCGCACGGCGGTGAGGGTGCGCGCGGTGGCGCGGCAGGAGGAGCACACCTGGGCGGACAGCTGGAGGAACGTCGCGCGTTCCCCGAGGGTCGCGCCGGCCGTCGCGACCTCGTCGCGCCACGTCCCGGCGGCCTCGTCCCCGGCGGGCGCGGCGGTCGTCCGCACCCGTCCCTGCGCGCGGCGCCACACCAGGCCCACGAGCACCGTCACCACCACGACGACCGCCAGGGTCGTCCACTGTGCGGGCATGTCCGCACCTCCTTCGTCCCGGGCGGGAACATATCGGTTTGCATGAATGTTCCCCGGGTCGTCGCCCGGGGCTCCGTCCTCGGCGCGTCACGCGCCAGACCCGTGCCCCCTCACGCCGCCCCTCAGGAGGCCCACGATGCCCGATGCGCCCACCAGGACCTGGAACGACCTCGTCATCCCCGCCCCGGGGAGGTACGACCTCGACGAAGCGCACAAGCGCATCGGCTTCCTCGCCATGCACATGATGGTCAGCCCCGTGCGCGGCGAGTTCGGCTCCGGGTCCGCGACCATCCACGTCGCCGAGGACCCCCTCGACTCCTGGGTGACCGCCACCATCGACGCCGCGTCGATCTCGACGCACCTCGACGACCGCGACACCCACCTGCGCAGCCCGGACTTCCTGGACGTGGAGAACTTCCCCACGATCGAGTTCCGCTCCCGCGGCATCGAGTGGCAGCCCGCCCCCGACCCGATCTTCTCCTGGGCGATGCTCAAGCGCAGCAGCCCCGGCCGCCTCGGCCTCCAGCGCGAGCCCGGGAGCAGCGCCAAGTTCGTCCTGCACGGCGACCTGACGATCCGCGGCGTCACGCGGCCCGTCGCGCTCGACGCCGAGTTCGGCGGCGCCGGGACCGACCCGTACGGCCGCAACATCTTCGGGTTCAGCGCCACCGCCGAGTTCGAGCGGGAGCAGTTCGGCCTGCTGTGGAACGTCGCGCTCGAGACCGGCGGCGTGCTCGTCGCCAAGAAGGTCCGCATCGAGCTCGCCGGCGAGGCGATCCGCGCCGCATGACCCCTGGCAGGCCCGGCGGGCCCGACCCTCAGGCGACGAGACGCCCCACGACGAGCACCAGCATGCCCGTGACCGTCACCGGCACCGCGACCGCGGCCGTCGCCGCGCGGCGGCGCGCCAGCGTGGGCTGGCGGTCGAACAGGAACCTCAGCGCGGCCGCCACCAGGCCGGCCACCAGGCCGACGACGAGCCCCAGGACGGGCTCCACCTCCGGCAGCGCCGACGCCGCACCGACGCCCGCCCCGGCGCCGAGGGCCGCCGCGAGCAGCGAGCCCGTCCAGCCCGCCGCCACCGGCAGGGCCGAGACCGCGGAGGCCACCGCCAGGGCGACGGCGCTCGTCGTCACCAGGTCCTCGCCCGCGTCCGTGCGGGCCGCGGCGACCCAGCCCGCCGCGCACACCGCCACCACGATCCCCGCCGTGGTGCCGCTCACCGACTCCACCAGACGAGGTCGGCCGCCGCGCCGCAGCATCTGCGCGACGAACGCCAGCACCAGGGACAGGGCGATCACGGCCGGCAGGTTGCGCAGCACCGGCTCCCCCTCGGTGAACCACGTGACCGCCAGACCGCCCAGGCCCGCGACCAGCACCACGAGCGTCGTCGCACCCTCGGCCGGGAGCCGCAGCAGCGACGCCCAGCCCCACGCGAGCAGCAGCACCAGCAGCGCGGCGGCGCCCGTCGTCCACAGCGGTCCGACGAACGACGCGACCGCCAGGAGGGTGGCGAGCACGGCGGTCGTCACGGCACGGGAGGTCACGGTCACGAGGTCGAGTCTCCCATGATGGGCCGTTGTGACCTGTCGCTCACGGCACGGTACCTTTGCCACCAGCAGCAACGGGAGGAGCACGCGTGGCCGAGCTGTTGATCCTGACTCCGGCGACCGGCGGATCGGTCGAGGTGCTGCCCGCACTCGGCCTTCTCACGCACAAGGTGCGCGTGCTGCCGATGGAGCCGTCCGCCCTGGTGGACGCACCGGACGCCGACGTCGTCCTGCTCGACGCACGGCGTGACCTGGTGGCCGCCCGGACCACCTGCCGGCTCCTGCACGCCACCGGACTGACGGTGCCGCTCGTGCTGATCCTCACCGAGGGCGGCCTCACCGTCGTCAACCACGAGTGGGGTGCCGACGACCTCCTGCTGGAGACCGCCTCCCCCGCCGAGGTCGAGGCCCGCCTGCGGCTCGTCGTCGAGCGGTCCGCCCGCGGTCCGGCCGAGGACTCCCCGCAGGAGATCTCCGCCGGTGAGCTCGCCATCGACGCCGGCGGGTACACCGCCCGGCTGCGCGGCCGCCCCCTCGACCTCACCTACAAGGAGTTCGAGCTCCTCAAGTACCTCGTGCAGCACCCCGGCCGCGTCTTCACCCGCGCCCAGCTGCTCCAGGAGGTCTGGGGATACGACTACTACGGCGGCACCCGCACCGTCGACGTCCACGTGCGGCGCCTGCGCGCCAAGCTCGGGCCCGAGCACGAGCAGCTCATCGGCACCGTCCGCAACGTCGGCTACCGGTTCGACCCGCCCAAGGAGCGCGCCGCCGACGGCGGCAGCGACCCCGGCACGCACGGGTCCGCCGCGCCGGTCACGTCCGGCGGCTGAGCCGACGAGGCCGTCAGCCGGTAGGTTGCGGACGTGACCGCCATGTCCGACGCCTCCGACTACACCAGCGCCCTGGTCGACGGACCGTGGCGCCACGAGTTCGTGCCGGCCAACGGCTCACGTTTCCACGTGGCCACCGCCGGACCCGACCGGACCCACGGCGACGACCGGCCGCTCGTCCTCCTCCTGCACGGCTACCCGCAGTTCTGGTGGACCTGGCGCCACCAGCTCGCCGGGCTCGCCGACTCCGGCGTCCGCGTCGCCGCCATGGACCTGCGCGGCACCGGCGCGTCCGACAAGCCGCCGACCGGCTACGACGTCCCCACCCGCACCCGCGACGTCGCCGGCGTCGTGCGGTCCCTCGGCCACGAGCACGCCGTCGTCGTCGGCTGCGGGACCGGCGGGATCCTCGCCTGGGCGACGGCCGCGCTGCAGCCCGGCATCACCGCCGGCGTCGCCGCGCTGTCCGCACCCCACCCGCTGCGCCTGCACGTCCCGCCGCGCCGCCTCCTCACCCCGGCCGCGCGCCGCCTCCTCGCCCTCACCCTGATCCCGTCGTGGCCCGAACGACGGCTCGTCGACGGACGCGGCGTCGACGCCGTGCTGGCCGCCGGCGGCGGCCCGGCCCTGCCGGAGGACGTGCTCGCCCGCTACCGCGACGTCCTGCGCATCCCGTTCGCCGCGCACAGCTCGACGGAGTCCGTGCGCTGGCTGACCCGCACGTCCGTCCGCCCCGACGGCCGCCGCTACCTCGCCGCGCTCCGCCGTCCCGTCGACGTCCCCGTCCTGCAGCTCCACGGCGCCGAGGACGCGTTCTGGCGCCCCGAGAGCGCCGACGTCGACGGCGCCGCCCTCGCCCGGCGGTTCCGGTTCGAGGTCGTGCCCGACGCCGGGCACCTCCTGCCCGAGCAGGCACCCCGCCAGGTCACCGAGCTCCTCACCGACTGGCTCAAGCCCGTCCTCGCCGGCGAGTGACGGCCGGCGGCACCCGCCGGCCGGTCAGCCCCGCGGCCCCGGCCGCACGAGCTTCGCCGCCGCCACCGGGTCCACCTCCCCCACACCCGCCGACGGGCACCACCGCGCCACCGGGCACGCCCCGCACGCCGGCCGCCGCGCATGGCACACCCGGCGCCCGTGCCACACCAGGTGATGGCTCAGCATCGTCCAGTCCCGCTTCTCGAACAGCTCACCGACGGCGTGCTCCACCTTCACCGGGTCCTCCTCCGTGGTGAGGCCCAGCCGCCGCGACAACCGCCCGAAGTGCGTGTCCACCGTGATCCCCGGGATCCCGAACGCGTTGCCCAGCACCACGTTCGCCGTCTTGCGACCCACCCCCGGCAACGTCACCAGGTCCGCCAGCCGCGGCGGCACCTCACCGTCGAACCGCTCCACCAGCGCCTGCGCGAGACCGATCGTCGCCCGCGTCTTCGCCCGGAAGAACCCCAGCGGCCGCAGGACCTCCTCCATCTGGGCCGGGTCCGCCGCCGCCAGCGCCGCCGCGTCCGGCCAGCGCGCGAACAACGTCGGCGTCGTCGCGTTCACCCGCACGTCCGTCGTCTGCGCCGACAGCACCGTCGCCACCAGCAGCTCCAACGGCGTCGTGAAGTCCAGCTCCGCGCGCGCGTCCGGGTACGTCTCGGCCAGCACCCGGTCGATCTTCCGCGCACGGCGGACGAGGGACAGGTGGGACTCACCGGACGCGATAGGCTGCTGGCGCTTCACCGTGGGCACCACCGCAGCGTATCCACCGCCTCCGACGTCGGCCCGACGCGCCCTCCGGGAACTCCTGGCGCGCCCCGGCCGTTCTCCCCTCGGCCGTCGACGCGACGAGCCTTCCGGGCGCGGAACTCCCTGGTGAGGCAGACTGAGACCTGGAACACACTTTTGTGCGCACACCGGGCCGACCCGACGAGGCCGACCCTGAGAGATCGTGAGGAATGCTGTGGACGACACCGTCGTGCTCTCCGCCCCCCTCTTCTCGGACATGGAGAGCGAGGAGTCCAAGGCGCTCTTCGACTCCATGGTTCCCGTGGAGCTGAGCCGCGGGGACGTCCTGTTCCGCGAGGGCGAACCGGGCGACCGTCTCTACGTCATCGCGCAGGGCAAGATCAAGCTCGGACGCCGGTCCAGCGACGGCCGGGAGAACCTGCTGTCCATCCTCGGCCCCGGCGAGATGTTCGGCGAGCTCTCCCTCTTCGACCCCGGCCCCCGCACCGCCACCGCCTCCTCGGTGTCCGAGGCGCTCATCTACGAGCTCCGCCACCAGGCCCTCGTGCAGTGGATCGCGCAGCACCCCAGCGTCGCGACGACCCTGCTCGGTGCGCTGGCCCGCCGCCTGCGCCGCACCAACGAGACCCTCGCCGACCTCGTCTTCTCCGACGTCCCCGGCCGCGTCGCCAAGGCCCTCCTGGACCTGTCCAACCGGTTCGGCGAGACCAACGACGAGGGCGTCCGCGTCGCCCACGACCTCACGCAGGAAGAGCTCGCCCAGCTCGTCGGCGCCTCCCGCGAGACCGTCAACAAGGCCCTGGCCGACTTCGCCACCCGCGGCTGGGTCCGCCGCGAGGGCCGCGCCGTCGTCCTGCTGGACCTCGACCGCCTGGAGCGCCGCGCCCGCTGAGTCCGCTCGGCTCGTCCCGCGTCCGGTGACGGGGCGAGGTCCTGCCGCACGATCGCGTTCACGGGCCCCAGGGGGCCCTCCACTTCGGGGATGACGACCGTGCGGCAGGACCTCGCCCCGTCACCTTTGCCGTCCCGTCGCGTCACGCTCGTCGCACGCGAGTCAGCGCACCCCCACGCCAGTCAGCGCACCTCCACGCCAGTCAGCGCACACCGACGCGAGGCGACGCGGGCTCCAAGTCGACGGCGCCCGCCCGATGCGCCGGGCCAACCGCGACGCGAGCCGACGACGGAGCGGGGTGGCGGCGTCGTGGGCGCGGCCGTCTCCTGCCCGAAGTGGAGGGCCCCCTGGGGCCCGTGAACGCGGCCGCGCGCACGACGCCGCCACCCCGCGGGACGTAAGCCGCACGCCCACCCCGCGGGACGTAAGCCGCACGGCCACCCCGCGGAACGCAAGCCCACGACTGTGCACCGACAGACGACAGCACCCCCACGGACGGTGAGCGTCCGCAGGGGTGCGAGGGTCGGTGCGCGGCGGGCGTCAGGCAGGGAGCTCCGCGATGATCTCGACCTCGACGGGGGCGTCCAGCGGAAGGACCGCGACGCCGACGGCGGAGCGGGCGTGGGTGCCCGCGTCGCCGAAGATCTCGCCGAGGACGGTGCTGGCGCCGTTGAGGACGCCGGGCTGGCCCGTGAACGACGGGTCGGACGCGACGAAGCCCGTCACCTTGACGATGCGGACGCCCTCCAGGGTGCCCGCGACGCTGCGGACGGCCGCGAGGGCGTTGAGCGCGCAGGTGCGTGCCAGGTCCGCCGCCGTGGCGGGGTCGACGAGGCCGTCGCCGTCACCGACCTTGCCGGTGACGGGCAGCGCGCCGTCGACGAACGGGAGCTGTCCGGCCGTGTAGACGTGGGCGCCGGACCGGACGGCCGGCTGGTACGCCGCGACGGGCGCGGCGACGGCGGGCAGGGTGATGCCGAGCTCGGCGAGTCGTGCGTCGACGCTCATGCCGCTCATGCCCCCGAGGGACGCTTGAGGTAGGCGACGAGGCCGGTGCCGTCCGGCCCGGGCACGACCTGGACCAGCTCCCAGCCGTCCGCACCCCACTGGTCGAGGATCGCCTTGGTGTTGTGGATGAGGAGGGGGATGGTCGCGTACTCCCACGTGGTAGCCATGGCGCGATGGTAGCCCGGGCACCCTCCGCACGAGGCCCGGCACGACCATTCCACAGGACCTGCACACGGGGCCGGTCGGGTTCGGGTCGTGCGCCGGGGGGCAGCCCCTAGGCTGTAGGCCATGGCGTCTCCTGAGTCCCGCCGCATCACGCGCACCATCCCCGCCACCCAGCTCGTCGCCCTGCTGCTCGCCTTCGTGCTGGCCGCGGGGGCCGGTGGCGTGCTCGCCGCCGGGTTCGTCATCCCGGCGGTCGCGGGTGCGAACGCGGCGGCGGACGCGACGATCGAGATCTACGACGACGTGCCGGCGGAGCTGGAGCCGCGGCCGCTGTCGCAGCAGTCCCGCATCTACGCGTCGAACGGGCGGCTGCTGGCGACGTTCTACTACCAGAACCGCATCGTGGTGTCGCTGGACGACATCTCGGAGTACATGCAGCACGCGGTGATCGCGATCGAGGACGAGCGGTTCTACGAGCACAACGGGATCGACGCGCGCGGCATCACGCGTGCCGCGGTGAACAACCTGAGCGGTGACGCGACGCAGGGCGCCTCGACGATCACGCAGCAGTACGTGAAGAACATGCTGATCGAGTCGGCGCTGCAGGACGACGACCCGTTCGCGGTGATCGACGCGCACGAGGACTCGCTGAACCGCAAGCTGCGCGAGGCGAAGATGGCGGTGGCGCTGGAGAAGCAGATGTCCAAGGAGGAGATCCTCCAGGGCTACCTGAACGTGGCGCAGTTCGGCTCGAAGAGCATCTACGGCGTGGAGTCGGCGTCGCGCTACTACTTCGACAAGTCGGCGGCGGACCTGACGCCCGTGGAGGCGGCGACGATCGCGGGCGTGACGAAGGCTCCGGGTCTGTTCGACCCGACGCGCAACCCGGAGAAGGCGGAGGAGCGCCGCAACGCCGTCCTGCAGAACATGTGGAAGCTCGGGTACATCACCACGGACCAGCGCGACGAGGGCCAGGCGACGCCGATCGAGGACACCCTGAACGTGACGCCGACGTCGGCGGGCTGCCAGTCGGCGAAGCAGGCGGCGTTCTTCTGCGACTACGTCATCAAGGAGGTCCTGCTGGACTCGGCGTTCGGCGAGACGCGCGCGGACCGGCAGGAGCTGCTGTACCGGGGCGGCCTGGAGATCCACACCACGCTGGACTGGAAGAAGCAGAAGACGGCGTTCAAGACGATCAACGACGCCGTGCCGGAGGACGACGACTCCAACCTGGAGGCGTCGATCGTCACGGTGGAGCCGGGGTCGGGCGAGATCCTCGCGATGGCGCAGAACGTGCCGTACTCGGGGACGAAGGAGGCGGACAAGGCCAGCCGCGACACGACGGTGAACTACAACGCGGACTACCTGCACGGCGCGTCGGGCGGCCTGCAGCCGGGCTCGAACTTCAAGCCGGTGGTGCTGGCGGAGTGGCTGCGCTCGGGGCACACGCTCAACGACCGGGTGAGCGCGAACCACAACTCGTACACGGTGGGGAACTTCCAGACGCCGTGCGTGGGGAGCCTGGGCTACGACACCTGGGACCCGCGCAACGCGGAGGGCAACGCGGGCGGCACGATGTCGGTGCTGCAGGCGACCTACCAGTCGGTGAACACCGCCTACGCGTCGATGGGCTACCAGCTCAACCTGTGCGACCTGCGGCACACCGCCTTCGAGATGGGTTTCCGCCCGACCAGCAAGAGCACGCCCACGGATGAGGCGGGCCCGCTGCGCACGACGAACGTCAAGGAGAAGGACATCGACGTCGTCGCGCCGATGATCGTCGGCACGCAGGAGACGTCCCCGCTGGGGATCGCGTCGATGTACGCGACGATCGCCTCGGGCGGCACGTACTGCAAGCCGGTCGCGATCCTCGAGGTGACCGGGCCGCAGGGCGAGTCGTACGACGTCCCGCAGGCCGACTGCGACAAGAACGCCCTGGCGACCAACATCGCGAACACGATGGTGTATGCGATGGAGAAGGTGTTCACGGACGGGACGGCCCGCCGTCTCGGCGGGCTCGCGGACGGGCGGCCGGTGGCCGGCAAGACCGGGACGTCGCAGGTCGCGGCGCAGACGTGGTTCACCGGCTTCACGCCGCAGCTCGCGACGTCCGTCTGGGTCGGCTCGATCGAGAGCCAGACCGAGGACCACACGAACGGCATGTGGGTCAACGGCGAGTACTTCGACCCCCTGTACGGCTCGTCGGTGGCGGCGCCCGCCTGGAAGGTCTACATGGACCAGATCATCCAGGGCATGCCGGTGAAGGACTTCGGCGAGCCGGACCCGGCGCTGATCGGTGCGGTGTCCACGCCGACGCCGGCGGACGACGGGTCGGACGACGACGACTCGGGCGACGGCGACTCGGGCGACTCGGGGTCGGACGGCGGCGACTCGGGGAACCAGGGTGGCGGCAACGGCGGGGGCCCCGGCAACGGGGGTGGCCGCGGCAACGGCAACGGCGGGAGCGACGACTGAACGCGCTGAAGGTGCTGGGCGGCGTCGCCGGCGTCGCCGCGGCCGGGCTGGCGTACGCGCACCTGGAGACCAAGCTCTTCACGCTGCGCCGCGTCACCGTGCCGGTGCTGGCGCCCGGCGAGCGGGACGTGCGCGTCCTTCAGGTCTCCGACCTGCACCTCACCCCGGGGCAGCGCCGCAAGATCGAGTGGGTGCGGTCGCTCGCCGCCCTGGAGCCGGACCTCGTCGTCGACACGGGTGACAACCTGGCGCACCCGGACGCCCTCGACCCGCTGCTGCACGCCCTGGAGCCGCTGACGGCGTTCCCCGGCGCGTTCGTCATGGGGTCGAACGACTACTACTCCCCCACGTTCAAGAACCCGGCGCGCTACCTCCTGCCCGACGCGCGCAGCCCCATCCGTCGGCAGCCGGACCTCCCCGCCGACGAGCTCGCGAAAGCCCTGTCCGCCGCCGGCTGGGCGGACCTCACCAACCGGCGCGACGTCGTCGAGGTGCACGGCCGCCCCGTGTCGCTCACGGGCGTGGACGACCCGCACATCGACCGCGACGTCTACCCGGCGCCGCAGGACGCACCGCCCGGCACGGTGCTGCGCCTCGGCGTCACGCACGCCCCGTACGTGCGCGTCCTCGACGAGATGCACGCCGACGACGTGGACGCGATCATCGCGGGCCACACGCACGGCGGCCAGCTCTGCCTGCCGTTCTACGGCGCCCTCGTGACGAACTGCGACGTCGACCGTCGACGTGCGAAGGGCCTGCACGGCTGGCCCGGGCCGCGCCCCGACGAGCGCGGCGGCCAGGGCTCGACGTGGCTCCACGTGTCCGCCGGTGCGGGCACCTCGCCCTACGCCCCCGTGCGGTTCGCGTGCCGCCCGGAGGCGACCTTGATCACGTTCACCGCCCGGTGAGGACCTGAGTTTTCTTTCCGGGCCGATCGTCGGCTATTCTGAGCAGGCTTCCGCACGCGGGGCCCGGTCACCGGGTACGTGGCGGACGTGATCCCTCGGGGTGTGGCGCAGCTTGGTAGCGCGCTTCGTTCGGGACGAAGAGGTCGCAGGTTCAAATCCTGTCACCCCGACCACAGAGAGGCCCTCCGGCCGGCGGAAACGCTGGGCCGGGGGGCCTTTCGCCTTGCTCCGGTCCTGGTCCGGGAGCGGCCCGGGAGGGATCGGGGCGTCACCTGTCGCGTCGCGGTGCGTGCATCGTTTGCACGGTCCGGTACCCGCCCGCATCCTGGTGGACGGTTCCCGAGGGAGGGGACGCACCCGACGACCTTGGAGGCCCTGTGGTGAGTTCTTCCGGGTCGGCGCCGCCCGTTCCCGTCCTGCTGCGCCCGGCGGTCCGTCCGCTGCTCGACGGTGCGGATCTCGCCGCCGTGGCAGCCCGGCCCGACGACGTCGACGCCCTGCTGGCGTGGGCCGGCGAGGTGTCCGGACGGTTGCCGCTGCCCGGTGCCGGTGCCACGGCGGCGCTCTGGTCGGCGCTGGCGTCCGTCGCGGCCGCGGACGTGGGCGCGGCCCGCGTCCTGGAGCCGCACCTCGACGCGCTGTCGATCCTCGCGCAGGCGCCTGCACCGGTCGACCTGGCGGCGGTGGGTGCCGGTGACGGGAGCACGTGGGGCGTCTTCGCGGCGGAAGGGCCGGGTGTGCGGCTCGACGCCCGGCAGGGGGACGGGACCTGGGTCCTGAACGGCACGAAGCCGTGGTGCTCCCTCGCGGGTTCGCTCTCCCACGCCCTGGTGACGGCCTGGGTGGGTGCCGACGAGCGTCGCCTGTTCGCCGTCGACCTGCGCGGCCACGGCGTCCACCCGGCGGCGGGTCCCTGGGTGTCGCGCGGGCTGGCGCAGGTGGTCAGCGCGCCGGTGAGCTTCGACGACACCGCTGCGGTCCCGGTGGGCCCGTCCGGCTGGTACCTGCGCCGGCCGGGTTTCGCGTGGGGCGGCATCGGTGTCGCGGCGTGCTGGTGGGGCGGTGCGGTCGGTCTGGCCCGCGCCCTGTGGGAGGCCGTCGGGCGGCGCGAGCCCGACCAGCTCGCGCTGGCCCATCTCGGTGCGGTGGACGTCGCGCTCGGGGCCGCTCGCGTGTGCCTGGCCGAGGCGGCCGATCTCGTGGACGCCGGGATCGACGGCAAGCCGTCCGCTGTGCTGGCCCGCCGGGTGCGCACGGTCGTGGCGGGCGCCGTCGAGGAGGTCCAGCGCCGGTGCGCGCACGCCCTCGGTCCTGGTCCTCTCACCGCCGACGAGAGGTACGCGCGGCGCGTCGCCGATCTCGGGGTGTACGTCCGCCAGCACCATGCGGAGCGCGACGAGGCCGCCCTGGGTCGGGACCTCGTGGCGGTCGGGGAGCTGCCGTGGTGAGGTTCGACCACCGCGAGCCCGGCACGTCCGAGGCCGCGTGGGTGTCCGTCGGCGTGCTGGACCGTCCCGCCCCGCTGCAGGTCGAGCAGGTCGACGCCCTGGTCGTCGTCGCGGCCCATCCGGACGACGAGTCGCTCGGTGCGGGTGGCCTGATCGGTCGGCTCGCCGACCGCGGGGTGCCGGTCACGGTCGTGGTGGCCACCGACGGGGAGGGGTCCCACCCCGACGACGACCTCGACGAGCTGCGCGCCGTGCGCCGTCGCGAGGTCGCGGACGCCCTGGCCGCCCTCGCGCCGGCGGCACGTCTCGTCCTGCTCGGTCTGCCGGACGGCGGCCTGAGGGAGCACCGCGCGCAGCTCGCCGAGAGGCTCGACGCCACGCTGGACGCCGCCGGCGGACCCGGTGGACCCGGCGTGGTGGTGTGCGCTCCCTGGCGCGGTGACGGCCACCGCGACCACCGCGTCGCCGGCGAGGTCGCCGCTCAGGTGGCCGGTCGCCACGGTGCCCGGCTCCTGGAGTACCCGATCTGGCTCTGGCACTGGGGTGACCCGTCGGCGGCGGACGTCCCGTGGGGCGAGCTGCGCGGGCTCGACCTGACGGCGCGGGAGAGGCGGGCCAAGGAGCGTGCGGTGCGCTCGCACACGAGCCAGGTCCGGCCCCGGTCGGGCCTCCCTGCCGTCGTCGGCCAGGAGATGCTGCGGCACGCGGCGCGCACCGTCGAGGTGTTCGTCGAGGCCGAGGACGCGTCCGCCGGCGACGCCGCCGCGGTCGGGCCGGGCGGGTCCCTGGGTCGCGACTTCTTCGACCGCTTCTACGCCGGCCGGGACGATCCGTGGGGTTTCGAGTCGCGGTGGTACGAGGCCCGCAAGCGTGCCGTGCTCCTCGCCTCGCTGCCGCGGGCGCGGTTCCGCCACGCGCTCGAGCTCGGCTGCTCCACCGGGGTGCTCACCCAGGAGCTCGCCGCTCGCTGCGACCGGATCACCGGGGTCGACATCGCCGACGCTCCCCTGGCGTCGGCCCGGGAACGGCTCGGGGACGACGCCGAGCTCCTCCGCCTCGACACGCCCCGGCGGTGGCCGGACGGGTCGTTCGACCTCGTCGTGCTGTCGGAGGTCCTCTACTACTACGGACGCGGCGACCTCGACCTCACGCTGGACCGGGTGGTCCGCTCGCTCGACGCGGACGGCGTCGTCGTGGCGTGCCACTGGCGCCACGAGGTGCCCGAGTACCCGCTGGGCGGGGACGAGGTGCACGACGTCCTGCGGTCGCGGACCGACCTGGCGGTCCAGGTCCGCCACGAGGAGGACGACTTCGTCCTCGAGGTCCTCGCGCGGCCCCCGGTGAGGTCGGTCGCGGCGACGGAGGGACTGCGTTGAGCGACGGCGACCTGGGATCGGTGCTCGTCGTCGTCCCCGTGCGGGACGAGGAGGACCTGCTGCCGGCCTGCCTGACGGCGCTGCGCCGGGCGGTCGACAGGCTGGGCGACGCCCGGCCGGACGTGGACGTCGAGGTCGTCGTCGTGCTCGACGGGTGCACGGACGGCAGCGCGTCGATCGCGCGACGCTCCGGCTTCCGGACGGTCACGACGTCGGGCGTCGGGGTAGGGGCCGCGCGGCGTCGCGGCGTCCGGGCGGTGCGCACCGGCGTCCCGGCCGAGCGCGCGTGGATCGCCTGCACCGACGCCGACTCCGAGGTGCCGCCGGGGTGGCTCACCCGGCAGGTGGAGCTGGCCGACAGCGGCGCGGACGTCGTGGTCGGCACGGTGCGGCCGCGGCTGGAGGACCTGTCCCCGGAGCGCGCCACGGTGTGGCGGGCGACCCATCGTGACGGCGCCGCGAACGGGCACGTCCACGGGGCGAACCTGGGGATCCGCCGGTCGGTCTACACGGCCGCCGGGGGTTTCGCCGCGGTCGCGGAGCACGAGGACGTCGCGATCGTGGAGGCCGCCCGGGGTCTCGGCGGGTGCGTCGTCGCCGACGCGGTGGCGGAGGTGCTGACCTCGGCCCGGCTCGTCGGGCGGACGCCCGGCGGGTACGCGCGGCACCTGCGTGACGACCTGGTCACGGACCGCACGACCGGCACCGGGCGGCGGGACCTGGCCGGCTGACCGGCCCGGTCCCGCCGGTCGGTCGGTCAGAAGACCGGCTTGCCGCCGGTCACGCCCAGGACGGTCCCGGAGACGTACCCGGCGTCCGACGGCGAGGCGAGGAACACGAACGCCGGGGCGACCTCCGCCGGCTGGCCCGCTCGGCCCAGCGGGGTGTCCTTGCCGAACTGCTCGATCTTCTCCTCGGGCTGGGTGGCCGGCTGCAACGGCGTCCAGATGGGGCCGGGCGCCACGGCGTTCACCCGGATGCCGCGCGGTCCGAGCTCGGCCGCGAGGTTCACGGTGAGGTTGTTGATCGCGGCCTTCGTGGAGGCGTAGTCCAGGAGGGCCGTGGAGGGCTGGAACGCCTGGATGGAGGAGTTGTTGATGATGCTCGCCCCGTCCCCCAGGTGGGGCAGCGCCGCCTGGGTCACCCAGAACAGGGCGTACAGGTTGGTACGGAGGACGCGGTCGATCTCGTCGGTCGTGACGTCCTCGAACGAGTCGCGCCGCGCCATCTGGAAGCCGGCGTTGTTGACCAGCACGTCCAGGCCCCCGAGGGCCTCCGCGGCGCGTCCGGGCAGGGCACGGGCGGTGTGCTCCTGCGTGAGGTCGCCCGGCAGCAGGTGCGCCGTCCGGCCCGCCTCGGCGACCCAGCGGGCGGTCTCCTCGGCGTCCTCCTGCTCCTCGGGCAGGTAGCCGATGGCGACGTCCGCGCCCTCGCGGGCGAAGGCGATCGCCACCGCCCGCCCGATCCCGGAGTCTCCGCCTGTGATCAGGGCACCCAGCCCGTCCAGCCGGCCGCTGCCGCGGTAGCTGGACTCGCCGTGGTCGGGGACCGGGTCCATCGCACCGGTCAGGCCCGGCGGCTGCTGCTGCGCGGGGAACGCGGGGTCCGTCATGGATGTCCTCCTGGGGTGAACGGTGGTGGTGGAGCCGTGCGAGCGGCCCGTCCCGACGGTAACCGCGGGCACGAGGAGCGGCCAGCGCTGCCCAGGGCAACGACGGACGGCGGGTCGCGCACCGCGCGCCGACTCTCCACCGCGTCGCTACCGTGTGCGCAGAGGCACATCCTCACCCTTTCGAGAGGGGAGCACCACGATGACCGAGTCGTCCTCCGCCGCACGAGCCGGGTTCTGGGACCGGGGTGGGTTCTGGAAGGCCGTGATCCTGGCCACCCTCTACGTGGCGCTGAACTTCGCCCTCGGGCTCACCATCGGCGCGCTGTTCGCCGACAGCCTCGACGCGGACGACCTCCTCGGGGACCCGCTCACCCTGTTCCTCGCGGTGATGCTGCCCACCGCCGTCCAGGGCGCCGTGATGGCGTTCATCGCCTGGCGGCTCGGCTGGCTGCGGTCGCTGTTCAGGACGCAGCCCACCACCCTGTCGCGGAGCTGGTGGATGTGGATCCTGCCGATCGCCGTCCTCGTCTGGAACGTCCTGCGCCTCGCCGCGACGGACTACTCGCGGTACACGTTCACCTCGATCGCGTTGATCCTGCTGCTCGGTCTCCTCATCGGCTTCGGGGAGGAGCTCACGACGCGCGGTCTCGGTGTCACGCTGCTGCGCCGCGCCGGCTACCGCGAGCTCGCGGTGGCCGTCCTGTCGTCGCTGGTGTTCGCGGCGATGCACCTGGGCAACATCGCCGGCATGGACGGCCTCACCGTGGGGATCACGGTCTTCTACACGTTCTTCTTCGGCGTCGCGATGTACTTCACCCT
This sequence comes from Isoptericola jiangsuensis, assembly GCF_002563715.1. Classification (NCBI taxonomy): domain Bacteria; kingdom Bacillati; phylum Actinomycetota; class Actinomycetes; order Micrococcales; family Promicromonosporaceae; genus Isoptericola; species Isoptericola jiangsuensis. Next base: position 3,532,469 of record NZ_PDJJ01000001.1, read on the forward strand.
GCGCGTCACACGGAACCTCGTCTGGCCGATGCTGCTGCACGCCACCACCGACCCGTCGGCCATGCTGCTGACCGGGGGCATCGACGAGGCGACCGAGACGGCGTCGACCTCCGGGCTGGCCGCCGTCGCCGGACTGGCGAACTTCGTGGTGATCGGGCTCGGCATCCTGCTGCTGTGGTGGGTCCGCGGTCGGGTCGACCGGTTCCGCGAGTTCGGGCTCGGCGAGCCGTCCGGCGACGCCGCACGGGTGACGGCCTGAGGTCGACCCCGCCGGGAGCCGGGTCGAGCACGGGGAGCCCCGTCCTCGACCCGGCCGTCCCCTCGCAGCGGTGTCAGTCGCTCAGCGTCACGTGGTCGACCACGAGGTGCCCCCAGTCGGCCGTCGCGTCGTCGAGCACCTGCAGCTGGACGGTCCGCCCCTGCAGGTCCGCGAGGTCCCACTCGACCAGTCGCAGCGTCGCGTCGTCGTTCCCCGTCGCGGTCCGGACCGGCCGGCCGTCGAGGAGCAGGTTCACGGACGTCGCCGGCTCGACGCCGAGGGGATGGTCGCCGCCCGCCACCCGGAGGCGCAACCACCGGCGGTCCACGACGAACGGCGGCGAGGTGACGACGCCCGTCGCGGCGTCGGCGCCCGCGAAGGTGTCCAGCACCCGGTGCCCCGCCTGACCGGCCAGGTCCGACACCTGCGGTGCCAGACCGGAGAGCCCGCCGGTCGCGGTCCAGCCGGCCGGCAGCGCGTCGCCCTCGAAGTCGGCGATCAGCCGGGCGGCCGGGCGGTTGACGTCCCCGAAGGTGGTGACGGTCAGGTCGCGGAACGTCGCGGTGCCGCCCACGGCGTACAGCGCCGCACCCACGTCCTCGGGCCGGCCGAACACCTGGCTCGAGTGGACGACACGGCCGTCGTCGACGAACACCTCGACGGAGGTGCGGTCGACGAGCACGGTGAGACGGACGTCGTCGGACCCGGCCGCGCCGGCCAGCGGGGCACGCGACTCGAGCTTCTCCCTCGACGCGTCGGGCTGCACCGTGCCACCCCGGTTGAGGTAGGAGTACGCGACGTCGTCGCCGAAGAACGCACCTACGTCGGCGTGCCGAGTCCCGTCGGCGGAACGGCGGAGCTGGAGGCCGACGTTCTCCGCCGTGCCGCGCGAGACCGTCGTCTCGATCCGGTAGGCGACCTCCTGCTGGTCGAGCACGACGGGGTCGCCCGCCGGGACGTCGACGTCCCCGAGGACGGTCGTCGAGGTCGCGTGGTCGTCGAGCGCGGCCACGGGTCGTGACAGGAGCGAGTAGCCCGACGGGTCGTCCGACGCCCCGAGCCGCAGCTCCCGCACGATCGAGTCGGTGCCGTTGAACCCGTCGACGTCCCACGTGGGTGTCGAGTGCGGGTAGGCCCACGAGTTCATCCAGCCGATCGCGTACCGCCGGTCGAGCGAGCCGTCCCGGTCCTCCCAGGTGACGGCGCCGTACCAGTCGAACCCGTGGTCGAGCCACTGCGGGTCGGCGACGTCGGGGGTGAACGTCTCCCCGTCGAAGTCACCCGTCCAGTAGGCGTAGGTCGCCCGGTCGCCCGTGAGGTACCCGTTGGCGCTGACCCCCAGGACCCAGTGCAGGGTGCCGTCCGCCGCCCGGATCCGGAACAGGTCGGGGCACTCGATCATGCCGAGGTCGTCGCGCACGAGCTCGGACACCCGTTCCCACGCGTGGAGGTCCGGCGAGGTCCAGAAGCTCACCCGGTCCGCCTCCGCGACGAGCGCGACCCAGCGTCCGCGCTCCTCGTCCCACACGACCTTCGGGTCGCGGAAGTCGGCTCGACCGCCGTTCGCCATGACCGGCTCGTCACCGTCGGGACGGAACGTGCGTCCGCCGTCGGTGGAGTACCACAGGAACTGGGCCTGCGGCCCGGAGGCGTCGGCGATCTCGGCGAGGGTCGGGTGGTCCATCTGGGTGACGAGCATGATGACGGCCCCGGCGCCGAACCCCGCGGTGTCGTCGTGGTCCACGACGGTGGAACCGGACCACAGGTCGTAGTTCGCGTTCGTCCCCTTGGCCGCCGCGACACCCTGGTCGCGGAAGACGACGCCGTCCGAGCTGGCGGTCAGGCGCCATGACGTGCCGACCTTCTCGTCGTAGTCGGGGTTGTACAGGTAGTGGTACCGGAGCTCGCCGTCGACCCAGATCGGTCGCTGCGGGTCGTTCTTCCAGTGGTCCGGCACGGAGTGGTGGTAGACCGGCCGGTACGTCGTCGCCTCCGTGGTCGTGGTGGTCGGCCGGACCTCGGCCGGCGCGGCTGCGCCCGCCGTCGGCGTGGCGGCCGCCAACGGTGCGGCGAGGGCGAGGGCGAGCAGGGTGGGCGCGAGCACGCGCCCGGGGTTGCGGTTCGTCATCGTGACTCCGTCGTCTCGATCCGTCAGGGGACGGCCTGCCGGGGTCGCGCGCGACCCCGGCAGGCCGGGGGGACTAGCGGGTGCCCGCGGGACGCGCCGTCGGGGCGGGCACACCGGTGACGACCAGGCGGTCGCCCTCCCGGTGGACCGGCATCGGGTCGCTGATGCTCCCCACGAAGGACCCGTCGGGCGCGTCGTGGTGGAACGCGAGCAGCATCCAGCGCCCGGACCGGTCGCGCACGAGCCGCCCGCTGTACATCGACGAGTCGGTGAGCTGCTGGGCCCGGGTGACGTCGAACGGGCCGAGCAACGACTCCGCGGGGGCCGCCCATACGCCACCGGTGGTCCCGGCGCGACGCTCCGCCGACATGTCGGCGGCGAGGCAGGAGAACAGCAGGACGGGCGCGCCGTCGACGATCTCGACCTGCGTGACCTCGAGCTGGCCGAACCCGTGACCGGGCTCGCTGAGCGGCGGGCGTAGCTCCCAGCGGCGCAGGTCGGGCGACCAGGCGTGGCCGACGACGCCGCGGTCGTCCGCCGGCCCGCTGCGACCGCGGGCGGTCAGGAGCATGTGCCACCCGTCGCCGTCCGGGTCGGGCAGCACCCACGGGTCGCGGAACGCCTCGTCGTGCCACTGGCCGTCGGCGAGCGTCTCGTACCAGCGCCCGTCGGCGGTGAGCACGGGGTTCTCCGGCGCCTTGGTCCACGTCGCCAGGTCGGACGACGTGGCGTACCCGACGCGCTGGACGTTGCCGGCCGGGGTCAGCGTGGAGCCGGTGTAGAAGAGGAACCAGGTGCCGTCGGGGTGCCGCACGACCGACCCCGTCCAGGTCGCGAGGTCGTCCCAGCCGCCGGCGTCGGACCGGACGAGCGCGTCCTCCACGCGCGTCCAGTGCACGAGGTCGTCGGACACGGCGTGCCCGATCGACGCCCGGTAGTGCCGCGCGTCGGGTTCGTGCAGCGCCCGGGACGCGTAGAGGAAGAACAGGTGGTGCCGGTCACCGTCGTCGGCGAACCAGAAGTCCCACACCCAGGAGTCGGGAAGCGTGAGCATGCGAGAAGGACCTTTCGGGAGGCTCCGCGGAGGAGTCGAGCAGGAGCGCGGGGAGCGCGGGGCGGTCCACCGGGGGCCCGGTGGACGGGGGCGGGTGGGGGCGTCAGGTCAGCCCTTGACCCCGCTCGCCGCCACGCTCGAGACGAACGCGCGCTGGAAGGACAGGAAGACGACGAGCACGGGCAGGGTGATGAGCGACGTGTACGCCATGACCTCTCCCCACGCGGTGTTGAGCTGGAAGAAGTACTGCATGCCGACCATCACCGGGCGCAGCTCCTCCTGCTGCACGACCATGAGCGGCCACAGGTACTGGTTCCACGCCGGCAGGAACGTGAGGATGGCGACGGTCGCGAACGCCGGGCCCGCCAGCGGTGCGACGATGCGCCGGTAGATGGTGAACCAGCCCGCGCCGTCGATCCGGGCCGCCTCGTCGAGCGACGTCGGGATCGTCGAGAAGTACTGGGTGAACAGGAAGATCGAGAACGCGTTCGCGATGAACGGGACGATCTGCACCTCGTAGGTGTTCAGCCACCCGAAGTCGTACTTCGGGATGCCGCCCTCCAGGACGATCGTCGGCAGCTTGGACACCCAGTAGACCATCGGGACGGCGATCGTCTCGAAGGGCACGATGAGGGTCGCGATGACGAGGCTGAGCACCAGGGTGCGGCCCTTCCAGCGCATGCGCGCCAGGGCGAAACCCGCCATCGAGTTGACGACCAGCCCGAGCCCGACGGTGAGGACGGTGACGAGCACGGAGTTCAGCAGGAAGCGGCGGACGGGGACGCGGTCGAACACCCCGTAGTAGTTGTCGAGGCTGATGTCGCCGACGGGGAGGAACGCCCGGACGGAGTCGACGTCCCCGAGGATCTGCGCGTCCGGCTTGAGCGAGGACACGAACATGAACACCAGGGGGAAGAGGAACACGACGGCGAGCGCGCTCATCGCGAGGTAGGACCAGGCCCTGCGGCGACGCCTCAGGTGGCGCTCGCCCTGGTGGTCGCCTCCGCCGGCGCGGCGTCCGGGGCGTGCGCCGCCCGGGTCGGGCGTCGTTCCCGTGGTGTCGAGGGATGCGGTGGTCATGGTCAGTCCTTGTCTCGGGTCAGGAAGCGCTGCACCAGGGCGATCACCAGCACGAGCACGAAGAAGATGAGCGAGATCGTGGCGCCGTACCCCGTCTCCATCTCCCGGTAGCCCTTGCGGACCGCGTGGTAGACGAGGGTCGAGGTCGAGTTGACCGGCCCGCCCTGCGTCATGACGTCGACCTGCACGAAGAGCCCCAGGGCCGCGATCGTGATGGTCACCAGGACGAAGACCATGGTCGAGCGCAGGCCCGGCCACGTGACGTTCGTGAACTGCTGCCACGGTGTGGCGCCGTCCATCCGGGCGGCCTCGTAGAGCTCCTCGGGGATGGTCTGGAGCCCGGACAACCAGATCAGCATGTGGAAGCCCACCGCCTGCCAGATCGACAGCACGATGATGGCGCCGAGCGCGGTGCTGGGGTCGTTCAACCAGGCGGTGCCCTGCCACGCCCCGAACGTGAGCGTGTCGATGAACGAGTTGACCAGGCCGTTCTCCTGGTACATGAACTTCCACAGGATCGACACGACGACGATCGACGTGACGACCGGGATGAAGTAGATGACCCGGAACGCGGTGACGCCGCGGATCTTCTGGTTCACGAGGACCGCGAGGAGCAGCCCGAGCCCGGCCTGCACCGGGACGACCACGAGCGCGAACACGAACGTGTTGACCGTCGAGCGGAGGAACACCGGGTCGGCGGTGAACGCGCGGACGAAGTTGTCGAGCCCGACGAAGCGGGGCGGGTTGGGCGAGATGAGGCGCGCGTTGGTGAAGGACAGCCCGAACGCGAGCATCACCGGGACGACGAGGAACAGCACGAGGAGGACCAGGGCCGGCAGGACCATCGCGAGGCCGGAGCGGCCCTCGTGCCGGCGAGCCCTCCCGGCGCCTCGCCGGCGTGGGGGCAGGGGGTGGGAGGCGGCGCCCGCGCCGGTCGCGGGCGCGCTCGTGGGGGTGGTCATGATCGACTCCGTCCGTGCGTGGGCGGGCCTGCACGGCCCGCCCACGCCGATCTGGAGGGACGGCTCAGAAGCCGTACCCGTCGTTGGACTGGATGTTCGCGTCGATCTCGGAGACGGCGCCGTCGAGCGTCGACTGCACGTCGGCGCCGTTCATGATGTCCTTCGCCGCCTTCTCGAACGTCGAGGAGATCACGGGGTAGGCCGGGGTCTGCGGGCGCAGGACCGCGAGCTGCTGCGAGAGCTCGACGAACGGACGCAGGTCGCCGTCGGTGGAGAAGTGCTCGGACGCCTCGGTCGCGCTCTCGGTGGCGGGGATGACGATCTGCTTGTCCGAGAACGCGGTGAGGTACTCGTCGGCGAAGGAGAACTCCAGGTAGGCCCGCGCACCCTCGGGGCTCGCGCAGGTGGAGGAGATGCCCCACTGCCACGAACCGCCGCCGATCTTGGGGCCGTTCCCGAAGTCCGGCGGGGGCAGGATCAGCAGGTCGTCACCGACCGCGTCGAGCGAGTCGAGGGCGTTCCAGACGCCGGTGTAGCTGAGCGCGACCTCGTCGGCGTTGAACTCCTCGTTGCCGATCGTGCCCGCGTTGCTCGTGTACCCCTGGTCGAACGCGCCCTGGAACCAGGTGAAGAAGTCGACGGCCTCGGGGCCGTTGAGCGTCCCGTCCGAGGTGAGCATCGTGTCGCGGTCGACGAGGTCGCCGCCGGAGCTCTGCAGCATGGGCGAGTACGCGTAGGACCACCACTCGCCGGTGTCCTCGGCACCGATGTCGAGCGGGGTGTCGTAGCCGGCGTCCTGGAGCGTGGCCAGGACGGTGTCGAACTCGTCCACCGTCCACGGCTCGTCGATCGTCGGGATGCGGACGTCGTTCGCGGTGAGCACGGACTCGCGCGCGAAGATCGACAGGGCGGCGTCCCAGTACCCCGCCGAGTAGATCTCGTCCTTGTACGTGCCGACCGCCGTGGGCAGCAGCGAGTCGGTGATGTCCGTCGACAGCCCGAGGGGCTGGATGTAGCCGGCCCAGGCCCAGTTCGGGACGATGGGTCCGTCCATGTCGAGCAGGCAGGGCAGGTCGTCGGCGGCGGCCGCGGCGACGATGGCGTCGTTGTAGGCGCCCTGCGGGAACGACTCCTCGACGACCTCGTACTCGTCCTGCGACGCGTTGAAGTCGTCGATGATCTGCTGGTAGACCTCGAGCTCGGCCGGGTTGCCGGCGGAGTGGGTCCACATGGTCAGCTGCACGGGTCCGTCGCCGTCGGCGGCGGCACCGCCCTGGCCCGCCTGGCCGCAGGCGGTGAGCGTGAGTGCCGACACCGCCGAAGCGGATACGATCGCCATGAGGGATCTGCGGTTCATCTAAGGTTTCCTCTCCGGGTACCGGACGTCGACGTCCGGCATCTGATCGGTGACCGCCGTGTCTTGGCGGATGGGAGCGGTCACGATGGATCACGGTTCGTCGCCGACGGCAGTCAGGCTGCTGTCGGCGGCGGACCTACCGAGTCCCGACGCACGATCGGGCACGGCATGAGGTGGGTGCTGTCCTCGCGCGGGGGTTCACGGACCCCCAGCGCGACCTCCGTCGCCCAGCGCCCCATCTCGTAGTGGGGCAGCGCGACGGTCGTCAGGGGCGGGTCCTGCTCGCCCGCGACGAGCTGCTGGTCGTCGTATCCGACGATCGAGACGTCCCGGGGGACGTCCATCCCGCGGCGGTGCGCGGCGACGTACGCGCCGGCCGCCATGCGGTCGTTGAAGCAGAAGATGCCCGTGGGCCGCCGGTCGGCGGGCAGGTCGAGCAGCCGTCCGACGGCGGCGCACCCGCCCGCGGCGGAGGTCTCGCCGCGGGCGTGCAGGGCGGGGTCGGGGGTGATGCCCGCCTCCGCGAGCACCTCCAGGTAGCCCTGGTGGCGCAGGCCGGAGGCGACGGGCGGCTCGTCCTCGGCGACGTCCACGTACGCGATCCGCCGGTGTCCCGCGGCGACGAGCTCGCGGACGGCGGCGACGCCGCCCTGACGGTCGTCGGGGACCACGGCCGGGAAGCCCCCGCCCGAGGGGCGGCAGTCCAGGAACACCGTGCCCGTCGGCAGGCCGGCAGGGGCTTCGACGACGCGGTGCCACATCGCGGCGTAGATCATGGCGTCCACCTGCTGGCCGACCAGGGCGCGGATCGCCTTCTCCTCGACCTTCGGGTCCGCGTCCGTGTCGACGAGGAACACCAGGTATCCGTGCTCGCGCGCCGCGTCCTGGGCCCCGGCCAGCATGCGGCCCGCGAACGGGGTCGTCGCGATGGTGTCGGAGATCAGTCCCAGGGTGTGGGTGCGCTGCGTCCGCAGACCGCGGGCGACGGTGTTGGGGGTGTAGCCGACGGCGGCGGCCGCCTGCCGGACACGGGCCGCCGTCGCGGGCGAGATCCGCTCGACACGGTCGTTGAGGACCAGCGAGACGGTGGCCGTGGACACGCCTGCCGCGGTCGCGACGTCGGAGATCCGTACGCGGGCCATGCTGCCACCTCCTCGTGGTTAATCGATTGAACAGGATGGTGCCCCTCGCTCACCGCGTTTGTCAAGCGGCTCCGCCCGGGCGCCCGGCGCCGCGGCGCCGCGGGACGCGTCACGCGCCCTGCCGCGGGATCGGCGGCGCGGCGTCGAGCTCGGCCCGGCGCGGCGGGTTGGCACCGGCACGGGAGACGGTCACCGCCGCCACCGCGACGCAGTGGTCCAGGAGGCGCCCCAGCGTGGCGCCGTCGACCTCGCGCAGCGCGTCCCGACGGGCACCGCCGAGCAGGTCGGCCGCCCACAGGCCGTCGACGAGCGCACCCATGAAGGAGTCCCCCGCGCCCACCGTGTCCACGACCTCGACCCGTGGTGCGACCGCCCGCCGCTCGCCCGCCGCCGAGACCGCGACGGCACCCTCGCCGCCCAGGGTCACGACCACGAGCGCGGGACCGAGGCCCAGCCAGGAGCGCGCCACGACGAGGGGGTCCGCACCCGGGGCCAGCCATCCGAGGTCCTCGTCGCTCACCTTGACCACGTCCGCGAGGGAGACGAGCTCCTCGACCGTCGGACGCACGTCGGCCGGGTCGCCCATGAGGTCGGGTCGGACGTTGGGGTCGTAGGTGATCGTCGCGGTCGGTCGCGCCGTCCGCACGAGGTCGCGGACCGCGGAGGCGCCGGGTTCGACCACGGCCGCGATCGAGCCCGTGTGCACGGCGAGCGCGTCGGGGGACGCGGCCGCGCCCGTCGGCACCCTCCAGTCGAGCCGGAACTCGTAGGTCGCCGCGCCGTGCTCGTCGAGGCGCGCGACGGCGACGCTGGTGGCCGGGGCGTCGGTGCTCCCCGGTGCGAGCAGGACGCCCGAACCCTCCAGCCAGGTCCGCACCGCCGAGCCGCGGCCGTCGGCGCCGAGCCAGGTGACCAGCCGGACGTCGCGGTCCAGCCGGCCCAGGGTGAGGGCGACGTTCGCGGGGCTGCCGCCCGGCAGCTCGTCGACGCTGCCGTCCACCCGGTGGACGACGTCGAGGAGCGCCTCGCCGACGACGACCACGTGGGGTCGCCGGTCGTCGGCCGGCGGGGAGTCCGACCGGGTGACAACGATGTCAGTCTGTGCCATGGGGACATTGAACCCCATCGTGGGGACCGCGCGGAACAGGGTCCGGACGGCGGCTAGCGGGCCGGTCCGCGGATCTCCCCCGAGCCACGGGCGACGAGCGACGTCGGCACCACGACCCGGCGGCAGGGCCCCGCGTCACCGTCGAGCCGGGCGAAGAGGAGCTCGGCCGCACGCCTGCCGAGCCCGTCCGTGTCCTGCACCACGGCCGTCAGGCCAGGCACGACCAGGTCGCCCGCCTCGACGTCGTCGAAGCCGACGCACGCGATCTCGCGCTCACGACCGGCCTGCTGCAGGGCACGGACCACACCCAGGGTCACGGTGTTCCGGGCCGAGAAGATCGCCGTCGGCGGGTCCGGCAGGGCGAGCAGCCGGTGGACCGCGGCGGTCGCGCTCGCCTCGTCGGGCAGACCCGGCACGACGAGGCGCGGATCCACGTCGAGCCCGGCGGCAGCCATCGCGGCCGCGTACCCGTCGCGGCGGAGCCGGGCCGTCTGGACGCTCTCGACGTCACCGAGGAACGCGACGCGTCGGTGCCCGTGGGCGACCAGGTGGCGCACGGCCGCACGAGCACCGTCGACGTGGGACGACACGACGCGGTCCGCCTCCAGACCGGTGGGCTCCCGGTCGACGCACACCACGGGCGTGCCCCGGTCGACGTGGACGGCCAGGTAGGACTGGTCGTCACGCACCGGCGTGACCACGAACCCGTCGACGCGACGACGCGCCAGCTCGGTGACGGCACGCACCTCGGCGTCCGGGTCGTCCTCCACGCTGACCGCGAGCACGGCGTAGCCGTGGGCGGCGGCGACGCGCTCGATCCCGCGGTGCACCTGCCCGGCGAACGGGTTGGCCACGCTGGACACCACCAGCCCGAGCGTCCGGGTCCGGCCGTCACGACGACGCAGGTTGCCGGCGTGCAGGTCGGGCTCGAAGTCCAGCCGGGCCGCTGCGGCACGCACCTTCGCCGCGGTCGCGCTCGAGACGTTCGGCTCACCGTTGACCACCCGCGAGACCGTCTTCACGCCGACGCCCGCCAGCGCGGCGACGTCGCGCATGGTCGGCCGCGGGCGGGTCGAGCGCGGTGTCACGTGTCCCGGCTCCGTCGTCAACGGCTGCCACCCCTCGTCTCGAACCTCGGTCCCGGACCCCGCAGCCCGACGACCCCGCCGGGGCGGGGAGGGCCCACGCCGCACATCCTCCCACCGCCCTCCCGGACGGCCGTCGCCGTGTCCCCTGGACGGAGGTCCCGGACGCGACGCACGTCACCGGGACGGCAGCCCGTCCGACCCCGCGGATCGTGGATGATGGAAGGGTGAGCCCGTACCGCGTGATGACCGTCTGCACCGGAAACATCTGCCGCTCCCCCATGGCCGAGATCGTGCTGCGCGACCGCCTGGAGGCCGCCGGCCTCGGCGACCAGGTCGTGGTCGACTCGACGGGGGTGAGCGACGAGGAGCACGGCAACCCGGTGGACCCGCGGGCGCGCCGCACCCTGGCCGCGCACGGCTACCCGGCCGGTGAGGGTCACCGCGCCCGCCAGGTGTCGCCGGGCGACCTCGCCGAGCGCGACCTGGTGCTCGCGATGACGTCGCAGCACGCGCGGCGGCTGCGGACGCTGGCCCCGGGCGCGCCGGTGCGCATGTTCCGGTCGTTCGACCCGGCGGCGCCGGCGGTCGGCCTGCAGGACGAGCACCGCATCGACGTGGAGGACCCCTGGTACGGCGACCAGGCGGGGTTCGAGACGACGATGGCGGAGATCGAGGCGGCGGCCGACGGCATCGTCGAGCACGTCCGCGCCGGTCTCGCCGCGCACGCGTCCGCCTGACTCCCCCGGGCACCGGCGACGCGACGCCGGGCACACCTCGCCCGTGACGGCGGTCGAGGCGGCCGGTCCGGTCAGCCCCGGATGCCGCGGGCGTGGCGCCGTTCGCGCCACCGCCGCACCTCGACGTCGACGTCGCGGGTGGGGGTGACCACGGGCGGTCCGCCGAGGAGCTGGCGGCGGGCGTCGACGACGCGGGCGTTGAACTCCTCGACGACGCGCCGCACGCCGCGCTCGTCGTGCTCCCGGTCGACGGTGTCGTCGAGCTCGGCGGCGTCGCGGCGCAGCTGCGCCGCGGGCAGGACCCCGGTGATCTGCTCCCGCTCGACAAGGTTCTTGAGCCACCAGTCGGGGTCGTGGGTGCCCTTGATCCCGCGCAGCGGCTTGCCCTGGCCGGGGAGGTCGTCGAACTCGCCGCGCCGCATCGCCTGGTCGATGACGGTGTCGACCCACAGGGCACGGTCGTCCATGCGGGGTCGCGGCTGTTCCACGCCCTCGTCGGACCCGGTGTCCTGACCGTCCTCGGGTCCGGGTCGCGCCCGGTCGCGGGCCGCCTCCCGGTCCACGCGGTACTGCGCCGCCCGACGGGCGGGGTCGTCGTCGCTCATGCCCCCAGGCTACGGACGGGCCGGAGAAATCGCTGTCCTCACCCGCGCCCGGCGGGGCACGATCGAGGCATGCGGATCGACGAGGAGGCGCTGGCCCGGGCCGTGGAGCAGGGCACGTTCACGGGCGTGGTCACGGTCGACGTGGGTGACGAACGCGTGCTGGAGCAGGCGCACGGGTTCGCGCACCGCGCGGCGGGGGTGCGCAACACGCCGGCGACGCGGTTCGGGGTGGCGAGCGGGTCCAAGGTGTTCACCGCGCTGGCGGTGCTGCGCCTCGTCGAGGACGGCGCGCTGGACCTGGGCACGCGGGTGCGGGACGTCCTCGACGACGACCTGCCGGACGTGGACGACGGCGTGACCGTCCAGCACCTGCTGACGCACACGTCGGGGATCGGCGACTACCTGGACGAGGAGGCCGCCTGGGACCCGCACGACCACGTGCTGCGCACCCCGGTGCACCTCCTCGGAACGGCGGAGGCGTTCCTGCCGGAGCTCACCGGGTTCGCGCAGGTGTCGCCGCCGGGCGAGCGCTTCGCGTACAACAACGGCGGCTACGTGGTGCTCGCGGTCGTCGCCGAGCGGACCTCGGGCCGCACCTTCCACGACCTCGTGCGCACCGAGGTGATCGACCGTGCGGGCCTGACCACGACCGACCACCTGCGGTCGGACGACCTGCCCGGGGACGCTGCGCTCGGCTACCTGGACGCGGAGGGGAACGCCTGGAACGTGCTGCACCTGCCGGTGCTGGGCACCGGTGACGGCGGGGCGTGGACGACGGCGGACGACCTGCACCGGTTCTGGCGCGCGCTGCTCGACGGCCGGGTGGTGTCGCGGGAGACGGTCGCGTGGATGGTCCGGCCGCGGCACGACGTCCCCGGTGAGGACCTGCGCAGCGGCGCGGGAGTGTTCCTGCACCCCACGGGCGAGGCCCTCGTCGTCGAGGGGTACGACGCCGGGGTGTCGTTCCGGTCGACGCACGACCCGGCGACGGCCACGACGGTGACCGTGCTGGGGAACAGCTCGGAGGGCGCCTGGCCCGTGATCGGCGCGCTGGCGCCGCTGTTCGACTGACCGGCCGGGGACGTCCCGACCAGGCGTGTTGCCACGCGGATCACGGCGTCCGCTCGTAGCATCGTCGCAGGACCGGCGACGGGGAGGCCCTCGATGACCGACAGCGGCACACCGCTCTCCCAGCGGACGATGGGTACCGCCCGCAGACTGTGGGGGCTCGTGTACGTCCGCGCCGCCGCCTACCTGGTCGTCGGGGTGCTGCTGTTCGTCAACCCCGACGACGGCCTGGAGGCGTTGCGCTGGCTGATCGGCATCGCGATCGCCGCACAGGGGATCCTGCTGGCGCTGGAGGGGTACGCGGCCCGTACGGGGCCGGACGACGGCCAGTCGTGGCGCCTGATCGCGGGCGTCGTCAGCATCGTGGCCGCGGCGATGATCGTGCTGTGGCCGTCGATGACGTCGTCGGTGGTGTTCCTCGCGGTCGGGATCTGGGCGTGCATCGCGGGCGTGCTGGGCACGATCGCGGGGCTGCGGGGCCGCGTGACGCGCAACCTCGCGTGGGACTGGCAGCTCGTCAACGCGATCCTGTGGATCATCCTGGGCATCGCCGTCCTCGCCCGGCCCACGGACGACGTGACGACGATCGCGATGCTGCTGGGTCTCTACCTCATCCTGTCGGGCGCGGTGCTCGCCGTCGGCGGGCTGTCCACCACGACCCGGCAGAAGGACCTCGACCGGCGGTCCGGTGGCCGTCGGGCGTCCCGGCGCACGCCCGACGCCGACGCGGGGACGGCCCCGGCGGGCGGGGCGGACGACGACGCGTGGCCGGACGACGCCGGCCCGGCGACCGACCGCACCCGCTGAGCGCGGCGCCTCCCCCGGCGCTGACCGGGTCACCGTGGCAGGGTGGTGGGTCGAGGAGCACCCGACCCGGAGGAGCACCGATGGACCCGATCGTCGTCGTCGGAGGCGGGCTCGCCGCGGCCCGCGCCACCGAGACGCTGCGCAGCGAGGGGTACGACGGCGACCTCGTCGTCCTCGCCGCCGAGCCGCGCACCCCGTACGAGCGTCCCCCGCTGTCGAAGGACTACCTGCGCGGCGAGGCCGACGGCGCCTCCCTGTCGCCGTTGAACGCCGACTGGTACGCCGACCAGGGCGTGGACCTGCGCACCTCGACGAGCGCGACCGCCCTCGACGTCCCCGGCAGGGTCGTCGAGACCGCGCCCGGCGGCTCCCTGCGGTACTCCCGCCTCGTCCTCGCGACGGGGTCACGGGTGCGCCGGCTCGACGTGCCCGGGGCCGACCGGGACGGCGTGCACCACCTGCGCACCGTCGCCGACGCGGACGCGCTCGCCGCCGCCCTGCACGGCGACGGCCCGGTGGTGGTCGTCGGGGACGGCTGGATCGGGATGGAGGTCGCCGCGTCGGCGCGCCAGATGGGACGCGACGTGACGGTGGTGGGCCGCGGACCGCACCCGCTGGGCGTGCTCGGCGCGGAGGCCGCGACGATCTTCGCGTCGCTGCACACCGAGCAGGGGGTGCGCCTGCTGGCGGGCCGCAGCGTGGTCGAGGTGCTCGGGGACGGCCACGTCACCGGGGTCCGGCTCGACGACGGCAGCACCCTGGACGCCGCCACCGTCGTCGTGGGGATCGGCGTCACCCCGGAGGTCGGGCTCGCCGCCGAGGCCGGGATCGACCTCGTGCCGACCGGCGCGGGCGGCGGGATCGCCGTCGACGGGACGCTGCGCACGAGCGCGCCCGACGTCTGGGCCGCCGGCGACATCGCGGCCGTGCCGTCGCGGCGCTACGACCGGCTGCTCCGGTTCGAGCACTGGGCCACCGCCGACGAGACGGGCAAGCACGCCGCCCGGTCCGTCCTCGGCGACGCGTCGGCCTACGACGTCCTGCCGTACTTCTACTCGGACCAGTTCGACCTCGGCATGGAGGCCAAGGGCCTCACCGAGGGCGAGATCGTGGTGAGCGGGTCCGCGGCCGACCGGGAGTGCGTGCTGTTCTGGGTGGACGGCGGGCGCGTGCAGGGCGCCATGGGGATCAACGTGTGGGACCGGATGGACGACGCGGAGGAGCTGATCCGCGCGACCACGGCGGTGGACCGCGCCACGCTGGAGGGCTTCACCGGCTGACCGCGAGCCCCGTGCACACCTCCTGCACGGGGCTCTCACCTGCCCGGACGGGCGGCCTGCCAGGATCGTGGCGTGCCCCGCCGCCTCGTCCTGCCGACCGCCGTCGTCGTCGCCGCGCTCGTCGGCCTGCTCTGGTGGAGCCCCTGGGACCCGGCGCTGCCGGGCGACGTCCGCCGCGCCGTCGACCGCGCCGCCGCCGTCCCCGGTGTCGTCGCGGTGGAGGCCGAGGCCTGGGACGACGACCTCGCGGCGGGCGGCGTGGACGTCACGGTCCGGCTCGACCCCGGGCTCGACCCCGACGCCGCGCAGGACGCCGCCGACGCCGCGGCCGCCGCGCTCGACGGCTCCCGGTCCCCGACGCCCCGTGCCGTGCAGGTCACCGTCGTGGTCGGCGGGTCCGACGGGCCGGTCGACGCTCCCGTCCGCCTCTCCTCCGTCGAGGACGGTGCGGTCGCGCTCGCCTACCGGCTGCGCGCCGCCGGGGCGACGGCGGTCGACGACGTCTCCGTCACCGTGCCGCACGCGGCGGACCTGCCCACCGCCGCCGGCCTCGTCGTGGACGCCGACCTGTTCACCTCCCCCGCCACGTTGCGCACCGGCGACGGGAGCGTCGTCTACGACGCCGGGCTGGTGCCCCGCGCCACCACGGCGACGCTGCTCGCCGACCTCGCCGCGCGGCCCGCCGTCACGTCCGTCGCCTTCACGTGGAACCAGGGTGCTCCCAGCCGGCTGGCGGTGACCGCGACGTCCGCCGACGCCGCGGCCGACGTCGCCGCCTGGCTCACCGGCCAGGACGAGGAGTCGGTCGTGACCCCCGCCGTCGCGGAGATCACCGTCGCGGGCGACGACCCGGTGCACGCCTGGGTCGCCGGGCTCGAGCCGGCCGTCGTCGTCCCGCACACCGTGCCTCTGCCCGACGACGTCGAGGCCTGGCCGGCGGACCACGCCGCGCCCGACTGCGCGGGCGACGACCTCTCCCTGGCCCTCGGCGCGCCGGACGCCGCCGCCGGGCAGCGGTACCTGGCCGTGCTGGCCGAGAACACGTCGGGCCGCGCCTGTGCGCTCGACGGCGTGCCCCGGATCACCTACCTCGACGCCGACGACGAGCCGCAGGACGACGTCCGCACTGTCGCGGCGTCCGACGGCGTGGTGCCGGGACGCGTCGTCGTCCCGCCCGGCGAGCGGGCGATGGCGACGCTGCAGTGGGGCGCGATGTCGACCGCGAACGACCCGGACGTCACCGTCGCCCTCGACGTGGTCGCCGTGGACGGGGCCGACGCGGTCCGGCTCGTGCCCCAGGTCCCCGCCGGCGCGGGCGCGGCCGGCCCCACGACCCTCGACGTGCTGGACGGCGCCGAGGTGCGCGTCAGCCCCTGGGTGCAGGGGGCGTCCGGCTGGGCGACGCCCTGACCCGTCACCCGAAGGTGAACGTGTACACCGTGACCCCCGGCGGGACGTCCAGCTCGACCACGCCCGACGTCGGCCCGTCGCCCCGCAGGACGTCGTGGAGCGTCGGGCTGCCCGTCACGTCGACCTCACGCTCGGCGCGCACCGACCCGTCGTCGGCGAGGACCCGCGCCGTCACGGTGCCCTCCCCGCCCAGCACCGCGTACACGTCGGTCGCCCGGTAGGCGAGCCGCAGCCGCGCGTCGTCGGCCGCCGCCGTCGCCCCCTGGAAGTCGACCTCCCAGCGTCCCGCGAGCGAGAACGTGTCGTCCTGCTGGTCGGGCGCGGGCTCGTACGCCCGCTCGCCGCTGCCGTAGTCGGTCGGCCCCGCGTAGTTGAACACCCGGTTGAGGGACAGGTACGTCTCCGGGGTCCGCTCCCCGCCCGGCGTCGAGTCGACGACGTCCGTCGGGTCCGGCAGGACGACGTCGGGGTCCGCCGCGCGCAGCAGCTCGCGGACGTGGCCCTCCGTCGTGGCGTAGTCGCCCTCGCCGAACTTGAGGTACCGCACCGTCCCCTCGGCGTCGATGAGGTACTCCGCCGGCCAGTACCGGTTCCGGTAGCCCGTCCACGTGGAGTACGCGTTGTCCTGCGCGATCGGGTGGTCGACGCCGAGGTCGGCCGCGCCCGCGACCACGTTGCGGGTCTCCCGCTCGAACGCGAACTCCGGCGTGTGCACCCCGATGACCTCGAGCCCGGCGTCGGCGTACGCGTCGTACCAGGCGTTGACGTGCGGCAGCGCCCGCTGGCAGTTGATGCAGGAGTACGTCCAGAAGTCGATGAGCACCACCTTGCCCCGCAGGTCCGCCAGGTCGATCGGCTCGCCGCCGGGCGTGTTCAGCCACTGCGTGATGCCGGTCAGCGGCGGCGCGGTCCCGCAGTCCGCCAGCTCGGTCGCGCCGCTCTCGCAGTTCGACAGCTCCCGGTTCGCGTCCGTGACAATGCCGCCGAGCCCGAGGGCCTCCTCCACCGTCCCGCTGGAGTCGAGCCGCTCCTGCAGGGTGCCCGTGTAGTCCGGGAGCGCCCGCTGCAGCTGCGCCGGCAGGTCGAGCGCGAGCGCACCCGCCAGCGCGATCATGACGATGCCGCCGGTGACGCGGATGCCGCGCTGGTGACGCTGGAAGCCGCGCACCCGCTCCGCCACGCGCCGCCCCGCCAGGGCGAACACGAGCAGGGGCACCGCCGCACCCACCGCGAAGCTCACCGTGAGGGCCACCGTGCCCGGGCCGATGTCGCCCGTCGCGCCCGCCACCGTGATCGCGGCCAGCACGGGCCCCGCGCACGGCACGTACAGCACGCCCAGGCCCAGACCCAGCAGGAACGCGCCCCGGTCCTGGCTGGGCCCGCGCCGCGAACCCAGCGCCGCGAGCCGCAGGAACGGCCGCTCCAGCACCTCCTCGAACCGCGGCACGACCATCCCCACCCCGATCGCCGCCAGGAGCGCGATCCCCAGCCAGCGCAGCAGGTCCTGCGGCAGGCCGAGCGCGCCCAGGAGCAGCGACCCCAGCAGCGTGAACACGCTGAAGCTCACCACCAGGCCCGCGATGACCAGGTACGGGCGCCACGACCGGGCCGTGGCCGGCCGGCGCGACGCCGCGTGCCGCGCCGCACGCGCCCGCCCGTCGGCCGGGACCGCGCCCGTGCCGTCCGCCGCGGTGCCGCCGTCGGGGTCGCCGGTCGGGGTCGCGCCCGGTGCGGCGTCCGTCGACGTGGCGACCGACCGGTCCGTGCCCGACGGACCCGCCGAGATCGGCACCGTCACCCGGCCGCCCGGGCGCTGCGCCGCACCCGTCACGATCCGGCCGCCACGCCCCACCCGCACCGCCGACGGCGCCCCGGCGAACAGGCCCGGGTCCACGCCGCCGGTCGGCACCGGCAGCGGGTCGGACGTGGTGCCGGCGTCCGGGTCGGCCAGGCCGCCGGCGTCCGGGGAGCGCGACGGACCGCCCTCCGTGCCCGCCGTCCCGGGCGGACCGTCCAGGCCCGACCCACCGGAGGACCCGGCGTCCGCGGCGGCCCGCTCCCGGGCCGCCTCGACCCCGCCGGCGAAGAAGATGACCGGCAGCATCGGCAGGATGCACGGCGAGATCCCGGTGATCAGACCACCGAGCAGACCGATGAGGATGAGCGTCTCCATGCCCCGGGTTCGGAGCCGACGCCCACCCGGATGGCGCCTACCCCCGCACGGTCGTCGTCACCGCCGTCCACGACGGCCGCCGCGGCGTCGACCCGAACCCGAACTTCACCGGCGGGTCGACGTCCGCGAGCGCCCCCAGGTCGGCGCCGTCCCACGACGCGCGCACCGCGTCGACGGCATGCACGTCCCAGGCGCCGTACGTCTCCCGGCGCCCACCCCCGGCGCTCCCGCGGGTACGGACACCGTCGAGCAGCAGCCCCGCCACAGGATCGGTGAGCAGCGTGAACGACGACGACGCGGCCAGCCGCCGCGGCACCAGGCGCAGCACCCTCCCGAGCGGGGTGCGGCCGCCGAGACCGGCGACCAGCCGCAACGGGCCGGCCTCGACCCGCACCGCGCCGTCGGCCACGACCGCCTGCACGTCCGTCTCCACGACGTCGTCGAACCCGTACGTCGACGCCACGAACCCGGCGACGTGCGCCGGCGCCAGCAGCCGGCGGCGCCCCGCGGCGTCCTCCACCATGACGTCCGCGAACCCGCCGAACGGGGAGCGCACCCAGCACCCCACCACCAGCCGGGTCCCCGACGTCGTCCCCACGCCGAGGATCCCGCCCTCGAACCGTCGCACCGGCGCACCCGTCATGCCCCGAGTCTGCCCCGCCGACCCACCACGGACCGCGCCGAAAAAACTTCCCGTCCGCCACCCATCCACCCCGCGACCGGCTCCGAACCCTCCCTGAAGCCCCGGAGAGGTCGGGGCGACGACGCATAGGAGAGAACGATGAACGCCTCCGCCCGCACCCGCACCGCCGCCGCCGGCTTCGCCACCCTGGCCCTGCTGGCCCTCGGCGCGTGCTCCTCCGACGACGGTGACATGACCGGATCCGAGGACTCCATGTCCGAGGAGTCGATGTCCGAGGAGCCCATGGACGACATGACGTCCGAGTCCCCCATGGAGGACGACGCCATGGCGATGGACCCCGCCGCCAACCTCGTCGGCCCCGGCTGTGCCGCCTACGCCGAGCAGGTGCCCGACGGCGCCGGCTCCATCGAGGGCATGTCCACCGAGCCCGTCGCCGTCGCGGCGTCCAACAACCCCATGCTCACCACCCTCGTGTCCGCCGTCAGCGGCGAGCTCAACCCCGACGTCAACCTCGTCGACACCCTCAACGGCGGCGAGTTCACCGTGTTCGCGCCCGTCGACGACGCGTTCGCCGCCGTCGACGCCGACACCCTCGACACCCTCGCCACCGACGCCGACCTCCTCACCTCCGTGCTGACCTACCACGTGGTCGAGGGCCAGACCCTCCCCGAGGACCTCCCCGGCGAGCACACCACCGTCCAGGGCGACACCCTCGAGGTCACCGGCTCCGGCGACGAGCTCATGGTCAACGACGCCACCGTCGTCTGCGGCGGCGTCATGACGCAGAACGCCACCGTCTACCTCATCGACTCGGTCCTCATGCCGCCGATGTGACCCCGCTCCCCGGGCACGCAGGGGGCGCCCGGGGCCCGTGCACCGGCCCGTCTCGTCACCGACGAGGCGGGCCGGTGTCGTGCGCGGTCAACCCCAGCGTTCATGGTCGGGACGACCTGCACTCGCGAGCTCGCTCCGGTCATCCCCAGCGTTCATGGTCGGGACGACCTGCACTCGCGAGCTCGCTCCGGTCATCCCCAGCGTTCATGGTCGGGACGACCTGCACTCGCGAGCTCGCTCCGGTCATCCCTCCGCGAGCACGACGATCGGGTCCGACGTCGGCTGCTCCGAACCGCCCTCCGGCTCCATCGTCACCGCCACGCCCACGCCCGGGACGTCCTGCACCAGGTGCTCCACCGCGCCGTCGTGCGTGCTCAGCACGCCCGCCGGGGCCACGGCACCGTCGGCGCCCACGACCCACAGCTGGTAGTCCTGGCCGTCGCCCGGCCCGGGCAGGCCGCTCGCGCTGAACAGGTAGTCGTCGCTCGTCATGAGGACCGTCGCCTTACCACCGCCGGCGACCTCACCACGCACGAGGTGCGCCGACGGGTCCGCCATGATCCGCGCGACGGCGTCCGCCCGCTGCTGGAGGACCGCCTGCTCCTGGCGGGCCTGCACGGCGACCGTGGTCGGCACCGCGACCGCGACCACCGCGGCGGCGGCGGCCGCGACGAACGTCCAGCGCCGCCGGCGCGGCCGGTCGATCGGCACCACCGCGTCGCCCGCACCGCCGTCGTCGGTCCCGACGTCCGCCGCTCCCCGCGCGTGCGACCCGGCCGGTCGGCCGTCATCGGCGGACGGCTGCGCGGTCCCGGGAGCGGGCAGCGGCGCGATAGCTGCGGGGAGCCCTGCGTGGGCCGCGGGCAGTCCCGTGATGCGCGCCATGACGGCGTCACGGACGGACGCCGGAGGTTCGGTCTCGACGGTGAACGCCGCGACGACGTCGCGGTACTCGTCCAGCGCCCGGCGCGCGGCCGGGTCGGCGGCGAGCAGCCGCTCCACGGCACGTCGGTCCAGGTCGTCGACCGCGTCCAGCGCGTACGCGGGCAGCAGCTCCCAGGCGTCGCGGGCGTCGTCAGCCACGGTTCACCCCCAGGCAGTCGCGCAGGCGGCCGAGGCCGTCGCGGATGCGGGACTTCACGGTCGGCAGGGCGGCGCCCAGCCGGTCGGCGACCTCCCGGTAGGTGCGGCCCCCGTAGTAGGCGTCCACCACGGCCTCCCGCTGCGTGGGCGTGAGCGAGTCGAGGCAGCGTCGCACCGCGGCGTCCTCGAGGCGGCGCTCCACGTCCTCGGCGACGACGTCCCGGTCGGCGCCCGCGCGGGAGCTGTCGACGTCCCGCTGGTCACGGTCGCGGCGGGCCTGCTCCGAGCGCACCCGGTCCACGGCCCGGCGTCGCGCGAGCGTCACGACCCAGGTGCGCGCCGAGGCGCGGGCCGGGTCGAACCGTGCTGCCGTCTGCCACACCTCGACCATCACCTCCTGGGTCACCTCGGCGGCGTGGTCGGGGTCGCGCAGCACGCCGAGCGCGGTGCCGTGCGCGACGGGCGCGAGCGCGTCGTACACGGGCGCGAACACCGCGGGGTCGCCGCCGGCGCACGCGACGAGCGCGTCGTCGATCGGTGTCGTCCCCGGTGGTGGCACCCGCTCAGTGTGCCGCACCGCGCGTGCGGGGTCGATCTGCGTGCCTTCCGCCGTCGTCCCGGGCTCTCCGGGACACCAGTGGTTCGGCGCCGAGCCGCCCCCGGATGGGTCCCCCGCGTCGAGCGTCTCTGAAAGTCCGGGATCAGGTGCCGATGCCGGATTTTCAGAGACGCTCGACGGCGGGGCCTGTGGACGGCTGCGGCGAGCAGACCGCCGGCCTGGTTCGCTGCGTCAGGTGCCCAGCCGTCCCCCCGCCGTGCCCGACCGCCTCCGCGCCCTGGCCACCCGTCAAGAAGGTCTGCTCGCCGTCCGGCAGTGCGTGGCGGCCGGGATGACGCGGGAGCAGGTGGCCGCCCTGCTGCGCACCACGGACTGGGGACGCCCCGCACGCGGTGTCGTCGACCTCGGCGTCCCGGGAGGGTCCGACGACGTCGAGCACCGTCGACGTCGCGCCGCGGTCCTGGGGCTCCTCGCGCACCCCGGGTCGGTCGCGACCGGGCTGTGCGCCCTCGTGCTGCACGGGGTGCAGGGTGCTCCGCTCACCGTGGGGCCCGAGGTGTCGCTGCCGACGGGAGCGCCGCGCCGCGCGCGCACCGGCGTCCGGCTGCGACGCACCTCGATCGCCGAGGCGGTCGAGGTCGACGGGTGGCGGTGCGTCCCGCCCGGGCAGGCGCTGGCCCAGGCCGTGCCGGAGCTCGGGCGGAGGCACGCCGTCGCCCTCATGGACTCCGCGCTCCACCGGGGTGTCGTGACCCCTGGCGGGCTCGCGCTCGCGCACCGGGCGTCCCGCGGCCGGCGCGGCGTCGCCCGCACCCACGCCTGGTGGGGTGAGGCGGACGGCCGCGCCGAGTCGCCCGCCGAGACGTGGGCCCGGCTGTCGTGCCTCGACGCGGGCGTGCCGCCCGACGTCGTCCAGCTCCCGTTCGTCGCGGGCGGCGTCGTCGGGCGGGTCGATCTCGCGTGGCGGCTCCCGGACGGGACCTGGCTGCTGGTCGAGGTCGACGGGCAGGACGTCCACGCCGCTCCGGCAGCCGTCTACCGGGACCGTCGTCGGCAGAACCTGCTGGTCACCCCGCGGACGGTGCTGCGCCGGTTCACCGGGACCGACGCCTGGCACGGTCGGGTGGGCGAGCACCTGGGACGTGTGCTCGACGACGCGGGGTGGCGGGCCGGCCAGGTGCGGCCCGACGGCGTCCTCCGCCTGCCGTGACCGGCGTCGAGCGTCTCTGAAAGTCCGGGATCAGGGGCCGATGCCGGACTTTCAGAGACGCTCGGCGACCGGGGTCAGCCCTCGCGACGCGCGCGGACGGCCGCCGCGAGCTCGGTGAGGAGCTCGGCGGTGGTGCCCCAGTCCATGCACTTGTCCGTGACGGACCGACCGTAGACGAGCTCGTCGAGCGGCGCCGGAGCCTGGGCGCCCGCCTCGATGAAGCTCTCCATCATGAGCCCGGAGATGCCGCGCTCGCCGTCGGCGAGGCGGGCCGCGATCTCGCGGACGACCTCGGCCTGGCGCACGTGGTCCTTGCCGGAGTTGCCGTGGGACGCGTCCACGACGACCCCGGTCTCGACGGCGCCGCCCAGCCCGGAGGTGCGCGCGGTGGCGAGCGCGGCCGCGACGTCGTCCGTACCGTAGTTGGGGCCGCCCCGCCCGCCGCGGAGGATGACGTGACAGTCCGGGTTGCCGGCCGTCTTGACGGCGGCGGCGCGACCCTCGGCGTCCGCCCCGAAGAACGTGTGCTCGCTGGCGGCGGTGATGCAGCCGTCGACGGCGATCTGGACGTCCCCGTCGGTGGCGTTCTTGAACCCGACCGGCATCGACAGCCCCGACGCGAGCTGGCGGTGCACCTGCGACTCGGCGTTGCGCGCCCCGATGGCGCCCCAGGTCACGGCGTCCGCGATGTACTGCGGGCTGGTCGGCTCGAGGAACTCGCACGCGGCGGGGACGCCGGCGTCGAGCACGCCGAGCAGGACCTCGCGGGCGAGGCGCAGGCCGTGGTGGACGTCGTGCGTGCCGTCCAGGTGCGGGTCGTTGATGAGGCCCTTCCACCCGACGGTCGTGCGGGGCTTCTCGAAGTAGACGCGCATGACGACCACGAGGTCCTCGGACAGCTCGCGGGCGAGCGGCGCGAGCCGACCCGCGTAGTCGAGGGCGGCGGCCGGGTCGTGCACGGAGCAGGGGCCGACGATGACGACGAGCCGGTCGTCCTCGCCGCGCAGCACGTCGCGGACCTCGCGGCGCGAGGTCGTGACGAGGTCGCTGCGGGTGGTGCCGAGCGGCAGCTCGGTGCGCAGGGACCGCGGTGCGGGCAGGGGGTCCAGCGCGCGGACGCGCAGGTCGGAGGTCTCGGCCATCAGCTCAGTATGGTCCGGGCGGGCGTCGCGCGCCGGGGTGGTCGTGGTGCTCATCGGGGCTCCAGGTCGTCGGTGCGTCGGGTTCGGGGCGGGAGGCTGGTCCGGCGTCGTCGCC
Source organism: Isoptericola jiangsuensis (assembly GCF_002563715.1). Taxonomy (NCBI): domain Bacteria; kingdom Bacillati; phylum Actinomycetota; class Actinomycetes; order Micrococcales; family Promicromonosporaceae; genus Isoptericola; species Isoptericola jiangsuensis. The sequence continues at coordinate 3,556,313 of NZ_PDJJ01000001.1, forward strand.
GCACAGGACCCGATCCCGACCGGTGGCCCGTCCGACGACGAAGGGCCTGGACGCAGACGCGTCCCAGGCCCTGTGCTGGCTCCGGTGGAAGGTGTCGGTCAGGCGCGAGCCCGCCGAGCTCCCAGCGGAGCCGGCGTAAAGCGCCAATACCAACGGTTGTTCACGGCGTCGACAGTACGCCGCGACCTCGTGCTCGTCCAGGCGTGTCCACGATGCGGGCCCGGAACGTGGCCGACGGCACACGCCACGCCCCGGCGGGCGTCGGCTAGCGTCGGGGCATGCCGGTCCCCGACTTCGTCCTCGCCCTGCGCGCCCAGGTGGGCACCGCCCCGCTCTGGCTGCCCGGCGTGACGGCCGTGGTGCGCGACGACGCGGGCCGGCTGCTGCTCGGCCGACGCAGCGACAACGGCCTGTGGGCGCTGGTGAGCGGCATCCTGGAGCCCGGCGAGGAGCCCGCCCGCGGGATCGCGCGGGAGGTCCTGGAGGAGACGGGCGTCGAGGTGGAGGTGCTGGCGCTGGCCGCGGTGTCCACCACGCCGGAGGTGACCTACCCGAACGGGGACCGCACCACGTACCTGGACCTCTGCTTCGTGGCCCGCCCCGTGTCGGCCGCCGCGGCGGCGGCCGCGCACGTCGCGGACGACGAGTCGACCGAGGTCGGCTGGTTCGCGCCGGACGACCTCCCGGCGGACCTGGCGGGCTCGACGCGCCACCGCCTGGGCCTGGTCGAGCGGTACCTCGCGGCCCCGCACGCGGGCACCGTGTTCGTGCACTGACGGCACGCCGGGCATCAGCGCCCGTAGCGCGCGACGAAGTTCCGCAGGATCTTCGGGGGCTGGGTGACCCGCCGCGACGAGGCGCGCGCGATGACGGCGTCGGCGTCGCCGGGCGCGAAGTACCCGTAGTCGCGGTAGACCCGCACGCGCTGGACCAGGCCGTCGAGGTCGAGCTCCGGGTGGAACTGGGTGGCGTACAGGTTGTCCTGGAGCCGGAACATCTGCACGGGCGACCGCGGCGACAGGGCGAGGCGCACCGCCCCGGGCGGCAGGGTGCGCATCGCCTCCTTGTGCCCGACGAACGCGGAGAACGCGGGCGGCAGCCCGGCCAGCAGCGGGTCCACGGCGCCCTCCCGAGTGAGCTCGACGGTGGCGAGGCCGACGTCCTCCCCGAACGTGCGGTCGACCGCTCCCCCGGCGTACGCGCCGAGCGTCCCGACGCCGTAGCAGGCGCCGAGGAACGGCAGGTCGCGGGCGACGACGACGTCGAGCAGGGCGTTGATCTCCCGCTCGACGCGCCGCTGGTCCGCGGACTTCTCCTCGTCCGGGTCGGAGAAGTTGTAGGGCCCGCCGCCCACGAGGATGCCGGAGTAGTCGTCGAGGTCGAGGTCCGGCATCGGCCCGGCCTCCAGCCGCACCCGGTGCAGCTGTGCGGGCTCGAGGCCGCCGAACCGGCACAGCGCCGCGTACTCGGCGTCCGCGGCGTCGTCCTCCGCCCGCGACGCCAGCAGCAGGAACGGCTTCATGCCGAAACCCTAGGCCGCGGTCCCCGACGACGCGCGGCACGACGGGAGCGGCGACGTGCTCGTCCGCTCCCGTCGTGCGTTCAGGACCAGCGGAACACGCGGATCGCGATCGGCAGCAGCACCACGGTCCACCCGATCATGACGACCGTCTGGACCAGCGGGAACCCGGTCTCGAACCAGCCCGTGGTGAGCGCCTGACCGGCGGCGCCGAGCGGCGTGAACTGGCCGACCTGGCGCAGCAGGTCGGGCATGATCGGCCCCGGTGTCCACAGCCCGGCGAGCAGCAGCATCGGGAAGTACAGGGACATCGCGACCGCGTTCGCCGCGGAGGCACGCGGGGCGAGGGCCGCCACCAGCATCCCGAGCGCGAACATCGACGTCAGGCCCAGGACGAAGGCGACGAGGACGACTCCCGTCCGGGTCGGCACGGGCACCCCGAACACCACCTGGGCGACGACGAGGGCCAGCACCACCCCGAGGACGGTCGTGACGGCGTTGATGATCAGGTGCGACACGACGATGCCCTGCGGCCGCATGGGCGTCGTGGACAGCCGCCGCAGCACGCCCTTCTCGCGGTAGGTCGCGATCGTCACCGGCATGACGGTGAGCGCCGCCGTGCCGATCGCCATGGCGAGCACGGTCGGCAGGTACGTCGCGATCGGGGTCAGGCCGTACCAGACGGACGACGGCGGCGCGTCGGTGATGGGGTCGCGCATGCCGGGGATGAAGAACCCGACACCGAGCAGGATGATCGTCGGGAACAGCATCCCGAAGAACGGTGCGGCGAGGTCCCGTGCCCACACGCGGGCCTCGGTGCGCAGCAGCAGGCCGAATCCCCGCCAGGGGGCGGGTGCGGTGGTCGTGGTCACGGTCGTCCTCCTTCGGTGGCGGGCTCGACGTCCTGCGTGGCGTACGTCCGGCCGGTCACGGCGAGGAAGACGTCCTCCAGCGACCGGGTGACGGTGCGGACGTCGTCGGGCACCAGGTCGGCCTCCGCGAGGGCCGGGACGACGGCGAACAGCACGCGGGGCGACCCGGTGACGGCGACCTCGCCGCCCTGGCCCGGCTCGACCCGGTCGACGTCCGGGTGGGTGGCGGCCAGCGCGGTCAGCACGCCGCGCGCCCGGTCGGCGTCGGCGGCGGGGAAGCGCACGACGACGGTGCGGTCGTCGTCGAGGTCGTCGATCAGGCCCTGCGGGGTGCCGGACGCCACGACCCGTCCGGCGTCGATGACGACGAGCCGGTCGCAGAGGCGTTCGGCCTCGTCCATGAAGTGCGTGACCAGCAGGATGGTGACGCCGCGGTCCCGCACCCGCTCCACGAGGTCCCAGGTGGCGCGGCGGGCCTGCGGGTCGAGGCCGGTGGTGAGCTCGTCGAGGATCGCGACGCGCGGGTTGCCCACGAGGGCGAGCGCGATGGACAGTCGCTGCTTCTGCCCGCCGGACAGCCGCGCGAACTGCTTGTGGGCGTGCTCGGTGAGGTCCAGCAGCGCGAGGAGCTCGGCAGGGTCCGCGGGGTCGCGGTAGAACCCGGCGAACAGGTGCAGCGCCTCCGACACGGTGATCCGGTCGTGGAGGGTGGCCTCCTGGAGCTGCACGCCGAGGAGGTCCCGGACGGCCGCCGGGTCGCGCTGCGTGTCGACGCCGAGGACGCGGACGGTGCCGCCGTCGGCGGCGCGCAGCCCGGCGAGCGTCTCGACGGCGGTGGTCTTCCCGGCGCCGTTGGGGCCGAGGATCCCGAAGATCTCCCCGGGGGCGACGGCGAACGAGACGTCGTCGACGGCCACCTTCGGTCCGTAGGTCTTGCGGAGGTTCGTCACCTCCACGACGGGTGCGGTCATGGTGTCCTCCTGGGACGGGGCGGGCGGGTCGTGCGGGGACGGGGTCAGCGGGTGGGGCGCAGCCGCAGACGGGACAGGTGGAGGTGCATCCAGCCGGCGGCGACCGCCAGGACGGCCACGCCGACACCGGCCCAGAGGACGCCGGGGCCCACCCGCAGCGGGGAGAGCAGGTCGTCGGCGCTGCCGGTGCCCGCCGCGAGCTCCACGGCCGCGAGCAGCACCAGGCCGGGCAGGAGCAGCAGGGTGCCGGTCCAGGCGCCGTGGTTCTGGTAGCCGACGGCCACCGCGACGCCGACCATCACGTAGACGCTGACGACCAGCAGCTCGGACAGCGCCACACCGGTCCACCACAGCAGGTCGCCGGGGACGACGTCGACGGGGGCGGTCCAGGTCCAGCCGAGGCCCGTGAAGACCGCCCGTTCCACGAGGAACGCGACGACGTTGAGCACGCCGTACACCGCACCCGTGAGGAGCGCCGCGACGACCGACCCGGTGAACAGGGAGCGGCGCGTGCCGCCCGCGGCGACGTGGTTCGTCATGATCGTCGACACCAGGATGATCCCGAGCGTGAACGCGAACCAGCGGGCGCTGTACTCGGCGCCGACGAGCACGCCGTTGCCCATCTCGTTGCCGGCGGCGTCGACGATCAGCGGCACGACGACCGCCACCAGGGTGAACACGGCCCAGAACCCGGCACCGACGATCACCCCGCCCTCGGTGACGCTCCGCACGACGCGGCGGAACCCGCGGCGGCGGGCGGCGGCGACGAAGACGTCGCGGTCGGTCAGGACGGTCGTCATCGGGCTGCCCTCGCAGGGTCGGCGGCGCGGTCGCGCCGGGGGTCGGTGAGACGGACGAACAGGTCCTGCAGCGGCAGGGAGCCGATCTCGACGCCCGCGTCCCGGGCGGCCGCGGCCTCCCCGTCGACGGGGGCGCCCTCGATCGTCACCTGGACGGTGCTCCCGAGCTGCTGGCGGTGCAGCACGCGCCGGCCGTCGACCAGCCGGTCCACGGCCGGGGCCGGGCCGGTGAGGCTGAACCCGCGCGCCTGCATCTCCTCGGCGGTCTCCGCCAGGAGGACGCGGCCCCGGTCGAGGACGACGACGTCCTCGAAGAGCCGCTCGACCTCCTCGACCAGGTGGCTGGACAGCAGGATGGTGCGCGGGTGGGCGGCGTAGTCGGCGAGGATCTCGTCGTAGAACGCGTACCGGGTGGGTGCGTCCATCCCGAGGTAGACCTCGTCGAACACCGTCAGCGGCGCGCGGGACGCGAGACCGATGGTCGCGCCGACGGCGGACCGCTTGCCGCGGGACAGCGCCGCCGGCTTCTTGCGGACGTCGACCTCGAACAGGTCGAGGAGGCGGCCCGCGAGCTCCGCGTCCCATGCCGGGCGGAGCGCCTCGTAGTACCTCAGCGTCTCGACGACCTTCTCGTCGTCCTGCAGGTCGCCGCTCTCACGGACCACCTGCACGTTGGCGGTCACCCACGGGTTCTCCCACGGGTCCTCCCAGCGGCCGGGGTCGACGTCCGCCGCGCCGACGCGCACCGTGCCCGACGAGGGCCGCGTGAACGCGGCCAGCAGGGACAGCATGGTCGACTTCCCGGCGCCGTTGCGGCCGAGCACGCCCGTGATGACGCCGGGTCGCAGCGTCACGCCGACGCCGTCGAGCGCCGTGGACGCGTCGTTCGTGACGGTGGTCCCGTCACGGGTGATGCGGCGCTGCCTGCCGAACTCGACGACGACGTCGTCGAGTCTCGCGCCGAAGGGTGGGGTCGTCATGACTTCTCCGGGGTGGTCGGACGGGCGTGGCCGTCGGTGCCGAGGACGTAGGCGACGATCTCGTCGGAGCCGATGCCGAGGACGGCGGCCTGGGCCAGCGCCGGCGCGAGGACGTCGGTGAAGTAGGTGTCACGGTGCTGGTCGAGGAGGCGGCGGCGCGCGCCCGGGGCGACGAACATGCCGAGACCCCGCCGCTTGTAGAGCACGCCCTCGTCGACGAGCCCGGAGAACGCCTTGGCGGCGGTCGCCGGGTTGATGCGGAACGTCGTCGCGAACTGGGTGGTGGACATGACCTGCTCCTCCTCCGCGAGATCACCGGCGAGCACCTGCGCCCGGATCATCTGTGCGATCTGGACGTAGATCGGCTCGGGTCCGTCGAACACGCGGGCCTCCTGACCGTGTAGTGCTGGGGTTCATTACTTAACTAATGAACCACAGATGCTGGGGAGCGTCAACCCCCTCCCGCGAGTCAGCGCACGACGGCGCGAGTCAGCGCACATCCGCGCGAGTCAGCGCACGACGAAGCGCACCGGCCTCCGGACCGACGGGATGTCGTCGGTCCGGAGGCCGGTGCGCTCGGGGGTCATGGCCGCACGGCGCGGCCGTCGCACGCCCGACTCCGGGCGGTGCGGCGCGGGCTCAGGTCAGAGGGCGGCGCGGATCTGGTCGGCGAGCTTCTGCGCGGACTTCTTGTTCTTCTTGCCGTCGAGCAGCGCGGTCGGCCGTCCCGGCATGTTCGCGACGTAGATCGCCACGTGCGACCCCTGCGCGGTCGGCGTGATCTCGATCCCCGTGGCCAGCTCCCAGCTCAGCCACGTCTTGCGCGTGATGACGGCGATGGTGCGCTTGTCGTCGCTCTCGCCGGCCACCTGGTGCTTGTTCGCCGCCACGACGGCGTGGACCGCGGCGCTCACTTGCTCCGGCGTCCCGGGCAGGTCGACCTCGACGGCCGCGGACGAGTCGACGAATCCGAACGACGGGGCCAGCGCGGCACCGTACTGGTCGACGAAGCGCGACTCCAGGACCTTCTCAAAGATGGGCATGGGGGAACATTACTCACGAAACGGGCGCCGGTGATCGTCCGACCCGCAGGACGTCGCGCACGTCCTGCGGGCGACGCGGGCCTGCCCGGACTCCGGGACGCCCGCCGACGGCGAAGGCCCGTGGCGGGAGCACACCCGCCACGGGCCTTCGTGCGCTGACTCGCGCTGATCAGCGCTGAGTCGCCGGAACCTGCGCTGAGTCAGCAGAACCTGCGCTGAGTCAGCAGGACCGGCGCTGACTCGCGTCAGATGTCGGCGGCGGCCGCCGCCTCCGCGACGTCGATGGTCGACAGCTCGGCCAGGTCGGCCGCGACGAGCTCCGCGATCTGCACGGCGTTGAGCGCCGCGCCCTTGCGCAGGTTGTCGTTGGAGACGAACAGCACGAGACCGCGGCCGCCGGGGACGGACTGGTCGGTGCGGATGCGGCCCACGTACGACGGGTCGGCGCCGGCGGCCTGGAGCGGCGTGGGGACGTCGACGACCTCGACGCCGGGTGCGGTGGCGAGGAGCTCGCGTGCCCGCTCGGGCGTGATGGGCGACGCGAACTCCGCGTGGATGGCGAGCGAGTGGCCGGAGAACACGGGCACCCGGACGCACGTCCCGGCGACGGCCAGGTCGGGCAGGCCGAGGATCTTGCGGGACTCGTTCCGGAGCTTCTGCTCCTCGTCGGTCTCGCCGGACCCGTCGTCGACCAGGTTCCCCGCCAGCGCGATGACGTCGAACGCGATGGGGGCGACGTACTTCTCCGGCGCCGGGAAGTCGACGGCGGACCCGGAGAGCGCGAGACCCTCGAGGTCCCCGGCGACGGCGGCCCGCGCCTGGTCGGCGAGCTCGCGCACGCCGCCCAGCCCGGACCCGGACACCGCCTGGTAGGTCGCGACGCGCAGGCGCTCCAGGCCGGCCTCGTCGGACAGCGGCTTGAGGACCGGCATGGCGGCCATCGTGGTGCAGTTGGGGTTCGCGACGATCCCCTTGGCGGCCTCGGAGATCGCCTCCGGGTTCACCTCGGACACGACGAGCGGCACCTCGGGGTCGAGGCGCCACGCGGACGAGTTGTCGATGACGACGGCGCCGGCCTCGGCGAACCGCGGCGCGTGCTCGCGGGACGTGCCGCCGCCCGCGGAGAAGATCGCGACGTCGACGTCGGCGAGGTCGTCGGTGGCGGTCGCGGCGACGTCCTCGACGACGACCTCGACGCCCTCGTAGGTCAGCGTGGTCCCGGCGGACCGGGCCGACGCGAAGAACCGCAGGTCGCGGACGGGGAAGGCCCGCTCCGCGAGGAGGCGCTGCATGACGCCGCCCACCTGGCCGGTCGCGCCGACGACGGCGACGTTCACCCCGGAGTCGTTGATCAGTGCCATCTCAGCTCACCGCCCCGTGCCCGCGTAGACGACGGCCTCGCCGTCGGCGGAGTCGAGCTGGAACGCGGTGTGCACGGCGCGCACGGCGTCGTCGAGGGAGTCCTCGCGGGTGACGACGGAGATGCGGATCTCGGAGGTGGAGATCATCTCGATGTTGACTCCGGCGTCGCGCAGCGCACCGAACAGGCGCGCGGACACGCCCGGGTGCGACTTCATGCCGGCGCCGACCAGCGACAGCTTGCCGATCTGGTCGTCGTGCTGCAGCTCGACGAACTTCAGCTCGTCCTTGACGGCGTTGAGCGCCGCCATGGTGGAGCGCGCGTCGCCGTGGGGCAGCGTGAAGGAGATGTCGGTGAGGCCGGTGTCCGCGGCGGACACGTTCTGCACGATCATGTCGATGTTGGCGCCGGCACCGGCGACGACCTCGAAGATGCGGGCGGCCTGCCCGGGGACGTCGGGCACGCCCACGATGGTGATCTTGGCCTCGCTGCGGTCGTGCGCGACGCCGGAGATGATCGGGTCTTCCATGGCTTCCTCCTGGTCGTGCGAGGCGTTCGGGTCGATGAGGTCGCCGTGCGTGCCGACGACCATCGTGCCGGTCGCGCCGGAGAACGAGCTGCGGACGTGGACGGGCACGCCGTAGCGGCGGGCGTACTCGACGCTGCGCAGCGCCAGCACCTTGGCGCCGGACGCCGCGAGCTCGAGCATCTCCTCGTAGGTGGTGCGCTCGATCTTGCGGGCGTTGGGGACGATGCGCGGGTCGGCGGTGAACACGCCGTCGACGTCGGTGTAGATCTCGCAGACGTCCGCGTCGAGGCCGGCGGCGAGCGCGACGGCGGTCGTGTCGGAGCCGCCGCGACCCAGCGTGGTCACGTCGTTGGTGCTGCTGACGCCCTGGAACCCGGCGACGATCGCGACCTGGCCGCGCTCGACGGTCTCGCGGATGCGGTGCGGGACGACGTCGACGATCCGTGCCCGCCCGTGGACGGCGTCGGTGATGAGGCCGGCCTGCTGGCCCGTGAAGGACTTCGCCCTGACGCCGAGGTTGGTGATCGCCATCGCCAGGAGCGACATGGAGATCCGCTCGCCTGCCGTGAGCAGGATGTCGAGCTCTCGTTGCGGGGGTGTGGCGGTGATCTGGTCGGCCAGGTCGAGGAGCTCGTCCGTGGTGTCGCCCATGGCGCTCACCACCACGACCACGTCGTTGCCGGCCCGCTTCGCCTCGGCGATGCGCTTCGCCACCCGCTTGATGGACTGGGCGTCCGCGACGGACGACCCACCGTACTTCTGCACGATCAGTGCCATGTTGTGCTGCTTCCTCCTCCCGGCCTCCGTCTCTCTCAACGGTCCGCCGGTGCTCGATGCTTGCGCCGACCATCGTAACGGCCGACGCGGGCGGCGCCAGGGCACGTCCGTCCCGTGGGCGCCCGGGCGCCGGGGCGCGCCCGTCAGAGCAGGTCGCCGACGACGTCGTAGCCGAGCTTGCAGACGAGCGCCCCGACGACGACGACGAACACGACGCGCACGAACCCGCTGCCCTTCGCGACCGCCATCCGCGCGCCGACGTACCCGCCGACGAGGTTCGCCGCACCCATCGCGAGGCCGAGGCCCCAGATCACCGCGCCGTGCGGGACGAAGTAGAGCAGCGCGCCGAGGTTGGTCGCGAAGTTGACGATCTTCGCCAGCGCCGACGCCGGGAGGAACGCGTACCCGAGGATGCTCACGAGCGAGATGACGAGGAACGTGCCGGTGCCGGGACCGAGCAGCCCGTCGTACGCGCCGATGACGAGCCCGATGCCGGCGGCCGTCCAGCGGTGCCGGTTGCCCTCCCAGCGGAGGTCGTCGTGCGCGCCGAGCTGCGGCTTGAGGATCGTGAAGAGCAGGACGCCGATCAGGACCACGAGGATGATCGGGGTGAAGAGCTCGGCGGGGATCAGGGTGGCGAGCGCGGCCCCGCCGAACGCCCCGACGAGCGCGGCGAGCGCCATCGGCCCCGCCGTGGTGAGGTCCGGCCCGACCCGGCGGTAGTAGGTCAGGGAGCTGACCGAGGTCCCCATGATCGAGCCCAGCTTGTTGGTCGCGAGCGCCTGCACCGGCGAGATCCCGGGGACGAGGAGCAGCGCCGGGAGCTGGATGAGCCCGCCGCCCCCGACGACGGCGTCCACCCACCCGGCCGCCAGGCCGGCGAGGACGAGCAGGAGGACGGTGGTGAGGTCGAGTTCGGGCACCCGGTGATCCTAGGCACCGCCCGCCCGCGGGGCGGCGGCTGCCCGCCCCTCAGGAGTGCAGGGCGTCGTACTCCGCCTCGGCGGCGACGTCGTCCTCCACGTCGAGGCGCAGGTGGGACAGCACGCCCTGCAAGACGCGCAGCACGGACGACGCGCGCTCGCCCCAGATCGACAGGTAGGAGAACTGCCACCACCACAGGCCCTCGAGCTCGTGGCCGTCGTCGTAGTGCTGGAGGCCCTTGGCGATCTCCTCCGTGACGCAGGCGAGGTCGCCGGACATCGTGGCGGGGGTGACGTCGCCGCCGAGCACGGGGTCGGGCACCTCGACGTAGTCGTCGAAGCCGTCGAACATCTGCGCGAGCGCGTCGCGCAACGGGTCGACGTCGGTCTCGCGTCCGGCGTCGGGCTCGAACCGTTCGACGGGGACGACGTCGACGATCGCGGCGAGGCGCGCGCCGGCCGCGAGGAGGTCGGAGGTCGCCAGGATGAGGAGGGACAGCTCGGCGCCGGGGAAGCCGCCGGACGCGACCTGCGTCGTCGTGGACAGGAACGTGCGGGCCTGCGCGGACATCAGCTCCGCGACCTCGCGGAGCTCGGAGTCGGCTGCGATCTCTGGCACGGTCCTCACCTGGTCCTTCCGGGGGCCGTGGTGCCGGTCAGGCTCCGACGACCCGTCGTCCTTCGAACGCCCGGCCGAGGGTGACCTCGTCGGCGTACTCCAAGTCTCCCCCGACGGGCAGGCCCGACGCCAGACGGGAGACGGTCACACCCATGGGGGCGATGAGGCGGGACAGGTAGGTGGCGGTGGCCTCGCCCTCGACGTTGGGGTCGGTGGCGAGGATGACCTCGGTGACGGTGCCGTCGGCGAGCCGGGTGAGGAGCTGGCTGATGCGCAGGTCGTCGGGGCCGACGTTCTCCAGCGGGTTGATGGCGCCGCCGAGCACGTGGTACCGGCCGCGGTACTCACGGGTGCGTTCGACGACGACGACGTCCTTGGGCTCCTCGACGACGCAGATGACGTCGTCGGCGCGGCGCGGGTCGGCGCAGACGCGGCACTGCGCGGACTCGGCGACGTTCCCGCACGTCTCGCAGAACTGGACGCGCGCCTTGACCTGCGTGAGCGCCTCGACGAGGCGGCGGACGTCGGCCGCGTCGGTGGCGAGCAGGTGGAACGCGATCCGCTGCGCGCTCTTGGGCCCGACGCCGGGCAGCCGGCCGAGCTCGTCGATCAGGTCCTGGACCGCGCCTTCGTACACGTCCTCAGCCTACGGCCCGCCGGTGACGCCGGTGCACGCGGCGCGCGTGACGCTCGCCGCCGACCGTCCGCGCCCCCGGCCGTCGGGCGCCCGTCACACCCAGCCCTGGGCGCGGGCGATCCGCACCGCCTCGTGCCGGTTGGCGACGCCCAGCTTGGCCACCGCCGACGACAGGTAGTTGCGCACCGTGCCCGGCGCGAGCGCGGCGCGGGCCGCGATCTCCTCGACGGGGGCGCCGTCGGCGGCGAGCTCCAGGACGTCGGCCTCCCGAGCGGTCAGCGGCGAGTCCCCGGCGGCGATGGCGTCGGCCGCGAGCTCGGGGTCGACGTACCGGCCGCCGGCCGCGACCTGCCGGACGGTGTCCGCGAGCACGGTGGCGGGCACGGACTTGGGCAGGAACCCGCGCACCCCGGCGCCGAGCGCCTTCTTGAGGTGGCCGGGACGCCCGTGCCCGGTGACGATGACGACCCCGCACCCCGGCTGCCCCGCCAGGACGGCCTCCGCGACCTCGATGCCGTCCGCGCCGGGCATCTGCAGGTCGAGCACGGCGACGTCGGGCCGCTCCCGCTGCACGACGGCCACCGCCTCGGGCCCGGTGCCCGCCACCGCGACGACCTCCAGGTCGTCCTCCAGGTCGAGCAGGCGGGCGACGGCGTCCCGGATGAGGGTCTCGTCGTCGGCGAGGACGATGCGGATCATGCGGCGGCTCCGGCGGGGACGCGGGCGGTCAGGGTGAAGGAGTCGCCGGGGGCGGCGGCGTCGAGGGTGCCGCCGACGGCGGCGAGGCGTTCCCGCAGGCCCGTCAGGCCCGTCCCGGCGGACGGCCCGGGGCGGACCGTGGACGCACCGGCGGGCGCCGCGCCGTCGTTCTCCAGGCGCAGGACGACGGCGTCGCCGTCACGGTCGAGGTCGAGACGGCAGCGGGTGGCGCGCGAGTGCCGCACCACGTTGGTCACGCCCTCGCGCACGACCCAGGCGAGCGCCTCCTGGCGCGCCGGGTCCAGGGCGGGCACGTCCCCGACGACGCGCACGGAGATCCCTGCGGCGCGCAGGACGGAGCGCGCGCCCGCGAGCTCGGTGGCGAGGTCCGCCGTCCGGTACCCCGCGACGACGCCGCGCACCTCCCGCAGGGAGTCGTGGGCGAGGGTGCGGACCTCGACCATCTCGTCGGCCGCGCGCGCGTCGCCACGGCGGGCCAGCGCCGCCGCGAGGTCGCTCTTGACCGCGACGGCGGACAGGGCGCGCCCGACGACGTCGTGCATGTCCCGGGAGATGCGCAGCCGTTCCTCGGCGACGGCGAGCCGCGCGGCGACCTCACGGGCCGCGGTGAGCTCGCGCACGACCTCCAGCACCCACATCGACAGGCGCACGGTGCCCGTCCAGAACAGCGTCGCGAGGTAGAGGAACACGGCGACCGGGACGGTGCCCGCCCGCAGGTCCCCGTCGAGGGCGGCCGCGGCCACCACCAGCACGGGCACCGCGACCGCCGCGACCGCCAGCCGGCGGAACGGGAACCCGACGGCCAGCGCCCCGAACGTCGCCGCGCCGCACACGCCCACGGCCGTCGCCCGGGCGTCCGACCAGCCGTCCCCGCCCGGCAGGACGGCGACGGTGAGCGCCAGGAGGACCGCGGTGGCCCCGAGCATCGCGACCATCGCCGGGTGCGGCCGTCCGCCGTCCACCAGCGGACGGTCGAACCCGGCGTGGATCGTCGCGAAGCACAGCCCCATGTGGACGATCGCGGCGACCGCCACCGCGCCCAGCGCGAGGTCCGACGGCATCGGTCCGGGGTGCTCGGACACCGCGGCGACCGGGTAGAGGTAGAAGAACCCCTCCAGCGGCACGAACAGGTAGAGCGTGACCCGCGTGTACAGCTCGACGCCGCGGGCACCGCCGGCGAGGGACGCGGCGGGCCGGTGGGAGGTCACCCGGCCAGCCTGCCACGTCCCCGCGTCCGCACCGGTCACCGGCGCGGCGCCCAGCGCATCCACCGCTGCGCCACCCACGCCGCGAGCGCCGTCCACGCCACGACCACCCCGAGGGGCTGCGCGGCCGCGGCGAACGTCGCGGCGAAGGTGAGGGTGGCGCCGTCGCCGGCGCTGCCGGTCAGCCCCAGCCACAGCAGGTCCGTGACGGCCCGCAGCGGCGTGAACCCGGCGACGACGTCCACCACGCTGCCGGGCGGCAGCGGGAACATGCCCGCGAACGGCAGGACCAGCACGATGACGGGCAGCGTGGTGAGCTGCACCGACTCGACGGTGCGCGACATGCCCGCCGTGGCGGCGGCGAGCGCCACCATGACGGCCGTGCCGCCCAGGGCCGCCACGAGCACGAGCACCGGGTTCGCGAGCCCCGGCGGGTCGAGCAGCAGCGCCACCGCGGTGTACCCGAGGACGAGCTGGACCAGCACGATCACGGCGGGCGGGACCGCGGGCGCCAGCAGCACGTCGAGCCGCGTCGACGACCCCGTGAGGAGCCGCTGCAGCACCCGGTCCTCGCGGCGGGCCACGTACGCGGTCGTGATGTTGTAGTAGACGACGAAGATCAGCGACACCGTCAGCAGCGTCACCAGGACGCCCGCCGCGACGTCCTGGCCGACGGCGTCGTCGCGACCCACCCCGCCGACGACGGAGAACAGCAGGACGAACGCGACCGGCAGCGCCAGGGCGTACATGAGGGCGGTGCGGTTGCGGACCAGCAGCAGCGTCTCCGCGCGGGTCAGGGCGAGCAGCCGGCGCACGCGCGGGGCGGTGGGCCGGGTCGTGCGGGTGGTGGCGGTGACGGCGCTCATGCGGCGACCTCCTCGTCGACGTCGGCGCCCTGCGCGAGGGACAGGAACGCCTGCTCGAGCGACGCGGACCGCGCCCCGAGCTCCTCCAGGGCCAGACCGCGCTCGCGGGCCCACACCAGCAGGGTCTCCAGGTCGTGCTGCAGGGCGGTGGTGCGCACCAGGACGCGGTCCCGCTCGACCTCGGCGTCGACCAGGCCCGACAGGGCGGGCAGGTCGGCCGGCGTGAGGGTGAGGCGCTCACCGCCGACGCCGGACGGCACGAACTCGACGCGCGCGGGCTCCGCGGCCACCGTCTCGGCGACGGTGCCCTCCCGGACGACCCGCCCGGCCCGCATGATCGCGATCCGGTCCGCGAGCGCCTCGGCCTCCTCCAGGTAGTGGGTGGTGAGCAGCACCGTCATGCCGTCGTCCAGCAGGCCGCGCACGAGCCGCCACACCGCACGGCGGCTCTCCGGGTCGAGGCCCGTGGTGGGCTCGTCCATGATCAGCAGCTCGGGGCGCCCCAGGATCGCGAGCGCCAGGTCGAGGCGGCGGCGCTCGCCGCCGGACAGGCTGCCGACGCGCACGTCGGCGCGACCGGAGAGCGACAGGGCGGCGAGGACGTCGTCGACGTCCCGCGGCGCGGCCAGGGTGCCCGCCCACGTGCGGGCGGTCTCGGCGGTGGTGAGGTCGGCGGAGAAGCCCGCCTCCTGCAGCATGATGCCGAGGCCGCCCACGACCTGGTGCCGGTCCCGGTACGGGTCGTGCCCGAGGACGCTGATCGTGCCGCCGTCGGCGGGCGCCAGGCCCTCGACGAGCTCGACGAGCGACGTCTTGCCGGCGCCGTTGACGCCGAGGAGGGCGAGGAGCTCGCCGCGGCGGACGTCGAGGTCGACGCCGCGCACCGCCTCGAAGCGGCCGTAGCGGCGCCGCACGCCGCGCAGGGAGATGATGTTCTCGGTCATGACCCCAGCCTGTCGCCGCGGCGTCGTCGCAGGTAGTGCCGCCTGTCACGGGTTCGTGTGAGGTCCGCACGGGCGGGGCGTGACATCTGTCATCACGTGCGTGGACCGCCCGACCCGGAGGTCAGGAGGGCGGGTCCCTCAGGCGCCGAGACCGGTCGCGCGCAGCACCGCGGTGGGGCCGAACGAGACGTTCTGGTCGACGGCGACCTCCACGTGCCGGCCCTCGCCGTCGCCGCCGAACCGCAGCGTGACGTCGAGGGCGAACGGCGTCCCCCGCCAGAGCAGGCGCAGCAGGAGCGTGTCGGGCGCGGTCCACGCGGCGGCCCCCGCGACGCGCGTCGGGGCGCCGTCCAGGTCGACCTCGCCCGTGGTCCACGACCCGACGCCGCACCGCACGACGTGCCACGGCCCCTCCGGCGTCGTGGTCCAGGACAGCTCGATCCCGTCGCCCGTGTGGTGGACCGCGAGGGCGTGCCACCGGCCGAACGCCTCGGCGCGGTCGTCGTCGGGAGCGCCCGTGGCGACGTCACCGGCAGGGGTGTGGTCGCCCGCGTGCGGCGCCAGGACGAACGGCGCGCCGTCGACCATGCGGCCGAGCAGCGTCGTGGCGGCACCGCTCGGGCGGGCGACGGCGAGACCGGTCGGGGCGAGGGGCGCCCCGAGGGTCGCCTCGGTCGCGGGACCACCGGGCGTCCCGGTGCCGGGCGTGCGCGGTGCGGCGCCGTCCGACGGCGCGCACGCCGCGCCCAGGTCCTCCAGCAGCACCGTGAGCTCCTTGGCCGTGCGCACGGTCCCGCTGGTGAGGACGGCCACGAGGTCGTGCTCCGGCCGGACGAGGCAGAACTGCCCGAACGCGCCGTCGGCGCGGTAGGCGTCGAACCGGCAGCGCCAGAACTGGTAGCCGTACCCCTGCACCCAGTCGACCTGCTCCCCCGGTCCCTGCGGGTCGGTCGGCCCGTTCGGCACCTGCGCGGACGTCATCGCGTCCACCCAGGACGCCGGGACGAGCTGCCGGTCGCCCCAGCGTCCGCGCTGCAGCCAGAGCTGCCCCAGGACCGCCACCTGCTCGGTGGTGAGCGTCAGCCCGTACCCGCCGACGTCGATCCCTCGCGGGCACTGCTCCCACGTCGCGCCGGTGATGCCGAGCGGTGCGAACAGCCGCGGCGTCAGCCAGTCGAGCAGGCGCTCGCCCGTGAGACGGTGCAGGATCGCGCTGACCAGGTACGTCGAGCCCGTGTCGTAGACGAACCGGGTGCCCGGCACTTGCGGCACCGGCGCGGCCAGGATGTCCCGCGCCCACGACGCGCCCGGTCGGTGCAGGGTGCGCAGCGTGAAGTGCATCGAGTCGGCGTCGTGCCCGCTCGTCATCGTCAGCAGGTCCCGCACGCGCATCCGGGCCAGGTTCTCCCCCACCTCGGCGGGGGCGTCGTCGGGCAGCAGGTCGACCACCCGGTCGTCCACCGACAGCAGGCCCTCGGCGACGGCGATCCCGACGGCGGTCGCGGTCACCGACTTCGACACCGAGAACAGCTGGTGCGGCTCGACCGGGCCGAACGGGTCCCACCACGCCTCGGCCACGACGTGCCCGTGCCGCAGCACCATGAGGCTGTGGACGTCCCGGACCGTGTCCAGGCGCTCCACCATCCGGGCCAGGGCGGCGGGGTCCACCCCCTGGGACTCGGGGGTCGCGCGGGGCAGCAGGTGCGTCGTCGTCGTCACGCGGTCAGTCTGCCCGACCTCCGGCCGCGGCGAGCAGGTCCACGGACAGCGGCGCCACGGGGTGGCTCGTCACCGGCGCCGCGGGGTCCACCCACACGGTCTCGGCGAGCTCGGCACGCGGCTCGGGCTCGAACCCCGCTGGGAGTTCGACGGCGAACACGTGCGCGTCGACCACGTGGTCCGGCTCGTTCGCGGCCACGGCGTGCCGACGCCCCAGCGGCCGCACGCTGCCGGCGTCGACGACGAGACCGATCTCCTCGGCACACTCCCGCAGCAGCGCCGCGAGCGGGTCCTCGCCGGGCTCGATCTTGCCGCCCACCTGCATGAACGCGCTCGTCCCCTGCTTGCGGACGAGCAGGGCACGGCCGTCGCGCTCGATGACGGCCGCGACGATGTGCAGCGTCGTCGGGGCCGTCACGGCTGGTCCACGACCTCGTCGATGACGGTGCCGTCGAGCATCTTCACCACGAGGGGCACGCCCACCAGACCCGTGGACGCGATGTCCGGGTCGTCGTCGGACATGTCGTCGTAGCCGTCGGGGTACCCGGCGTCCGGCGCGGACGGTTCCGCGGCCCGCTGCGGTGCGGGGCGCTCCGGTGCCGACGCCGTGGGTCGCACGGCGGCACGGGCCGCGGCGGTGGCGCCACCGGAGGCCGCCCTGCCCGCGGGCGCGCCGGACGCGGCAGAGCCTCCCGCCGGCGCGGACGGCGCCGAGGACGCGGAGGCGGAGGGTCCGGAGGCGGTGGGTGCCGACGCGGTGGGTGCCGACGCGGGCGCACCGCCACCGGGACCGGACGGACGGCCGGTCGGTGCCGGCTCCGGGGCGCGGGTCGGATGCGCGGGCGTGCCGGCGAGCCAGGCCGCGTCGGCGGCCGCCGCGGCGGACCTTGCGCCCGCATCGGGCTGCGACGCGGTGGACCGCGCGCCGACGTCGGACCGGGCCGCGGACGCACCACCCGCGAATGCGGCCGCGGAGCCCGCGCCGCGGGCCGACGCCGCCCCCTCCTGCGCCGGGCGGTCGGGGTCCGTCGTGCGGGCGGCGGCCGGACCGGCAGGCGAACCGCCTGCGGGAGCCGGGTCCGCGCCGTGGGCAGGTACGGGCGGTGCCCCCGCGTCGGCGGGGAGGTGCTCGGTGTCGTCGTCGGGCGGGGGGACGTCTGGCCAGGGGTCGGCGTCGCCGGGGTCGTCGCCCGGCGGGACCTCCGCCGCGGTCCGGGACTCCCGGGCCGCGGGCGCGCCCTGCCGCGGGGCGTCCGTCCGGGTGGCGTCCGAGCGGGTGGCGTCCGCGCGGCCCGGACGGTCGACCGGCGCGCTCGCGGGTCGCACCGCCTGCGGGGCGGCCTCCGGGCCCGGCGCCCCCACCGTCACGTCGAGCTGCACGCGCAGGCCGAGGGTCTGGTAGAGCGCGTCGCCGAACGCGTCCAGGTGCCGCGGCTGCGCGAAGTTGCGCGCCAGACCGTCGGTCTGGAACGCCAGCAGCAGCCGGTCCCCCGCGAGGGAAGCGACCTGCGCGTTCTGGTCCACCAGGGCGCGCGTGACCGGGCTCGACAGGTTCGCGACGACCTCGTCCCAGCGGCGCCGCACCTCCTCGGCGGTCATCCCCCCGGCGGCCGGGGCCGCCGGCGCGGGCACCGTCGCGACCGGCTGCGGCTGTGCCGGCGCGGGCGTCGGCGCGGGCATCGGCGTGTCAGGCTGCGACGTGCTGCCGGTCCCCTCGGCGTGCTCCGGGCCGTCGGCGAGAGCCGGGGTGGCGTCCGTCGTCCCCGCGGCGGGCGAGGCCGTGGCGTCCGCCGCTTCCGTCGCGGACGCCCCGACGGAACCCTCGTCGGGGACGGCGGGCGACGACCCCGGTCCGTCGACCGCGGCCACGTCCCCCGGGTGGGCGGCGGGCTGCTCGGCGCCCGTCGGCGCCGCTGCCGGACCTGCAGCCGGACCGGCCCCGCGGGCCGGCGTGCCCGCGGCGGTCCCGGCAGCGTCGGGGGGCGCAGGGGAGCCCGCCGGCGCGCCGGAGCCGGGCGCAGCGGTCTCGCGCTCGACCTCCCGGTCCGCGGCGGCGGGGCTCGCGTCCTCGACGGCAGGGGTCGGACCCGCGTCGGACGCCGACTCCGCCGAGGTGTCCGGGGCCGCGGGGACTGCCGGTGCGGAGGCAGCCGGCGCCGACGCGGCGGGCGCGCTCGACGCGGGAGCCGCCGGTGCGGGGGCGTCCCCCGCGGACCCGGCCGACGAGGTCGAGCGGCGGCTCGCCTGGAGCGCGGCGCGCGCAGCGGCAGCACCCGAGAGTCCGCCCGCGACGACGGTGGCGACGGGAGCGGCGTCCGGCACCGGGCCCGGCACGGGGGCGGGAGCGGTGGGCCGATCCGGCGCGGCTCCGGCAGCCGGCGCCTGGCCCGCGGGGGCGACGGGACCGGCGGCGACCGCGCCCCGCTCGAGGCGGTCGAGACGGGCGGCGAGACCCTGCGTGCCGTCGTCGGCGCCCGGCAGCAGGAGCCGCGCGCACAGGAGCTCCAGGTGCAGGCGCGGCGACGTGGCGCCCGCCATCTCGGTGAGGGCGTCGTTGACGAGGTCCGCGGCGCGGGACAGCTCCGCCACGCCGAGGTTCGCGGCCTGGTGCCGCATGCGGTCGAGCTGGTCGGCGGGCAGGTCCCGCAGGACGGCGGCCGCGGCGTCGCCGGACACCGCGATGACGATGAGGTCGCGCAGCCGCTCCAGGACGTCCTCGACGAACCGGCGGGGCTCGTGCCCGGTGGCGACGACGTGGTCGACGACGCGGAAGATCGAGCCGCCGTCGCGGGCGGCGATCGCGTCCACGACGTCGTCGAGCAGGGTGGCGTGGGTGAAGCCGAGCAGGCCCACGGCGGTGTCGTACTCGACGACCTTCCCGGTGGCCCCGGCGATGAGCTGGTCGAGGACGGACAGGGTGTCGCGGGCGGACCCTCCGCCGGCCCGCGTGACGAGGGGCGTGACGCCCGCGCCGAGCTCGACGCCCTCGGCGGCGCACAGCTGCTCCAGGTAGGGCCCGAGCACGTCGGGCGGCAGCAGCCGGAACGGGTAGTGGTGGGTGCGCGACCGGATGGTGCCGATGACCTTGTCGGGCTCCGTCGTCGCGAACACGAACTTGATGTGGGGCGGCGGCTCCTCGACGATCTTCAGCAGCGCGTTGAAGCCCGCCGGGGAGACCATGTGGGCCTCGTCGATGACGAAGATCTTGAAGCGGTCGCGCGTGGGCGCGAACGTGGCGCGCTCGCGCAGGTCGCGGGCGTCGTCGACGCCGCCGTGCGACGCGGCGTCGATCTCGACGACGTCGAGCGAGCCGGAGCCGCCGCGGGCGAGCTCGACGCACGACGGGCACACGCCGCAGGGGGTGTCGACCGGCTGCTCGGGGGTGTTGGCGTGGCAGTTGAGCGTGCGGGCGAGGATGCGCGCCGACGTCGTCTTGCCGCAGCCGCGCGGGCCGGAGAACAGGTAGGCGTGGTTGACGCGGCCGGTGCGCAGCGCCTGCATGAGGGGCGCGGTGACGTGCTCCTGGCCGATCACCTCGGCGAACGTCTCGGGCCGGTAGCGGCGGTACAGAGCGGTGGTCACCGGCCCAACGATAGACGCCGACGCCGACACGCACGAGGCCGGACCGGCCCACAAATGTGAGTCTCTAACATTTGGCGTAGGATCGATCCGTGAGCACCCCGGTGACCCCCCGCGCCCGGCGCACCCGCGACCGCATCCAGGCCGTCGCCCTCGACCTGTTCGAGCGGCACGGCTACGGCGCGACCACCGTCGAGGCGATCGCCGGTGCCGCCGGCGTCACCCCCATGACGTTCTTCCGGCACTACCCCACCAAGGACGCCGTGGTCGTCACCGACCCGTTCGACCCCCTCGTCGCCGCCGCCGTCGGCGCACAGCCCGCCGACCTCCCCGTCCTCGACCGCGTCCGGCGCGGGCTCCTCGCCGCCCTCGACGCCGTCGACCCCGACGAGGACGAGGTCGCCCGCCGCCGCGTCGCCGTCGTCGCGGCCGAACCGGCCCTGCGCGCCGCCGTCGTCGCGTCCACCGCCGCCACCGAGGCCGCGATCGTCGACCGTCTCGTCGCCGACGGCGCCCCCCGGCTGGACGCGACCGTCGCCACCGCGGCCTGCCTCGCCGCGTGCACCGCCGCCCTGCTCGCCGCCGACCCCGGCACCCCCCTGCACGCCACCGTCGCGCGCGCCCTCGACGTCCTCGCGGTCGCACCGTGACCGCCCTCGAGCTCACCGCCGTGCACCACGCGTTCGCGGGGCGCCCCGCCCTCGACGGCCTCGACCTCGCCGTCGCGGCGGGCGAGGTCGTCGCGCTCGTCGGCCTCAACGGCGCCGGGAAGACCACGGCCCTGCGGGTCCTCACCGGCCGCCTCCGCCCCGACACCGGGCGGGCCCGGGTCCACGGGCAGGACCCCGCCCGGCTCGACCCCGCGACCGCCCGCCGGTTCGGGCACTGCGTCGGCGCCGGGCTCGTCACGCCCGACCTCACGGTCACCGAGAACCTGCGCACCGCGGCCCTCCTGCACGGCCTGCCCCGCACCGCCGTCGACGCCGCGAGCGCCGCCGCCCTCGACCGGCTCGACCTCGGCCCGTGGGCCGACGCCCGCGCCCGCACCCTGTCGGCGGGGAACGCGCAGCGCCTCGGCATCGCGTGCGCCGTCGTGCACTCCCCCGCCGCGGTCGTGCTCGACGAGCCGACGGCCACGCTCGACCCGCGCGGCGTCGTCGTGGTCCGCACGCTCGTGCGGTCCCTCGCCGACGCCGGGGCGGCCGTGCTGGTGTCCAGCCACCACCTCGACGAGGTGGCGCGCGTCGCCGACCGCGTGCTCGTGGTGCACGCCGGCCGGGTCGTGGGCGGGCTCGCGCCGGGCCCCGAGATGGAGCGACGGTTCTTCGCGGCCGTGCTCGCCGCGGACGGGGGCGCACGATGACGGGGCTCGCCACGGCGCTGCGCGTCGAGGCCGCGGCGTGGCGGCACTCGACGGTGGCCCGCCTGACGACGCCCCTGCTGGTGCTGCTCGTGCCCGCGGCCTGCGTCGGGCTGGTGGCGCTCGCCCGGTCCGGCGCGATCGTCGGCGCGGGCGGGGCCAAGCTCGTCGGCCTCGGTTCCGCGGACGCCGCGACCGACCAGCTCGTCGCCGCCGGGCAGGTCCTCGCCGTGGCCGGGCTCATGGCGGGCGGCTTCGCGCTGGCCGCGGCGTTCGGTGCACCCCTGGCCGACGGCCGGGTCGGCGGCTGGTTCGCGCTCGCCGTGCCGCGGGACGTCGTCGCGCTCGCCCGGGCCGTCGTCGTGCTGGCGTGGACGGCCGCGTGCGCGGTCGCGGCGACGGTGGTCGTGGTGGCGTGCGCCGCGACGACGGCGGCGCTCGACCCGGGCGTCGCCTGGGACGGCGGGCACTGGGCGGCCGCCGGGCGGGCCGTCGTCGCGGGAGTCCTCTCGGCCGGGCTCGCCCTGCCGTTCGGCGCGGTCGCGACATGGACGCGCAGCCCCCTGGCGACGGTCGGGGCGCTGGTCGGGACGGTCGCGGTGACGCAGGTCGTCGTCATGCTCGGTGGCGGCGCCTGGTTCCCGTGGGCCGTGCCGTCCCTGTGGACGGGCACGGGCGGGGACGCCGCCGCGGCGGCGGTCCACGGGCCCGCGCTGCTGCTCACCGCTGCCGTCGCACCGGTCTTCCTCGCCGTCCTCGTCGGGCAGTGGCGCCGCCTCACCGACGTCTGATCAGTGCGTCGTGACCGGGCTCAGGTAGAGCCAGGGCACGCAGCCGAGCTCGCCCGGCTCCAGCAGGACGCGGTCGAAGTCGCTGAACCGCCACGCCGCCTCGCCGTCGGGTCGCACCCCGACGACGCAGTCGCGGGCCCGCAGCACGCCCACCGCGGCGACCAGCTCGCTCCCCTTCCGCTCGACCCGCACGTCGACGAACCCGTCGAACGCCGCCGCGAGCGCCGACTCCGCCGCGGCGGCGGTCGCTCCCGTCGGCAGCCCGTCCAGCGTCGTCAGGACGACGGCCTCGGCGTCCGGGCCGAGCGACGGCAGCGGCGTCGGGGAGGGCGAGGGCCGGTCCGTCGGCGACGGCCCGGCGCGCACCACGTCCTGCGGGCAGTCGAACCGCTCGTGGTCCGCGACGTCGTCGTGCTCGTGGGCCCGCACGACGAACCGCCAGCACTGGGTCGTGCTGCTCGCCTCGCGCCGCTCACCGAACATCGCGCCGTCCGACCAGGAGGCGACCTCGACGTGGATCGCGACGTCGACGGTGGCGCCGCCCTCCCCCGAGTCGCCCTCCCAGGCGAGAGCGACGACGTCGTAGTCGACGGCCGGGTCGGGCGGCCGCCGCGGGTCGGCGACCGCCATCTGGACGAGACGTTCCGCGTCGAGCGGTTCGGCGTACGACCCCTCGACGTCGTCCGCGATCCCGATCGCGACGCGCTCGGCCAGCTCGTCGGCCAGGCCGCCACCCGACCGACCGGTCACCGCGGCGGCAGCCCACACCACGACGGCGGCGAGCGCCAGGAGCATCACGAGGGCGAGTCCGCCGAGCACCTTCAGCAGAGTTCGGACGCCGTGCGCCCCCGGTCGGTCGTCGGCCATCCGTCGATCATGCCGGTGCGCCGGCGCGCCGACGACCCCTCTGAGCGGAAGGAGAGGTTCTCGGCCCGCAGCCCCCGCCGCGTTTTTCACCCGCACGGACCGAGCGAGCAACAGTGCCCGAGGCGACCATGAGAAGGACGGCGAGGCCGCACCCGCGACCAGCCCGTCCCCGCACCCCGCTGACCCCGGCCCGGCACCGTCCCCGGGGACACGACGACCACCCGCGGCAGTCCCGCGGAGGCCGCCACCTCGCAGGCGCGACGACGCGCCGCCTGTCCTCGCCCCCCGAGGAGGTGTCGTGATGGCCGACGAGTTCCTCGTGCTCGGCCTCGGAGACGAGCACATGAAGGTCGGCAAGTCCTACCTGCTGCTCGGGGTCGCGCCCACCGCGGCGAAGGCCCGCGAGCTCGCCGAGGAGCTGCCCGCGGCCACGGCGTCCCGCGTCGTGATCGCCCAACGGCACGCCCTCGTCCGCCGGGTCCCCGCCGTCCGGCTCGAGGACCTCGATGACAGCCTCGTCGACACGGCCACGTCGGCCCGCGCGACCTCCCGAAAGGAAGCCTCGTCATGACACGCGCAGTCCAGGAGCTCTCCCAGATCCCCTTCGCCCACCTCATCGGCGGACCCATGAAGGCGGCCGTCGAGGCGCAGGCGCTCGCCGCGCAGAGCACGGTCGAGTTCATCCAGAAGGTCGGCTTCAAGCAGCCCGCCACGGGCGTCGCCGGCGACATGCTCTTCACCAACCAGTCCGGGAACGCCGAGGCGGGCGAGATCCGCAGCGTCACGTTCGAGTACGAGAAGACCGACGAGAACAACGACGCCGCCACCTTCTCCCTGACCGTGCCGCTGCTCGCCATCGTGCCCATCCCGTACCTGCGCATCGACGAGATGACGATCGACTTCAAGGCGAAGCTCACCGACTCCGTCGTCCGCAACACCAACACGTCCTTCGAGCTCAACACGTCCGTGGGCGGCAGCTACAGCGCCTTCTGGTCCCCGGTGAAGCTCGACTTCCGCGTCAACGCCGCGTTCAAGACGTCCAGCGCGTCCCAGGCGACGTCGACCCGGGAGTACTCCATGGACATCCACGTGCGCGCCGTGCAGGACACCATGCCGGCCGGGCTGTCGCGCGTCATCGACATCCTCGAGGCCGCCATCGTCGAGGAGAAGGAAGCCGCGTGACGACCGGAAGGGCTGACACATGGCCAGGCTGAGCAGCATCGTCGGCGGCCTCCTGCGCGACCTCGCCGAGAGCCACAGCGTCGCCGACGCCTTCACCGTCCAGACGCTCGAGACGTACCGTCACGACCCGGTGCTGTCCCAGCTGCCCGTCCCGAGGATGGCGATCGGCGAGGTGCAGCTCACGCTGCGCTTCGTCGTCGACGCCGTCGAGGACCCGACCGGCACGGTCGACCCCCAGCAGCTCCTCGACGTGTGGCGTGCCGCCGTGCGGGACCGCGTCCTGCCCCGGGCGCTCGCGTCCGCCGGACGCCTCGACAACCCGCGGATCGTCGCCGCCCTCGACAAGCGGCTCGCCCGCCCGGGGGTGGCGCAGGAGGTCGACCTCGCCTCGGCGCTCGACCCGAGCCGCACCGGCACCCTCGACGACCTCACCGTGAAGTTCGTCGAGGAGCAGGTCGCCGCGCTCGCCCCCACCTTCCGCAAGAGCCTCGACGGCTCGTCGTTCTCCGAGGACCTGAAGGCGGTCGTGGCCGAGGAGGCCGGCGGGATCGAGCGCGAGGTGGAGGCGTTCCGGCAGGCGCAGGTCGCACCCCAGTCCGACGTCGACGTCCGCATCGACGCGGCCGCCCTCGCGGCGACGCCCGAGAGCCAGGTCAGCGAGCTGCGCCTCACCGTGCGGCCCGAGGAGCTGAGCCTCGGCGCGTCGGCCACCACCGGACTGAAGGCGGTGTGACGTGGCGACCGTCATCGACCCGCTGACCGCCCTGACGCTGGGCCAGGCCGTCGGCAACATCATGTCCGCGCTGGTCGACGCCCAGGCGGCCGCCGCCCGCACCACGGTCGACTTCATCGACGAGGTGGGCTTCGACGGCCCCGCCCTCACCGCGCCCGCCGACGCGCAGGACCCGCCCTCGCTGCGCCAGGTCTCGTTCAGCTACCGCAAGCGGGACGAGAACGGCGACGAGTCCGACTTCGAGGTACGCATCCCCCTGCTGGGCCTCGTCGACGTCCCCCTCATCGCGGTCCGGCGGGCCACCATCGACCTGGAGTTCCAGGTGTCGACGGTCGACGAGACCCCCACCAGGGCGACCCCGGCGTCGTCGTCGCCCGCCGTCGCGTCGTTCGCCCGGCCCGCCGTCCTGCGCGGGCAGGTGCTCAGCGGCCGGGCCACCCCGACCGACCAGCGGGCCTCCATCAAGGTGCGGGTCGAGGTGGAGAAGGCCGAGATGCCGCCCGGCCTGCTGCGCGCCCTCGACATCCTGGAGGTCGCCGCGAACGAGTCCAAGACCGAACCACAGGGGTGAGCCGATGTCCGTGGACGAGCTGACCCGCAACATCGTGCGGACCGTCGCCACCGCCGAGACGATCCTCACCCACTTCGAGGACGCCCTGCGCCGGTCCGGGTTCGCCGAGGGCGCCGAGCAGTACGGCCAGCTCGCCGACACCCTCCTCGGCCAACGGATGTGGGCGGCCTCCAGCGGCCAGCCGTCCGGAGCGCGCTTCGGCGCCGTGGGCGAGCGAGCCCAGGCGATCCACGCCCTGCTGCTGCCGTACGTGGAGGCGTTCCGCAAGATGGGGGCGCTCGCCGAGCCCGCGCTCGCCGACCCGCCGCCGACGGACGACGCCCCGCAGGACGCCGACGTCGCGCCCGTGCCGCAGGAGACCGGCGGCGCCGCGGGGCGCGTCCTCGCCGCCCTCGAACGGTCCGGCCGCCCGCTGTCGATGACGGCCCTGCGGGCCGAGCTGCGGGTCCCCCGGGCCGAGCTCGACGCGGCGGTCCGGTGGCTCGGCGAGGAGCACCTCGTCGAGGTGCGGGACGCGGGCGGGCGCCAGATGGTGCGGAGCCTGCCGTGAGGGTCGGGATCCTGAGCCTCGGCAGCCGCGGCGACGCGTCGACCTTCCAGGCCGGCGCGGTCGCGCTCGGGTTCACCGCGACCGCGCCGATCAAGAAGTCCGCCCCGACCCTCGCCGAGCTGAAGGACTTCTTCGCCCACGACCACGAGTGGCTCTACCTCGGGGGCCACTTCGGTGGGCGCGAGCTGTCCAACGACGCCGGCGACGTCACGCTCACCTTCCACGCCGACAGGATCGAGCTCGCCTCGGGCAAGGAGTCGGCGACCCTCCGTCGCGGTTCGGCGGACCTCGGCGTCGTCCCCCGGCTCGTGCTGTGGGGCGGGTGCAGCACCCTCGGCAACAACCAGCTCGTCGCCGACCTCGGCGTCCTGTTCGGCGCCCACGCCATGCTGGGCTTCCGCGACGTCACCGGCTGGAAGATGGTCGACGCCGCGCTCGGCAAGGGATTCCTGGCGGGCAAGAAGCACTTCTTCACCCGCGTCGCCGCGGACTCGACGCCCGCGGTCCTCACCGACGCGTGGATGCAGACCGCGAAGCTCGGCTGGGGCGGCGGGACCGAGGAGCACCGGTTCGCCGCCGTGGACGACACCGGTCAGCGCTGGGTCCTGCGCGACGGACGCGTCGTCAAGGACAAGAAGCTGTTCTGAGCCCGCCGTCAGCGACGCAGCGCCCGCTTCGCGAGCGTGTTCCCCAGCCACTGCACCAGCTGCACGATGACGACGATGATGACCACGACGACGGCCGTCACCGCCCAGTCGTACTGGCGGTACCCGTACTGGATCGCGAAGTCACCCAGACCGCCCGCGCCCAGGTACCCGGCGATCGCCGACATGTCGAGCACGCCCACGAACAGGAACGTGTAGCCGAGGATCAACGGCGACAGCGCCTCCGGCACGACGACGGTGCGGACGATCCGCAGCGGCGTCGCCCCCATCGCACGGGCCGCCTCGATGACCCCCGGGTCGATCGACACCAGGTTCTGCTCCACCAGGCGCGCGAACACGAACGACGCCATCACGCACATCGCGAACGTGAACGCCTCGATGCCGATCGTCGTGCCGACGACGGCACGCGTCACCGGGCCGAGTGCCACCAGGAAGATGAGGAACGGCACCGGCCGCACCACGTTCACTGCGAGGTTCAGCACGGCGAACACGCCCCGGTTCGCCAGCAGGTTGCCCGGCCGCGTCAGGTACAGCCCCAGCCCGATCACGAGGCCGAAGAACCCGCCCACGACCAGCGTGATGAGCACCATGTACACGGTCTGGCCGAACGCGTCGACCAGCAGAGGTGCGAGATCAGGTCTCATCAGTCGATCCCTCCCAGGGCTGCGGTGGTGCCGCCGAACGTGCCGCCGCCCGGCAGCCGGGGCGGCAGGTCGGCGGTCGGTCGGGTCTGGCCCGGCTCGACGACGTCGTCCGGGGCGGCGGGCAGGTCGCCCGCGTCGTCGACCGGCCGGGCGGCGGTGCCGTGGTCGGCGACGACCGTCACGCGCCGCAGCGCGTCGAGCGCGGCCGTGACGGCGTCGTCGGACCCGACGAGCTCGAGGGTGAGCGACCCGTAGGGGCGCTCCGCGACCTCGGAGATGCCGCCGTAGACGATGGTGCCGGTGACGCCGTGCTCGGCGAGCGCGCCCATCACCTGGGCGGACGACCCGGCGACCTCGTCGACCCGGACCGTGACGATGCGCCCGGCGTGCCGGGTGCGCAGCCGTGCGAGGACGGCGTCGGACGGGCGGTCCCGCAGGGCCGAGGCGACGAAGCGACGCGTGACCGCGTGGCGCGGGGCGCTGAAGATGGAGTAGGCGTCCCCGACCTCGACGACGCGGCCGTGCTCCATGACGGCCACGCGGTGACAGATGGACCGCACGACCTCCATCTCGTGCGTGATGACGACGACGGTGATGCCGAGCTCGCGGTTCACGCGCTGCAGCAGGGCGAGGACGTCGGCCGTGGTCTCGGGGTCGAGCGCGCTCGTGGCCTCGTCGGCGAGGAGGATCCGCGGGTTCGCGGCCAGCGCCCGGGCGATGCCGACGCGCTGCTTCTGCCCGCCGGACAGCTTCGCGGGGTGGACGCCCGCCTTGTCCGCGATGCCGACGAAGTCGAGCAGCTCGGCGACCCGGGCGTCCCGGTCGGCGCGGGACCAGCCCGCGACATCCAGCGGGTAGGCGACGTTCCCCGCGACCGTGCGCGACGACAGCAGGTTGAACTGCTGGAAGATCATGCCGATGCCGGCGCGGACCGGTCGCAGGCGCGCCTCGCTCAGCCCCGTGAGGTCGGTGCCGTCGACGACGACCGCGCCGGACGTCGTCGTCTCCAGGGCGTTGACGAGCCGCACGAGCGTGGACTTGCCGGCGCCCGAGTAGCCGATGACGCCGAAGATCTCCCCGGCCGCGACGTCCAGCGTGACGCCGTCGACGGCCCGCACGGCGGCGCCGTGACGCCGTCCCCGACGGAACCCTCGGGGGGCGGGGAACTCCTTGACGACGTCGCGAAAGCTGATGATGGGCTCGCTCACGACTCTCCTTTCGAACGACTCTCGACCGCGACTCAGCGCGGCTCCCCGCGACTCAGCGCAACTCTCCGCGACTCAGCGCAGGTTCCCGTGACTCAGCGCAACTCTCCGCGAGTCAGCGCGGGAACCCGCGAGTCAGCGCTGTCGGCCGCGAGTCAGCGCGGGATCTTGCAGGATCCCGCGCTGACTCGGACGGATCTGCGCTGAGTCACGGGAACCTGCGCTGACTCGGCGGAACCTGCGCTGACTCGCGGGCGGGACGGATCAGCCCTGGGCGGCAAGGTTCGTCTCGATGCCGTCGAGGATGGCCTGGAGGTCGGCGGCGTCGTTGTCCTTGATGACGCCGGTGCCGCCGGAGGCCTCGATGACGCCCTCCTCGACCTCGGTGGTGTGGAAGATGTCGACGAGCTTGTTCAGCGTCTCGTCGTCGGCGTCCTCGGCCCGGGAGACCCAGATGTTGATGTAGGGCTCGGCGGCCGACGCGTCGGGGTCGTCGGAGAAGATCGCGTCGTCGACGGTGAGGCCGGCGTCGCCGACGAAGTCGTTGTTGATGATCGACGCGTCGACGTCCTGGAGGGCGAGCGCGGTCTGCGCGGCGTCGACGGGGGTGACGGTGACCTTCGACTCCTCGGCGACGACGTCGGCGGGGGTGGAGAACGAGTTGCCGCCGTCGCGCAGCGTGAGGAGGCCGGCCTCCTGGAGGACGAGAAGGGCGCGCGCCTGGTTGGTCTCGTCGTTGGGGATGGCGACCTGGCCGCCGGCGGGGATCTCGTCGAGGCTCGCGTGGGCGGTCGAGTAGAGGCCGAGCGGATAGACGGCGGTGGCGCCGATGGGGGTGAGGTCGTCGCCGCGGGCCACGTTGTAGCCGGCGAGGAACTGCAGGTGCTGGAACTGGTTGAGGTCGAGGTCGCCGTCGGACAGCCCCTGGTTGGGCAGCTGGTAGTCGGAGAAGTTCTCGATCTCGACGGTGATGCCCTCGGCCGCGGCGGCCTCGGTGAAGGTGGTCCAGTAGTCCTCGCCGGAGGAGACGACGCCGATGCGGATCGGGTCCTCGGGGGTGCCGGCGGCGGGGGCGGCGGCCTCGCTGTCGCCACCGCAGGCGGCGAGGGCGAGGACGGAGGCGAGGGTGCCGGCGGCGAGCAGGGTGGAGCGCAGGTTCACGATGGTGTCCTTCGGGCAGGGCTGCACGACGGCGGGTCTCGCCGGTGCGGGGAGGGTGAGGGGTGCGAGCCGCGGCCATCAGCGCGCGGCGGGCGAGCCGTCGGTGGTCGACGGCGGTGGGGGCGGGGGCGTGTCAGCCCCGGCGCATTCGCCCGCTGGCCGCAGGACAGCACATGCCGGCGCGCAGGGTGCGGCGCGCGGGGCTGGGTGCTGGGCTGACGGTGCGGTGCATGGCACCAGATGACCATCCGGGGGGCGGGTTCTCCAACTCGGAACCCGGGAAATCCCACTCTTCGGACGATTCGACGTCCGCATCGCGAGATCGGTGCCGAGAACGGGGCAAAACGCCCATCGTCGGGCAGCAAAGGACCCCTCGCGCACCCACCAGAGCTCACTTACCCTTGCTGCCTTCCGGCCCTGGGGGAGTTCGGCGAGATGGTGCCGCACGAGGGGTCTGCCCCCACCCTAACCGAGACCCGGGCCTGTTCCGAAACCCGTCCGCACCCCGGCCTCGCGAGCGGGTCGTGCACCTCACAGCACCCCGATTCGGAGTCCGGGCCCTGCGTCCGCTATTCTGCTGAAGTTGCCTGCGCAGACGTGCAGCGGGTGGCACCAAAGGAGGATTCGCCTAGCGGCCTATGGCGCACGCTTGGAAAGCGTGTTGGGTTCACGCCCTCGGGGGTTCGAATCCCCCATCCTCCGCCGGCCGAAGGCCCGCACCGAACGGTGCGGGCCTTCGTCGTACCCGCCGGACGCACCGGCGGGGACGAGGTCACGTCAGAACGCCGGGTCGGCGAGGGCGATCAGCTCGTCCGCCTGCTCGACGAACCACTGGCCGGCCGGCGGGTCGACCATCCCGCGCTCGGGGTCGAGCGGGCCGCCCGTGCCGCGGTAGCACTGGCCGTCCGACTCCCCCGGCACCTTGATCCACAGGTACGCGTCGACCAGCGGGTCGTCGACGTCGAGCGTGGGTCGCGCACCGAGCCCGCGGTCCGGCGGGTTGCACCACGTCTCGGCGTCCGGGTAGGTGTTCGCCGACGTCGACGGGTCCCACGGCCCCTGCCCGTTGCGGGAGGTGTCGATCACGAAGTGCGTGGACGGCTCGACGTCGCCCAGCGCCGCCGCGTACCGCGAGTCGATGCCGAGCGTGTTGCGGTCCAGCGGTACCTCGTCGAGCGGACCCGACGACCACGGGGCGAACGACGTCATGGCCGTGCCCTGCCAGTCGGTGGCCGGGCCGCCGTTCCAGTACTGGTTGCCGCAGTCGCCCGGCGCGCCGCCCACCTCCGTGACCAGCGCGAGGCACGAGCTGATCCAGCGGCCGTAGGCGGTGACGTTGGTCGTGTGCTCGTAGTTGGAGGCGTTGAGGAAGAACCCGTCGGCGCGCTCGACGCCCGCCTGGAGCAGCCGGTCCGTGATGTCGCCGACGTTGAGCCACCCGCTGTGGGTGCCGTCCAGGTAGACCGAGGTGCCGGCGAGGCCCGCGAAGGCGTCGACGGCGTGGTTCAGCATGGCGAACCTCTCGGCGGCGGCGGTCTCCGCGTCGGCCTCGGCGGGTCGGCACCACTCCTCGGTGCCCTCGAACGTCGTGTACCAGGGGATGATCCCCAGGCCGTCCGGCTCGAGGACGACGATCGCCTGCTTGTTGCCGATGCCGCGGGCGAACGCGTCGATCCACGCCTCGTACTCGGCGGCGCTGGTGGCGCCGCCCGCGGAGTACTGGGCGCAGTCGCGGAACGGCAGGTTGTAGGCGACGAGCACGGGCACCTGGCCGGCGGCGTGCGCGTGCACGACGACGTCCTTGACGTCCTGCTTGACGCTGACGGGGGTGCCGCCGGTGAACCAGGTGGCGGTCGGCACGGCGGCGAGGGCCTCGGCGTCGGCGCGGGCGTCGCCCTGGAGGTCGAGCTCGGCGACGTGCTGCCGGGTGGAGCTGTCGGGGTTCGTCCACAGGACGGGGTCGCGGGGCGGCGGCGGGGCCGCCGACGCGGAGCCGGCGACCAGTGCGGGAACGGTGAGGAGCGCGGCGGCGGCGATCGCCGCCACCCGACGGAGCGCGGGCGCACCGGCGTGGTGGGACATGATCGATCTCCTTTGATCGGACGGTGGTCCCGACCGGCTGTGGAAGCGCTACCACGCCGGTCAGGGCACCAGTGTCCCGCATCCGCGGGGCCCACACCAGCCGACCCGACCCCGCCGGGCGCCCGGCCCGGCCCGACCGGTGCCCCCTACGATGGCAGCCATGATCTTCAAGGCCGTGGGCGCAGGACGCCCCTACCCGGACCACGGACGCGACGGCGTCGGGGACTGGTCGGACGTCCCGCCCCGACAGGTGCGCCTCGACGAGCTCGTGACGACCAAGCGGACCCTCGACCTCGACGCCCTGCTGGCCGACGACTCCACGTTCTTCGGCGACCTCTTCGCCCACGTCGTCGAGTACCACGGGGTGCTCTACCTGGAGGACGGTCTGCACCGCGCCGTCCGGGCCGCCCTCCAGCAGCGGCCCATCCTCCACGCTCGCGTCCTCACGGTGGCGTGAGGCCGGTGATTCTCGGATTCTCGGGTAGTTTCGTCGCGTGACCTCGACAGCTCAGGACCCGGCACGCGTCACCCGGCGCCGCCGCAAGCACGAACGCCAGGCCGTGATCTTCGGGCTGCTGCTGGCGTTCCTCGTGCTGGTCGGCCTGGGTGCCGTCGCCATCTACACGGACACGATCGAGGCGCCGTTCGCCGAGCCGATCCACACCCCGGCGGCCACGGCCACCGCCATGCGCCCGGCCTGCCTGCCGGAGTCCGCCGACGGCACCCTCCCGCTGGCGTACGACAAGGTGCGGGTGCGGATCTACAACGCCGCGGACGACCGGTTCGCCCTCGCCGGCGCCAACGAGGAGGTCCTCAGCGAGCGCGGCTTCGACGTCCGCGACTCCGGCGACTTCTCCCGCCCCGTCGAGGGCCTGTCCGAGATCCGGTACGGCGCGAAGGGGGTCGTCGCGGCCTACACGCTCGCCGCGCAGTTCCCCGACATCGAGCTGATCCTCGACGACCGCAACGGCGCCGTCGTGGACCTCGTCGTCGGCACGGAGTGGGTGGAGCCGCTGCCGGTCGAGGAGGTCCCGCTCGCGGCGGACCAGCCGATGCAGAACCTGCCGGGCTGCCAGCCGGTCGACGAGATCACCCCCGTCGCGCGCGAGTACGGGCTCGGGCGGGACCCCCAGGAAGAGGCCCCGCCCGAGGACGCCTGACGTCAGTCGGACGTCGTCCCGTCCGACCCCACCGGGGAGTCGTCGACGCGGTCGTCCGTCATCGACGCGGACGCCGGGGAGGCGATCTCCGCGGTCGTCCCGCGCCAGCGGCCGATCGTCCGCATGAGGTGGTAGATCACCAGGGCGGCCGCAGTGCCGAGCGCGATGCCCTCGAACACGAGGTCGCCCACGCCCCACGTGTAGTTGGCGATGCCGATGATGAGCGGCACGGCCGCCGTCGTGAGGTTCACCGGGTCGGCGAAGTCCACCTTGTTCTGCACCCAGATGCGGAACCCGAGCACGCCGATCATGCCGTACAGCACCGTGGTGACGCCGCCGAGGACGCCGACGGGCACACTGTTGATGATCTCGCCGAACACCGGGGAGAACGACAGCAGCAGCGCACCGATGCCCGCCACCCAGTACGCGGCGGTGGAGTAGACGCGGGTGGCGGCCATGACGCCGATGTTCTCGGCGTACGTGGTGGTGCCGGAGCCGCCGCCGGTGCCGGCGAGCGTGGTCGCCACGCCGTCGGCGATGAGCGCGCGGCCCATCCGGTCGTCGAGGTTCTGGCCGGTCATCGCGGCGACCGACTTCACGTGGCCGACGTTCTCGGCGACGAGGACGAACACGACGGGCAGGAAGAGCCCGAGGACCGACAGGTCGAACGTCGGCGCGGTGAAGTCCGGGAGACCGAAGAGGTCCGCCTGCTCGACCTGGCTGAAGTCCACCTCGCCGCGGACGACCGCGACGACGTAGCCGACCAGGACGCCGAGGAGGATGGACAGACGCCCCAGGATGCCGCGGAACAGCACGGAGATGAGCACCACGGACGCCAGGGTGACGGTGGCGGTCACCGGGGCGAGCTGGTAGTTGTTCCAGGCGGCCGGGGCCAGGTTGAGGCCGATGAGGGCGACGATGACGCCCGTGACGACCGGGGGCATGACGACGTCGATCCAGCGCGGGCCCGCGAAGTGCACGACCACGCCGACCAGCACGAGCAGGAGACCGGTGACGAGGATGCCGCCGACCGCCGCCGAGTGGCCGCCGGACGCCGTCGCCGCGCCGATGGGCGCGATGAACGCGAAGCTCGACCCCAGGTAGCTCGGCAGGCGGTTGCCCGTGATGAGCAGGAACCCGATGGTGCCGATCGCCGAGAAGAACAGCGTCGTCGACGGCGGGAAGCCCGTGATCAGCGGGACGAGGAACGTCGCACCGAACATGGCGACGATGTGCTGGAGGCCGATGCCGATCGTCCGCGGCCACGAGAGCCGTTCGCCGGGGGCGACGACCTCGCCCGGGGCGACCCGGCGACCGTCGCCGTGCGTGGTCCATCCGCGCTGCATGATGCTCCGTCCGTGAAGAAGGTGTGAAGAGTCGCCTCACTGTACCCGCGCGGACCGCAGCATCCCGCTGGTCCCGGCGTGGGCTGACTCACGCCGACCGGCACCGCCCCCCTGGCCGAACCCGCCGCTGCGGTCAGGTGCGCGACGCGATCCAGGCGAGCAGCCAGGCGCGGGTGGAGCCGTCGTCGATGCGCTCGTCCGGCAGGTCCCGGGCGACGTCGAGCGCCGCGGCGGCGTCCTGCGGCCCGAGCAGGGCCGCGTACCCGAGGAGCTGGTCGCCGAACATGACGTCCCAGGTCGCGGGGTCCGCCCACAGGTCGTCGGTGCCGAGCGCCTCGACGAGGTTCGCCCGCACCCGGTCCGGGTCGCCGCCCAGGTACGTCGAGACTCCCGTGACGGGCAGCACGAGGATCCCCAGGGCCGCGCTCGGCTCCGCGGAGAACCACGTGGCGCGCTCCCGCTTGCCGTCCCACACGAGCGACGTCACGGACGCCTCCAACCCGTCGACCGCGGGGTCGGCGGTGTCGAAGTCCGTCCAGTAGGCCCGCGCGGACGCCGCCTCCGCGGACAGCAGCCAGCGCGCCTCCCCCGCGAGGGCGTCGTCGCCGCGGGCGTCCGCCCACAGCGCGAGCCCGTTCCACGCGTTCACCGCCTCCGACGACGACTCCTGGTTGTTCCCGTCCCCGAACGGCGCCTGGCCGGACGCCCACGAGTGCCCCATGACGACGTCGAACACCCGCAGCGCGGGCATCGGGGCGCCACCGTCGACCGGCACGTCCGCGCCCGCGGCCACGTCCGCCGCGAGCAGGTCGACCACCGGCGCGAGGTCGTCGCCCAGCGCCGGGTCGTCGGCCGCCAGCACGCCCGCCGCGTAGAGCAGGTAGCCGTAGTGGAAGTGGTGGTCGTTGCCCTCGTCGCTGCCGAACGACGGCGCCTGCCCGACGACGGTGCGCAGGGACCCGTCGAACGTGAAGCAGCGTTCGGGGCGGGTCGTGCAGCCGTCCGGCTCGGTCCAGGTGCGCAGGTCCGTCACGAGGGAGTCGTGCAGGTCGGCGGCGACGCCGTCCAGCCCCAGCTCGCGGGCCAGCGACCACAGGTTCGCGTCCCGCGCCAGGGCCTTGCCGCCGAAGTAGGTGTCCGCCGGACGCACCTCCGCGAGCACCGCGGCGGCGTCCGCACGCACCTGGTCGGCGAGCTCGTCACGCAGGCCGGCGTCCACGCCGGACAGGTCGGGAGCGGCCGCCGGTTCGCGGGCGGGCACCGTCCAGCCGAGGGTCGTCGCGAGACAGACGTCGGCCGTGCCGAGCACCGTGGCGTACGTGCCGAGCCCGCACGTCACGTCGTCCGCGGCGTCCCCCTGGTGCGGGAACCGCACGACCACCGCCGGACCACCGCCCGCCGTCGCCCAGGTGAGATCGGTGGTGACGTCGTCCGCGGACGTCGCGTACCCCACCTCCGCGGCGACCACCGGGTCGCGGACCGCCTCGACGAGGTCACCGAGCGACCCCTCGCCGCCGTCCGGAGCGACCAGCCACGACACCGTGTCGTCCGCCGCGAGCGCCAGCGACGTACCGTCCTCGGCGAGGACGCCGGTGACGTCGAGGCCGTCCGCCCCGACGAGCACGTGGGTGCGCCCCTCGACGTCCGTCGCGGCGACGTCGGCGGGCAGGCCGTCCGTCGCGGCGAAGGGCCGGCCGAGAGCGAGGTCCTGGTCGCGGCCCGCGGTGTAGGTGACCACCGGGGAGCCGCGGGTGAGGCGCAGGGTGCCGAGCACCGCGTCGTCGCCCGCGACGAGGTCGACGACGACGGTGGCCGCGTCGTAGCCCGACACGACACCGGTCACGGGCTCGCCCAGGTCGGCCTGCACCTGCGCCGCGTGCCCGCCCATGACGAGCGTGCCGTCCGCGGACACGTCCGGCAGGCCGTAGGCGAACCCCGACGCGGTGAGGCCGACCGAGACGGGCAGGGGGAACACGGGCTGCGGGACGTCGCCGAACACCAGCCCGGAGAACCAGCGGTTCGTCGGCGGGGCGAGCCCGTCCGCGAGCCGCATCGGGACGGCCGGGGCGTCGGCGTCGGGCAGCGACGCCACGTCGACGTCGGGCGCCTCGGCGTCCGTCACCGTGACCCCGGACGCGGCCGGCGCCGGCGCGGAGACGACGTCCGCCGTCGTGCACCCCGCGAGCAGGGTCACGACCGCCGCCGCGGCGAGGACGCGACGCGTCCGGGTCACAGGCCCAGCCTCTGCAGGAACCGCTGGAACGCGAGGTCGGGCCCGGCCAGGGGTCCGTCGTCGCGCAGCTCGACGCGCGCCACCACGGGGGTGCCGGGCAGCACGAGCTCGTCGGCGGCCTGCTGGTCCAGGGTCGGGCTGACCACCGACACCGTCGCCTCCGCACGGTTGCGGGTGTTCTGCACGGCGACGGACGCGACCTCGCCGGGCACCTCCGTCTGGTCCGGCAGCACGATGCGGACGTAGGAGCCCTTCTCGATGCGGGCGAAGTCCGCCGGGTCGAGCAGCATCTGCGCGTCCACGCGGGTCGTGCCCGCCTCGTGCAGCGTCGCGACGACCTCGCCCGCCTGGATGAATCCGCCCTGCGTCGCGTCGATCTCCGCGACGACGCCGTCGACCGGCGCGACGACCGTGATCTCGCCGTCGTCCGTCACCTCGTTGACCGACGCCCGCTTCGACACCAGTCCCACGGACAGGTCGTGCGCGAGGACGAGGCTGCGCAGGCTGAACAGGGGCTCGCCCGCCGCGACGGTGTCGCCCTCCTCGACGAACGACTGCAGGATCGTGCCCGCGTAGTCCGTGCCGACCGCGACGTCCTCCGACACGATCGTGGCCTGCGACGACGTCGCCTGGGTCAGCCGGCGGTTCAGCACCAGCGTGAGCGTGGCGCACAGCGCCAGGACGACGACGACGCCGACGGCGAGCTTGAGTCTCGTGGCCCAGGTCATGCGGCACCTCCGGTGGTCACGACGTCGCGCCGGGTGGCCCGACGGGTGGGCGGTACTACATCGGCCCGGCGGGCGGCCCGGGCCGGTCGGCGCGCGGCGCGCTGCTCGCGCACGGCGGCCCGGTGCTCGCGCAGCGCCGTCACGAGGAAGCCGCCGAGGATGACGGTGTTGGTGATGTTCCAGGCCACCGAGAGGCCCGGCAGGCCGTCGTCGCCGCCGTGCTTCCACACCCCCACCACGGAGGTGACCAGCAGGAACACGAAGCACAGCACCTGCGGCACGATCACCTCGAACGGGGACGTGGCGCCGCCGGTCCGCCCCGTGACCGACCAGGCCTGCTGCTTGCCGGTCAGGGCGTTCCAGAACGCCTTGACGTAGATCGGCCAGGACACCGCCGACAGCAGCAGCACCTCCCAGCGGAACGACCCGAGCGTGAAGAACGCCAGCGCGATCTGCAGGCCGTAGAACCCCAGGTAGTACAGCAGCCACGTGCCCACCGACACGTCCAGCCGCATCGGGGCGAGGTCCAGGTAGATCTGCAGCGGCGGCACCAGCAGGAGCAGCAGCGGCGCGATCCCCGACAGGTAGTGGGTCGAGGTGACGAAGTACTGCAGCCGCTGGTCGACGGTCAGCTTGCGGCGGGGCGACAGCGGGTTGTGCTGCAGCAGGATCTCGAACCCGCCCGTCGCCCAGCGCAGCTGCTGCTTCGCGTACGCGACGATCGTCTCCGGGGTGTCGCCGACGGCAAGAGTCTGCGGGATGTAGACGGACCGCCAGCCGCGCTCGTGCAGGTGCAGGGACGTCCACACGTCCTCCGACTTCGAGTCCGTGCACATGCCGCCGATGTCGTCGATGGCCTCGCGACGGAACATCACGTTCGTCCCCACGCAGAACGCCGCGTTGAACCTGTTCCGGCCCGGCTGCACGAACCGGTAGAACACGGCCTGCATGTACCCGGCACCGCGCGAGATGAGGGTGTGCATGTTGCCGTACGTCTGCGGCGACTGGACGAACGCGACGTCGTCACGCACGAAGAACGGGACCATCTCGACGAGCAGGTCCGGCTTCGGCACGAAGTCGGCGTCCAGCACCACGAACAGGTCACCCTTCGCGATGCTCAACGCGTGGTTGATGTTCCCGGCCTTCTGCCCGCCGCTCGACATCCGCCGCACGTACCGGGCACCCAGCGTCGCCGCGAGGTCCCGCACCTCGTCGTCCCGGCCGTCGTCCAGCACCCACGTCCGGTGCGACCCGTGCACCGCCATCGCCGCGCGCACCGTCCGCGCGATCGTGTCCACGTCCTCCCCGCACGTCGTGACGAAGACGTCGACCTCCACCGGACGGTCGTGCAGGTACAGGCGCCACCGCGTCGGGTCGTCCGCCACCCCCTCGCGCAGGATCTCCGGCGCGTCGAACATCCGGTCCCGCGCATGGTGGTACGCGAAGTCGCGCGGGTTGTACCCCGACGACAGCACCGTCCACATCGCCAGCAGCGCCAGCCCCAGCAGCACGCACTCCGCCGTGATCACCAGCGCGTACGGCAGCCAGTCACCCCGATGGTCCGGGTCCAGCAGGAACACCGCGTACGCCACCGCACCCAGGGTGGCCAGCATCATGATCAGCATCAGCGACGGCGAGTGCGCCGCCGCGTTCGCGTCCCGACGGCGAGCCGCAGCCTGCGGGTCGCCCTGGATCGTCGTGGTCGGCACCGGCGGAGGACCCGCAGGGAACGGGAGCTCCGGGGTGCGCGTGTCGAGCGTGGTCATCGGCGTGTCCCATCACGAGGCGGTCGGACTCGGTCCAGCACGACGGGGAGACCTCCCCCGGGACGCAGAAAGTGGGTCCCCCGCACTGGGGAACCCACTTCCTCGTCTGCTCACAACGTACGGTCGTCACGCCCCGCTGTCACCGGTCCGGGCACACCGGACGGGAATCTCCACGAGCCCGCAACGCCCGGAGGCTCTGCCCGCAACCGCCCGTTCACACGGCACCGGCCCGCCGGTCACCGGTGCCGACGGCGGGGACGCTCAGAGCTGCGTCGCGACCTCCCGCGCCACCAGGTCCAGGTGGTCCAGGTCCTGCAGGTCCAGGACCTGCAGGTACACCCGCTCCACACCCGCGTCGCGCAGCGCACCCAACCGGTCCACCGCCTCCGACACCGTGCCCGCGATCCCGTGCTCCCTCAGCTCCGCCGGCTCCCGGCCGATCGCCGCCGCACGACGCGCGAACTCCGCCTCGTCCCGGCCGACCGCCGACACCAGCGCCACCGACTGCGTCAACGACCCCGGCTCACGACCCGCCGCCGCCAACGCCTCCTCGATCACCGCGATCCGCGGCCCGATCGTGTCGAACTCCGGGAACGACTGGTTGTACTCGTCCGCGAACCGCGCCGCCAGCGCCGGCGTGCGACGCGGGCCGCCGCCACCCACCACGATCGGGATCCGCGCCTGCGCCGGCTTCGGCAACGCCGGCGAGTCCGTCAGCGTGTAGTGCTCGCCCGAGAAGCTGAACGTCTCCCCCGCCGGCGTACCCCACAGACCCGTGACGACCTCCAGCTGCTCCTCCAGCAGACCGAACCGCTTCGCCGGGAACGGGATGCCGTACGCCGCGTGCTCCGCCGCGAACCAGCCCGCCCCCAGACCCAGCTCCACCCGGCCGCCCGACATCTGGTCGACCTGCGCCACCTGGATCGCCAGCACCCCCGGATGGCGGAACGTCGCCGACGACACCAACGTCCCCAACCGGATCGTCGACGTCTCCCGCGCCAGACCCGCCAAGGTCGTCCACGAGTCCGTCGGCCCCGGCAGCCCGTCCCCACCCATCGCCAGATAGTGGTCGCTGCGGAAGAACGCGCCGAACCCCAGCCGCTCCGCCGCCAGCGCGACGGCGAGCTGGGTGTCGTACGACGCCCCCTGCTGGGGCTCCGTGAAGATACGCAGGTCGAGAGTCATGATTCTCCAGAAGTGCTCGGTGCAGGACAGGCCAGGTCAGTCGTGGACGGGCGACTCGGTACGCGTCCGCTTCAGCTCGAAGAAGTGCGGGTACGCCGCCAGCGTCACCGCCGCGTCGAAGATCCCCACCGCCTCCTCGCCGCGCGGCACCCGCGTCAGCACCGGACCGAAGAACGCCACCCCGTCCACGTGGAACGTCGGCGTCCCCACCTCGTCGCCCACCGGGTCCATGCCCGCGTGATGGCTCTGCTCCAGCGCCGCGTCGTACTTGTCCGACGACGCAGCCTGCGCCAGCTCCGCCGGGAGACCCGCCTCGGCCAGCGACTCCGCCACCACCACGTCGACGTCACGCACCTTCGCGTCGTGCCAGCGCGTGCCCCACGCCGTGTAGAAGCGGCCGAACGCCTCCGCACCGTGCTCCGTCTGCACCGCCGACGCCACCCGGCCCGGGCCACGGCTCGACGCCAGCATCTCCCGGTAGTCCGCCGGGATGTCCTTGTCCGCGTTCAGCAGGTACAGGCTCATCTGCTTGAACGTCAGCGCGACGTCACGGTGCTCCGCGACCTCGAGCGCCCAACGGGACGTCACCCAGGCGAACGGGCAGAAGGGGTCGACGTACACGTCGACGACGGGCATGGCGGTCTCGGTGGAAGTCACCACCGCACGGTACCCCCGCTCGCCGCCCGCACCGACGTCGGTGACCCGCCGCGCCCTCGGACCGGTAGCCTCGCAGGGTGCTGCAGAACGTCGTCCGCGCCGTCCGCGAGGTCCGCTGGTCCAGCGTCGCCACCGTCGTCGGCGCCGGCGTCATCGCCCTCGTCGCCCTCGTCGCCGCCCTCCGCGGACGCACCTGGGCGTGGCTGCCGTTCGTCCTCGCCGCCGCCATCGCCGTCCGCGAGGTCCGCTACCTCCAGCGCCTCCTCCACCCGCCGGCCGGCTTCGACGAACCCGACCGCCGCGACTGAGCGCCACTCAGCGCAGATTCCCGCGAGTCAGCGCAGGTCCCGGCGAGTCAGCGCAGGTCCCGGCGAGTCAGCGCGGATTCCCGCGAGTCAGCGTGGCGCGCTCGGGTTCCGGACGTGGGAGGGGGCCGCGCGACGTCGCGTTCACGGGCGCAGGGCGCCCTCCACTTCGGGTCTGACGACGACGCGCGACCCCCTCCCACGTCCTTTCAGCGTCGCGTCCGATGTCGGTCCCGCAACCAGCACTGACCGGTGGCAGCTTGCGCTGACTCGCGCACAACTGCGCTGAGTCGCGTCGGAGAGCGCTGAGTGGCGGGGTTCTGCGCTGAGTCGCGTCGGAGAGCGCTGACTCGCCAGACGGTGCGCTGACTCGCGGAGTTCTGCGCTGAGAGGCGGGGTTCTGTGCTGAGTGGCGAAGTTCTGCGCTGAGTCGCGGGGTTCTGCGCTGAGTC
This sequence comes from Isoptericola jiangsuensis, assembly GCF_002563715.1. NCBI lineage: Bacteria > Bacillati > Actinomycetota > Actinomycetes > Micrococcales > Promicromonosporaceae > Isoptericola > Isoptericola jiangsuensis. Next base: position 3,598,019 of record NZ_PDJJ01000001.1, read on the forward strand.
GCGTCGGTAAGCGCTGAGTCGCGAGGGTCGTCAGGAGGTCGGGGCGGTGGGCTCTGGCACCGCGGTGCGGACCGGTGCGGGGGCGAGACCCCGCGCGACACCGACCCGTGCGAGCTTGCGGGCCAGCAGCAGGCCGAGCGCGGTGCACACGACGAAGCTGCCCACCATGAGCACGACGAACGTCACGAGGACGACCGGCGACATCGCGGCCATGTCGAACGCGGCCCAGCCGGACGCGACGTACAGGACTCCCAGGACGACCGCGTCGACGTAGAACAGCCACGACCTCCAGACGCGGTAGCGGGTGACGAGGAACGCCAGCTCGACGGCGGCGCCCGCCATGAGGCAGGTGACGATCGACCAGGCGCCCACGGGCGACGCGGACGACACGACGCCGGCGACGAACGACGTCAGCAGGGCCGCCGCGGGACGGCGCACGAGGGCGGTGGCGAGCACCGGCCCGATGATCCACAGCCCCACCAGCGGGGCGTACGCCATCGGCGCGGCGGCGGCCAGCGGTGCGCTGACGAAGTTCGCGGGGATGAGCAGGACGCCCAGGGCGGCGCCGATGGCGGCGCACGTCATGAGGTAGCGGGTGGTCAGCGAGGACATCGGACGCTCCAGGGTCAGACGAGGGTGGGGGCCACGACGCACGCGGCGCCGACGACCCAGATCGAGACGAGCAGGACGACGTCGCGCGCGCCCCACGGCACGACGACGCGTTCGGTGCGGCGCGGGTGGGCGCCGAACCCGCGGGACTCCATCGCGAGGGAGACACGTTCGGCGTGCCGGATGCCACCGGCGAGCAGCGGCACGACGGTCGCGAGCCACCGACGCATCGCCGCGAGGGGGCCGCGGCCGTCGGCGACGCCCCGCACCCGGTGCGCGCCCTGGATGACCTCCAGCTCGTGGGCGAACCGGGGCACGAACCGCAGCGCGGCGAGCGCCGCCCAGCCGACGCGGTACGGGAGCCGGAGCTGCTGGGTGAAGGCCCGCACGAGGTCGGTGCCGGTGGTGGTGAGCCCGCCGAGCAGGACGAGCAGGAGCAGCGCCGTGGTGCGCAGCGCCGTCGCGAGGCCGACGGCGAGCGCCCCCGACCACAGCTCGAACGGGCCGACGGCGACGAGGAGTCGCGTGTGGTCGACCTGCGCGGGGTCGGTCAGGACGCCGAAGGAGACCGTCATGACCAGGCACAGCGCGGGCAGTCCCGCGAGCAGGCCGGCGAGGGTCCGGCCGCGAGGGCGCGCCATGACGAGGATCGCGCCGAGGGTGGCGGCCGCGACGAGCGTCGGGGTGAGCACGTCGCGGGACGCGACGACCGCGACCATGACGGGCAGCGGACCGAGGATCTTCACCAGCGGGTGGTAGGTGCGCAGGTCGGCGAGGCTCCCGCGACGGGGCGCGGCGCCGTCCGAAGTGGTGGCGGCGACGCGCGCCGGGGTGACGGGCGGGGTCCCGCGGGTCCCGGCGGTGGTCGCCGCGCTCATGCGTCCACCCCGGCGAGGCGACGGGTCGGGAGGTCCGCCAGCCGGGCCACGCCCCGCCAGGCGGGGTCCCGCAGCGCACGGGTCGCGCGGGCCAGCGCGGGGACGCGCAGACCGGCGGCGTGCAGGACGTCGTCGTCGCCGAGCACGTCCCCCGGTGCGCCGTCCGCGACGACCCGGCCGTCCGCGAGCGCGACGACGCGCGTCGCGTGCTCGGCGACGAGCTGCATGTCGTGGGAGACCACGACGACGGTGGTGCCGTCGTCGTGCAGCGCCGTGAGGAGGTCGACGAGCTCGACGGCGCGCTCCCGGTCCTGGCCGTAGGTCGGTTCGTCGAGGACGAGCACGTCGGGGCGGGTCATGAGGGCGGTGCCGACGGAGAGGCGGCGCTTCTGCCCGCCGGACAGCCAGAAGGGGTGGCGGTCGCGCAGGTCCGCGAGGCCGAAGCGGTGCAGGACCTCGTCGACGCGGGCCGCGACCTCGTCGTCGGTCAGGCCG